>CAVYER010000015.1:0-155899 GCA_963767515.1 uncultured Alphaproteobacteria bacterium
GTCGAGAAGGGGAAGAAACTCGCGGCGGAAGCGGCCTGACCCGGGGACGATAGCGCGCCATGGCTAATTTTCATTTCGAACTTGTGTCGCCGCAAAAGTTGCTGTTTTCCGGCGACGTGGAGCAAGTCGATGTTCCCGGCGCAGAGGGCGAATTCGGCGTGCTTGCAGATCACGCGCCGATGGTCACGACGCTGCGTCCCGGCATTCTGACGGTCTATGGCGCCAGCGGTGCGCAGAAAATCGTCGTGCTGGGCGGTTTCGCCGAAGTCTCAGCGCACGGTCTGACTGTTCTGGCGGATGTCGCCGAAGCGGTCGAAGATTTCGATCGCGGCACGATTGCGACGCGTATCAATGAATTGGAAAGCCAGATCGCAAAGCTGGAACCGGGGTCGGAATTTGACAAGCTGATTACGCGGCTCGATCATTTCAAGGAAGTCGATCGACACCTGACCGGCACGGCGATGCACTAGGCTGTGTGCCGACAAATCGCGAGATTTGTCGATGTCTGCTAAACCCCGAAAGCGGACATTATACCGTGCAACTTTCATACCGATGATGAAGATCGCCGACGTGCGGGATAGAGATAAATTCTACTTCCGTCGTCGAACGACCGCATTGGTCGAGGTGCGCCGCAATCAAAGAGGTTAGAACACCAGATTGTCGCTCAACTCATGTCGAAAGACGCTCCTGCCAAAATTCTGAATCTATTTGCCGGGAAGCTGCACTGGCCACCATTACGAAAATACCAGCCCTTGGAGCTAACCAAAGCTTCGTCGCACCAGACATAAGTTTTGTCGCGCTGGTCCTATCAAGTGTCGTTTCTGGCCAAGACTTGAAATGACCGGACCGCCTAGGTGTGTGGCGACAAGGGGGACGGCACTTTGAAACCAATGCCAACCGTCACCGTCGACTTTGCGCTCATCACCGTGATCTTAGCCTTCTTGTTGTGGGCCGCTGCCACATCTCACAATCACGAAGTGCTTACGCCGGATCGGACCTGATCGATTAATTAAATGTCAGCTCCCGCAGACATCATGTCGCACAAGCGTTCTGCTACTCGACCAGCCTACATGGTCACAGTTTGGTTCACGGATTTTTTCGTCAAATTATATATTGCGCTTGATGAAACGCAGCGCAAAAGAGCGGCCGAAATAATTCAGCAATATGCACAACGCGATGAGAATTCTGGTGAACAAAAAAAGGCGTTTCTGTCCAAGGACTCAGGTTACGAACCTCACCAGTTTTGGGCCTGACATTGCCTGGTATCGTAAACGCCGCGGCTCAGAGACATAGATATTGAAAAGGCTTGTAGATATCGCTCTCGACGTCGCCATAATGGCGATAATTGTTACAACGTTCTTGTGCGGCGCATACGCGCCTAAGACCGAGCCCATCGCTGTCAAGCCCGTTCAGGCCTCGTCCCGCTACTAGTTGAACCGAGGGCGACAAGGCTGCTCAGCTCATTCGCCGGAAAATCCACTTGATCGGCGCCACCGATATGATCGGGCAGAATTATAAAATCGGCGCAATGCTTTCCTAAGGTTCCGCTCCCTGTGCCGCCGAGCAGACGTAAAGAGACGCCTGATCACAATCGAGTCGATGTCCGCTTTACCCCCTGCGAGCGGATATGCGCGTTTATGACTCCATACACTAGCTACCCCGCATGTCAGCGCGCGAAGCGCTCGAATTCGCGGACGACGCGCAGGTAGATGTCCCGTTTGAATGGGATCACCAGGTCCGGCAATTCCTGCATGGCCACCCAGCGCCATTCGACGAATTCAGGTTTGTGGCCGCCGCCAGGCTGGGCGATATCGATTTCGCCGTCATTGCCGGTAAACCGCAGCGCGTACCATTTCTGCTTCTGGCCACGGTATTTTCCGCCCCAGGCCTCTTTCACAACATGACCCGGAAGGTCGTAGGCCAGCCATTCGGCAATCTCGCCGAGTTTTTGCACCGAACGAATGCTGGTTTCTTCGTACAGTTCGCGCAGTGCCGCCTTGTAAGGGTCCTCGTTCTCATCGATGCCGCCTTGCGGCATCTGCCAGACATGCGTGGGGTCGACGTGTTCAGGACCGTCCGTACGCCGACCAATGAATACGAGCCCGGCGCGGTTAAGCACCATCATGCCGGCGCAGGGACGATAAGGTAGCGAGTCCTGGGGGGGCATTTTCCGTCCGTCAATTCGCGCACATGAGTTTCATGCTTTTCGCACATGAGTTCTCGAGCTTTCGCACATAAGTCTCGAGCTTTCGCGCGTAAGTCTCGCGCTTTCGAAATGATGTTACGACGACTTGGCCTTGATCGCCACCATGGTAATCGGCTCGAGCAGGAAGCCGCGCGATTCCGCCTTCTTCGCCCATTCGGCAAGACGCGCGATGGTCGCCGGTTGAGCCGTCGCAAATCCGACCGCGGTTCCGGCGTCGCGTGCTCTCATCTCGAGCTGCGCCAGCGCGTGGTCGATCTCAACCGGCGTCGGGACGATGTCGAGGACGATGTCGGCTTTGGCAAAAGGCAGGTTGTGGCTGCCGGCGAGCTGACTCGCAATGCTGCGGGACGATGAGCCGTCATCGACAAAAATAAGTCCACGCTTGGCGGCGTCCTGCAACACCGGGGCGAGCGCCGGTTCGGACGCGGTGAAACGCGCGCCCATGTTGCTCATGATACCGACATAACCCTGGAACCGGCTCATCAGCCAATGCAGCCGGTCGATATTCTGTTCCGATGAGAGCGAGGTCAGCAGTGTTTGCGGGCCAGGATCATTGTCCGGATAGTCGAACGGCTCCATCGGGACCTGCAAGAGCACTTCGTGCTCGTCGGCGCGGGCGTGTTCAGCGAGTTTTTCAAGATCAGCGCCGTACGGCGCCAAAGCGAAAGTCACCGATGCCGGAAGTTTTGCGAATGCATCGGCGGTGCCGGAGGCGCTGATGCCAAGCCCGCCAACGACAATGGCAATGACCGGCATGTCCTTCTTGTTCGGCGGGACCTGGCGTGGATGCGCATAACGCGCCGACGGGCGCGTGCCGTCTGGTCCGATTTTGGGAATTGAGCCATGGCGCGTGGTCTCAAGCAGTTTGGGATCGAGCAAAGCGCTTGCCCCAGGCGCATTGCCCGGAATGGTAACCTGTTGCCGCGCGCCGCTGGAACCGTCGATGATGGTGACCGTCCGCGATCCGGGCGGCGGCGAGGGCGCAACGACGGTCTCGGGCGCGCTCGTGGATGGGCCGTCGTGCCGCGCGTGCTCCTTGCCGTCCTTGGCGTTGTCGCGTGCGGTTGGTTTCGTCGCCGTCTGCTCGGTTGCAACGACGGCCACCGGCTCGCCGCCCAGCGGATCCTTGACAAAAACGGCCCATCCGACGACCACCAGGCCGGACAGCCCCAGCACACCGGCCAGCCATTGCGGCGCGGTTCCGGGGATATTCGGCAGGCGTTTGCTTTTGATCTGGCCGAGCGGAGTGTTCAGATCGTCCGGTGCCACAGCGCGGGATCCTCGCGAATCATCGGCGGAGTTTAGCACGCGACGTTTGCACGCTGGGATCGCGACATACCGCTTGGGGAGCGCAAAACGCGTTGACATAGGCCTGAAAGACATGGGCCTGAAAACGATCGGGGCGGCCGTTCGGCCGCCCCGCACTATCGTTTGACGTTCTGCCAGCGCTTAGTTCGGAACCGGCGTCTTGGAGTTCGGCGGGAACGCCGAATTCACCTGAGTTCCGCGCAGGAGATCGAGCGCCATGTTGAGTGCCTTGTCGTTCTTGGGCTCCGGCGGGATGTAGGATTGCGAGCCGGTTTGCTCCTTGCCTTCATCGCCCTTGAGGTGACCGCGCAACGAGGCCTCGCCCTTGGTGTCGGTCTTTGCCTTGAGTTCTTCCGGCACGTCCTGAAGAACCTCGATGTCAGGTGAAATGCCTTTCGCCTGGATCGAACGGCCCGACGGAGTGAAGTAGCGCGCCGTCGTCAGACGCAGTGCGCCATTGCCGGAGCCGAGCGGAATGATCGTTTGCACCGAGCCTTTGCCGAACGAACGGGTGCCGATGACGGTTGCCCGTTTGTGATCCTGCAACGCGCCGGCGACGATTTCAGACGCCGAGGCTGAACCACCATTGATCAGCACAATGAGCGGTTTGTTCTTTGTCAGATCGCCGGGCCGTGCATTGAACCGCTGGGTTTCTTCTGCATTGCGGCCTCGGGTGGAAACGATCTCGCCTTTTTGCAGGAAGGCATCCGACACCGAGATCGCCTGATCGAGCAGGCCGCCCGGATTGTTGCGCAGGTCGAGAACATAACCCTTGAGCTTGTCGTCGGAGATCTTCGCACTGATGTCGGTGATCGCCTTCTTCAGCCCTTCGGTGGTCTGCTCATTGAATTGCGTGAGGCGGATATAGCCAACGTCCTCGCCCTCGTTCTGCGAGCGCACCGAGCGCACCCGGATGACATCGCGCGTGATCGATACTTCGACCGGCTTGTCCTGGCCCTTGCGCATGATGGTGAGCTTGATCTTGGTGTTCACTGGCCCGCGCATTTTTTCGACGGCCTGGTTGAGCGTCAGACCTTGCACCTGCTCGTCGTCGAGCTTGGTGATGATGTCATTCGCCATGACGCCGGCTTTGGCGGCAGGCGTGTCATCGATCGGCGCCACGACCTTGATCAGGCCATCTTCCATGGTGACCTCGATGCCGAGCCCGCCGAATTCGCCGCGTGTCTGCACCTGCATGTCGCGAAAACTTTTGGCATCCATGTAACTCGAGTGCGGATCAAGCCCGGCCAGCATGCCGTTGATCGCAGTTTCGATCAGCTTGCTGTCGTCCGGCTTCTCGACGTAATCGGCGCGCACGCGCTCGAATACGTCACCGAACAGATTGAGCTGCCGGTATGTATCGGCCGCAGCTGCCTTGGCGGTCGCGCCAAGAAAAACGATACGCGGCTGAACCGCGAGCAGCGTCATTGCTGCTCCCGCCGCCGCGCCGAGAAGAATAAGTGAGGTCTTGCGCATCATCCGCGAACCTTTTCGCCTTCGCCAGCTGCCCACCATGGGCCTGGATCGACGGGAACCCCGTCCTTACGAAATTCAACGTAGAGCACCGGTTGGCTGGAACCTGTCGCTAGGATAGCGGCGATATGGGAGCCATTTCCCATTACTGCAACGGGTTCCCCGGTCAGCACGAACTGCCCGAGATCAACTGATATCCGATCCATCCCAGCGAGCAAGACATGATAGCCGCCGCCGACATTAAGGATCAAGAGTTGCCCATAGGACCGAAATGAACCGGCATATACCACCCAGCCATCGGCCGGCGCTGTAACCTGCGCCCCGGCGCGGGTTGCGATGGAAACGCCCTTTTCGGCCCCGCCATTGGCGTCCGGGGTCCCAAATTCCTTCAACTTTACGCCGTTAACCGGAATAGGAACTTGTCCGCGCAAGGAGGCGAAAGCCACGGCCGGCGCCAGGCGGCCCGGATCGCGGAATGCCGACAGCGCGGGACGGCTATCGCGGGCGGCGTCGCGTGCTTCGCGAGTCGCCGGATCGAGGCCCTGTTCGAGTTTGGCGATCAAATCTTTGAGATTATCGACCTGGTGTCCGAGAATTCCGGCGCGGGCCCGTTCTGCGTCGAGCGCTTTCTCGTGCTCGCCCAGTTGCTTCTGACGTTCTTCCACCAGCGCGGTCATGCGCGCCTGTTCGCCGTCGAGCGAGGCCATTTCGGTCTTCAGCTGATCGCGCTCTGCGTCAATTTTTTTGCGCAGCGCGACCAACGCGGAGAGGTCGCTGGCGAGTGCTTCGACTTCTTGCCGCATCTCGGGCAACACCGCGCCGAGCACCATCGCGGTCCGTATCGACTGTAACGCATCTTCCGGACTTGAAATCAGCGCCGCGGGCGGGCGGCGTCCGATCCGCTGCAATGCGGCCAGGACCTCGCCGATCACCGCGCGGCGGCCGTCGAGCGATTTACGAATATTGCGCTCGTTGTCGTCGAGCGGCTTGAGCCTCTCTTGCGTGGCCGCGATTTTGGATTCAACGCCACGCAAGCGCGTAGCGGTGTCGATCAGATCCTGATTGAGCTTGCGCCGGTCGGCGCCGATCTGTTCGATCTCCCGTTTCAGCGCCGCTTCGGCTTCCACCGATTTGCGTTGCTCGTCGCGTGCGGACTTGAGCTCATCATCGTGCTGCTTGAGAGCGTCGATTTTCTCTGTGTTGGTGTTCTGCGCGAGCAAAACCGGGCGCTCCTGCGCCCCGGCCAGGGCGACCGGCAATACCAGACCGAGCCCCGCGACAAGCGCGGTGCGCAGACCGAATTGGCCGAATCCCCCAAAGCAAATCATCGCTTTCACGATACGCCGGCAGGCTCGAACGGCAAGTTCATCATCGGTAACCTATTGACGTGGATTGCGACCAAATCTGGGTATGGCGCGGGCAGCCGTTAATTTAGGCCCGGTGGTATGGGTGGCCGGTCAGGATGGTCGTGGCGCGGTAAAGCTGTTCCAGCAACATGACGCGGATCAACTGATGGGGCCAGGTCGCCGCTCCGAATGACAGGCGCAGGTCCGCTTTCTCGCAGACACTCGGCGCCAGCCCGTCAGCGCCGCCGATCATGAAAACAATCGCGGGCCGGCCATTGGCCCGCCATGTCGCAAGCTGAGCCGCGAGACCGGCGCTGTCGACGTTTTGCCCGCGTGAATCGAGAAGAACGACCGCGGCCTCTTTCGGGATGACATTGGCCAGCGCGATCGATTCCTCAAGCATGCGCTTGGCGGGTTCACCGGCCCGGCTTTCCCTGATTTCGACGATCTCGACGTCGCGCAGGCCGAGTTGACGGCCCGTTTGAACCGCGCGCTTGCGGTAGCGCTCGGACAGTTCGGTTTCCGGACCCTTTTTCAGGCGTCCGACAGCGGCAACGACGATGCGCATCGCTCCGCCAGACTATCAGCTCGACCGCCGTACGTCCTTGCCAGTCGCCGACCACATCTTTTCCAGATTGTAGAAGGTGCGGACCTCAGGCCGGAAGACATGAACAATGACGTCGCCGGCATCGATGAGTACCCAGTCGCCCTGCCGCATTCCTTCGACACGGATGTGCACGGCTCCCGCGTCTTTAAGGTCCTTGACGACATGTTCGGCAACGGCGCTGACATGACGCTGTGAGCGGCCGCTGGTCACGACCATGTAGTCGGCGATTGACGATTTTCCGGAGAGATCGATGGCGACGCTGTCCTCGGCTTTCATGTCATCAAGACGCGCAAGGACGGTGCGGAGCGTCTCCCTGGCAGTCGGGTGCCGGGAGACGGGTTCGGGCTTACGACGCGAAGCCCGAGAGAGTGCAGGAGTGTTCAGAGGCGCTGATCCTTTCCGTGGGTTGCACTCACCCCGGCGCGAACCGGGGGTCTCGACAAAAGATAGTTATCTCGCGCTTTTCTTTCTACCCTGACGCCTGCGGCTCTTGCTACCCAGACGCCTGCGGCTCTTAGTGGCCGGACGCCTTCGGCTCTTGGCAGTGATTTTGCGTTTTGGGGCCTTCTTTCCACGTTTCTTACCCCCTGTTTTCGCGCGTTTGGGCTTCTTTGCGCTCTTTGAACTCTTGCGGCGCGTTCGGCCGGGCGTTCCATCCTGCGTGCGCAGGGCGCGTAATGCCGTTGAGGACAGAGGCGATTTGAGGCCGTGCAGGTAGGCCCATACTGGCGGTTTGCGGTCGAGCAGTGCCGCGGCGTCGTGTTCCGGAATTCGGAAGCGGGCAAGGACGTTGCCCGCCGGGCTGGCAGCGGCGTAAAGGCTTGGGCCCAGGCGGTCGATCACGACGATAGGCACCAGCTCCGCAATTTTGTGCCACTTCTGCCAGCGATGAAAACTCCGCAAATTGTCCGCGCCCATAATCCAGACGAATCGGACCCCCGGACACCGGGCCAGCAACCAAGATATCGTATCGTAGGTGTATCTCGTCTTAATGACAGCTTCGAGACCTGTGATGTCGATGCGCGGATGAACTCGTGAGCGCGCGCGCAGCGGCGGTTCGTTTGGCGAGTGGAGCCAGGCCGCGGGTATTTTTGAGCGGGTTGCCAGGGGTGACCAGCCACCAGACACGATCGAGCCGGAGGCGCTTGAGCGCGAGGAGAGCCGCCGCAAGATGCGCTTGATGCGGCGGGTCGAAAGTTCCACCAAACAGGCCGATCCTCATGCCGGGCGCATGAGGGGGTAGCAGGCGCTCGGCGTTCGCGGGTTTTTTGGATTTCACGGCCGGGTCTGACCGCTACCGTGGATACGGTATTTGAAGGTCGTGAGCTGATCGACGCCCACTGGCCCGCGCGCATGCAGCCGTCCGGTGGCGATGCCGATCTCCGCGCCGAAGCCAAATTCGCCGCCGTCGGCAAATTGAGTCGACGCATTGTGCAACACGATCGCCGAGTCGACCTCGCGCAGGAACCGTTCGGCGGCGGCCTGGTCGTCGGTAATGATCGCGTCGGTGTGATGCGATCCGTATTGCTCGATATGCTCGATCGCTGCGGAAAGCCCGTCCACCACCTTGGTGGCAATGATGGCATCGAGATATTCGGTGCCCCAGTCTTCCTCAGTTGCCGGTTTCACCCGCTTGTCGGTTGCCAAGGTTGCCTGGTCGCCGCGAATTTCGCAGCCGGCATCGATCAGCATGCCGATCAGCGGCTTGAGATGCGTGGATGCAACCGCGCGATCGACCAATAACGTTTCCGCCGCGCCGCAAACTCCGGTCCGGCGCATTTTGGCGTTCAGAACAATCTTTTTGGCCATATCGAGCGCGGCCGCTTCGTGGACAAAGACGTGGCACACGCCTTCAAGGTGCGCGAATACCGGCACCCGCGCCTCGGCCTGAACGCGCGCGACCAGGCCTTTACCGCCACGGGGCACGATCACGTCGATATTGCCATTGAGTCCAGCCAGCATCAGACCAACGGCTGCGCGGTCGCGGGTCGGGACAAGCTGGATAGCGGCCTCGGGCAGGTTGGCAGCGCGCAGGCCTTCGGTCAGCGCTGCAAGGATTGCGCGGCTTGACCGCATGCTGTCGGAGCCGCCACGCAAGATTGCCGCGTTGCCGGCTTTCAGGCACAGCACGCCGGCATCGGCGGTTACGTTCGGCCGGCTCTCATAGATAATGCCCACCACACCAAGAGGCACGCGGACTCGCTCGATTCGCATGCCGTTGGGCCGGGTCCAGGATTCGGTGACGGCGCCAACGGGGTCTTTGAGCGCGCGCACGGTATCGATGCCCTCAGCGATCGCTTCCACACGCTTGGCATCAAGCGAAAGCCTGTCGAGAAAGGCCCCGGTTACGCCTGCGCCGCGCGCTTCCGCGACATCCTCGGCATTGGCCGCCAAAATGGCGGCCGTCTGGGCGCGGACAGCAGCGGCCATCAGCTGCAAAGCCCGGTTTTTCTGCTCGGCAGGGGCGAGCGCGAGGATCCGGGCTGCCGTCCGGGCGCGGCGTCCGATCTCGTTCATGGCAGCGGCGATATCGCCGGAGCCCTCGATGCTTTTGAGTGGCGCGGTCATTTTCGGCAGAAAACTCTTGGAAACCCTTGGAAACCCTTGGAAACCCTTGGAAACCCTCGCTCAAGCGCACTTTCCTACCACGTCGGGGGTCGCCCGGCGAGATCGGCCCCGACCGGGCCTTGGTGGCCGGGTCCTGGGGATAACGTGGATAACGGAGCGGCGAATGCAACGCATCAATTGACCTACACATTGGTAGTCCAGGGTGGCGTCGTTGCAGGAGGTGGGCATGGCGTACGGTTCAGACCGTCTTCCCAGTCGTTTTCCAGTCGGCACTAAATTCGTGATCGAGGGAAAACGCGGCCGGGCAGGTCAGGTGCAAGTGTTCAGCCGCTATCTGGAATTCCCGGACGGGACGTTCTTCCCGCTGCCGGTCCGCCCCGCCAAACGCAAATCGGCGCCAGCGGGACGACGCGCCCGGCGTTCGCGTTCGCGCGGCCACTGAACCAGTAGTAGGCCAAAGACCTAGGACTCGATCTGGTGGGATCATGAGCCGGGTCATTGGCCGGGCCGGCGGGCCAGCTGGCGCCGTTCCCGTGTCGGCCAATGGCCTATCCCTGCAATCGATCCGAGAACCTAGAATCGCAAAAACCCCAGCCTCCGGGGGCTGGGGTTGACGGGCGATCGGTCAATCGCCTTTTTGCACTATGCCACATGAGTCGCGTCGTGCCGGGACAACGTCCGGAGCGACTCCGAGTTCCCGTCGGGCCCTATTCGCCACCCAGAACCAGATCGTCCCGGTGGATCATTTCCGTGCGGCCGGTGTAGCCGAGGATCAGGAGAACGTCGGCGGACGATCGCCCTTTGATTTTCTCGGCATCCTCGGCGTCATAGGCGACAAGCCCGCGGCCGACTTCGTGCCCGTCCGGTCCGCGCACGACGACCGCGTCGCCGCGCCCGAATGCTCCCTCGATTTTGATCACGCCCGCCGGCAACAGACTTTTGCCGGAATGCAGTGCGCGCACCGCGCCGGCGTCAATGACCAAAGCGCCGCGCGGCTCGAGAGAGCCTGCAATCCATTTCTTGCGCGACGTTACCGGATTGGCCGGTGTGAGGAACCAGGTGCAGGCCGCTCCCTTGCCAATCGCTTGCAGCGGATTCTGAACGCGGCCCGATGCGATCAGCATGTGTGTGCCGGCCGTGGTGGCAATCTTGCCGGCCTCGATTTTGGTCAGCATGCCGCCACGCGCGGTCGCGGATTCGGAAGCCCCCGCCATCGCTTCGATCTCCGGCGTGATGCGCGCAACAACGGGCACCAGCGTGGCGCCTGATCCCGCGCCAGGCGGTCGGTCGTAGAGACCATCGACGTCCGAGAGCAGGATCAGCAGATCGGCGCTCATCATCGTCGCGACGCGGGCGGCAAGCCGGTCATTGTCGCCGTAACGGATCTCGGTGGTGGCGACCGTGTCGTTTTCATTGATTACCGGCACGCTGCGCCATTCGAGAAGCTTGGCGATCGTGGAGCGCGCATTGAGATAGCGGCGGCGCTCTTCGGTATCGCCCAACGTGACCAAAACCTGGCCGGCCGTGAGGCCATGGCCGCCGAGCGCTTCCGACCATGCGCGCGCCAGGGCGATCTGTCCGACCGCGGCGGCAGCCTGGCTGTCCTCGAGCTTGAGTGCGCCGGCAGGCAATTTGAGCACGGCGCGGCCGAGCGCAATCGCGCCGGACGACACGACCAGCAAATCGCATTTGTTCTTGTGCAGGGTGGCGATGTCGGCGGCGAGGCCCGCGAGCCAGTCGCGCTTGAGCCCGCCGGCGGATGCATCCACCAGCAGCGATGAGCCGACTTTCACGACGATTCGGCGAAAGTCCTTGAGCGACGGCGTTTTCGACATGGTCCCGGCGACACGATTGCGATACCGCCGGCTGTCTAGCATGCCGTTCTTGGGTTCGTCATTGCCGCTCGTGCGGCAGGCAATGCCTCGATATTTGACGCTCGACGCTCTAGTGTCGGCGTTGACTGTTCGACACAAACTCGTCACTCGCCGGGGCAAAGCGATGCGGCTTGCGGTCTATGGCGCGGTGCTGGTGATTACCCTTGGCAGTGTATTGCTGGGGCTCGACTGGCTGTCGGCTCCGATGTCGCCAATGGCCGACACCGAAGCCGGACTGCATGCGCCACCCGCAGTTCGTCCACCGCCGGCACCAGTGGCAGTTAGGCCGGTTGCGCCCAATGCACCGATCGGCGCGCCGATCGTGCCACCGAGCCTGGTTGCGCCGGCGGTCCCGAGCGCGCCCGCTGCAACAACCGCGCAAGCTCCACCCGCGCCGCCGATCGCGGCGCCAGAACCCCAGGTGCAATGTAACGTGGATGCCTGCACGGCCGCTTACCGTTCGTTCCGCGCGTCCGATTGCACTTATATGCCAAGCGCCGGGCAGCGCCGGCTTTGCACGAAATAATCTGCCGGACAGTTCCAATACGATCAAAAACTTGTGCGGAACCGGCTTGGCAGCGCGGGCGTTGCGTCTCGACACGGCCACTTTCATCGCGGATCCAACGATGCAGTTCCTCGTTTATCTGACCGTATTGATGGTTTCGATCAGCACTGTGCTGCTTGAAGTGCATTGGCTGACCTCGCCGCCGCCGCAGCCCAAGCCAGCGGTGCAAGCCGCGCAAGCCGCGAATGTGTCCGCGCAGCCGCGGAAAGTCGAAGGCCCGAGCGCAACACCCAGCCCGGTCTATCCGAAGACGGCGGAAACAGCGATCGCGGCCCCGACCAGCGCGCCGCAATCGCAGCCGGAACAAATACAGACATCGTCAAACACGGCTGCTGCTGCCGCCGCGGTTGCTGCGAACCCTGAGCCGCAAAAGCCGGCGGCCGAGACGACGGGCATCGCCGCGCGCGCAGATGACATCAGGGAATCCGCAGCAGCTTCCGCCGCCGCCACGCAAGCCATGGCGTCGAACAATCACTGCGACGTGCAGGCATGTTCGAGTGCCTATCAATCCTTCCGCGCCTCCGATTGCACGTATCAACCCTTCGAGGGCGCACGGCGGGTCTGCGAGAAGCCGCCGGCGCAGCAGCGCACCGCGCACGAGCAAACTGAGCGGCCGGAACGGCACCAATGGAGCCGGGACGTTGTGCCGCGCGACAGCGACCGTACGATTGGACGGCGCGCCTATGACGACCCCGATGAAAGCGATACGGATGACGATGACGAATCGGATCGGATCAGCATATTTCGCGCGCGCGGCCCGCGCTGGTAGCGCGCGGTTTCGTCAGTTCAAATCGCTAGTACACCACCACCGAGCGGATTGATTTGCCTTCGTGCATCAGATCGAAGGCATCGTTGATCTTGTCGAGCGGCATGGTGTGGGTGATCAGGTCGTCGATATTGATCTTGCCGTCCATATACCAGTCGACAATCCTGGGCACATCTGTGCGGCCGCGCGCGCCGCCGAAAGCCGTGCCTTTCCAGACGCGGCCGGTGACGAGCTGAAATGGCCGCGTGGCAATCTCCTGACCGGCGCCGGCGACACCGATGATGATGCTTTCGCCCCAGCCGCGGTGGCAGCATTCCAGCGCCTGGCGCATCACGTTCACATTGCCGATGCATTCGAACGAGAAATCCGCGCCGCCGCCGGTGAGGTCGACAATCGCCTGCACGACTTTGTCTTTTCCGACTTCGTCCGGGGTGATGAAATGTGTCATGCCGAACTTCTCGGCGATGGCGCGGCGTGCCGGATTAAGGTCGATGCCGATGATCTTGTCGGCGCCGGCGATGCGTGCGCCCTGAATGACATTGAGCCCGATGCCGCCCAGCCCAAAGACGGCGACATTCGCGCCCGGCCAGACTTTCGCCGTGTTGATGACCGCGCCGATACCGGTGGTGACGCCGCAGCCGATGTAACAGATCTTGTCGAACGGCGCGTCCTCGCGGACTTTGGCGAGCGCGATTTCCGGCAGCACCGTGAAATTCGCGAAGGTCGAACAGCCCATGTAGTGAAAGACCGGGTCGCCGTCGCAGCGAAAACGGCTGGTCCCGTCCGGCATCACGCCCTTGCCCTGCGTGGCGCGGATCGCGGTGCAAAGATTCGAGCGACGCGACAAACATGTTTTGCATTGCCGGCATTCCGGCGTGTAGAGCGGAATGACGTGGTCGCCAACTTTCAGCGTGGTCACCCCGGCGCCGACCTCGCGCACAATGCCCGCGCCCTCATGTCCGAGGATGGCGGGAAACAGTCCCTCCGGATCGGCGCCCGACAGCGTATAGGCATCGGTGTGGCAAATGCCGGTCGCCTTAATCTCAACCATGACCTCGCCGGTCTTCGGCCCTTCGATCTCGATGGTCTCGATGGTGAGAGGCTCGCCGGCTTTCCAGGCGACTGCGGCGCGCGTTTGCATGAATTCGATCTCCTCAGGCCGATGTGAAAATGGCCATGGCGCCGATGGCCTTCTTGCTCTCGTTGCGCAGGACGTGAAGTTGCCCACGGAAAGTTTTTGTCTCGCCGCTGCTGCACAGCACCGGGGCGTCGAAGAATGTGCCTTCGCCGTTTGCGCTGCCTGCGCTCATCGCGTGGCCGAAACCCGTCGAATGCGCGCTGCGAAGTGTCTCCGGCACGACAAGATCAAGTTTTTTGCCGACCGCGTCCTTGACCGGATAGCCGAACAAAGCGGCGGCGCCGGCGTTCCACAGCTGAATGACGCCGCTTGTGTCGGCGATGATGATCGCGTGCTTGTCCATTCTCCACCCACTTACGGCTGCCAGGCCGTTTCTCGGGGCTGACTCTCGTCAGCCTGTTCGCGGGCGGCGATAATGATTTTCCAAAGAGCGCGCAATGCTTCTGGCACGCCCTGACGCGATTGTGATGACAAGGTGAGCGGCGTTTTCTTCGTGGCCTTTTTCAATTTGGCAACTTGCTCCCTAATCGCTTCCGGCGTCAGCGCATCGATTTTGGTCAACGCGACGATCTCGGGTTTCTCTGCCAGTCCTTGTCCATAGGCTTTCAATTCCGCGCGGACAGTTTTGTAAGCTTCCCCGGCATCCTCGACGGTACCGTCGATCAGATGCAGCAACACGCGGCAGCGCTCGGTGTGGCCGAGGAAACGATCGCCAAGTCCGACGCCTTCGTGCGCACCTTCGATCAAGCCCGGCAGATCGGCCAATACAAATTCGCGCTCATCCACACGCACCACGCCGAGCTGCGGATGCAGTGTGGTGAAGGGGTAGTCGGCGATTTTCGGTTTTGCGGCGCTCACCGCCGCAAGGAATGTGGACTTGCCTGCGTTAGGCAATCCGATCAGCCCTGCATCGGCAATCAGCTTCAGGCGCAGCCGGATGGTGCGCTCTTCGCCCGGCTGGCCGGGATTGGCGTGGCGCGGTGCACGATTGGTGGACGACTTGAAGTGCGCATTGCCAAAGCCGCCATTACCGCCCTTGGAAATCGTTACGCGTTCGCCGACTTTGGCAAGATCGGCGATCAGTGTTTCTCCATCTTCTTCGTAAACCTGCGTGCCGATCGGCACCTTCAGCACAACGTCCTTGCCGTTGGCGCCGGCGCAATCCTGGCCCATTCCGTTACCGCCGCGCTGCGCCTTGAAATGCTGCTGGTAGCGATAGTCGATCAGGGTGTTGAGGCCGGTGACCGCCTCAACCACGACGTTGCCGCCATTACCGCCGTCACCCCCATTGGGGCCGCCGAACTCGATGAATTTCTCGCGCCGAAACGACACGCAGCCGTTCCCGCCCGCGCCGGACGCAATATAGACCTTGGCTTCATCGAGGAATTTCATGGCGTTAGGGTATATCGCATCGCGCCGCTCCACGCCAAAGATTGCCGGGAATAAATCTTCGCAATGTCCGATCCAGTCCTCAGTCAGCCAATTTGCAGCCTGTGCAGGGAGACCGGATATGACCACACACGATCACGAAGACGGCCCGAGCCGCCGCAAGGTGCTCGAATGCATGACCTGGGCGGGAACCGGGGTGTTATGGACCGTCGCCGGCGGTGTGCCGGCCTCGCTCGGCATCATCGACCAGGCACTCGCCCAGGAGACCAAAGGATTTACCTTTCTCCAGATTAGCGACAGCCACATGGGCTTCGACAAGCCCGCCAATCCCAATGCCAAGGGTACGCTGGAAGAGGCGATCGGCCGGGTAAAAGCGCTGCCGGTCAAACCGTCCTTTATGATCCATACCGGCGACATCACGCATCTGTCGAAGGGCAGCGAATTCGACGATGCCGAGAAAATTATCTCGCAGGCGAAGCTCGACGTGCATTACGTGCCGGGCGAGCATGACATCATCGACCCCGACATCAAGCTTTACAAGGAACGCTACGGCCGCGGCACCAAGGGCTCGGGCTACTACAGCTTCGATGCGAACGGTGTGCACTTCATGGGCCTGGTCAACGTCGCCAATCTGAAGGGCGGCGGCATGGGCAGTCTCGGCGATGAGCAGCTGCAATGGATCGAAGATGATCTGAAAGGAAAGTCCGCTTCGACCCCGGTCGTGTTGTTCGCGCACATCCCGCTGTGGACGGTCTATCCGCAATGGGGTTGGGGCACCGAAGACAGCGCCCGTGCGCTCGGACTGATGAAACGATTTGGCTCGGTCACCGTGCTTAACGGCCACATCCATCAAGTCATGCAGAAGGTGGAAGGCAACGTGACCTTTCACACCGCGCGGTCGACGGCCTTCCCACAGCCGGCGCCGGGGTCGGCTCCTTCGGCCGGGCCGATGAAAGTGCCGGACGACAAGCTGCGCAGCATGCTCGGCATTGCCAGCGTCACCTTCAAACAGAACGAACAGCGTCTCGCCATTGTCGATACGCCGCTGCAAGGCTGAGCGGATACATGAACAAAATGAAATCGCTGACAAAGTTCAGTGCGATGGGCGTTGCGGCCTTGGTGCTGATGGCCGCGACGCCGGTCTGGGCGACCGATGCCGCGGTCAAGATCGGAAACTTCACGTTCGGGCCGCAGGAATTGAAAGTGAAGTCGGGGACCACTGTCACCTGGACCAACGAAGACGACATTCCGCACACAGTCGTCTCGCCGAATTCCTTTCGCTCCAAGGCCCTCGATAGCGACGACAAATTCTCGTTCACATTCACGACACCGGGCACCTACAAATACTTTTGCTCCTTGCATCCGCACATGACCGGGACAATCGTGGTGGAGGCGGCGACCGGAAGCATCACGTCGCCGTGATTGCACAACGGTGCGGACGAGCAACATGGCGTACGAAGGGGGCGGCGATCCTGGCAAGGCGGAACGTTTCCGCGCCGCGGCGCTGCCATATCTCGACGACGTCCACACGCTTGCGCGCTACCTGCTGCGTAACGCAGCCGACGCCGAGGATGCCGCGCAGGAATGCTACATGCGCGCGTTTCGACACTTCGAAACGTTCCGCGGTGGGCCGATCAAGCCGTGGCTTTTGGCAATCCTGCGCAACGTTTGCCGCGCCGAATATGCGCGCCGCGGTGCGCTTGCCGCGGTTGTGGCAGACGACCCCGGCGAGACGGAACAGGCCGCCGCCGATGGGCTCTGGAGCGACGCGCCATCATCGCCGGAAACGGAAACCTTGCATCGGCTCGACGGTGAAACAGTGCAAAAGTTGATTACCCAGCTGCCGGAAGCTTTTCGCGAAGCGATTGTGCTGCGCGAGATCAATGATTTGAGCTATCGCGAAATTGCCGACGTTACCGGCGTGCCGTTGGGTACGGTCATGTCGCGGCTCGCGCGCGCGCGCGCCTTGTTGCGCACCGCCTGGCTGGCGGAGGAGAGGGGGTCATGACCTGCGACGAAGCCGAAGTCATGTTGCACGCACTCATCGACGACGAACTCGATGCCGGCCATGCGCGTGAGATCGAGGCACATACCGCGCAGTGCCCGCGTTGCGCGGCACAGCTGGCGGCCTATCGTGACCTGCGTCAGGCCGTGCGGGGCGGCGATCTGCGCTATCCGGCGTCTGCGGCCTTGCGGCGGAGCATCGATCGCGTCGTGCCTTCACCCGCGGTGACGAGCCGGCGCACGCTGCTCAAAGGCTTTGCGCTTGGCAGCCTTGTTTCAGCGGCGGCGGCGGCGAGTGTGACGCTGGTGGTCGTGCGTGGTGATCGAGATCAACGTGTTCTTCATGAAGCTATTTCGGCGCATTTGCGCTCGCTCCAGGCCGATCATCTGACCGACGTGCTGTCGAGCGATCAGCATACCGTTAAGCCATGGTTCAACGGGCATATCGATCTCGCCCCGCCGGTGATCGATCTCGCAGCGCAAGGCTTTACTTTAATCGGCGGCCGGCTCGACTTTATCGACGGCAAACCGGTGGCGGCGATCGTCTATCGCCGCCGCGTGCATGTGATCAATCTGTTCGTGGCGCAAAGAATGGGGCCATCCTTGCCCGCGCCGAAGCTCGAGAGCGTGCAGGGGTTCAATATCCGGCGCTGGACCGATCAGGGCCTGAACCTGCTGGCGGTGAGCGACCTCAGTCCCGATGAGCTCGAGGAATTCGGCTCGAAATTCGAGGAAGCCTCACGCGCAAGCCGCGCCGGCTAGCGCGCGTGCAAAAAGTGCGTGGTGCCGTCCTGCTTGATGCGTTCCAGCAGATCGACTTCCCAGGAGAGATAGGCATTCATCGCCGCTTCGGTGTCGTTCGACCGCTCATATGGTTTGAGCCAGACGTCGACCGCATCGTCAGCCATTTGCACGCTCGTTGAGAGTGGAAATCCGGCGGCGGCCCAGGCCGCGTTGCCGCCCTTGAGCCAGAGTACCGAAGCGTTCGTCAGCGCGCGTGCTTCTTCGACCGCAAGGCCGGCCAGTACGCCATCCTCGGACGTCAGTACGAGCGTGCTGCGCATTTCAATCTTCTTCAGCGCGCGGTCGAGCCGTCCACGGATTGCAAACCATGCGCCGGGAATGTGGGCGCGGCGGTAATGTGGGCTGGTCGAAAGATCCACAACCGTCACGTCGTCAATCTCGAGAACTTTGCCGGGATCGACAGTCGCATCGGCCGCGGGTGCGCCGAGCACTTTTGGCTTTGCCTGGCCCGTTTCGTTGCCTGCTTCCGGCAGGACGTAAACATCCTTCCAGCCCATCTGTTTGAGCCAGGATGCGGTCATGAGTGCCCGTGCTTCCCTGTCGTCACTCAACACGATGCGGGCGCCAAGCGTGCCGGCATAAATGTCGGTCGCCTGCACCAATTGCCCGCCGGGCGCCGAGATCGCACCCGGGAAATGTCCCGCCAGGTATTCTGATGGATCACGTACGTCGAAAATGTAGGTCGTGCGCGTCGTATCCTTGCGCCAGGTCTCTGCCTGGGCGCGGTCAATGCGCTCGACACCAAATTTGTGCGCAACCGCTTCCGCAGCCGATTTTGCCCAGGCCACGCCGGCGCTGGAAAAATCGGGCGCGCGATAGGACTTACCGCTGTCGCAGGTGAGCCCCGCCAGATGCCAGCCCATTGTTCCGTTACGCAGCGCCACCACTTTGTTCGGCACACCGGCATTGATCAGCGATTGGGCGCCGATGATGCTGCGGGTGCGGCCGGCGCAATTGACGACGATCGTCGTGTCGGGTGAGGGCACGATGTCGCGCACGCGCAACACCAGCTCGGCGCCCGGAACATTGATGCCCGTCGGGATCGAGACGCGCGAATATTCCTCGAACGGCCGGCTGTCGAGCACTTTGAGCTCGGTGCCGTTGCGCATCATGGCGGCGAGTTCATTTGCGCTCACGCTGGGCGTGCCGCTGTCGTGCTCGACAAATTCGCCGAAGGCCTTGCTCGGCACGTGCACACCCGAAAACAGCACAAAACCGGCCTCAGTCCAGGCAGCAATGCCGCCATCCAGATAAGAAAGGTCGGTGTAGCCGGCGCTCGTCAGGACAGCTGCCGCGCGCTCGACCAGGCCGTCATTGTCATCGATCAGCACAATGCGCGTGGTGAGACGAGGGACGAGCCGCGCAAACCGCAATTCGAGGCGGCTCAGCGGTACCGAGCGTGCCCACAGCAGGTGATTTTGCGAGAACGTCAGTTCCTCGCGCACATCGATCGGTGCCAACTCCGCGCCGTCGCCGAGCATGGCCTTGACGGCTGCGGCGGCGACTGGCTTTGCAAGCGTCGTATTCGACATGGCCTCTCCATTGTCATGCGCGGGCATAGCCGTCCGAAGGACGGCGTGCCTTCGCACCCCTATGACCCGCGCATTCCGCTTAGACTGGCACTGTACCTTCCTAAGCGAGATGGCCGGGACATAAGGGCGTTTACGCCCGTCTTCGACGGGCTATGCCCGGCCATGACACTGAATGGATTGCATTGGAGCTACGTCGCCTGCTGCGCCGTCATCTGCTCGACCTCACCGGTCTTTAGGTCGATGCGGATGCGATTGATCTTGTCGAGATTGGTGCCGGTCACGCGGATGAAGCGGGCGTAGTCGGGGTAATCGATCGAATGGATGGCGCCGTTCTGGTAGATGCCGGCCTTGCCCGGCGTCAGCCGGTATTTTTTCACGGGCTTAAGTTTGGCGTGCTTGGGATCTTGTCCGTCATCCTCACGCGCCCACTCGATCATGTCGGTGTGCTTCGTCGCCTGGCCATAGATTGCCCAGGAGGCACCGTGATCGTGCGGCGGGGAGATGCGTGCCTTGTCGTTGATATGGGCGAGCACCTGGAAGCCGAGTTTGGGATCCTCATAGAGGACCTTCAATCCGCGCGGCTGGTCGTCGCCGCAATAAGCGCTGATGAATTCCGGATTGGCGAGCAGCCGCTCGAGATCGGCGCGCACCTGTTCGCGGCCGGCAGGGCCGGGATCGCGTGAAAGGGTTGCGCGGCAATCGGCAATGAATTGATCAAGGTTGTAGGCCATGGCGTCCTCCCGGCAATCAGGTCTGGACATTTTTGCGCAACTTGCGGCCCGACACCAGCGGGCCCTCCCCCAGGAGTGGGGGGAGGGACGGATGGCCTTACGATACGCGTTTTACGCGGCCCCAGGTCTTGAGCGCCGACCAGATGCGCCGCTCGAGCCGGAACCGGTCAATCGGCGCCGACGACTTGATCGAGTTAATGCGGTAGAGACCGACGCCGGTCCACTGAAAGCCGCACTTCTCCAGCACCCGGCGCGAAGCCGGATTGGTGACACGCGCTCCCGCCTGTAACGACTCATGCGTGAGGTCGGTGAAGGCGTAGTCGATCACGGCATGCAGCGCCTCGGTTGCGTAGCCTTTGTTCCAGTAAGGCACGCCGAGCCAGTAGCCGAGCTCGGGCGTCTCGTCATAGTGGAACATGATCCCGCACGCGCCGATGACCGTCTTGTCACGCAGCGTGATCAGGAACGCGGCCTCGCCGTCCTTGTTTGCCCCGCCAATGAATTTTTCGGCATCCGCCACCTTGTAGGGATGCGGAATACGCGCGGTGTTTTCCGCGATGCGGCGGTCGTTGGCGAGCGCTGCTACCGCTTTAGCGTCCTCGAGGCGTGCTGCGCGCAGCGTCAGCCGCTTCGTCTCGAGGACGGGGATACTAGCTTCGCGGAATCGTCCGGTTGGTATTTCTTCCAGCAGTGTCATGGCACGGGCTCCAGGTTAAAAAGCGAAGAGGGGGAGCCGGTCACCCGCCTCCCCCTCTCAGAGCCCTACGAGGCCCCGCCGGATCGACTGGATGACCGGCGGACCTCGATTTTGTCCACCGTCTTACTCGGCCGCAACCTCCGTCATCGGTACAACGGACACGTAGGTGCGGCCTTTAGCTTTCGTTGCGAACTGAACCTTTCCGTTAACGAGCGCGAACAGCGTGTGATCTTTGCCGGTACCGACATTGCGGCCGGCATGCCATTTGGTGCCGCGCTGGCGCGCAAGGATATTGCCGGCGAGCACGATTTCGCCGCCGGTCGACTTCAAGCCGAGCCGCCGGCCCGCGGAGTCGCGGCCGTTTCGTGAAGATCCGCCTGCTTTCTTGTGCGCCATAGTGGTCTCTCGAAATCTCTTACTGTGTACACCGATTCCGTGACGGAATCATCTCACTTCTTCTTGCTCTTTGTAGCCGTCTTGGCAGGCTTTTTTGCGGCCGCTTTCGCCGGCTTTTTGGCCTTTGCCTTGGCGGTTTTGGCCTCCGTTGCCGGAGCAGCCTCTGCTTCCGCCGGGGTTTCGGCTCACGCTTGGGCCTGGGTGCGGCGGTTTTTGACGGCTTGGCGCCGCCGGTGAGGATTTCGGTGATGCGGATCACCGAAAACTCGTGGCGGTAGCCGCGCTTGCGCCGCGAATTCTTGCGGCGGCGCTTCTTGAAGGCGATGACCTTGTCGCCGCGCGTGTGCTGGAGCACCTCGCCGGCAACCGTCGCGCCGGAGATGGTCGGCGTGCCGAGTTGCGGCGTGTCACCGCCAACCACCAGCACTTCGCCGAACTCGACGATTTCGCCAGGCTGGCCGTTCACGCGGTCGACCCGGATAACGTCCTCGGCGGCGACCCGGTACTGCTTGCCGCCGGTTTTAATGACTGCGAACATCGTTCTTCCCTTGTGTTCGTCCCCGGTGCTCGGATTATTCCGGACCGGCTTCTTTCAGTCGGTTTGTTGTGTGTTTTTAAGGGCTTAGAAAGCCCTCGAAAAAGCACGCGGACCCATAGGTCCGCGCGCCATGCTTATGGCGGGGAATAGTGCGGCCTGTCAAGAAAACCTGTCAGCCCCCGCCGCCGTCCGCCCAACCGGAGAACTAGCGTTAACGCTGGCCCGTTCAGGTTTCGCTTTTGGCGGGCGCGGAGTCCGACCAGGTGCCGGTATCGCCGTCGGTGCCTGACTGCACCAGCCGGTAGCCGACACCCAGCTCGGTGACCAGGATTTTTGGCGAATCCGGGTGCGGCTCGATCTTCTGGCGCAGCTTGCGCACGAAGATGCGCAGGTAGTGCGTGTCATGCACGTGGATCGAACCCCAGACTTCCTTCAGCAGGTGCTGGTGGGTGACCACATTGCCGGCGTGTTGCGCAAGCACCTGCAGCAAGCGGTATTCTTTCGGGGTCAGAGTCAGGCGCTTCTCGTTAAGCAGCACCGCGCGCGCGGCGAGATCGATAGTGAGCGGGCCGGCCTTGACGGTGGGTTCACCGGATACGGCGCGCATTTGCCGCCGCAGCGCCACCCGCACCCGCGCCAGCAGTTCCGCCATGCCGAACGGTTTGACGACGTAATCGTCCGCGCCGAGCTCCAACAGGCGCACCTTCTCCGCCTCGTTCGAACGCACCGACAGCACGATGATCGGAACGCTCGACCACGAGCGGATTCGCTCGACCACGTCGGAGCCGTCCATGTCGGGCAGGCCGAGATCGACGATCATCAGATCGATCGGCCGCAGCGTTGCCGACCGGACAGCCTCGCCTCCGGTTCCGGCCTCGTGAACAACGAAGCCATTGAGCTCGAAGCCGGTGCGCAGGAACCGGCGGATCTGGATTTCGTCGTCGACGACGAGAACTATGGGGGCGGGCTCACTCATCGGCATCGCCTTCCAGTTGCGGGACAGCGGCTTGCGTCACCGGCAGTTCGATCGACACCGTTGTGCCAAGGCTCGGGCCCTCGCTCACGGCGCCGACCTTTCCGCCATTCGCAGCGATGAATGCATTGGCGATCCACAGGCCAAGCCCCGAGCCGCTCGTGGTCGCGGCATGACGTTCACCGCGTGCAAAACGATCCCAAATTTTTGACTTTTCCGCATTGGTCAGTCCGGCGCCGTAGTCGGTAACACTGATGATCAAACGGCCGTCGCGCGTTTGCGCGCTGACGGTTATTTGTGTGCCCGATGCGGAGTACTTCACGGCGTTGTCGAAGATCTGTATCAGCGCCTGCTGTACCAGCACCGGATCGACATGAATGAGCGGCAGGTCTGGCGGTAAATCGACCGCGAGGCGGCGATCCGCGAGACGATGACGGCAGCGTTCTATAGCCGAGTTGATGATGTCGGCGGGGTCCGCCCATTCGGCATGCGGCTTGACGCCGTCGCTGCTGATGCGGGTCGCGTCGAGAAGGTTTTGAATATCGTTGTTGAGCCGCTCCGCTTCGTCCCGCACATCGTGTACCAGCGCGGTGAGCTTCTTTTCCTTTTGCAGCGCCGGCGCCGCGCTCAACACTGTCGCCGCGCCGAGGATGGAAGCAAGCGGCGTGCGCAGCTCGTGACTGACCGACCCGATCAGGGCCTCGCGCAGCTGGTCGGTCTGCGAGCGCATGCGCGCCTCGTTGATGGCGTGGGCGACGCCGAGCCGTTCGAGCGTGGCGGTTGCGTCGGCTAAAACCGCATCGACGCGGATGCGCAGTTCGTCGGAGCGCTCTTTTGATTCACGGCCAAGATTAATGGCGATGACACCGAACTCGGGAGCCTTAGGCGAGACGGCGCGCACAAGCCAGATTTCTCCGCTCTCGGCCGTCACCATGGCGCCGGCTGCGGTATCGCGGTGGCCCGATGCGACCTCGACCACTTCAAGCAGGACGCGCTCGGGTACTGTGACGCCGGCGCGCCGTCCGCTGCTGTTCGATGCTTCGCGTGCGCTCGGGAACAAAACGACGTTACGCTGCATGATGCTGGCGAGGTGATCTTCGATGGCCGCGTGAATGTCGGAGACATCGAACGCCACCGCGAGCCTTCGCGAAAACGCATAGAGGTCGCGCAGGTCGATCTCGCGCTGACGTGCCATCTCCAATTGCCACTTGAGACGTGTGGCAAGCTGGCTCACGGCCACCGCCACGAAGATGAACAGGATCAGGTCGATGACCTCTTGCGGATCCTTGATGCGAAAGCTGTACAGCGGCTCATAGAAAAAGAAGGCAGATGCGAGCACGCCGCAAATGGCCGCGACCACTGCGGAAATAACCCCCCAGCGCGTCGCCGCGATCACCACGGGGATCAGGAAAACCACCGAACCGTGGGCGAGGCCGATTTCCCAGACCAGGGCGAACAGCACGGCCGTCAGAATCGCGACAAACCCGAGCGTCATGAAAACGCCGGGCAATTCCTTGCGGATGCGGTCGAATTTCAGCGCATTCTGCATTACTTCGCCGGGCTGTGGCCTAGTCCATTGAAGAGAGTGCAATATACGCCGCGCGACCCTTGTCTGTCTTGGCGCGCTTGGTTACATAGCGGCCGTCCATTCGGGGATTTTCAGGCCCGTTTCGGGCTCCGGAGAGGTGGCTGAGTGGTTGAAAGCACCGCACTCGAAATGCGGCATACTCGCAAGGGTATCGGGGGTTCGAATCCCTCCCTCTCCGCCATCTAATTCTTTGCTGGCTGTCAGTTGCGCACTACTGCGGTTTGAAACCGCGAAACGCCCACCCAGCCATCAACCCGAACAGCAGAAGGGCAACAGGCGGCCCGATCAAAAGAACCGGTATCGCGAGTAATTCAGCGGAAGCGTGGAACCCGCCCTGTATTCCGTAAAGGATCAAATAGACGATCCACCCCATAATCCAGGCAGCTGATACCAGCAGCCAGACGCGCAGCAACCCGCGCCGCCAATTTATCGGCGTCGGTATACGCGCGGCCTGGTCGGACTCTCGCACATGGACTCCAAAACGGGGCATTGCGACTGCTCCTATCCGCCGGTGCTCGAGACTACGGTGTGAAGAGCATAACTATTCAGCGGGCACACGGCCACCCAACGCACGGACTAAGGTGCTGTTCCATCGGATGCCTGTCGAATTAAACGTCCCGCGCTAACTTCTCACGAAATCTACACATTATTCATTCACCGCGCCGGTTATGGCCGCGACATCGCCCTTTCGCACTCGCTCGGGCGTTCGATCGGAAAAGCAGCATCCATAAAAAAAGAAGCGGCGGCCTTTTGAGCCGCCGCAGTGATTTCCAGTATCTGCGAGGCTACTGGAAAAGCTTCATCGAATTGACTAGCGTCTGCAGCACGCCAAGAATGAGCGGGATGCCGACGAAGCCCCATGCCAGCAGGAGCTGGAGCGAGGTGGTGCCTTCTTTTGATGTCGTCATGTTTTATTCTCCCTTTCAGGCCCGAGCGCCGGCAGCGCCGCGCAAGGCGCCTTCGCTTTTTTCTTTCATGTGGAAGCGGGCGTCGACCGCCTTGACGAGGAAGTTGCAGATGAACCCGATCACCAGCAACCCGGCCATGATGTACATCGTGGTGTTGTAGGCCTGCGCCTTCGGCACGCCGTGCGTGACGTTGTACTCGCGGATGTAGTTCACGAGCACCGGGCCGAAGATCCCCGCCATCGACCACGCCGTCAGCAGCAGGCCATGAATGGCGCCGACATAGCGCGTGCCATACATGTCCTTGAGGTAGGCGGGCACGGTGGAGAAACCGCCACCGTACATGCTGATGATGATCAGGAACGCGCACACGAATCCGACCACGCTGCCGATCGAGCCGGTGTAGGGCACGAGGCAGTAGAGGATGAAGCCAAGCACCATGAACACGAAGTAGGTATTACGCCGGCCGATATAGTCCGACGTGGACGCCCAGAAGAACCGGCCACCCATGTTGAACAGACTCATCAGACCGACGAAGCCGGCCGCCGCCACCGGCGTGATGCGGCCGGGGAACATTTCCTGGCTCATCGCAGAGGCCTGACCGAGAACACCGATGCCGGCGGTCACGTTCAGGCAGAGCACCCACCAGATCAGCCAGAATTGCGGCGTCTTCAACGCGTCATAGACGAACACGTCGTTGTTGCTGATCAGCTTCTTCGTTTGTACCGGCGGCGTGTAGCCTTCCGGCTTCCAGCCCGGCGCCGGCACGCGAACGATGATCGCGCCGACCATCATGAAGAAGAAATAAATAGCGCCCAGCACGATGAAGGTCGGGGCAACGCCGACATGATGTTGCGTCCGGAAGATGCTCATCAGCCAGACCGAGAGCGGCGATGCGATGAACGCCCCGCCGCCGAAGCCCATGATGGCCATTCCTGTTGCCATGCCCGGGCGGTCGGGAAACCACTTGATCAAGGTCGACACCGGCGAGATGTAGCCGATCCCGAGCGCGATGCCCCCAAGTACGCCATAGCCGAGATAGACGAGCCACAGATTATGGATGGAGACGCCGAAGGCGGAGATGAAGAATCCGCCGGCCCAGCACAACGCCGCGGTGAACATTGCGCGGCGCGGGCCGCCTTCCTCGACCCAGCGGCCGAACACCGCCGACGAGACCCCGAGAAAGAAAATGGCGATGGAAAATATCCAGCCCAGCTCGGTCAGTTTCCAATCGTCCGGCGCCGACTGCGTGATGCCGAGGAGCTTCGTCATCGGCAGATTGAACACGCTGAATGCGTAGGCCTGTCCGATGCACAGATGCACGCATAGCGCCGCCGGCGGCACCATCCATCGGCTATATCCCGGCTTCGCGACCGTTTTATCGCGGTCGAGGAATGACAGTATCGCCATTATTCGTCTCCTCCCCTTGGACTCTTGTTTTCTTGTGCGCTCTCAGCCCAGCAACAGAAGAAAATGAGCGCGCCTTTGCATCAAGCAGGCGAACGCAATCATTCTATTGCGAAGTGCAATCGAAGATCGGCGACGGTGGGCAGCCGGAAGGGACCTAGGCCGCGGGCAATATCCCGTGCGGCGCGCGCGCCCGCGCTTCCTCGATCAAAGAGGCGACGGCAGGCTGGACAGGGTAGCGGTCAGAAACGACAAGGCCGATGGTGTGAGAAACCTCCGGCTCGACGATGGGAATCGCCCGCAAAGTATCGCTCAATTCGACGGTTTCGAGCGCTGAATTGGGAATGATGCTGGCCCAGCGGCCGGCGTGAACATGGGCGATCAGTGCGCTCAGCGAATTCTGTTTCCATCCGGGGCGTCAGCTCGACGCCGATGCGGCGGAGAATGCTGTCGACGATGCGCCGGCTCTGCATGTCGCGGGCAAGGAGGCATAACGGTGCTTCGCCGGCCTGCGACCACGTGACGCGATCAGCGTCCCCGAGCGGTCCACTGGCCGTCGTGAGCAACAAATACTCCTCGCGATAAATTGGAATAGCGCTCACATCGCCTATCGGCTCGTTGCTCAAATAAGTGACGCCGGCCTCAATTTCGCGTTGCCGCAACATGTCCAGAAGAACGTTGGATGTACGGCCCAGCACGGTAAACCGGACATTCGGATAGCGCACCTGCAGCGGGACCGTGATCCTGGCCACGAGCGGCATCGCCGACGGGATCGCGGCGATCCGCAAATGCACGTCCGAACCGTCCTTCAATCCAAGGAGGTCCTGCCGCATGGCGCGCGCATCGCCAACCAGCCGGTGCGCCCATACCAGCACGCGTTCGCCCTCGGGCGTAAAGCCTTGAAAGCGCGAGGCGCGCTTAACTAGCGGGGTGTTGAGCATCTGCTCCAGGCTCTGGATACCAAGCGACAATGTTGGCTGGGCAACGCCGCAACTTTCCGCCGCGCGACCAAAATGCTGTTCGCGTGCCAGCGCGATCATGAATTCCAGTTTCTCAAGCATTGCGATTTCTCATGCTGCGATTGCCGAAGCCCAATATGGCAATCCTAATCTTACGGAACTCCGAGCGCAAAGGTGTCAAGATAAGCCATGTTTGCCGCACGTTTCCGGCGTCGCGCGGCTCATATCGATTTATAGATGCAATGCTTCGATTTATAAAAATTATCACGCTGAGTGACGCAAGCAGCAAAGCGGCGAGACGCGTGCTTTCCAAAGTGACGAGCATTGTCCATCGACGAAAGTGGCATTGACGAAAAAGCCGATCACGGTCGGCAATGGTTTCTCGAAAAATATTTTCGGCAATCTGCATTGTCTAGCAGACGCCGATAAGTCGACTGAACGCCGAGACGCAAGTTCGCGCAAAAAAATCGAGACGATTCAAATTTCGATCAAAGGGAGGAAATGAAAATGTCACGCATCAAAAATCCGATGCCGGTGTCACGCCGGACGCTATTGCAGGCTGGCGCCGGTCTTGCCGGCAGCGCCCTGCTGCCGTCGACTCTTTCGCAGCCCGCGCTTGCAGTTGGCATCGCCGACCATCCCGCGCTCGGGACCTGGCCGGCCGGCTCGGAAGGCTCGACGGTCAACATCGGCGCCACCGTGCCGCAGACCGGCACCTATGCGGTGCAGGGCGAAGACGAGCTCAAGGGCATGCAGCTCGCCGTCGAGCACATCAATTCCGGCGACCCGCTGATTAAGAAGATCGCGCCCAAGGTCTCCAAGGGCGTGCTCGGCAAGCAGGTAAACCTCGTCGTTGCCGACTTTGCCGCCAACCCGAACAATGCGGTGCAGGCGCAGCAGCGCTTCATCAACGACAACAAGATCGTCGCGATGACCGGCTCGACCTCCTCGGCGGTCGCGGTGGCCCTCAACAAGTTTGCCGAGCGCGAAAAGATCCTCTACTTGGTGGCGATCTCCGGCTCCAACGACACCACCGGCAAGGACTGCGTGCGCTACTCGTTCCGCCAGTGTTTCTACGGCGAGACGGCGGCGAACGCGATCGGCCCGGTGCTGATCAAGGCCTACGGCAAGAACAAAAAGGCGGCGTTCATGACGCCGGATTACACCTACGGCCACACCGTCACCAAGTCGGTGAACGATTACCTGACCAAGAATGGCGGCTGGACCATGGTGACCAACCAGGTCTCCAAGCTCGGCACGCAGGACTTCAGCCAGTTCCTCACCAACATCACCAACTCCGGCGCCGAGTTCATCATCAACGTGAACTGGGGTCGCGACGCCGTGCTGTCGATCCAGCAGGCCAAGCAGTTCGGCCTCACCCCGAAGATGAAGATGGTGGTGCCCTACCAGATCCCGTTCCTCGCCAAGGAAACCGGGCCGGAGCTCACCGAGGGTGTCTACGCCGCCACCGATTTCTGGTGGACGCTGCAAGACAAGTATCCACTGGCCAAGATGTTCGTCGAGGCCTTCGACAAGAAGTACGGCTACAAGCCGGAGTGGGGCGCCAACAACGCCTACATGCAGTTCGCCATCTGGGCGCGCATGGTGTCGGAAGCCGGTTCCTTCTATCCGCCGGACGTCATCAAGCAGTACGAGAAGGGCGAGAAGTTCGACTCGACCGTCGGCGAGGTCTATTTCCGCAAGGAAGATCACCAGCTCGTGCGGCCGGTGGTCATCGTCAAGGGCAAGGCGCCCAAGGACATGAAGAACAAGGAAGACTACTGGGAGGTCACCGAGGTGCTTCCTGGCGCGCCGCTGATGCAGAAGCCGGACGCATTCGGCTGCAATCTCGGCGACTACACCTGACGGCCAACCTCTCGTCCGCTCGTTCTCGCGCAAGCGGGAATCCAGGGCCACGTATTCGGCTTCGATTTGCGGCCCTGGGTCCCCGCGCGGGGACGAGCGGGCGAGCAATGCTTGCGATGCTCGCTCCTTGAGTATTGATCGATGGTCAATTGGCCTAATTTCATCTCGCAATGTTTCAACGGGCTGGTGCTCGGCGCGTTGCTGGCGCTGATCTCGTCCGGCCTGACGATCATTTACGGCACGCTCGGCGTGCTTAACCTCGCGCACGGCGCAATGTTCATGCTCGGCGGCTACGCCGGCTGGCTCGCCTACAGTTACACCGGCTCCTATATCGTCGCCGTCATCGCCGGCTCGCTGTTCGTCATGGTCGTCGGCGTGCTGATGGAACGCGTGATTATCCGCCACTTTTACGGCCGCCCGGGCGAAGACCAAATCCTGGTCACCTTCGGCCTCGGCATCGTCTTCGTCGAGGCCGTGCGCTTCTTCTTCGGCAGCCTTTCGAAAACGGTGCCGGCGCCGCCGCCATTTGTGGGCATTACGTCGATCGGCTTCATGTTATACCCAACCTATCGCCTCGCGCTGCTCGGCATCGTGGCTGTGGCGCTGCTGGCGCTCTACATCGTGCTCTACCGCACCCGCATCGGCATGATCGTGCGCGCCGGCATCGAAGATTTCGATCATGGTCGATTCGCTCGGAATCGACGTCTACAAGGTTTTTATGCTGGTGTTCGGCATCGGCGCCATGGCGGCCGGCTTTGCCGGCATCGTCAACGCGCCGGTGGTGTCGATCGCGCCCGACGTCGGCGAGGCGATCTTGGTGCAGACCTTTGTCGTTGTCGTCATCGGCGGCGTCGGCTCGTTCACCGGCGCGATCCTCGGGGGGCTGATCGCCGGCCAGATCATCAGCATCACCTCGATGTTCAACCCCGGTTATTCCTACGTCATGCTGTTCGCGGCAATGACGCTGGTGCTGGTGCTGCGCCCTTACGGCCTCCTCGGCACGGCCGGCCGCGAATGAATGCGGTCATCTGATGGTCAGGAAACGTTCCCTTCTGGTCGAGACCCTGACGGCGGCCGCGCTGGTCGCCGCGCCGTTCGTGCTGCCCAATCTCGGATTTTCGCCCGCTACGGTGAACCGCATCCTGGTCTGGGGCCTGTTTGGCATCGGCTTCGATATTCTGTTCGGCTTTACCGGCCTGCTGTCGTTCGGTCAGGCGGCGTTTTTTGGCACCGGCGGCATGGTCGCCGCCTATCTACTGACGGTCATGAACTTTCCGCACGTCATGACGGCGGTGTTCATCGGCATGATCGCGGCGGCGGCCATCGGCTATCTGATCGGGCTGATCGCGCTGCGGCGCACCGGCATCTACTTCGCCATGATCACGGTGGCGATCGGGGAAGTATTCTATTTCGTCGAGTTCAATCCCCTTTCCGATTTCACCGGCGGCGAGAATGGGCTTCCCGGCGTGCCGACCCCTGTTTTCAACCTCGGTTTCACCACCTTTCAATTCAATAGCGACACGTCGCTCTATTGGTTGCTGGCGTTCTGCTATTTCGTCGGCATCGTGATCGCGTTGCGCATCGTTCGCTCGCCGGTCGGCGCGATCCTCAGCGCAATCCGCGACAATCCGCTGCGTGCGGCCGCCCTCGGCCACAACATTCAGAACTATAAACTCACCGCCTTCGTCGTCGCTGCCGCCTATGCCGGATTTGCCGGCGGGTTGCTCGGGCTGATGCAAGGCTTCATGCCGCCCGAGGCCTTCACGTTCGAGACTTCGGGCCAGCTCGTCATGCAGACCGCGATCGGCGGCGCCGGCACGCTATTCGGACCGCTGGTCGGCGCCACTGTGTGGCTTTATCTGAGCGATTTCTTCCAGACCACGCTGCACCTCGGCGCCACCTGGAAACTCGTGCTCGGCGTCGTCTTCGTCCTGCTGGTCTGCTTCCTCCGTCACGGGCTGATCGGCGGCATCAAGGATCTCTATATCCTCGTCTTCGGACGCCGGGCGGGCGGGGCCGAATCGACCGAGCAATCGTTCACGCTCGGCATGACCGCGGCGGAGGAGCAGAAGGCCGCTCAGGCCGATCTTGCCGCCGAAATAATGGCCGAGCCGATGGCCGCGCGCGAACTCAGCGCGGCCAGCCATACCGGTGCGATCCTGCAGGTGAGCGGGATCACCAAGCGCTATGGCGGCCTGATCGCCAACAGCGACATCGATTTTTCAGTCAATCACGGCGAGCGACGCGGCATCATCGGCCCGAACGGCGCCGGGAAGACGACCTTCTTCAAGATGCTCACCTGCGAGGTGCCGCCGACCTCGGGGCAAATCATCTTCGAAGGCCGCGATATCACTGGCATGACGGTTATCGACGTCTGCCAACTCGGGCTCACGAAAAGCTACCAGATCAACCAGTTGTTCAGCCGGCTGACAGTGCGCGAGAACCTGACGATCGCCGCGCTCGCCGAGCTGCGCGGCAAATTTCGCCTCGACCTGCTGCGCAGCCTCAACGGCATTTCCGGCCTCAACGAGCAGGTCGAGCACACGCTCAGGCTCGTCAACTTGATCGAGCGGGTCGATACGCCGGTTTCGCAACTCGCCTATGGCGAGAAGCGGCGGCTGGAGATCGGATTGGCGCTCGCCACCAGCCCCAGCCTGTTGTTGCTCGACGAGCCGCTCGCCGGCATGAGCCCGCGCGAGCGGGTGGAAACAGTGCAACTGCTAAAATCGATCAGCCGCGGCCGCACCATGATCGTCATCGACCACGACATGGATTCGCTGTTCGAACTGGTCGAGCGCGTCACCGTGCTGCAGGAGGGTCGCGTGCTGGTCGAGGGCACGCCCGAGGAAATCAAGAGCAACCCGGCGGTGCAGGAAGCCTATCTCGGCGGAGTGCACGCGCCATGAGCCTGCTCGCAGTCGACGGCCTGAACAGCTATTACGGCGACTCGCACATCCTGTTCGACGTGTCGCTGCGCGTGGAGCGCAACGAGGTGGTGGCGCTGCTCGGCCGCAACGGCGCCGGCAAGAGCACGACCTTGAAGAGCCTGATGGGCGTGGTGACGCCGCGTGCCGGCCGCGTGACTTTCGACGGGGTCGAAATCGCCGGCAAGCCGAGCCACGCCATCGCTCAGGCCGGCATGCAGCTTGTGCACGAGGACCGCCGCATCTTCGGCAGCCTGAACGTCGAGGAAAACTTGGTTCTCGCCGGGCTGACCGCGCGCAACAAGTGGCCGCTGGCGCGCATCTACGAAATGTTTCCGCGGCTTGCCGAGCGGCGGGGAAGCCGCGGCACCGATCTCTCCGGCGGCGAGCAGCAGATGCTGGCGATCGCCCGCGCGCTGATCCGGGATCCCAAGGTCATCCTGCTCGACGAGCCGTTCGAGGGCCTCGCGCCGGTGATCGTGCGCGACCTGATGGCGGCTTGCCGCCGGCTGGTGCAGGAAGGACAAACGATCGTGCTGGTCGAACAGAATTTGCCTGCAGCCCTCGCGCTCGCACAGCGCGTCTACATCATCAACAATGGCCATATCGTCTACGAGGAGTCAGCCAAAAATATCGAGGCTGACCCGGAAATCCTGCACCGCCAGCTCGGTGTCTGACGGCAGGACGCGCCCGGGGGTCTATTCCTTCACTGCCCCGGTCATGGCCGAGACGTAGTGCTCGACAAAGAAGGCGTAGAGGATGACGAGCGGCAGCGAGCCAATCATCGCGCCCGCCATCAGCGAACCCCAGCGATAAATATCGCCATCAACCAGCGCGGTCACGATCGCGACCGGCACGGTCTTGTATTGCGTCGAGGAAATGAAGGTGAGGGCGTAGATGAACTCGTTCCAGCACAGCGTGAAGCAGAAAATGAAAGCCGATATCAGCCCCGGTATCGACAATGGCAAGACGATGCGCACAAGGATCTGCCAGCGGCTGGCGCCATCAATCAGCGCGCATTCCTCGAGCTCGAACGGGATGGTCTTGAAATAGCCCATCAGCAGCCACGTCGAAAACGGGATGAGAATTGTCGGATAGGTCAGGATCAGCGCGAACGGCGTGTCGAACAGGCCGTATTGGAAAACAACGGTCGAAAGCGGGATGAACAGGATCGACGGCGGCACCAGATAAGCGAGAAAGATCGCGCCGCCAACCCATTGCGCGCCCTTGTAACGCAACCGCACGATCGCGTAGGCGGCGAGCACGCTTGCGATGATCGACAGTGCGGTTGCGCAGACGGCCACCATCATCGTGTTCCACAGCCAGACCGGATAGTCGGTCTCGAACAGCAGCTTGTAGATGTGCTTGATCGTGGGATTCCACGTCCAGAACGGGCTGTAGGTGTCGAGATCGAGCAATTGCTCGTCCGGTTTGATCGACGTCAGCGCCATCCAGTAAAACGGAAATAGCAGCACGAACAGAATGACCGAAAGCGGCAGATACAGAGTGACGAGCCGGCGTGGCAGGCTGTGCAGATAGCTCATGCCTTCGGTCGCGTCGGCAAGCGGCGCCGACCCGGTCAGCACGTCGCGCGGACTGGCAGCCTTGCCGGCGAGAGCATCAGTCATTGCTCTCTCCTTGCTGCCATTTTCGTCGCCGCGCGTGGCGCTTGCGCCATTCGCGGCATTTAAAAAATGCAGCGGCGGCACGATCAATCATTGCTTTCGCCCTGTTGCCATTTGCGCCGCTGCAAACCAAACCACGACACCAAAATGGCTGCGAGCAGGAACGGGATCATCGCAGTCGAAATCGCCGCGCCTTCGCCTAGCTGGCCGCCGAGAATTGCCCGCTGATAGGATAGCGTCGCCATCAGGTGCGTGGCGTTGACCGGCCCGCCGCGCGTCATCACCCAGATCAGCTGGAAATCCGTAAAGGTGAACAGCACCGAAAAGGTCATCACGACGGCGATGATCGGCGTGAGCAGCGGATAAGTAATGAATCGGAACCTTTGCCACGGCGTTGCGCCGTCGATGGTCGCCGCTTCGTAAAGCGATGGAGACACTGTTTGCAAGCCGGCGAGTAGCGTGATCGCCACAAACGGTACCCCGCGCCAGATATTGGCGAAGATCACCGACCAGCGCGCATTCCAGATATCGCCAAGGAAGTCGATATTGGCCGTGATGAGGCCCATTTTCTTGAGTGACCACGAAATGATCGAGAATTGTGGATCGAACAGCCACCAGAATGCGATTGCCGACAGCACCGTCGGCACGATGAACGGCACCAGTACCAAAGCGCGAAGGATAGCCTTGAACGGAAGATTTTCGTTGAGCAGCAGCGCCAGGTAGAGCCCAACTGCGAATTTTATCGTGCTCGCGACGGTCGTATAGAGAAGCGTGTTGAACACCGAGAGCCAGAACGTCGAGTCGTCCCACAGCCACTCGTAATTTTCGAGGCCGACAAAGACGCCCGATCGGCCGATGCGTGCATCAGTAAATGATAGCCACACGCCGAGGCCGAGCGGATAGGCCAGAAAAAGAATGAGAAAGGCCGCCGCCGGCAGCATGAACCACAAGCTCAGCCATTCGCGGTTGGTCTTGAGGCGTTCCCATGCCGTCGCTTCACGCCTGACGCGCCTCATGCCGCCTTGGTCTAATGCAATTGCCATTGCGACCCGGATTCCAATTTGCGACGAGAAGAATGGCCGGCGGGAGTTGCTGCTCCCGCCGGCCGGCTTGACTAGCGATAGATGCGCTTGAGCTGACGCTCAGCGATCGCGATCGAGCCTTTCACGTCTTCGCGGCCGGTGCAGTAGTTCGCGAACATGTCGAGCACGACGAAGTCGGCAATTGCGGTTGCCGCCTTCTCGCCGACCGAACCGAGCCCGCCCGCGGTCAGTGTCCGCTTCGCCGCCTGGCCGAACACCGTATTCTTCGGATCCGCGGTCCAGATCGGGTTCTTGTCGTAGGCGTTGAGGCAGTGCGTGAGATAGCCCTGCGCCGACTCGATCCACGGATTGAAGTTGTCGGCCTCCAGCATGAAGGCCAACAGCGCCTTACAGGCCTGCGGATACTTGGTGTAGGTCATCGCCATTGCCGGATACATCAGGTGCAGCTCGGTCGGCTTGCCGATCGGGCCAACCGGCCAATAAGCGTGGTCCATATCCTCGGCGATCTGCTTCTTGCTCGGGTCTTTCTTCGCGGCGACGTAAATCGAGATGCCGTTGTCGGTCCAGTTGATTTCACCGGCGAGGAACGCCTTGTTATTCGATGCGTCGTTCCAGGACGCGACGCCGGGGATCATCTCGGCGTAGAGCGCCTTGGCATATTCGAGCGCCTTGGCGGTTTCCGGCGAGTTGATGATGACCTTGTCGCTCTTGTCGACGGTATTGCCGCCCTGCGACCACAGGCACCAGTGCACCCAGCCGTTGCCGTCGCCGGATGCGTGACCCAGCGCAAAACCGCCCGGCGTATTGTTCTTCTTCATTGCCTTGGCATATTCGAGGAAGGCGTCGGCCTTGTCGGGGAACTTGGAGAAGCCGGCCTTCTTCGAAGCTTCGAGCCGGTAGTTGAGCATGTTGCCCGAATAGCAGATCGGGATCGCGATCCACTTGTTGCCGCTCTTGCCGTAGGTGACCGCGCTCGGTACCCAGCCGCCGTATTTCTTGCCGAGATAATCGGCAACGTCGGTCACGTCGACGCATTTCTGCGGGAACAGATGCGGCAGCGAATAGAGGCCCCAGAACAAATCCGGGCCGGTGCCGGTATTGGCGGCGACCGATGCCTTCGGCTGCACGTCCTCATATGACTCGCGCGAGATATCGACCTTCACGCCGGTCGCCTTGCCGAACGCATCGATCAGCTTGACGAAGGCGTCGTCTTCCGACTGCACGAAATATTTCCAGCGCAGCATTGAAAGTTTTGCGCCCTTTTCAGGCTTCCAGGGTGCGTTTTGCGCCCAGGCCTTCGCCCAATCGAGCAAGGCCGGGCCGGTGAGGGCGCTTGCGGCGCCCAGGGCCGTGCCGCCCTGCACCAGGGTGCGGCGTGTGAACATCGTCATGGTCGTTCCTCCGTTGTGAGATTTTATGAGTTCAGTCGTTGTCCGGATGCTTCGTCGAAAAGATGGACGAGTCGCGGATCGGGCTTGAGCCGGATCTTGTCGCCCGGCTTGAATTGGTGTCGCTCGCGGAACACCGCGATGACCTCTTCGCCGCCAAGCTTGGCGACGACCTGAAGTTCGGAACCTGTGGGCTCGATGACCTGCACTTCCGCCTCGGCGCCGTCGTCGGCAAGAGAGAAATGTTCCGGCCGCACGCCGTAGACCGCAGGCTGTCCGTCGCTGGCGGTCCCGGATTTGGGTAGCGAGAATTTGACGCCGGCGGGTCCTTCGAAGCTGGCGCTGCCATTGTTGCGAATGCGGCCCTTGATCATGTTCATCGCCGGCGAGCCGATGAACCCCGCGACGAAGATATTGTCCGGCCGATCGTACAGCTCGAGGGGGGCGCCGATCTGCTCGACCAATCCATCATGCATGACGACGATCTTGTCGGCCATGGTCATCGCCTCGATCTGATCATGCGTGACATAAACCGTGGTGGTCTTGAGACGCTGGTGCAGTTCCTTGATCTCCGTGCGCATCTGCACGCGAAGTTTGGCGTCGAGATTCGACAGCGGCTCGTCGAATAGAAAGACCTGCGGGTCACGCACGATGGCGCGGCCCATGGCGACGCGTTGACGCTGGCCACCGGAGAGTTGGCGTGGAAAGCGCTCGAGCAATTGCGAAAGGCCAAGTATATCCGCGGCACCGTGCACGCGCTCTTCGATTTCGCTTTTCGGCGCGCCGCGCAGCTTCATGGAGAACGCCATATTGGCCGCAACAGTCATGTGCGGGTAAAGCGCGTAGTTCTGGAAGACCATGGCCACGTCGCGCTCCTTCGGCGGCAGGTTGTTGACCACGCGATCGCCGATACGAATTTCGCCCGCGGTGATGTTTTCCAGGCCAGCGATCATTCGCAGTAAGGTTGACTTGCCGCATCCCGACGGCCCGACCAGCACGACAAATTCGCCATCGCGTATCGAAATGTTGACGCCGTGGATGACGTTGGTCGCGCCAAAGGCTTTCCGCACGTCGCGGATCTCAACCGAAGCCATTCAGTCCTCCCAAGGGCGCCGCAGCGGCCCTTTGCGCATTTTCTTCGGCTACTTCGCCGTATTGGTCGGTGCCAGCCTCCAGACACCTGCGCATGACAAATCATCGGGCTTTCACCCGCCGAAAAGCAAGCCCGACTTTGGAGTTGGCGGCGGCCCAATAATGGTGGGCCAACAGGGGGTTAGAGTGCCAGGCCACCATCGACGAGGTGCGGCTGACCGGTGATGTAGCTCGATTCATCGGAGGCCAGAAACAGCGCGAGCGCAGCGACTTCCTGCGCCGTTCCCAGCCGCGCCATCGGCTGGCGCGCAATAAAGTTCCCGCGCACGTCCTTGAGCGGCCGGCCGGTCTCTTTCGCAACCGCCACCACTCGTTCCTCGAACGAAGGGGACACAATGGTGCCGGGGCAAATGGCGTTGCAGCGGATACCCTGGGTAATGAAATCGGCGGCGACCGCCTTGGTCAGTCCGATGACGGCCGCCTTGGTCGCGCCATAGGCGTAGCGTTTCGGCAGACCTTTGATTGAGGAAACGCCCGACGACATGTTGATGATCGAGCCTCCGCCATTCTTCAACATGGCGGGAAGGAAGGCCTTGATGGTGCGGTGCATGGATTTGACGTTGAGATCGAAGGAAAAATCCCAGTCTCTGTCCGAGCATTCGAGCACGCTTCCCTGGTGCACATAGCCCGCGACATTGGCGAGTACGTCCGGCGCGCCAAATTCCTTGATGATTGTTCTGGCAAAGGTTTCGACCGCCTTCGTCGAGAGCACGTCGAGCTTGGCACACTTCGCGGCCTTCAGTCCCTTGAGCTTGCCGGCAGCGATGTCGGTGGCGATGACCTTCGCGCCCTCAGCAATAAACGCCTCAGCGATGGCGCGGCCGATGCCCTGTCCGGCGGCAGTGACCAGCGCGATCTTTCCTTTGAGGCGGTTGCTCACGAAACAGACCTTTCAATGATTGTCGCGTGGTGTGTTCTTCTGCGCGACACGGTGATATTTCACGGCCGGCTTAAGCACCATGCCGTCGGCCAGTTGGTCAACGATTCCGCGCTGGATTTCCTGCCACGGTGTCTGGCTCTCGGGGTAGTGGTAGCCGCCGTTCCTGAGCAAGGCGGCCTTCCGCCGCGACAGCTCCGCTTTGGAAATCAGGATATCGGCTGTGCCTTTGCCGAGGTCGATGCGCACGCGATCGCCGGTCTTGAGCAAGGCGATTCCGCCATTAGCCGCCGCCTCCGGTGATGCGTTGAGGATCGAGGGCGAACCGGATGTGCCGGACTGCCGTCCGTCGCCGATGCAGGGCAGTGAGGTAATGCCTTTTTTGATCAACGCCGCGGGCGGCTGCATGTTCACCACTTCGGCCGAGCCTGGGTATCCAATCGCCCCGGCGCCGCGCATGAACAATAAAGTGTGCTCATCGATCTTCAGCGACGGATCATCGATTCGATGGTGATAGTCCTCCGGCCCTTCGAACACTACGGCACGGCCCTCAAAGGCGTTCTTGTCCTTCGTGTTGGAGAGGAAGCGCGCGCGGAAATCGTCAGAGATCACGCTGGTCTTCATGATCGCGGAATCGAACAGATTTCCCTTGAACACCTTGAAGCCGGCCTGCTTCTTCATCGGAGCGCTGTACGGTTTAATGACATCAGCGTCCGCGCTGCGTGCGCGTTTGACATTCTCGCCCATGGTCTTGCCGTTGATCGTCAACGCATCGGCGTGGATGCGCCTGGCCTTTAGAAGTTCATGCATCACCGCCGGCAGCCCACCGGCGCGATAATATTCTTCGCCGAGATATTTCCCCGCCGGCTGCATGTTGACCAGCAAAGGTACGTCATAGCCGATCTTCTCCCAGTCCTCGATGGAAAGCTTCACGCCGATGTGCCGGGCGATCGCGTTGATGTGAATAGGAGCGTTGGTCGAGCCGCCGATGGCCGAATTGGCGATGATGGCGTTTTCAAAGGCCTTGCGCGTGAGAATGTCGGAAGGCTTCAGATCCTGCTCGACGATTTCGACGGCGCGCACGCCGGTGTCGTAGGCGATCTGCCCGCGCTCGCGGTACGGCGCCGGAATGGCGGCGCAACCAGGCAACGACATGCCCAATGCTTCGGCCAAGGCGTTCATGGTCGAGGCCGTGCCCATGGTGTTGCAATGGCCGATCGACGGTGCCGAGGCCGACGCGATTTCCAGGAATTCCTGATTATCGATGCGGCCGGCAGCGAGCTCTTCGCGTGCCTTCCAGACCACGGTGCCGGAACCCGCGCGCTCACCCTTCCACCAGCCATTGAGCATCGGCCCACCCGAAAGAACGATGGCGGGTAGGTTCACCGTCGCCGCGGCCATCAGGCAGGCCGGCGTGGTTTTGTCGCAGCCGGTCATCAGCACGACGCCGTCGAGCGGATAGCCGTAAAGCACCTCGACGAGACTGAGATAAGCGAGATTGCGGTCGAGTGCTGCGGTCGGACGCTTGCCGGTTTCCTGAATTGGATGACACGGAAACTCGAAGGCGATCCCGCCAGCGGATCGAATGCCCTCGCGCACGCGCTTCGCGAGCTCAATGTGGTGACGATTGCACGGAGAAAGGTCCGAGCCGGTCTGCGCGATGCCGATGATCGGCTTGCCGGATCGCAATTCCGCGGGCGTGAGGCCGAAATTGAGGTAGCGCTCGAGATAGAGCGCGGTCATGCCGGGATTTTCGGGATTGTCGAACCAGAGCTGCGACCGCAGCCGGCGAGCGGATTTCCGGGCAGCTTTTGCCATGACTTGTCCAATCGTGAATTTCAACGGCGTATAGATGATCGCAGGAAGTCGTCGCCCGCAAGTAGCTTCGCCCGGCCCGCGCTCATCTTCGATGGTGCTGAGACCCATCTAGCCGAATTCCGCAATCGTGTTAATTTCGCGTGCCCACCTGCTCCTTAAGCTTCCGCCGCAGCCCGCGAGATACATTTTATGCCAGATAATTCGGAAGTTCTCGCAGCTCCGCCAAGCGGGGATCAGCATGAATTCGCTCGCTTGCTCCGAGAAGTCGATCTATTCGCCGGTCTTGAGCGAGTCACGTTGGCCAAGCTTGCAGCACATTTGGAGCCTCAGTTTTACGCAGCACCTTCGATCATTTTTCGTCAGGGTGACACGGGTGACGCGCTTTATGTTGTGGCCAGCGGAACCGTTGGTGTCTACACATCAGACAAGACCGGTACGGCAGAAACTCTGGTTAGGCTACTCAGCGTGGGCGAGCCGTTTGGAGAGATGGCTTTGCTCAGCAGCATTCCGAGAACCGCTACAATAAAGGTGGAGACCGATTGCGAGGTTTTGCGCCTCAATCGGAGTGCGTTTGTCGAACTCGTGCGTGAGCAGCCAAGCGTTGCGCTGGCAATCGCCGCGACGCTTAGCAGACGACTTGCTGACATGTTGAATAGCCCTGCCGGCGCAATTCCACCCGCTATTACAAAGCGAAAACGGATGCCGCACGCCGCCGGCCAAATCGCCGGTCCGGCAAAGGCCGCCGAGACTGGCGTTTCTGCAGCAATCGGATGGCTGCGCTTGTTCGTTGGACGCGTGGGAATCGCAATTGGGGCCGCCATTATAATCTTTGCGCTTGGTTGGGTTGTTTCACCGCCGCGCGGGCTAAATCTGACAGCGTGGCATAGCCTTGTTGCTTTGCTCGCGATATTGCCTGCGCTGGTGCTGGATGCGATTCTCGAAGGTGCGCTCGGACTGTTGCTCGCTTGCGCATGGGTATTGACCGGTTCGGCAAGTGCTGCCGACGCTCTCTCAGGATTTGCAAGCCCGAGCTGGGTGCTCGTCGTCTCGGTGTTAATTATCGGCGCGGCGATTGCGCAAACCGGCATTCTCTACCGGCTGTCGCTCGAAACCATCACGCGCATGCGCGGCGGATTTGTCGGCGAGGCAACGGCCCTGGCGTGTGCGGGACAGCTGCTGGGCCCCGCCGTGCCGAACGCAACAAGCCGCATCATAATCATTGCGCCGATGCTGCGCGAATTGGTTGAAGCCTTAGGCTATTCGCCAAAATCAAAAGGGGCAGTGGGCCTCGCCATGGCAGCACTGATTGGCTTCGGCCAGATGGCCGCCACGACACTCACCAGTGGCACGACGGCGGTCTTGGTTGCCGCGATTCTACCGGCGCAGGTGCGCGGTGACATCAATTGGATTACGTGGACGATCTACGGCGCGTCGTTCAATATCATCTTATTTGCCGGCCTTCTCGGAACGATCCTGTGGTACTACCGGCCCACCGCGGAAGCGCGCCAGCCGTCGAGTGAGCGCGCGAAATCGCTCGCGTTGCAACGAGCCTTGCTCGGACCGATGTCGCGCGATGAAAAAATTGCACTGTGGGTAGGGATCGCGCTGCTTGCCGGATTTATCACGCAGCCATTTCACCATGTCGATCCGGGTTGGGTAGCCGTTCTTGCGGTGGGTGTGCTGTCGGCCGCTCGCGTTGTTACGGTCAGCACATTGCGGGCAGTCAATTGGAATTTCGCGCTGCTGTTTGGAACCCTTATAAGCCTCGCCACGGTATTTAGTCATACCGGGCTCGATCATTGGGTCGCCGATAATGTTGCCGGCATAATGGGCGATTTGTCCTCATCACGTGTCACTTTTGTTGTCGCATTGGCCTTATTCTGTTTTGCCGTAAGCTTTATTGTGCGTTGGCAGGCCGCCGCTCCGCTCGTCACCATTGCGCTCGCGCCGGTAGCGAGTGCTGCCGGCATTCATCCGTATATCGTCGGATTGATTGCAGTCATCGCCTGCCACACTTTCTTCCTGCCGTATCAAAGCACGACCTACCTTGCGCTCACCGCCGGTACCGGCGGAGCGCTGTATACCCATGCCCAGGTCTTACCGACAGCCATCGCCTATGCTTTTTGGACGGTCGTCGCGGTTGCGCTCAGTGTCCCGGTGTGGCGACTCTTAGGTCTAATGTAGATGACAAGAGGAGGCGGGACGCGTTCGGCGTGACCGCCGGTCGCGAGTTCGCACGCCGGTCCAGCCGTCGCTCAGCACCGCCGGATTGAAGCTCTTGAGCGAGGTCAGGCTGCTTTCGTTGCTCTGCTGCACATTGCCCTGCAGCGACAGCGCAAAGATTTCAGCGCTACTTTAAGTCCAGAACGAAGACGCCATTCCAATCCGCGGGCGGCGGAGCGTGTTCGAACGTCCGGATGCGCTCGTCATAAAGATCGAACAGATAGTCGAGACCGAAGCCGTTCGAGATTTTACGGCACCGAGTAATAGTGTTTGCGGCACCGGCAAAATCGCATTTTCGAAACTGCGCGAGCATCTCGTTGATATCATGGTGCAACTGGCCAAATCGATCGCTGCCGGCCACATCCGCGCGGCCGAGAACCGTGTAGACCAATTCCGGCTCGGTCTTGCCCTTCACGGTAATACAATCGAGCTCCAGCACCGCGAATTTGTCGCGAAGGCCCGTCGCCGTTTTCGAGCCGATAATGATGGGGACGCCGTAGTTTTTTGATTGTCCTTCCAGCCGGGACGCAAGATTGACCGGATCCCCGAGGACCGAATAGTTGAAGCGCAGGTCGGAACCCATGTTTCCGACAACGCATTTTCCGGTATTGATTCCGACGCCGACATTGAGCGGAATAAAGCGCTGTCCCGTTTCCTTCGATTGCTGCTCGCGTTGCCGATTGAGTGTCTCAACGCGCTGGAGCATCTCCAGCGCTGCCTCGCAGGCATTGTGCTCGTGTTGTGCGTCGTGCAGCGGCGCGTTCCAGAACGCCATGATCGCGTCGCCCATGTATTTGTCGATCGTGCCTTTATGTTCAATGATGGCGTTGGTCAAAGGCGTGAGAAAACTGTTCATCAATGAGGTCAGGCCCTGCGGATCATTCTTATAGAGTTCGGAGATCGTGGTGAATCCGCGCACGTCGCTGAACAAGATGCTCATTTCCCGCTCTTCGCCGCCGAGCACCAGCTTTTCCGGTGAATTAGCCAGCTGCTCGACCAGATCAGGGGACAGATATTGGCCAAAGGCGGAGCGGATGCGGCGGCGTTGCGCCTGCTCACTGATATAGTTGCTGAAGACCAGCGTGAGATAGACGAGTGCGCTCGACAAAAGCGGATAGGTGAAATCAAACAGCAACCGGTTTTGCACGTAGAAATACCACGAAGCGCCCGCGGTCAGCGCTACGATGGCTGCACCGAACATCAGCAGGTAGACAGGGCTCAAAATGGGTGCCAGCCAGATGATGGCTACGCCGAGCAGCAGCGCGGCGCATAGCTCCACACCGACAGCATAGTTCGGCGCCGACAGAACCGATTGCGTCAGTATGCTTTCGAGCACCTGGGCGTGCACTTCGACACCCGGCATGACCGGATCAATCGGCGTCGTTTTGGAATCGAGCAAACCGACGGCCGAGGTTCCAACCAACACAAGCCGGCGCGCGACGCGGTCTGCCGGCACCTTTCCTTCAAGGATGTCGGCAGCGGACACGTAGCGCGCCAAATCGTGCGGAGCGAAGTGAATCCATAGCTGGCCGTTGCGGTCTGTCGGAATTACGAAGCCCGGAACGGCCGCGCTTTGCACGCCTGCGTTATCGGAACGGATCAGGACAGTGCTGCTCCCGCTCACCACGCGTAACATTTCGAGGGTCAGCGATGGCATAATCGTGCCCTGCGCCTGCATCACAATCGGCACGCGCCGCACGATGCCATCGCGTTCGGCGCGGATGGTGAACAGGCCCCGCCCGCTGCCCGCCTGCTCGAGGATCGGGATATTGCGGAGCAATCCGGGGAAGTTCAGCATAAAAGGCCGCGCATCGCCGCCCATGGTCGCAATGCCAATGGCCGGTTTGGCGCCCTCCGGCTGCGCGACCGCGAAGGGCAGGCCTGACTCGCCGAGCACAACCTGTGAATTGCGCAGTGCGTCGGCGAAGACCGCGTCGTTGCTCGGCAGGGCGCGTAGCTTCGATCGCGTCGCATCGTCGAGGTCGCGAAAGACGTCGGCTGCGACGCCGGGCGACATCCTGTCCGGCTCGGCGAATACGATATCGAACGCAATCACGAGCGCGCCCATTTGAGTCAGGCGGTTGATGAGATCGGCCACGCGTGTTCGCGGCCACGGCCACTGGCCGACGCGTGCGGAGGCTCTTCTCGTCGATATCGACGATCACGACCGGCCGCTGCGATGCGTCGCGGGGTTGCAGCACCTGGAACAGGTCAAAGACACGAACCCGAAGCTCCTGGAGCGGCAGTGGATCGACGATCCGCAGCGCGGCGAGGGCGACAAGCAAAATTAGGGCAAGAGCGCGAGCAGGTCCAAATTTCTGCGCCGTGCGCGAAAGCCATGTCATCGGTGATCGCCCATCTGAAGGCGAAGCGGCGAGCTCGTCATTTTTCCCGGAACGCCCGCATGAATTGATCCTGCAAGGGCTTGGTCAGATAGGACAGAACCGACCGCTCTCCGGTCTGGACAAAGGCTTCGACCGGCATGCCGGGAATGAGCTTCACATCGCCGAGCCGGGCGATTTCACTTTTCGTCATGGCAATGCGGGTGGTGTAATAGCTTTGACCGGTGCGCTGGTCCGTCGTGGTGTCGGCCGATACGCGGGTGATCGTGCCGTTGATTTCCGGAGTCGTGCGCAGGTTGAAGGCCGAAAAACGCAACACGGCCGATCTGGCCAATCTGCAGCTGGTCGATATCGTGCGGGCTGACTTTCGCCTCGACCAGCAAATTGTCGCTGTCGGGAACGATCAACATGATCGTATCGCCGGCCGGGATTACGCCACCAACCGTGTGCACCTTCAACTCCAGCACGGTGCCATCCTGCGGGGCGCGGATATCGATGCGTTTGAGCTGGTCTTCGGCCGCGACCTTGCGCTCGACGAATTCGCCGAACTTGGCGTCGACCTCGCGCATGTCCTTGGCGACCTCGCTGCTCAGGTCCTGATCGATCTGGATAACCTGGAGTTCAGTCTCGGTGACTTTGCCCTTGGCCTGGGCGACTGATGCGACCAGTTGCCCGCGCTCGCCCTCGAGCCGGGCTCCGTCGCGTTCAAGCGCGGTCAGCCGGGTGATCTGCACGAGATTGTTTTTCCACAATTCACGCACGCCCTCGAGCTCCTTGCCGATCAGCGCGATCTCGCGTGCCTTCGCGTCCTGCTGGGCGGTAAGTCCCTTGATTTCGTCCTGCAGCTGCGTAATCCGCTGTTTTAGCTGCGCTTTCTGACCCAGGCGAGCGGAGCGGCGCAGCTCGAACAGCTTGCTCTCATTGGCCAGTGCGACAGCGACAGACGTTTCACCCGCGCGGGCAAGCAATTCCTTCGGGAACGTCGACGGTGTCTGCGCCGTCGCGTTCGGCTTCGAGCCGCGCTTTGCGCGCGCCGAGTTCATCGAGTCCTTTGGTGACAATGGCGAGATTGGCACGTGTCACGGTGTCGTCGAGCTGCACGAGAACATCGCCTGCCTTGACGCGATCGCCATCCTGCACATTGAGCTTGCCGACAACACCGCCGGTCGGGTGCTGTATTTTTTTAACGTTGGAATCGACGACGACGGAGCCTTGCGAGATGAGCGCGCCGGCAATTTGCGTGGTCGATGCCCAGCCGCCGACGCCGCCGGCGAGCAAAAGTACGATGAGTCCGCCAGCGAGCAGGTGGCGATGGATGGAATCGCGCGAACTTCCCGACGGCGCGGTGGGTCTCAACCGTTCGACCCATTCGACGAAGCGCTCGCCCATATTCGAAACGTGCGGCATTTTCATGCGCCGGCACTCCCGCTTTCGGGGACAACCTTAAGCGGTCGCGGGATGGCGAGGGGCCGCTGCAACACCTTCGACAAGACTTCGTCTTTCGGGCCAATGGCCTGGGCTTTGCCCTGGCTCATCATCAGAAGCCGGTCGACGCCGGCAATCGCGCTCGGGCGATGAGCGACGACAACAATGATGCCTTTGCGCTCCCGCACGCCGAGAATTGCGCGCGTCAATGCTTCCTCGCCCTCGGAGTCCAGATTCGAGTTGGGTTCGTCAAGCACAACCAGGAAAGGGTCGCGATAGACGGCACGTGCAAGCGCAATGCGTTGCGCCTGGCCGGCCGATAGAGCGGAGCCCTGCTCACCGATCGGCGTATCATAGCCCGACGGTAGCCGGACGATCAGGTCATGCACGCCGACCGCCTTGGCGGCAGCAATCACGGCTTCGTTGTCGGGCTCGGGTTCGAAGCGAGCGATGTTCTGCGCCACCGTTCCCGCCATCAGTTCCACGTCTTGCGGCAGGTAGCCGATATGGCGGCCGAGTGCATCCGGTGCCCATTGGTCGAGCGCGGCCCCATCAAGGCGCACCTTTCCGCGCACCGGCTGCCAGACACCGACGAGCAGGCGCGCGAGCGACGATTTGCCGGAGCCACTGGGACCGATAACGCCGAGCCCCTGTCCGGCCTCCAGCTCGAATGCGATATCCTGCACGACAATCTTTGGAACGCCGGGCGGTGAAGCGCTGACACTTTCGACCGTGAGCCGGTGGACCGGTGGCTGCAGCTGCATCGGTGCAGCCGTTGCGGGCAACACTTTCAGCAGATTGTTCAGGCGATGCCAGCTCTGGCGCGCGGCGACGAAGCCTTTCCAATTTGCGATGGCCAGATCGACAGGCGCCAGCGCTCGTGCGCTGAGAATCGATCCCGCGATGATGATGCCGGCGCTGGCTTCCTGATTGATCACCAGATAGGCGCCGACGGCAAGAACTCCGGACTGCAGCATCATGCGCAGGACTTTGGAAGTTGCCCCAAGGCCGCCGCCGAGATCGCTCGCCTCCTGCTGGCTACGCATATATTGCCGGTTGGCATCGGACCAACGCGCCGCGATGCGGCCGGCCATCCCCATGGAGATCAGGGCCTCGGCGTTGCGCCGGCTGGCTTCCGCAAGGCCATTGCGGATGATCGCGGCCTCGGTCGCCGCCTTGGTGGGCGCGCGCATCAGGATCTCGGTGAGCAATGTCAGCGCAATCAGGATGATTGCGCCGCCGAGCGCGGTGAAACCAATGAGCGGATGGAAGGCAAAACAGATTGCCAGATAGAGCGGGATCCAGGGCAGATCGAACAATGCGATGGGGCCGAGACCGGAAAGATATGACCGGAGAGCGTCGAGATCGCGCAGCGGCTGCGTGCCGTCGCTGCGCGCGCCGACCCTCAAGGGGGCGCGCATCAGCGTATCGTACACGCGCCCGCTGAGCGTTTCGTCAAGTTCGCCGCCGATACGAACGAGGATTCGTCCGCGGATTGCATCAAGGATACCGAGGGCGGTGAACAAACCTCCGGCCAGAACCAGCAAGCCAACCAGCGTCGGCATGCTGCGGCTGGGCAGCACGCGATCGTAAATTTCCAGCATGAACATCGCGCCGGTGAGCATCAGGACATTGCTCATCCCGCTGATCAGGGCGGTGCCGTAGAAAGCGCCGCGGCATGCAGCGAGCGCTTCCGCAAGTTCCGAACGGACCGGATGATTTCGACCTGTTTGGCTACGCTGCATCGACTAGCACCTGACGAGGCTTAACGGCTGCTGGCCTCACTGCAGGCCGCCCCGATAGCCGAAATTCGCCCCCTTGATTTTCAATTATGTCACAGGGGGCGCGATTTGTCGCCCGAGGCGCAAAAGCAACGTTAATGCCGATGGTCTTAACGCGAATCATGGGACGAATGCCGCTAACCCACCGCGGTCGCGGCCGGCACATCTCTTCCAAGCGTATTGCCTGGTTAAGTGTGGTGAAGGATATCCGTGCCGGCGAGGTTGATATTTGTTCCGGTCAGGTGGATTTCCATATCCACGTGGTTCGGGGTTGCGGTCGTGTTGACATAAAGAACGTTTCATTGTGCGCGTTGTCGACGAACCAGCTGACACTGTTTGCGTCCACAGTGTTGGCCTCGGCGACCGCCCCTTGAACAGCGGTCGCGCCCGCAATTGCGGTCAGGTCGATATGATCTGCATTGGGCGTAAAGTCGGTGATCGTATCGAATTGGCCGGCGCCGGGTTGTGAGTCCATCACGGACTTGAATACGAAGGTGTCGTTGCCGGCGGTGCCGGTCAGGGTGATGCCGCCGCCATTGCTGATAATGGTGTCGGCGCCCGCGCCGCCGGCCCCAGACTGGCCGTCGAGTGTATATTCAATCAACGTCCCCGTACCAGCGTCAGCGGAGGCATGGAAGCCAGACGCGTCGTACTGACCGGTCAGGTTGATGTTAGCCGTGTGGGTGCCGTCGGTTACGATTAGGGTGCCGCCAGTGCCGGCCTGGTTGGCGGCGTAGCTGAGCGTCGCGCTGCCGGCTGCGATGTCGGCGAGATCCAGCACATCGTTGCCGTCGAGGCCGGCCAGGACACCGCTGAAATCAGCGGCATGGTCGATCTTCAAGGTGCCGGCGGCGGTGTCATCGAACAAGATGCTCTCGTTGAACGCGCCGCCGACTTCAATGGAGGCCGGTCCGTCGATCAGCGCCGAGCCGTTGCCGCTGACATTGCCGTCGATGGTGATGTTGCCGCCATTGGCCCACAGCAGCCCATCATTCGCCACGTCGCCATGGATGAATGAGCCCGCCGCTGCCGGTGGCCTCCAGCGTGCCGGAATTGACCACCGCGTTTGCGCCGGTATCGATGTCAAGCGCGTTGCTGCCGGTCGCGATAATGGTGCCGTCGTTGACCAGCGTCATCTGGCCTTCGCCGAGCTGGCCGGCGCCGGAAATGGTGTTGTCTACGTTGGTGAACAGCACGTCCGCGCCCGTGCCGAAGATCGCGTTGGTGCTGCTGTCAGAAAGCGTAAGCGCGCCGCCGCCCTGCAGCGTGATGCCGTGCTGAATCAGTTCAAGATTGGTAGCTGTGCCGGTCGAGTCGAGTGCAATGGTGCCGGTGTTGTTGATGGTGCCGGAGAGGGGCAATGTCGCGCCATCGCTAATCACCATGGAGCCGGCGTTGTTGGTAACTGGCTCCTGATCGAAGACAAAGTCGGCAGCCGTGAGCGAGCCCGAACCGACGCCAGAGAAGGTAATCGATTGACCGTCGCCGAGGGTGAGCACGGCTTGGCCATTGGCGTCGTTCGCGAGATTGGCCTGCACGTCGGCGAAGGTGCTGAGTTCCAGCAAAACCGATGAGGTCGACGGCGTCATGTGCGACGTCAAAATTATGTATGACGTCGGTTCCGATCGGCTGGGCAAAGACCATCAGATCGTCGCCGCTCGAACCGGTCAGCTGGTCGTCGCCCGATACGGCGAAGATCGGGTTGCCCGGGGCGTAGGCTTCCACGTTGTCGCTAATCATCGCGAGCCCGGTGCTGCCGTCGGCATTGGTCCAGCTTTCGCGTCACATGCAGTGCAGATCGCGCCGGCGTAGTTGGCGGGCGAGGTGATGGTGAGCGCTGCACAGGTCGCTGGTCTGCACCGTCCAGGTGCCATCGCCGTTGTCGGTGCCCTGACTAATGGCCCAGCCGGCCGGAACGCCGGAGATGGACGCCGTGATATCGCCAACGAGATCCGTCGGATTGGCGAGCGCGAGATTGATCGGCGAGCCGGCAACGCCGGCTGGTTTGATATAATTGTTTACGGTGCCAGGTAAACTATTGAACGTTCCATTAGTCATATGGACGGTGCCGAGCAGCTCAACGGCAGCAGTTGTTCCAGAACTATTGCTGTCATAAACACGATAGACATTGAAGTCGGTGGCGCCGGAGGATGTAGCGGCAAGCACGATCGCGTTATCATTGTTGGAAATAACGATGCGATTGCCGGATCCCGAAGATGTTGAGACAAACGCTGCTCCTCCTCCGGAACTTGTGCCAATCGTGCCGTCACCGCCAGCGACGAAATAGACGTTGTTACTTGAAACAGATAGATCAGAGCCGCTGGGGAAGGTGTAAATCGACGAGGCAACCGTAGCCGTGGTGCTCCCAAAGAAGTCCAATTTATCGCCGTCAGCAACGCTGAAGTCCGTGATGCTGTCTGTGCCGTTTGCTGTTTGGGTTGTACCAAGCACAAAAGTATCAGCACCCGTGCCGCCAGTGAGCACATCATTACCCGCGCCGCCTGTGATCGTATCGTTGCTGGCGCCGCCTGTGATCGTATCGTTGCCCGAGGAACCGGTAATGTTGAAATCCCTCAGTCTGATTGGAAAGATTGAGGGTTACGGGTGCCGTCAGTACCACATTTTCGATATTGACGATCTGCGCGTCGCTTGAGCTGGTGAAATTTGCGTCGACCTGCAAGGTGTCGGTTCCATTACCGCCATCAAGCAGTACGTCACTCGGATCGCCGATAATCGTGTCGTTGCCGTCACCACCGTGAATCGTATCGCTGCCGCCGCCACCGTTGAGGATATCGTTTCCGGAGGAGCCTGTGATTGTATCAGCGAACGCTGTGCCAATCACGCCTTCCATGTTGCTGTACGTGTCGGTACCGAGGCCGGCGCTTGTGAGATTGAGTGTAAATGGTCCGACACCTTGAGAGAGTGTAACGGTCACTGGCGTAGTGCCATCGGACAGATCGATTAGATCGATACCGGCCCCACCATCGAGCGTGTCGTTGCCGGCGCCGCCTTTGAGCGTGTCATTACCACTACCACCGCTCAGCGCGTCGTTTCCGCTGCTCGTGGCAATCGTGTCGTTCCCATCCATGCCATAGGCGATGATGGTGTTCGTTGTTGGACTGAACGATGGCGTATCATTGCCAGTCGTGCCGACCCAAATAGTGATCGGTGTCGCAGTCGCCTGTGCTGCACCATGGTTGTCGGTAGCAATCACATTGAGGGTATAAGTTCCAGGAGAAGGTGCAGGCCCAACATCGATGCGTGTCGACAATGCGCCGGTACTGCTGTTCAGTAAAAATTCAGTGGTTGTGGTGCTACTAAGGAGGTGCGTTGAACCGCTACCGAGCGAATAGGTGAAAGTATCGCCGGTATCAGGATCGACTGCCGCAAATTGTCCGATGACGGTATCTTCGTCGATATGGGAACCCGACGGGTCGTTATCGTTGTCTTGGTCCGGATTGGCAAAGTCCGCATTGGGAGTGAAAGTAACACCAGTGGGCGCGTGGTTTGTGCCGGTCACCGTGATCTTCAGCGTAGTGGCGTTGGACACCGCGCCCAATGGGTCTTTGTCCGTATAGGTGAACGTATCCACCGCCGTGACGCCCGCGGCCAGGCTGTCGGCGGTGTCGGCTACGTAGCTATATGAGCCATCGGCATGCAGCGTCAGATGGCCGTAAGTGCCAGCAATCGAGCTGTCAACGCCGACGCCCTGCGTCACCGTGCCAGTGCCCGCGACCACGCCAGACACCAACAGCGTGTTGGTGGCATTGTCGACATCGGTATCGGCCACCGAACCGCCGGTCGTGCCCTGTATCACGCCGTTGGCGGTAATCACCGTGAGGGTCGCATCCGCATTCACCGCTCCGGTGTCGGCATTGGCCACCGGCGCGTCGTCCACCGGCGTCACCGTCACATTCGAGGCAATCGACAGCGCCGTGGTGTTGTCATTCGGAGAGACGTTCGAGCCGCTGTCCACAATCTGCGTCAGCGTCACCGTGTGGGTGCCCGCCGTCGGGTCGTCGACATTGGTGTCCTGATAGGCAATGCCATTGACCACTGTCTGCGCCGCGGACGTGGAGATGCCGCTCGCGCTGGTCAGCGTCACCGTCGCCGTCGTGCCAGAGACTGAGACGCTGTAGCCAAGGCTGTTGCCACTCGTCGTGCCGGTCGTGCTGTTCGTCAGGCTGAAGGTCGTACCATCCACCACAATCTTTTCATTGGCGCCGTCCAGCAAGCCGCTGACCGTGAAGGTCAGGCCCTTGATGGTCTGACCGGCCTCGATCGTACTGATGCTGGCCGCGCTGAATACCGTGACCGCCGCGCCCTGGTTATGCGCCGACCCTTCCGTAAAGGTCGGATTGGAAGCCGTCGCACTCAGCGTCGGCTCGTCGTTCACCGGCGTCACCGTCACATTCGAGGCAATCGACAGCGCCGTGGTGTTGTCATTCGGAGAGACGTTCGAGCCGCTGTCCACAATCTGCGTCAGCGTCACCGTGTGGGTGCCCGCCGTCGGGTCGTCGACATTGGTGTCCTGATAGGCAATGCCATTGACCACTGTCTGCGCCGCGGACGTGGAGATGCCGCTCGCGCTGGTCAGCGTCACCGTCGCCGTCGTGCCAGAGACTGAGACGCTGTAGCCAAGGCTGTTGCCACTCGTCGTGCCGGTCGTGCTGTTCGTCAGGCTGAAGGTCGTACCATCCACCACAATCTTTTCATTGGCGCCGTCCAGCAAGCCGCTGACCGTGAAGGTCAGGCCCTTGATGGTCTGACCGGCCTCGATCGTACTGATGCTGGCCGCGCTGAATACCGTGACCGCCGCGCCCTGGTTATGCGCCGACCCTTCCGTAAAGGTCGGATTGGAAGCCGTCGCACTCAGCGTCGGCTCGTCGTTCACCGGCGTCACCGTCACATTCGAGGCAATCGACAGCGCCGTGGTGTTGTCATTCGGAGAGACGTTCGAGCCGCTGTCCACAATCTGCGTCAGCGTCACCGTGTGGGTGCCCGCCGTCGGGTCGTCGACATTGGTGTCCTGATAGGCAATGCCATTGACCACTGTCTGCGCCGCGGACGTGGAGATGCCGCTCGCGCTGGTCAGCGTCACCGTCGCCGTCGTGCCAGAGACTGAGACGCTGTAGCCAAGGCTGTTGCCACTCGTCGTGCCGGTCGTGCTGTTCGTCAGGCTGAAGGTCGTACCATCCACCACAATCTTTTCATTGGCGCCGTCCAGCAAGCCGCTGACCGTGAAGGTCAGGCCCTTGATGGTCTGACCGGCCTCGATCGTACTGATGCTGGCCGCGCTGAATACCGTGACCGCCGCGCCCTGGTTATGCGCCGACCCTTCCGTAAAGGTCGGATTGGAAGCCGTCGCACTCAGCGTCGGCTCGTCGTCGGTGCCGGTGATGGTGATCACGATGTTGCGGGTGGTGGAGGTATCGTTGGCGGCGCCGAAATCGTCCTGCACCTTGATGGTATAGGTGACGATGAGCGTCTCGCCTTCGCGCAGGAAGTCGAGCGCGTTGTCGGCCACCGTGTAGGTCCAGGTCGCCGCTGTTGGCGTTCTGATCGACCGTGCCGAACGCCAGATCGGCCGCCGCAACGATCGCCGCGTCGGTCACGCTATGGGTGTTGCCGTCGCGGTCGGTCCACGCCGCGGTGGCGTCGGTGTGGTTGATCTGGTCAATGTCGGTGAGGTCGACGTCGGTGTAGGTGACCAGCCCGCCGACGTGGTGGGCATCGGCCGGCAAGGCATCGCCGGTCTGCCCCGCCGTCTCGGTGATCGTGTTGCAGAGCTGATCGACGGTCGAGGTGATCACCGGCTGGTCGTTGGTGCCGGTGATGGTGAGACGATGTTGCGGGTGGTGGAGGTATCGTTGGCGGCGCCGCTGTCGTCCTGCACCTGTGATGGCGTAGGTGACGGTGAGCGTCTCGCCTTCGCGCAGGAAGTCGAGCGCGTTGTCGGCCACCGTGTAGGTCCAGGTCGCGCTGTTGGCGTTCTGATCGACGGTGCCGAAGGCCAGATCGGCCGCCGCAACGATCGCCGCATCGGTCACGCTATGGGTGTGGCCGTCGCGGTCGGTCCACGCCGCGGTGGCGTCGTATGGTTGATCTGGTCAACGTCGGTGAGGTCGACGTCGGTGTAGTTGACCAGCCCGTCGACGGGTGGGCATCGGCCGGCAAGGCATCGCCGGTCTGCCCCGCCGTCTCGGTGATGGTGTTGCTGAGCGATCGACGGTCGAGGTGATCACCGGCTGGTCGTTGGTGCCGGTGATGGTGATGCACGATGTTGCGGGTGGTGGAGGTATCGTTGGCGGCGCCGGAATCGTCCTGCACCTTGATGGCATAGGTGACGGTGAGCGTCTCGCCTTCGCGCAGGAAATCGAGCGCGTTGTCGGCCACCGTGTAGGTCCAGGTCGCGCTGTTGGCGTTCTGATCGACGGTGCCGAAGGCCAGATCGGCCGCCGCAACGATCGCCGCATCGGTCACGCTATGGGTGTTGCCGTCGCGGTCGGTCCACGCCGCGGTGGCGTCGGTGTGGTTGATCTGGTCAATGTCGGTGAGGTCGACGTCGGTGTAGGTGACCAGCCCGTCGACGTGGTGGGCATCGGCCGGCAAGGCATCGCCGGTCTGCCCCGCCGTCTCGGTGATGGTGTTGCTGAGCTGATCGACGGTCGAGGTGATCACCGGCTGGTCGTTGGTGCCGGTGATGGTGATGACGATGTTGCGGGTGGTGGAGGTATCGTTGGCGGCGCCGGAATCGTCCTGCACCTGGATGGCATAGGTGACGGTGAGCGTCTCGCCTTCGCGCAGGAAATCGAGCGCGTTGTCGGCCACCGTGTAGGTCCAGGTCGCGCTGTTGGCGTTCTGATCGACGGTGCCGAAGGCCAGATCGGCCGCCGCAACGATCGCCGCATCGGTCACGCTATGGGTGTTGCCGTTGCGGTCGGTCCACGCCGCGGTGGCGTCGGTGTGGTTGATCTGGTCAATGTCGGTGAGGTCGACGTCGGTGTAGGTGACCAGCCCGTCGACGTGGTGGGCATCGGCCGGCAAGGCATCGCCGGTCTGCCCCGCCGTCTCGGTGATGGTGTTGCTGAGCTGATCGACGGTCGAGGTGATCACCGGCTGGTCGTTGGTGCCGGTGATGGTGATGACGATGTTGCGGGTGGTGGAGGTATCGTTGGCGGCGCCGAAATCGTCCTGCACCTGGATGGCATAGGTGACGGTGAGCGTCTCGCCTTCGCGCAGGAAATCGAGCGCGTTGTCGGCCACCGTGTAGGTCCAGGTCGCGCTGTTGGCGTTCTGATCGACGGTGCCGAAGGCCAGATCGGCCGCCGCAACGATCGCCGCATCGGTCACGCTATGGGTGTTGCCGTTGCGGTCGGTCCACGCCGCGGTGGCGTCGGTGTGGTTGATCTGGTCAATGTCGGTGAGGTCGACGTCGGTGTAGGTGACCAGCCCGTCGACGTGGTGGGCATCGGCCGGCAAGGCATCGCCGGTCTGCCCCGCCGTCTCGGTGATGGTGTTGCTGAGCTGATCGACGGTCGAGGTGATCACCGGCTGGTCGTTGGTGCCGGTGATGGTGATGACGATGTTGCGGGTGGTGGAGGTATCGTTGGCGGCGCCGGAATCGTCCTGCACCTGGATGGCATAGGTGACGGTGAGCGTCTCGCCTTCGCGCAGGAAATCGAGCGCGTTGTCGGCCACCGTGTAGGTCCAGGTCGCGCTGTTGGCGTTCTGATCGACGGTGCCGAAGGCCAGATCGGCCGCCGCAACGATCGCCGCATCGGTCACGCTATGGGTGTTGCCGTTGCGGTCGGTCCACGCCGCGGTGGCGTCGGTGTGGTTGATCTGGTCAATGTCGGTGAGGTCGACGTCGGTGTAGGTGACCAGCCCGTCGACGTGGTGGGCATCGGCCGGCAAGGCATCGCCGGTCTGCCCCGCCGTCTCGGTGATGGTGTTGCTGAGCTGATCGACGGTCGAGGTGATCACCGGCTGGTCGTTGGTGCCGGTGATGGTGATGACGATGTTGCGGGTGGTGGAGGTATCGTTGGCGGCGCCGGAATCGTCCTGCACCTGGATGGCATAGGTGACGGTGAGCGTCTCGCCTTCGCGCAGGAAATCGAGCGCGTTGTCGGCCACCGTGTAGGTCCAGGTCGCGCTGTTGGCGTTCTGATCGACGGTGCCGAAGGCCAGATCGGCCGCCGCAACGATCGCCGCATCGGTCACGCTATGGGTGTTGCCGTTGCGGTCGGTCCACGCCGCGGTGGCGTCGGTGTGGTTGATCTGGTCAATGTCGGTGAGGTCGACGTCGGTGTAGGTGACCAGCCCGTCGACGTGGTGGGCATCGGCCGGCAAGGCATCGCCGGTCTGCCCCGCCGTCTCGGTGATGGTGTTGCTGAGCTGATCGACGGTCGAGGTGATCACCGGCTGGTCGTTGGTGCCGGTGATGGTGATGACGATGTTGCGGGTGGTGGAGGTATCGTTGGCGGCGCCGGAATCGTCCTGCACCTGGATGGCATAGGTGACGGTGAGCGTCTCGCCTTCGCGCAGGAAATCGAGCGCGTTGTCGGCCACCGTGTAGGTCCAGGTCGCGCTGTTGGCGTTCTGATCGACGGTGCCGAAGGCCAGATCGGCCGCCGCAACGATCGCCGCATCGGTCACGCTATGGGTGTTGCCGTTGCGGTCGGTCCACGCCGCGGTGGCGTCGGTGTGGTTGATCTGGTCAATGTCGGTGAGGTCGACGTCGGTGTAGGTGACCAGCCCGTCGACGTGGTGGGCATCGGCCGGCAAGGCATCGCCGGTCTGCCCCGCCGTCTCGGTGATGGTGTTGCTGAGCTGATCGACGGTCGAGGTGATCACCGGCTGGTCGTTGGTGCCGGTGATGGTGATGACGATGTTGCGGGTGGTGGAGGTATCGTTGGCGGCGCCGGAATCGTCCTGCACCTGGATGGCATAGGTGACGGTGAGCGTCTCGCCTTCGCGCAGGAAATCGAGCGCGTTGTCGGCCACCGTGTAGGTCCAGGTCGCGCTGTTGGCGTTCTGATCGACGGTGCCGAAGGCCAGATCGGCCGCCGCAACGATCGCCGCATCGGTCACGCTATGGGTGTTGCCGTTGCGGTCGGTCCACGCCGCGGTGGCGTCGGTGTGGTTGATCTGGTCAATGTCGGTGAGGTCGACGTCGGTGTAGGTGACCAGCCCGTCGACGTGGTGGGCATCGGCCGGCAAGGCATCGCCGGTCTGCCCCGCCGTCTCGGTGATGGTGTTGCTGAGCTGATCGACGGTCGAGGTGATCACCGGCTGGTCGTTGGTGCCGGTGATGGTGATGACGATGTTGCGGGTGGTGGAGGTATCGTTGGCGGCGCCGGAATCGTCCTGCACCTGGATGGCATAGGTGACGGTGAGCGTCTCGCCTTCGCGCAGGAAATCGAGCGCGTTGTCGGCCACCGTGTAGGTCCAGGTCGCGCTGTTGGCGTTCTGATCGACGGTGCCGAAGGCCAGATCGGCCGCCGCAACGATCGCCGCATCGGTCACGCTATGGGTGTTGCCGTTGCGGTCGGTCCACGCCGCGGTGGCGTCGGTGTGGTTGATCTGGTCAATGTCGGTGAGGTCGACGTCGGTGTAGGTGACCAGCCCGTCGACGTGGTGGGCATCGGCCGGCAAGGCATCGCCGGTCTGCCCCGCCGTCTCGGTGATGGTGTTGCTGAGCTGATCGACGGTCGAGGTGATCACCGGCTGGTCGTTGGTGCCGGTGATGGTGACCGTCACCGTCTGGGTCGCGTCGCCGCCGGTCTGGCCGTCATGTACGGTGACGTCGTACTTCTGCGTCAGCGTCTCGCCGGCTGCTAGGAATTGCAGCGCGGCATTGTCGACCGTGAAGGCCCACGTCACCTGGCCAGTGGCGCCGTTGGTCGAGTCGTGGGTTACATTCGCCGTGAATGTGCCGAGATAACCGGCGGCCTGTGGCGTAAAGCCCGCGCTGTGAATGTTGGTGAGATCGACGTCGGAGAACGAAACCGTGCCCGATGCATTGGTCGGTAGCGTGTCTTCGGTCACCGGCCCACTGACGGTATCGCCGCCGCCTACCGTGATCTTCGGCGCGTCGTTGGAGCCCGTGAGAGTAATGACGACCTGCTGCGGCAGGTCGTGCCCGAGACCATCAGTCACCGTAACATTGTAGGTAACGGTGAGCGTTTGGTTTTGAGCTAAAAAGTCGAGCAGTTTATCTGGAACGCTAAACTGGAAATCCGTTGGGTTCGGGCCGGTAAAGGTAAGCTTTGCTCCGTCCACTCCCGTCAAGGCAGTTTGCGGGGCGGCCGGCACGGGCTGGCCGGTGGACCACAAAAAAGTCGGCGGGTCTTGGGAGACGAGACTAAATGCGAGCGAGACGTTCGCGGTATCATTTTGCGAACTACCGGTCTGGCCAGGAACTTCGTTAGACGATGCCGCTGCTGACGACGGCGGAGACGGCGGCGGTGGAGGAGGTGCCTGCGGCGGCGGATCCGGAACGTTGTTCTGCTGGGTTACCGGTCCCGGAGGCGGGGTGAAATTCGGCGGCGGAGTATTGTTGATAATAAAATTGATGTTTTGCGGAGGTGGCAGAATTTCGGGTGCAAAGAGCGTGCTCGAACCTCCCCCACCATTGCCAGTTGGGCCTTGCCCTTGCTGCAAACCCACCGAGAAAGTGTGAAGCGCTTCCTGTTGCGCGGCCTGATACTGCACCATTTGCGCAATGGAATTCGTGACGCTGTCCACGCTGACGGAAGATCCAGAAGAGCGAATGACGATGGTTTCGCCAGGGTCGTCGAGCAATCTGAGCTGCTCCGGCGTCGTCGCCGTCCGATGGACTAACAACTCGACGATGCCGAATTGCCCGAGGTCCTTGGACGTGATGTTGCCGTCGTCCAGGAATGAGATATCGGAGGGGGCGGCGTGGGCTTCCTCAAAAGCGGCGAAGAACAACGACACCAACGACAACATACCCGTCCCGCCACCGTTGCGGCGGGCACGAATGCTTGCAAAAGGCGTTTGAATGCCGAGACGGCCGGCTTCCGCCATTTTTCCGGCGATGAATGAAAACGTACCGCGACTGACATCGAATAGAGCTGACGTCTTGTCGCCGACGTAATCGTTCAGCGCCATTCGGGCGTTGTCAGACAAACAAAAAGCGGTGCCGTCAGCGAAGCGAATGCTGAGTTGCCCGCCCGCCGATGCCTCGATGACGTCGCTTGGCCCGACAAGATCGCCGATGCCGAGCCGAGCCGGGGGTGCACCCGAACGTGAAACGGTGCACGAGCCCACGAGCGTCTCGATTCGGCCGACCACAGGCGCGAACTCGCCAGCTGGCTCCGAAGCAAGCCCACTCGGACTACCGTCCGGCGTAATGCGGCAATGACCGGACACCTGGCCCTGCCCCCCTTGTTACCAGCGCTTGAACTGTTTTCTCGTTAATTTATCGCGCTGATTACAATTTAAATCAACGGCTAGGCGGTTTATAGGTTCAAATTAATGGTTTATTTCGAGGCTTTTACGCCACTTTTTGCGGCACAGCTCTTGCGTCTGCGGAGGGAACCTTGTGCGCGTACTCGCGAAACGGGCAATTTGGTCGATTTAGACTTGGCCCTTATTGCTGTATCCAACAAATCGCGATAGTAATGCTGCTTCCAAATCGGGGACACCCGCCCAGAGGGTAGGACGATGCGCGTGCATGCCGCTGCCGTGTTCGTAACGGGTGCTGTTTTATCCGTTGCCAGTTTTCTTGTTCAGCCGACGTGGGCCCAGGACAGTCAGGCTCGGCCTGCTGTTCAGAACACTTCGGTAAAGCCAATCGGAAAAGTCGTCAGCGCGAAAGGTTCGGTCACGGTCGAGCACGTTAATGCCGTGGTCGTCCAAGCCGCGCTCAGCGCTCAACCCGGCCAAGCCAGGGTCGGCGATGCAATATATCTCGGCGATATCGTCGCAACCGGAGCCGACGGGAAAGTTGCTATTACATTCGCCGACGACACGGCGTTCGATCTGTCGAGCAATGCTCGAATGGTTATGACGGAGTTCGTCTACGACCCGAACAGCAAGGCGAACTCGACACTGCTGAGCCTGACAAAGGGAACGTTCACTTTCGTTGCCGGCAAGATTGCGAAGAGCGGCGACATGAAGGTTGACACCCCCGTTGCAACAATGGGCATTCGCGGGACGACGCCGCACGTTGAAATCTCCGAAGATGGGACCGTCAAGTTCTCCACCCTCCTCGAAGATGGCAAGGACCAGGTTCTGCAAAAATACAATGCAGGCGGGGCCAGGCCGGCGGCATCACCGGCGATCGACGACGTCAAGAAACCCAGTCTCGACATTTGTCGAGGGTGCTGAGCCGGGCTTTGTTGAACAAGCTGTTTTTGGTGTGAGCGATGCCAACACAGCCCAACTCGTCAATAGATCAACGTCGGTGCGCTTACAAAAAAGTTTTCACCGCCGTTCGATTCAAATCTGAAAGCGCCGGCACATCTTTCGCGCAGAGGCGCCGCATTCTGTGCGGCGCCGCTTTTGCGCTGTTATTGAGTTTGCCCGCCACCGCAATATTTGCCGCCTCACCAGCGGAAGAAAGACTGGCAAGCCGTCTGAAAAATATAGAGCTGTGTAACGGGAGCGATCGCACCTCTCCTGAACCGCAGATCAAAGGTTGCAGCGCGCTGATCGATTCTCCGAGAGAGACGAAGCTCATTCTGTCAATCGCTCACAACAACAGAGGCGATGCCTATGCCACGAAACGTGACTATGATCGCGCGATTCAGGATTACGATCTCTCAATCAATTTAAATCCGACCTTCTCGAAACCGTACAATAACCGCGGCGTCGCCTACCAGAAGAAGGGCGACTATGAGCGCGCGATAAAGGATTTCGACGAGGCCATCAAACTCAGTCCCGACTACGCCAGGGCTTTTGCCAATCGTGCGGAAACAAACCAGCGACGGCACGATTTTCAGAGCGCAGTACGCGACTACGACAGTGCGATCCGGCTCGACCCGGGTTTGGAAGCGGTATGGAACGGACGTTGCTGGACCCGCGCGATCGTCGGAGAACTGCAACCGGCCCTGGAAGACTGCAACAAGGCCCTTCTCATTCAGCCCGGCGATGCCGCAACGCTCGACTCACGTGGGTTGACCTATCTCAAGATGGGTCAGCTTGATTCCGCAATTTCCGATTACAGCGCGGCGCTGCGTATCGAACCGAAGATGGCGAGTGCACTTTACGGGCGCGGGCTTGCACGACTTAAAAAGGGCGATGCTGCCGGCGGCAACGCTGATCTTACGTCCGCAAAAAAGCTCGAAAAAACAGTCGCGGATGAATTCTCACGCTACGGCGTGAACTAGCGTCGATTTTGAATTCGCCGCCAATGGCGGTCATCACATATTCCCTGAGGCGTTCTATCGCGGCGAGTGGTCGGTCATCCGGCCGCCCCAACGCGGTTAACATACGCCTAACGTCCTCCGGCACCGTTCTGGCGGCTGTAGTTGTCTACATATATCGGGCTTGTTTCGCATTCAGCCGCGCGCGCAAACCCGCTTTTCAGAATCCATTCACCGCAACGCCCAATAACTGCACCCCACCGTCAAGACATAAACCCGACTGAAAAAGTTTTAGCGCACAACGCCCGGTAATTCTCCGGAAATGGGATCGGGAAACCCGACCGACGTCTCCGGAAACAGGGGCGTTCGATCATGTCGGCCTTCGTGCGGACCGCGCGCGTCATTTTTTCGGTCGCTGTTTGTTGCAGCGCCGCTTTCACCGATATGCACCCGAGCCGCTCCTCGCCGGTTGCGGAGCCGCAAGACAGCAGCGCGCGTGAGCTGCAGGGTCTGCCTGAAAAAATATCTGCAGACGTTCCTTTACAGCAGCTTGCCTTGCTCGCCCCGGAATTGCCCGAAGCCAGCAAAAATTCTGCGCGGCCAGGCGAACCATTCGACATGCCGGCGAAAGCCGCGCTGCCGGAAGAAATAGCTTCGAAATGGAGCGATCTTCAGTCACGCATTCTGACTGACGAAAAGACGATCGCGGCCTGCAGCTCGGACGAAGCCACGTGTTCCCCGGCCGCCCGGCGCTTTTTGTCCCTCGTCGAAACTGGCGGCAAGAACGAGCGGCGCGTTCAGCTGGGAAAGATCAATCGCGCGGTAAACCTGGCCATCCGGCCGGAGAGCGATTGGGCGCAATATGGTTCGGCAGATTTCTGGGCCTCACCGCTCCAGACACTCGCCAGTGGGGCCGGCGATTGTGAGGACTACGCAATCGTCAAGTACGTCGTACTTCGCGCGCTGGGAATGGCCGAAACCGATCTCCGGCTCATGATCGTGCGCGACGACAAGCACCAAACCGAACATGCGATCGTGGCGGTGCGTGACGAGCAGGAATGGCTGATCTTGGACAATCGGACGATGTTCATCGTCAATGCCGAGGACGCCCGTTACTACAACCCGTTGCTCGTGCTCGAACAGCAGACCTCACAGACTTTTGCGGCCGCTGCCGTTAATCCGATCACAGATCGATAATCTGGCCTTCGCGCGCCACAATCGTGCCGGCGCGCACGTCATTGGCCTCGGCGGCCAGCCTGTCCATAAAATCGTCGTCGTGCGACGGGTCGTGATGAAACAGGCAGAGGTGTTTGACGCCGGCCTCATTCGCCATGCGAACGCCACGCGCCCATGTCGAGTGACCCCAGTCTGCGCGTGAGAGGATTTCCTCTTCCGTGAACGTCGCATCGTAGACCGCGAGGTCTGCGCCGTGGGCGAGCGCGACCAGATCCTTGTCGCGTTTTCCGGGGAATCCCTCGGTGTCGCTGAGCAAGGCGAAAGTGCGCCCGGCGTACTCAAGACGATAGCCGTTGGTTCCGTCCGGATGATCAAGTTGCGTTGTCCGTAATACGACGTCGTCGTGTGGACGCAGAATGTCTCCCGACCGAAAGTCGCGAAATTCGATTGCTGCCTTGAAAATATCAATGGGAACGGGAAACCACGGAGAACTCATAAGCCTTCGCATGACCTGTTCGATGCTGTCCGCCGGCTTGAGGTTCCCCGCCCAGACGCGGACGCTAAAGTCTTCACGAAAGAACGGAGCGAAAAACGGCAATGCCGAGACGTGGTCGAGATGACAATGCGTAATAAAAATATCGACGCTCCGAATCTTCTTGTCTTTCACAAGCTCCAGACCAAGCGAGCGCAATCCGGTACCGGCATCAAAAATGAGGACGCGGTCACCGCAGCGAACCTCGATACACGGGGTGTTGCCGCCATAGCGAATCGTCGTGGGGCCGGGACAGGGAATGCTTCCTCGGACGCCCCAGAACCGAACCCGCATCGAGGTTTTCAACATTCAGTGTGCCCGAAAATTTACACCACAAGTTTTATTGGGAATGAATAACAATGTCGAGCGCGTTGCCTTGGGCCGTTATTCGCCGGGTTTTGCGACGTTCTTGCGCAACGCAGAAATCGCCTGATCGGCGGCAGTGACGCCGGTGATCCAGCCGCCATGCGCTGTCGAAAAATCGCCATGCGAGCAGGCCTCGCCGGCGAAGAACAGACGGCCGTCTATCTGTGCGGCGAGTGTGGCGCGGCAGTCCGCCTTGCCAGGCAGTGCATATGAGTATGAGCCGCGCGCAAACGGATCGGCGCCCCAACAGTGAATGTGAATTGGCGCAACCCTGCGGGCAAAGTTAGTCCCCAGTTGCCGCGTGAGTTCGGAGACTGCGAAATCAAAGAATGCGGATATGCCACCCACTTCGAGTTGGGCGGGCAAATCTCCACCAAAATAGACTTCGATCTGCGACCGTCCGAAGGGCCGCAAGTGGTATGTCGCCGTTGCCGTGCGATCTGTTGCCCCGAACAAACGGCAATCTTTTTCAAACTCTTCGGCGTCCTCAAGTGATAAGAATAACTTGTCGGCAAGGCCTAGCGGCAATCCGCGCGCGGCCTCTATTTTTTCCGGAAGTGCCGGCGCAAACAGTTGCTCCGCATCCGCAAGGACCGAAGTCGGTAGCGTCACGATCGCCTGGTCGGCAACAATGACTCCACGCGACGTTTCGATTTGCAAACGTTGTCCGTGGTGGTCGATCCGCTGCACCGGGCAATCGAGAATAGCCGGCAGGCTCTCACCGCATTTGGCAATTGTCGCGCCGTAACCCTCAGCGACGCGCCAGTTCACACCGGTGTCGTCAAAATTGTCGAAGTCGCGCGCCGAAACGTGATCCAATTCGGCGCCGCTGATATACGTGCCGACGGCGCCGATCAGGTTGTTCCATCGGCATCCCGGCGCAAGCAACGCGGCTGCCGGAACGTCCGGGTCGCGTTGGGCCCTCTCGCTGATGCGCGCAAAGAATTCCTCCTGCGCCTTGCGGAATTCACGCTGCTCGCCGTCCCGAAATCCATTGGGCAGAGATGAGCGCGCCCATGGTGGCGGCGTCTTGTCGATTGTGCGCCGCTGCTCTTCGGCGACAGTGACCCAGGGATTCCGATCGGCGGAGTGCAACCAGCCGCAACCAAGATCGAGCGCATTTCCTGATGGGTCCGCAATCGTCCATGCGCGGCCGCCGAGGCGGGGACGCGCTTCGATGATCACGCATTTCACTCCCGACTGCTGCAGGTGTCGCGCCGCCGCGATGCCGGCAGCGCCGCCACCGATCACCACGGTCTCAAAGTCACGTTCTGCCATTTCCGCATTCCGCGTTCGATCGCGGGCATACATATAGTATCGATATCGGCATTGGAAACGCGGTGGGCGGCACGCCGTCCACTCAGCGTTGCATTCCCCAGAGATTGACCGTGCGGGCCTCAAGGGCGCGGAAGATTACGGACTCGACGATGAGGCCGATCAAGATGACGGCCAGGAGTCCGGAAAACACGGTTGCGGTATCGAGGTCATTGCGCGCTTCGAAAATATACCAGCCGATGCCGCCTGAACGGGAGGAAACGCCGAACACCAGTTCCGCTGCAACCAGCGTACGCCACGCGAAGGCCCAGCCGATTTTCAGGCCGGCAAGGATCGACGGGAATGCGGCTGGAATCAAAATGAGACCGACATAGCGCGCGCCCTTGAGGCCGAGATTGCGGCCGCTCATGCGTAGCGTTTCGGGAACGCTGCGGAAGCCCATGAGCGTGTTGAGCGCAACGGCCCATAAAACCGAATGAATTATGACGAACACCAGCGACGGTGTGCCGAGCCCGAACCAGATCAACGCCAGGGGCAACAGCGCGATTGCGGGCAGGGGGTTGAACATGGCGGTCAGCGTGGAGAGGATGCGCGTGCCAATGCCGCTTGCCACCGCGAAGGTGGTCAGAAGTGCCGCTAGCGCCAGTCCAAAAGTGTAGCCTATTGCGAGCGTGCGCAGCGATGTGAGCGTTCGGTCCACGAGCACGCCATTGGCGACGTCTTTCGAGAATGTTTTGACCGTCTCGGTGAACGTCGGAAACAGCAGCGCGTTGTTCAGCCAACGTGCGTAAAGCTCCCAGATGATGATGATCACGACGAGAATGGTCAGGCGCTGCACCGCCTCATTGTTGACGACACGCTCGACGACCGTGAGCGGGCGCTCCACGTCGCCGATGATACCCGCGTCAACGAGGTCGACCTCGCGCTCTGCCCGTATCGGATTTTGCCGGGAACTTTCGGTCACGCGGGGGCGCCCTCTGACGTGTGTTGCTTCCGATCATCGCCGAACAGAAGGTGGTGGATCCGCTTCGACAGCGCGCCAAATTCGGCCTTGCCGATGCTGTTGTGATCGAGGCCGTCGGCGTTGAGTTCGGCCCGTACGCGGCCCGGATGCGGCGAGAGCACCAGAATGCGCGACCCCACAATGATCGCTTCCTCGATCGAGTGGGTCACGAATAACACGGTAAAGCGAAGCTGGTCCCACAACGCGAGCAATTCCTGCTGCATCGTGCGCCGGGTGAGCGCATCAAGCGCGGCGAATGGCTCATCCATCAGGAGAATATCGGGCTCCAGAGCCATCGCGCGTGCGATCGCCACCCGCATCTTCATGCCGCCAGACAGCATATGCGGATAAACATCACGAAATTTGGCAAGACCGACCTTTTCAATAACCGCATCGGCGCGCCCGGCTGCTTCCGCAGCAGCAAATTTTTTTGTGACCTTCATGGGAAACAGGACGTTCTGATACACGGTTTTCCAGGGCATTAACTGCTCGAACTCCTGGAACACCATCATGCGGTCCGGTCCGGGTGCGTCGATTGCGCGGCCGCGGATGCGGATTGAACCCTCCACCGGCGGCATGAAGCCGCCCACCGCCTTCAGAAGCGTAGATTTGCCGCAGCCGGATGGCCCGAGGATGACGTAGCGGTCGCCTTGATGAACGGAAAAGTCCACGCGATAAGTCGCCGTCACCAGATGGCGCGGCGTCTTGTACTGGAGGGTTACTCCGCTAACGTCGAGCAGTACGGAAGTCATCGGTCGGCGCCGTCAGCTGCCAGGCAGATCGTCACGCCGCAAAACCGGATTCATCTGATCGCCCTCCCAGGCCGACTTGTTCTTTGTTCTATTGACCCATCATCCCCCACGCCGCGATAACGTGGCAAGCAGCAAATCATGCAAGGAGCCGTTCGATGCCGGATCTCGCATTGGATATTCAGGCAGCGCTGTCGACGCGCTTTGGTGAACGGCTGGAAATCGACGCCGGTTTGCCGGGCCTGGATGAACTTGCCCGCATCGCGGCGCATCGGGTGCATCGCCGGTACCAAACGCGCGACGTTGCTCCGGAATTGTTGCGGTTGCTGTGCGCGTGCGCTCTTTCGGCGCCGTCAAAAAGCGACCTTCAGCAGGCGGACATTCTCATCGTGAGGGATCGCGCGAAGATCCAGGCCATTGGTGCGTTGCTTCCGGAAATGCCGTGGCTACGCGAAACGCCGGTCTTTCTTGTCTTTCTCGCCAACGGTGGCCGCGTGCCGCAGATCTCGCAAATGCGCGGCAAGCCCTTTCCCAACGATCATTTCGATCTGTTGTTCAACGCGACAGTCGATGCCGCCATTGTCATGACGACATTTCTGCGTGCGGCCGAGGCGGTCGGCCTCGGCTGTTGTCCGATCAGTGTGATACGTGATCACGCAGCAACCGTCAGTGAGATGCTTGCTTTGCCCGAGAAAGTCATTCCAGTCGCCGGCATGTGTCTCGGTTGGCCTGCGGAACAAGGTGGGATCACGCCGCGCCTTTCGCTCGACACGACGGTGCACGAAGAGAAATTTGGCGAGCGCGATCTTTCCGCCGAAGTTGACGCTTACGACCGGCGGCGCGCCGGCGTGTGGCCCTATCGCAATCAGCGGGACCCCGAGCAATTCGGCCGCGCCGAGTTTTACGGCTGGTCGGAGGACAAGGCGCGGCAATACGCGGTACCCTTGCGCGCCGACTTCGGCGCCTTCGTCCGCGCTAAAGGTTTTCACCTCGATTGAGCTGACGTCAGGCCTTGCGGATACGAAATGTGAGCACGCCATCCGCCTCGCTTTTGCTTTCCAGCAGATCGCCCGTCTGGCGCAGCAGATTGGGAATGTCGATCGTGGTCAGCGGATCGGTGCATTCCGCGACGATGACATCGCCTGCCGTAAGGCCAGTTAACATCTTGCGCACGCGCAATGCCGGCAGCGGGCACTTTAGTCCGCGCAAATTCATTGTCTTTTCAGTCATGACGTCCCGGGATCATGCGCTCAATGGCACCATCGACAGTCGTTTGTCGGTGGCCGGAATGTAGGCTTCTTCGATTCCCAGCTCCTTGCGCACGATATTGGTACCACGCGTGAGCGCGACCATCTTGTAAAAGGCGTGCATGCGGCTCATCGATTGCCGCCCGAATCCGCAATCGCTTGTGAGAATCAGTCGTTCCGGCTCGATATATTTGAGTGCCGCGCGGATGAGATCGGCCACTTCCTCCGGCCGCTCGACTTGCAAAGTGCGATGGCTGATAACGCCGAGCGCGATTTTTTTGTCTTTCGAAATCATTTTTCCGACGTGCTCGAGATCCATGCCTCGGTTAAAGGCACCCTCGACGGTCAACACGTCGACGTCGAGCTGATTGAGGTAGGGGAGCGCTGCTTTGTATGATTGGTCTTTGCTTGCCACACGTTGTGCCGCGGGGCTGCCCCAGCAGGTGTGACACCACACTTCGCATTTCCCGCGCAATCCATTGACCTCGAGATTGAACGCCTCCACCCATTGCTCCGGCTTGATCGGCTGCTTGGGGTCGGCGATCACCTGGTGGATTGCGGGTTCCTCGATCTGCACGAGCGGTGCGCCGGCATCGGCCAGCGCGTGATATTCCTTGTTGAGTACTGTCGACAGATCCATCAGCAAATCGAGGCGATTTTTGTAATGCTCATTGGTGAGCATCAACGCCAGGATCTGCGCCGAGATCGAGCCGATCTTCACCGGCTTGTCTGTCATCGGCGCGATTGCTTTGTAGGCGCGGTCGAGCTGAAGTTCTGCCGCGCCGATCTTTCCTGTCACCGGCGGCGTCATGCGCGTCTCGATGACCTCCCACATCAAATCGCCCGGGCCTTTGTCGGCCATGAAGCCGGCCGGCGGTACTTCCACGCGCGGGGTTCCAATGCCGGCGACGCGCTCGGTGACGTAGCTCACCCAGGAACGGCCGGCGACATCGTCGTCAAGGCGCGTGTCGCCGTCGACGAAAATGTCGATGCCGGCGCGGTGCTGGGCGGCGACGTGGCAGGCGAGACAGTCGAAATGCTGCTCGCGATAGGCGAGGCGGGAAAAACCTTGCGAAAGAGGAACGCCGCGAAGGTTTTCGGTGTACCAACTTGGCCGGGGCAGCGCCCCGGTTGTGGTGGTCAGAAGAGCCTTGTCCTTGGTCGTCGTAAACACGCGTCGTTCTCCTGATTTCACCTAGAGAAAGCTGCGCTGCACGCGGCGCTTTGTTGAGGTAAACTGACTGAAGTATCTGAATGCAACAAGGTCAAGCGCGGCAAAATGGCGGTGTCCGAGGCAATACAGACGATCTCACGGCTGACACCGCTCGCCGATGTAATGACTATTGTCGACGCGGAGATAAAGCCGGTTACCCAACGCACGATCGATGTGTCCGCCGGTGCTGGGCGAGCGCTTGCCGCTGATGCGATGGCTCCTGCGCGTCCCGCTTCTGCGCTTGCGTTGCAGGATGGGTGGGCTCTGACCGCAGACGAGACATTGGGCGCCGGTGGTTATGCGCCGTCACTTCTGTTGCGCACGCCTTCGCGCATCGAGGTCGGGCAGGCGTTGCCCGCCGGCACCGACAGCGTTGCACCCATTGATGCGGTGAAGGTCGTTGACGGCCGCGCCGAAGCGCTTGCCGTCATCAATCCAGGCGACGGAGTTTTGCCGGCCGGGGAAGATAGCGATTCCGCGATCCCGCTGCGGCGCGCCGGCGAGCGCTTGCGCATCACCGACCTGGCTTCCTTTTCTGCGGCTGGCATCGCCCGGATCACGGTGCGTGAGCCGCGCATTCGCGTTCTTCCGGTGCGCGGCAGCGGAATTATCAGCGCCGCAGCCCGTCTGGTGACAGCGGATATCGAGCGCCGCGGCGGGGTTGCGCGCCTCGATGACAGTGGCCGTGGTCTCGATGTCGCCATGGCCGCGGACAGCGCAGATGCGATTGTCGCGATCGGCGGAACGGGTAGTGGTCGCAATGACAGCAGCGTACAGACGCTCTCGCGCGAGGGACGGCTTGCGGTTCATGGCATGGCCATCTCTCCAGGGGAGACAGCCGCACTTGGCTTTGTTGGAGCAAGGCCGGTGCTGCTCCTGCCCGGACGGCTCGATGCCGCGCTGAGCGTCTGGCTCGTGGTCGGGCGCCGCCTGCTTGATCGGCTTGCCGCGGCCAAAAACAGCGAAAATGAATCGATGGAAGTCCTGACGCTCGCCCGCAAGGTGATCTCGACGGTGGGACTGGCCGAGGTGGTTCCGGTGCGACGCAATGCAGGCCAAGCCGAGCCTTTGGCCACGAAATATCTGCCGTTGTCGTCGCTTGCCCGTTCGGATGGATGGATCTTTATTCCGGCCGACAGCGAAGGATATTCCGGAGGCTCGGCGGTTCAGGTAAAGCCTTGGCCATGAGCATCTTGGCATGAGCAATAGTCGGAATTTGAGGTCGGACGGAGAGGCCGAACTGATTGCGCGCGTTCGCGCCGCTGCGCGACAAGAGCAATTTCTTGAGGTGGTGTCCGCGGAAGAAGCGCGCAGGCGCTTCGAAAGCCATGTCGATCTCACGCCGCTTCCAGCCGAAAACGTGACGCTCGATCAATCGCGCACGCGCGTCCTTGCGCATGACGTCGTTGCAGCAGTCGACGCGCCGCCATTCGATCGTTCAAATGTTGACGGCTTCGCCGTGCGCGCTGCCGATACCGTTGGCGCAAGCGATGGCAAGCCCAAGGTCCTCGTGCTCAACGCCGAAGTCATTGCGTGCGGGTTTGCGCCGGCGATTGCGGTGATGCCGGGCACATGCACCGCGATCGCCACTGGTGGCGTCATCCCGCGCGGTGCGGATGCGGTCGTGATGATCGAGCACACCGAACTGATTGAGGAAGGTGCGGCGCGCATCGATCTGCGCCGCACAGCAGCGCCTGGACAATTTGTTTCCTATGCCGGATCCGACATTGCGCGCGGCGAAACCCTATTGCGGCGCGGCACGCGTATTGGTTCGCGAGAAATCGGTATGCTGGCCGCTTGCGGCCTCGACCGCGTCGATGTGGTGCGACGTCCAAAAGTTGCGGTGCTCTCGACGGGTGACGAGCTTGTCGAGCCAGGAAAGCCGCTCAAGCCGGCCGGAGTCTATGACAGCAACGGCGCCATCGTCGCTGCGTCAATCGCGGAAGCCGGCGGTGAGCCGATTGTATTTGGCGCTTATCCCGACGATGCAGTGGTGCTGGAAAAGGTAGTGCGCGATGCGCTTGCCGCCAGCGATATGGTGGTGCTCTCCGGCGGCACTTCGAAAGGCGCGGGCGATCTGTCGCATCGCGTTGTGTCGCAGCTGGGCAAGCCGGGAATTCTCGTACACGGCGTTGCGCTCAAGCCGGGCAAGCCACTATGCCTGGGTGTGGTTGGCGACAAGCCAATTGTCGTTCTGCCGGGGTTTCCCACTTCGGCGATCTTCACGTTCCACACTTTTGTCGCACCGATAATCCGTGCACGCGCAGGCCTGCCGCCGGAAGCGGCTGAGACAATCAGCGCGCGCGTGCCGGTGCGTGTTTCTTCCGAGCTCGGCCGTGAAGAGTTCGTGCTGGTGTCGCTCGTTGACGGTGACGGGGGAACAGTCGCATTTCCTATTGGCAAGGGCTCCGGGGCGGTCACCAGTTTCTCGCAGGCGGATGGCTTTCTCGAGATCGATGCGCTTGCATCGGTCCTTGAAGCCGACAGCATCGCGCGTGTGACCCTCATTGGCGGTACAGCTCACGCGCCGGATCTCGTGATCATGGGCAGCCATGACGTGGCCCTCGACGTGATCGTAGGCGCGCTCGCCGATCGCGGCTTTTCAGCGCGCACTTTGGCTGTTGGAAGTCAAGGCGGAGTGGCGGCGGCGAACCGCGGCGAATGTGATATCGCGCCTGTTCATCTCGTCGATCCCGCGAGCGGTCAGTACAACAAGCATCTGGTGAGGCCGGGCTTGAGCCTCGTGCCAGGGTGGCGGCGGATGCAGGGCATCCTGTTCCGGGCCGGCGATGCGCGATTTGAGGGCCGAAGCGCACAGGAAGCGTTGAAAATCGTCTTGGCCGATGCGTCTGCCCTGATGGTCAACCGCAATGCCGGTGCTGGCACGCGCGTACTCATCGACAAGCTCCTCGATGGTGCACGGCCGGCGGGTTACGCCAATCAGCCGAAATCGCACAATGCGGTTGCCGCTGCGATCGCTCAGGGCCGCGCCGATTGGGGCCTCGCTATCGAACCTGTGGCGAAGCTCTATGGCCTAGGCTTCCTGCCGGTGTCGCCGGAGCATTACGACTTTCTCGTCGTTGATAAATGGGGCGATCGTCCCGCGGTGAAGGCGTTCCTCGCTGCGCTGCGTGATGAAGTGACGCGCGCGCGCATTCGCGCACTCGGCATGGAACCCGCCACCGACTAAATTCCGCCGCGGCCCCGATATAGTGGAAGCCACGATGCGCCGGGAAATCAAAGTTCTGAGTGCCGCTTTGGCTCTGCTGCCGCTCACCATCTGTTCCGCGCATGCCCAGCTGCGCGGTCATGGTGGACCGGTGCGCGCCCTGGCAATCTCGCCGGACGGCGCCCGCGCGGTTTCGGGCAGCTTTGATACGTCGGCGATCCGCTGGTTGCTTGCACGCAATGCCGCCGAGCAGGTGCTGCGTTTTCACGATGGCGCAGTGAATGCGGTCGCTTTTCTGAAGGATGGACGCATCGTCACCGCCGGCGCGGACACGCATATCGCAATCTGGACGCCCGGGCAGCCGCAACCCGACAAGGTACTCGATGGACACACGGCGCCGGTCGCCGGCCTTGCCGTTTCACCAGACGGAACTTTGCTCGCATCGGCATCGTGGGATCGCAGCGTGCGCCTCTGGTCCTTATCAGGCGGTGCGCCGCGCGTGCTCGACGGCAATACGCAAAACGTTAACGGCGTTGCATTCGCGCCCGACGGAAAGAATGTGGTGAGTGTCGGGTACGATGCGACCTTGCGTATCTGGCCGGTCACTGGCGGGAGTGGGGCCGTATATAAAGTGCCGAGCCCACTCAATGCAGTGATGGTCGCGCCCGACGGTGAAATCGTAACGGCCGGCGCCAATGGTAAAGTTTATTTCGTATCGCCCGCGGGCAAGATCCTGGACGAAATCGAAGCCTCGCCGACTCCCATTATTGCCCTTGCGATATCGCCGGATGGCACTCTTGTGGCCGCGGCCGGTATCCGCGGGTCGGTCGCCATCATCGAGCGCAAGACACGCAAACTCGCGCACACGCTGGTCGGTCCCGGTCTGCCAGTGTGGTCGGTGGCGTTTTTCCCCGACAGCCGAACGTTATTGACGGGCGGCGCCGACCGGATGATCCGTCGATGGGACGCGTCAAACGGCGAACCCGTTGATGCCGTCACCGTCGGCGCTCCGGAAGATCCGCTGGCAGCTTATGCCGGAGACCATGGTGCAGAAGTGTTTCGCGCCTGTGTCGCCTGCCACACGCTCACTGCGGATGAGGGGAACAAGGCCGGCCCAAGCCTTGCCGGGATTTTTGGCCGCCGGATAGCGACGCTGCCCGGTTATCACTATTCCGACGCGCTCAAGCATATGAATATTGTCTGGACGCCGGACACCGTATCAAAAATGTTCGAAGTGGGTCCCATGACCTACACACCAGGCACCAAGATGCCGGAACAGACGATTGGATCGCCCGAAGACCGCAAGGCGCTGGTGGTTTTTCTCGCGAAGGCAACAACGAAGAAGTAGCTAGCTATCGCTCTTCTGCTCGCGCTCGCGCAGATAGTCGTCGGTCGTGCGTACCGGTCCGCGCTTTGGCGCGCCGAACGGATCGAATTGCTCCTCCGCCATCACCACCACGCGGCAGTCCTCGCACATGCGGATAACGTCGAGCCGTTTCTTGGAGTCCTTGTACATCCAGTGCTTGCCTTCGAGTTTGGCAACGACGCGCTCGACGGAACTCTTCACCCCGAACGGCTTGCCGCAACGGATGCATTCAGCAGGCTCTTCCTGCTTGATGATCCGGGCCATGGCGGTGGCCGCCCGAAAATCAATTTGCGGCCTGAGGCTGATGACTTTCTCCGGGCAGGTTGCCTTGCACAGTCCGCATTGGACGCAGGCATCCTCGGCGAATCGGAGTATCGGGCGCTCAGGATCGTCGGAGAGCGCCCCGGTCGGACACGCCGACACGCAAGAGAGGCACAGCGTACAGCCTTCGACGTTGACATCGACCGTGCCAAACGGCGCGCCGTCCGGCAGCGGCACGATATCGACCGGCGCCGGGGCTGCCGCATGCAATTCACGCAGGGCGAGCCGCATGACGTCGCGTTTGCGGCCAGTCGCGGAAAAGGTGGCGGGTTTGGCCGCGCCATCCATCGGCGCGACCGCGCGCAGGATTTCGCCAAGCGCATCAGGATCGTCGGTCTCGATTGTTGCCGCGCGTGGGCCGGCGAAGCCGAGACCGGTCAGGATCGGCTCGGCCAGCGCAATTGTCTTGTACAGACCCGAGATATCGTGTTGCGGTTTGGCGCGGACCAGAAAGCGAACGGCCGAGGTTCCGTAGGCGAAAGTTGCGGCGATCGCCTCGACGCCGACTTGTGTAACCTCATTGACCTCGACCGGCAGCACATTTGCGGGCAGTCCATCGCCGTGACGAGCCAATGCGTCGATCAGTTCGCTGCCATGTCCGGCGTCATGGAACATCACGATGGCGCGCGTGCCCCCGGCATCACGGTAGGTCGACAAGAGCGTACGCAGCTTGCGCATCAGTGTATCGGCAGGAGGCAAGGCATATGCAGCGGCGCCGGTCGGGCAGGCGGCTGCGCATTGTCCGCAACCGGCACAGATATGTGCGTCGATGGCGACATGATCGCCGGCCGGCGCAATCGCCCCGGTGGGGCAGAGATCGAGGCAGCGGTGACACCCCACGATCTTGGAACGCGAGTGCGCGCACAGATCTTCGGCGAAATCGATATAGCGCGGCTTGTCGAATGAGCCTGTGAGTTCGCGGGCTTTCAGTACCGCGCGCAAGACTGCCGCGGGATCGCCGGGATCTACTTTTATGTAGCCGTCCCGCAAATCGGCGGCCGGGAACAACGACGGGCCGCCGGAAAGATCAAAAATGATATCGCAACGTGATACCGCACCGTTACGCGGTGTCCCGAATTCAAGCGTATCACGCGATGACGGGCTCGCGGTGGCGTAGTCATCAACGGTAACTTCGAATGCACCGAGATAACCCTTGGCGCTGCGGACGTTTCCCTTCACCACCGGAAATTCTGTCACGCGTGGTGGGGCGACTTCGGCGCCCGGTTTAATCAGTACGGTGATGTCGAGCTGGTCTTTGAGCAGATTGGCGGCTTCGATCGCGCGTTCATCCTGGCCATAAAGCAGTGCGACGCCATCGCTCGCCAGCGACACGAAGGGAACGTCCGCCGCCGGTTCTGCGCTCGCCGCAATCAGTGCCGCCATCTTGGGGCCGGCCCTGGCCGCATCTTTCGACCAGCCGGCGGTCTCGCGAACATTGACGAAAGTCACAGGCGCGCCATCGCCGATCTCGTTGGCGATTTCGCTGAAAAGTGGGGCTTCCTGAGTACACGCGACGGTGATGGGTTCGCCGCTCGCGGCCGCTATACGAAAGCGTTCGAGCTCGGCCCGGCAAAATTGCCGGCCTTCAATGATTTCCGTGTCGCGGCAGACGCGGCGAACTCCCGCGCCGTCCAGCGGCATGGTGTCTTCACAGGAGCAGATCAGGATGCTGCGCGGCCGGTCGGCCATCAGGCTCATTAACCTTTCTGCTTGTCCCGTCATTATCATGGCACAATGCCAATCAGGCATTGTCCGTCAGCGATCCTTGCGGCCACGGGACTGGCTTAGGGACCGTCCGCAGCTATAATTATATGTATTCAAATAGGAAGGGTAGAGTGAGATCCAATGCCGCTGGAGACGCCGGCTCGCCCGCGATCGCCAATTGCGTCAGAATTGGCACTACCACCGCCTTTTTCTGCGGTACGGTTGCGTGAAGTCGGCGATGCTTTCGCGCATGCAATATCAATTGCGGCTGAGCAGGGCGCGGGCACGTTAGTTTATGTTGGACGTTTCGATCTTGCGGAGTTCGCGGTCGTCCTCGAACCTGACGAGCCTTTGCTGAAAGCGCGCCGCGTCTTTTATGCTGGAATGGCCGCGCTCGCTGATGCGCTTGCCACTTACGCCCAGCCTGAAACGTCCATCGTCGTTGAGTGGCCGGGTTCCCTTCTCGTCAACCAAGGCCTTGTGGGCGGCGGCCGGCTCGCGTGGCCGGAAGGTGTCGGCGAAAGCGAAACGCCGCCATGGCTGGTTTTCGGCGGCATGATCCGCACCGTATCGATGACGGGAAACGATCCGGGATTAAACCCGCTCGTCACGGCGCTTGAGGAGGAGGGGTTTACCGACGTCCTGTCGAGCCACGTCGTGGAAAGTTTCGCTCGTCACTTGATGGTTGCGCTTGATTCCTGGCAGGAAGCTAGCTTTGGCGCAGTGGCGAGAAGTTATATTGAACGCTTGCCGCGCGAACAGGGCGTGCGTCGTGATATCGACGAAAATGGCGATTTGCTCATCCGCCGCGCCGGCAAAGCCGACGTCGTCCGGGAAAAGTTCCTGCCACGGCTTGCGCAGCCAGCCTGGTTCGACCCCGCGGCGAAGGGGCCACGCACGTGAAACTCATCCGCACAATACGGCTCGATCCATCGGATACATTCGTATTCGAGAAGGCGGCTGAACCTGGCGAGTGGGCGGTATCGGGTGCGTTCGTTTTCTGGAACCGCGACCCGGCAACGTTGGAAGGAAAAGCACGCACGGCGTTTCGCAGCGGCTTTCTTGGAATATCGACGCTGGGGTGGTCGACGCTTGTTCAGATTGTTGAAGCAAGCGAGGATGACCGGGTGGCTGTCATCGATGCCCTGGCGAAGCAGCTTGTCGCGAGTTTTGGCGCGCCCACGGTCGGCGACGCTGTCGCGGCGGCAGAAGAAGAAGTCGCGTTCGTCGAAACGCTGTGCACACAACCAAGCGACACGTTGATCGGGGTCCATCGCACCTTCGAAGAAGGCGCCGTGCGCGAGTCGTTTCGCACGTTGCGTCCACGCCGTGGTGCAAAACCGGCCCGCGCCTTCTCCTTCCTCGAGGTCGAGGGCGAAGGTGAGACGCCGGACGATGAGGTCAAACTGGTCTCGATGGTCGAACGAGAACAAAAATGAGCGACTTCTGGATTTCCAGCGGACACCATCTGCTCGACCGCGAGCAGGGCGGTGGTCTGTTGGTGACCGATGAGTTCTTGAAGCTTTACCTGGCGCGGCCGGAAATGATTCCGCCAGCGGAGGCCTGCGCGGTTGAGCGCGCGCTACATGCCGCTCTGCTTGCCGACCCGCGAATGGCGGTTGCGGCGTCGGATATTGCGGCCATCGCTGATGCGGACGCGCGCGAGAACTGGCAATTGCTGCTGGAATTCAGGGACTACTTGCTGCGCCATAAGACGCTGGAGGGAGCCTATGTTGAGCTCATCCGGAATGGTGTGGGAAAGATTCCTCCTTTGTTCGTCAATCAACTGGTGCACGTGATCCTGCGTAACGCACTGGACGGCATCGAGGACACTCGGGTGCTGCGTGCGGCGGAGATGTTCTTTCGCACTCAGCGCGTCACGCTGCACGATGGTTCATTAATTGCGGCGGACGAAGAAACGATCGGTGGCATCAATACGTCTCCGGTCACTCCGCTGGTTTCGATGCTTGGCATTCCCGTGGAGGCCGAGATCGATATCATTAATAGCGACAATGCCGACAGTTACTGGCAGCGAAGCGATCAGTTCGACATGGCGCTAGACTTAACGGCCGGCCGGGAAGGTTTCGACGCGCTGGCGCAGGTGATGCAGCGATGGATCGCGCATGTGCTCGGTGTCGACGTAGTCATTGAAGCGCTAACGCAGCTGAGCGAAATCGACCTTGCCTGGTATGTCGGTCTCGACGCGGACGCCACCAAATTGGGCGACATGCTTTGGCATGGCGAAGATATCGACGAGACGACCATGTCGCGCGTCGTGGGATTGTTCCGATTGAGCTTCCGCGATCCCGCCGTGATGCTTGATAATGTCAGGGGCGAACCGGTTTACCTGATTTTGGCAATGACACCGGACATGACAATCCGCATGAAACCGCAAAACCTGCTGACCGGATTGCCGGTCCGGCATTTGGAGACCGTCAGTTGAGCAACGTCATTCCGCTGGTCAGCATTCCGGTCGGCGTTGTTGTTGAACGCAGCAAGAGCGCCAGCCCGTGGGCGGAATTTCATTGGCGTCCGGTCAGGGTGCTTTCAGGGGTGCCTGATACCCCAGCTTGGACAAAACTGAGCGAAGATGCCGAGCGGACAAGTTTTTATGTCGGTTCCGCCCCCATCGAATTGTATCGGACGGAAACCGCGCATTATCTCGACAATCTGCAGAGTGAAACGCCATTGCTGTGGATCGTGTTGCAGCCCGTCGACGGCGACCCGCCCTATGAGCTGGCGATGGTGACCGCCGACCCGGCGGAAGGCGAAGGCATGACCGAGGCGGGCGCCAATATCGTGGAAGCGGTGGCGATGCAGGAGCCGCTGCGCGAAGCGATTGCGGCTTTCGTGGCGGAGCACCATGTCGAACGGGAATTCGTAAAACGCAAACGCGATCGCGCCAATCCCGAAGTCCTGGCACGCCGCGGCCTGGCAGCGCGCGAGGATCGCAAATGAACGATCCCGACAATTTCCTTAGTCGCTGGTCACGCCGCAAGCGCGGAAGCGACGCCGATAAATCCCGGCCGGAAAACTCTGGTGAGCAAGCAAGCGATCAGACAGCGTTGCGGAACGAGCAGGCTAGGCAAACCACAGCGAAGGAGGATGCTGGGCCACCGCCGGAATTTGACGTCGCCAGCCTGCCTCCGATCGAATCCATCGGTGCCGGCACCGATATTTCTGCCTTCATGAAAAGAGGGGTGCCGTCGGCGCTACGTGATGCGGCCCTTCGCCGCGCCTGGACCGCTGATCCGGCGATCAGAGACTACATGGGACCCACTGAGAACTTCTGGGACGCCGCCGGGCCGGACGGAATACCGGGCTTTGGCGAGCTTGATCCTGGCATCGACGTGAAACGCATGGTTTCGGAACTGTTCGGAGAAACAGCGCCGGAGAGGCCGCAGGCGGAGCCCGCCAATTCTGTAGGTACGCCAGAACCTCCCGTCGAAAATCCTGAAAGCCGGGAGGGCGGTGACAAAGCGGAGACGTCCGAGACCCAGCAAACCGCACCGCACCGCACCGAAAATGCTGCGGCGCAGAAACATTCTACGCAATCAGAGCCACTACAAAAAATGACACGTCGGCACGGCGGCGCGATGCCGGAATGAAAGTCGCGGAAGATTGTTCCTTATTTATAGCCTGAAGCTATTGACCCACTCTCTGGTGGGCCACTACGCTTTCATTGGCATAATTCGAAAAAGAGAGTCGGATGAGGGATCAAGGCCTGTCCGAAGCGATACGCGCCGCAGGTGGCGTCGGCGAGCTTGCGCGCCAGATCGGTATTTCCCAGCCCTCCGTTTCGAATTGGAATCGCGTTCCCGCCGAACGGGTTGTCTCGGTTGAAGCCGTGACCGGCGTCGATCGCGTGGTGCTGCGGCCGGACCTTTACGGCGGGAAACCGATGGCCGGTGATACTGACGAAACGGATGCCGCGCGCGCGCAAGAATACGCGCTGCTCGCCACGCTGTTGCTGCGCACACCGGATACGGCATTGCTGTCGGGACTTTCGCAACTGCGGGCCGATGCGTCGCCTCTCGGCTTGACGCACGCCGCGCTTGCCGAAGCCGCCGACAAAGCCACGGTTAAATCGGTCGAGCGTGAATTCTTCGACCTGTTTATCGGATTGGGCCGCGGCGAGTTGTTGCCATACGGTTCGTACTACCTCACCGGCTTTTTACACGAGCGGCCGCTGGCGCGGCTCCGCGACGATCTGGCGCGTATTGGAATCGCGCGCAGCGACGGCGTGGTGGAACCGGAAGATCATGCCGGCATTCTCTGTGAGATCATGTCGGGCCTGGCGAGCAGACGGCTTCCTGCTCCGCCCGATTCAGACCGCCTGATCTTCGACAAACATATGGCGCCCTGGATCGGACGCTTCTTCATCGATCTGGAAAACGCCGAGGTTGCGGACTTCTACAGGCGGGTGGGTACACTTGGCCGCACCTACATCGACATTGAAAGGGAAGCCTTTGATCTGCCGGCTTGAGGCGGATAGAGAACTAAAAGTCGAATTCTTGGAGGGAACGGCGATGAAACAACAGGACAAATCAAAGTTAGGCCGTCGCGACTTCCTGCGCGCGGTGGGCGCCGGCGCAGGTCTTGCGGTGACCACGGCTGCGCCGCTTGCCACCGGGGCTGCCGCCTCCGAATCGGACGCAGAAAAGAAGAAAGCGCGTTACCAGGCAAACTCCACCGACGTACAGACCTTCTACAAAACTAACCGCTATCCGAGCTGAGGGAGATGCAACCGTGCTGATCAAGAGAGCAGAGCGTCAGACACGTCGCAGCCATCTCGCAGCGACGGTCGGTAAACAAGTCGCTGGCGGCCTCGATCGCCGCAGTTTCCTCCGCAAGTCCGGTCTGGTCGCAAGCGGTCTTGCCACGATCGGCGCGTTGCCGCTCGCCACGGTGCGCACGGCAGAAGCGGCCGGGCCGAATGTCGCCGGCGCCACGATCCGTAAGAGCGTCTGCACGCATTGTTCGGTGGGTTGCACCGTCACCGCGGAAGTATCGAACGGCGTCTGGGTTGGGCAGGAGCCAAGCTGGGATTCGCCCATCAATCGCGGTTCGCATTGCGCCAAGGGCGCATCAGTACGCGAGCTTGTGTCCGGTGAACGCCGTCTCAAATACCCGATGAAACTCACGAACGGCCAATGGACACGCGTGTCCTGGGACGTGGCGATCAACGAAATTGGCGATCAGTTGACTGCGATCCGCCAGAAGTCAGGTGGTGACTCGGTGTATTGGCTGGGTTCGGCCAAGATGACGAACGAAGGTTCTTACCTGTTCCGCAAGCTCGGCGCATTCTGGGGCACGAACAACACCGATCACCAGGCACGTATCTGCCATTCGACCACCGTCACCGGCGTGGCCAATACCTGGGGCTACGGCGCGATGACCAACAGTTACACCGACATTCGCAACGCCAAGACCCAGATCATCATGGGCGGCAATCCGGCCGAAGCCCATCCTGTGTCATTGCAACATCTGATCGAAGGTGCCGAACTCCAAAAGGCGAACGTGATCGTCATCGATCCGCGTTTGACGCGCACCGCGGCACACGCAACCGAATATGTTCGGTTGCGCCCCGGCACCGACATTCCGGTGCTCTACGGGATGATGTGGCACATCATCAAGAACGGCTGGGAAGACAAAGAGTTTATCCGCCAGCGCGTCTATGGGTTCGAAGACGCGCGCAAGGAGATGGAGAAGTGGACGCCGGAAGAAGTTGAACGGGTGTCTGGCGTTCCGGGTGCGCAGCTCGAGCACGTCGCCAAGATGTTCGCCACGCAGAAGCCGTCAACCCTGATTTGGTGCATGGGGCAGACCCAGCACACCGTCGGCACCGCCAACGTGCGCGCCAGCTGCATGTTGTTGCTGCTCACCGGTAACGTCGGTGGGCAGGGCATGGGCGCCAACATTTTCCGTGGCCACGACAACGTGCAGGGAGCGACCGACGTCGGCCTCGATATCGTGACGCTGCCGTTCTACTATGGCCTGGTCGAAGGCGCCTGGAAGCACTGGTCGCGCGTTTGGGAAGTCGACTACAATTTTCTGCTCGGCCGCTTTGACGACAAGAAAATCATGGAGACGCCGGGCATCCCGCTCACGCGGTGGTTCGATGCTACAATCCTGCCGAAGGATCAGGTCGCACAGAAAGACAATGTGCGGGCGATGTTCGTGCAGGGCCACGCCAGTAACAGCATCACGCGCATTCCAGAGTCATTGAAGGGCTTGAAAGCACTTGACCTGTTGGTGGTTGCCGATCCGCATCCCACGACCTGGGCATCGCTTGCCGTACAAGCCGGGCGCAAAGAGAACATGTATCTCCTGCCCGTCGCGACCCAGTTCGAATGCAAAGGCTCGCGCGTCGCGTCCAATCGGGCGATGCAGTGGGGCGAGCAGATCGTCAAGCCGATTTTCGAATCGAAGGACGATCTTGAGGTTATGTACCTCATTGCCAAGAAACTTGGTTTCGCGAACGAGATGTTCAAGAACATCAAGGTCGAAAACAATCTGCCGGTGGCCGAGGACATCCTTCGCGAAATGAACCGCGGCAGCTGGTCGACCGGCTACTGCGGGCAATCGCCCGAGCGCATCAAGTCGCATATGGCGCACCAGGCGGACTTCGACATGCGCACACAGCGTGCGACGACCGGTCCGAACAAAGGCGACTACTACGGGCTGCCGTGGCCATGCTGGGGCTCGCCCGAGGTCAAGCATCCCGGAACTCCGCTCCTCTACAATACCAACCTTGCCGCTATGGACGGCGGCGGTTGCTTCCGCGCCCGCTTCGGCGTCGAGCGTGAGGAGAAGAGGCCGGACGGATCGACCGTGAAGGTCAATCTGCTTGCCGAGGGGTCTTATTCCAAGGATTCGGAGATCAAGGATGGTTATCCCGAATTCACGCTCGCGGTGCTGAAGAAACTCGGTTGGGACAAGGACCTGACCGAAGCTGAAATGGCGGTAATCAACAAGGTCAATCCAACTACACCGGATGCGGTGTCATGGTCGCTCGACCTTTCCGGCGGCATTCAGCGCGTGGCGCTCAAGCACGGGTGCATCCCGTACGGAAACGCCAAGGCACGCATGAACGCGTTTGGTCTGCCTGATCCGATCCCGGTGCATCGCGAGCCGATCTACACACCGCGGATCGATTTAGTCTCCAAGTACCCGACCTTGCCGGATGCTAAGCAGTTCCGGCTCCCGAATATCGGGTTCTCGGTGCAGAAAGCCGCCATCGAAAAGGGAATAGCCAAACAATTCCCGCTGATTCTCTCGTCCGGCCGTCTGGTCGAATACGAAGGTGGCGGCGAAGAGACCCGGTCCAACAAGTGGCTGGCCGAGTTGCAACAGGACATGTTCATCGAGATCAACCCTGCCGATGCCGCCGAACGCGGAATAACCGATGGCGGCTGGGTCTGGGTCACCGGTGCCGAAAACAGCTCAAAGGCCAAGATGAAGGCGCTCGTGACCGAACGCGTCGGCAAGGGCGTGGCCTGGATGCCATTCCACTTCGGCGGCTGGCTGGGCGGCGAGGATCTGCGGGCGAACTACCCGAAGGGTACCGATCCGGTCGTGCTCGGCGAAAGCGCCAATACGATCACGTCATATGGCTATGACCCGGCTACCGGCATGCAAGAGCCGAAAGTCACCCTCTGTCAGATTCGAGCGGCGTAAGGAGCAACGACCATGGCGCGAATGAAATTTCTCTGCGACGCCGACCGCTGCATCGAATGCAACGCCTGCGTCACCGCCTGCAAGAACGAACACGAAGTGCCCTGGGGTATCAATCGCCGGCGTGTCGTCACGCTCAATGACGGCAAGCCCGGAGAAAGATCGGTTTCCATGGCCTGCATGCACTGCACCGATGCACCATGCGCGGCGGTTTGCCCGGTGAACTGCTTCTACACCACCGCGGATGCGGTCGTGCTGCACTCAAAGGACCTTTGCATCGGCTGCGGTTACTGCTTCTACGCCTGTCCGTTCGGTGCGCCGCAGTATCCCAAGGTCGGGAACTTCGGTTCGCGTGGCAAAATGGACAAGTGCACCTTCTGCGCGGGCGGTCCGGACGCCGACGGCAGCAAGGAAGAGTTCGAGAAATACGGCAATAACCGTTTGGCCGAAGGCAAGCTGCCGTTGTGCGCCGAGATGTGCTCGACCAAATCGCTGTTGGCCGGTGACAGCGATGTCATCGCTCAGATCTACAAAGAGCGCGTATCGAAGCGCGGCTACGGTTCAGGCGCCTGGGGCTGGCAGACCGCCTATCGTGAGTCGATTGCGACCTGACGCAAGGTAGACAGCGCGGTCCGCGCCGCACTGCCGAAAAAAGTCTATTCGAGAGTAGGGAGACGAACGCATGGCCAAACTTGTTGCACATATGCGGTTGATTGCCGGCGCGTTGGCGCTCGCATTCATGATCGCAATGTCGGCTCCGGTTTCGGCCCAGCAGCCGAATTCGGTCGATCCGAATGCCGCTGCGGTGAAAGAGCAACAATTGCTTCAACAGCTCAAGTCAATCCAAGGCCGCGGCACAATTCCGGATGTGAAATCGTATGTGCTTGAGCACCCCGCCGGCCGCGAATGGCGGGAATTCCACACGGTCACGCTTAAATGGATCGGCGGCATCGCCATTCTCGGCATGATCGCGCTGGTCGCCCTGTACTACCTATGGCGCGGAACCATTCGCATCGAAGGCGGCCGCTCGGGACGGAAAGTTGTGCGCTTCAACGGCTTCGAACGATTCACGCACTGGCTCACTGCGACCACCTTTGTGATTCTCGGTATTACCGGCCTCAATGTCACTTTCGGCCGCGTTCTGATCCTGCCGTGGATGGGACCAGAGGCATTTAGCGCTTGGTCGGAATGGGGGAAATACGCGCACAATTATCTGAGCTTCGGCTTTACCGCCGGTGTTGTGCTGATGTTCCTGATGTGGATCAGCCAGAATTTCCCAACTGCGGCAGACGTCGAATGGTTCAAGATGGGTGGCGGTATGGGCAAGGGCGGCGGACATGCGCCCGCGTATAAGTTCAACGGCGGGCAGAAGCTGCTCTACTGGTTTGTCGTGCTCGGCGGTGCGGCAATGGTGATCAGCGGCTATATACTGATGTTCCCGTTCTATGGCGGGCTTAACGTCGGCAACATGGAGCTTGCAGAAATCTTTCACGGAATTGTCGGCGCGCTCTTCATCGCGCTGATCCTCGCGCACATCTATCTCGGCACGCTTGGCATGGAGGGTGCCTTCGAAGCTATGGGTGAGGGCACTGTTGATCTCAATTGGGCCAAGGAACACCATAATCTCTGGGTAGAGGAAGAGATGAAATCCGGCGTCCAGGGCCGGGCCATACGGCCTGCCGAATAGATCTGCTTCTCACAGTCTCTGGAAATGGAGTGCCCGGCCCATGGCCGGGCACTTTCTTTTTGACACAAGACCGAATGGATCAAATGTCCGGTTTTCAGCCGGCAAGCCCAAACGCGAGACAGATCGAATAGGCGACCGTCAGCATCGCGAGACGCGGCGTCATCGGGACCAGATCGTCGAAGCGGTCGCGCATCCAGACCGCGCGTGTGATCATGATGGCCAGCGGCAACGTCGCAAGCGTCAGCAGGACCCAGACGCTGAATCCGAGATCCCGCCAGAGCCAGAATGGTGAAAGATACGCAAAGACGAGCAGAGCGGTGAATTCGCAACGGCTGTAGAATTTTCCGAAGCGTACTGCGATGGTGCTCTTCCCTTTGATCGCATCGAATTCGGTGTCGCGAATATCATCAATGATCAGGATATTGGTAATCAGTGCGCCGATCGGCAGGCTGACCGCAACAGCGGTAAGAGACAGCGCCTCGCGCCAATGCTCACGACCGAGCACATCGGCAGCCTGCACGAAGTAGGCGCCGAGGACCGAAACGACGCCGAAGAACAGGAAAAACAGCGGATCGGCAAATCCGTGCCGGCCGAAGGGCCACGGTCCGGCGGAATAGGCCCAGCTCGCCAGTATGCTGAAAAGCCCGATCATGATGACGGGCCATCCGGCCAGTACGAACAGGACGAGGCCAAATAACGCGGCGAGGCCGTAACTTACCAGGATAGTGGCGCGCAGTTCGTCAAGCGAAAGAATACCGGTCTTGATGGCTTCCGCCAGTTCTGGATGCTCGCGGTCGTCGGGCTGGCGCAGGAGATTGCTGTAGTTGTCGGTCACGACACCCGCGAACTGGATCAGCCAGCCGGCTATGAACGCGAGGAAAATCGGGAAGGGCGCGAAAACCCGATCATGCCATGCAAGGCCGATTGCGACGATGATCGGGGCAGCGGCAGTCGGAAGGGTGTGGCCCGGATAAAGCAGCTTGCGAGTCCATACCTCGCGCCGCGTCCAGGGAAAGGCTCGGGCCATCGTCGACCTCCTTCTCGCTGGTGCGGAAACTGCTGGGCTTTGGCTGCGTGTGCAATTCCGTAGTTTGCCGGAGCCGAGGGAGCCGTGGGGTTGCGGCGCCCGCGGCGTGCTATATGTCGCGGGCAAACTGCAGGATCAGACACATTTATATGGCAGCCATGCGTATCATCGGTCTCGCCGGCTGGAGCGGCTCTGGCAAGACGACCTTGATCAAGAAGCTCATCCCGTGCCTGATCGGGCGCGGCACAAGGGTTTCGACGCTCAAGCACGCCCATCACGGCTTCGATCTGGACCAGCCTGGCAAGGACTCCTTCTTCCACCGTGCTGCGGGCGCGACCGAAGTGATCATTTCCTCATCGAAACGATGGGCCATCCTGCATGAATTGCGGGAGGAATCAGAATGGGATCTGCGCGACCTCGTCGCGAAAATGTCGCCGGTCGATCTGGTGCTCGTCGAGGGGTTCAAGCGCGATGAGTTCCCCAAGCTGGAAATACATCGAATCGCCAACGGCAAGCCGCTCATTCATCCCGACGATCCCTATATCGTCGCGATCGCTTCGGATGCCACTTTGCCCCAGGCGAAAGTCCCTGTTGTCGATCTTAATAACATCGAAGCGATCGCAGATCTGTTGCTCAAGCACGCAATACCCGTTGCCACTGCGGCGGCGACCGCGCGGGTGAGCTGATGGCACAGCTTACCGACGATTGTTTTGCGTTTTCCGGCCCGCTGCTGAGGCTCGACGACATGGAACGCATGATCCGCGAGCGTGTTGCTCCGGTCGCCGAGACGGAGCGGATACCACTGCATGGTGCACGAGGCCGGGTTGTTGCCGCCGACGTGAAGGCGGCCATCGACCTTCCGCCGTTCGACAACTCGGCCGTTGATGGCTATGCCGTGCGTCATGCCGATTTGCGTGCGGATGGCGACACGTCCTTCGTCATCTCGGGTCGCCTGACTGCAGGCGCACGCGCTAATGTCGCACTGGAGCCTGGCAAGGCTATTCGGATTTTCACCGGCGCGGCCATGCCGAAGGGCGCCGACACGGTCTTCATGCAGGAAGACGTGACCGTCGAGGGCGATCGCGTGAGGGTCCCTAAGGGACTGAAGCGAGGCGCGAACCGCCGCCTTGCGGGCGAGGATGTTCCCTCCGGTGCCGTCGTCCTGCCGGCGGGCACGGTCCTCGAGGCCCAGCACGTCGCGCTTGCCGCGGCGCTCGGATTGACTGAAATCGAAGTCCGCCGACGTCTGAAGGCCGCAATTTTTTCAACCGGCGACGAAGTTGTAGAGCCCGGCACCGCTCGCGGCAGTACTGCGATATATGACTCAAACCGCTACCTCCTAGCGGAGTTGCTGGAACGGCTCGGAACGATCGTTACCGACCTCGGCATTCTCGCCGACGATCCGGAGAAGCTGTCGCGTGCGCTGAGCAAAGCGGCGGCCACGCACGATCTCATAATTACCTCAGGTGGCGTATCGACGGGCGAAGCCGATTACGTGCGCAACGCAGTTGAGCGCATCGGGAGCCTCGTATTCTGGCGTGTTGCCATCAAGCCGGGCCGGCCGGTAGCTCTTGGCGTGATCTCCGATGCGTCGGATCAGCGCGCCGCTTTTGTCGGATTGCCGGGCAATCCGGTGGCGGTTTTTGTCACCTTCGTGCGTGTGGTGAAGCCGATGCTGCGCTGTCTTTCCGGTGCGCGCCCGGATCGGCTGATACCGCTGCCGGTGCGTGTAGCGTTTGCCTACCGGAAGAAAAAGGATAGGCGGGAGTACGTGCGCGTCGCTCTTAAGCGGGCCGCGGACGGGGAAATTGAAGCGGTCAAACATCCGCAGGACGGGGCAGGCATACTGACGTCCCTCACTGAAACGGACGGACTGTTGGAATTTCCCGAGGATGTCACGCAGACCGAACCGGGCGCGCGTGTCGGATTTCTCTCCTACGCAACGCTTATGGGCTAACGGCCTGCGACACCTATTCGTACGCGCTTCGGCGCTCTATATTGCTTTCAATTTGTCGGCGCATCAAAAATGCAACAGGAGGAGGAGATCGAATGTCGAATCCTGGCATCAGGTATATCGCGATAGGGACGGCGATGGTGTTGTTGCTCGCGTTGACGATGGTGACGGCCGCGCCGCACACGGCGATGGCGAATCCAGCTATCGCAAAGAGCACCGGTCAGCCCTGTACAAAATGCCATACTGCGCCGCCGGCCCTGAATAGCTACGGAAAAAAATACAAAGAGAGTCAGAAGAAATAATCCGGCGAGCAGGTTGTTCGGACGGCTGTCTACCGATGTCAGCTCTCGCTGCCGAATCGGACCTGCGGTAATGTACCGCCTCAACAATCGTTTTTGACCTGTCGGGCGCCTGACGGTCAAGGAAGGCAAGCATGAACGCGTGGCGGCCGATTTTGTGGTGGGGCGCGTTTACGAGCTTTTACAAGCCGGGTGCCCAGGACATTGCGAAACTCGATACCGCATCGGTCTTTCTCTATGCGGCGCGGAGCGTAATCCTGGTCATTTCGGCGCAAGCCGCCATGATCGCCGGCCTGTTGGCGATCGACGCCGGCCGCTTTGATTGGATTAGTTTCATTGGCGTGCTGGTCGGATTTGTCGTCGCCCATATGATCAGCAATCTCACCAACGACTATTTTGGCTTTACGAGTGGACACGACACCCCGGATTCACCGCGGATGCGCTACACGGTTCATCCGCTCGCGAGTGGTCTTCTCGATCGTCACACGCTGCTGACGGGTCTTGCGATTCTTGCGTTCATCGGGCTCGGCATCACCATCTACTTCATTAATGAACGGGGAGTGATGGCCTTCGCTTTTGCAACGGCTGGCGTTGCGCTTCTCATCCTCTACGATGCCGGCCCGGCGCCGCTGAAGACAATCGGGTTGGGTGAGTTTGCGGTCCTACTGGTATGGGGCCCACTGATGGTCGGCGGTGGTTTCGCCATGATCACCGGCCAGCTGTCTGTCAACGTAATGCTTGCTTCTCTTCCATACGGTCTGGGCGTGATGACGATCCTGATCGGCAAGCACATCGACCAGATGGATTTTGACGGTGGCAGAAATATCCGCACGTTGCCGGTGCTGATCGGCGAGGCCTGCGCGCGCAAGCTCAACATCACCGCGATCGTCGCGATTTACGCCATCGTCGTCATTCTGGTGGGTCTCGGGCGACTGACGCCCTTCGCATTGGCGATTATTATTGCGGCTCCGCGCGCGGTACACGCGATAAAACTTATGAGAAGTCCGCGCCCGCTGGCTCCTCCGGACGGCTATGTCGGTTGGCCGCTCTGGTATCACCGCGCCTGTCTGGAGCACAACCGCATGCTCGGTTGGGCCTATATAGGCGGCTTAGCCGCGGGTGCCGTCTGGCATGACCTGGCACCGCTCACGCGCGGCTGACAACGCTAAATAGCCTGAAGAGATTCTGATGCGTCGCGGCGCAATTATGCGCCGAGCCGCACGCTGGTCGCACTGGTGAAGGCCTTGTCCACCGGCTCCTGGACGCTGTTGAGAACCAGCACACCAACCACGGCGATGACAACGGCCGCAACGCAAGCCACGATAAAGGTCTTCATGAAACCGGCTCCTCTGCCAGACCCGCTCTTTTTAAATCCTACAACAAATATGGAAACGCGACGACAGGGGGTCAAGAATCGGAGGCGCTGGGCTCAAGAATGCTGCAGCGCAATGCGTTCGGCGCGGGCGGCGTCTTCCGGTGTATTGACGTTGAAAAACGGATCAATCGGCTGATCGGGCCAGTCGGCAATCGCGACACCGTGCCGCGCCGTCCAGACTTCGATCTTGCGGAGATCGTCCTTGGTCAACGCCTTGCGCAAATCCTCGCGTAGCGCCAGCGGCCAGAGACCGACCACTGGATGGCGCCATTCGCCCGAGCGTGCGCAGGCCAGCGGTACGCCCGCGCCCCTCTCGCGTCGGGCTTGATGCAGACGCTCAACCAGATCATCCGGAAGGAAGGGGCAATCACCCGGCACGCTGACAATCCATTCGATGCCGTTCCTCTGATTTGCCAGCCAGTCGAGGCCGGCGAGAATTCCAGCCAGCGGGCCGGCGAAGTCGGGCACCGTGTCTGGCACAACCGTCAGTCCCGTATCCGCAAAGCGTTTTGGATCGCCATTGGCATTGATGATGATGCCGGTGCATTGCGCGGAGAGCGTTGCCAGCACGCGGTCGAGGATCGACACGCCGCCGATTTCGATGCGCGCTTTATCGCCGCCGCCCATACGACGCGCCAAACCACCGGCAAGCACCAGGCCGAGAGTCGGGGGATGGCTAGTCGTCATGCACCGCCGCTTTGCGCCGATGCTTGGCGCTTTCATCTTCGACGGCGGAAAGGTCCTGGTCGAACACGATGCGATCCTCGCCGGCGAGCGCGACGAAGCGTTTTCCGCGCGCTCGCCCGATGAGGGTCAAATTCGCTTTGCGCGCCAGTTCCACCCCCCACGCGGTGAAACCCGAGCGTGATATCAAAATCGGAATGCCCATGCGCACGGTCTTGATCACCATTTCGGAGGTGAGCCGCCCGGTCGTGTAGAAAATCTTGTCTGCGGCCGCGACCTTTTCCTTGAACATCCAGCCAGCGATCTTGTCGACTGCATTGTGACGACCAACGTCTTCCATATAAACGAGCGGTTCGTCCCGTCGTGCCAGCACGCAGCCGTGGATAGCGCCGGCTTCGAGATAGAGCGAGGGTGTTGTATTGATCTTGTGGGTCAGCGCGTAGAGCCACGACGTACGCAGCTCGGCCTTCGGCAAGGAAACGTTTTCGAGCGCCTCCATCAGATCGCCGAAAACCGTGCCCTGAGCGCAACCGGAGGTCTGCACTTTCTTTTTCAGCTTTTTCTCGTAGTTGGTCTTACGTTTCGTGCGGACCACGACGACTGAAAGCTCCTCGTCGTAGTCCACACCGGTAACGACGTCGTCCGGAAGCAGCATGTTCTGGTTGAGCAGATAGCCGACGGCCAGATATTCCGGATAATCGCCAATAGTCATGGCCGTGACGATTTCCTGGCTGTTGAGGAAGATCGTCAGCGCGCGCTCGACCGTCACGGACGTGTCTACACGTGCGCCGGTTTGGTCAACGCCCGAGACGCGCTCGGTCAGCCGCGGGTCGGCCGGATTAGGCTTGATGATGTAGCCGTCTTTGCCCATGGCTCAACTATAGCAGACATTTTGGCGCAGGATGAAAACTGCCCACTTAGGTGGGCAGCAAAGCACGCTTTGTCCATGATCTCTGCGACGATTTTACAAAGATCGTTTCCAAGCCACATGCGGCAGACATAGACTAGGGCCAACGACAAATAGTCCCCGGGGGAGATGCCGACATGCTTCGCGCCACTAAAGATATCATGCTGCCGACCACCATTACCGGCTCGCTGCCGCGGCCAAGCTGGTACACGCAAAATCTCGGTTCGCGCAGCTTTCTGGACGCGATGGTGAATAACCAGTTCCGCGAACAATATGTCGATGCGGTCTCCGTCTATCTGCACGAACAGGAAGTGGCCGGCCTCGATATCGTAACCGACGGCGACGCGCACTTCGATTCCGATGTCGGTGGCCAGAGCTGGACCAATTATCCGCCGCGCCATATGGGCGGATTCGATCAACACCCACAGCCGACGCCGGCCGGCAAAGGCGGGCTGGGGTTTCCACCTGGCCACATTCTCCACGACTATCTTGAATCGCGTGTGATGCCTGGCATCTCGGGTCCCGTCACCCGCGGCGAGCTGCAATATACCGCGATGTGGAAAGTCGCACAGCGCATGACGAAGAAGCCGGTCAAGTTCGGCACCATCGGACCGGAGTTGGTCGCCTTTGCCGTGCAGGACAAACACTACAAGTCGGTCAAGGATCGCATCCTTGCAATCACCGATGCCTTGAACGCGGAGCTGAACGATCTTGCCGATGCCGGCTGTGCCGTTATCCAGTTCGAGGAGCCGCAGATTCATCTGCTGGCGGTCCGCAACATCGTTGACGACGTTATCAATCCGGCGTTCAGCCTGGATGTCTTCAACCGCACCGTAAAGGGCCTGCGCGCAAAAACAGAAGTGTGGTGTCATACCTGCTGGGGCAATCCGTCCCAGCAACGTATGTTCAAGGACGTGCAGAGCTACAAGAACGCGCTGGAGATGCTGAACAAGGTCGACGCCGACGTGATCACCTTCGAATCGGCCAGCGCCGGCGGCATGGATCTTGAGGCCTTCGGTAAAATCATCACCGACAAGAAGATCTGCATCGGCGTCATTGACCATCACTCATTGCAGGTCGAACGGCCGGAAGAAATCGCCGAGCACATCCGCCGTGCGCTCAAGCACATTCCTGCGGAGCGGCTGGTGCTTTCCTCCGATTGCGGCATGGGCCGCGAGGGCATGAGCCGCCGTCACGCCTATTACAAGATCGTGTCGATGGTGCTGGGTACCAATATCGTGCGTAAGGAGCTCGGCCTGCCACAGGCGGAGTGTCTGGCCGCCGATGGCCGCTATTCGCTGGTTGTCCCCGCAAAATAAGGGGTTTGTGGCCGGGTTAAAATGTGGTGAACATGTTGTTTCCAAGCCGGGGGCCGGACTTCGCGTGGCTTCAATAGGTGCTGGCATAGGGTGATCTTCGGGGGAGGGGCAGGCCAGGAGGCTTGCTGATGCGTGTTCGTTTCCTTCTTGTCGCCGCCGCGTGCGCCTTTTGCTTGCTGGCATTGCCGCAGCCGCCTGCGCCTGCAGAGTCGCAGGTCAGCGCCACCCAAATCGACTTTGAAGTCTTGCGTGCCGAGGCCAAGGGCGCGCTAGAAGCGTTGCGGCAATCGCACGAACCTCGCATTGCGTCGGCTGCCAGCGCGGCGTTCTGATCTGGCTTCGACTCGCCTTTGGCGCAACGGAAAAGTCGACCACGGCGGCAGCGATATCGCGCGCAAGTTGGGCGTGCCGGAAGACCAATACCTTGTGCCCTGCGGCCGATAAGCGCTGTTTGCTGGTAGCGCTGACGAAGTAGGTCTAGAGCGACAACGGGCGAGGCCAGAATCTTTAGTCCGGCCTCCCGGTCAGACGTGGCGGCCCCGATATTTGATCCCGGTCAATGTCAGGCGTCCGGCGGCGCGATAGACAGCCCAATGCTCTGGCCTGTCTGGCTAAAAACAATGAGTTCCAAACGCCTGATTTTGACAGGCGTGGCTGTTGCGATCGGTGCCGGCGTTCTGTTCGGTGGCTGGTCGGCATATTTCCGCACCATTCAGGTGCAGGTCGCGACCATTCAGCGTGATGTGCCGGTCGAGGTATTCGGCCTCGGCACCGTCGAGGCCCGCGTAACCTCCAGGATCGGCTTCAAGGTCTCCGGCGTGCTGGTCGAGCTTCGCGCCGATGTCGGCGACCGCGTTGCCAAAGGCGCGGTCCTTGCCCGCCTCGATGACCGCGAACAGACAGCGCGTACCGGGCGAGCCAAGGCCGCCACGGAGCAGGCTGAGGCCAATCTGCAAAAAGCAATGGCCAGCGTCGAGAAGGCGAAAGCCAATCATGCCAATGCCGCAAACATCAATGAACGGCGACAAAAACTTGTTCAAACAAATATTACTTCGGTCGAGTCGGCAGAGACGGCAAAGACCGCACAAGACGCCGCCGTTGCTGACATGGATCTCGCCGCGAGTGATGTTGCGGTGGCGCGCGCCGCCATTGGCGACGCCAAGGCGCAACTGCAACAGGAAGCCGCCACGCTGGATTTTCACACCCTTATGGCGCCCTACGACGCCATGGTGACCACGCGCTCCAAAGAGCTTGGCTCTGCGCTCGCAGCCGGCGAGTCAGTGTTCACGCTGATCGATCCAAACACCGTTTGGGTGCTCGCATATATCGATGAGAGCAAGGCCGGCGAGATCAAGGTCGGGCAAGCGGCCGAGATTGTTTTGCGCTCGCGTCCTGGCCAGCGATTCCGGGGAAAGGTGGCCCGCATAGAGCCGGAAAGCGACCGCGTAAACGAAGAGCGCAGGATAGCGATCGCCTATGACAGGCTGCCCGATACCTTCAATATCGGCGAGCAGGCCGAGGTCTACATTACGACCGTGCATTTGCCGCAGGCCGTATTGGTACCGGAAGCTGCTATTGCCGGGCTTGGCAAGAATCGCGGAACGGTTTGGGTGATCGAGGATGGTCGCCTGCGGACGCACGAGGTGACGTTCGGTCACCGCCTGCTCGACGGGCGCTACGAGGTCACTGGCGGCCTGCCGGACAAGTCTCAGGTGGTTGTGCAATTGCGCAGTGGGTTGCGCGCTGGCCGCACCGCCGAGGTTGCCGAAGAGCCAAGCCGATGAACCTGGCCTACCGGGACATCAAGCACAACCTGCTCCGGTTTATCCTGACTAATTTCGGATTGAGCCTGCTGCTCGGCATCGTGATCATGATCACCGGTGTCTACGGGGGCATGATTGATGAAGCGTTGCGGCAGGCGCGCGCCCCTAACGTCGACCTCTGGGTGGTTGAGGCCGGAACCAATGGGCCCTTTGCCGAGGCTTCGCGCATCTCCGGCGACACCAGGGAATTAGTCAGCCGGGTTTATGGTGTGGAACGCGCCGGCTCGGTGACCTATCAGTCGGTGCAGACCGAGCTGAACGGCAAGCCGCTCCGCATGTTCCTGGTGGGCTTCGAGCCCGGCCGCCCCGGTGGCCCGCGCAAGCTCACGGCCGGGCGCGACATCACGCGCGACCATTATGAAATGATCGTCGATCGCTCCGCCGGTCTCAAGCTCGGCCAGGAAGTGCCACTCGGCACCCATGGCTACAAATTCACCGTCGTCGGCTTGATGACCAGGGAGGTCACGGCGTCCGGCGACCCGGTCGGCTACATCACCTTGCGCGACGCGCAAGCGTTGCAGTTCGAACTCGCTCCTCCAGCCGAGCGTCGCGAACTCGCGCGCGGTGGCCCGTTGCAGACCAACGATCAGATCAACGCCGTCGTGGCCAAGATATCGCCCTATGTCCCCATCGCGGAAGTCGCGGCGACATTGGCGCGATGGAAGCACCTCACCACGCTCCGGCAGGAGCAGCAGGAAACCTTGTTGAGCAAGTTTGTCATTGAGAGAGTGCGCAACCAGCAGTTCCTGATCATGGTGTTGCTGATCATCGTATCGGCGGTGATCATCGCCCTGATCATCTACACGCTCACCATGGACAAGGTGCGCTCGATTGCTACGTTGAAATTTGTCGGTGCGCCCGACCGCACCATCGTCGGCCTGATCCTGCAGCAGGCTCTTTCAATGGGAATCTTCGGTTACTTCACCGGGCTAGGGCTTGTCCTCACTTTTGAGCCCTATTTTCCGCGGCGTCTCGTGTTCGATCCGGTGAACGTCGCAATTGTGTTTGGCATTACCATTGTAGTTTGCCTTGCCGCCAGCACCCTGGGAATCCGGCTCGCCCTCAAGGTGGACCCGGCGGAAGCGCTTGCGAGCTCGGGCTAGCACGATGGCCGCGCATACCAAACAACCTGTTGTCCGCGTTGAGCACCTGTCGAAAACTTTCGGGCAGGGCACCGCGCGCGTCGATGCACTGCGTGACATCAATATGGAAGTCTATCCTGGACAGGTGGTCGGGTTAATGGGCCCGAGCGGCTCGGGCAAAACCACACTGTTGCACTGTATTGCCTGCATTCTCGAGCCGAGCAGCGGACGCATCACGCTCGACGGCGAAGTTGTCTATGATGGGCACTGGCTCAAGTCTGACCTGCGCCGGCTGCGGCTCGATAAGATCGGCTTCATTTTCCAGTACCCTAATCTGCTGCCGTTTCTGGACGGCAGCGATAATGTGGCCATTGCGATGCATCTGGCCGGACTTGGCGCTACCGCCGCGCGCACACGCGCCATCGAGTTGCTCGACTATCTGGAGGTTGGCCACCGCAAGCATGCATTGCCCAAGCAGCTCTCCGGCGGCGAGGCCCAGCGCGTTGCGATTGCCCGCGCGCTCGCCAACAAGCCGCGCATCATCCTCGCCGACGAGCCGACCGCGCCGCTTAACTCGGCGCGCGCCCGCATCGTCATGGATTTATTGCGCCGGATTGCGGTCGAACAAAGCGCCGCTATCATCGTGGTCACCCACGACGAGATGATCCTCGACCGCTTCGATCACATCTTCCATTTGCGCGATGGAAAGCTCGAAGACGGCGACCGCGCGAGTCCGAGAAAAGCCGAGGCCGTCAGCGCTGCTCACCTTGGCTGACCGCTACGATCGTCCTGTCGGATGTGACGCCGCTGAGCTGCAGCACAAACGGCGCGGCGCCGAGGTCGAACCTGACGCTTTTGCGCAAGCCGGGACAATCGCTGCGTCCGGTGCTCCCCAGCGAGCGGGCGTAGCGTCCGTCCTGCACGACGTCGATCCAGGCTTCGTCCGACAGCGTCACCTGTACGATGCCGGGCTTGTCCGGCGCCGGAAAGCGGAGCATGCCGCCGAACCAGCGTTCCGCTTTCGCCTTGCGTTCCGGCGGCATGGCGAAGGCGGCGTCCGCGCCAGGCTGCAAGGTCAGAACGAATGCGCCCTTGGGGATAGATGGCAGCGCATCGCCTGCTTTCATTACCGCCTTATCGTTCGCCGCAAACAGCGCCCGCTCGCGCGCCAGCGCCCAGGCGAACCTGCCGCAGCCGTCCTCGGCAAAAGCCGGCGCGTGCAGGACAATCAGTGCGGCGGCAGCGAAGCCAAGGCGTGGCGTTTTCATTCTGTTTACTTCCCCGGCGCGAAGCCGTGGCTCACCAGAATTTTCTGCCCTTCCGGCGAAGCGATGAACGTCGCGAATCCGTGCGCCGCCGGCGACGCGCCATTGATCACGGTCAGCCCATAATCGGCGCCTACGGCGAGGTTGTCTGGCAGCGCCACGACTTGCTGTCCGGGGTTTTCCTTCTGTGCCACCAGCGCATTGGTGCAATAGGTCAGAAAGATATCCGCTCGGCCTTCCGCCACGTGCCAACCGTAGACCGCGCGGCCGGCCGGCGGCTGCGCGCTGCCGGTGTCTCCGGTGAGCTGCAAGGCTTTCTTTTCCAGCGCTGCTTGTGCGCCAGGTCGGATCGCACCGGCTTTACGAAAGACTTCGAAGGCATAGTCGCCGGACGGGTCAGCTCTCGGTGTCGACGTGCCGAGCTTTAAATTCGGATCGAGCATACGATCGAGCAGATTTGCGCTCGTAACGCCAAGGCCCGACTTTACTAAGGCGCATAGTTTGTTGCGTGCGAAGCGGGACACCGGTCCGCTTTTCTTTTCATCATACAAGGCTTGCGGATGCTCCATATTTGCGGAGGCAAACACGTCGGCTTTCGCGCCTTCCGTGATCTCCTTTTTAAGAAGACCGGAAGGACCAAATTTCATCTCCACCTTGTTGCCGGTCGAGGCCTCGTAAGCCTTCGCCACGTCGATCAGTGCGCTCTTCAGGCTGCCGGCGGCGTAGAGCTGGACGGTGTCGGCGAGGGCGGACAAGGGCATGATGGCTGCGGTGCAAAGCGCTAGGACGTATCGAGTTAACATGGCGTCGGCTCCCTTATCCGCTCATTCCCGCGTAAGCGGGAATCCAGGAGCGCGAACTTCGGATTTGCAATAGTACTTCCTGGGTCCCCGCTTGCGCGGGGACGAGCGGAGCGGGAATCGGCATCTCTTATTTTCACGCGCTGTGATCATTGGCATTCGGATAGAAGAGTTGCTCGCCGTTGATCTTGTAGTTGGCGATGTCCTTCTGTCCTTCCGGTGAAATCAGATAGTCGATGAATTGCTGGCCAAGGTCCTTTTTGACGTTCGGATGCTTCGCCGGGTTCACCAGCATCACGCCGTACTGGTTAAACATGCGCTTGTCGCCTTCCACCAGGATTTGCAGATCGCCTTTATTCTTGAAGTAAATCCAGGTGCCTCGATCAGACAGGACATATCCGTTGCCGGCACCGGCGGTGTTGAGTGCGGCGCCCATGCCCTGGCCGATCGATTTGTACCAGGGGCCCTTGTCCTTCTCGATGTCGATGCCGGCATCCTGCCAAAGCTTGAGTTCGGCGATATGGGTGCCGGAACGGTCGCCGCGCGATATGAAGGAAGCCTGCTTGTCCTTGATGGTCTGGAATGCCTTGCCGACATCCTTCATGCCCTTGATGCCGGCAGGATCGCTCTTCGGCCCGATCAGCACGAAGTCGTTGTACATCACTGGAAAGCGCTTCACGCCCTGGCCTTCGGCGAGGAATTTTTCTTCCGCCGACTTGGCGTGTACGAACACGACGTCGGCATCGCCACGCCGGCCAGTGTCGAGCGCCTGGCCAGTGCCCTGAGCCACGACCTTCACCGTGATGCCGGTCTTCTTGGTGAACAAGGGCAGGAGGTACTCGAACAGACCGGAATCCTGCGTCGACGTTGTCGAAGCGACCACGATCGATTTGTCCTGAGCGTAGGCAGGCATGCCGAACAGGACAGTGCCGGCTGCGACAGCGGCCATCAGTGTACGACGATTGAACATGTGATCCTCCATTATGTGTTTTGTCAGACGAGCAATTCGCCCGCGATGAATTTGCGCGCGTCTTCCGTGCGCGGCCTTGCAAAGAACTCGTCAACCGGCGCTGTTTCAATCACGCGGCCCCGATGCAGCAGCACGATTTCGCCGGCAAGACGTTTGGCCTGGCCAAGGTCGTGCGTTGACAACACCACCTTGACGCCGCGCCCGCTGATCGTACGCACGATGTCTTCAATTGCCTTGGTTGCGTATGGATCCAGGCTGGCGGTCGGCTCATCGAGAAACAGCACGGCTGGGTCGCGCGCAAGCGCACGTGCAAGCGCAAGCCGTTGCTGTTCGCCGCCAGACAATCGCCGCGCCGGGCGGTGGCCGAGTTCAGCAAGTCCAACGAGCTTTAGCAGTTCGCCAGTACGGTCTTGGCGTTTCGCACGCGGAACGCCCGCAGCAGCGAGCGCATAGCGGACATTGCCTGCGGCGCTGCGTCTGAGCATGGTCGGACGCTGAAACATGATTGCCGCCCTGACGGGGACGGTTTCTCGTTCGCCCCACGTGATGCGGCCGTTCGTCAGCGAAGTAAGGCCCATGGCGGCACGCAGCAGCGTCGTCTTGCCGCTTCCGTTCGGTCCGACCAGCACTGTCGGTGAACCCCCACCAATCGTCAGTGTTACGCGATCGAGGATCGTCACGTCGCGTGCGACGATGCGCGCTTCTACGAACACTAACGGCAGCTCTGACAGGGGCGCGTGCATACTCATCCCGCGTAGCGTTCGCCGGCCCGGCGCATGCCCCAGGCCAGCGCGTTGATGGCAATGACAATGGTGATCAGCACCATGCCGAGGCCGATCGCGAGCGGCAGATCGCCTTTGGAGGTTTCCAGAGCAATCGCCGTAGTCATGGTTCTGGTAAAGCCGTCGATATTGCCGCCGACGATAATGATGGCGCCGACTTCGGCCGCGGCCCGGCCAAATCCCGCAAGCAGTGCCGTGACCAGGCTGAAGCGCGCGTCCCAGATCAGTGTCGTCACACGCCGCGTTGCGCTGACGCTCATCGCCGCGAGCTCGTCCTGATATTCGAACCACAGGTCTTCGATCGTCTGACGCGTCAGTGCCGCGATGATCGGCGCGACGAGGACGGTCTGTGCGATCACCATCGCTTGCGGCGTAAACAAGAGGCCCAGGTCCCCGAGTGGGCCCGAGCGCGACAGCAGGAGGAATATCGCGAGCCCCACCACCACCGGCGGCAGGCCCATCAGTGCGTTGAGGATGACGATCACTGCCTCGCGTCCGCGGAATCGGGTGAGCGCCAGCAGCGCGCCGAGCGGCACGCCAAGCAGCGCTGCGAACAGCACCGCGCTCAGGCTAATCAGCAGCGACAGTCGTACGATCGCGAGTAGGCCGGGATCGCCGCTCAGCACCAGTTGAAGCGCGGATGTATCGCCTGTCATCGGGGTCCCCGGGGCCGGTGGCGCGGGCGCAACGAGGCGACGAAATTTCGCCGCGTTACCGGGCGCGCCGGGCGGTCATTTTCGATCTATTTGCGCACGGCGTCCCATATCGGTCAATCTTCGGAAATAAAACATAAATACACCTATTAAATGATAGGCATTTCCGATGATCGGATGGCCGGACGGGCGGGTTGTCTGGCGTCGGACCGTGGCTATAGTGCCCGGCTTCTTGTGGCCCAGCCGGCGTTCTTCCACACCGCGCGAAGACGCGATTGCAGTCCCGGCGTGTGTTTTGCGGGATGGCGCTGCCGATTTTGCCGCCGGGAAAGATGTGCGGATTGCTGTCGCGCAAAGGCGCGCATTGCGCGCTTTGATGTAATAAGACGTGGCCCTCGCGAGGGCCCGATCAGGAGGGGTGGCCGAGTGGCTGAAGGCGCACGCTTGGAAAGCGTGTTTACGGGAAACCGTAACGTGGGTTCGAATCCCACTCCCTCCGCCACCATCCCAAGAGGCTAATCGGAGACAGCCTCCGTCCAATTGTGAAACCAAGGCGCTGATCGGCTTCGCGATCAAGCGATCGAATTTGCCGTACCCACAAACCTACCCGCGAAGCGTGAGTAACAGGGGGGGGTGAGGGCCGTTAGCGGTCATATCGAACGCGCCCACCAATGTCCGCTTTCGGGGGTAAAGCGGACATGGCTCGCGCAGCGCAAAATGTCCGCTAATGACCCAAAGCGATCGCGGTGGAACGCGCCGCTGCAGAACAATAAGAACAACAAGACCTGCCGATCCAGCCAGCGCAGCGCGGGCGACGGTCAGGAACAAGGGGTCGAACCCGGATAAAGCGAGCCGCGTTGCCGGTAGCGTGCCGGCGAACAGACACATGCCGATGAAGCCGAGCAACAATCCAAGCTTTTGGTGGGAGGCGGTCATGGGCGCTTGCCGCTCAGCGGCCGAAATTCCAATTGCTGAAAAGCATCGGCGCCCGCGAGGGAGATGTCCAATTTGGTGAAATCGACAAAAAAGCAACCCCCGCGATGATGAGAAATGCCTGCGAATGGCGGTTTTGCACCCGCGCGAAGAGCGACAAACCGCAACCTCACTTTACCGGGCTGGCCGATCATTGCTAGGCTTTTGCATACAATGACGATCGTTCCGGGGAGGATGATGACATGATCACGACAGTACGTGCTCTCTTTGCAGGCGTCGCGGCGATCGGTCTTTTGGCGGTCGCACCAGCGGCGCACGCGCAAGACAAAACCATCAAGATCGGCGCGCTGTTTCCAATATCAGGACCAGGCTCCTATTTCGGCGCGCAAGACAAACAAGGCGTCGAACTCGCGCTGGAGCAGCTCAATAAGACGGGCGTCAACGGATATAAGTTCGCGGTTCAGTATGAAGATTCGAGCTGCGGGCCGCTGCCGGCGACCCAGGCAGCCAAGCGCCTGATTGAACAATTCAAGCCTGATGTCATCATTGGCGAAGAGTGTTCGGACGCGACGCTTGCCGTCATGCCGATCGTCGAGCAGGCGAAGGTGCCATTGCTCAATGCCGGCTCTTCCGCCATCAAGGTCACTGAGCCGGGCAATCCGTGGACATTCCGGATAATGCCGAACGAGGTCATGCAAGGCGTCAACCTTGCCGACAATGCCTATAAGCGGCTCAACGCGCGCACCGCTGTCCTGCTATTCGAAAACACCAATGCCGGAATCGGCAACGCACAGGTGTTCAAGGATAACTTCACCAAGCTCGGTGGCAAGGTGTTGGCGGAAATCGGCTTTGGCCGCGACGTCAACGACTTTACCTCGATCGCAACCCGCGTCGCCGGCCTCGGCAAGATCGATGTAATCCCGACATATACGCTGGAAGGGCAGGGCCTGAAAATCACGCAGGCGCTGGCCCAGGCCGGGGTGACCAAAGGCGGCGGCGGTGCTGCCATTCAGATTGGCACAATCTGGCTGCCGTTCGGCTTTGAGCAAAAGGCCGGAAAAGCCGCTATGGGTTATATCCGCATCGTGCAGTTCGATCCGACCGAAACCCGGGATGCCGTGAAAAACTTCAGCGCGGCGTTCAAGACAAAATACAACGCCGATCCGACGCACCTCAATGCGCATGCTTATGATCAGATCATGCTGATTGCGGATGTCGTCAAGCGCGGCGGCAAGGATCCGCAATCGATCCGCGACGGCCTTGCCGCCACCAAAAACTATTTGGGCGTCACCGGCAGCGTGGAATTCGACAAGACCAACCAGAACACAAAGATGGATACCGTCCATTACATGGAGACGAAGCCGGACATGTCATGGACAAGCCTGAAGTGGAACTGACCCGACGATGACAACAACGATCGTCCTCCAACAGGCGATCAACGGCGTCGTTCTCGGAAGTCTCTATGTTCTGGTGGCGTTGGGCCTGACGCTGATTTACGGCGTGCTCGTACAGATTAATTTCGCGCACGCCGACTTCGTCACACTCGGCGCCTTCGCCGCCTATTTCTTCATGCACCTGGTCGGCGCCGGCTATATTGTTAGCATCGGCGTCGCATTTTTAGTCGGCGCCGCGCTTGGCTGGTTGATCAATGCGGCGATTTTTACGCCCCTGCGGCGCAAGGGGAACGAACTATTACCGCTGATTGCCACGATCGGCGTTTCGGTCATGCTGCAGAACCTGATGCTGACGTGGTTCGGACCGATCCCCTACGCCTTTGAGACGCCCTACAGCAGCGAGGTCATCCGCTTCGCTGGAATCTTCGTATCCTGGCAAAACGTCATCATCATTGCGGTTTCATCCATAACCATTGTCCTGCTCTATGCGTTTATGAAATTTACATTTCTGGGCAAGGCGCTGCGCGCGGTGTCGCAAGACCGCGAGACCGCCGGACTGATGGGCATCAATCCCAATCAACTCATCATGCTGACATTCGTTATCGCCTCAGCGCTTGCCGGCATGGCAGGGGCAATGCTGGCGCCTGTCCTCGTCCTCACTCCGTTTGCCGGAACCTCAGTCATCGTAAAAGCCTTTGCCATCGTCATTATCGGGGGCTTCGGCAATGTGGAGGGAACGATTCTCGCTGGGCTCATTGTTGGTCTGATTGAAAGTTACACGACGCAGTATCTCGACCCCGGTCTGATCGATATCGTGGTTTTCGCGCTGCTGTTGGTGATGCTGGCCATCAAGCCGACCGGCCTGATTTCCGAGAGGCGCGAAGAGAATGTCTGAGCCCGCGATCGCGCGCTATTCGGCGGATCCACGCGTCTCGTTGCTGAGCCGGCGCATGGGATTTCTGGTCGCCGCACTTGCGATCATCGCACTACCGCTTATTTTCAATGATACGTATTGGCGCACGAATTTAACGCTTTGCGCGATTAACGTGCTGCTTGCACTCGGCCTTGATTTCATCCTTGGCTATACCGGTCAGCTCAACCTCGGTCATTCGGCCTTTTACGGGCTCGGGGCCTACGTCTCGACCTTGCTGATCGTTAAGCTCGGCGTTCCGTTTTGGGGCGCCTTCGTCGCTGGCGTCGCATTCTCCGGCCTGGCGGGAATGTTCCTTTCATTGTTTGCGGTGCGCCTGCGCGGCCACTACCTCGCGATCGCTTCGCTCGGTTTCGCGGTCATCGTCTATCAAATCCTGCTCAACTGGATCAGCCTGACCCAGGGTCCACTCGGCATCTATGGCATTTCACCACCGCCGGCGCTTGTCATTGCCGGAATTCAGCTTGCCGACTTTCGCAACTTGGCTGCCTTTTTTTATTTGGTGTCTGGGTTCGCGTTACTCGTTTATTTGCTGCTCAGTCAGTTGGTGCGTTCTCCGATCGGAGAAGCACTAACGGCTATCCGCGAGGACGAAGTGTCCGCCGCCGCACTCGGTATTAACGGTGCGGCTTGGAAAGTGTTTGCGTTCGGCGTCGGCGCTGCGGTCGGCGGTGCCGCGGGTTGTTTCTACGCAAGTTTCGTCGGCACATTGGTGCCAGACGCGTTCTTCGTCACCGAAGCCTTCAATATCCTGGCCATGGTCATTGTCGGCGGTGTGGGCACGCTCATTGGTCCTGTATTCGGCGCGATTCTGTTGACGCTCTTGCCCGAGGTGCTGCGCGGGATCGGCGACCTACGCCTGGTCGTCTATGGTGCCGCACTCACATTTGTCGTGCTGTTCATGCCCGGCGGCCTCGCGCAAGCCGCCCGTATGGTGCGGGAAAAGCTCAGATTGGGCGGACCGTCATCATGATGGCAGCCGCAGCCGTTGAAATGCGTGACGCAACCGCGGGGCTGCCGCTGTTACGTGTGCAAAATCTGCATAAGAGCTTCGGTGGCGTGCGCGCCGTTTCCGATATTTCGCTCGACGTCGCCAGCGGTTCCATTTTCGCTATCATCGGCCCCAATGGCGCGGGCAAATCCACGCTGCTCAATTTGATCAGTGGCATCTATCAGCCCAATTCCGGGTCGCTCTCCTTCGATGGTCGCAACCTCTCTGGCATGCCGTCACATCGGCGGGTGCGGCTCGGTCTTGCACGCACGTTTCAAAAGATACGTTTGTTCAAGCAATTGAGCGTGCTCGACAACGTGCTTGCGGGATTTCACGTGCATCACAAAATTCCGGCCTGGCAATATGTCTTGCACGGCGCGGCCTTTGCACACGACCAACAACGCTGCCGCGAGGAAGCACTGCGGCTGCTTGAATTCTTCGGCATGACAGCGCGTCTGCATGTGTTGGCCGGGGTGTTATCTTACGGTGAACAGCGCATGCTTGAAATTGCGCGTGCGCTTGCAACCCGGCCGCGACTTTTGCTCATCGACGAGCCGGCGGCGGGCTTAAATGCCGCGGAAGTCGATGTCTTGCTTGACCGCATCCGTACCTTACGCGGCCGTGGCATCACCGTCATTGTTGTTGAGCATAATATGGATCTGGTGATGAACGTCGCCGACCGCATCATGGTGATGGAATACGGCCGCTATTTGTTCCAAGGCGCACCGGCCGAAGTGCAGAAAAACCCTGCTGTGATCGCAGCCTATCTCGGTGGAGAATTGTCGTGAGCGCGCTCCTATCGGCCGACAAGCTCGAACTGGCTTACGGGCAGGTGGCTGTTTGTCGCGATATTTCACTGCACGTCGAACCAGGCGAAGTCGTCGCCCTAATCGGCGCGAACGGCGCGGGGAAATCAACCACGCTGCGCGCAATTGCGGGCCTGCTGCCACCGCGCCGCGGTTCGATCATATTTCGCGGGCGCGATGTGACGGCGATGCCTTCGCACGAGCGCAGCAAGCTCGGCATTGCGCTCGTTCCGGAAGGCCGACACGTGTTTCCATTTCTCACGGTACGGGAAAATCTCGAGCTCGGCGGCTTCAAGAATCGTAATGATGGTACAAAAATTCGCCGGATGATCGGCGAGATATTCGACATGTTTCCCCGCCTGTCCGAGCGAAGCACGCAGAACGCCGGAACATTGAGCGGCGGCGAACAGCAAATGCTGGTGCTCGGCCGCGCTATGATGTCGGAGCCACAATTGCTATGTCTTGACGAACCATCGCTCGGGCTCGCGCCGATCGTTGTGCAGGATATATTCCGCACAATCCGTGCCATAAACGCGACTGGCACCAGCGTGCTGCTGGTGGAGCAGAATGCTCGCTACGCGCTTGAAACGGCGAGCCGTGGCTACGTGCTACAGACCGGATCGGTGATAGCGAGCGGAACTTGCGCCGATCTCAAACAAAATCCGCGCGTTCAAGAAGCCTATCTAGGCCGTATCGCCACCGAGGTTTCATAGGGGCAATGGGGTGACGGTAACCAACAAATATTCACTGGCAGGTAAATCGTCGGTCGTGACCGGTGCTGGCAACGGGATCGGTCGCGCGATCGCGCTTGCTTTCGCAGAAGTCGGAGCGGCCGTCGCGTGCGTCGACCTTGATGCGCAAGCTGCCGAGGCCACGGCCGCAACGGTTGCAAAGAATGGCGTCCCAGCTTTGCCCGTGCGTTGCGATGTCGCCAACGAAACGGATGTCGAATCCGCCACGATGACGATTTTGGGCAGATTTCCGGCCATTCATATCCTCGTCAACGGCGCCGCTGGCTATGACCCCAACGGCACTGTGCTCGACTTAACTTGGTCCGACTGGAATTGGGTGTTCGCAGTCAACGTTGGCGGTGCATTTCTGATGAGCCACGCCATTTTGCCTGCCATGATCGCGGCCGGTGGCGGCAGCGTCATTCATATTGCCTCGCAGCTTGGTTCTGTCGCCGCCCCGCGCCGGGCGGCTTATTGCGCGACCAAAGGCGCACTCATTCAACTTGGCAAGGCGATGGCAACCGATCACGCAGCGCAGAATATCCGCGTCAATACGTTATCGCCGGGCGCAGTCGAGACCGAGCGGTTAATTAAGCGTTTTGGTGACATGGAAACCGCATGGCGCGTGTCCGGCCCGAAACATTTGCTGCAAAGGCTCGGCCAACCAGAGGAAATTGCGCTCGCCGCGGTGTTTCTGGCAAGCGATGCGTCAAGCTTCATGACCGGTGCCGACCTGTTGGTCGACGGCGGCTATAACGCAACCTAGCGCCTGCTCAACGCCCGAGAATGCTGCCCGCCATTGCGCGCGGGTCGCGCGTGGGCCAGGCGCCGGCGTCTGCGGCCTGGAACAGATCGGACAAGTGCATATTGAACAGCGCCGGTTCCTCCAGATTGATGTTATGTCCGCAATTCGCCATCACCACCAACGCCGCGGTCGGGATGTTCTTTTTCATCAAAATGCCGGGCTCGAGGCAGGGCCAATCTTCATCGCCGGTCATAATGAGCGTCGGCACGGTGATCGTTTTCATCTTATCGACCAGATCAAATAGTGACGGGCGGCGTTTCTGCACCCCGCGCATGGTCAAGGCAGCGCCTTCAGTCGAATGTTCGGCGAGTTGATCCGCGAATTCCCGCCAGCCGCGGGGGTCCTTGTTCTGGTGCTGTACGCGCGTGGGACCTAGGGCGTAGCCTTCCGCCGCCTTTTTCATGGTCAGTTCTTCAAATCGCTTCGCGGAGGCTTCCGCTTCCTCAGCAAATTTCGCGCGCTCGCCGGGGGCCGCCCCATAACCGCAGCCCGCGACTACGATCGAGCGACAACGCTCCGGATACGTAAAACCGAAATGAAGGGCAGCAAATCCGCCCATGGAAAGGCCGACGATATGCGCCTTGTCGATCTTAAGTCCGTCCAGCACCGAACGGATGTCATCGCGCGCGCGGTCTTGCGAATAGCGCCCAGCGTCTTGCGGCACGTCCGAAGGTGGATAGCCGCGCGCATTAAAGGTGATGCAACGATAATACTTCGAAAAATGCCGAACTTGCTGTTCGTACGAGCGGTAATCGCCGGCAAATTCGTGAATAAATACGATGGGGATGCCTTTGCCGGTTTCTTCGTAATAGAGCTTGATTCCATCGTCTGTCGTGAGATGTGGCATGAATTCCTCTTCTAGAATGCTTGCGCGCGCGCCGACAGCCCGGCGTCGATGGTGACAACGGAGCCGCTGGTATAGGCCGAGCGTTCGGAGGCAAGAAACGCAATGGCGGCGCCAATTTCTTCGGCGCTGGCCCCGCGGCCGAACGGCAACGGTTTGAACAGATCTTTCCAATTGTCAGCGCTCCCGGTGCGGTCGAGCGCTTTCTTTTTCATCAGACCGACCAGCCGCTCGGTAGCCACCGGGCCCGGGTTGATCGCGACAACCCGGATACCGTCTTTAGCGCTGACGCTACCGAGCGACTGGGTGAAAGCGGCGAGTGCCGCGTTACCAGCAACACCGCAAATATACTCGGGGTCATGGGTTTGCGCCGCATTGCCGACCACATTGACAATAACGCCCTGCTGGCGTTTCTGCATCAGCGCGTAAAAGGCGCGGCACATATTGACATAGCCGAACACTTTGAGATCCCACGCTTTGCGCCAGGTCGCCTCGTCAACGTTGAGCAGTGTACCGCCGGGAATGGCGCCGGCATTGTTCACGAGGATGTCGATACCTGGATAATCGCGAGCCAGCTGGTCGACATTGCTGCTGTCGGACAGATCAGCGGCGACGGTGTCAACGCGCACGTTGGTCTTCTGTACGATCGCTGACTTCGCCGCAGCGAGCGCGTCTGCGCTGCGCGACACGATGATGACGTTGCAGCCTTCGCCAGCCAAGGTCTCGGCGGCAGCGCGGCCGATCCCCTTGGAGCCGCCGGTAATCAAAGCGGTCTTGCCGGCCAGTTTTAGGTCCATCGGTGATACCCCCTCACGAAAGCGCAATAGGGAGACTATGGCTGCCGCGCTGACGCTCGGCAACCTGCCTCGTTAGCGCGCCGCTTCGATCAAACGGCGAATGCCTTCGCGGTAGCCCACTTTGGCGCGAAATCCGAAATCGCGTGCGGGCGCGTCCGTGTCCACCGGCCCTCGCGCCGCAACCGATTTGCTGTCGTCAATCTCAAGACGCACTGGTTTGCCAGCCGCCGCCGCGGCCGTTGCAATATCGTCAGGCGTTACCTTTTCAGGATGTGCGATAAAATAGCTGAACTGCTTGCGGCCCGCGGAAAAGCAGGCGGAGACGGCGGCTTGCGCGGCGTCATCGATATAGACGTAAGGCCAGTCGGTCACGGGTTCAATGCGCGCGACATTGCCTGCCAACGCTGCGCCGACAATTTTTTCGACGGTGAAAACGGTCTGTCGTCCAGGGCCATAGATCACCGTAAAGCGCAACGAGCATAGATCGAGCGGTACTTTGCCCCACAATCCGTGCAACACGGTATCCATCGCTGCCTTTGAGGCGCCGTAGATCGACGTCGGACGCAACGGATAATCTTCGCCGACTGGTTCGTTTTCATAGAAATTGCCAAGCGCTGAGACCGACGAACAATAGATGAAAGTTTTGACGCCGGTCTCCAGGGCGGCACGTAACAAATTAAGGCTGCCGACCACATTAATCGAAATAATCCCGAGGGGGTCGTCGGCCATCACCATCGGGCCTGACACACCACCGGCGTGGATGATGTGCGTAACTTTCTCGCGCGCAAGTAATCCGTTGAGCTTTTCACGATCCGAGAGATCGTCGAGTATCTGCGTCGTCGATGAGGGCTGCGGATCAAGGCCAACGGCACGGTGCGCGTTTTGGGCCAGCAATTTCATCACGGCATGGCCGAGGAACCCGCTTGCGCCCGTTACCAGCGTTACATCCTTCGCCATTCGGGAAGCCCGTTATACTGTCTTGCTGGCACGAAAATTCGTGATTTCGGTATCGCTGTATCCAGCATCGCGCAGGATTTCATCGGTGTGCGCGCCCAACTCTGGTAACGTCGAAACGACACTTGCCGGGGTGCGTGACAAGGTGACTGGCTGACCGACGACGCGGATGTCCCCGCGCTTGGGATGATGGAGCGGCACCGCGATACCAAGATGTTCCACCTGCGGATCGGCAAACACTTCATCGAGCTTGTAAATCGGGCCTGCTGGCACCCCTTGCTGTTCTAGCTTTTCCAGCCATTGCAAAGAGCTTTTTGTCTTGAAAATTTCGGCTAGTAGGGCGGTCAGCCTGGGCCGGTTGCGGAACCGCAGTTCGAGCGTTGCATATTCAGGGGCCTTGCCGAGATCGGGCCTTTCCAGCGCCACGCACAGCGCGCGCCACTGGCCATCGCCACCGACGCCGATATTGATGAAACCGTCCGAGGTTTCGAACACGCCCATCGGCGTCGAATAAGGATGATCGTTGCCCGCCTGACCCGGCACCACGCCATCGATCAGATAACGCGCCGCTTGAAAATCCATCAATGCGATTTGTGCTTCCAGCAAGGACGTTTGCACCCATTGGCCGAGGCCGGATCGTTCACGCTCGGCAAGCGCAATCAGGATTCCTGCTGCGGCGTAAATGCCGGCCGAGCTGTCGGCCACCGCGATACCGGCGCGCATCGGCCCCTCGCCGGGCAATCCCGTGACCCACATCAGTCCGCCCATGCCTTGCGCGATCTGGTCAAATCCCGCGCGCGTGCGATAGGGGCCGCTTTGCCCGAACCCTGAAATCGACGCGAGAATGATACGTGGATTGACGGTCTTGAGTGCTTCGTATGCGATCCCCATGCGCTCCTTGACGTCGGGACGAAAATTTTCGACGACGACGTCGGCGCCTTTGACCAACCGCATGAAGATTTCGTGCCCGGCCTCTTCTTTGAGATTAAGCGTCAGCGAGCGTTTGTTGCGATGGAGATTGAGCATGTCGGATCCGTCGCGTGCACCGCTCATGCCCTCGTTCGGGTCGACGCCAGGAGGGGCTTCGATCTTGATTACATCGGCGCCAAAATCGCTGAGGATGCGGCAACAGGTTGGGCCAGCCCGTACGCGCGTTAGGTCCAGCACGCGAAGTTTCGCCAGCGCGGTCGAAGGTTGAGCGCTCATTGCAGCGGTGCCTCATATGACATTGTCACCAGATCGCTCACCGCGGTGGGAACGCGCCCGTGCCAATTGCTGCGACTTTGCACCGCCTCTGCCAATGCGATCAATGCATGATCGGACCGCGGTTTGCCGACGATTTGCAAGGCGACCGGAATGGCGCGGTCGTCAAATCCGACAGGGATAGCAACGGCGGGAAAGCCGAGCATATTAACGAACCGCGTCCAGCGACTGAGCTCATACAGCGTTTTGGCTTTGAAAAGGGGAGAGCGTGGATCGCATTCGGCAACCGACGGCGTGCGGATCGAAAGTACTGGCAGGATGATCGCGCCCGCTTTCCGAAAGATGTGATCGATGAAATCCATGGCCAGTTGTGAGCGTGCCGAGACGCTGGCCGCAAGTGTTTCATCGTCGATGGTGAGGCCCTTTGCAAGTCGTCGAATCAGAACTGGATCTAACGATCCAGTTTGCATTAGCATCCGGTGCGTACGCGCTGCCTCTGCCTGCATGACCGTAAAAACGTGCGGGTCGAGCGCCTCGATGGCAGCGACCCCATTGCAAGTGCCAATTTCAATCCCGCAATCAGCGATCGCACCGATCCCGTCTCGGCACGCTTTGGCAATCGACACCTCGGCAAGATTAAGCACATCGCCGATGACAACGGCCCTACTAATTGGCTCAATGCCACATGGTTCGAAGAGGACCCGTGCCGCGGTGTCAATATCCGATGCGGTGCGCGCCAAAATGCCAATGGTGTCGAGCGTTGGCGCGAGTGGCATCGAGCCAACGGTCGATACTGCGCCGTAGCTTGGCTTCCACGCTGTCACACCACAACAATGTGCTGGAATGCGTAGCGAGCCGCCGGTATCGGACCCAAGGGCGACGACTGCCGAACCGCTCGCGACAGCAGCTGCCGAACCAGATGACGAACCACCAGAAATGAAATCAAGATTCCATGGATTGCCGACGCGGCCGTGCACCGCGTTGTAGCCCGACGGCTCATAGGCGAGTTCCGTCATCGCGGTATAGCCGATGCGCCGGCCGCCTGCTCGATCGAGCAGATCGAGCACAATCGCTTGCGCGCCTTTCATCATTGGTAGTGGCCGGGCAAGCCCGCCATGTGGTACGCGCGTGGCGGACAAGAAGATGTCCTTTGCCGCGTAAGGCATTCCATCCAGAACACCACACGCCGGCGCTACCGCTCCACTTTCGAAAGCGGCAAATGCATTCAGCCGAGGCTCGAGCCGGCGCGCAAAATCGCCTGCGCTTACAGAAAGTCGCGCATGCTGTTCGGCATTAAGCCCCGTCCAATCGCGAAACCGCAAGGCCATTATGTCTGTGGCTTTCGACTGTCACACGGTCGGTCAACACAATAGAGAGGAAATCAAAGCCACAAATCATTTTTTCGATCCAATGAAATATCTCCATATCGTCCACGGGCGCTAATCTGGCGTAGGGCTTATCATGTCCGCGCGTTCATGATCTCATTGATGCTTAGCCCGCGGGCCCGCGCGAAACGGTCACTCGGGCGCACGCCCGCCCTCCTGAAGGTGCGATTTTCGGGCCGACTGGTGCGGCGATGACGCCCGCTCACACGCGGCCCTCACCCGGATTCGTATAACTTCAGATTATGGAATGACCGCGCAGTTGTGGTGTTTCGGATGCGCAACGCTATTTCAGAGTTTGCAGAGCAAAACGAGAATCAGCACAACAACGAGCACCCGACCAGGTCAGCCGCCGCAATAGCCCGGTCCCGTAAAACGGGCTGCCACCGAACCAACTAAATCTGGCGCTGCGCCGCATGGAGGCCTTGGATGGCCACAGCGCCGAGCGCCGCACCCGCGAGCATCGACAACGCTACAGTATACCGAGTTTTCATAGTGTCTTCCCCTCTGAGTGCCGTTGATCCGGCCTTGAAACGAACACCACGCGTATGGCCTTAGTCTTTGCACAACAGTGTGATGTCCGCTTTGGGTCATTAGCAGACATTCCAGGAAGGTGGCGCGAGCTCCACTTTACCCCCGAAAGCGGACATGACCATTGGTGATCGCAATGGCGGTGAGGGGGATTGGGTCCGATAGTCAGGGTTATCGGAAGCGGTGAGTAGTCGGCTGTTGGTACCAACAGGCGTACGGACTATGCCTCTCAATGTACGCTTAGGAGAAATAGCGGACGTCGACTGGTTGAAGTTGAGAGCTACTCGGAGCTCTAAATGATACATTCGAACAATGAATAGCAGATCCATATCAATGGACAAAAGCGACCTCGATGCACTTCGCAATGCTGTTCAGTTGCTCGAGCATGCAAGTCTTCCCGCGCGCCTTGCCAACATGATTGGCAAGCCTGTTGAACTATTGGGTCGGGCTCTACCCGCTGGCGCTTCGCAAGCTATCGCAATAGCCACAACAAAAAGCCTTGAAGCTGCCGTCAAGGTTGCGCTCCTCACAATTCGAGGTGGGCCTCAAGCAAGTTCCCAGATGCTGCACAGAGCTTTAGCGGTTTCCTCCGGTGCTGCAGGCGGGGCATTTGGAATTGTGTCGCTGCCTCTCGAGCTTCCCGTCTCGACCATCATCATCTTGCGGTCAATTCTCGACATCGCGCGAAGCGAAGGTGAGGATCTAGCTGATCCGGAATCGAGCCTGGCGTGCGTCGAAGTCTTTGGACTTGGTGGTCGGACCGAGGCCGATGATGCTGCGGAGGGGGGCTATTTTGTTGTGCGCGGGGTTTTTGCGACCTCCGTCACGGAAGCTGCCCGTTTCATTGCGGAACGTGGCGTCGTTGAGGAAGGCAGTCCTGTGCTCGTGCGCTTGATTGCTCAGATCGCATCCCGCTTCGGGTTCGTCGTTTCGCAAAAGGCTGCTGCGCAAACTATTCCTTTGATAGGTGCGCTCGGAGGAGCTGTAATCAACTACGCTTTTATCGACCACTTCCAGTCTGTCGCGCGCGGCCATTTTACGGTCCGACGACTTGAACGAAAGTACGGCAAAGACATTGTTTTTAATGCGTACGAGCGCCTCCGCCAGGATCGCAAAACGGCAAAATGACATTGCGCCCGCTATTGGCACAAGGCGGTTGTGCACGTGTTGGGCTGCAGAGCATTGTGGTTTGGTTCCGATAACAAGAATTATCGGAGGCAATTACTTGCTGCAATGCCCCGTCTTCGAAGGCGGACGTTGGGCTTGTCGAATTCGAATTAACGCGCTCAGTAATTAGTGGGTTGAGCTTTTGGCGGCTGTTCCCGGTCGACTGTTGCGCCACGGGGGCGATTGAACACGCTGGTGCACGCGGGGCTGAGTTGCTGTTTGTTTGCAATAAGGCATTGGGCTACACGGCCTGCATCCGGGATTGCGTTCTGACAAAGCCGAAACGCATCCGGCGTACATGCATCGGCATCCTGTTGCGTATAAGCGATTGCTGGGAGCGGAGCCATGATCGCAACCGTCAAAACAATAGCGTTCAATTTGCCCATACCATTCGCTCCAATTTTCCTTCGAAGGGACAATAGGTGGGACGATAAAACGTTCCGTGCGCGAACGGGGGGCAAAGGCTTCTTGAGGTAAAAGGGACATTAAGCGGATACGCTGTGTGGTCGACTTGGCTCGATATGCGGCCGCTTGGAGTCAATATCAGACCTTGCAAAAGGTGGGCGCGATGTCTGATTTAGCCCCAAAAGCCGACAATCAAAGTTGCGGCGGCCGCTAATGACCCAGAGCAGACATTATCAAGCTCTTCCACTATCCTTGTTCCACCATTACTGCCTTTGAAATCTGGGGTCGACATGAGGCGGCGAAAGTTACTCTGGCTCCTGCTGACGGCACTTGTCATCAGTATGCAATTGGCGGGCACCTCTCATGCCCGGTCGCTGTATTGGCCCCCGTATAGATCGTGGTGGGGCAATCAGACATTCAGGCCGAAACACCAACACGGACACAAAATACCTGACTCAACGAACCAGGCTCAGTCTCAAGACGCGTCAAAAGGCGCATCAAAGGACGCTGCAAAGGGGCCGCTCCTCATCATTATCTCGGTCGCGGATCAGCGGATCTCGCTCTATGACAACGGCACGCTGCTCGCACGGTCGTCCGTATCGACGGGGGTCAAGGATCATCCAACGCCTCTCGGCGTATTCAGCGTCATAGGTAAAAGCAGGTGGCATCGCTCGAACATCTACAGCGGCGCACCCATGCCCTACATGCAGCGCATCACCTGGTCGGGGATTGCGCTGCACGCGGGTGACTTGCCTGGGTATCCGGCGTCACACGGCTGCATTCGCTTGACGCATGACTTCGCCATTCGACTCTGGCATCTCACGAAGCGCGGCACGCGTGTGATTATCGCGCACGGCGATATTCAGCCGTCAGAGATAAGGAACGCGCGCCTTTTTGTACCGAAGCCAGAAGTCGCGCTTGGTTCGCCACAATCCGGCATTACCACCCAGCCGGTTCATGACACGATCACAGTCGGTGCAACGGAGGCGCCGCTCATCGCAAATGCCAAGCTGGAAGAGGACGCCAAAGCTCCTGACGGCGCTTCCGGGTCAGCCGCGCCTCAAAAGGCCGCACCGATCTCGGTCTTTGTGAGCCGCAAGTTGAGCAAGCTTTTCGTGCGACAGGGCTTTGTCCCCCTTTTCGATGCTCCTGTGAAGATTCAAGACGTAGCGGAGCCGATGGGAACGCACGTTTTCACCGCAATGGAAATTCAGAATGGCGGTGCAGCAATTCGCTGGACTGTCGTATCGATCCCGGAAAAATCTTCACACAGTCAAAGGACTGCGCCAAAGCTGCAAAAAGTACATGCGAAACAGACAATCAAGACCGCCTTGCCGACGCCGGACCAAGCCAACGTCGCCCTCAATCGCATCGAAATACCGCAAGATGCGGTTGAGCGAATCGCTAAACTGCTAACGCCAGGCTCGTCACTTATCATATCCGACTACGGCATCAGCGACGAAACGGGACAAGATACGGATTTCATCGTGCTGACGCGTTGACGGGAAGGCTGACACCTCTGGGAGCGGAGCTCGTGCGTATTTTTTCTCGTTTGTTAGCGGTCCTTGGACTTTGTAGCCTCGCAAATCTCGTCGGGCTCCCGCTCAACATCGGCAAATCCGGGTTCATGTCCGTCGCGCTAGGTCAGCCTGCTGCGCTCACTCCATCGCAGTCGGAGGCGCTCAATGCCTACAACAAATCAGTGCAGGATTTCAGGGCGATCCTGAGCGAGCGGCGCGCACAGATCGATGCAAAGCAAAAGCTGCCTGATGTGCCGGGACAGGCCCTCTATCTTGCTCGCGTCAGCATGATGGGTGCGTACAAAGACCTGACCGACGTGTTGCCGTCCAGAATCGGGGGGGCCAATAAATACAAAATTCCTCCGGCCTATTTCGATGCGGAAAATGAGCCGCTGATCGACGAGTACAAGAATCTTTCCGCCATCATGCAGGCGCCGCCCGCCAATGCGCAGAAATCCGATACGCCATTCAAGGACGTTGTCGACCTGGGTACCGCAATTGCGCGGATCAAGGGTCTCGATGCCGCGCATGCCGAAGTCGCAGGCCGTATCAGTCTGGCAGTTTTCTATGCCGAGACAGATGGTCATCAGAACATCGGCAATGCGCGCTCGAATGCCTACAAGGGAAGTTTTCAGACAGGGGTGTCCGAGGACAAAATTGGTCAGAGGAAATGGGCGGCCATCAAGAAGTCCGTCGCAGCCCTTGATCCCGGACTGAACGCCCGCGACGACAAGGAAGAAGCGCGGGTCGGCAATTCAGACCAGCGATACAATCACTGGACCGCCGTGAGAAACGGCCTCATGAACGCGCACGCGGACCTGTTCCCGAAAATACCGGCAATCATGAAAGCCTTGCCGGACCCGATCGATCAGATGAGATTTTTCGAGCTGATCCAGATCATTCCCAGCCCGGCCAAGGCCGCGCTCAATTCGGGCAATTTAGTCAATTACAGGATTTCCGAGCCGCGAATCATGGGATACTTGCGCAACAACAGCATGTTTGCCTTTGGAAAGGCCGACCGGGCGAGGACATCCGCGACCATGCGCGAAATTCTGGATTCAATGTGGCTCTTCAATGATATATTCGATCGCGCGCTGGCCAAATTCGGCGAGATCAAAGCGCAGCAAAAAGGTTGAGCGGCAGGCAACAGCTCTTCGGGGGCCCCATGTCGATCGTATCGCGGCGAACATTCACCAGGGGTCTTCTGGCCAGCGCTTTGGTGCCGGGCCATTCGGCGTTTGGGCAACCCAACGATCCGGCGGGTATTGCCATCATAGATACCCCGAACAATGCCGCAAAAGTTGCATCGAAGTTGGCTGCCCAGAATGTGAAGGTTGTCGTGCGCTTTTTCGCGCGAAAGCCCCAGCCAGGTCTGCGCGAGAAGGTCATGGCGTCCGACGGCAACATGATCGACGGCGTCCGCGAGCCGACGATATTGATCAGAAACGGCCTTTCGATCGTTTCTCTCTACCAGTATCGAAATAACCTTCCCGAGAAGTTTATGAAGGGCCTGGAAGATACCGGTTCGGCCAAGGCGGAAGTCGCCGCCGATGCAAAGGCCGCGCTGGATCAGGCGAGGCTGGTAGGGCAGCCGGAAGGGTCGGCGATCTATTTCGGAGTCGACTTCAATGTAAATCGCGCCTCCGTCGATCCTGTTCTCGAGTACTTTCGTGTCATCGGCCAGGCGGTCGGCGGCCATTATGCGATCGGGGTTTACGGGAACGGCTTCGTCAACCGCATCCTCCGTCAGGAAAAACTCGTGGCCTACAACTGGATCAGCGCCTCGCGGTCACACGAAGAAACCGTCGCATTCTATAACAGCGGGCAATGGCATCTTTTTCAGAACCAGGTTGATCGCCGCTGGTTCGGGCCACCCGGCAAATGTGCGACGGGCCTCGATGTCGATACGAATTTGCAGAACCCCAGCGTATCCAGCATCGGCGCGTGGGGGGCCGGAGAAGTCGACAAGAGCCGCAACCAGAGGATTTTTGACCAGCGCCGCTTCGCGATCCGCACAACGCCGGTCGAGAGCAGCGGAGGCGGCAGCTGCAAACCCGACAGCCGCGTGCCGCGGAATGCCAACGTCAGAATTCTTGCGCAATCCGGCGCCTGGTCCGGCGTTGACATCGACGAAGATGGGTACGCCGACGGCCAGGTCAGGACCTCCGATTTGACGCCCAATCTCGCGACGATGCCTCCTTGGGGACCGTCGTCATAAAACCAAATTGCGCTGCGAAATGTCTGCTGATGACCAAAGCTGACGTTGCTCGTATGCCCGAAGTTCAGAAATTCATTCTTCGGGCGCGTCATTGAAGGAAGCCGACCTAAGCGGTTGTGACGGCCGCCTAAATTGGCTGGGTTACGCTGGATTACCCTGGAGTGGGAGTAGAGAATTTGTTTTGCAGTTTCACTCCCTCCGCCAGCATCTGTTCGCAGATGTTCGCGGGCAGCCTCTTTCTAATTATGGAGCCAAGGCATTGATCTGGCTCGCGACCAATCAAACAGATTTGTGGTACCCACAAATCTGTCCACGTAGCGCAACGAAATAGCGCTTACGACGCTTTCCCGGCGAGCTTGTGAATGGCGTCAAGACTGCGGACTCTGGCGAGCCTACTGGCGCGTAGTCCAACAGAGGCGCCATCAAAACAACTCTTGGAAATCGAAGGCGGGTAGAGGCTTCCCCCCGGACCTCAATCCAAGGCCGCCTCAGTTGGCGCCGAATTTTTATTTCAATAATGATCGCTTTCGGCGGTAACGCGGACATCGTGTTCTTGAAGGACAGGTCGTCTTTAGGGTAATTGGCCGGAGGGCCATAGAACGCCGCGCGAGAGCCTATGAACGGCAAAAGGAATGCCGACCATCATCGCAAGCAAAAACAAATACGGTATCTGCGATAAGTGTGGTGTCGCCGCAATTTCTGCGACCCAAAATATTTCCCATAAAACGAGCGCGAGATATCCGAACGGCGTAAGACTGTGCCGGAAATCATCGCTTGCATCCGGTAGGACTACGCCGTCGCTTTTGCGCACCCATTGCCTGCGCTTCTCATCATAATGGTGGTGCTTTTTAAACTCTTGAATTTTCCTGGCTGCAGCCTTTTTCTCTCGTCGCTCATGCAGCCGGTTCCTGCCTGCGTCCGCCGCAAGATAAAAGAAACAGCCAAGAACAATGAGCCAGCCAAGGATGATCAATATTGGCATGATCTATGCTCCCCAAACGGAGTGGCAGCGCCGCGCATCGTGGCAAGAAGCATGACAGTGAATACCTCAGCTTTGTTTGTCGCTGATTCGTGCGTCTTCCTAAAATGCTAGACCCAACTGGAAGCGAACATGTGTGAACTAGCTAACAATTCCGCGGCCAAATTCCGCAAGCCATCCGGCGGTCTGAATGCCGTGGTGTTCGACTGAAAGTCCGCTATTGGCGCTTAGCGGACATTTCTAAATTGCGCTCAATTGTTAATTTCCGGGTCAGAGCCGACAGCCGTTGGACAGCTCGAACGTGCGATAAAAATTCGCTGGTGTTCGCCCTCGGCCGTCGAAATCCTGTATCAAGTCACGGGTAGATTTGCGGGTACAGAAGATGCGAATTCATAATAATTTGATATTACAGAGCAATTTCCAATTTAAAGAGGATACTCCCTCCGGCCGGTCACAGATCTTGGCGAGGCCATCGCCAGAAATTCCGTATTGCACCGCCAGCCGGCTCATCGGTGTCTGCCAGACCTGATTGTAGAGCTGATCTCGGCTCACGGTGACTGGCTGCTTTAAATGTTCGTCTGCCATGGGTTCATCCCCTTGCAGGGCTTCACTCCCCTGGAAGACTGCTATTGTGGGGTGATGGCGGCCGTATTTCGCCAGATTGTCAAACCGGACTCAAAGGGAGCCGTTTGAAGGCAAGAGAGGGTTGCGATGAGTATTTTGGTCGAGCTTCCCGAAAAGGAATACGCCCCCAAGGTCTTTGCGGATTTTGTCCCCGGTGCCGGGTTTAATCTAAAGACCGCGCGCGCGATGGCGTGGATGTCGCAGCTTGCCTACGAGACACGGTTTCCCGATAAGATCGAACGTATTGCCACGGGGTGGGAGCTCGGCGACGTGCGCGTCCTGCAGCAGCCCGCCAAGAGTACGCTCCCATTGTCGAACACGCACGCCGTATTGGCCACAGCGAAGGATGCGATGATCATTGCGTTCGCGGGAACGGATCCTCTCGATCTGCTGAATTGGATCAGCGACTTCTATCTGGGCCGGGTTGACGCGGATGTGCACCAGGGTTTTGAGGATGCGGCGGACGCCGTTTGGACGGATGTCGGCGCGGCAATTGAACAATGCATGAATGATGGCCGCGCGCTGTTTATTGCCGGCCACAGCCTCGGCGCCGCGATCGCGCTGGTCATCGCGGACCGCGCACGCGACGAGAAGGCGCTTCAGCACGCAGAAGTCTACGTCTTCGGATCGCCACGCGTCGGTCGGAACGATTTCGTCAGTCGCTACAACGCTATTTTCGGATCTACGACTTATCGTTTCGTTCACGGGAGAGACATTGTGCCGACCGTGCCGCCCTCGGAGCTCGGCTTTCATCACGTCGGCCGCCTGTTGGCATGCGAGAGCGGTGAGAAATTTGATCGAACGCGTTTGCGTAACGATGTAGATTCGGACGAGCCGCAGTCCGGTAACGAGTTCTTCAGCGGCATCGCCGGACAGCTGCGCGGTTTGTTTTCCGGGCCGCTTTCACCGACCTCCCGAACTGACCCGTTGGGGCTTCTCTCACAACTTCTGTCCCCGTCAATAGGCGATCACCTGCCGGATCGCTATTACACCTCACTGACGCCGTAAATCGATCGCGTCGTGGCGGATACAATCAGGGCGATTTGGTACGTGACGCGCGCCTATCAAACACCTCGTCCCCGGTCGGCTCCTGCCGCGGTGCGTGGTTGAGCTCGTGCCGCAGCTTGCTGATTTCGCGGTAGGCAATTTTGCGCACCCAATTCACCAGCCCCAGAGGTCTGTGTTCGGGCAGGGAGTGCCACGGGCTGAATGACAGGTTTTCGCAAAATACTGCCTGCTCCGGCGACTTGCAGTCCTGAATGGGAATGATGATGCTGCCAATACGCTCTGGTTTCGAAATATCCTCAGTCCACTCAACCTTCGAATCTTCAATCGGCGTTTGCGCCTCGTCGACATAGCGCTGGACATAGAAATCAAACCACATCTCCTTTCCGGCAAGCGTCTTGTTCATTTCCTCCTTCAGGGAGAAATTCGGGCTGAGACGGGTGAGATGGCGCCTGAGAAATCCGGGCATGCGGTTTAAGCGCGGCTTAGCTGTGTACTTCACCGCAAATTTTTTGTCTGGATCGACGCCAAGCCGATAGGGAGTCATCGACCAGTATTGCTGGAATAGCGGATTTACCGTGAAGTTAAGGTTGGCCTTGAGGGCCAACCAAAATTCGTCAGGAAAACGGAGCTTCAGCAACGACCACAAATATTGATCGACGTAGCCTCCCTTCAAGAATTCCACCAGGGTCGCCTTATAGCGCCTTAGATCGTTGACGAAAAATTTCGGATGACTGATCAGGATAAAATCCTGCGTATGCTTTTCATCCTCCAGTAGTTTGTCGTTAGCAACACCCATTAACTTTATCGCCATGCCGCGCGCGTCGAAAAACCACGCTGGCCTTGCCTCCGAGTTGCCGTTGGAGAAACGAATCCAAGCGTTGTATTGCGAGCCCGGCACGAAAACACCCTGGCGCAAGTGGTCCGGAAGATCTGCATCGACCGTGAAAATCGCGCGAACACACCCATTGTCGTAGGCGTGCGCGTCCCTGCGCGCCGGAGGGCCGCCTTTTTCGAAGTGCAGCTTGATTGCGCGGGCAATGCTCTCGACAATCTCGTTGGTATATTTTTCCTCGGACGCCTGGCTGCCCTGGTAATAGCGTTCACCCAACGCCGTATCGAGACCGGGGGTGATGTCCTGCGGCGGCTTATATGGCATGGCTCAAATCTTCATGATGGGCTTGTGCGCGTGCCGGCGAGGCTGACGGCACCATCTTCGCGCAGCGCGGCCAGCGATTCCATCGCCTTCAGTTCCCACATCTTTGCACCTTGCCGGCGTGCGACTGCGGCGGCGGCCTCGTAACAGGCCGCCGCTTCTGCAAGCGGTTTGTGCGCAAGACGCAGGATATCTCCGCGTAGGCGGCGCACTTCTGCTTCGTACCATCGGCCGCCGGACTCCCCAAACTCTCCTAGGAGCCGGTCGACGATTTCAGAAGCTTCCTGCAGCTGACCATCTGTTGCCAGCGCACGCGCCAGCAGATAGTGGGAAAATTGCATCCAGATCAGAGTTCCGGCTTTCTGCAACTCGCTGATGCTGTTCCGAACGTCCTCCAGCCCCAATTCGAGTTCGCCAAGTTCGAGATGCGCCCAGCCTCGCAACATAAGCGCGCCCGCGACCCACTGCGGGAAACCGTGCTCATTGGATTGCGCTATAGCTCGGTCGGCTATCGGAATTGCAGTCTGTGGATCGCCGGCGACGAGATAGGTGCCCGCTAGAAATGGAAGAACGTAACAGATGCTGTGCGCATGGCGGAGATCCTCTGCGTAAGTCAGTGCAGCGCGGGCGTGCGTAATGCCCGCCTCAGCGTCACCCGAAAGAGCGGTCGCGACTCCGAGATAAACCTGCGCCGTCGCCTTGAAGTCGTGTGCGAAGACCAGAGCCAGCGGGGCGTGCTGCCCGGGATCATAAAGAGTCATTGCGTCCTGCAACTCGCGTTTCGACTGGGTCAATTCCCCGAGCATGAAAAGGGACATGCCAAGAACGCGGTGCCCCATCAGCAGCCCCGTCGTATCGTTGCCCTCGAGCGCGAGCGCCAAAAGATCCTGCGCCACCGCCCGCGCCTTTTGAATTTCGCCACCCATCAAGTGAGCGCCAACGAGGCCGTTCAATATCGCGAAGATCTGTGACGCACTGCCGAGTTCCTTGCACAGTACCAACGCGCGGTTAAATGCCACGATGGTTTCCGGCGCGGCAAATCCCTTGGCCGCGATAAACGCGTTTGCGAGGGACTGCTGCAGCTGCAATTCGAGCTCGAGGCGCGTCCTGTCCTGTGGCAATTCCTCAAGAAGCTTGAGGGCGGTCTGAATATGCGTCGTTGCTTCGATGAACGCCGACCGTCGGCTCGCTTGCCGGCCGGCCTTCAGCCAATAGCTGATCGCCGGCGTGATTTCGCGTGCTTGAGTATAATGATACGCGACGACTTCAGGTGCACCTTCCGCGACGTCGACAAATTTGCTGGCGAGCGTCTCAGCAATGCGATGGTGCAATGGGAGACGCTCGCTGCGCAGCATGCTGGCATAGGCCGTCTCCTGCACAAGCGCGTGCTTGAATGAATATGTCTCGATTGCACTGAACTCGCGCCGCAGCAGCAACCCGGCTTTCTGGAGGCTATCCACCGCCGTGTGGATGTCCTCGCGTGATAGTGGCGCGGCTGCCTCGAGCACGTCGAAAGCGAACTCCCGTCCAATTGCGGCGGCTATCTGCGCGACGGTTTTCGCCGATCCCATTTGATCGAGCCTCGCCATCAGCGAATCGTGCAGCGTGGCCGGAACTTCTGGACTCCACGGCATCCCCCGCGGGGGGCTTTTTTCGGCTTGGCCGCCCACCAGCACCGTACTCGTGACCTCCTCAATGAATAACGGCACACCGTCAGTCTTGGCAACGATCTGGCCGATAACGGTCGTTGGCAGTTTTTGTTTGGAGTCAATCGCCTCGACCATGGACGCGACCTGTGATGGCGAGAGCCGGGTGAGGTTGATCCACTCATCGGCTTTACTCAGCGAACGGAACTCCGGCCGGAAGGTTGCGATCAGCAACATGCGCCAGTTCGGAATGTTCTCCCGGAGAAACTCCAACAGCTGGGACGAAGTGTGATCGATCCAGTGAATGTCCTCGCAGATCAGAATGACCGGTTGCTGCTCGCAATACGAGCGCAATAGCTCGACCACCGCCAAAAACGTCCGCTGCTTCTGTTGTTGTGGCGTCAGATCCAGCTGCGCGTAGTGACCTTCGGTCGATATTCCGAGAAGGGGCGCCAACAGCGGCACGATCGATGCGCGTTTTTCGTGCGATATGTCGTCAATCAGTGCCTCGAGTCTTTGCAGCTTGGTCGTTCCGCGGGCCTCGTAGCCGGTGCCCAACACGTCATCGATGTGGCGAATGACGGGGTACCACGGGCTGCTGCGGTGGTACGATGAACACTGAAACGAAAACACGCGACAGCTGTCGCGGTCCAGCTGATGTCTGAAGCTATTGACGAGCCGCGACTTTCCGATACCCGGCTCGCCAGAAACGGCGACAAGCTGCCCATACCCCGCCCTGGCTTTCTCGAATACGCCGCGCAACACCGTCAGCTCGGCCTCACGCCCGATCAGCGGCGACATGTGAGATGACCGGCGCGCTTCGAAGCGGCTCGCCGTGCCGCGACGCCGGATTCCCGACACGGCGATTGGTGCAGAAAATCCTTTTATGTTTTGATCGCCGAGGTCTTCGAATTCGAAAAGATCGCCGAGCAGAAGTCGTGTACTGGGTGCCACTAAAATTTGATTGGGCTTTGCCAATTGCTGCAGACGGGCCGCCAGATTCGGCGCATCACCGATAAGCGCAAACTCGCGGCTAGAACCTTCTCCGATCAGATCGCCGACGACAACCAAGCCGGTGGCGATACCAATCCGCACTTCAATCCGTGCTGCCCCCTCGAACGACAATTCCGAAACGAGCCTGATGACTTCCAAGGCAGCCTGGACCGCGCGTTCAGCGCTGTCCTCATGCGCAGCAGGAAATCCGAAGTAGGCTAGAATGCCGTCACCCATGTAGCGGCCGATACGGCCATCAAGCCCAAGGACTGCGATTTCAGAGCATCTCTGAAACGCGCGTATGATATCGCGCATATCCTCGGGATCGAGCCGGTTCGACAGCTCGGTCGAGCCCACCATGTCGCAGAAAACGACAGTCAGGTTTCGCCGCTCGGCCTTGACACCAGGCGAGCTGGCAAATGACTGCCCTTGATTCGACAACTGCGACACGAGTCGCCCCCTTTCGCAGGTTGCCTGAAAAGACGCTTTTAGTAGCTACTATATACCATTGTTTCTTTCGGCGATCATCTCGCGCTTTCTATCGATTTCGCGGGCATCCGCGACGATTACCTCCTTTGCCTTTTCCGCAATATCATCTGGCGCCAATTTACGCTTTTGGCACTTGCCAGACATCTCACCCGTTTCGATTGATTTCCGCTTTCGGAGTAAAATAGATTCAGTTCGACCGTCTGCAATGCCTGCTGATGACCCAAAGCGGACGACGCAGCGCCCGGGTCAACGCTATCGGTAGGGCCTATCCAGCGCAGAGGCTTTGGTTTGCTGGCCGCCTGAATAGAACCAGATGATCTCGCCCCATCTTGCTCGTCCGAAATAAAGCGTAAGGAGGGTTCGTGGGTGATACTATGACGTTAATTCTATTCTGGGTCTTGCTGCCCTATGACGCGCTGGTCTTCTTCCCTTATTTCTGGGTAAAGGTGGCCCTTGGCATTGCCACGGGTTTATTTATTCCTCACAGAATTATTGGACTTGTGGCGTGTGCGATAGGGAATATCGCTATCTTCGCCTACGCAGCATTCGTCTCCGGGCATCCGGATAGTATTATCAGTCTGACCAAAATGCTGGACAGCCTGTGGTCAGATCCGTTGGAATTTTTGATTATATGTATCTTTGTATTCGTTGGAGTTGTGTGGTGGGTTGCCGGCCGTATTATGCGCTGGACTCTCTACAAAATTTTTGCGCGATGGGTGTCGCCTAAATCTGGGTCGCCCACCGCGCCATGAGCTCCGCCGCTGGCTGACCGCGGGTACGCGTCAATGTCCGCTATTGGCACTTAGCGGATATTTTGCGATGCGGGAGGCATGTCCGCTTTACCCCAGAAATCAGACAGTTAAAATGTTCCGCCAAGGACAACCGACAACTCGCTTATTTTGAGAGCTGCAAGAGGCGGTTGAATGAAAAATGTTTATCATGCATTGGCCATAATGGGCTGCTTGCTGCCGGCATCAGTGTTGTGTTGCGGTCCGCTACACGCTGCGGATCCTTACAGATGGTGCGCTGTCGATAGCGGCGGTGGCACTAACTGTGGCTTCGTCAGCGTCGATCAGTGTCGCACGTCGATCAGTGGGATGGGCGGATTCTGCGAGCCAAAGCAGATCGTTCCGGCCAACCTATCTCCAGCAGCACGAGCGGCCGCGCCTAGAACAGACGCGAGCGGGGGTAAGGATAAATTGATGGATTGTGTGACTCACTCTTGCAAGATCAATTGCTCTCCTAATGTAAAGAAACGCTTCAGACCAAAATGGTGTGTGCACTTTAAGGAGCCAGCTGCCTGACCATTAGGGCCATGGCCAATGTCCGCTTTACCCCGAAAGCGGACAATTGGCCGGTAAGGGCAGGCGGCCGGCACCGCGCACGTCGCCGTACGCCTAAATTCGCAGGATTACGCGGGATTACTCTGGAGTTGGAGCAGAGAATTTGTTTTGCAATTACACTCCCTCCGCCACCTTCCGAAGATGCCATTTCGGACGCGGCCGCGAATGTCCGCGTCGGTAGAAAAGGCCGCGCGAGATGTGCCTAAGAATCAGTCCTCGTCTGCCTCATCGTGCGCCGTCGAGAGGGAGTACAGAGCGTTGAGTGGATGTTTCAGAAGCTCGATATTTTCGTAGTCAACGTACAAGAGTGTCATCGTAGCAACGATAATCACGTACAAGATCGGTGTTATGCTCTCTCGCATGATCTCTTTGCCTCGTCTTAACCGCACTGATGACAGCAAAAAGCGGGCCAAAAGATGTCTGTTGTCGACGCCAAGCAGATATGTCAGCGCTGGCGACTATTGATTGTGCTGCCGCTTCCATAGGCACGGCAAATCTGAATTGCTGGAATGAAAACCCAAAATTGAAGTCGGCTGCCGAGAACCAGGGCGCCTGACTTCCTGATTATCAATCGCTTTTTTGCAAATTGTCTATTCCATAACGTTTCCGTGAGCGATGCAGTGGATTTTGTGACATCGCGGTGAATTGTAAGCGAGGCCACGTTAGGCGACACAGCGCGCCCCGCAAGATTCATCTTGCCCAAACACAACGGAGATGAACCGTGAATATCGGTAACAAGATTCTATTTGCTTCCATTCTAGCGTTGTCGGCCGTCACCTCGGCCTACGCTGCTGAGGAAGATGCGCTGGTCGAGCGCGAAACCTATATGTCAACCAACGCATCGATTGAGCAACACATCGGGCTCAAGCGCGACCGTGCGCACCGCGCCATTGAGGCGCGGGCCTATGCCCCAGCCGGCGTATCGGTTGATGAGGCCGTTGATTTCGGCATCGGCAGTCAGCGTTAAGCGTCCCCTTCCCCCAGCTTGGGTCTGACTGCCAGGAGGCCGCCTGAAAAGGCGGCCTCTCTTTTCGATAGCCTCACGTTCTCCCGAGCGGGCGATAATGATGAACTGATTCAGCTACCGCCATTTGTGTGACGTCGATCACATTCCCGATGAGTTCTGACGGGTAAAAGGCGACTCGGTACTGCGCAAAAAGGGCAAGAACATCTTGAATTTCCGCTTTTCCGACTTCGAAATCGATGTTGCACGCTACGAACTGCGACGAGCAGACAAGATCGTCCCGATTGAACCCCAGGTCTTTGACCTGCTCGTTCATCTGGTGCGGAAGTGCAATCGCATCGTCAGCAAGAATGAACTCATCGACGCCGTGTGGATGGGGCGAATTGTCTCGGAAGCCGCGTTCAGTTCACGCTTGAGTGCCGCCCGGCGCGCCCTTGGCGATGACGGCGTCGGGCAAGTTTTTATTCGAACGCACTACAAGCGCGGTTTTTCATTCGTCGGAAAGCTCGAAGACCAACCCACGCCGGTTGATTTGGCTGCGGCGAAGCCCGCTCCGCAATCGTCCGCGGCTGACACGGTTGCGACGGCGCCGGCTATCGTGCGTTCCGACAGGCCTTACGTTGCCGTTTTGCCATTGCGCAACATAAGCAACAATTCTGAACAGGAGCGCTTTGCCAGCGGTTTGACTGAAGATGTGATCACCGGCCTGACACGGCAGCCCTGGTTTTCTGTGATTGCCCTCAGCACCCACTCTGCTTGCGCGGACGAGACTGTCGATCTCCGCAAAGTAGCGAATGATCTGGGCGTACGGTACGCGTTCGAGGGCAGTGTGCGTAAGGCTGCGGACCGAGTCCGGGTGACCGGACGGTTGATCGATGCCTACAGCAACGTTCACGTATGGGCCGACCGATACGATTGCGGATCGATCAACACCTTTTGCCGCCAGGATCAGATTTCCAACCAGATCGTCGACGCTGTGACATCGCAGATCATTGTAGCCGAAGCCGCGGGCCTACGACGAAAGCCTCTAGAGGAAAGCCACGCGCGGGATCTCGTGATCCAGGCGCTGCCGCATATGTGGCGCACGAGCACGGAAGAGCATCTGCAAGCCCAGGAGTTATTGAAGCAGGCCATCAAGCTTGACCCGAAGTGCGCGCACGCACATGCGTTGTTGGGCTGGACTTACGCCAGCATGTTCAACCTGAATTCGCACGTGCCAATCGGTGAATTGACGGACGGCGCCATTGAGGCGGGTGCCAAAGCAGTGACATTTGATGAGCAGGCGCACTGGGGGCATCTCGTGCTTGGAATTGGTTATGCGCGGCGGCGACGCCCGGAAGAGGCGGTGGCGCATATTTCGAAATCTGTCGCCTTGAACCCGAATTTTGCGCTTGGCCACGCAGGACTTGGTTATGCGTTTGCATGCTGTGGTCAGCCGGAACGTGGCCTGGATTCGTTGAGGGAGGCACAGCGGCTCAGCCCGCTGGATCCATTCCTCGCAATGTATGCGCCGGTGGTGCGCTATATGGCGTCGTTTGCCATGCACGACTACGAAGAAACGATCGCGGTCTGCCGTTCGATGACAACTCGCCATCCCAATCACGTCGGTGCGCGACGTTTAATGACGGTGTCGTTGGGGTTGCTTGATAGAGCCGACGAGGCAAGAGAGTCGCTAACGCGTACACTTACGCTCCAGCCCAACCTCTCGAGCGACCATGTCGCAAACGACACTGTTTACGCCAATGCATCAGATCGATCGCGGTTTCTTCTAGGACTTCAGAAGGCCGGTTTAAAGGGCTAAGACGGCCGTCGTGGACCGGCGCAGTGTTCTATTTCAGACCGGATTTGTGATGCTGGATCGCTTGCCAAATACGATAGGACGTCGCAGGCATCTGGATGTCGTCAACGCCGTAAGCACTGAGCGCATCCACGACGCCGCTGATAATCGCAGCAGGCGCGGCGGTCGTGCCTCCTTCTCCACCGGCCTTGATGCCGAGTGGATTTGTCGGCGAAAGCACCTCGACAATCTTGGTCGTGAATGAAGGCAGGCGATCGGAGCGCGGCATACCGTAGTCCATAAACGAGCCGCACTGCGGCTGGCCTGATACCGACTCTACGACGCATTGTTCCCACAGCGCTTGACCGACGCCCTGCACAATCGCGCCGTGTGTCTGCCCGTCGACGATCAGCGGATTGATGCAGCGGCCGACATCGTCAACCGACGTGTAGCGCGTCAACTCCAGGCCGCCGCTCAACGGATCGATCTCGATTTCGCAGATTGCGCACCCATTGGGGAACACCGGTTCATGCATCTCGTTATCGGTAACCACCACGAGGCCCGATGCCAGATCATCGGGCATGGGGTGACGAGTCATTTCCTGGGCGAGTTCAAGAAAGTCGAAGCTGCGGTTGCTGTCGCGCACGGAAAAGCGGCCATCGCTGAAATCGACGCGATCCGGCGTCGTGTTGAAGATTGCCGCTGCGGCGCGCTTGCCTTTTGCGATGAGCTCGACTGCCGCCAATGAAAATACAGTAGCTGCGTGACGCATAGAACGTCCGGAGTGTGTCCCGCCGCCGGCTTTCACAACATCCGTGTCCCCCAGGATGATGTGGACCTTCTCCACCGGTACCGCGATCAGATCCGCCACCACCTGGGCAAAGCTGGTTTCGTGTCCCTGTCCGGCCGGCTGGGTGCCGATGACAACCTCCACGCCGCGCTCCGCGGACACCGCCATACGGGCTTGCTCTTTTGGTGCGCCAATCGAGGACTCGACGTAATTGGCAAGCCCCCGTCCAAGAAGCTTGCCTCGTTTTTTGGCAATGCGTTGACGTGTTTTGAAGCCGTCCCAATCGGCCAGACGCATGGCAAGATCCATGTTCTCCGCATAGCGCCCGCTGTCGTAGAGCATGCCGACAGCATTGCGATAGGGCATTGCCTTGGGCCGTACCAAATTGCGACGACGCAAGGTGACGCGATCGATGCCGAGTTGCTTCGCCGCGATGTCGATGAGCCGTTCAAGCGCAAACGTAATCTCCGGCCGGCCCGAACTACGATAGGCCTGGGTTGGCGCCGTGTTGGTGAAGACCGCCATGGCCCGGAGGGACGCTACCGGAATATCGTAACTGCCGGTGATCAATCCAGCGCCCTTGCTCAGTGGCGACAGCGAGACACAGCGCGCGCCGACGTTGCTGATATTGGTCGCGCGTAAAGCCAAAAACCGTCCACGTTCATCGAGGGCAAGTTCAAACTTTGCCACCAGGTCACGGCCCTGGTAGTCGCTGATAAAACATTCCGAACGCGTCGCGGTGTATTTGACCGGACGGCCAAGCTTGCGAGCAGCCCAAAGCACCAGGCCAAATTCGACGTAAACGCGGTTTCGTGTGCCAAAATTTCCGCCGACATCGTAAGACAGCACACGAATTCTTTCAGGGTCAATTCCAAGTACGGCGGCGAGCTCGCGTTTCTGCCGTACCGCACCGCCACTGCCGGCATAAATCGTGTAGCGCTCCGTGGTCTTATCGTAGTGCGCCACCGCCGCGCGCGGTTCCATCGGCGCCCCGGTCACCCGGCCAACGTGAAAATCCTTTCTGACGACATGGGCAGCGTTTGCCAGGATTCGATCAGTCTCACCGGCATGGCCAAACTTGCTATCGACCAGAACGTTGTCGATGACCTCGTCCCAGACCGTCGGAGCGTCTGGCTGCATAGCGCCTTCGGCGTGCAAAACGCATGGTAATGTTTCATAGGCAACTTCAACTGCTTCTGCAGCGTCGACCGCCTCGTTTAGAGTCTCGGCAACCACCATTGCAATTGCTTCACCGACATGGCGCGCCTTGTCAGTCGGAAGCAGGACATGCGGGCCGAAGAAGATTTCGCTGCCGCCAGGTCCATGCAATTTCATGTCGTATCTTGTTTTCGGCAGCGGATCATGCGGGATGGCGCCGAGATTGTCGGCCTGGCAATCCGCGCCGGTGAACACGCCGAGTACGCCGGGCATACTGTTTGCCATTGCGGTATCGATCCGGACGATACGGGCGTGCGCATGCGGAGACCGCACGATTGCCGCGTAGGTTTGTCCAGGCAGACAAAAGTCGTCGCTGAATTGGCCGCGCCCTGTAAGCAATCGCGCGTCTTCAGTGCGCGGCAGGGGCTGACCAATAAAGCGGAATTTGGCGGGCTGCTCAGTCATCGTCGTCATGCATGGGAGGTTATGTTCGGGCGCGCAGTTGACCGCAAATACCGCGAAAATCCAACCGCTGTTTAACTATTGGTGGCTATGCACCCGCGAAAAGCCTTGCTGCGATGCCAGCCTTAGGAAATACTCATGGCCGGTTAAATTTTTTTGTGCTGCCATGAAACATATAGCGATTAAATCCACCAATGCGCCGCTGCTCGTCGGGATCACCGGTGCGTCGGGAGTGATCTACGGGGTGAGGCTGCTGGAACTGCTGCGTGCCTGCAATATTGAGACACATTTAATTGTCTCGCGCGCTGCACAGATGACACTTGCTTACGAGACTAAAATGAAACTGGCCGATGTCACGCAACTGGCCACCGTGGTTCACTCTAACAATGATGTGGGTGCGGCCTGTTCGAGCGGTTCCTTTCGCACGCGCGGCATGGTGATCGCGCCATGTTCAATCAAGACCATGGCGGAAATCGCCACTGGGAACACGGCTAACCTGATTTCGCGCGCAGGCGATGTCGTATTGAAGGAGCGCCGTCGCCTCGTCCTCATGTTGCGGGAAACGCCGCTGCATATCGGACATATTCGTAACATGGCGGCGGTGACTGAGGCCGGCGCCATCGTTTACCCGCCGGTTCCGGCATTTTATGCATTGCCAAACTCGATCGATGAAATGGTGGACCATACGCTTGCGCGAGTCCTCGAGCTTTTTGATATTGACGTAGGCAAGGTCCACCGCTGGACGGGCGAGCGAGAACGGCCGAAAACCCGCGAGCCGGCGGATCGTTCGTAGCGGGCAGGCACGAGCGTGATCAAACAAGGCTCGCGCGACGGCAACCGTAGCGAACTCCAATACGACAACGAATTCTGGCGCTTCTCGCTCGCCATCTATAAGCCGGCTGATGTTGCGGCTGAGTGTCTGGCCTTGCAGGAGGCGGTCGGCCTCGACGTCAATCTTCTGCTGTTCTGCGCTTGGCTCGGCACCCGCGCAATCGTTTTAAGCCGCAGCGATATCGAGGCCGCATCTCGCGTTGTCGCTCCTTGGCACAATAGCGTTGTTCGCCCGCTGCGCGGCGTGCGTCGGCACATAAAGACGCAATATGAAGACGCGTTCGAGAAACTGAGGTCGCGCGTCAAGGACAATGAACTGCAGGCGGAACAGGTCGAACAGGCAATGCTGTTTGCCCATGCGCAAGGCATTCAAAGCTCTCCCGGTGGCTTCGATCATCGCGAGGCCGTCGTGCGCAACGTCAACGAGTATATTTCGATGATCTCCGGCGCTGCATCGGCCGTGCCGACCGCGCCGTTGCTTGTCCGCGCTGCACAACTTTCGGCAAAATAATTCACGCGGCCGATCACGGTCGCGCCGTTTCCTCTTTTCTCATTTTGCTTGCATCCATATCGTGCATGACACGCGCCCAACGTTGCGTTTCGCTCCTGATGAAGGCGGCAAAATCATCCGGGCTCCCGCCGAGCGCGTTTAGCCCTTGCGTCTCAAGCTGTTTGAGCACGTCCGGGTCCTTCAATGCCTTATTCGTTGCCTCGGAAATTTTGTCGATGATTGGCTTTGGTGTCCCAGCCGGGCCAAGGATGCCGAACCAAAGTCCGGTCGCGTAGCCGGGTAGGGCGGCTTCGCCAATCGTCGGAAGATCGGGCGCAATGCTCGCGCGCTTGGCTTCACTGGTCGCCAGCGCCTTGACGCGTCCATCCTTGATAAAGCCCAACACCGTGGAGGCGGGCGCAAACATAACCTGGATACGGCCGGAAATCAGATCCATCGCGGTCTGTGCGCTGCCGGGATACAGAACGCCGGTCATTTTTATTTCTGCCATCTGTTTGAATAATTCGGTTGCAATGTGCGGTCCGCTGCCAAGGCCGGCTGCGCCATATAGCAGCTCGTCCGGCTTTTGCCTGGCGAGCGCAATGAGTTCTTTCACGTCCTTGACGTTGAGGTCCGGATTGACGACCAGGATGTTCGGAATCGAACCCACAAGCACGATCGGCGCCAAATCTTTTTCGACGTTGGGAGCTTTGTTCGGCATCAATATCGGATTGATGGTCATTGCAATGGTGCCGAACAACAGCGTGTAGCCGTCCTTGGCGCCGCGCGCGACATAGTCGGTTGCGATCATGCTACTGGCACCCGGGCGATTTTCCACGATGACCGTCTGGCCCAACAACTCTCCGAGCTTGTGACTGACAATTCGTGCCGCCACGTCGCCGCTTGATCCGGCGGCGAATCCGACAATCAGGCGAATCGGGTGCGTCGGATAGACTTCCTGAGCCCGCGCGGACTGATGTGCGGCGAACAGGAGGGCAGCAATGAGGATAGAGACTTTTTTCAACCGGATCATGTGCGGCGATGGCCCTTAGGTTTTCTTCGCAACCCCTTCGACGTTGCGCGTAGGAGTTTCCGGTGTAAGTCCTCCACGACGCCGCTTGATGGTTTCATTTCCGCTTTGCGCCCATTGTCCCTCGACGGCGCGTCTGGCGTACAGGTCGAAACGCTCGTCCCAGTCCCCGAGTGAATATCCGTGCCACGGCGACTGTGGCGAGATCGCCGGCAAGCCCAGCTCATCCCAGATAACCCGCGCGTGTTCCATGTATTCCCGCTTGGGCAGCGCCAGTGGGGGCATGTCGTGTTTAAGCGTGGCGTCTATGAGAATGGTCGAATCTTCGCGCGCGCCCGATTTGGGCCCATGTCCGGCAGAACGGTATGGCGAAATATGAACGTCTGCCCCAGGATCGGAGCGATAGGCGAGTGACCAGAATATTGCATCGGTATTCGCCGGGTCGATGTCTTCGCTGACGGCAATGCAGATTTTGCCGCAGTCCGCGCGCAGCGATGCTGCCCCATGGAGCCCGCGCCACACCTCCGTTCGTGCGGTCCCGCGCGCAAATTGCAGGAAGATAACTTTGCGTAAATTTGTAAAAGGCTCGTGCATCGTCACGCCCTTGATGCCCCGAACTCCAAGCTGATCGCGCAGATGGGCCAGAAACATCGGCTCAAACGCGACTTTCTTCATGACGCTCAATTCACTGGGCGTCACCTGACTGATGATCGAGACGAAGACTGGCGCGCGTTTATGAGTGATCGCGGTCACCTTCATCGACATGTTGAAGTCTTCCAGCGCCACGTGGCCGTGGCTTTCGCCGAACGGCCCCTCCGGCTCAAGCAGCTCGCTGTCGATCAGGCCTTCAATAACGATTTCGGCGTCGGCTGGAACATAAAGGCCAACACTGACAGCTTTGACGATCCGAATTGGAGCGCCGGCAAGTCCTCCGGCCACGGCCATTTCATCCTGATCGACTGGAAGTTTTTGTGGCCCGGTAAATAAAACGACAGGTGCGCAACCGATGACGATTGCGCACGGCATCGGCTCTTTTCGTTTCTGGTATTTTCTCCAATGGAGATACCCGCCTGCTCCGCCTGGTCGCGAGGACATACGCACGCCAAGACGGTCTTGGGCCTTCAGTGCGCCGCGATAGGTACCCATGTTTTGCACGCCGCTCTCGGGATCGCGCGTGATGCACAAAGTCGCCGTGAGATAGGGGGCGGAGTCAAAGCCGGGGGTCGAGATCGGCACCGGCAACCGTGCGAGACCTTCGCCGGGCCGCAGCAGATCCGCTCCCTTGGTCACGACTTCCTGGCATGGGCCAGATTGAACCACCACGGGCGGGATGGGATTTGCGGCGCCCTGTGCCCATGCCGTTCCAATGTCTTCCACGGTCTTGCCCATTCCCACGGCATAAATGGCCGGCGAAGCTCCAAGCGCACCGACGGCGACTGGAATGTCATAGCGCCGTCCGGCACCATCAACGACGTTGGTGAACAAAAATGCCCGGCGTTGTTCCTCGGCAAGTCCGCCTTGAAATTGCCAGCGGACAAGAGGGTGTAGCTCACGATCTTTGTCGATCGCTCTGTCAATACGCGTTAGGAGGCCTCGCGCGTCGAGCAAACGTAAATGCTCTTGAAAGTCGAGCGGAGCTGCGCCGACCGTCGTGCGCTGTGGCTTTTTGGCTTTGTCCGGAGCGTCGAGCATTCGCCAATCTCACTGCGAGCCTTGAGGCCGATACCCTATTGCTTGATGGCTGGGTACTCAACGGGGGATGGTATCGAAGACGGCTATAATTCGTTTTCGGGCATATCCCGAATGGCACCCACTCAGCCGGATCCCAAATGGTCAATGGCTTCGCATCCTGCGATTCTTCCAAAGACCAAAGCGCGCAGCACCGATACCGCATTTGGTGCCGTTGCGTAGAAATGTCCAGTCATCTCACCCGCGGCGAAAAGGCCGGGGATCGGAGTTCCGTTGCGCATCACGCGCGCTCGGTTGTCGGTCGCAACGCCACCGAATGTGTATGCGATGGCGCCAACCAGTGGATAGGCCAGAAACGGCGGCACGCTGATGGCGCGTGCCCAATTGGACTTCGGTGGCTGAAGTGTCCTCGCTGCTGCCAGTCCGTCGCGCCGCGTTGCGTCGAAATCCACTCATGTTACCTTTGCAGGCGGAGTTAAACGTAGCGACGGTCCCGGCGAGATTTCGGGAATTTACCCCGATCAGATCTGCCAATTCGGCAAGAGTATCGGCGCGAACTGGCGGCACTTCGGAACGAATGGCGCGCTGATAGTCAGCAATCTCAAACAGCCGGGCATCGAGAATCGCGTACGCAATCGACCCGGGCATATTGAAGTGGATGTCGCGCGCGAACCATTCCCATGTCTCGTGGACGAGGCCGCTGCCTTCGTCAAAGAAGCGATGACCGTTCCTATCAACGACAATTCCATACGGATATACGAGGACCACGGGCGCCGAACTCTTGCTGCGGGCATCAACCGGCTCGGCGTGCATGCCGTTCCAGTCGCCCGAAAGATCGGCGCCGAGTTGCGCCGCGATGCGTATGCCGTCTCCGGAGTTGAAATGAGATCCTGGCGAAATCAACTTCATGGTCGAAGACCGGGGGCCGAAATGCGTGCGCATCATCCCTCGATTGCCTTGAAACCCGCCGCAGGCCAGCACGACAGCATCGGTTGGCAATGTTTCACGCGTGCCGCCCTGCTCGATGGTGAGCCCGCAGATACGACTATTATCAGTTACGAGTTCGCCAGCGGCGCAGCCATAACGGAAAGCAACACCTGTCTGCCGGGCCGCGCGGGTTAGCTCCCTGATGATCGCAGGGCCGCCACCCGACGGCTGAATACGCGGCGGGCCTTTGGCCAAATAATAAGTCGGTTGAATGAATTCGATATCATACTGTGCGATCCATTTAACAGTTGCCGGAGCCTCCGTGGCCAGCCGTGTGAAATAGGCCTCATCACATTGGCCCTTGGTAGCCTCTTTCATATCGCCCACAAAGGTGGCTTCTATATGCGTCGGCGAAGCCATGCGCATGTACGAGGGCGACCAGCGTGTATTGCCGCCGGCTTCGCTCTCGGCGGCCTTGTCGATAAGCGTGATTTTGACCGGTAGGCTGCGTGCGTGCGCGGTTTCAGCGGCAGCGAGCGCAGCCGAGAGCCCTGCCGCCCCTTGGCCGACGACGATCAGATTTTGTGGCGATTGGCTCATGGATTGCGCGGCGATTGTTCCACGGCCAGCACACGCATGATGTCCTCGCTTATTTTACGCCGCGCTTCCTCAGGCAATGCCGGTTCGAGCCGTGCTTCGTAAGCAATGCGGGCAGGTCGATGAAATACGAGTACACGGTCGCCGATTTCCATCGCTTCGTTAATCTGGTGAGTAATGAAGACGGCGGTCTTGTTGCTCTGCCGTACAAGACGAACGAACTCAGCCCGCAGATCGCGTGCGGTCATCTCATCCAGGGATGAGAAGGGCTCGTCGCACAGCAGGATTTCCGGATCGACGGCGAAAGCGCGCGCGATCGATACGCGTTGGCGCATGCCTCCGGAAAGCGCGTGTGGATAGTCATTTTCGTGCCCGGACAGCCCTAGCCGCGTAAGCCATTGGCGCGCGGTGTCTTCCGCCTGTTTTGGATCCGCATCGAGAATTTGCAGGCCCAACAAGACGTTGTCGAGCGCAGTGCGCCAGGGCATCAGGCGGTCGCCCTGGAAAACAATTCCAATCTTGCCGCGGAAAAAATCGAACTCGCGAAACGGGTCGTGACCCACAATCGTGGCTTTGCCGCCGCTCGGTTCAATCAATCCCGCCACAATGTTGAACATTGTAGACTTGCCGCAACCGGTCTTGCCAAGCACGGCAACGATCTCACCCTTGCCGATCTCGAACGACAGTTTATCCACGGCGGTAAATTCACCGCGTCCGTCCGGACGCTGAAAGGTCTTGCTGACGTTCTCGAAACGAATAACCGGCTCGACGTTTGGCATAGGCTAGATCGCCCGCTCGGACACGGCGCGATAGCGCAAGACCCAGTTTTCGATTGCGTTGATGGTCTGCTGCACAATCAGCACAAACAGCACAAGCTGCAGCGTCCACGCCATGGCACCAGCCATGTCGAATAATTGCTGCTGTCGTAGCAACTGATAACCGACGCCGCCGGTCGCGCCCACAAGCTCTGCGACCACCACGACACGCGCGGCGTTGCCGAGATTCACTTTCCAGGCGGTCAGGATGCCCGGCACGATGGTCGGCACGATTAAAAACCGGAATAGTGTCCAGCGCGATGGCCGGAACGACATGGTCATCTCGAACAGGTCTTTGGACATGGACCGGAAAGCGTCGAGAATCTGGAAGGTGAAGGCAGGCAAAGTCGTCATCACCATGATAAACAACACGCGAAATTCGATTCCGTGGAACCAGATGATGGCGAATACCACCCAGGAGAGCGCCGGAATGCCCTGGAAAAAAGTCAGCACCGGGCCGATGATATTTTCCGCCGTTTTCGATTGGCCGATGACCATCGCCAGAATGCCGCCGAGGATGAACGCGCCAAACAGCCCACCGAAAATGCGCCCGGCGGTAAGCAGCACGTCCACCAACAGTGAGCCAGTGACGAGCACTTCAATTGTGCGCGAAGCGATCTCTGGAACCGGCGGGAAGAGATAGTGCGGAAAGATCATCGACAGAATCTGCCAGCCCGCCGCCAGCACCAGCAGGCCGACGGCGGCTTGCAGCACGCGCATGATGCGCGAGTTCGTCATTTCATCGGCTTGCTGTAAATCGTGTCGTTCGATGGAAGTGATTTGAAATAGCCGACATCGACGCCGGCCTTGTAGACAGCGTCGATCTGCTTGGCGACATCACCGGCCGGCACCACACTCATGCCGAGGCGATCGTTCGCTTTGATCAGCGAAACCAGGGCGGCACGGTCTTCCGGCGACGATTTCGGCGCAATCAGTGCGACGGCTTCCTCCGGATTTTTGGCGATAAACTCGCCGGCCTCCTTGTAGGTGGCATAAAGCTTGGGGATCAGCGCCTGGTTCTGCTCGATCCAGTCGCTATGCGCAGCAACACCGAGATACGGGATGCGCTCACCGCCGGCAAAGCTCTTCCACGTCGCTGCGACTCCGGTGTCGAGGGCGCGGATATCGGGCTTCTTAGCTTTCAGCAGCGTATAGGCCGGTTCCCAAAGCTGGATTGCATCCGCGCGATCGGCCAACGCATAGCCGACCAGGCCAGGCGGCGCGGTGTTGACCACCTGGACCTTTGCCGGGTCCATGCCGAGTTTTTTTGCAAAGAACTCGAACATCACGAAATTCGTGGTCGAGGCGGCGGCCGCCAACTGCTTGCCTTCCAGGTCCTTGACCGTTTTCACTTCAGGCCGCGAGGTGACGACGGTGCCCCAGAAATCAAACAAATTGAACAGGTACTTCACCTTCACGCCGCGTGCGTCCGCGAGGCCTACGGTGAGCACTGCGGCGCTGCCGCCGACCTTGAACTCTCCGGAGTTGAACTGGGTGGTGTAGGCGTCCGGTGGCCGCTCGACGAATTCGATATCGAGCCCATGTGCGGCATCCAGTTTCTTGGCCTTTATAACCGGCGGCATGAAGGCGCCCAGCGAAGGGAATCCGAATATCACGATGGTGACTTTGGCTCGGCGCTTGCGCAGCAGCCGGCGCATGCGCCAGCGCGGCGAAACCAAGCGCGACGATGGCGCATAGCGTGGAACGTAAGGCGCGAAATAAAATCGTCATCTTGTTCCTCCTCCAAGTCGTCTTTTCATCTCGTGGACCTTTGGTCCTTGGTTTTGTCATTGAATTCGAAATAACCGCGCCGCCAAACCGCCATTGATTGAATCGGATTGCGCTTTGGACAGTTTTGCGTCGGCGACGATTTTCATCGGCTCCATATCGCCGATCGGGAATGGCATGTCAGAGCCCATCATCAGGCGTTCGGTACCCATCATCTCAACGACGAATTTCAACACGCGCACGTCGTGCAGGATCGTGTCGGTATAGATGTGCGACAACGCTTCCACCGGATCGCCGATACCGGGCGTGATCGTGGCATTGCGCTTGAGCCGGCCGAGCACGAAGGGCAGGGCGGCGGCGCCCATGGGCGCAAAGAACCTCACGTTTTTGTATCGCGCTATATGTCCCGCTGAAATCAGTCGCGCCATTGCCACGGCTGCGTCGGTGATGCGTCCGAGACCGTTGGCGAGACCGAAATCATTCACCCGGATATCCCCGGCGTCGAAGCTGGGATGAATATGGATGAGTGCGCCAATTTCGTCCGCTGCCTTCCAGAAAGGGTCGAGGTCGGCGGCATCGAGCGTCGAACCAACGCCACGTGGCAGCGTGCCGATCATGGCGCCGGAAAATCCCGCTTTCGTGGCGCCCCTGAGCACAGCCGCTGCGCGCGCCCCGTCGCCGAGCGGCACGGTTGCCAACGGCACGAAGCGCGGTTCGGATTTAGACGCCGCCAGCAGGCACTCATTGGTAAGCCGCGCCCAGGCCTCGGCCTCGGTGCCGGGCAGCTCATAGCCGAACATGTCGACCCAGCCGCCCACCACCTGCTTGTCGATACCGTTTTTCTGCATCCAGTCGACGCGCCCCGCGATGTCCGACAGCGGCTTGGATACCGGCCGCGTCGGCTTGCCTCCGGCAAAGGCGAGCGCCAGCGAGCCTCCATCCTCGATTTGCCGCACGTTGGGAAACCTGGCGGCATCCTTGCGGATTGCTGCGAGAAGATCGGGTGGTACCAGATGGGCGTGGCAATCGACGATCATTCACTTTCCTTTTCGCGCGCGGCAGCGATCAGATCGCCGAGTTTCGATATTTTCAGCGGAAGCGTATTGATCGAAACTCCAAGCGGCCTGAGCGCGTCATTGACCGCATTCGCGATCGCTGCCGGGGCGCCCAAATAACCGGATTCACCCGAGCCCTTTTGCCCGAGCACCGTGTGTGGCGAGGGCGTCTCGTGGTCGACGATTTCGACCGGCGGAACTTCGTGCGACGATGGCAATGGATAATCCATGAATGTCTGGGCGATGAGCTGACCCTCATCGTTATAGGCAAATTCCTCGAAAAGCGCCGCGCCAATGCCGTGAGCAATGCCGCCCATGGTCATGCCGCGCACGATCTTCGGATTGATCTGGGTTCCACAATCGTGCCCGAGCCGGTAGCGCAGAATCTGCGGGGTGCCGAGATCGGGATCGATACTGAGCAGGATCAAATGAAACTCGAACGAGAAGCAGGGATACATTTGCACGCGGCCATCGGGCGTCGGCGGCGTGCCGCCAGTCGGAACCTCGTAGATATGACTGACCGCCAGCCCAGGCTCGAAATCCTTTGGCATCCGGTGAATATTGCGGTGCGCGATTTGCACGAGATCGGCCCAGCTGCGCCTGTTCTGCGGCGCGTTTCGATCGAAAACATTGCCTTGCTCATAGACGGCGCGCTCCGGAGGAATGCCGAGATCATGCGCGGCGATCGCGATCAATTTGGTCTTGAGCTTTTGCGCCGCATGAAATGCCGCGCCACCCAACATGATCGCCATGCGGCTGCCGACCGGGGTGCCGCTTGGCAGTGAATTGAGCGAATCGGGACGCGTCACGCGAATCGTGTCCGGGTCGACTTGCAGCACCTCGCCGATCACGGTGCCGACCAGTGTCTCGTGGCCCTGACCGGAGGAAGTGGTGTGCATCGTAGCGGCGATGGTGCCCATGCCATCGATATTGATGCGGCACGAATCCATGAAGGTCGAGGTGGTGATATTCGGATTGAGCAGCGCTTCGAAAGTGGCGTTGCCGCCGGATGGTTCGAGGCAGGCCGCAATGCCGATGCCAGCCAGTTTGCCTTCGGTGCGCAGGCGATCGCGTTCCTGCTTAAGCGCATCGTAATTGGTATCCGCGAGCACTTTGTCGATGACGGTGTGATAGTCGCCGCTGTCGTAGGTGGTGCCGCTCGGAATCAGGTAGGGAAATTCCTCGTGCCGGATCAAGTTGCGCCGCCGTACTTCCAGAGGATCGAGGCCGAGCACATTCGCGACCTCATCCATGACGCGCTCAAGCGCGAGGTTGGTCGGCCCCTGACCAAAGCCGCGCACCGCATCCTGCGTGGTCTTGTTGGTGACGACCGCGATTGCGCGGTACTGCACGCTTTTGATCTTGTAGGGGCCGACAATGGAGCCGATCGGCTTGCCAAGCTGGAACGGCGAGCGCCCGGCATAGGCGCCGACGTTCTCAAGCGCGCGCATCTTCATCGAGCGGATGATGCCGCTGTCGTCGAATGCGACGTCTACGTCGAACAGCCGTTCCGGTCCGTGCGCGTCGCCGCCACGCATGTTTTCCAGCCGGTCCTCGATCAGCCGGATCGGGACACCGAGCCGTCGCGTGAGATAGCCGGCAAGCACCGTATTCTTGATCCCGCGCTTGACGCCGTAGCTGCCGCCGACATCCACATCGTAATGCACGCGCACGGAGGAGCTCGGGATTTTCAGCGCGGCGCCGATCTGGTCGGCATAACGCGGCATCTGGATCGAGGCATAGACGTCGAGGATTTCGCGCCAGGGGTCCCAGTTTGCCACCACACCGAACGTCTCGATCGGCACGGTCGACGAACGGCCCCATTTCACCCGCAGTGAAAGCTTGCGCGGGCTGGCCGCAAAGTCCTTGTCGACTTCGCCCCAAATGAATGTCTTGTCGAGCAGGACATTGGAGCCGTGCGCTTCGTGCACCAGCGGGCCGCCGGCAAGCGCCTGCTCAGCGTCAAGTATAAAGGGCAGAGGCTCGTAGTCGACCTCGACGGCTTCGGCGGCATCTTCGGCCTGCGCCCGCGTATCGGCGACCACTGCCGCGACCCACTCGCCGGAATAGCGTGCAACGTCGAGCGCGAGCGGGCGGCGCGGAACATTTGGAGTGTCGAGTCCTGTCATCAACGGCAGCGTGGCTTCGGCTAGCTCACGGCCGTCGACGACGTAGTGCACGCCCGGCATTTTCAGCGCGGCGCGCTTGTCGACGGACTTAATACGCGCGGCTGCATGCGGACAGGTCACGAGTGCAATATGTTTCGTATTCGGCAAATCAATATCGGCGACAAATGCGCCCTTGCCGACCACAAAGCGGCGGTCCTCGCGTACACGCCGATCGGTCGATACGTAGCGGTGATGGGATTGGCTCATCAGCGTTTTTCCGAAGGCCGGTTGGCGCCGCGCATACGTTCGGCTGCGAGCGCGATTGCCTCCACAATCTGGGCGTAGCCGGTGCAACGGCAGAGATTGCCGGAGATCGCCTCGACAATTTCCTCACGGGTCGGGCTTGGATTGTCGGCGAGCAGGGCGTGCGCGGCGAGCACCATGGCGGGCGTGCAATAGCCGCATTGCATGCCATGAGTCTCGCAGAATGCATCCTGGATCGGCGAGAGCTCTCCGGGTCCGGGCGTTACGCCTTCGATCGTCGTAATATTCGTGCCTTCTGCCTGAACTGCGAACATCAGGCATGAGCGTATGGCGACGCCATCGGACAGAACGGTGCACGCACCACATACGCCGTGCTCGCAGCCAGCGTGAGCGCCCTTTAGACCGAGGTCGTCCCGCAGGCAATCGAGCAGCGTCGTGCGCGGCTCGACGTCGAGCGCGTGGTCGCTTCCGTTAACGTTGAGCTTAATGCGCATGGGCCTTCTTTCCCGACGCACGCAAGCGCGCATCGTCAACCGCACGAACGGCGAGATTTGCGGCAACCCTGCGCCGATATTCGGCGGAAGCATGCAGGTCAGATAGCGGTACGATATCGGTCAGCGCTTCGACAATCGCGTTTTTGACGGCGGAGGCGTCGAGTGTACTGCCTTTTAGCTTTTGTTCGGCACTCGCCAAATCGAATCGGAAAGTCAGTCGCGGCGCCGACACCAATGGCGATGCGTTTGCATTTGCCGCCGCCATCCAGTTCAACCTGTGCTGCGGCCGCAACAAAGGCAAAATCGCTTCGTCGCGCATTGACCTCATGGAAGCCGATCCCGACTGTCCCGGACCATACGGGAAACCGCACTGAAGTCAGTACGGCATTGCCGGGCAGGGTGGTGGTCATCGGCCCAATGTAAAAGTCACGCGCGGCTATTTTTTCGGTACGACCGCCGACGCGATATTCCAGGACTGCGTCCAATGTGACCGCGATCAGCGGTAACTCCGCCGCCGGATCAGCATTGGCGAGCGACCCGCCGACGGTGCCGCGCGCGCGCGTTGCGGCGTGTCCTATAAACGGGATCGCGTGTGCGAGCAGCGGGAGTTTAGTCGCAATCAGCGCATCGCGTTCGAGCACGCATTGCCGTGTGGTTGCGCCGATTGAAATGGAGTCGCCGTCAGCCCGGATATAGGAGAGCTCGGCAATGCGACTGATATCAATGAGTCGCGTCGGACGCGCGAGCCGCATGGCCATCATCGGGACGAGTGTCTGCCCGCCCGCAATGACGCGTGCGCTCTCGTCGGATGCCAGCATCGCGCAGGCTTCGTCGACATTCGTTACGCGGCAATATTCAAATGGTGCTGATTTCATGGCCGTGTACGCGGCATTCGGCGAGACATGATGGGGCTAAAGTCTCTCTGGCACGAGTTCAATTGTCAAAAGCTTGGTGCCATGAATGGCCAGAAATTGCACACGGTGAAAGCATTTATCGTATTTATTGCACGCTCATTCCCGGAGGAACGCGCCTCGCCCAATTCCGGCTAAAAATACGCTAATTGCTCGCCTTGATCCCGGCGTCCTTGATGACCTTCGCCCATTGCGGGGTTTCCGCCTTGATCGTGGCGGAAAACTCGGCGGGCGAACTGCCGATCACTTCCATGCCGATGTCACTCAGCTTCTTGCGCACGTCCGGCAGCGTCAGGATTTTCACCGTGTCTCGATGAATTTTATCGATGATCGCGGGCGGCGTTCCAACTGGGGCCATCAAGCCGATCGAGAGGATCGACACAAAGTCCGGAAATCCTGCTTCAATCATGGTCGGGAGGTCGGGCGACGCCGCGAAAACGCTTGGCCGACGTGACCGCCAGTGCGCGCACCTTGCCTTCACGCACGAGCGGAATCAAAGGCGAGATCGCGCCGAAGTACATCGTCAGGCGACCTCCCAGCAAATCGGTGATCACCGGCGCGGCGCCACGATAAGGCACATGCTGGATATCGATGTGTGCCATAGCCTTGAACAGTTCACCCGCGAGATGCTGTGTCGTTCCGACGCCCGCGGAAGCAAAGGTCAGTTTTTCGCCGGTGTGCGAGCGCGCATAGGCGACCAACTCCTGCACCGACTTGGCAGGCACATCATTGGGGACGACAAGAATATTGGGCGTGTAGACGGCCAGCGTAATCGGCGTCAGGTCTTTGGCCGGATCATAACTCATCTTGTTGTAGAGGCTTGGATTGACGACGAGCTGGGCGTTCGTCGTGACCAGAAGCGTGTAACCATCGGGTGCCGACTTGGCGACCCGGTCGCCTCCGATATTGCCGCCGGCGCCGGAGATATTTTCGACGATCACCGGCTGGCTCCAGACCTCGGAAAGCTTGTCGCTCATCACGCGCGCGATGATGTCTACCGGTCCTGCCGGCGGATAACCAACAACCATCTTGACCGCGTGATCCGGATATCCGCTTTGCGCGACAGAGTTGCTTGCTGAAAAAACGATCGGCAGCGTAGCGATCAACGCAGTGGCGATTTTTATTGTGCCCGTCATCGCGCCCTCCCCATTTTGAGTATTGTATGACAGTTCACACGAAGGCCGAAGAGAAGACTATCCGGACCCGCTGGAATTGTCGGGCTATTCTTCAGCCGACAACCGGATGCCGCTTGCCAGACCGTACCCGCTGCTGCAGAAATCCTGCGGGAAAGTACTGGTGGGAATGACAATGCCTGAAGCGCTCGTGCGTGGCGTCTGTATTAATTACGAGGTAATCGGTGATCGCGGGCCGTGGATTGCACTTACGCCCGGCAGCCGGCGATCTTTTGGCGAATTGATCGACCTGTCGAAGGCCATTGCGACATCCGGCTATCGCGTGTTGCTGCATGACCGGCGCAATTGCGGCGCCTCCGATGTCGCCTTCGACGGTTCGGGGTCCGAGCACGAAGTCTGGGCCGACGACCTCTATGCGCTCGGCAAAGAGCTCGGCGCATTACCCATGTATGTCGGCGGCTCTTCCGCGGGTGCGCGCTTGGCGATCCTGTACGCCCTGCGGCACGCCGACGGCTTGCGCGGTCTATTGCTCTGGCGTGTCACAGGGGGCCAGGAGGCGGTGGATCGTCTTGCCGAGAATTATTATGGGCAGTTCATCAAGATCGCACGTGCCGGCGGAATGCAGGCGGTGTGCGACAGCGAGCATTTCAGTGAATGCATCAAGGCCCGGCCGTCAAATCGCGAACGGCTGCTCAAGACCGATGTCGAACAGTTCATCGCGGTCATGACCCATTGGCGCGAATGTTTCCTGCAATCGGCAAATTTGCCGATTGTCGGCGCCACCGAGCAGGAGTTGCGCGCAATCAGGGCGCCGGCCTGCCTGATTGCCGGCAACGATGTAATCCACACGCCGGCGACCGCGCGCAAGGCTGCCACGCTCATTCCCAATAGTGAGTTGCACGATGACGTGGTGGAAAAGCGCACCGATAGCAATCTTCTGAAAGAGTGGGATCGCAAGGAGTGGCGTGACGCCGAGCCACGCGTCGCCGCCATCTTTGCGGCTTTTTTGAAAAAAGCCGAAAGCAAATAAACCAAACCAGTTACCACCGGGGTGGAAGCCATGAGTCTGGAAATTCGACGTGTTGTGACCGGGCATACTGCCGACGGCCGTGCCAAGGTTGAGGTCGACGAGATCGCCAAAAACGTGATTTCAAACCGGCCCGGCGCGTCATCTTGCGTGGTCTGGTCGACCAAGGGCTTTCCGGTCGACAATGACGGCTTCAGCGACCCGACGTCTGGCTCGTTCAAGACCACGGTGGAAGGCGGCACCGTGTTCCGTATCGTTCGTTATCAGCCGGGCGTAACTCCGCGTAACCATCGGACGGATTCGATCGACTATGCGGTCGTGATCTCCGGTGCGATCGACATGGAACTGGACGATGGCGTCGTCGTGAAGCTCAAGGCCGGCGACGTGCTGGTACAGCGTGGCACGATGCACAACTGGGTCAACCGCGGCACCGAAGACTGCGTTATCGCCTTCGTTTTGATCAGCGCTAAGCCGGTGACCGCAGCAGGCAAGATGCTGCACGCCGTCGGTTAGCGCATGATCCCGAAAAGCTTGTCCTCGACTTGATCGGGGATGGAAACCGGTTTTCGGAAAAGATCATGCGCAAAAAGACATAATTTAGTTCGGTTCGATGCCGGCGGCTTTCACAGCCTCGCCCATCACCTGGACCTCCTGGCGGAAATAGGTGGCGGTCTCGGCGACATTACGATTGTCCGGAACATAGCCGTCGCGCTGCATCGCGGATGCGACTGCCGGAGCCTGCAAGGCCTTGCGCACGGCCGCATTGAGCTTTTCGACGATCTCGGGCGGTGTTTTGCCGGGCGCAAAGAACATGCCCCACGATCCAATCGGCTCGAACCCTGGCAGCATATCCTTCATGAGCGGCACGTTGGGGAACGCCGGGAACGGCTTGTTGCCGGTGAACGCGAGCGCGCGCACGCGTCCGTCCTTGAGCAGCCCCATCACCGACGGCGGCGTCACAAACATGACTTCGACGCTGCCGCTGAGCATGCCGGTCATGACTTCCGACGCCCCTTTATAGGGAATGTGCTGCATCTTGATGCCGGCCTTCTTGCTGAAGATCTCGGCGGCGAGATGCAGGCCGTTGCCCACGCCGGGCGAACCGAACACCGCGCGCTCTTTTTTCGCGTGATCAATGAAGCCCTGCAGCGTCTGATAGGGTGATTTGGCGTCGACCAGCATGAACAGGCCGTCGAGAATTCCAATGGTCGCGATCGGCGTCAGATCGGTAAAGATGTCGTAGCCGAGGTTCTTGTAGACAAAGGGTGTCGGCGCGATTCCGTTCGAGGAAAACAGCAACGTGTAGCCGTCCGGCTTCGATTGCACTACCGAACGCGTGCCGATCGTTCCGTTGGCGCCGGTGCGGTTCTCGACAAAAAACTGCTGCCCGAGGTCGAGGCTGAGTTGCGCCGCGACCGTGCGCGCCTGAATGTCGGGGCCGCTGCCGGCGGCATAGCCGACGATGACCCGGACCGGGTGGTCGGGGTATTGCTCGGCATGTGCGGTCACCGAAGTCAGCGCGAGCGTGAGGCTCAAAAGCCAAATCAATCGATGCATTCGCGTCCCTCAGGGTATGCTGACCATGAATTCAAACACGATAGTTGACACTCACATTCTAAAATACCCCCAAAATCAAGGTGCGCCCTATCAAATGCTCAACTGCGCGTAAGGCAACCGCCATTGACCTGAATCAAGGCAGGAAATGTGCCCTTCATCTAAAAATAAAACTCAAGATTTCCGTCGGCGCAAACCAAACCGGAGGTGCAGACAATGAGCAAAACCGAGCCATTCCGGGAATTATTCAGGGCGCTCACAAGCTACTTGGCGCCGCAGACATCGTCGCAATTCAATTGCGGGGATTGTGAACGGAACGAGCAGTGCGGTCTCCCACCTCACGACGATTGCACGGACAGATTGTTGCAGATCGCCCGTGACGGCGAAAAGCGGCCGCGCCGGCCGGAGTATCTTTATCCGGCGATGTGGCCGCGCTGACTGTCGAACCGAAACGCCGGCTCACTTGATCCGCATCAATGCATTTCGTGTAGATGCGACCTTTATTTTTAAAGCATGTCGACGAGCGGCCTTGCTCGGGAGCCCCAGACTTTCTTCGATCCGCGCTCGAGGCGGCCAATCCCGGACCTCAATTGTCCTTGGCGCCCTGCCGGATCCAGGTACGGATGCTGTTGCGGTCGCAAGTCGATAATTGCTTTTGGCCGTGCGGCATACGCAAGGCCGGCGAGGCGCGCCAGTCCAGCAGCAACATCAAATTGCTGCTTTCCGGCTCGCGCGCGAATGATCATGGGACCAAATTTGGTGCCCTTCATCACGCCGGCGTAGCTCGTTAAATCCAAACCGCTCTTTTCATAGCCTGCGCCGCCCGGTTCATGGCAGGAAGCGCAACGCCATTTCAAAAGCGGGAGAATGTCTTCCTTGAAGCTGACAGCCTCTCCGGCTGCGCACGCGTTTTGAGCATTCATAATGCCGGCGCTTGTGACAATTCCCGCACCAAGCGCGATAGCGCTCACGAACAGCAGGGGCCGCCTTTTCATGTGTTTCTCCTATTGCCATTCCCGCAACTTGGCGGCCTGGAAGCCGCCGGCGCTACCCGGGTATTGAAATTCAAATTCCCGCTCAGGGGTTTGATTTGTATCAAGCGATTCGATGGTAGCCAGTATGCGCGTTTTTCGGAGGTCGGTTAACCACCGACGCCCAGGGATTTTACAAATTCGTCGAAGCGCCGGCGCTTGTCCGCATCGGCGCCGATGGATTCGCGGGCGGCTGCGGCCGCACTTTGGGCCTTCTCGCGCTCGCCCAGCACCACATATGAGCGCACAAGCCGCATCCAGCCGTCGATGTCCGATCCATCCCGCTTCAGGCGCTCGGCGAGCTTCGACACCATGCCGCGAACCATTTCGTCCGTCTGGCTGTGGGCCTGGTCGGGCACGGGCGCAGCGGGAGGAGCCGCTGTCGCCGGCGCAGCGGCTGCAGCGTCGTCAATCTTGAACCGTTGCAGCGCTTCGTTGAACAGCTGCAATTTGGCAGGATCGCCAGCGAGCGCGGCGCGGGCATCCTTGATGGCGGTGGCCACTTTGTCCTTGTCACCGAGCGTGAGATAGGAGCGGGTGAGCATAATCCACCCCTCCGGATCGGACCCGGATTTTTTCAGACGTTCTGCCAGTCGCTCCACCATGTTCGTGGCCGTGTCGCCGTCATGTTGCGGAGGCGCGGCGGCCGGATTGGGTGGCTGAACCGGTGAATTTGCCGGAGCGGGGGCGGTGCCGCCTTCGAGCTCTTTCAGGGCGATGTCGAGCCGCTGCCGTTTGTCCGGATCATCCGCCAGCGCACGCTGCGCGTCGGCGATCGCGGATTGTGCTTTCTCCGGCTGGCCGAGAACTTTGTAGGAGCGTACCAGTCGCACCCAGCCATCGAGATCGGAGCCGTCTTTCTTCAAGCGCGCCGCCAGCCCGTCGACCATTCCCTGGATCATCGCCGTTTGTTGGTCGGGCGACTGGTTTGCCGCGGCCGCCATCTGGGCCGGGGTCGGACCAGGCAATGGCGCAGCTGTTTTGCCTTCGACGCGGGCAAGTGCGGTGCGCACATCGCTCACCCAGCGCGCGCCGGCAGGGGCATCTGCAATAAGATCGCGCCAGATCTTTGCGGCGTCTTCGCGTCTGCCGTCCTGTTCAGCGGCAACGCCGAGATAGTAGCGGGCGCTCACAGTGGTGCCATCGAGAGTAACAGCGCGGGTGAAGGCAGCCTGGGCGTCCGCGGTTACAACTCCGTTCGCTTGCGCCATCAGGGCCTCACCGAGATTGGCCTGGCGATCCGCGCTCTCACCAAGAAACTTCAAGGCGCTACGCCAGGCGTCGACCGCGTCCGCGTAGCGGCCGAGCTGCATATAGACGGGCGCAAGCACCTCCCAACCGCGGCCGTCCTTGGGGTTGTTTTGGAGATGTTCTTCGACCTTGGCGACCAGATTTTCGATTCCGGCCTGCTGATTGGGCTGTCCATCGCGCTGGGCGACGAGCGTCTCGGACGCCAGGCCTGGCGAGCCTATGCGAAGATAAAGGGAGCCAGCCCCGATTGGCAGCAACAGAACCGCAACAATAATGCCTGTCCGCCGGTACCACGCGGTTGCGGCCGGTAAAAGCGCGGGCCCTGCCTTTGCAGTGTCTGCTGCGGCAAGCAAGCGTCGGGAGATTTCAACGCGCGCCGCTTCCGCCTCGGTCTTGCCGATCGAGCCGGCCGCCAGGTCGCGTTCGACCTCGTCCAATTGGTCGCGATAGACCGCGACATCGCTGCCCGAGCGGGCGGCCTTGCCATTTTGTGCGAGCGGCCAGATGACAGCGAAAATCGCAGCCGCCGTCATCAACGCCAGGATCAGCCACAGGGTCATTACACTAGTCTACCAAACCATCACCGATGCCGGTGGCTTGCGCCACGCGCGCCAGAAGCCCCAGCTGTCCGGCGGGGGCGTTATTAGCGCGGATTCATCGGCTTGTCGCAGACTGAATTGCCGGGCTACTTCTTCACTTTGAAGCCATTATCCTTGAACTTCTCGCCGAACGGCTTGAGCGCGCCGCCGCCGGCCGGGTTCGGATGGCATTGCCCGCACGGCAAACCGGTCTGGGCCGCGAATTCCGGCTTCGCACTTGCCGGCGTCGAGACCGTGAGAGCGGCGGTCATACCCACCAGCAGTGCCGTTCCGATGCCGGCCACAGTGCAAAGTGCAGCGGTACGAATCGAATTGGAAGCGTCGCGACGTCCTGAATGCACCATGGAAAACCCCTTTTCCGTTCGTATTGATAGCTTTTCGGTTCGTCTCAGAAAAATTGTAGCGCTGTATCACTGCCGCACAAACGCAAGAATGCAAGGGTGGCGTGCGGAATACTTAGTTACCGTGAGCAACTTGTTGCGTTTGTGCATTTGATGGTGTCGAATACCAAATAGATCAACACAATCAGGGTGTTGTCTTCTGAATCGTAGATGGAGCAGTTCGTAAATCCGAAAAATCAATACCGCGCTTTGCGGTACATCAAAAGCACGCACCGATTTATTCGTGTCGTAATTTTCTTTTGCGCTTGATCGCGCCAAATATAAGCAGAGAATAATTTTAGTTGTGCTGGGGCAGGGGTTGGGGATGGTTCGTCCGGTCAGTATCGACCGTGCGGTTTCGCAATTGCATCGGTGGCTGTTCGTCAGTGGGCGCGCTGCTCGCGTTATGGCTCATCGGCACCTGTCGATTCTTGCAGCGGCGTTTTTAATCTCCTGGCTCACGATGACGTCTTTCGTTGCGACGGCGAGCGCCGTCGAGGCGAATGTCAGCAACGATAGTGTTTCAGCGTTACGTGATTACGTTCAGTTGATTGACACGGCGCGCAAGCCGTCCGGCGCGCTTGATCAAAACTCCGGCAATACCGCGCCAAAAGAATCGACCGACGCAACGATTGCGGCGCTGCGCGAATTTGCGCAGCAGATTGGTTCTGATCGGCCCGAGTCGATCAACGGCCTGCCGAAGTTGGCGGACGCAGACAACCTGCTGGACTTTTTGCGGCAACGGGGCTCCTCCACGGCCCGCCAGGCGCCGCTCGACGCTAAGGACGCCCGCAAGGCGAATAAGCGCGGCGCGGCCCGGCTGGCGGCGGTGCAGGCGCTCTACCAGATGGACCTCGCCGGCACCGGCTTGAACGAGATCCTGGCGGAATTCGAAAGTCACTGGCTCGGCCGCGAGGTCGAGGGCGCGCAATATCTGCCCCCGGCCGAGGCAGCGTTTTCCGCGACGTGGTCGGCGGGCGTGGTGCGCGAGCAGCTCAAGCTTGATCCTCTGATCGACGAGGCGCTGGAGCAAGAGCTGGCCGCTCAAGCGCATCGAGGCGGTGCTGCGCGCGGCGCTGCGCGCCGGCGCCTACGAGCTCGACCACCGCCGCGACGTGCCGGCGCGCGTGGTGGTGTCGGAATATGCCGACGTCGCCGCCGCCTTCGTCGACCGCGACGAGACCGGCATGGTCAACGCCGTGCTCGACCAGCTGGCGCGCAAGCTGCGGGCGGCTGAGTTCGCGGGGTGATGCCTCTCCTTCATCGCCTTAATGGTGAAAAATTGCCCGACCATGACAATATGTCAGGCACATCCCCGAAGATCGGCTGATCGCGGGGTACTTTAAGCCGATCGCGACCCATCCGGGCGCGCTGGGGCTCGTCCGACGATGCCGCCTTCATCAAGCCGCCGCCGGGCTGCGACCTGGTGCTCAAGACCGATGCCATTATCGGCGGCGTGCATTTTTTTCCCGACGATGCCGCGCGCGACGTGGCGCGCAAGGCGCTGCGGGTGAACCTGTCCGACCTGGCGGCCAAGGGCGCAACGCCGCTCGGCTTCCTGCTGTCGCTGGCGCTGCCGAAGGAGATCGGCGACGACTGGCTTGCCGGATTCGCCGAAGGACTGCGCGCCGACGCCGAGCTGTTCGGTTGTCCGCTGTTCGGCGGCGACACCGACCGCACGCCGGGTCCGATCACGGTTTCCATCGCCATGATCGGCAGCGTGCCGGAAGGCACGCATGGTGCGCCGCGCCGGCGCCAAGCCGGGCGACCGCGTATTCGTGAGCGGCACCATCGGCGATGCCGCGCTCGGCCTGGTCCTGCGCAAAGGCGCGTCGCTGGAAACTCAGCGACGCGCAGCGCCAGCATCTGGCTCTCGCGCTATCTGCTGCCGCAGCCGCGCAACGCGCTGGCCGAAGCCGTGCGCAGCCATGCCTCGGCCGCGATGGACGTGTCGGATGGCCTGGCCGGCGATCTCGCCAAGCTGTGCCGCGCCTCGCAGTGGCGGCCAACATCGAAGTTGCGCGGGTGCCGCTGTCGGATGCGGCCAAGGCGGCGCTCGCGGCCGAACCGGCCATGCTGGAGACGGCGCTGACCGGCGGCGACGACTACGAGATCCTCTGCACCGTGCCGCCGGCCAAGGCCGAGAGCTTCCGCGCCGCCGCGCAAGGCGCAAAGGTTGCCGGTAACCGAGATCGGCGCAATCGAGGCGGGCGAGGGCGCCCGCTTTCATCGGCGCCGATGGCGACGCCGCTCGCCTTCAAGCGCGCCTCGTTCAGCCACTTCTGAAATCGAAGGCGGACGCAGGCGCGCAGCGGGGTATAATAACAAAAAGCAAGTTCGGGAGCAGGAAAGCCATGCACGACATGACGGACAAAAAAGCAATCGGCGCAATGCCCCACGGGCATCAGGCCGAATTTCGAAGCGCTGCATAAGCGTTTCCCGACCTCGGCCTATTTGCGGGCGCGCGCGCCGCAGCAACGTGCCGCTTTTCTCGTTCGAATACGGCGACACCGGCGCCGGCGCCGACGTCGGCATCCAGCATAACTGGGCGGCCTTCGACGCCATCAAGGTGGTGCCGCGCTACGGCGCGATCACCACCGTGCCGCCGACCGAGGTGGAATTGTTCGGCACGCCGCTATGCCGCGCCGATCGGCATCGCGCCGATGGGCGGGCCGTCGCTGGTGTGGCCGGGCGCCGATCTGTTGATGGCGAAAGCCGCGCAGCGCGCGCGCATTCCCTACACGCTCGGCGTCGCCGGCGGCGCCACCATCGAGGAGGTCGCCAAAGTCGCGCCCGACGTGTTCTGGCTGCAGCTCTACCGTTTCTACCAGAACGATCACGCCATCGGCTTCGACCTGATCAAGCGCGCGACCGCGGCCGGCGTCAAAGCGCTGGCGCTCACCATCGACGTGCCGGTGCGCACCACGCGCTCGCGCGAAAGCTACGCCGGCCTCGGCCGCGAATTCCGTCCCAACCTGCGCATGCTCTACGAAATGGCGGTCCGGCCGAAATGGCTGCTGGCGCTGTTGCGCAACGGCTATCCGCGCTTCGCCACCATCCGGCAATATGCCGGCGCGGCATGCCAGCACCAACGAGGTCATCCATTCGCGCGCAAGAACATGGGCGGCGTCTTCTCCTGGGAAGAGGTCGCGCGCTATCGCGACCGCTGGAAGGGGCCGATGCTGGTGAAAGGCATCCTGCATCCGGCCGACGCCGAGAAGGCGGTGTCGCTCGGCATCGAGGGCATCTGGGTGTCGAACCACGGCGGCCGGCAGATCGAGGCGCTGGTGCCCTCGATCGACGTGCTGCCGGCGATCGTCTCGGCGGTCGGCAAAAAGGCGACCGTCGTGCTCGACAGCGGCATCCGCTGCGGCCAGGACGTGATGCGCGCGCTGGCGCTCGGCGCCAATGCGGCCTTTGCCGGCAAGTCGTTCCTGTGGGCGGTCGGCGCGCTCGGCGACGACGGGCCCGGGCACCTGATCGACCTTTACATCGACGAATTGCGCTCCTCGCTTGGCCAGATCGGCGCCCGCTCGCTCGACGAGGCGCGCGACGCCGTGGTCCGCCACCCGGCGTCTGGCGTTTCGACGAACGATCGAAGCCGGACGGAACGGGGGCGGACGGCGATCCAACGCTGCTCTGCGTCGGCCGGCAGTGGCGATATTAGTCCGATCGCCGCTAAAAAGAGGACGGCTGTCCGGGGGATCCCTCATGTCGGCCGTCGCCGAACCAATCCCGTACGCCACGATCGACGAGGTCTTGCCCGTCGCAACGCCATGGTGCTGGCGGTGGCGCAGGCGCTCGCCGGCGGCAACAATACCGTGATCGTGTCGACCGCCAGCATCGTCGGCGCGGTGCTGGCGCCGGACAAGGGGCTCGCGACCCTGCCGATCACCGCCATGGTGCTCGGCATGTGGCTCGGCACGCTGCCGGTGGGGGCGCTGGCCCGCCTCTTCGGGCGGCGCTTCGCGTTGCAGGTCGGATCGGTATTCGGCGTGATGTCCGGGCTGATCTCCTATTCGGCGGTGATGAACGGCCAGTTCTGGCTGCTGCTGGTCGGCACCTTCTGCGGCGGGCTTTATGCCGCCGCGCACCAGTCCTACCGTTTTGCCGCCGCCGATACCGCGAGCGAGGCGTACCGGCCCAAGGTCGTGTCCTGGGTGCTGGCCGGCGGCGTGTTCGCGGCGGTGATCGGGCCGCAACTGGTGATCTTCACCAAGGATCTGATGCCGCTACTGTTTGCCGCAAGCTATATCGGCCAGTCGGTTTGCGCCGGCATCGCCGCGCGGCGTGCTGATTCTGGTGAAAATACCGCCGCTGCCGGCAGCGCGCGCCGACTGCGCGCCCGCTGCCGAGATCATCCGCAAGCCCCGCTTCATCGTCGCGGTGGCCTGCGGCGTCGCGAGCTACGCGATGATGAACATGGTGATGACCTCGGCGCCGCTCGCCATGATCGGCTGCGGTCATTCGGTGACGGATGCAACGCTCGGCATCCAGTGGCACGTGCTGGCGATGTATGCGCCGAGCTTCATCACCGGCGCGCCTGATCGCGCGCTTCGGGGTCGAGCGCATCACCGGCATTGGCCTGGGGCTGATCGCGCTGGCCGCGGTGGTCGGTATTGCCGGCATTACGGTCGCGCATTTCTGGAGCGCCTGGTGCTGCTCGGCATCGGCTGGAACCTGGCCTTCATCGGCGCCACCACCATGGTGACCCAGTGTCACCGGGCCGAGGAACGCAACAAGGTGCAGGCGTTCAACGACTTCCTGATTTTCGGCGGCATGGCGGTAAGCTCGTTCTCGTCCGGCCAGCTGCTCGAATATTTCGGCTGGCAGGCGATCAACGAGGTGATCTTCCCCACCATCTTCGTGGCCGGCGCGATGCTGGCCTGGCTGACGATGCGCAAGCGGATGCGCCGGTGTGAGCAGCTCCCCGCGCGCGAGAATAGGTGAAATACCGGAGTTTTCCGGCGTTGCGTTGCCGCGGGCTTTT
>CAVYER010000016.1:0-76299 GCA_963767515.1 uncultured Alphaproteobacteria bacterium
GCCAGTCTTCTGAAACGACAAAAGGGTCGGCAAAAGACAATGGCCCGGTCGCCGGCGGGACGAAACCAAGCGCTCCCGTTGAAGCAAGCTTTGTCGGCGCAAAAGTCTGCGTGACTTGCCATGCGACCCAGGCCGATTCGTTTAGCCACACGCTCATGGGCCGGATCGGAATGACGCAAAAAGGCAAATTCGATTGCGAGAATTGCCACGGCCCCGGGTCGGCGCACGTGAAGGCCGGCGGCGGACGCGGCGTCGGCGGGATCATCTCGTTCCGGCCGGAAGATCTGTCGCGCACGGCGGAAGAGAACAACGCCATCTGTCTCACCTGCCATCAGCGCGGCGACCGCACCAATTGGGCCGGCAGCACCCACGAAACACGCGGCCTGATGTGCACGAACTGCCACACCGTCATGAAGCAGGTGTCGCGCAAGTTCCAATTAAAGACAGCCTTCGAGCCAGACACCTGTTTCCAGTGTCACAAGGACCGGCGCGCGCAGATGTTCCGCTCGTCACATATGCCGATGCGCGAAGGCAAGATTGTGTGCTCGGATTGCCACAATCCGCACGGCAGCTTCACCGAGGCGCTGCTGAAGAAAGATTCAATCAACGACACTTGCTACACGTGCCACGCCGAGAAGCGCGGGCCGTTCCTGTTCGAACACGCGCCGGTACGCGAGAACTGCGACAACTGTCATGATCCGCACGGCACCGTGAACGAGTTTTCGCTGAAGCTGTCGCGCCCGCGGCTGTGCTTCGAGTGTCACCAGTTCGGTCATGGGCAGACTGCAGGGATCAACCGGCAACCACGATGGGCCGCTCAGTGTCAGAATTGTCACACGCAGGTTCACGGCAGCAACAGCCCAGCGGGCGGTGCGTTCCACCGGTAAGCATGGTGTTGGCTAAATCGAGGATACAGCGTCGTGATAGGGGATGGGGCGCAATGAAACGGCAGGTCGGTTTGGTCCGGAAATATGTGCGTCGCTGCGTTGCTGAGCAGTGCGGCCTGGGCTGTCCCCGGCATGCCGGCGCTACGCGAGCGATCTTCCGGTGAAGGCGCCCGCTGCCGAGCCCATACCATATTGGTGGTTCCACGGCACGGTTGAGGCCGGCGGGCGTTTCTTCCTCAACGATCCGCAGCGCAATGGCTCGGCCTACCTCGGTCAGCCAAGCCTGGCCAAATTCTATGAATATCGCGACCTGCGGCCGGGGCCGTTCGGGAACATATGGCTGTCCACCGGAAGCAGCGATGGCCTTTACCAGATAGACCTCGGTGGCAAGAACATCGGCTATAAAGACCAAGAATACTATCTCGAAGCGTCGAAGGCCGGTCAGCACTACTTCAATTTCGAGTGGGACTCGACGCCGCATCTCTACAGCACCAGCGCGCAGACTTTCTATCAGGGAGTCGGAACCGGCGCGCTGACACTGCCGCCATTTGGCACGGTCTATTCCAATTTAACTTGCACAGCCACAGCCGCCGGGCTATCAGCTCTCGCGTTTCCTCTATCAGACTGACATTGGAATTCAGCGCGACACCGGGTCGGTCGCTTATCGATGGACGCCGACCGATGCCTGGGACATCAAGGCTGATTACTCTCATCTCTCTCGCACCGGGACGCAGGTTGATGGCGTTGTCGGCTTCGGCAATCCCGGCGGTGGCAGCAGCGCCGCTGATCCAGGTGCCAAGGCCAGTGGATGACACCACGCAGAACTATGGTTTGAATGGTGAATATGCCGGCACTTCGCCGTGGGGCAAGAAATTCACTTTCAAGCTGGCCTATAACGGCTCGCAATATACCGACAACTTTTCGTCTTATACGATACAAAATCCTTATCGAACGCGCGGAGCGTCCAGCCGCAGGTCACCTCTCCTTTCGCTCGGATGTCGTTGTGGCCCAGCAATCAAATGAATGCCTTCAGCGGAACGCTGGGCGCCGACTTGCCGTGGAAGAGCCGATATGCCGGCACGCTCAGCTACACGATGATGCGGCAGAACGATGCGTTCATTCCGATGACGAATCAATCCGGCCCTCCGACTCGCCGGCGGCCAATGCTCTTCCGGCATCAAGCCTGAACGGTTCCATCAACACATTGTTGAGCAACAACATCATCACCACGAAGATCACGCCGGAGCTGACGAATAAAGCTGAGTTACCGCTACTACAACTTCGATAACAATACGCCGGAGCTTCTGTTTCCGACACTGGGACAGCTTGGATCAAAACGTGCTGTCAGCTGCGTCATACCGGTACTGAAGGCACGATTCGCAGCCTGTCGATCTCCTACACCAAGCAAAACGCCGGCGAAGAGTTGGTATGGCATCCGACGCGCGAATGGACGCTGGGTGCCGCATACGGCTTCGAGCGATATACTTGGGTGCGCGAGTCCGGCTCCGCCACCAACGAGAATTCCGGCAAACTGTTTGCCGATTGGAGGCCGGCAAGTTGGTTCACCCTGCGGTCAAGCGGCTATTACTCCAACCGCCGTTACGACAATTACGATTACAATGCCAACGTGGCGGCTATTCAATTCCCTGGACGGCAACTCCGCACAGCGATGGCTGGTTTGTCAGCCCCGCTTATCGGCAATTGATGACCGACAATCGCGAGCGTTGGAAAGCAAATGTCGCAATCGATGTGGTCGTGCTCCCGGGTCTTACCGTCACCCCGAATTTCAAGTATCAGGATGACTATTACGGCCTGAACAAGGCTAACCAACTCGGATTGACCGATAGCCGCATCGTGGAACGGCGGCGTCGACGCTCACTTATGTGTTCAATCCGCGCGCCTCCGTCATGGTTGGATACCTGAGAGAGTATGATACTCAGCTCGTCTATAATGTAAATGGCTACGAGCCGGCAGCCACGCTCCCACGGCGGCGCCAATTTCATGGAAACGAACGACCGTATCGTCGTGGATACGTTCACCGGCTTGGTCAGGTATGAGGCAATCCCGGACAAGCTTGATCACCGAGCTGCGCTACACGGCATCGCATGGTGTCGATCACCAGAATCTTCTTTCGCCACTGGCGTCAACCCGGGCTGCCCAGCTGAATGCCGGCCGGCGGTGCAATTCCCCGATGTAACGACTTGGTTCCAGCGCCTGGATGCGACCGCGGCCTACACGTTTGACAAGGCCGCCGTCGCGCAGGCCGGCTTGAAGGGCGTGGTCAAAGCCAAGCTGCACTACGCATGGGAGCGCAATGCGGTCAACAACTGGCAGAATGATCCGTTGGCGCCGATCAACAATGTTGGTGAGCCCACCTTGATTTACCTGGCCTACAACAACCCGAACTACAATGTTCACTTGCTCGCCGCGTCGCTTGCGTACACCTGGTAGGACGAACGCCACTGCCGTTGGTAGAATTGCCGTAAGTACTTCGTTTGAGCGGCTGGTGGTATCGGCATCGATCTTGTATTTTGCGTCTAGCCGAACAGCGAATGCGAGCCACCGGCAGGAGCTACAATGAGCGATCCAAATAATCCGTCCTCCCGAAAAAGCCTCATCGTGCGCATCTGGACATTTCTCACGCGTCCTAGTTCGCGCTTTTCGCTCGCGACATTGCTCATTGTCGGCGGTATCGGCGGAGTGCTGTTCTGGGGCGGCTTCAACTGGGCGATGGAACTGGCGAATACCGAGGCGTTCTGCATTTCCTGCCACGAGATGCGGGACAATCCGTACAAAGAGCTGCAACAAACCATTCACTTCAAGAACCGGTCTGGCGTTCGGCCTATTTGCTCGGACTGCCATGTGCCTCACGAATGGTTTTACAAGGTCCGGCGAAAGATCCAGGCATCCAATGAGCTGCTTCATAAAATCCTAGGTACCATCAACACGCCGGAGAAATTCGAACAGCATCGGCTCGAGCTCGCCCAGCATGTCTGGGCCACGATGAAGGCGAACAACTCGCATGAGTGCCGCAATTGTCATTCGCCGGCCTCCATGGATCCGCACAAACAATCAGAGGCCGCACAGAAAGTCATGGCGGAAGGGTTCAAGGCCGGTCTGACGTGCATCGATTGCCACAAGGGTATCGCGCATCACCTGCCGAAATTTCCCGATGAAGACGAGGAAGAGTCAAAGAAGAAATAGAGTGCGCTTTTCAGTTTGAATCAGGCGAGGGGAGACTACAGTCATGACGGATCGCGAGCACGGGCACGATTTCAAGCCAATAGCAGGGTCCGTGTACGCTTTGGCGGCGGCCGGAGCTGTCGCGCTGATCGTGGGCTTCGCAGCTGTTGTTGTCCCTCGACCTGCCGGCGCGCTACCGTCCTATGCTCAACAAACAGGCCTGGCCTGTGGTCGCTGCCACGTAAGTCCCGCCGGTGGTGGCCCGCGCACTGCATTCGGCAATGCTTTCGCGGCGAATGGTCACAAGGTGCCGGCAACTGGCGCAAAGCCAGGTAAACCGAGTGGGGGTGGCAAAGCGTCGTCGTCGCCGGCCGTACCCGCACCTGCGCCTGTGCTGGTTTATGACTATGCGCAGGCAGGCGCATGGAGTCTCCGTCACCCTTATTACACGCACTTTCTTTATAGCCCCGACGACTATCGCAAGTGAGTTACGGCGCGCCGTTCGCAAAAGTGGAGTAGGCCGGCTGCCGGGGCGTTTGCGGGATCTAACTTGGACTCACCGCGCTTTTCAAATTCAGGGTCCGGTACAGGCCGAGTTCACAGGGCGGAATTACGCATTGCGTATTTCGCTGATGCACCCAGCAATAAACCAGCCGAGGTATATGACGGCCGCCAATACGATGCATGTTTCCGCTGCAAGCATAGTTCCATCAGCGGCAGCGCTTACGCCAAGAAAGGCTGAAATTGCCAAAAACGCGCCTCCGAGTAGGGCCAGCACGAGAGCAACGATGGGCGCACGCATATTCACCCCCATTGGAATTAACGTGGAGCAAGACCGCGATAGACTAGCCTTTCGTTTTTAGATTGCAAATGCTGGCTCGGCGGCAGCGGCCGGCCCTCTTGCAGGCCCGACAGCACTCCGGTTTAGCTCGAGCATTTTCTGGCCGCATGCGTTACTGAAGTCCGCAATATGCGCTGAATAGACGCAGCTTTTTCGAAGGCTGGCGGCGGCTGTTGTGGGTCTGTATGGTGCCCGGCGAAGCGGGTGCGCCAGCGATAACCGGCGCCGCGCCGAAGTTAATGATCAAAATACAAGACTTGAAAGTTGAGTAAGGCGGAATGACGCGCAAGCAACGACGCCTGGTTCTGATCGGTACGAGCCTTTGCGTTCTCGCGGTTGCAGCCGGGTTGGTGCTCAGCGCAATGCGCGACTCGATCGTTTTTTTTACATCGCCGACCGACGTTGTTGAAAAGCACAATCCTCCAGGCGCGCGTCTGCGCATCGGCGGGTTGGTCAAGCCCGGCAGCGTGGCGCGCGGGGACAATCTGCAGGTTCGCTTCGCGATTACAGACGGCAAAACCGACATCCCGGTCCACTACCAAGGCATCGTGCCGGACCTGTTTCGCGAAGGGCAAGGCGTAGTGGCGGAAGGCAAACTTGAGTCCGGAGGCACTTCGCTGCCGACACCGTGCTCGCCAAGCACGATGAACGGTATATGCCGCGCGAAGTGGTCGACGCCTTGAAGAAAAGCGGGCGTTGGCAGGAAGGCGAGAGCAAAAGTTCCGGGAGCACGCCGCGATGATCGCAGAACTCGGTCACTATGCATTGGTGCTGGCGCTGGGGTTGGGCTTGATCCAGGCGATCGTGCCGATCGTTGGCGCGCGTAGCTACGATACCGCGCTTATGCGTCTCGCCAATTCCACCGCCCTGATGCAATTTGCCTTTGTCGCGTTTTCGTTTGCGGCGCTGACGGCCTGCTACGTCAACTCGGATTTTTCGGTGGCTAACGTATTCGAGAACTCGCACTCGAGGATGCCGCTGATCTACAAATTCACAAGCGTGTGGGGCAACCACGAGGGCTCGATGCTTCTGTGGGTCCTCATTCTTTCCCTCTTCGGCGCGCTGGTCGCGGCATTCGGCAGCAATCTGCCCGCGACCCTGAAAGCCTATGTGCTGGCTGTGCAGTCCTGGATTGCCAGCGCCTTTTATCTCTTCATTCTCCTGACCTCGAACCCCTTTCTTCGGCTGGAGCAGGCTCCATCCGAGGGCCGCGACCTTAATCCGATCCTGCAAGATCCCGGTCTCGCGATCCATCCGCCGCTGCTTTACATCGGCTATGTCGGCTTTTCGATTGCATTCTCCTTTGCGATCGCCGCCCTGATCGAAGGGCGCATCGATGCGGCCTGGGCGCGTTGGGTGAGGCCCTGGACGCTTGCGGCCTGGATGTTCCTGACCATCGGCATCGCGATGGGATCATACTGGGCCTACTACACGCTCGGATGGGGGGGCTTCTGGTTCTGGGATCCGGTGGAGAATGCTTCGTTCATGCCGTGGCTTGCCGGCACGGCGCTATTGCATTCGGCTGTCGTGATGGAAAAGCGCAACGCGCTGAAAATCTGGACGATCCTGCTCGCTATTCTCACGTTTTCGCTTTCGTTGATCGGCACATTCCTGGTGCGGTCAGGCGTCCTCACTTCAGTACATGCCTTTGCGACTGATCCGACCCGCGGCGTTTTCATCCTCGCTATCCTGATACTGTTCATCGGCGGCGGTCTGACGCTCTTTGCCTGGCGCGCGCCGATGCTCAAGCAGGGCGGAATTTTTGCGCCGATTTCGCGCGAAGGCGCGCTGGTGTTCAACAATCTGTTTCTGACGACCGCTTGTCTTACGGTGTTCGTGGGAACGCTCTATCCGCTGGCGTTGGAAGCGCTGACCGGCGACAAGATTTCGGTCGGTGCGCCGTTTTTTAATTTGACCTTCGGGCCGCTATTCGTGGCGCTGCTGTTTGTCGTGCCATTCGGACCTCTGCTGGCGTGGAAGCGGGGCGACCTCCTCGGCGTCGCGCAGCGGTTGATGGCCGCCTTCGCCATCGGAATTGTTGCGGTTGCCGCAACTTTTGCAGTGGAAAATGGCCAGTCGGCGCTCGCGCCGTTTGGCGTCGGTCTTGCATTTTACGTGATGGCTGGATCGCTGATCGATCTCGTGGAGCGGACCGGTCTGTTCCGATTGCCGCTCGCAACGGTTCGCATGCGTGCGGCCGGCTTGCCGCGTTCAACCTGGGGTACGGCGGTGGCGCATTTCGGCGTTGCCGTGTCCATGCTCGGAATCATTTGCGCCGCGACGTGGGGAAGCGAACGCATCATCGCGTTGAAACCGACACAGACTGTTTCTATTTCCGGATACGATCTTTCCTTCGACGGTATAACGCAAAGACCGGGTCCGAACTATGATTCTCTGATCGCAAGGTTCACGGTCCGCCGCGGCGCCGCGGCCGTTGGGGTCATGGAGCCGTCAAAACGGACATTTTCTTCGCGCAGTATGACGACCAATGAAGCGGCCTTGATGACCGTTGGCGCTGGTCAGCTCTATCTGTCGCTGGGCGATCCTAACGACGACGGTGCTCTTGCGATCCGTCTTTATTACAAGCCGATGGTCATGTTGATCTGGTTGGGAGCCGTGGTGATGATGCTGGGCGGCGCGCTGTCATTGTCGGACCGAAGGCTGCGCGTAGGGGCACCGAAGCCGGCAGCGAAATCGGCAATGCAAGCAGCGGAATAGAAAAAATGTGCCGGCTCGTGATGGTGATTCTGCTCTTCGCATTCGCATTGACGGGGCCCTTGCATGCCGTGCAGCCGGATGAAATGTTAAAAGATCCGGCACTGGAGGCGCGCGCGCGAAATCTGTCCAGCGAGCTGCGGTGTCTGGTTTGCCAAAATCAGTCGATCGATGATTCGGAAGCCCCACTCGCTCGCGATCTCCGATTGCTCGTCCGCGAGCGCCTTACGCAAGGTGATAGCGACACGCAGGTACTTGATTTTCTGGTATCGCGTTATGGTCAGTTTGTATTGCTGAGGCCCCGTCTGGAATTGCAGACGATTCTCTTATGGGGATTGCCACCGGCGGCGTTGCTGGCAGGCATGATTGGGCTGTTGGTGACGGTGCGACGTCGGAGCAGGCTTGCCATTGATGCTGCTCCACTAAGCCGTGACGAACAGCAACGGCTTTCAACTCTGGTGCATCGCGACTAGCGATACCTAAGGTTCAAAACCGAATTGAAGAAGAGTCGCGGCAACGTCTCGTTTGTTTATTGGCGTTAATTTCGAATCAAGCTTGGCTTTGCACAGACGATCTCATCGCAGGCCGAATCAATTGTACGCAAATGAATTAAGCGCGAGAAAAAAGCCTCTGTAAGCTTAAAACCTCGACAGCAAGACCATCTGTTTGGTCATTGCAGTCGCGGCTTTTCCGCCAGCGCCACAAACCTGCGATCTACGGCTTGCGCTCTAGGCCAACTGATTTGCGTTCTCGTCCAAGTACCTACAGATTTACGAATGCAGATATGATCAGAAGAACAAGCTTTTCTGGATGATGCGCGAGCCCGTCGCCACTCTGATCTCCGATGGCAAGACGGTTGGATTTCATTCTGCCGGGCCAAATTGGCAACACATCGATGGTAGCTCTGTACGGGCCAAGATGGTGAGTGCGGTTCCGGGCGCGACATTCAGCGACCTCCCGTGGCTCAAGCTTGAGGTCACGGATCACCATGGTGAGGGAGCCCTGTCGCGTGTTGCTACGATCCAGCGCATCAACACGAAGGGCGGCGCGATGCAAGGTTCGTGCGAAACGGCGGGCGCCTACCGTAGCGTACCGTATTCTGCAGACTACGTGTTCCTGCGCAAACGCGGGTAACCATACCCCGACCGAAATTATGCATTGCCGGCCGAAAGCGACCGCGGTGCAATTCTGTCCTATTGAATAGCGTTTCAGCCCAAGTTCTTTGGAACCCAAGTCTTTAGGTTGCGTGTGTCGAATGGCGCAACCTTGCGCGCCAGCTCCGACAGAGCGGGATGTTCAAATGACAATACTGGTTTTCGCTTTGGCCGCTTTTGTCGTCGGCGTGCTGTTGGGGCATTGCTTCAAAGTGTTTATCCTGCTTCCTGTGATCATTGTAAGCTTTGCTGCGATTATCGGTGTCGGTTTCAAATACGAAAGCAGCTTTGGGTTCGTTCTCTTCGTCACATTCCTGGGCATAACAGCGCTACAGATGGGCTATCTTTTCGGGTCAGTCATCGGCGTGTATGTCGCGAAGGCCAATGAGCGAAAGCGCCGCTCGGGAATCATTGAGGCGGCACAGCGGCTATTTCGACAATCCCAGACTTGATCTCGCCTCGCGCCATTTCCTAGGCTCGCGCCTAGGTTCATCCTATGGCTCATCGCGGCAAATCCGCCGGGTGAGAAAACGACGACGCGTGCAGGGGGAGGGATGATGGCGCAGGCCCCGCTCAAGGCCGCTTTGATCGGCGTCGGCGCCTGGGGCCGCGTACTGACCCGCGCAGCCAGCCAGTCCGACAAGATCGAGTTCGCCTGCTGCGTTGGCCGCAATCCGGACAAGCTTGTTGCGTTTTCGCGCGATACCGGGATTCCCGTGCGCCGTTTTGACGATGTGCTCGCCGACAAGACCGTCGCTTCGGTTGTGTTGGCCCTGCCAAACGAGCTGCATTTCGAGTTTGCGGAACGCGCGGCACGAGCCGGCAAGCACATTTATATAGAAAAGCCGATTGCCAACACGCTGGTCGATTCACTCGCAGTTGCTGCGTTAGAACCGGTCCATGGTGTGCATATCGTGGTCGGCCACTGCGCGCGCTTGCTGACTGGCGTGCGCGCGATCCGGGCGGCGATTGACGCCGGCGCGCTCGGCAAGATCAGTCAGATCGAGACCAATTTCTCGAACGACCGCGGACTGCGGCTTAGCCGCGACGATTGGCGCTGGTATTCGAAAAGTGCGCCTGGAGGCTCTCTAAGCCAGATCGGCGTGCACCAGTTCGACACCTTGCGCTATCTCGGCGGCGATATCGCCGCGGTCAGCGCCAGCGCGGGGCGTCACTCGCCCGTAGGTGCCGAGGTCGAAGATCAATGGATCGTCACGGTGCATTTTGCGGACGGCAAGCTCGGCACAGTGATTTCAAACTGGACGAGCCCGGGCACCTTCAACGTGCGGGCGACCGGGCTCGATGCGCTTATGTTCTATGATATCGACCAGACCCATTGGGCCAGCCCCGAGCGGCTGCATGAGAATGCGACGCTTTATCGGCAGGTGCGCGGAAAGGGGCCCGCCGAACGGCAAGCGCTCGCTGTCCCGCCGGGGAACATGTATCGCGACGAGTTGAACATGTTCGCCGACAGTGTCATGCAAAACGCGGATTGCGAGCTGTCCGCGGCGAACGGCTGCCAGGCGGTGGCGGCGGTCTATGCCTCACTTACATCGGCGAAGGAGGGATGCCGTGCCGTGACGCTGAGCGAAATCATCGATGCGGCCCGGCCTCAACTCCACGGCGACAACAAGCGACGCGGTGCGGCCGAGCTCTAAAATGCAAGATGGTGACAAAACGGGGGAAATGCCATGCGTAAGATTTTGCTTGCTACGGTCCTTGCTTCCCTTTCTGTGACGCCGGCATTGGCTGGCGAAGTGGTTGTTTTCTGCCCAGGCGCGGTGCAGTCGGTGGTGCGCGAACTGGTCAAATCGTACGAACAAAAGAGCGGGAACACGGTGAAATTCGAATTCGGCACCGCGGGAGCTATCGCCAAACGGGTGGCCGAAGGCGCTGAAGGCGACGTCGTGCTTGCGACCAATTCTGGCCTCGCCGGCCTCGCCAAACAGGGCAAGGTGGATGGCGCCAGCATTCGCGACCTTGGCAGCATGGGTGTTGGGGTTGCGGTGAAAGCCGGGGCGCCAAAGCCGGATATTCACAACGTCGACGCGTTCAAGACATCGATGCTGGCCGCAAAGTCGATCATGTATGCAAATCCGGCCAAAGGCGGCCAGAGCGGCATTCACGTCGCCAAGGTGTTCGCCCAGCTTGGCATCGACAAGCAGATCGAGTCGAAACTGCAATTGCGCGACCGCGGACCGGACGGGTTGAAAGAAGTTGCCGCCGGCAGCATCGAAATCGGCCTCGGCCAGATCAGCGAGATCATGGCGAACAAGGACGTAACGCTGGTCGGCCCACTCCCGACAGAAATTCAGGGCGCCGTGACGTTTTCTGCGTCCGTGCATGCCGCGTCGAAAAACAAGAAGGCTGCCGAGGATCTGATCCAGGAACTGACCACGTCAGCTGCCAAGGAACAGTTCAAAGCGCGCGGATTCGTCGTGAGCTAGAGGCCGGCCGACTTCACGCCACATTGCGCGCGGCGATCGGCACCCGGTGCCGGCGGACGCGATCTTCGTCTACATCGACACCAAGGCCGGGCCGATCCAAGCCATCGACATGACCCCTGGCAGTCGGGATGGGGTGGGCCGTCACGTCTTCCGCGAGGCCTGTGTGCGTGAGCGTCAATCCCCACTCGATATTGGGGATGACGGACGCGACGTGTAGCGCCGCCGCGCAGGCGATGCTGGATTCGCCGGTCTTGCATGAAATATTGACGCTCATGCCGAGGCTTTCGCAAAGCCGGCTCGCTTCGGTCGCGGCTTTGATACCGCCGAGCTTGATCGCCTTCAGGCTGACGCCACGAGCGGCCTTGCGCTCATGGTGGTGTTTTATGTCGTCAATCGAATGAATGCCTTCGTCGGCGCCGATCGCGATGTCCGTTGCCGCCGCAACTGCCGCCATGCCGGCGAGATCATGGCCGATCACAGGCTGTTCGAAAAAGTCGAGACCGCAACCCTTGATCGCGCGCACATAGGCGATGGCCTGTTCGCTGCTGTAGCCTTGATTGGCGTCGGCCGAAATGAGCATGCCGCTGCCCAGAATCTTGCAGATGGCGCGCGTGCGCGCGGCGTCATTTTCGGGTGTGTCAATTCCGACTTTGATCTTGTAGGCCGTGAAACCCGCTGCTTTCTTCTTCTCCGCATCGCGCAGGTCGCCATCACAATCGCCACCACCGATCACGCCGAGCAGCGGCAGGCGGCTGCGCTTCTTGTCACCCAGCAGGGCATGGACCGGTTTTCCATTGGCGCGGCCGGTAAGGTCATACAACGCGATCTCGATCGCGGCCTTGGCGCCGTGATTGCCATACATGCGGCCATCCATGGCGCCGAGCGCGCCGTCAATATCATTTGCGTCGCGACCCAGCATATGCGGCATAAGATGTTGAACAGCCGCAGTCATGCTCTCGACCGTTTCGCCGGTGTGCATGGGAGCTGCCCCAGCCTCACCCCAGCCGATCAAGCCGTTGTCTGCCTCGATGCGCACCAGCATGTTGTCGGCGCGGCGAATTTCCTCGCCCGCCATAATGACGGGCTTGAGCATCGGTAAACCGACTGCGATTGGCTCTATCGCCTTGATGCGCAGCATTGATTCCTTCTGTCCTATCGCAATTGCGCCTGCCATCGTGTTCTGCGACGGCAGGCGCACCTCGGTTTCGGTGTCAGATCTTACAGTTTTTTTATACCGGCCTGGTCGATGATGTCCCGGAATAAGGTGATTTCCTTAGTCACTCGCGCCCAGGCGTCCTTGGCGCCCTTCGGCCGCACCGAAAAGCCGGATTTGTACAACCGCTCCTTCATCTCCGGCGTGCTGAGGACTTTCAGCGTCTCCTTCTCCAGCCACGCAACGATGTCGGGCGGGGTCTGCGCTGGCGCCAGCAGCACCATGTCGGTGGGAAACACGAAATCCTTATAACCTTGTTCCTGCATAGTGGGTACATCGGGCAGGTCGGGCCAGCGGCTCTCGGCCGACACCGCCAGGCAGCGCAGCTTGCCTGCCTTGATATGCGGTTGAGCCGGACCAAGCGAACCCGAACTCAATTGCACTGTGCCGCCGAGTAACGCCTGGATAGCGTCGCCGCCGCCTTTGAACACCACGTCCTCCAGCTTTGGCAACTTTTCCCGAATTTTCAGAACCTCGAGCTGGATCTGCGGGCTTGTTCCGATGGGGGGCGTCGCACAGTTGAATTTTTCCGGATTCGCTCTGGCGAGCGCGACAAATTCCTTCATGTTCTTTGCCGCCAGATCGGCCTTCACGACGAACGTGTTGGGTGAAGAGGCCAATTCGCTGACGCCTACGAAGTCCTTGTGCGGATCATAGGGAATCTTGTTGTAGAGAGTAGGGTTGATCGACCAGGCGTTCGTCGCCAGCAGAAGCGTGTAGCCATCCGGTTCGGCGCGCGCGGCATTGCCGAAGCCGATATTGCCGCCGGCGCCGCCGATATTCTCGATGATGAAGGTCTTGCCGGTCGATTGTTGAAGCGCCGCGGAAACAATTCGCCCAACAATGTCGGACGGTCCGCCGGGCGTATTGGCGACAACGATTTTGACCGGGCGGTCGGGATAGGCGGCAAAGGCCGAGCGCGTGCGCAAGATTGCCGGCCCCGCAACGCCGGCAGCCAGCGCGCCCTTTATGATGCTGCGACGCGTGGGCGCCGAATGTCCTTTGGATCTCGTCATTGTTCCTCCCCTGAGTTTCGGCAATATTTTCTGATTAGCGCCGTACTATCTCTTAGGCTAAGCTTTTGCGATTATTGGAGCAATGGCTTCGGCAGTTGGCGTCAGCGGTCAGGTCAAAGTGCGAGAATTTCACAATATTCAAAAGACAGCGGCCCGGTCCCTCCCGTCATGACGAATCCACAACCGCGAGCAAGCACCTGGCACGAAACCGTGCTGGCGACCTTGAAGGCCAACGACGTCAGACTGGTGGTCTACGTTCCCGATCGCGTGTTTACGCCGCTGATCAAGGCCATCCACGCCGACAATTTTTTCACGACCTTCGCCGCCACCCGCGAAGAGGAAGCGCTCGGCATTATCAGCGGCGCCTGGATGGGGGGCATGCGCGGCGCCGTGCTGATGCAAACCAGCGGCTTTGCAACCATCCCGAACGCGCTCGCCTCGTTGGTGGTGCCGTCTCAGATCCCGGCCCTGATATTTGTGTCGGAACGCGGCACGCTCGGCGAATTCAATCTCGGCCAGGCGCTCGTGTGCAAGACTATGAGGCCTGTGCTCGGTTCGCTCGCTGTCGAAAATATAACGATCACGCGTCAAGACGAGCTTGCGTTTATCGTCGATCGCTCGATCAAGCAGGCCGTTGCAACGCAGGCGCCCGTCACCTTCATTCTTTCGCCTTTGCTCACAGGCGGCAAAGTGTTCGAGGCTTGATGACGCCATGACCGCAACGCAGACCGGAGCCATCGGCGCCCACAACGCGAAGGTGATGAACCGTTTCGAATTGACCAAGCGATTGGTCGCGCAGCTCAAGCACGATGAAGCGGTGGTCGGTGGCATCGGGAATGCGAATTTCGATTTGTGGGCGAGCGGCCAACGGCCGCAGAATTTTTACATGCTGGGCAGCATGGGCCTCGCCATTCCGATCGCTCTCGGCGTTGCCCTTGCGCAACCGCGCCGGCAAGTGATCGCGCTTGAGGGCGACGGCTCGCTGCTGATGCAGCTCGGCTGCCTAGCCACCGTCGCCGAGCGAGCGCCGAAGAATCTTACAATCGTCGTTTGGGACAATGGCATTTACCAGATCACGGGCTCACAGCCAACTCCGGGCGCAGCAGTTGCTGATCTCGTCGCGATTGCACGTGGCGCCGGCATTGCCAATAGCGCCTGGGCCGCCGATGAAAGCGATTTCGATCGCCTGGTGGCATCAGCGCTTAAAGGCGGCGCGCCCAGCCTGATAGTCGTTCGCATTGACGACAAGCCGGCTATCGGCGCCACCGATCGCGACCCGGTACAAATCCGCGAGCGCTTCATGCGCGGGCTTGGCGTCAAAGGTGGCGCCGGCGGCTAAGCAGTTTCAGGAATGGCGCCGCGTTCGCAGGCTCAAAGAGCACCGGAGATTGCTCAATGCCCGCCCTTGGTTGCGCTTTCAAGAATGCCGGCCGTCATTGCCATACGCACCAGATCGGAAAGGCTGTTGGCCGACATTTTGGTCATCAGATTGGCGCGATAGATCTCGACTGTTCGGGGGCTGATGCCAAGATCGAACGCAATCACCTTGTTGGGTTTGCCTGCGACCAGGCCTTCAAGAACCTGCCGTTCGCGGTTGGAGAGCGCCGCCAGCTTGTCATGAATCTCTGCAATCTCGGCCTTGTGCCTGGCGGTGCCTGCCTCCGTATTAAGTGCTGAGCGGACTGCAGCGAGCAAGAGGTCGTCGTCGAACGGTTTTTCGAGAAAATCGATAGCGCCAATTTTCATGGCTTCCACTGCCAGCGATATGTCGCCGTGGCCGGTAATAACGATGACCGGAACATCAAGTCCACTCTCCTTGAGACGGCGCAGGAGATCGATTCCTGTGATCTCCGGCATCCGCACATCGGTTATGATGCATCCGGATTTGATGGCCGGCAGCACGTCCAGAAATGCCTTGGCTGAAATCAAATCCACGGACGCTGACACCGGCGGTCTTGAGCAGAAACTCAAGCGATTGCCGAACGGCGTCATCATCATCGATTACGTAGACGATTGGCTCAGGCTGCATCGTCGACATCTCCTTCATCTACGACCGCAAGCGTGAAATGGAAAATTGTACCGCCGGAAGGATTCGGTTCGACCCAGATTCGTCCAGCGTGAGCCTCCACGATGGTGCGCGAAATCGACAAGCCCACGCCCATGCCCTGACGCTTGGTCGTGATGAATGGTTGGAACAATTGTTCGGCGACCTCCGGGGCAATACCGGAACCGGTATCGGCGACACTGATGCGAACATATTTATCCTCAATCGGAATAATTGAGATGACGAGGTCTCGCGTTTGCGATGTCTCCATGGCATCCATGGCATTGCGGATCAGGTTGAGGAGGACCTGCTGAATCTGGACGCGATCTGCGAGGACCAGGTCGACATCCGGATCGAACCGGAATTGAACACGGATCCCGCGGTCCTTCACGCCCACCAGAGCCAGCGCGCTGGCTTCTTCGACGAGCTTGGTGATGTTTTCCACCCGTCGTTCGCTTTCACCGCGCGAAACGAAATCGCGGAGCCGACGAATAATCTGGCCTGCGCGCATGGCCTGATCGGCGGCTTTCTCAAGCGCATCGCGCATCATGATGGATTTTTCATCGCGGTTGTCTTCGAGCAAGCGCCTTGAGCCCTTGAGATAGTTGGAGATGGCCGACAGCGGCTGGTTAAGTTCATGCGCCAGTGTTGAAGCCATCTCGCCCATGGCGGTCAGCCTCGAAATATGGACAAGTTCGGATTGCAATTCCTGCAGGCGTGCTTCCGTCTGCTGCCGCTCGGTCAGATCACGGATGAAACCGGTGAAAAAACGCCGGTCGCCGGACTGCATTTCACCGACTGCGAGCTCCATCGGAAAAGTGGAGCCGTCCTTGCGTTGGCCGACCACAACCCGGCCGATACCGATGATGCGGCGTTCGCGTGTCGCTTTATAACGGTCCAGGAAACCGTCATGGTTTTCACGATAAGGTGCAGGCATCAGAATTTTGACGTTCTGGCCGAGCGCTTCTGCCCCCCGATATCCGAATAGGCGCTCGGCCGCGCTGCTGAAAGATTGCATGATGCCGCGCTCGTCGATCACGATCATCGCCTCGGGCACGGTATCGAGAATTGATTGTAGGTGCGCTTCGCGTGCCAGGGCATCCCGTGACATCACCGTTGCCCGCAATCGGCCACGGTGCAGCAATTCGCCACCCCAGGATACGCCGACCCCGATCATCGTGAATGCAAAACCATTGACTAAAATGAGATTCGAAAATGTGGCTGCTTGCACAACTAAAAAAAGCGCTGCCACGAGGCTTAGAGTTGTTGCCAATAAGCCCGGCCCCAAACCGCCGATCCCGGCCGAAATCAGTACCGGCGGGATGAAATAGAAAAAAATCGCATCGTCATGCAGTACGGGCGTAAGCAAGGCGCGGGCCGCCAATGCCAGGGCAACCGTGCTGGGGGCCACTCCGTAGCGCAGGGGCCATCCTCGATCGAAGGGCGAGGAATACTGCGTATTTTCAAAGGCTTCGGCCATGCTGGCTCGATCCATAGCACGTCAGATCCACCGTGGCGAAGTCCTGGGGCGCCTCCGGTGAATCCCCTATGGAGATTATCTGAATTTCGAACACGCGGTTCCACCGGTATCCACTGATCATCAGATTTACCGAGGACCAGCGCCATGCTCACCCAGACGATGATCAACCGCGGAACGTCCCATCAACCTGCAGTTCGTGTTGTACGCCCGATGCCCCCCGTTACCTCTCTTTCGCTCACCAGCGAAATCGAGATGATGGGTGCGGCAATGCCATTCGGACGCAATGCGGAGATTTACGGCGAGAACGAGCGAGCCGATTATCTCTACAAGGTGCTCAGCGGTAGTGTACGGACTTACAAAGTATTGAACGATGGCCGTCGCCAGATCGGTGCTTTCTACTTGCCGGGCGATGTTTTCGGTCTCGAAGTCGGTGATGAACACACCTTCTCCGCAGAAGCGATCATCGAGTCCAAGGTGTTGGTGATCAAACGCAGCGCGCTGGTGGCACTTGCCACACGCGACAATGGGGTTGCCCGCAGGCTTTGGGCCATGACAGCTGGCGAATTGCAGCGCGCTCAGGGTCACATCATGTTGTTGATCAAGACCGCCCAGGAGCGTGTCGCCGGATTTTTGCTTGAGATGTCGGCGCGTGCGCCATCTGGCAACGAAGTAGACCTGCCGATGTCACGCCAGGATATTGCAGACTATCTTGGCCTGACGATTGAAACGGTGTCACGCACGCTGACACAACTCGAGAATGCCGCGACCATCGCGGTGCCGAGTTCGCGCCGTATCGTCCTGCGCAACCGTGGCGCGCTGAGCCGCCTGAACTCCTAAAGCCGAACGTCGTCCTCCCTGACCTATGTTCGGTTATACTGGCCTCGGCATCACTCCTTGCCGGGGCTTTTTCTTTCCGGTGGCGAAAGGTGGTCAGGACAATTTTTGCGTCGTTGTTCGTGCCATGGTGAGGCGCTACGCTCGACCTACACTGCTGGTGTCGTAGCCGTAGCGTTCGGGTGGGGTCATGGCGAATTTCGATGGCGTCGTGATTGGTGCAGGCCACAACGGGCTGACGCTCGCCGCTTACCTGTCGCGTGCAGGCATGCGGATCGCTGTCCTTGAACGAAACAGCCGCATCGGTGGTGGGTCGAGCACCGAGGAACGTATTCTTCCCGGCTATAAGCTCAATCTACATGCCAATTTCTACATGGGACTTAGACTTTGTCCGTTGCTCGAAGATCTTGAACTTCACCGCTACGGATTTTCCTATATCGAGCCACCCGTGCAGCAAGCGGCGACCTTTCGCGATGGCACTGGCATCGTCATTTACAAGGACCTCGACAAGACCTGTGCCTCGCTCGCGCGTTTTTCCAAACAGGATGCGGAGACGTTCCGCGTGCTCTGGCATACTTATTGCGACGAGATGCGTCCCTTGCTCGTGTCACTGCTGTACAGCGCGCCGCTACCGCGCGAGCAGCTCGTTGACCGGCTGAGCGGGCCAAAAGCGAAAGAACTTCTTTCGCATGCCCAGCACGACCTTTTCAGCGTCGTGCGTAAGCACTTCGTCGATGAGCGAATCCGTACGCTGTTCACATCTTATATGCATGTAATTACCACGGAGAATGTGCCCGGTGCCGGCATCGTCTTTCCGGCAATCTTTGCAAATATCGCGAGCTTCACACTGCCGGTTGGCGGTGCGGTGTCGCTGCCCCTTGCGCTGGCGCGGGTTGTGGAGGCCGGCGGTGGCGAAGTCATCACCGGCGCGGATGTGAAGGAAATCACGGTCACCAATGGCCGTGCGACCGGCGTGAAGCTTGACGACGGCCGTACAATCAATGGCGGAAAATTCGTCGCAAGCGCCATCGACTTTCCGACCACGGTGCAGATGGCCGGGGAGGAGCTGTTCCCGGAGCCCGTGCGCGAAAAGGCCAAAACCTGGCATTGGGGCAACCATAGTCTTGTGACGCTGCATCTCGCGCTCAAAAACCCGCCAGCCTATCGCGCCGCTGCATTCGATCCCGATATTGCGCGCGCTTACAATATCTTCTTCGGCATGGACCATATCGACGACGTGGCAAGCTGCTTCGAGGACTGCGCGGCGAAGAAATTTCCCAAGGTCCTGATGGGCAATGGCGCTTGCAACAGCCAGTTCGATCCGAGTTATGCGCCGGCCGGCAAGCATGTGGCGTTCTGGTGGCCGTTTGCGCCCTATTCGGTCGACGGTTCACCGCAAGAATGGGAGCGCAATCGCGCCGACTACACCCAGCGTGTGCTCGATTATTGGCGAATTTACGCTTCAAATCTTGAAGGCGACAACCTGCTCGGGACCTATCTTTTTACGCCGCTCGACGTGGAAAAACTCAACGCCAACATGCGGCAGGGCGCCGTGCGCGTCGGCGCATATGTGCCCAATCAACTCGGTATCAACCGGCCGCATCCTTTGATGCCGGGTTCTCGCACGCCGGTGGAGGGGCTCTATCTCTGCGGGTCCTCGTCCGGCAATGGCGGCGGCGTGAATGGCGCCCCCGGCTATATCGCCGCCAATGCCATCGCTGACGACCTGCGTCTCAAGCGCAGCTGGGCGGCGGTCCCGGCACCCGAATGGAAGCATTAGCGCCGTTTGACCTGCGTCAAGGCGCTTCGGCAAGACTTCTGATTTCATGGTCCCTGTAAATTGGAGGATCGCCATGAAAGCCGAAGATGTAATGACGCGCGACGTCATTTCGATCGCTCCGGATGCGACCGTATTGCAGGCCGCCCGGTTGATGCTTCAACGCCACATCAGTGGACTGCCAGTGGTCGACAAAGACGGCAAATTGGTCGGTGTGCTGTCCGAAGGCGACTTCCTGCGCCGCCGTGAGACACGGACGGAGCACAAGCGCTCCCGTTGGCTCGAATTCCTTATGGGACCCGGACGCATGGCCGCCGAATACAGCCATTCGCACGGCAGCAAGGTCGCCGAGGTGATGACGACCGAGGTACAGACGGTCGACGAGTTGACCGCGCTCGAAGACATTGTTGATTTGATGGAGCGCAAGCGCATCAAACGCGTACCGGTGGTGTGTGGCGGCCAGCTGGTCGGGATCGTAACACGATCAAACCTGATGCATGCGATGGTGAGCATGGCGCGGGTAGCAGAACCTCCCGCGAAGGACGATGGAGCCATCCGCGAAAAGTTGCTGGCGGAATTCCAGAAGGAGGTCTGGGCGCCGGCGGCCATGACCAATGTGGTCGTGCGCGACGGTGTCGTCGAATTGTGGGGTGTCGTCATCGACGAGCGCCAACGTGAAGCAATGAAAGTGGCCGCTGAAAACATTTCCGGCGTGAAGGCAGTGAATGACCACCTTGTGTGGGTCGAGCCGACCTCGGGCATAGTCATCGAGCCGAGAGACGACGTCGTCGCGCATTAGCTACTCATCCGCCGCCTAGGTTAAGGGGCGACGAGAAGGCGCACAGCCGCGGCTTCAAAGGGGCGCGGGGTGCGCCTTTGTCATTTCCGGCTGTGCTGCGCTGCAAAAAACGTCTGGCACTAAGGACAATTCCGTAGCCGGCGTCATTCCAGCAATTGATCTTTCTCAACGTACTTTGTGGCGTTGGGCCGATGATCATTTCCCAGCGGATTTTTTTCGTTTGGAGGAAACTTATGTCACTCGCAGCTCAACCGTCAGTTCGCTCGGCCGTGCAGACTGCCACAGCTGAAAAAGGTTGGTTCGCATCGAATTGGGGCCTGCTGGCCGCAACCGCGGTGCTGATTGCCATTTTGTTATTGCCAACACCGGTCGGTCTGCCAGTCGCCGGCCACCACATGCTCGCCATCCTCGCCTTCGCCGTCATCCTCTGGATGACCGAGGCGGTCGACTATGCTGTGTCGGCCATCTTGATCGCCGCACTGATGGCGTTCCTGCTCGGTCTTGCGCCCAACGTCGCCAACCCGAAAGTACTGCTCGGCACCAGTGGCGCGCTTACGCTCGCATTTAGCGGCTTCGCCAATACAGCATTGGTGCTTGTTGCCGCCGCGTTGTTCCTGGCCGCCGCCATGACTGCGACCGGCCTCGATAAACGCATCGCACTCAGCATCCTGTCGCGCGTCGGCACCCAAACCAGCCACGTCGTCATCGGCACGATCCTGGTCGGGTTCGTGATCGCGCTCATGGTGCCGTCCACCACCGCGCGGGTCGCCTGCCTGGTTCCGATTACGCTCGGCATCATCGCGGCCTTTGGCGTCAACAAGCGCGGCGCCTTTGCCAGCATGTTGATGATTGTCACAGTGCAGACTGCCAGCATCTGGAACGTCGGTATCAAGACCGCTGCGGCCCAGAACATGGTCGCCATCGGTTTCATTGAGAAGGCCTTCAACAAGACGATTACCTGGCTTGACTGGCTGATTGCCGCCGGGCCGTTCGCAATCCTGATGTGCATTGCGCTCTATTTCGTCATGACGCGCATGATGCCGCCGGAAGTGGCGGAAGTACCGGGCGGCCGTGAAGGCATCCGCAAATCACTCGCCGCACTCGGGCCCATGAAGGCCTCGGAGATAAAGCTGTTGCTAATCTCGCTCACCTTGATCGCCTTCTGGGCGACCGAAGGCATCCTGCACAAGTTCGACACCAGCACGACCACCATCACCGCCGTCGCGCTGATGTTCATGCCCGGTTTCGGTATTCTGACCTGGAAAGATGCCCAGAACAGAATTCCGTGGGGCACCATCATCCTGTTCGGCATCGGCATCAGCCTTGGCACCGCGCTGTTGCAGACCAATGCGGCAACCTGGCTCGCCAATATCGTCGTGGCCCAGTTCGGGCTCACGAATGCGACTGCGTTGTTCATTCTGGGTGTGATGAGCTTGTTCCTGGTCGTCATTCATCTGGGCTTTGCCAGTGCTACTGCGCTTGCCTCGGCGATGATCCCGATCGTGATTGCCGTGCTCAAGAGCGTGGCAACGCCAGGAATCAACATCATCGGCATGACCATGGTGCTGCAATTCGTGGTCAGCTTTGGCTTCATCCTGGTGGTGAATGCGCCACAAAACATGGTCGCCTACGGCACCGAGACATTCAACGCTCGCGACTTCGTCCGCACTGGCTTTGTGCTGACGATCATCGCGCTGGCGCTGGTGATGGTGCTGGGCGCGACCTACTGGAGTTGGCTCGGCTACGTTTAAGGGAGTAGGGCGCGTGGCCCGCACGTCCATAGCTGTCGTGTTCGCCGGAAGCGGTGGCGCTGGCGCGATGACCGCCGGCGCCGTCCTCCTGCGCGCGGCGGCCGACGCCGGCTATTACGGGCTGATGACGCAATTGTTCGGCGCGCAGGTGCGTGGCGGTGAGGCGGCGGCGCTGGTGCAGGTTTCGACCGAGCCAGTCGAAAGCCAGCCGGACCGCTACGACCTGTTCGTGGCCCTGGACTGGGACAAAGTCGACCAGTTCGCGGCAGAGATCCCGCTCGACGAAACGACGGTGATCATCACCGATCCCGAAGCGGGTCCGGTTCCGGCAGGAATCGCCAAGTCGAAGGCAAAAGTAACCGCTATCTCGATGAGCAACCGCCAGGCGAGCAAACTCGAACGCGGCCTGCAAGGCCGGCGTGTCAATATGTTCGCTGCCGGCATGGTTGCGGCACTGCTGGGGATTGAAGCGAAAAACGTCGAAGAGGCGATTGCCAATATCTTCGAAGGAAAAGGCACTGAGCTTATCGCGACCAATGCCCGCGGCGCAGCGGCGGGCGCTGCGGCCGTCGCAACATTAACGATCGATCGACGTCTCGATCCGCCCAAAGCTGCGGCGCGCTGGCTGATCAGCGGCAATCAGGCGGTTGCGCTCGGCGCGTTGCGCGGCGGTGTGCGGTTTGTCGGGTGCTATCCGATTACACCGGCTACCGATCTGGTCGAATGGCTGGCGCCACATATGTTGAAGCTTGGTGGCCGGTTGGTGCTGGGCGAGGATGAACTCGCGTCCATCAATCTGGCGCTGGGCGCGTCTTACGGCGGCACACCGGCAATGACGGTCACCTCGGGCCCAGGATTCTCGCTGATGGTTGAAAGCCTGGGACTCGCAGTCGCCGCCGAAATTCCACTTGTGTTGATCGACGTGATGCGCGCCGGACCGTCCACCGGCATCGCGTCGAAGACCGAACAGAGCGACATTAATCTTGCGATTTACGGCGCGCATGGCGACGCGCCGCGCGTTGTGCTGGCGCCGACGTCGGTCTCCGACTGTATCAAGGCCGGCGAATACGCGGTTTATGTCGCGGAGTCTTTGCAGACCCCGGTTATCGTGTTGTCCGATCAGTCGCTCGGTCAGGCTACGACCGTGATTGATCCGGCCAGCGACCGGCCAAAACCGCTCAAGCGGCGCACCAACGGTGTCGCACCGACCGGGCCATTCAAGCGTTATGCGCTTGGCGCCGACCCGGTCACCCCGATGCCGCTGCCGGGAACGCCCAATTACGAGTGGGTGGCGGAAGGCTTGACGCACAATGAGGTTGGCTTGCCGGCCAGCGGCGCCGGGGCGCATGTCGCTCAGCTCAACAAGCGAGCCAAGAAGATTCAGCGCTTCGATCCCGGCAACTACTGGGGCGAGTGTTGGGGCAAGGGCGATGTTGCAGTTGTCGCCTTCGGCTCGACAGTTGCGCCCGTGCGTGAGGCCGCCGGGCGGCTCGCCGCGGCCGGCCATCAGGTGCGCGTTATTGCGCTCCGCGTCCTATCACCGCTCCCGATCGATGCGATCACGCGGGCGCTTGCTGGCGCACGCCGTATCATCGTAATCGAGCAAAATCACGGTGCACAGCTCTACCATCATCTGATTGGTCAAAAGGCCATCCCCGTGAATTCCGAAAGCGTCGCGCGGCCGGGCCCGCTGCCGTTCCGGCCCTCGGAGATTGCTAGCTATGTGGTGTGATCTTCGCCGTCGTCCCCGCGAAGGCGGGGACCCAGTACGCCGCAGTCTCTCGATAGGCTGCGCAGTACTGGATTCCGGGCCTCGCGCTCCGCGCGTCGAAGACGCGCGTAAACGCGCTTTCGGCGTTCCCGGAATGACAGTTGAACACGGACAACGCCCATGAATGACATGACGGTCGACGTTGCGCCCGATGAACCGCACTGCGTCTATGCGGCAAAGGACTATTCCTCGGGTGCGCATCCGGTCTGGTGTCCGGGATGCGGCGACTTCGGCGTTATGGCCGGTCTTGAACGCGGACTCGCAAAGCTCGGACGACCGCCGCATGAGGTTGTTCTGGTGTCCGGCATTGGCTGCTCTTCGCGATTGCCGGGTTACATGAGCACCTATGGATTCCACGGCGTGCATGGTCGCGCGCTCGCGGTTGCCACGGGCCTGAAGCTCACGCGGCCAGACCTCGAAGTTATTACCGTGGGCGGCGATGGCGACGGCTATTCGATCGGCGGCAACCATTTCATTCATGCCTGTCGCCGCAACGTCGACATGCTTTACGTCGTGATGGATAACCGCGTCTACGGAATGACCAAAGGTCAGCCGTCCCCGACCACAGAGCCTGATTGGGACAGCGACATTGCCCCCGGCGGCATCGGTTTGCGGCCGTTCAATCCGCTGGCAATCGCAATCGCGGCCGGTGCAAATTATGTGGCACGCGGATTTTCCGGTGATCCCAATGGCCTCGCTGACCTGATCGTTGATGGAATCCGCTGGCCCGGCTTTGCATTCATCGAAGTTTTGAGTCCTTGCGTCACTTTCCGCCCCGAGCAGCGTGAATGGAAAAAGATGGTGCGCCCTTCGAGCATATCGATTGAGCAAGACCGCGCAGCGGCGACTGCGTTGGTGCTTGGCGACGACGGCTACAGCCTGGGTGTTCTCTATCGCGGCGATCGCACACCGGTGGCGCCGGCCCTCAAACCACAGATTTCAGTGGCTGATATCGAGCGGGAATTTGCGCTTTCTGTCTGACGGTACTTCTATCTTCCGTTGACCTGAGTCAAAGCACGCACGCTGCGTGTGCTGCAGAGTCAGTGGCGAAAATTCCGTCATTGTGGAGAGTCGCCATGAAACCATTTTTGATGTCCGCTGCGGCCATTGCCATCGCTGGGGCGCTTCTGGCGGTGTGCGCGGTTGCCCAGCCGGCCGGTCCTGGTCCTGGTAATCCACCAGCTGCTGGTGGTCCGGGGCCTGATGCAGGTTCCGGAGCCGGTCCTGCCCCCGGTTACGGCCCACGTGGTGGCTGGGGTCCCGGTATGATGATGGGACCGGGCATGATGGGCTGGGGCGGCGGCGCGGGTGGCATGGGTGCTGTTTGCGATCCGCGTGGCGCCGGCCTCGCCGAATGGCGGATGGAGCGCATCGAGCGCTTGATCACGCCAAACGAAGCGCAGCGTGCAGCACTGAACGATTTGCGTTCCGCCTCGACCAAAGCCGCGGAAATTGTCGCTGCAGCGTGCCCGCGCGAGTTCCCGGAGAGTGCCACGGCGCGGCTCGAGCTGATGGAAAAACGCCTCGACGCGATGCAGCAGGCGATCAAGATCGTGCGCCCGGCGTTCGACGCCTTCTACGCCACACTCAACGATGAACAGAAAGCGCGCATCAACACCGGCGGACCGCGTCGATGGGGCTGGCACGGCTGGTGGCGCGGCGGATGACGCTAATCATTTGACTTGTATCAAGGAAAACACGTGGGCCTCGGGGGATAAATCCCCCGAAAGCCCCCGGAATTCTTCCGCCTAGCCAGAAATGGACGTAAACAGCATGGCGACCGCGCTCGCTCCCCAGAAAACCATGACCGTCGGTGAAGGGGGCTCGGCGCTGGCCTTCGCCGGCTTGGCGCTCCTCGCTATCGTCGTCGCCGCCAAGGCTTATACGCCGGAATATGCGTTCCACGCCTATCTCTTCACTGCGGCTAGCATCGCGGCAGTGTTTGCTATCATCAATCGCTACTACGAGCGTCCGGCTGAACCCGCGCCGCTGACGATAGATGGCAAGCCCAACTACAACATGGGCCCGGTCAAGTTCGCGAGTGTCGCCGCGGTCATCTGGGGCATCGCCGGTTTTACCGTCGGTTTGTACATAGCGTGTGAGCTCGCGTTTCCGTTCCTTAATCTCGATTTGCCCTGGATCACGTTTGGCCGTCTGCGCCCGCTGCACACTTCGGCGGTAATTTTCGCGTTCGGCGGCAATGTACTGATTGCGACGTCGTTCTACGTCGTGCAGCGCACCTGCCGGGCGCGGCTGGTCGGCGCGATCTCACCCTGGTTCGTCGTGCTCGGCTACAACTTCTTCATTGTTATTGCGGGCACAGGTTATTTGCTCGGCATCACGCAATCGAAGGAATATGCCGAACCGGAATGGTACTCAGACCTGTTCCTGACCGTCGTGTGGGTGACGTACTTCCTGGTGTTTCTCGGCACCATCATGCGGCGCACCGAGCCACATATCTACGTCGCTAACTGGTTCTATCTCGCCTTCATCCTCACCATCGCGGTGCTGCACCTCGGCAACAATGCGGCCGTGCCGGTGTCGCTGTTTTCGCCGAAGTCCTACATCGTCTGGTCGGGCGTTCAGGACGCCATGGTGCAGTGGTGGTACGGCCATAACGCGGTAGGCTTCTTCCTCACTGCCGGCTTCCTCGCGATCATGTACTACTTCATCCCGAAGCGATGCGACCGGCCGGTCTATTCCTATCGCCTGTCCATCATTCACTTCTGGGCGCTGATCTTCCTCTACATCTGGGCTGGCCCACATCATTTGCACTACACCGCGCTGCCTGATTGGGCACAGACGCTCGGCATGACTTTCTCAATCATGCTTTGGATGCCGTCCTGGGGCGGGATGATCAACGGAATCATGACACTGTCGGGTGCATGGGACAAGCTGCGTACCGATCCGGTGCTGCGTATGATGGTGGTGTCGGTCGCGTTTTACGGCATGTCGACCTTCGAAGGTCCGATGATGTCGGTGAAGATCGTCAACTCGCTGTCGCATTACACCGACTGGACTATCGGCCACGTGCATTCAGGCGCGCTCGGTTGGGTCGGCTACATTTCGTTCGGCGCGCTCTACTGCCTGATCCCGTGGCTGTGGAATCGTCCGCTCTATTCTCTAAAGCTGGTCAACTGGCACTTCTGGATCTCGACAATAGGCATCGTGCTCTACATCACCGCGATGTGGGTGTCGGGCATCCTGCAGGGCCTGATGTGGCGCGCCTACACCGGTCTCGGCTTCCTCGAATATTCCTTCGTCGAGACAGTGGAAGCGATGCATCCCTTCTACGTCATTCGCGCGCTCGGCGGCTTCTTGTTTCTGCTCGGCGCACTGCTGATGGCCTTCAATCTCTGGAAAACTGTTAACTCGGCAGAAGCCGTCGCGCCCACTGGCGTAGTGCTGGCGCCGGCGGAATAGGCGGGGACGAACATGTCGCTCTGGCAAAAACACGCCATTTTCGAGAAAAACTCGATCGTCCTCGTCATCGGCATCCTGATCGTCATCGCGATCGGTGGATTGGTCGAGATCGTGCCGCTGTTCTACCTGAAGAACACGATCGAGAAGGTCGATGGTGTGCGGCCCTACACACCGCTCGAACTTGCCGGACGAAACATTTATGTGCGCGAAGGCTGCTATCTCTGCCACTCGCAAATGATCCGCCCGCTGCGCGACGAGGTCGAGCGCTACGGCCATTACTCACTTGCGGCCGAGAGTATGTACGACAAGCCGTTCCAATGGGGTTCCAAGCGAACGGGCCCCGATCTCGCCCGTGTCGGCGGCAAGTATTCCGATGAATGGCACCGCGACCATCTGAAGAATCCGCGCTCGGTGGTGCCGGGTTCTGTGATGCCGGACTATTCGTGGCTGGCGCAGACCGATCTCGATTTCGAGCACATCGCGCAGGACTTGAAGGTCCAGGCGCTGCTCGGCGTGCCCTACACGGCCGACATGATTGTCAACGCCACGACTGACGTAGTGACGCAGGCGACCGCCGATAGTCCGGATGCCGCCGATCTTGCAAAACGCTATCCGAAGGTGACCGCGCGTGACTTCGACGGCAACCCGACCCGCATCTCTGAGGCGGATGCGCTGATCGCCTATCTGCAGCTGCTGGGTACGCAGGTCGATTTCAAGCTCTACGACGACAAAGCCAACATTCGGTGAGTGCAATGGATCCGACTTATCAAGCTGTGGCCGAATTCGCCCAGACCTGGGGCCTGGCATATTTTGTCGTCATCTTCGCATTGGTGCTGCTCTACGCGCTGTGGCCCTCGCGCAAGAAACAATTCGAGGAAGCGGCGCGCATTCCACTGCGGGAGGATTGAACGGTGGCCGAAGAACACAAAGAAATCGACGTCCTCACCGGCACCGCAACGACCGGCCATGAATGGGATGGCGTGCGTGAATTGAACACCCCGCTGCCACGCTGGTGGCTGTGGCTATTCTACATCACCATCGTCTGGGCTGTCGGCTACTGGATCGTTTATCCAGCCTGGCCGTTGCTGACCAATTCCACGCAAGGTGTCCTTGGCTGGCACACTCGCAGTGCCGTGATCGAGGATCTCGACGCGCTCAAGCGCCAGCGCGGGCCGATGATGGATAAGCTCACCACGGCGTCGCTCGCCGATATTATCGCGGATCCCCAATTGCTCGACTTTGCGCGCGCGCAAGGGCGCGTGGCCTTCGCCGACAATTGCGCACCCTGCCATGGCGCCGGCGGGGGCGGCGGCAAGGGCTATCCCAATCTCAACGACGATGACTGGCTGTGGGGAGGCAAGCTCGCTGATATCGAGCAGACCATTCGGCATGGTGCGCGCGGCAGCGACGACAAAGGCCGGACAGGCGTCATGCCTGCCTTTGGCCGCGACGGTATTCTCAAGCCCGAACAGATTTCCGCGGTTGCCGATTATGCGCGCTCATTGTCCGGTCTGCCGCCCGAAGCCGGAGCGGATCTTGCTGCCGGAAAGAAAATCTTTGCGGACAACTGCGTCCTTTGTCACGGCCCGGACGGCAAGGGCAATCGCGAGCTGGGCTCGCCCAACCTGACCGATCGGATCTGGCTCTACGGGTCTGACAAGCAGACGATCGTGGAAGGCCTGCGCAACGGCCGCGGCAACGTTATGCCGGCCTGGGGTGGCCGCTTGAGCGAGCCGACCATCAAGGCGTTGACGGTCTATGTGCACACCTTGGGCGGCGGCGAGAAATAGCCGTTGAAACACGAAAAAGCCCTGTAAACCGGGGCTTTTGTCACGTTCCGGATTGAGCCAAGTCAAGGTGCCGCTGGCCGCTGTAGCCTATTCAACTGACTATGAACGCCCTGCAAACCCTGGCGAAAGAGGCCGAAGTGCTGTCCGTGCATGGCGTGCCCGGGCTTGAACCCGACGACGAGATCCCGCTCTATGCGCCGCGGCGCAAAATCTATCCGCAAAGCACGCACGGCACCTTCCGCCGCATCAAATGGGCGGTGCTGGTCGTCACCCTCGGCATCTACTATCTATTGCCCTTCGTGCGCTGGGATCGCGGCCCGAACGCGCCATCGCAGGCGGTGCTGATCGACTTCCCCAATCGCCGCTTCTATTTCTTCTTCATCGAGATCTGGCCGCAGGAAATCTACTACCTCACCGGCCTCTTGATCCTGGCGGCGATCGTCCTGTTCCTGATGAATGCGGTCGCCGGCCGCGTCTGGTGCGGCTATCTCTGCCCGCAGACGGTGTGGACCGATCTGTTCTTCGCCATCGAGCGTTTCATCGAAGGCGACCGCCGCGAGCACATGCAGCGCGACGGCCGCAAGTGGACGGCGGAGACCTGGGCACGCAAGGGCGTCAAGCATTTCGTCTGGCTGATGGTGGCGTGGTGGACCGGCGGCGCCTGGGTGCTCTACTTCGCCGACGCGCCGACGCTGGTGAAGGAGCTTGCCACCGGGCAGGCGCCGCTCGTCGCCTATGCCTGGATTGGCATCCTCACCGCCACCACCTACACGCTCGCCGGCCACATGCGCGAGCAGGTCTGCCTCTATATGTGCCCGTGGCCGCGCATCCAGGCCGCACTGACCGACGAATACGCGCTCAACGTCACCTATCGCTACGACCGCGGCGAGCCGCGCTGCTCGGCCAAGAAGGCGGAGACGTTACGCGCGCAAGGCCAGCCGGCCGGCGATTGTGTCGACTGTCTGCAATGCGTGCATGTCTGCCCGACCGGCGTTGACATCCGCGGCGGCGCCAATCTCGGCTGCATCCAGTGCGGCCTGTGCATCGACGCCTGCGACAACGTCATGAGCAAGCTCGGCCGACCCACCGGACTGATCGCCTACGACACCGACCTCAACATCAAGCAGCGGATCGAGGGCAAGAAGGCTTTCTACAAGTTGGTGCGCATGCGTACCGCTCTCTACGCGGCGATCATCGCCGTGGTCGGCGGCATCATGCTCTACACGCTCGCCACCCGAGACAGCGAAGGCATCAGCATAATTCACGACCGCAACCCAATGTATGTGCGCTTGTCCGACGGCGCGCTGCGTAACGGCTACACCATTCGTATCGTCAACAAACGGCTTAAATACCGCGACTTCATTGTCAATGTTGACGGCTTGCCCTCGACACTCGTGGACTTTGTCGGCCTGCCGCCACGCGCGGACGGGCGTCAGCTGGTCTCCGTCGGCCCCGACCAGACCAAAGAAGTGCGTGTGGTTGTGACCGATTACAGTGCCATGCCTCCGGCACCGTCGACCTCGATCCTGTTCAAGCTGATCGATATCGATTCCAATGAGACCGCAGAAATGCGCGACCATTTCTTCGGTCCGTGACGGGAGAACTGTTGTGAGCGCCCATCGCAAAACGCGTGAATTGACAGGCAAGCATGTCCTGCTCTGCCTGATCGGCTTTTTCGGCGTGGTCTTTGCGGTCAACGCGGTCCTCGTGAAAGCGGCAACCTCCACCTTCGGCGGCGTGGAGACATCGAGCTCCTACAAGGCCGGCCTGATGTTTGAGCAGGAAATTGCGAGGGCCGAGCAGCAAGACGAATTGCGTTGGCAGGTTGACGGCAAGATTGCGCGCGACAAAGCCGGTGAAGCCGTGCTCGATATTTCCGCACGCGATGCCAAGGGGACGCCGCTTACAGGAATAACCGCGCAGGCGCGCCTTGCACATCCGGCCGATGAGCGGCTCGACCGTGTGATTGTGCTGGATCGCACAAACGCCGGTCTCTTTCACGGCGAATCGCAGGCGCAGCCTGGCCAATGGGAGTTGATTGTCGATCTTTACCGCGGCGAGGCACGCGTATTTCGTTCGCGCAGCCGGGTGACGTTGAGGTGATGTGGCAACTGAACCATCAACCGTTCGTCCCCGCGAAAGCGGGGACCCAAGGGCACAATGTTCTGCGTTTCGGCGCTGCTCTGGATTCCCGCTTGCGCGGGAATGAGCGGAACAAACTGTGAGCGTCATGACCGAAGCGCTTGACCTCTCGCTCTACACAAAACCCGCCGGAAACGGCACACTCGGCATGGAGCTGGCGGTCGACGGCATCGCCTGCGGTGCCTGCATTGCGCGCATTGAAGGCGCAGTGAAGCGACTGCCGGGCGTTACCGAGGCTCGCCTCAACTACACCAATCGCCGGCTGCACGTGTCCTGGACCGACGGCTCGACAGAGCCCGCGCAAATCCTGCAAGCGCTGGAAGACAGCGGCTATCATGGGCATCCATTCGTGCCGCAACGCACCGAGCAGGCGGAGGCCGTTGAGGCGCGCCGGCTGACGCGTTGCCTGGCGGTTGCCGGCTTTGCTGCCATGAACATCATGCTGCTCTCGGTGGCGGTATGGTCGGGCAATGTCACCGACATCACGCCGGAGACGCGCGACTTCTTCCACTGGGCCTCGGCGCTGATTGCCTTACCGGCTGCGGCCTATGCCGGCCGGCCGTTCTTTGCGAGCGCCTGGCGTGCGCTCAAGTCGCGCGCCCTGAATATGGACGTGCCGATCTCGCTCGGCGTGATCCTGGCGCTCGGCATGTCGGTGGTGGAAACCGCCAACCACGCCGAACACGCCTATTTCGATTCCGCGATTATGTTGCTGTTTTTCCTGCTGATCGGGCGCACGCTCGATCACGCGATGCGTCGCAAGACACGCGCGATCGCTGGCAACCTGGCGGCCCTGAAGGCTGAAACCGCGCACCGCTTTGCCGGCGACGAACTGATGAGCGTGCCCGTGGCAGCGCTGAAGGCAGGCGACCGGCTGCTGATCAAGCCCGGCGAGCGTGTGCCGGCCGATGGCACAGTGCTGGGTGGCAATTCCGCACTCGATGAAAGCCTGATCACCGGCGAGACCGCACGCCGCAAGGTTGCATCCGGCGCGACCATATATGCCGGCAGTATGAATTATTCCGGCGCGTTGACTCTGAAAGTAACGGCCGCGGGCGGTGCGGCGTTGATCGACGAAATCGAAAAGCTGTTGGACAAGGCCGCGAGTGCGAGATCGCATACGATGCGGCTTGCTGACCGGGCGTCGCGCATTTACGCACCGCTCGTGCATGCGACCGCGGCGCTGACTTTGGTGGGCTGGCTGATCGCGGGTGCGAACGTGCACGATGCGCTGGTGACGGCGATTGCCGTCCTCATTATCACGTGTCCTTGTGCGCTGGCGTTGGCGATTCCTGCCGTCCAGGTGGTCGCCTCTGGTGCATTGTTTCGTGCCAACGTTATTCTCAATGCCGGCGACGCCATCGAGCGACTGGCTGGGGCCGATACCGTCATCTTCGACAAGACGGGTACACTGACACTGCCGGAGCCGCGCGCGATCAATGTCACGGCGATCGACCCTGAACTGCTGGAGCTAGCCGCGCGACTGGCCCTGTCGAGCCGTCATCCGCTTGCAGTCGCCTTAACGCGGGAAGCGCAAAAACGCCTGCCCTTCGAGGGTGCCGTGGAAGAGCCGGGGCAGGGTGTGCGCGCGCTTGTCGACGGTGTCGAGACGCGACTGGGAAGTGCTGATTTCTGCGGTCTCTCTCACACTCCGCTCATTCCCGCGCAAGCGGGAATCCAGAACCAAACGCGAGGGGCTGGAGAATTACCGCCCTGGGTCCCCGCTTCCGCGGGGACGAGCGGGATTGAAAACGATCCAGGTCATTCAACTATCTGCTTCCGCTACGGCGCGCGTGCCGTCACGATCGCTATCAGCCAAACGCTGCGGCCCGATGCTGCGAAAGTGATCAAGGCTCTGGAGCGTTTCGGACTCGACCTGCGTATTCTATCCGGCGACCGCAATGACGCGGTTGAGCCGGTCGCCCGCGCCCTCGGCATTGAGCATTGGCAGGGCGGCCTGAAGCCAGCTGACAAGATTGCTCTCATCGACGCACTTAAGGCCAGCGGCCGCCGTGTGCTGATGGTCGGTGACGGCCTCAATGATGCGCCCGCACTTGCCGCCGCGCACGTATCGCTGTCGCCGATCAGCGCCGCCGACGTAACGCAGGCGCAGGCCGATGCGGTCTTTCTGGGCGAACGGCTCAAGCCGGTTCTGGACGCTATTGCGATCTCGCGCCGGGCCCGTGCTTTGATGACGGAAAACCTCTGGTTAGCCGCAATTTACAACGCTATCGCGGTTCCGGTTGCGATTGCCGGCGCGGTTACGCCCCTGATCGCGGCGTTGGCAATGTCCGGTTCATCGCTGCTGGTGACGCTCAACGCGCTTCGTGCGGGAGGGAAACGGCCATGAACGTGCTGATCTATCTGGTGCCGATGGCGCTCGGGTTGGGCCTCGCCGGCCTGTTCGCCTTCCTGTGGGCGCTCAAGAGCGGTCAATATAACGATGTCGATGGCGCTGCCTTGCGCGTTCTGTCGGATGACGACATCGAAAATTAGCCGGCTGCCACCACGGCGCAGGTCGTGACGATGTCATCCACGCTCGCGCCGCGCGACAGGTCGCTGATGGGTTTGGCAAAACCTTGCAGGAATGGCCCGATCGCCTGCGCGCCACCCAGCCATTGCGTGAGTTTGTAGGCAATATTCCCGGAATCGAGATCAGGAAAAATAAGGACATTGGCCCGGCCGGCAACCGTGCTTTGCTCTTTTACTTTCTTTTGCGCCACATCCGGCACAAGCGCCGCATCACCCTGAAACTCGCCATCAATGGCAAGATCCGGTTCGCGCTGCCGCGCGATGGCAAGCGCCTCGCGCACCTTGTCAACACGCGCATGCTGTGCGCTGCCTTTGGTCGAAAATGAAAGCATGGCCACGCGTGGCGTCTCGCCCAAAAGACCCTGTGCGCTGCGGGCCGATGCGATCGCGATATCGGCAAGTTCACCGGCGCTGGGGTCGGCATTGACCGCACAGTCGGCGAAAACAAAGGGCCGCGCGCCTTTGCCCAGGAAATCCCGCGCGACCATGAGAAAGTAGCTCGACGGCAGCGCGATACCTGGGGCCAGGCCGGCCGTCATCAATCCGGCTTCGATCACACGGCGAGTCGGATTGGCGCAGCCCGCAACCATGGCATCGGCGTCACCCTGTCGCACCATCATGCCGCCGAAATAGAGCGGCTTTGACACAAGACGCGTTGCCATTGCCGGCGTCATCGACTCGCGTGCTATCGAAAGTGCGGCCGCGTAATCTTGCAGCCGCGTGTCACTGCGCGGATCGAGGATCGCAATCCCGTTCAGTGCGATTGCCAGTTCATTTGCGATCTTTCCGATTGCATCCGGGGCACCAAGCAGGATCGGCCGGGCAAGTCCCTGTTGTTTGAGCCGCACTGCGGCGGCAACGATGCGAGCATCGTCGCCCTCCGGCAAAACGATTTTGCGATTGCGCCGCCGTGCGATATCAAACAATCGATCAAGCAAATCCATGCTTCTCACCGGGTGAGAAAGACGCGAAAGCTTTATAGCCGCACGCGTATCAGGAGTAGGCATCAATGACCGAAACAGCCGAGGCGATCAAGATTCAGCGTGGCCTCAAAGGCGTCTACTTTGATCGCTCACCATGTACCTTCATTGACGGCAAGGCCGGTGAACTGCGCTACCGCGGTTACTCGATCCACGATCTTGCCGAGCATTCGAGCTTTGAGGAAACGGCCTGGCTTCTTTTGAATGGCGAATTGCCTGGCAAACAGCAGCTCGCGGCATTCGATAGCGAGCTCAAGGCCGCGCGCAAATTGCCGGTGCCGGTGCTCGACATTATCCATGCCATAAAAGACGCGCATCCGATGGACGTGCTGCGCACAGCGGTGTCTGCGCTGGCCGCCTTTGACCCGGAAACGGCCGATAACTCGCGCGAAGCAACGCTGCGCAAGGCGGTGCGGCTGACCTCGCAGGTGCCGATGATTGTCGCCGCGCATTCGCGCATCCGCACCGGCCAAGAGCCGGTCGCTGCCGACGCAACGCTCGGCCACGCCGCCAATCTGCTCTGGATGCTGAGCGGAAAAAACCCGAGCGCTGATGCAGCGCAGCTGATCGATCGCGATCTCATCCTGCATGCCGAGCACGGGTCCAATGCTTCGTCTTTTGCCGCGCGCGTGGTGATAGGAACTGAGGCGAATCTGCATGCCGCGATTGTTGCGGCGATCGCCGCGCTTTCGGGTCCGGCGCATGGCGGTGCGGCCGAGGACGTGATGAAAATGGCGGAGGAGATCGGCGATCCCGCGCGCGCCGCCGACTACGTGAAGGAAAAACGTAAAGCCGGCATTGCCGTCACCGGGTTTGGCCACCGCGTCTATCGCGCCGAAGACCCGCGGGCTCGCCACATGCGCGCCGGCGTAGAGCGCCTGTCGAAGGAGATGGGCGAGCCGAAGTGGTTCGAGATCTTGCAGGCGGTGGTTGCGGCCATGGCACCTTATGCGCGTCACGGCGTGAACGTGAACGTCGATTTCTATTCCGGCGTCGTCTACCACCTACTCGGCATCAAACGCGATTTGTTCGTGCCGATCTTCGCCATAGGCCGTGTGCCGGGCTGGGTAGTGCAGGTGCTTGAGCAGCTGGAGAACAATATACTGCTGCGTCCGCTCACGCTCTACAACGGACCTGATGCGCGCACTTATGTGGCGCTGGAGAAGCGGTAAGACGCACAGACCCTCCGCGTCATGCCCGGCCTAGTGCCGGGCATCCACGTCTTTCGTTCAGCAAGTAAGGCGTGGATGGCCGGGACAAGCCCGGCCATGACGAAGGCAATAGCTTTGATGCATTCCGTACCGCGCGCTGAGAAGATCGCGCTACGCCCGCGATCCATAAAATCGAATTCCTGCATTGCGGGACGGAACGCCTCGGATTCACTCTTGCGGGCTTCACGTCTTCTGTTAGCGTATTGAGAACAGCAGTCTCGAAAGATGAGACTTTGTCGCGGCAGTTGGATCTGCCGCGAAAATAAACCGGCCGCATAAGCCGGATCAGCGTTCTTGGCGGGCACGGCCGCGGGCGGGACGCAACAAGCAAGCGGCCGACGACAGGGAGGATGAGGTCCATGCGTTCGACCACGCGAAGTTTCGTAATGCTTGTGGCGTTGGCGCTGAGCGCCGCGTTGTTCGGCGGCCAGGCCGTTGCGGCCGGCTATCCGGAACGTCCGATTGAATTAATCGTACCGTGGGGTCCCGGCGGCGGCGCTGACCAGCTCGCGCGCCTCGTCAGCAAACTCATGGAGCCAATGCTCGGCCAGGGCATTCCGGTTGTGAACGTGCCGGGCGGCACCGGCGCGACCGGTATGGCCAAGCTGATGTCTGCGCCGGCCGATGGCTACTCGATGGCGATCTACATCGCCGACAGCCATGCCTTGCTCGCCGGTAAAACTCCGCGGTGGACCATGAACGACATCACGCCGGTGGCCGTGATGATCAAGGGTCCGTCTTTCCTCTTCGTGAAGGAGGACAGTCCGATCAAGACCTGGGCTGACTTCGCCAAGGAAGCCAAGGCCAATCCAGGCAAGCTGAAAGTAGCGACGCTCGGCTTCGGCAGCGTCGACGATTTCTCGCTGACTGTGCTCGACCGCGGAGGAATCAAGATCATTCAGGTGCCGTTCGCGAAGCCGAGCGAGCGTTACGTTTCGATCCTCGGTGGTCATGCCGATGCGCTCTACGAACAGGCGGGCGACGTCGCACAGTTCCTCAACAGCAAGCAGATGCGGCCGATCCTGTTGTTCGGCGAAAAGCGTCTCGCCGCGTTTAAGGACGTTCCGGCCTCCTTTGAGCTCGGATACAAGGTGGCGCTCCCGCAGTTCCGCTCGATCGTTGTGCGCGCCGGCACGCCGCCGGACATCGTCAAGAAGCTGTCGGACGCTCTCGCCAAGGTCTACGCCTCGCCGGAATACAAGAAATTCCTCGAGGAGCAATTTGCCGATCCGAACAGCTTCGAGGATGCATCGAAAGCCTCGGCCTTCGTAAACGAGCAACTTGAAGACATGAAGAAGACGATGGCAACGAACTAGTTATGTACGCGTTGCGTCATCCCAAACTCCGCTCATTCCCGCGCAAGCGGGAATCCAGGCCTGCGATCTTGGCGGCAACAACTTGTCGCCCTAGGTCCCCGCTTTCGCGGGGACGAGCGGGTGAGTAGACAAATGGATAACACGGTGTTCCGCTCGATCGTGCCCTACGTGATTGGGCTCGCGTTCGCAATCGCGCTCTACATCTATGCCGGCACGATCGACTATGCCTCGCGGCCCGGCCAGCTCGGGCCCGAGGTGTGGCCGCGCCTTGCCATTCTCCTGATGGGCGGCTCTTGCGTGTTTGAAATTTCCCGGCGGCTCATCGCCGGTAATCAGGATGCAACCGGATTTCTGGAGGCCTTCGACCGTGAACCGGACGAAGACGACAAACAGCCGGTCTACCCGGGTCTTCTCATTGGCGGCATCGTGCTGATGGCCATCTACGCCATGATCGTACCGATCCTCGGCTTCATCCTCGGCACGTTTCTGTTTCTGGCCGCCTTCATGTATGTCGGCGGCTATCGCGAGCATAAGGCGATCTGGGGCACGAGTGCCGCGGTGACAATCTTCTGCGGCATCCTGTTCCTGCGCATTGCTTACGTCTCACTGCCGCGTGGCATCGAGCCGTTCGATCGCGCGACCGACGTCTTCTTCGCGATCCCGAGCCTGTGGTAACGGCATGATCGACATTCTCATCCAGCTCGCGGCCGGTTTCGTCCACTGTCTGACGCCGCTCAATATGGCGATGCTGGTGGTCGGCATCGTCATTGGTCTGCTGATCGGCGTGCTGCCGGGATTGACGCTTGTCATGGGCGTCGCTCTCGCGCTGCCGTTCACATACAAGATGGATGTTACCGCCTCGATCGTGCTGCTGACCGCGATGTATGTGTCCGGCACCTATGGTGGCGCCTTCACCGCGATTCTGTTTCGCATCCCCGGTGAGCCGATCGACGTGCCGATGCTGTGGGATGGCTACACCATGGGGCGCAAGGGCAAGCCGGCCAAGGCACTTGGATGGACATTAGTGGCCGCGCTGGGCGGCGGACTTCTGTCTGCCGTGGTCATGGTCGCACTGACAGAGCCGCTCGCCAAGTTCGCACTTCGGTTCTCCTCGCCCGAATATTTCGTCATCGTGCTGTTCGGCCTGCTGAGCGTAGTGGCGATAGGCAAGGGTTCGCTTTCCAATGCCTTCATCAGCATGAGCGTGGGCATTTTGATTTCGACCGTCGGCACCGATCCGATCTACGGCGCCTATCGCTTCACCTTCGGCTCGCCGATCCTCGCCGATGGCATTGAATTCCTGGTGGTCATGGTTGGTGCTTACGGTGTCGGCGAAGTTCTCACGCGCCTTGAGACGGGCTTTGCGACCAAGCCGATCGACAAAATCTCGAACGCCCGCACCGAATTGCCGACCCTCAAGGAACTCAATGATATCAAGGGGATGTTCCTGCGCTCATCGGTGGTCGGCGACCTTATCGGCCTGCTGCCGGGCGCCGGCGCGACCATTGCGTCGTTCGTGAGTTACGGTATCGAGGCGCGTTTCGGCAAGCGCAGGAACCAGATGGGCACCGGCATCGCCGAAGGCATCGTAGCGCCGCAGGCAGCGGCGACGGCGTCGGTCGGCGGTGCAATGGTGCATCTGCTCGCGCTCGGAATTCCCGGCAGCGGCGCGACCGCGGTCATTCTCGGCGCTTTCATGCTGCACGGCATTCAGCCCGGCCCGCAGGTGCTCGTGAGCTCGGCGCCACTGGTCTACACCGTGTTCGCTTCGTTGTTTCTCGGTCTCGTGCTGATGTGCGCCATCGGTTATTTCGCCATCCGGCCACTGGTGAAAATCCTCGATTTCCCTGAAGCAGTTGTCTCGGCTTACGTGCTGATCCTCTGCTTCATCGGCGCCCTGTCGATCCGCAATAACATCACCGATCTGTGGTTGATCATTGGTTTCGGCATTCTGGGCCACGGCTTCGAGCGCCTGAAATTCCCGGTCGCGCCTCTGGTGTTAGGTGTGATCCTCGGCCCGATCGCCGAGGAAGCCTTCATGAATACGATGATCAGCTTTTCCAACGACTGGACCGTATTCTTCACCCGACCCATTTCTGGCACGATCGTCGCTTTGACAATCATCGTCCTGCTGCTGCCCTTCATTCAGCGTTTGCTCAGAAGCCGTCTGGTGACGGCTTGAATCGAGGCTAGGTGAACCATGCGTACCAATCTTGGACTTGATGAAAGGACCACGGGCACGCCGCCAGCCGGCCCGCGGCGAACGGTCGCGGAAGTCAAGCCGGGCCCACGCGCGCTGAAGGCTACCAATGCGCGCGAGCAGAAGCTTGGCGCCACCGCGCGCTCTTTCGCCATCCTTGAGCATGTGGCGAGCGCGCGCACACCGGTCGACGTGCTCGACATCATCGCCTCGCTGAAATTGCCAAAGGCGACGGCCTATCGCTTGGTCGACTGGTTTGTCACGCAAGGGTATCTAGCCCGCGAACCGGGGCGGCGACGGTTGATCGTCGGCCCAAAGCTCACCAATCTTGCGTTCGGCGCGCTGTCATCATCGATGCGTCACGACACGCCACATGTCGTGTTGCAGCGACTGGTCCATACGCTCAACGAAACCTGCAATATTGGCACTCTGCTCAACGGTGAGGTCGTCTATCTCGACCGCGTGGAAGCCGAACACTGGCCGCTACGGCTGCACTACACCATCGGTTCGCGTGTCCCGCTGCATTGCAGCGCCATTGGCAAGTTATTTCTGGCGCTGGCCGCCTCGCCACGCCGCCGGCGTCTGCTGCAAAGTCTCGACCTGCGCCGCTTCACCGACGCCACCATCACCGATGGTGCGCGGCTCGACACCGAGCTCCGCCAAATCCGCAAGGAGCAGGTTTCATTCGACCGCGAGGAATATCTCGTGGGTGTTGTCTGCATGGCAGTGCCGGTCATCGGGAAGAACGGTGAAATGCTCGCCGCACTCGCGATCCAGGCGCCGGAAGCGCGGATGAACGTGCAAACCGCACGCCGGCATCTGCCAGCGCTGCGCAACGCTGCGTCAGAGCTCGCGGAAATCTTTCAGGATAAGACTTGAAGCGCGCATTCGACGGTCACGGGATGACATTCAATAATGTCAGAGTTGGGTAAAGGATTTAGCGATGAAGATGACGACAGAAGAAGCCTTCGTGAAGGTCCTGCAGATGCACGGCATCGAACACGCGTTCGGCATCATCGGCTCGGCGTTTATGCCGATCTCCGATCTGTTTCCCAAGGCAGGCATCACATTCTGGGACGTTGCGCATGAGACCAATGGCGGACTCATCTGCGACGGCTACACGCGCTCGACCGGCAAGATGGGTATGGCGATTGCGCAAAATGGCCCAGGCATCACCAATTTCGTTACCGCGATCAAGACCGCCTACTGGAATCACACGCCGATGCTGCTGGTGACGCCGCAAGCGGCAAACAAGACAATCGGGCAGGGCGGCTTTCAGGAAGTCGAGCAGATGGCGCTGTTCCGCGACATGGTCTGCTATCAGGAGGAGGTACGCGATGCGTCGCGCACGGCGGAAGTTCTCAACCGCGTCATCCTGAAAGCCAAGCGCATGTCAGCGCCGGCACAGATCAACATTCCACGTGATTACTGGACACAGGTTATCGACATCAATCTGCCGGCGATCGTGGAATTTGAGCGCCCGGCGGGCGGTGCTCATGCCGTAGCTGAGGCGGCAAAGTTGCTGTCAGGTGCGAAATTCCCGGTGATCCTGTCGGGCGCGGGCGTCGTGCTTGGCAATGCAATCGCAGAATGCGTCGCGCTTGCGGAAAAGCTCGATGCGCCGGTCTGCAACAATTACCAGCACAATGACAGCTTCCCCGGCGGCCATCCGCTCGCGGTCGGTCCGCTCGGTTACAATGGCTCGAAAGCGGCGATGGAGCTTGTCGCCAAGGCCGACGTGGTGCTGGCGCTAGGCACCAGGCTCAATCCGTTCTCGACTCTGCCGGGCTACGGTATCGACTACTGGCCGAAGACGGCCAAGATCATCCAGGTTGATATCAATGCGGACCGCATAGGGCTCACGAAACCGGTCACGATCGGCATCTGCGGCGACGCCAGGCTCGTCGCGCAAAGCCTCCTGGCGCAGCTATCACCGTCTGCGGGAAATGCAGGCCGCGAGGATCGCAAGGCCTTGATTCATACGACCAAGTCCCGGTGGCTGCAGACGCTCTCGAGCATGGATCACGAAGACGACGATCCAGGCACAACATGGAATGCGGACGCGCGCAAACGCGACGCGGACCGGATGTCGCCACGGCAGGCCTGGCGCGCGATCCAGGCCGGCTTGCCGAAGGACGCGATCATCTCCAGCGACATCGGCAACAACTGCGCCATCGGAAACGCCTATCCGACCTTCGATAAAAGCCGGAAATATCTGGCCCCCGGTCTGTTTGGTCCTTGCGGCTACGGATTCCCCTCAATCATCGGCGCCAAAATTGGCAATCCGGATACGCCGTGCGTTGGTTTTGCCGGTGATGGCGCGTTCGGAATTTCCATGAATGAAATGAGCTCGATCGCCCGCGAGGAGTGGCCCGGCATCACAATGGTGGTTTTCCGCAACTACCAGTGGGGCGCTGAAAAGCGCAACTCGATCCTCTGGTATGATGACAACTTCGTCGGCACCGAGCTTGATCCGCATCTGAGCTATGCAAAAGTGGCTGAAGCCTGCGGCCTCAAGGGTATCGTAGTAAAAACGCAATCCGAATTGACGGAGGCCCTGCGCAAGTCCTGTGAGGATCAGAAGAAGCGCGTTACGACCTTCATTGAAGTCATTCTCAATCAGGAACTGGGCGAGCCTTTCCGCCGCGACGCCATGAAGAAGCCCGTGGTCGTGGCCGGCATCAAGCGCGAGGACATGCGTCCCCAGCAAGTGGCGTGATGGAGCTATCGCAATGACTGTCGCAGTGAAACCGTCGGCCGATCCAAAGGCGATGGCCGTGGTCGACGAGCTGGTGCGGCGTGGCCGCGCGGCGATGGTGGTGTTTGCAAAGGCCGATCAGGCGCGCGTTGATGAAGCCGTCACCGCGCTGGCCTGGTCGCTCTACAATCCCGCGCATGCCAAAGAGCTGGCCGAACTGGCGGTGAAGGACACCCAGCTCGGCAACGCGCCCGACAAGATCATCAAGAAGCAGCGTAAGACTTTCGGTACTTTGCGCGACCTGCTGCGAGTCAAGACGGTCGGCATTATTGAGGAGGACAAGAAGCTCGGTATCGTCAAATACGCCAAGCCCGTGGGCCTTGTTTGCGCCATCACGCCGTCGACCAATCCAGGCGCCACGCCGGTCAACAAGGCGATGATGGCAATCAAGGGCCGCAACGCCATCGTCATTGCCTCGTCGCCTGCCGGCATGAAAACGACCGGGAAAACCGTCGACTACATGCGCGCGGAGCTCAAGAAAATCGGGCTACCGGAAGATCTGGTGCAGATCCTGCCGCCGCCCGCCTCGAAGGACATGACACAGGCGCTGATGCAGGCGGCGGACCTGGTGGTGGCCACCGGCTCGCAGGACAATGTGCGGCGCGCTTATTCCAGCGGCACGCCGGCGATCGGCGTCGGCACCGGCAATGTGCCGGTGATTGTTGATGAAACCGCCGATCTCGATGATGCGGCGCGGAAAATCTGCGCTTCAAAGATTTTCGATAACTCGACATCGTGTTCATCGGAAAATTCGGTGATCATCGTCGATGCCATTCACGATAAGGCCATTGCCGCGCTCGAACGCGCGGGCGGATACATGGCTTCAGGCGCCGAAAAAGAGAAAATCCAGGCCGCGCTATGGCCGGACGGAAAACTGAGCCGCACATTGATCGCGCGTGATGCCGACGTGTTCGCGCGCGGCTGCGGGCTGCCGGCGGCGGCAGAGTCGAAGAAGTTCTTTATGGTGGCGGAAACCGGCGTCGGCCGCAGTTTTCCGTTCTCCAGCGAAAAACTTTCGTTGGTACTGACGGTCTACCGTGCCAAGGACTTTGACGATGCGGCGAAACGTGCGCGCGAAATTCTGGATCACCAGGGGCGCGGCCATTCCGTTGGTCTCCACACCAAAGACATGGCGCGCGGCCGCAAGCTCGCAGAAGACACCGACGTGGTGCGCGTGTTGATCAACCAGGCGCATACCTTCGGAAACGGCGGCGGTTTCGACAATGGTCTCAATTTCACGCTCAGCATGGGTTGCGGTACCTGGGGCGGCAACAGCATCACTGAAAACCTGAACTACAGGCACTTCATCAACATCACCCATCTCGTCACCACAATCCCGGAAGACAAGCCCAGTGAGGACGCGCTGTTCGGCGCGTATTGGAAGAAGTACGGGAAGTGACCACCGTCGTCCCCGCGAAGGCGGGGACCCAGTACTCCGCAGCCACTCGAGAGGGCACGGAGTACTGGATCCCGGGTCTCGCTGCGCTCGCCCGGGATGACGAAACTACGCCAATCGGATTAGCGGACGAATTTGAATGAACTTCGAGGAACATGCGGCGAAATCGCTGGTTCTGAATGCAGCCGGCATTCCTGTGCCGCGCGGCATCCTCTGCATCAGCGATGCGGAAGCGGCGATGGCCGCAGCCAAAATTGGACCCTGCGTGGTGAAGGCGCAGGTGCCGGTCGGCAAGCGCGGCAAGGCCGGCGGCATCAAGCTCGCCGGCTCGCCGGATGAAGCCAAGAAAGTTGCCCGGCAAATCCTCGGGATGCGCATCGGCGACTATTTGGTCGAGCGCCTGCTGGTCGAGGAGCAGGCCAAGATTGAGCGCGAGTTTTACGTCGCTGTGCTGCATGACGTGACCGCACGCAAGCCGCTCATCCTCTTCTCTACCGAAGGAGGGATGGACATCGAGGAGATCGCCGCGGCAAAACCGGGAGCAATCCGTCGCCTGCTGGTCGACATCGACGTCCACCCGTCGCCGGCAGCCATTGCCGACATGCTCAAAGGACTCAATCTCGGCCGGGCCGAAGCGCTGGTCGCGCGTATTCTCGGGCAACTCTATGCCGCCTTTCGTGTGCACGACGCCGAGCTTCTGGAAGTCAATCCGCTGGCGCTGCTCGCCGATGGTCGCGTCGTCGCGCTCGACTGCAAATTCGTGCTCGATGATGCGGCCGTATATCGGCAGACCGAAATCGCCAAGCAAGGCGCCGCTGGCGCAATGACAGTGCTAGAGAAACGCGGCGCTGAGGCGGGCCTTAAGCTGATTCAGCTCGACGGCAATGTCGGCGTGCTTGCGAATGGCGCCGGGCTCACCATGACCACCATGGATGTCATCCGCCACTACGGCGGCCGGCCGGCGAACTTCCTGGAAATTGGCGGCGAGGCCTACACCAAGTCGGAGATCGCGCTCGATCTGGTGCTGTCCAATCCCGGCGTAAAAAGCCTCGTGATCAATTTCTGCGGCGCCTTTGCGCGCACCGATGTGATGGCGGATGGTGTCGTCAAGGCCTGGCACAAGCTCAAACCAAAGGTGCCTGTATTTTTCTCAATTCACGGCACCGGCGAAGAAGAGGCGGTCAGGCTGGTACGCGGCGAACTCGGTATCGAGCCCTACGATTTCATGGAAGATGCGATTCAAGCGGCGGTGAAGGCAGCGCAATGATCATCCGCAGCAAAGACCGCGTCATTGTGCTCGGTATCACGGGCAAACAGGGCACTTTCTGGACCGAGAAGATGATCGCCTATGGCACCAACGTGGTAGCCGGCATCAATCCCAAGCGCGCGGGTGAAACCCATGTCGGCGTGCCGATTTTCGCCACCACGGTCGAGGCCGTGAAGGCGGTCGGTGGCGATGTCGGCGTCATGTTCATTCCACCGCCGATGGCGAAAGATGCCGCCGTGGCGGCAGTGCAAGCCGGAATCAAAACACTGGTGGTTTTGACCGAGCACATCCCGGCGCAGGATGTGATGGCGATGCACGCTGCCGCGGCCAAACATGGCGCGCGCATCGTCGGCCCCAACACCGCAGGCCTCGTCACGCCTGGCGAATGTTTCGTGGGTATCATGCCTGCATTCGTGCCGAGCGTCTTCAAGCCCGGCCGGGTCGGTGTGATCTCGCGCAGCGGCAGCCTTGGCACGCTGGTCTGCCTCAACCTTACGCGCGCCGGGATCGGCCAGAGCGCTTTCATCGGCATCGGTGGCGATCCGATGCTCGGTACCACGACGCGCGATGCGCTCGAAGCGCTCGACAAGGATACCGGCACGGACGCCGTCGTTATCGTCGGCGAGATCGGCGGCGCCATGGAGGAAAACGCAGCTGAGTACGCGAAAAAAATGCGCAAGCCGATGGTGGCCTTCATTGCCGGTGCTGCTGCGCCGGCTGGCAAGAAAATGGGCCATGCCGGCGCCATCGTCACTGGTGACGCCGGCAGTTACGCATCGAAGCGACAGGCGCTGGAAGCCGCCGGAGTTACTGTCGTCGATACGCCTTCACAAATCGGCCCTGCGATCGCAGGTCTCATGGCCGGCCGCGCCGGCGAAAAGGCTGCTGCCAGCCAATAACAAATTTGACGGGCAGAATCCGTTGCTTTTTGCAAGGATAACTCACCTCGTCGTCCCCGCGAAGGCGGGGACCCATACTCCGCAGCCTATCGAGAGACTGCGGAGTATGGGTCCCGGGCCTCCTTCGCTTCGCTCAGTCGCCCGGGACGACGGCAAATTTTATCCGCCTACGACAGCGTCACCGTTTCAAAATCCGCCGGCAACACGATTTCCAGCAATTCGCAGTCGTCGGAATAGCCGCGCACCGTATGCTTGATGCCGGGCGGCTGGATCCAGCACGAGCCGGCATAGAACGTGTGCACGCCTTCGCCTTCGAACTCGCTCTGGAACCAGCCTTTGAGCACGTAGACCATCTGGAAATCGACGGCGTGGTAGTGAGGGATCGCGACCTCCTCGGCGGTGAAAGGCTTGGTCATGCGGATGACGTGCGCTTGCACCAGGCCGCCGGTTGCCGGCGCAATGCCGAGATCGCGATAAGCCGAATAGGCGCGCAGGCCCTGGTCGAAATCTTCTTCGCGATGATGGCTTACGGTGAAACGCTGTGGCTTGCGCGCTTTGGCGCGCGTTTTGGCCTTCACGGCGCGCCGGGTGCTGGGCTTGCTCCTGACTGGCTTCCGCCGCGCATGGACTTTCGTTCGGGCCTTCTTCCGGGCTTTGGCCATTGCTGTCTCCCATGTTGCTCGCGCATGATCTTGATGCGCAATTTCCCGAATTGGACCACGCCGCAACCGGTCATGGAAGAGCCGAAACAGTCCCAAATTCGCTTCTTCGTTGACGCCGACGCCTGCCCGGTGAAGCCGGAGATCTATCGGGTCGCGGAGCGCTATGGCCTCAAGGTCTATGTGGTGGCCAATGCCTTCATGGCCGTGCCGCGCAGCGCGTTGATCGAGCGGGTAATTGTGGCCGAAGGCCCCGATATTGCCGACAACTGGATTGCCGAGCGCGCCACTGAGACGGACATCGTCATCACCGCCGATATTCCGCTGGCCGGCCGTTGCGTAAAGAAGGGTGCGAGCGTAATCGGCCCGACCGGCAAGCCGTTCACCGAAGATTCGATCGGCATGGCACTGGCGACACGCGATTTGCTGACCGATTTGCGCTCGGCTGGCGCCGCGACGCGCGGGCCGCCGCCCCTGAGTCGACAGGATCTTTCGCGATTTTTATCCGCGCTCGATTTGGCGGTCACGCGTCTGAAGCGGAAGCTGGCCCGGTGATACTCACTCCGCCGCTTCAGCGGCGCCGCCATGCGCCTTCGACCAGCCGGCCGGATCGTGGATGAATTTCTCCACCTCGGCCAGCATCTTCGGCTCGAACTTTCCGCTGGTCTTTGCGACCGCCAGTACATCCTTCCAGGTGGTGAGCGCGTGCAGCGTCACGCCGAGATCGCCGAGGATCTTCTTGCTCTGCGGATAGATGTCATAAAAGAAAATGACGAAGCAGTGCTCGCATATGCCGTCGGCCTCGCGGATCGCGTTGATGAAGTTGGCCTTGCTCTTGCCGTCGGTGGCGAGATCTTCCACCAGCAGCACGCGCTGGCCCGGGATCAGCAGACCTTCGATCTGCGAACCGCGCCCGAAGCCCTTCGCCTTCTTGCGCACATATTGCATCGGCAAATGCATGCGGTCGGCCACCCAGGCGGCAAACGCGATGCCCGCGGTTTCGCCGCCCGCCACTGCGTCAATATTGTCGCGGCCGATATCGCGCTCGATGGTGTGAACGGCGAAATCCATCAGCGCCGAGCGCACGTCGGGAAACGAGATCAGCCAGCGCGAGTCGTTATAGACCGGGCTCGCCCAGCCGCTGGTGAAGATGAAGGGCTTGTCGGTCATGAAGCGGACGGCGCCGGTGTCGAGGTACATCCGCGCGGTCAGCTCGGCGATGGTCTTCTTGTCGAGGAATGGGGTGGCCATGGCCTAACGGATAATCCACTGCGGCCGGGAAACCAAGGGTGGGGGCGTGGTTATCCGCATGTAGCGTGGGTTAAACGCGCCTTAGCCCGCTTGACGTTCTATCAGCCGTCATGGCCGGGCTTGTCCCGGCCATCTCGCTTAGGATGGCAATGCCGTGCGTCCCCAAGCGGGATGCCCGCGACAAGCGCGGGCATGACAAGAAACTTACTCTGCCGCTTCGGCGGGCGACCTCTCCCTGTGGGAGAGGTGAAGAGACCGCATGGCGCGGCAATGCTCACGGCGCCGCCGGCCCGACCTTCTTGTACCAGTCGGCGATCTGGCTGCCGGTCCAGAACAGCACGTCCTTCTTCTTCCTGATCTTCTGGAAGATCTGGCGGAAATATTTCGCCCGGTGCGGCGCGCCCATGATGTAGGGGTGCACCGAAATCGCCATCACCCGCGCCGAGTTTTTGGCGTCCTTGTAGATCTGCTCGAACTGGTCCATCGCGCGCTCGTAGAATTCCGATGCCTTGTGATGCTGGATCAGCATCATCGCGACGTCGTTGCATTCCTGCGTGTAGGGAATGTTGAGGATCGGCTTGCCGCGCGTTTTCATCCACACCGGCTGGTCGTCGAGTACCCAGTCGGCGACATAGTCGTAGCCTTCCTCGGCGAGGATATCCGGCGTCTCCCAGGTTTCGGTGAGGCCGGGGCCGAGCCAGCCGCGCGGCTTTTTGCCGGTCGCCTTCTCCAGCACCTCGATGCATTTTCGGATGTCGGCGCGCTCGTTCTCGACCTTCTGCATATTGCGTTGGGTGTAGCCGTGGCCGACGAATTCCCAGTTGCGCTCGACGCAAGATCGCACGATGTCGGGGAAGGCCTCGACCGCCACGCCGTTGATGTTCATGACGCCCGGAATCTTGAACTCATCGTACACCTGCAGCAGCCGCCAGAAGCCGACGCGGTTGCCGTATTCGTGCCAGCACCAGTTCGGAATATCCGGCATCGGCGAGCCGCCGGCCGGCGGCGTCAGCACGGTGCGCGGCATGGTCTGCGTGGGGTCCCATTCCTCGACATTGGTGACGGTCCACACCACCATGCGCGCGCCTTTCGGCAGCTTCAGCGGCTTGCGCGTGGGGATGGCGGAATAGTCGAGGCGGTCGTTCGGCAGCATGCCGACGGAAGGCTTCGGGACATTCATGACGCAGGCGTTCCTCGTGTTATTGATTTATTTCGTCATTCCTGGGCGCCGCGAAAGCGGCGAACCCGGAATCCAGAAACAAACGCTGTGCTCGCATCTGGATTCCGGGTCCGCGCCTTCAGCGCGTCCCGGAATGACGGTAGCAGTTTTGCAGGTGGTCCGGTTATTGTACAGGCCATGAAACTTGTCCGATACCGCGCCACAACCGGCGAGAAGCCCGGCCTCCTGCTGGATGGCGAGATCTATGATCTGTCGGCGGGCTTTGCCGCGCTCAGCCATCGCGCGCCGACATTCGAGCACGTTGCGGCGATCGCCGCGGTGCCGGTGAAGACGTTGCAAAAAGTGGCCAAGGGCCTGCCGCTCGGCCCGCCGCTGCGCGGCATCGGCAAGATCATTGGCGTCGGCTTGAATTATCGCGATCACGCCGAGGAAACCGGGCTTCCTTTGCCGAAGGAGCCGACGCTGTTTCTGAAAGCCACCAGCGCGCTGTGCGGGCCGGCGGATGATCTTGTGATGCCGCGCGAGGGCAAGAGCGTCGATTGGGAGGTCGAGCTCGGCGTGGTGATCGGCAAGCCCGGCGTCTATATCGCGGAACGCGACGCGCTGGATCACGTGCTCGGGTATTGCATCGGCATCGATTTCTCCGAGCGCGATTTCCAGTTCAATCGCGGCGGGCAGGGCTTCAAGGGCAAGAGCGCGGATACCTTCGCGCCGCTCGGGCCGTTTCTCGCGACGCACGACGAGATCGCCGACCCGCAGGATCTCGCGCTGCGGCTGAGCGTCAACGGCAAGCTGAAGCAGAGTGGCTCGACCCGCGATATGATTTTTTCTGTCGCGGAGCTGGTGTCCTACATCAGCCGTTTCATGAGCCTGCAGCCGGGCGACGTCATCCTCACCGGCACGCCGGCGGGTGTCGGCCTGGGCCAAAAGCCACCGGTGTATTTGCAGTCGGGCGATGTGGTGACGGTCTCCATCGCCGGCCTCGGCGAACAGACGCATAAGGTCGTGGCGGCCTGACGCATAAGGTCGTGGCGCATACGTCTTCGCCGTCACCCTGAGGTGGCGCGCTGGCGCCAGCAAAATTTTTGCTGTCGTCCCCGCGAAGGCGGGGACCCATACTCCGCAGCGCTTCTCCGCCTCATCCTGAGGAGCCACGCGAAGCGTGGCGTCTCGAAGGATGGGGCGGCCCCATGGTTCGAGACGCCGTGCTTCGCACGGCTCCTCACCATGAGGCCGGGAGACGTCGGTGGCTATGGGTCCCCGCCTTCGCGTGGACGACAATGTAGATTGTGGGTCGTCCCTCGTTCGAATGACGCACCCGTCCACGTGACGCAATTTATTTTCAATCGCATCACGCACTCGCATCAATAACACAAAACTCCGCGCTCGATCGCCACACACCCACACATCTCTCATTCATTCGAACGACGCACGCGCGCATACTTTGTCGCAAAATTATTTTCCCGAATCTCTCCCGAACGCAAAAATCTGCACGCGCTATTTAGGCGTGGTTCATGTGCGCGCATTTAGGTTTTGCATCGATCGATAAGCGAATGCACAACGCGAAGTGATGAACGGTGCGCCCGCAAATCGATGCCTCGAACCGACTTAACGAAATCAAACCCGGGAAATTGAAATGCGCAAAGTTCTCATCATCGCTCTCGGCCTCGCCAGCCTCGGTGCTCTCGCAAGCGTGTCGCCGGCCTTCTCCCTTGCAAGCATGCAGCCGGGGGCCGCCGCTTGCCGCACCCAAAATATCAAGTGCAATAAGGACAACCACGGCGGATTGATCTGCTTCAATACGTACCTCAACTGTCTGCATCCGACCTTGCAAAATGGGTCCGGCGCCTCAGGCCCTGGACCGGCACCGGACCCTTCACAGCGCCGGAACATCAGGCCGAACTGATTGGGCAGTGATTGGGCGGCCTCTTCGATCATCGGAGAGGCCGCGCGGCGCTCAGCCAATCGCAAGTCGCTTCAACAAACAACACTCAACACATCAGGAAATTTGAAATGCGCCAGAGTTCTCATCATTGCCCTCGGTCTCGCCAGCCTCGGTGCTCTCGCCAGCGTGCCGCCGGCCTTCGCCGTACAGAAACAGGTTTGTAACACCACCTATTTTGCGGGTCAGACCACGCGCCAGATGGCAAAATGCAAGACAATTGGTGGGTGCACCACCACATATCCGATCAAAGGTTTCGCTGCCAAGACGACCTGCTACTGGGTCGAGGTCCAGCCCGGCGCGCCGAGCGACACCGGCGGGACGAACCCCAACAGTCGCTACAAAGCCAATTGATCAGGAGCAGCGTAGCGCCGGCGCGCGATCTTGTAGCGCGCCGGCAATTCGAAATGCGAGTCGATAGCAAAAACGGACGAGGTGATTTGAAATGCGAAAAATTCTTATCGGTGCCTTCAGCGTAATGTGTCTCGGGATTTCCTCCCAATTGGCGCTTGCCGCGGCGCCGACGAATTGCTTCGTGAGCGATCAGCGCTGTAGGGCCCAGCATGTGAATCCCACCGTCTGTCGGTGGAGGTTTAGCTACTGCACAATGTACAATAAAAATCTCGGGCTAAACCCGGTTAGCGGATTGCCGCTCACAAATCCTCAGGGGGGCCACAGCACGCTAACCGGAATTGCCGTCGGCAGTGGCGCTCTCATGAGCGCGAACCCCGGCGCTGCAGCCGCCACGACGCCAGCCGCATCCGGACCCGCGTCCACGCCGGTCAAACCACTGGCGTCATCATCGGTCTCGAAACCTGCTGCTGGCGGCAATGGTCTGCTTTCCGGACCGGGAATGCCCCGGCTCAAGGCACAGTAATTTGAAAAGGCTCCGGCCTCCGGCGCGGGTGAACCCCCACCTTCACCTCCCGGACCTGAGCCCAACTCCCGGTGGCTCCTCCAGCGCCGGGAGTTTTGTTTTGTGGGGAAGCACGCGGCTCTGCATGTCGTCGACCCCGAAAGTGGTGTACCCTCACCGCTCGACTTCATGGCCGCGAAGCTTGTCCCGGCCATCTTGTTTAGTGGATCTGGGCTGTGCCTCCCTTATCGAGATGGCCGGAGAGGGCCGCGCGCGATGACAGTGGAAAGGATGGAAGGGAATCAACTTCCCTTCTCGCCGTAAATCTCCGGAAAGAAATAATCCTTCCACGACGCCGGCTTGTTCTTCAGGGTACCGACCTCCGACATGAAGTCGGCGTATTTCATTGTGTGTTCCGGCGTCAGGGTCCAATGCACCTGCGGCGCCGCGACGAGCTTACTCACCATCTCGAGCGGCAGCTTCGATTTCGAATCCTCGATCCACAGTGCAGCCGCCGCCTTCTTGTCCTTGTTGACGATGTCGGTTGCTTCCTTGAGCGCTTCCACCAGCGCCTTGTAGAGCACCGGATTGCCGTCACGGAATTTCGCCGGCGCCCACACCGCGGTGAAGGTGTGCGAGCCACCCATCACGTCGAAGGAATTGAGCACGGTGTGAACGGCGGTGTCCTCGAGCTGCTGATACTGGAACGGCGGCACGCTGAAGGCTGCGGAAATCTGCGCGCCGCCCTTGAGCAGCGCGACGGTCGCATCCGGTGGTGTCATTGAAACGGTGAGCGGGTCGAGCTTGGCGAACTCTTTCGTGCCATAGGCTTTCGCCGCCGCCATCTGCAACGTAATCGCCTGCACCGATGAACGCACGGCCGGCACCGCGATGCGGTCACTGTCCTTGAAGTCCTTGATGGTCTTGATCGCGGGGTCGCGGCTGTTGAGCAAGAACGGCTGCGAGCTCAGCGCCGAAATGCCGCGCACCTCCTGCGGTGTGCCCTTGGTGCGTGACCACAACACCAGCAGGCCGGGTACGCCGCCCGAACCGACGTCGATATTGCCGGAGATCAGCGCCTCGTTGACCGCGGTCGGGCCGTTGAAGGTGAACCACGACACTTTCACATCGTTGAGGCCCAGCGCCTTGGCATGCTTCTCGATGAGCTGCTGGTGCTCCATCACGTTGAGCTGGAGATAGCCCATGGAAAATTGCCGGGCGAGGCGGATTTCCGCGGCCGTTGCCGCAGACGCCCCGGCAAGCGCGCACGCGCCAACAACGAGGCTCAAGAATACCTTGATACGCATGTGGATCCTCCCTGCCGCCGCCGCTGTCTTGTTCTTATGGGCGGCCGCCCACGCTAAGCGGCGGCTTCGATCTTGGCAATGCTGCGGTACCAGTCGAGGATCTGCTCGCCGTTCCAGTGCAGCACGCCCTCGTGCTTGTTGACGTAGTCGTAGATCTGCTCGAGATATTTGATCCGGTGCGGCTGCCCGCTGATGTAGGGGTGGATCGCCAGTGCGCAGATTTTCGCGCGGTTCGCGCTCTCGGCATAGAGCCGGTCGAACTGGTCCGTCACCAGCTTGAGCAAATAGTCGCTGTTGTGGTGCTGGACGATCATCACCGGAATATCGTTGCATTCGATGGTGTAGGGCAGGGTGACCAGCGGCCCTTTCGTGGTCTTGATCACCGTTGGCTCATCGTCATAGACCCAGTCGCCGATATATTTTACGCCTGCGGCGGCGAGCAGATCCGGCGTCTCCAGCGTCTGCGTCAGACCGGGGCCAAGCCAGCCAACCGGGCGTTTTCCGCAAAATTTTTCCATGATGTCCATGGTGCGGTTGATCATGCCGGCCTGGTCAGTCTCCTTGTGGATCGGGCCCTGCTCGTAGGCGTGGCCCATGAACTCCCAACCGTCGTCGCGCGCCTGTTTGGCGACGCGCGGATAGTCCTCGCAGATGCGCGCATTGGCGGCGAGCGTCGGCTTGATGCCGAGTTTCCTGAACAGCTCATGGAAGCGCCAGCAGCCGACACGCATGCCGTATTCGTGGAAGCCCCAGTGCACCACGTCCGGCATCAGCGGCACGCCGGTCGGGGCCGGGAGCAGCTGACGCGCCATCGGCTTGCCGATGTCCCAGACCTCGTAATTGACGATTGTCCAGAACACGATGCGCGCGTTGCCCGGTAGTTTGAGCGGCGGGCGATCAATGATCGCCGAATAGTCGGAACGTTCGCGCGGAATCATCGGATTGGCCATGACTCAGTCCTACATTGTGAATTTCACCGTCACCCTGAGGAGCGAGCGTAGCGAGCCTCGAAGGGTGACCGCCATCCTTCGAGGGCCGCGCTGCCCGCGGCCACCTCAGGATGACGGAATAGCTAGCTTCTCACGCCGTTGCGGCCACGCGCAACCCGACAAGGCGCTCAAGCGTGGCGGTGTCCTTGAGCAATTGCGCGGAGGGCGCGCGATGCGCCACCGCGCCGCGCTCCAGCACAATGGCTTCGGCGGTCAACTCCAGCGCGATATCCGTGTGCTGCTCCACCAGGATGATGGCGATGCTGCGGTCCGACAGCATCAGCTTGATGGCGGCGGCAAGCTCATCGACGATAACTGGCGCCAGGCCCTCGAATGGCTCGTCCAGCAGCATTAACGCCGGGTTGGTCATCAGTGCACGCGCGACCGCCAGCATCTGCTGTTCGCCGCCCGAAAGCTGGTTGCCCATGTTACGGCTGCGTTCCTTGAGCCTCGGAAACAGCTTGAATACCGTCTCGAGAGTCCAGGCACCCGGCCGCGCAGCGACGGTGAGATTTTCCTCCACCGACAACGAAGGGAAAATTTCGCGCTCCTGCGCCACCCAGCCAATGCCATTGAGCGCGCGCCGATGCGGCGCCAGCCGCGTAATATCCTGTCCGCGCCAGGCGATAGCGCCTCTGTGCATCTGGGTGTAGCCCATGATGGTCATCAGCAGCGTTGACTTGCCGACACCGTTGCGGCCGAGCACCGCAAGACTTCCGTGCTCCGGCATTTCCAGCGAAATGTCGTGCAGCACGACGGCATCGCCATAGCCGGCGGTCACATTCTCAAGTTTGAGCAGCGTGTCAGCCAAAACAGTCATCCATGTTTGCGCTTGCCCAGATAGACCTCGCGCACACCGGGATCGGCGGCAATCTCGGCCGGCGAACCTTCGGTGAAGATCGCGCCACCGACCAGCACGATGATGTGCGTGGCGAAGCGAAACACCACGTGCATGTCGTGCTCGATGAACAACAGTGTCAGATCGTCGGACAAGCCCGCTACCGCTTCGAAAACCTCGCCACTTTCTTCCTGCGGCACGCCGGCCGCCGGCTCGTCAAGCAGCAGCACTTTAGGCTTCGTTGCCAGCGCCAGCGCGATCTCCAGCAGGCGTTGCCGCCCGTAGGGCAATTCGCGCGTGATCTGGTAGCAGTCATCGCCCAATTTCAGTTTGCGTAAGATCTCGTAAGCTTCGTCGATTGCCTCGCCATAGGCGCCAACGCTGCGCCAGAACTGGCCGGCAAGCCCGCGACGCTCGGCGACCGCCAGCGTCACCGCTTCGAGCGCATTGAGGCCCGCAAACAGCGTGTTGATCTGGAACGTGCGCGCGAGCCCGCGCCGGACACGTTGCTGCGGCCCAAGCGCGGTGATGTCCTCGCCTTCGAGCAGGATTTGTCCGGCATTGGGCGCCAGCATTCCGGTCATCAGATTGATGAGCGTGGTTTTGCCGGCGCCGTTGGGACCGATCAGCGCATAGCGCGCTCCGACGGGCAGGTTGATCGCGATGTCACGCGCGACCGGCAGCGAGCCGAACGCTTTTGACAGCCCGTGGGTGGCCAAAGCGATTGTGCTCATTTCGCTCTCCACCGCGCATAAAGGGCCGACAGCCCGCCGAGGATGCCGTTCGGCAGTACCATCACTACAGTCACGAGCAGCACGCCGATCCAGAAATACCAGAATTGCGGTGCGATACCGGAGAACTGGTCGCGTGCCACCATGAAAATGGTTGCGCCGATCAGCCCGCCATAGAGGCGCCCCGCGCCCCCCAGCACAAGCATGACCAGCACATCGGCGGAGCGCTGGAAGCTGATGGATTCGAGCGAGACGTTTTCCGTGGTTTGCGCGAGCACCGCTCCCGCAAGACCCGCGATCGCCGCAGCGAGGGTGAAGGCCTTTCGGATATGCGCGCGGCTGTCGGCGCCAATCGCTGGCATGCGCACCCAGTTCTCGCGGATGCCACGCAATGCGAGGCCGAATGGGGAATTCACGAGACGGCGCGCACCAAGGAATATGACGAAGAGCGTTGCCAGCGAATAGGCGTAGGCGGTGTAGCCATAGAGATCGAACTTGAAGAGGCCGAGCACCGGCCAGATCGATACGCCTTGCAGTCCATCGCTGCCGCCGGTGAGCCAGTGCGCGCGGTTCGCCGCCTCGAAGGCGAGCAGGCCGAGGCCGAGCGTGATCATGATCAGCGTGAAATGCCGGAAGCGCGAGATGATGAAGCTCACGCCATAACCGACAAGTCCGGCAATCGCGGCCGCCAGGATGAGGCCGGTGAGCGGCTCGCCCCAGCCGAACTTCGAGATTAAACCCGCTGTATAGGCGCCGATGCCAAAGAAGGCGGCATGGCCAAGCGACACGATGCCGGCATAGCCGAGGATGAGATCGAGCGAGAGCGCAAACAGTGCCGTAATGGCGATCTGGCTCGCCAGCGACAGGTAATCCGGAAACAGCACGAAGGGCAGCAGTGTTGCCAGCCAGAACGCAATCTCCAGCGCATGCCAGCGGCTCTGCGCTTGCAAGTATTGTTGCGGGGCGAGGGTGGTGGCGGACGGCATGTCAGCTTTCTTCCCCTCGTGGTGAATCCGCAAACTTCTCCATCGTCATGCGCGGGCTTGACCCGCGCATCCCGCTTAGTGAGGCACGGCATTGCCTTCCCAAGCGGGATGGCCGGAACAAGTCCGGCCATGACGCCGTATATTTAGCGGCCTGGACTGCAGGAAACATCACTCACCGCCTCCCGAACAGGCCGGCAGGGCGCCACATCAGCACTGCCACCATGACGAGATAGATCAGGAAGGCGCCGAGCTCGGGCGCATAATATTTGCCGGCGACATCACTGACGCCGATCAGGATCGCGGCGATGAACGAGCCGGCAATGGAGCCGAGTCCGCCAACCGAAACGATGATCAGCACGTAGACGAGATAAGTGAAGGCGAAATTAGGATCGAGGCCGACGATCTCGATTGCCAACGCGCCGCCGAGGCCGGCCAGCCCCGAGCCGAGCGCGAAAGTCGATGCGAAGGTGCGGTCAACGTCGATGCCAAGCCCGCGCGCCATGCGTTGATTGTCGACCGCCGCGCGTACCTGTGCGCCGAAGCGCGTGTATTCGAGTCCGGCGACCAGCAGCATCGTCACGGCGAGCGCAATGCCGACCAGGAACAGCCGATATTTTCCGAGGCCGAGGCCGAGGAAATCGATAGAGCCGCGGAGGATGTCGGGTGTTTCGACCGGCTGCTGAATGGTGCCAAACACATAGGCAGCGACAGCGACGGAAATGAATGCAAGACCGATGGTGAGCAACACCTGGTCGAGATCGCTGGCACGGTAAAGCCGGCGGTAGAGTGCGCGTTCGAGCGCGATGCTCACAATGGCCGCTGCAACGAAAGCCATTGGCAGCGTCGCCAGAAACGGCCAGTGAAATTCGTTCACCAGCGTGATGGTGACATAGCCGCCGAGCATGGCGAAGGCGCAATGCGCGAGATTGACGAAATTCATGAGCCCCAGCGTCACCGACAGGCCGACCGACAGCACGAATAGCAACATGCCGTAGGCGAGGCCGTCGAACAGCACACCGAAAACGGGGGGAAGCATGACTGAGGCGTTGCCTATATTGGTCCGCTCATCCCCGCGACAGCGGGAATCCAGAATCACAAGCCCTGGCGAGCATAGCACCGGATTCCCGCTGCACGGGAATGGGCGAGTTTGTCGCGCTGAATAACGTGATGGGGCGACCTTGCAGTCGCCCCATCCGGATGCCCTGGCATTTCAGGGAGCGGACTACTTGTGCGTCGGGTCTTTCACGTTTGCGACCGTGTCGAACTCGACATTGACGATGTTATTGCCGACCTTTTCCACCCGCCGGATGTAGACATTCTGCACGATGTCACGGGTGGCCGGGTCGATGGAAATAGGGCCCCGCGGGCTTTCCCATTTCATGCCTTTGGCGGCACCGATCAGCGCGTCGCCGTCGGTCTTGCCGCCGGTCTTCTTGAGCGCCTCGTAGATGAGGTGCATGCCGTCATAGCCGCCGACCGCGAAGAAGTCCGGGTTGCGCTTGAACTCGGCATTGAAGGCCTTCACGAAATCCGCATTCATCTTGGACTTGTGGTTGTAGTCGTAGTGCCAGGCGCTGATGCGGCCGAGCGCGAGGTCACCCAAACTCTTGATCGCGGTTTCGTCCACCGGTTCGCCGGTGCTCAGAATCTTGATTTTCTTGGGGTCCATTTGCCGCTCGGCAAAGGCCTTGCCGATGGCGCCCGGCTGCGCGCCGCCCGGTACGAACACGAAGATCGATTCCGGGTTGAGATCTTTCGCGCGTTGCACGAAGGCCGAGAAATCCGGATTTGCGATCGGCATGCGCACCGAACCGACGATTTCGCCGCCCGCTGCCTTGAAAGCGCGCTGGAAGGCTTGTTCGGCATCGATGCCGGGGCCGTAATCGGTGACCATTGTATAGGCCTTCTTCACGCCGCCTTTTTTGGCTGCCCATGTGCCAAGCGTTTCACCGATCTGCGGCAGCGTCAGTGAAACGCGGACCGCATACGGCGACTTTTCTGTCACAACTGAAGTCGCGGCGTTCATAACCACCATCAGCTTCTTGGCTTCTGTGGCAACGCCAGCCGCGCCAAGCGCTTCAGGCGTGAGCGTGAAGCCGGCGAGGATGTCAGCTTTGTCACGTACGACGAGTTCTTGCGCCAGCCGCTTGGCAACATCCGGGTTCGGGCCGCCGGTATCCTTGCGGATGATCTCGATCTTTTTGCCGGCAACCTTGTCACCGTGCTGTTTCATATAGAGCTTGATACCGTTGTCGATCTGCGCCCCCGTATCGGCAAACTGGCCGGAATAGGAATTGATGACGCCGATTTTGATGGTTTCCTGAGCGCCGGCACCGGCAGGCAGCAAGGCCACCGCCAACATGGCGGCGCTGGCAAATAATACACGTTTCATAGTGGTCCTCCCCTGAACGTCATTTACTTGGTTTTGTTGCCGTTAGAATGCCTGACCTTGCTTCCAAAGAAAAGCGCCGCGGAACGGTGCTCCGCGGCGCATTTGGTTGGATGCCTGACTATTGGCGTACAAACGCTGGTGATCAGACCAGCGAGACGGTGGCCCGCTCGTAGGTGGCGCTGCCCATCTTGCCTTCGGGGAAGATGCCGTGGGCAGCAATCCATTCGAAGGATTCCTCATAGACTTCCTTGGTGTAGGGTTCGAACACCAGCCTTTCGCCCGGGCCCCAGCGCCGCGTGTCCATCTTGGCGTGGAAGCGGTCGGGGAATTCGTTCTTGTAATAATGCGTATAGAGCTCCGGCCGCAGGTCAATATCGCGCTGGGCCTTGCGCAGCGCCCGGAAGAACTTGCGCAAGTCCTCCGGCTCGGGATCGCCGTGGATCATGGTGCCGATCATGAAGGTGCAGTCGATCACCTTCCGGAAGCCGAGCTGTTCGGCAAAGTAATAAGGCCCGCCGAACAGGTGGACGGCCGGCGCCTTGCCCTCGAACAGCTTCTCCATGCGCGCGAACAGCATGCCGTCGGAATAGACGAGATTGATCTGTTCGGGTTTGAGGTACTGCTCCAGTGCCTGGACCGTTGAATAGTGGCTGCCCGACTGGTAACCGACCGAAACCGGCACGCCGGCCAGATCGGACGGATCCTTGATCTTCGAATCAGCGGCCACAAAGACACCGGCCGGCGCTACCGAATAAACATCGGTGTACATTTTGCCGTGGCCGTTGGAGGCCGCGACGTTCACCGTCCAATGGCAGGCGCAGCTCACGTTGGATTTGCGGCCTTCCTCAAAGGACTGATAGGCGCCGACCTTGTCGCCCTTGTCGTGGATCTTGCCATCGGTTGAGCGCATCAGTTCGCGGAACTCATATTCGAGGCCTTCCTTGCGGAAGTAGTCCTTCTCCTCCGCCACCCATTCCTGCAGGCGGAAATGCGGTTCGATCAGGAATTTTGCCATTGTCGTCCTCCCGTTTCTTTCCGAAGATAAAGAAGACCGTCATCCTGAGGTGCGGCCGCCTTCGGCGGGCGCCTCAGGGTGACGGGACTAAGTCATTGCGTGACAGCTTCAACAGCATGAATGCCCTTCATCGTGCCCGCGTTCGGCAACGCGCCGGGCGCGGATCATCTTGACGTGGTCGTCCATCAGCGCACGCGCGGCGCCGGCGTCGCGCAGTTCGATCAGGTCGGTCAGTTTGGTGTGAATCTCAAGGATATGCGCGGCGAGCTTCGGCGTCGCGGTGACGTTGCGGCGCGGCCAGGACACGTGCTCAAGCGATATCAGCTGCACGACCAACACACGGTTATGCGAAGCCTCGGCGACCGCGAGATGGAAATCGCGCGACAGGCGCGTGAAGACATCGAGATCGCCCATAACGGCTTTCGCGTCGGCGAGCAGCTGGCGCAATTTGGCGATATCGTCGGCGGTCGCGTTCTCGGCGGCGAGTTCGGCGCCCAGCGTTTCGATCGCGCGCTGCGCGTCCATGATCTCGGCGGCGGAGACGCCGGTGAGGTCGAGCTGCACGGCGAGCGCTTCGGCGAACAGACGCGGGTTGCCCTGCGCGATGCGCGCGCCGCCGCCTTTGCCCATGCGGATTTCGACGATGCCGAGCGCCTCCAGCGTGCGCAGTGCGTCGCGCGCGACGATGCGACTGGCCTTAAAGCGGGCGGCGAGGTCTTTTTCGGTGCCAAGGAAATCGCCGGGCTTGAGCTTCTTGGCAAAGAGTGCGTCGCGCACCCAGGCGACGATCTGCGCCGACAGCGAGGACGAGCGGCCGGCAAACATGATGCGGGCGGTGAGTTCACCGCTCATCGTCACCGGTTGCCGCAAAGTGCCAGCCTTGGCCGTGCGTGGCATGTCCGCGCCTCTGGTCAGAGGCGGTAGTATGTATCTCTGGATCGAATAGTAAAGATACTATCTTATAAATTTTGGGGGAAATTTCATTTTAGCTGCAACTATTTAGCGTGGGGCTCCCGGCGCCACAAGTAAACAGGACGGCAGAGTTGTGCCGTGGCGGCACCGCCCGTTTGTCATCGCCGGGCTTGTCCCGGCGATCCCGTTTGGGAGGGCGAAGCCCTGCCATGTGAATCGAGATGGCCGGGACAAGCCCGGCCATGACGGCGGAGAGACTGGTCGCACATCGATGCCTTGCTAACCGCTTTCGCGGCGACGAGCGGCAGATGCAGCCCACCACTCAGGCCGCGCTCTTCTTCCCCCACAACCGCGCCGAGGCGATGTCGGCGCCTTTGCGGATGGCGGCGAGCTTAAGCCACACCACCGGCTCGATCACCCATTCGCGTTTGGTGAAAGTGCCGAAACCGCAATCGGTCGACGCCACGACGCGTTCGCGCTCGCCGACCGCACGCACCGCTTCCTCGATGCGGCGCGCCACGACTTCCGGGTGCTCGACGAAATTGCTGGTGGTTTCCACCACGCCCGGAATCAGCAGCATGTCCTTCGGCAGTGGATGTTTCCTGAGTGCGTCATATTCATGCGCGTGACGCGGATTGGAGAACTCGATCGACAGCGCGCCAACTTTCGCCTGGTAGAGCGCCGGCAAAATCGTTGCCAGGGGCACGTCGTGGATGTGCGGGCCTTCCCAGTTACCGTAACAAATGTGCAGCCGCACACGGTCGCGCGGGATGCCAGCGATCCCGTCATTGATCGCCTGTACATGACGTTCGACGCGCTTGACGAAACCGGCATCGTCGAGATCGCGGTACATCATGGTGCGGTCCATCGCGAGATCGGGCGCGTCGATCTGCAAAATCAGCCCGGCTTTATGGATAGCCTGATATTCATTCTTCATCTCGCGCGCGATCGCATCGAGATAATCATCATGCGTCTTGTAATAGGCATTGAGCATGGTGGTTGAAATGATGCCGGGCGAGGGCGCGGTCATGAATCGCTCGGAAAAGGCGCCGAGCTCGCCAGCGATCTTGTTGAAGCCCGCAATCTCCTCGTTGATCGGCTTCATGTCCTTGTACTTGATGTCGGCCTGCGCTTCCGGCGCGCCCTGCTGGCTTTTTGGCGCGCTTGGAAAACGCCGCATCAGATATGCGACCAGGTCTGGGAATTCCTCGAATTCGCGTCCGCGCCGGCGCTTCGACACGCCGCCGAAACCGGTCATGCGCTGCGGCACGTAGGTCTGGAATCCGATGCGGCGCTGCTCGCCGTCATTGCCGATGTCGATGCCGGCTTCCATCTGCTTTTTGACGACATGGCGCACCGCCGTGTCCATTTCCGCAGCCATGACCTTCGGGTCGTAGTCTTTGCCTTCCTCCTGCGCCACCAGAAGGTCGGACAATTTCTCATTGCGCGGCAGGCTGCCGACATGCGTGGTCAGGATGCGGTCCCGGCTGAAGATCATGAACAGACTCCGACTTTTTTGTCGTCATGGCCGGGCTAGTCCGGGCCGTCTCGCTCAGGGGCGCAATGCCTTCCTATTCGGGATGCCCGGGACAAGCCCGGGCATGACGGAGTGAGGTGAGGCGCGCACCTTAGCGGCATTTATCGATACGTACAGCGTGCCGCCCGGAATGGCCGCTATAACTATGGCCGACAGGCCTGGAAATATAATCACATTGCGGCGGCCGCCCACGCCTCGCATAATTCCCCAAAATGAGCGGCGTTTGCCGCCTGGGAGGAAGCTATGACGGTTGCAGTCGCGGCCGGAGCGGTGGGCGTAGTCCCACGTGATTACAATTTTGCCGCCGACGTCCTGCAAAGCAATCTCGCGGCCGGCCGCGCGAACAAAGCGGCCTATATCGACGCGCGCGGCACGCACAGCTATGGCCAGCTTGCCGATCGTGTGGCGCGGTTTGGCGCCACGCTGCGCGGCCTTGGCATCAAGCGCGAAGAACGCGTGCTGCTGGCGCTGCTCGACACGATCGACTGGCCGACCGCGTTTCTCGGATGCCTGAAAGCCGGCATCATCGCGGTGCCGGTCAATACGCTGCTCACCGAAGACGATTATCGCTTCATGCTCGCCGACAGCCGGGCGAAATGCCTGGTGGTGTCGGAGGCGCTGTTTCCGAAATTCGAGAAGCTCATTGAGCAGTCTCCGGATCTCGAACACGTCATCGTCTCGGGTGAGAACCCGCACGGCTATCGTCTGTTCGAAGATCTTATCGGCGCAGACGAGCCGGAATCCTATACAGCGCCGACCACCTGCGACGACATTGCGTTCTGGCTCTATACATCGGGATCGACCGGAAAGCCGAAAGGCGCCGTGCATGTACATGCCAGCTTGAAGCTCACCGCTGATCTTTACGGAACGCCCGTCGTCGGCCTGAAGGAGAGCGACGTCTGTTATTCGGTGGCGAAATTGTTTTTTGCCTATGGTCTCGGCAATGCAATGACGTTTTCGTTGACAGTCGGCGCGACCACGGTGCTCAACGCAGAGCGGCCGACGCCCGATGGCGTTACAGCGTTATTGCGCAAACATCCGATCACGGTGTTCTTCGCGGTTCCGACATTTTATGCGGCGTTTCTCGCCAGCCCGAACGCGCCGCCAAAATCCGAGGTGAAAATCCGTCGCTGCATTTCTGCCGGCGAAGCGCTGCCGGAGGAAATCGCGAAACGCTGGAAGGAACGCTACGGCGTCGAGATATCCGACGGGCTCGGAACGACCGAGATGCTGCACATCTATCTCACCAACGCGCCGGGGGCGACCAAATATGGGACGACCGGAAAAGCAGTGCCCGGCTACGAGATCAAGTTGATCGGTGAAGACGGTAATCCGGTGAAAAAAGGCGACATGGGCGAGCTTTACGTGCGCGGGCCGACCAGCGCGATCATGTACTGGAACAACCGCGAAAAATCGCGCTCGACCTTCCAGGGCGAATGGACGCGTTCAGGCGACAAATATATCGAGGACGCCGACGGCTATTACATCTGCTGCGGCCGGCAGGACGATATGTTGAAAGTGTCAGGCATGTATGTGTCGCCATTCGAGGTCGAGGCTGCGCTCTCGTCGCATCCGGATGTGCTGGAGGCCGCGGTGGTCGGCTGGAACGACGAGCAGAAATTGATCAAGCCGAAAGCTTTCGTGGTGTTGAAATCGCCCGAAAAGGCCAATGATGCACTGATCCAAACTTTGCAGGAGCACTGCAAGCAGAAGCTTGCGCCCTACAAATATCCGCGTTGGATCGAATTCCGCAAAGACCTGCCGAAGACCGCGACCGGCAAGATCCAGCGCTTCAAGCTACGCGCGGAAGGGCCAGGCCACTAACCGTCATCGCCGGGCCGGCGCGAAGCGCCGAGTCCCGGTGATCCCGCTAAGTCGGGCACTGTGCCTTCCTAAACGAGATGGCCGGGACAAGCCCGGCCATGACAACTCATAGACCGAATTTCCCAATGACTCTTTCGGATTCCGGCTTTCTCGACATCGGTACGCAGCGGCTGGAATATCGCTTTGCCGGCCCGCAGCCCGATGCCGCGCCGACGCTGGTGTTACTGCACGAAGGGCTCGGTAGCGCCGGTCTGTGGGGTGATTTTCCCGAAAAGCTTTCGGCCGCGACCGGTCTCGGTGTTTTCGCCTACTCGCGCGCGGGTTACGGCAAATCATCGCCGGTAACGTTGCCGCGGCCTCTTTCTTACATGCATGACGAGGCGCGCGAAGCGCTGCCGCATTTGCTCGATGCGATCGGTTTCCGGCGCGGGCTACTGGTCGGTCACAGCGACGGCGCGTCCATTGCCGCGATTTACGCGGGCAGCCATCAGGATCACCGTGTTGGCGGCCTTGTGCTGATCGCGCCGCACTTCTTCACCGAAGACTCCGGCATCGCTTCGATTGTCGAAGCAAAGAAAGCCTATGAGACCGGCGATCTGCGCGCGCGCCTGGCGCGCTGGCATGCCGATGTCGACAATGCGTTCAAAGGCTGGAACGGCGCCTGGCTCGATCCGGACTTCCGTAGATGGGATATCACCGAATTCCTGGCCTATATCCGCGTGCCCGTGCTCATTGTGCAGGGCGAGGATGATCAATACGGCACGGTGAAACAGATCGAGATTGTCCAGCAGGAATGCTACTGCCCGGTCGAGGTTGCGCTGTTGCCGGGCGCGCGCCACTCGCCGCAGCGTGAGGCACCGGAAGCAACGCTCAAGTCGATTTCGGATTTTGTCACCCGCGTTGTCGCGAGCGAGACGCGTGCGGTATAGCAATGGGTGCTTACGTATATATGCTCAGCTGTGCGGACGGTTCATATTATGTAGGCAGCGCGACCGGCTCTGACCTAAACCGGCGAATTGCTGAGCATCAATCTGGAGTTTGGCCCGGCTATACGCAATTGCGGCGGCCCGTTCAGCTCGTCTGGTCAGAGTATTTCGATCGCATCACAGATGCGATTGCGGCAGAGCGGAAATTGAAGGGATGGAGTTGTGCGAAAAAGCACGCATTGATAAACGGCAATTGGCAAACCGTTAGCCGGTTGTCCAGACGGCGAGGAGGCAAGTCGAAGACCTAATCCGTCACCCTGAGGTGGCCGCGCGCAGCGCGGCCCTCGAAGGGCGACGGCCACGATCCATCAACAATTTGGCAGTTATCAGTGGCCGTCCATCCTTCGAGGCTCGCGCTTCGCGCTCGCTCCTCAGGATGACGGATTGAGGTTACGCAGTATGGCTTACTCCGCCGCCTGCTTGGTCATGGCGCCGTGCGCGGAGACGAGATAGTCCATCGCCGCCTGCACCCCACCTTTCTTGAACGGTACGCCTGCGAGCGCGAGCGCCATCTCAGTGATGCCGAGCGCGCCGAGCAACATGCCGTCGTTAAGATCGCCGAGGTGGCCGATGCGGAAATACTTGCCGGCATAAGCACCAAAGCTCGCACCGTAGGAGATATTGAAGGTCTCGAGCGCAAGCGCGCGGAACTTGTCGGCGTCATGGCCTTCCGGCAGCAGCACAGCGGTGATGGTGGGCGAAACCTGGCTGGCATTCTTGTTGAGGTTTTCCAAGCCCCAAGCCTTGACCGCGCGGCGGGTTGCTTCCGCGAGACGATCGTGGCGGGCAAAGACATTGTCGAGGCCTTCCTCGTGCAGCATCTCAATGCCGACGGCGAGGCCGTGCAACATTTGCGTCGCCGGCGTGTAGGGGAAGAAGCCGACTTTGTTCATCGTGATCATCTCGTCCCACGCGTAGAACGACTTCGGCATCTTGGCCGTCTTGTTGGCCACCAGCGCCTTGTCGCTCACCGCGTTGAACGACATGCCGGGCGGCATCATCAGGCCCTTCTGCGCGCCACCGATGGAAACGTCGACGCCCCATTCGTCATGGCGGTAATCGGTGGACGCGAGCGATGAAATGGTGTCGACCATGAACAGCGCGGGATGGCCGGCGGCATCAATCGCCTTGCGGATCTCCGCGATCGGTGTGAGCGCGCCGGTCGAGGTCTCGTTGTGCAGGATGCAGACGGCCTTGATCTCCTTGGCCTTGTCTTCGCGCAATCTTGCTTCGATCGCTTTCGGATCCGCACCGTGGCGCCAGTCACTGGCGATGAATTCGGTCTTGAGGCCGATGCGGTCGGCCATTTTTTTCCACAGCGTCGCGAACTGGCCTGTCTCCACCATCAGCACCTTGTCGCCGGGCGACAGCGTGTTGACGAGGGCGGCTTCCCAGGCGCCGGTTCCGGTCGCGGTATAAATGATGACCGGGTTCGTGGTCTTGAAAATGGTCTTGATGCCCTCGAGGCAGCGTTTGGCGAGCTTGGCGAACTCCGGACCGCGGTGATCGATGATCGGGGTGTCCATCGCCCGCAGAACGCGATCCGGGAGCGGCGATGGCCCCGGTATATGGAGAAAATGGCGACCGACCGTACGCGAGGAATTCTTAGCCATAGAAAATCCGCTCCTGAACGGCAGCTTTTCGGGAATTGGCGTGGCCTGGCCACGGGCGCGTCCCGGCCAGGGAGCGGCGCTTGTGGCGTTGAACTATGAATGTAACATTGCGGTCAAGCGATTTTCCGCAAGGCAAACTAGTCCTAATGCATAGGCTAAGCGCAGCCCAAAAAGGATAAGAAAAGTGCCGGTAGTCATGCCCGGTCTGGAACGGCGGCTAAAGGCCGAATTGACCGGCGAGGTGCGATTCGACCGCTTCACGCGCGGGCGCTACGCCACGGACGCGTCTCACTACCAGATCATGCCGATTGGCGTGGTTTCCCCGCGCACCATCGAAGAAGCTGATCGGGCGATAGCGATAGCGCGGTCCGAGGGTGCGACCGTACTGGCACGTGGTGGCGGAACGTCGCAGGCCGGTCAGACGGTCGGCCAGTCACTGGTTGTCGACTGCTCAAAATATCTGACTCGGGTTCTCGATCTCGACGTCAAACGCGCCCGCTGCACGGTCGAGCCCGGGATCGTGCTCGACGATCTCAACCGTCAGCTCAAGCCGCACGGATTGTGGTTTCCGGTCGACATCTCGACTTCGTCGCGCGCGACCATCGGCGGCATGGCCGGCAACAACTCCTGTGGCGGGCGTTCAATGCGCTACGGCACGATGCGCGACAATGTGATCTCGATCGAGGCGCTGCTCGCGGACGGCACGCTTGCGCATTTCGGTCGCATCGGCGGCAATCTCAAGGATGTGCCGGTGCCGTTACGTCCGCTCACCAAGGATCTTCTTGCCATCGGCGCACGTGAGGCCGACGAGATTGCCGCACGCTTTCCGAAAGTCCAGCGGCGCGTCGGTGGCTACAATCTCGATGCCCTGGTACCCGGCAAGAACGACGTCAATCTTGCGCATGTGCTGGTTGGTGGCGAAGGTACACTCGCTTTTTCCACGCGTATCGAGCTGAAGCTCTCGCCGCTGCTCGGCCGCCGCGCGGTCGGGGCCTGCCATTTCGGAAGCTTTTTTGAGGCGATGAATTCGGCGCAGCACATCGTGCGGCTCAAACCGATTGCCGTTGAGTTGATTGACCGCACGATGATCGGGCTTGCGCGGCAAATTCCGATTTTCCAGCCAACGCTCGACAAATTCGTGCGCGAGGCACCGGAAGCAATTCTGCTGGTCGAATTCGGTGAAGACGACCACGAAGTCAATTTGCGCATGTTGCAGCAGCTTAAGGACCTGATGGGCGATCTCGGCTTCGGCTGGGACAAGAGCGGCGCGAAATGGGGTGGTGTCGTCGAGGTGCTCAATCCTGATCTGCAGGCCGCGATCACCGATGTGAGAACCTCCGGCCTCAACATCATGATGTCGATGAAGGAGGAAGGTAAGCCGGTTTCCTTTGTCGAAGACTGCGCAGTGCCGCTCGAGCATCTCGCCGATTACACCACGCGCCTTGGCGCGATATTTGAAAGGCACGGCACGCGCGGCACGTGGTACGCGCACGCTGGCTCGGGATGCCTGCACGTGCGTCCGATCCTTAATCTGCGGCAGGAGAAAGATGTCCATGCCATGCGCGAGATCGCCGAAGAGGCGTTCGCCATGGTGCGCGAGTACAAGGGTTCGCATTCCGGCGAACATGGCGATGGCCTGGTACGTTCCGAATTCAATGAGCCGATGTTCGGTTCTCGGCTCGCTCGGGCCTTCGAAGAGGTGAAGGATCGCTTCGATCCGAAGGGCCTTTACAACCCCGGCAAAGTGGTGCGGCCACCCAAGTTCGACGACCGTGACCTGTTCCGCTACGCGCCCGGCTATCACGGTGAGCCAGTCAAGATGCATCTCGACTGGTCGGCCTATCCGGGCGTTGGTGGCGGATTTCAAGGCGCAGTCGAGATGTGTAACAACAACGGCGCCTGCCGCAAATTAACAGGCGGCGTGATGTGTCCGAGCTATCGCGTGACCCGCGACGAGCGGGATGTTACGCGCGGCCGCGCTAATACCTTGCGGCTGGCCATCAGCGGGCAGCTCGGATCGGCAGCGCTCATCTCCGATGAAATGGCCGAGACAATGAAGCTTTGCGTGTCCTGCAAAGCGTGCCGCCGCGAGTGTCCGACCGGCGTGGACATGGCGCGCATGAAAATCGAAGTGCAGGCCGCGCGGGCCGCGAAGTTCGAGCTTCGTTTGCACGAAAAACTGGTTGGTTTTCTGCCGCACTATGCGCCTTACGCAGCACACTGGCATCATTTCTTCAATTTGCGGGATCGCAGCACAATCTTGCGCAAGGCCTCCCAACTGATCGCCGGCTTTTCGTCCCGCCGCAGCCTGCCGAAATGGCGCAATGATACGTACCGCGACCGTTCCGATTGGCACTACACGACGCGAGAAGATAATTCCCGCGCTCGGGAAGTGGTGTTGTTCGCCGATACGTTCAATCGTTATTTCGAGCGGGAAAATCTCGACGCTGCTCTCAGCGTGTTGGTTGCCGGCGGTTACCGCGTCTACGCGCCGTTTCCGGCGAGCCCCAACGAGCGGCCCCTGTGTTGTGGCCGCACCTTTCTCTCGGTCGGCCTGGTCGATGAAGCCCGGAATGAAATGCAGCGCACGTTGGATGCGCTGGCGCCTTACGTCGCGCGCGGCGTGCCGGTCGTCGGCCTCGAGCCGAGTTGTCTTTTCACGTTCCGCGACGAGTTACCGGCGCTCGTCAAAGGTGAGGCGGTCGACGCGCTGGCTGCAAACGCGTTCCTGTTCGAGGAATTCATTGACCGCGAACACAAGCAAGGCCATCTGAATTTGCCGCTCGCGCCTCTGCCGAAAAAGGTGCTGCTGCACGGCCACTGCCATCAGAAGGCGTTCGACACAATGGGCGCGGTCGAGAATGCGCTCAGGCTGATCCCGCAGCTTTCAGTTGAAACGATCGAATCCAGCTGTTGCGGCATGGCCGGCAACTTTGGCTACGACGCTGCCACCATCGATGTCTCGCTCAAGATGGGCGAGCTTTCATTGCTGCCAGCCGTGCGACGGGCACATGCCGACGCGCTAATTGTGGCCGACGGCACCTCCTGCCGCCACCAGATCCAGGATGGCAGCGAGCGGGAGGCCACCCACGTCGCCCGCGTGATGGCGATGAGCGTTGCGGCGGCTGGTGCGGTCACGGAGTACTGACTCTCATTAGTCATGCGCGGGATTGACCCGCGCATCCCGCTTAGGAGAGCAATGTGCAATCCTAAGCGAGATGGCCGGGACAAGCCCGGCCATGACAGCGGAAGGTAAAAATGCCGGCCAAGCTCTTTCCGACGTCTCTCGTTGGTTCCTATCCGCAGCCGGATTGGTTGATCGACCGCGCGCGCCTTTCGAAGATGGTACCGCGTGTGCGAATGGACGATCTATGGCTGATCGAACCGAAAGAGCTCGAAGTGAAACAAGACGAGGCGACTCTTTTTGCCATCCGCGATCAGGAGCGTGCCGGGCTCGACATCATCACAGATGGCGAGCAACGGCGCGAAAGCTATTCCAACCGCTTCGCGACAGCGCTTGAAGGCGTCGATACGGAAAATCCGGGCTCGACTTTGAATCGGAGCGGAAAACCGATTCCTGTTCCACGCGTCACCGGAAAGATTCGCCGCAAAAATCCGGTCGAGCTCCGTGACCTGCAATTCCTGCGGGCAAATACGACGAAGACTGTGAAAATGACCGTGCCCGGTCCGTTCACAATGTCGAAGCAGGCGCAGAATGAATTCTATAGTTCAGAAGAGGCGATGGCGCTTGACTACGCGGACGCGGTTAACGAGGAAATCAAGGACTTGTTTGCGGCCGGCGCCGACATTGTGCAGATCGACGAGCCATGGATGCAGCAGCATCCCGACAAGGCGCGTGCGTACGGACTGAAAGCTCTCGACCGTGCGCTCGACGGCGTCGCCGGCATAGTGGCGGTGCATTTGTGCTTCGGCTATGCGGCCGTCGTCCACGACAAGCCGGCGGGCTACTCATTTCTACCTGAACTGGAAGGCTCGAAAGCGGCGCAGGTCTCGATCGAGGCGGCCCAGCCCAAGCTCGATCTCAACGTTCTGCAGCTGCTGCCGTCGAAGACTATCATCCTCGGTGTCATTGATTTATCCGATATGACCGTCGAGACCCCCGAGATCGTCGCCGCGCGTATCCGCAAGGCGTTACCGCACGCGCCCGCCAGCCACATCGTGATAGCGCCCGATTGCGGCATGAAATACCTGCCGCGCGATGTGGCATTCGGGAAAATGCAGGCAATGGTGCAGGGCGCCGACATTGTGCGCGCGGAAGTCGCTGGCGGGGCGCTCTAGCCGCCGTAGAACACCTTTATCAGCACGAGCGAGAACCAGGGCACGTAGCTGCACAGCATCAACACGCCGACCAGCACCGCGATGAAGCCAAGGTTGGCCTTGGTGGTTTCCCAGATATCGGATTTGGCGATCGAGCAGGCCGCGATCAGGACCGAGGCAACCGGCGGCGTCTGCTGCCCGATAGCGAGGTTAAGCGTCAGCACCAAGCCGAAATGGATTGGGTCGATGCCGACCTGGTGCACCAGCGGCATCACGATCGGTACGGTGAGAATGATCGCTGCCGCCGAATGCAAGAACATGCCCAGGATCAGAAAGAAGATATTGAGCAGCAGCAGAACCATATAGGGGTTGCTGGTGACTCCGACGATTGACTTGGCAAGGGTTTGCGGCAGTTGGCTTTCGGTCAGGAATACGCCGATCAGTGCGGAGCTGGCGACCAGCAGCATCACCACCGCTGTCTGTAGCGCTGAATCCACCAGCGCGCGGTAAAGCGCTTTCAATTTCAGGTCGCGGTAGATGAAGACCGAAATGAACAGCGCGGCGACCACCGCGACCGCGGCGCCTTCGGTGGCGGTGACGAAGCCTCCAAAAATGCCGCCGAGGATGATCACCGGCAACAGCAGCGCCCACGACGCTTCCTTGGTCGCCTGCAGCAGCCGTTTCAGTGAGAAGCGCTGCTCGACCGGGAAATCATTTTTCCAAGCGTAGTAGTAGCACAGGGCCATCAGCGAAAGCCCGCCAAGAATACCCGGGATGAATCCGGCTACGAACATCTTCACCACCAATTCCTCCGCCATGGCGGCGTAGAGGATCATGGGGATCGACGGCGGGATGATGATGGCGAGGCTGGCGGCCGAGGACGAGATTGCCGCGGCGAATTCCTTCGAATAGCCGCGCGACTTCATTGCCGGGATCAGCAAGGTGCCGAGGGCGGCGACGCCGGCCACCGCCGAGCCGGAAATCTCGGCGAAGAACATCGAGGCACCGACCGTCACCATCGCCAGACCGCCGCGGATGAAGCCGAGCATGGCGCTTGCGAGATTGATAAGCCGGCGGGAAATTGTCGACGCGTTCATGATGCCGCCGGCGAAAATGAAAAGCGGCACCGCCAGCAGCGGGAAATTGGTGGCGCCCTCGAACATCACCAGGGCGACGTTCGGCAGCATGATCGCGCCCTGTGCGATCCAGATCGCGGCCACCGCGACCACGCCGAGCGCGACCGCGACCGGCACGTTGATCAGCACCAGCGCGAACATTCCGATCAGCATCAGCCCGATCGTCATGATGGCCGCGTCTTTTCGGTAGGTTCCATCGTATCGATGCCGACCAACTCGAGTGCTTCCTTGATCTCATGATCGACCAGCGGTCCGCGGCGTGCGTCGCGCAACAAACCGGGCAGGCGGATCAGTTCGGCGACGACGAACAGCACGGCGGTGATCGGGATTACCGACTGCGTCACCTGTAGCGGGACATCGGGCAGGGAGACGAGCGTGTCGCCTTTCAGGATTCGCACCACCGCGATGCCGGTGACTGCCAGCAGGCCGAAGAAGAAGATGGTGATGGCGGAGGCGAGGAAGGTCGCGGCAACGCGAAGGTTCGCCGGTAACGCGTTGACAAGGCCGGGAAATCCGATATGCGCGCCGCGCAGCGCGGCCAGTGCCCCGGCGTAGTAAGTCAGCCAGCACAACGAGATCGCGCCGATTTCGTCGTACCAGACCAGTGAATAGCCGATCCAGCGGAAGAAAAAACCGGCGACGATGATCAGCGTGACAATAACCATCAGCGCGGCCGCGATCACTTCGAGCGCGCGATCGTAGAGACGATAGAGTGTGGACAGGTTCATGAAAAAGGGCCGGCCGGGCGTGAGCGCGGGACGCTAGCAAAGGAGCGCCGGGCCTACAAAGGCCCGGCGCGTAATTTGTTGTTTATGACCCCTTCGCCAGTGCAAGCGACTTGTCGATCAACATCTTGCCGGCCGGCACTTCCTTGGAGAATTCGTCGTAGACCTCCTTGCTGGCGGCGACGAAGGCCGGCTTGTCGGCCTCGTTTACCTGGATGCCCGACTGCTTCATCTTGCCGATCAACTCGCCGTCGAGCTTGGCGGCGAGCTTGAGGATGTCCGGCTCCACTTCCTTGGCGGTGTCGGCGAGGATCTTCTGCACGTCCGGCGGCAGCCGCAACCAGCTCGCGCCGGCGGTGAGATAGGCCGGCGTATAAACATGGCCGGTGAGCGACAGGTACTTCTGCACTTCCTGGAATTTCTGCGAATAGATCTGCGTCAGTGGGTTTTCCTGCCCGTCCATCACGCCGGTCTGCAGTGCTACGAACACTTCCTTGAGTTCCATCGGGCTCGGGCTGGCGCCATAGGCCTTGAACATCTTCACGCGCCACACGCCGCCCGGCACGCGCAGTTTGATGCCTTGCAGGTCGGCTGGCTTGACGATCGGCCGCTTATTATTTGTGATTTCGCGGTAGCCGTTCTCCCAGACGCCGAGGATATGGTAGCCGGCCTTTTCAGCAATTGGTCCGAGGATCGGATGCACAACTTCCTTGGCTATTCGCGCGGCATGGCCACGGTCCTGCACCAGATACGGCATTTCGAATACGCCGAATTCCGGCGCAACCGACGTCATCACCGTTGATGGCAGCGCCAGATCAACGGTGCCGAGTTTGAGCTTCTTTAGGAGTTCGCCGTCGCCGCCGAGCTGGCTCGAACCATAGACCACGACCTTGGCCTTGCTACCCAGCTTGGCGTTGACGCGTTGAGCGTAAAGGTCGGCGGATTGCGCGAACAGCGAGCCGGGCGCGCCGACATGGCCGAATTTGATCTCGGTTTGCGCAGCGGCACTTCCCACCGACAGCACGGCGGCGAAAACAATTGCAAAGAACGCTTTTGCAAGCGGCATGGTTATCCTCCCTGAGCGTTTATGTCCCGAACGGCCAGTTCCATCGAGCTTCTGGCCGCGGTCTTTTTTATTATCCGATTATCAATACAAACCTGCGGGATTTCCGCAAGATAGCCAACCGGCGCTATTCCGCCGGTCCAGGCTCAGCTGCCGTGCCGCGGCGCGCAGGCGCCGTACGCCGCACCGTCGGCATGGCCAGGCGTGCGACAGTCGGGATGACAAGTAGACTGCAGATTGGCGACAGCAACATGCCGCCGACGATCACACAGGCGAGCGGTTGCTGCACTTGCGAGCCGATGCCGGTCGACAGCGCTGCCGGTACCAGGCCGATACAGGCCGAGAAGCCGGTCATGAAGATCTGGCGCATCCGCGCTTGCGCAGCGCCAATGATCGCTTCTTCCTTGCCAAATCCCTCATCCAGGCGGCGGCGGATATAGGAAACGAGCAGGATGCCATCCATGGCCGACACGCCGAACAGGGAAATAAATCCAACGGCGGCGGACACGCTGGCATTTAATCCGAACAGATAGAGGCCAAGAATTCCGCCGCAGGCCGCGAACGGAATCCCGCATAGCGCGATCAGGCTGTCGCGCACGGAATTGAACAGGCTGTAGAGCAGCATCATGATCAGCAGCAGGCTGAGCGGCACGATGATCGCAAGCCGCTTCTTGGCCTCGACCAGTGCGCCAAATTCGCCGGACCATTCCAGCCGGTAGCCTTCACCTAAGTGCACGTTCTTGGCGATTCGCGCCTGCGCGTCGGCAACGGTCGATCCCAGGTCGCGGCCGCGCACGCTGTATTTGATCGGCACGAAGCGCTCGGTGTTCTGCCGGTAGATATAGGCCGCGCCGGTTTCCAGCCGCACTTCGGCGACGTCACCGAGCGCGATGTAGGCGGTCGGCGATTTCGGATCGGAATTCGGCAAGGCGACGGGAATCGAGCGGATGGCGTCGATATTGTCGCGGTATTGCGCCGCAGCCGCACGGTCAGCGGGAAGTTCATCTCGCCTTCGTAGATGCGCGTGACCTCCTGGCCGCCGATCGCGGCCTGAACCACCGTGTTGATATCGCTGACGGTGAAGCCGTATCGTGCCGCCTTGGCGCGGTCGACCTGGATCACGAGGTTCGGCTGGCCAGCAGATTGAACACGCCCGGATCGGCGACGCCCGGTACTTTGGCGAGTTCGTTCTGGACTGCTTTCGACAGGCGCTCGAGCTCGGCCAGATCGCGGCCGAAAATCTTGACCGAGTTCTCGCCCTTCACGCCGGAGACGGCTTCCTCGATATTGTCCTGGATGTATTGCGAGAAGTTGAAGTCGATGCCGATGAATTCACTTTCCAGACTGCGCGCTCATCTCCTTAACCAGCTCGGCTTGGTCAGTCCGTCCGGCCATTCCTCGAACGGCTTGAGCGGCACAAAGAATTCCGCGACGAAGGATCCGTCAGGATCGGTGGCATCCTCGCCGCGGCCTTGCTCGGACACGACCGTGCGCACGGTGGATAGCTGCCGATCACCTTGCGACTTGTCGACGGTTTCCCGGCCGGCATCGAGCGTAATGGTGGGCGGCAGCAGTGCGCGGATCCAGAGATTGCCTTCTTCCAGCTTGGGCAGGAATTCGGTGCCGAGCCGCATGCCCAGGCGCCGAAGAACAGCAGGAAGCCGACCGCGACATCGCCGCCAAGCGTGCATTGCGTACGGCGAGCGCGAGAACCGCTGATAGACGTTGCGGATCTGGCGCACCAAGAAGGTCTCGATCTCGCTCACTTGTCGGGCAGCAGGACCGACGACAGACCGGCGTGACCGTAAAGGTGGCGATCACCGCGCCGATCAGCGCGTATGCATAGGTGCGCGACATCGGCCCGAAGATCTGGCCCTCCACGCCCTGCATGGTGAACAGCGGCAGAAAGGCGGCGATGGTGATGACTACCGAGAAAAAGATCGGCTTGTCGACCTCGACCGCGGCGGACAGAACGCGGCGCAGCTTGTCGGTCAACCTGCGTCGGATCGGCTGATCCGCGTCGCACATGATGCGCGAGATGGCGGAAAATGTTCTCCACCATGATGACGGTGGCGTCGACGATAATGCCGAGATCGATCGCGCCGACCGACAGGAGATTGGCCGAATCTCCGCGCAGCACCGTAATGATGACGGCAAGGAAAAGGGCGACCGGAATGGTCGCCGCCACGATCAGCGCGCAGCGCAGATTGCCGAGAAAGATCCACTGAATGAGGAAGATCAGCGCGATGCCGA
>CAVYER010000017.1:0-204151 GCA_963767515.1 uncultured Alphaproteobacteria bacterium
GCTCGGCTGGAAGGTCCCGGCGGCGCCCCCTTTCATCCCGGCGGGCTGGAAGGGCGCGCTCAACAAGTTCCCGTATCCGGAATACGTGACGCCCCTCAATTTGAAGGAACCTCAACCGTTCCCGGAAAAAGGCGATCTGACAAAGCCGTGGCAGTTTGCCGGGAAAACCTACAACCCCTGACCCTCGACATGGCATGCCGCCGCTGCCGGCGGCATGCTAACCTGCCTTGAGAGGACGTCACCGGGCATGAGCACGATCGCGACCGTCGGAATCCGAAAGCCGGCCAAGGTTCAGCGGCGCTGGCTCGCTGGCGTGCGGCGGCTGAAGAATCTTGGCCTGCTCGTGCTCGCATTGCTGCTCTGGCAGATCACCTCGACGTTCATCCTCGACAAGACGACGGCGGTGCTGTTGCCGCCGCCGTCGGCAATCGGCCGCGCAGGCTGGGAGCTGATCCGGAGCGGCGACCTGTTCATGCACCTGCGCGACAGCCTCAGCCGCGAGATCGTCGCGTTCATCTGGGCGTGCTCGGCGATCCCGCTCGCCATTGCCATGGGCTGGTCGAAGACCATCAACGATCAGGTCGACCCGTTGATCGAGGTGCTGCGGCCGGTGCCGCCGCTCGCCTGGATTCCGCTGTCGATCCTGTGGTTCGGCATTGGCGACATCCAAAACCAGTTCATCATCTTCCTCGGCATGTTCTTCCCGATCCTGCTCAACACCATCGCCGGCGTTAAGAACATCGAGCCGAACCTGATCCGCGCGGCGCGTTGCCTGGGCGCCAGCGAACAGCGTATCCTGCATCGCGTCGTGCTGCGCGCGGCTTTGCCGCAGATCATCACCGGTATCCGCGTCGGCCTCGGCGTCGGCTGGATGGCGCTGGTGGCGGCCGAGTTGGTGGGGGCCAATTCCGGCCTTGGCTTCCTGATCAACGACGCCCGCACGCTTCTGCGCACCGATGTCGTCATCGTTGGCATGATCACGATCGGCATTGTCGGGCTGATCATCGATCGCACTATCCGTGTTGCCGGACGGCGGCTGATGCCGTGGTCGCGCGCGTTGTCAGCCTGAACCGTTCGAGAGAAGTCCCCCGTCCGATGGCCACTTTGTCCGCAACCGGTCTTGCCAAGGAATTTCCCGGCCACAGCCCCGACGATCCCTCCGTGCTGGCTTTGCGCGGAGTGAATTTCACCGTCAATCACAACGAATTCTGCTCGGTGCTCGGCCACTCCGGCTGCGGCAAGACCACGCTATTGACGCTGGTCGCCGGTTTCGAGGAACCGACCGAAGGCGAACTGCTGCTGGACGGCAAGCCGGTCGGCAAGCCGGGCTGGGAACGCAGCATGATCTTCCAGGATTACGCGCTGTTCCATTGGCTGACGGTCGAGGACAATATCGCGTTCGGCCTGGATATGAAGGACGTGCCCAAGCACAAGCAGAAGGGCATCATCGACAACTACATCAACCTCGTCGGCCTTGCCGGCTTCGAGAAGCGCTATCCGCACCAGCTCTCCGGCGGCATGCGCCAGCGCGTGTCGATCGCGCGCTCTCTGGCGGTTGAGCCGCGGATTTTATTGATGGATGAGCCTTTCGCCGCGCTCGATGCACAGAACCGCGGTCTCATGCAGCAGGAAATGCTGCGCATCTGGCAGCAGGAGCGCAAGACCTGCCTGCTGGTGACGCACAGCATCGAGGAAGCGATCACGTTGTCCGACCGCATCCTGGTGATGACGCGGCGGCCTGGCACGATCAAGGCCGACATCTATGTCGACTTGCCACGCCCACGCGACGAGGACGATCCCAAGGTGATCGCGCTCAAGAAGCGGATCCGCGAATTGATCCATAACGAATTCGAGATCGAGCGCTAGCTCCAGAGGCGCTCGCTCGCCAGCTTTGCACCCGCTGCCATCGACCGGTACTTCGCCCAGCCGATATCCGGATCCACTTTGCTGTGCCCGGCCTGCGATGACATGCCGCAATCGGTCGAGGCGACGACATTTTCTCGTCCCACGCACTCGGCATACCGGCAAAGCCGGTCGGCGATCAACTCGGGATGCTCGATGCGGTGGGTGACGGAATTGATCACGCCCGGCAGCAGCACGATGTCGCGGCCAAGGTCGCGGTCCTTCCAAAGTTTCCATTCATGCTCATGGCGGGGATTGCCGCCCTCGATCGAGAGGCCGAGTGGCCGCATTTCGAGCACCAGATCGATCAGGTCCTTGAACTCGACATCGTGGTGGTGCGGACCGTCATAGTTGCCCCAGCACATGTGCATGCGCATGCGGTCAGGCGCGATATTACGCGTGGCGTGATTAAGCGCCGCAATGTGCATTTCGACTTCCTTGCGATACTCCTGCAGACTGAGATTTCGAAACTGCATATGCCGCCCCATGCCGATGTCGGGCGCGTCGATTTGCAAAATGAGGCCGGCGGCGACGATCGCCTGATATTCGGCCTGCATCGCTTCAGCGATGGCGCTGACGAACTGTTCGTGCGTCTTGTAGTAAGCGTTGCCGAGCCACAGACCGATAGCGCCGGGCGAGGCAGCATTGAGGAAACCGCCGGCAACAGAGGCCGCGGTCATGGCCCGGTTCAATGTGTCGATATCGAACGCAAGATCGGTTTGGCCGATATACGTGATCGGCCCGGTGCACTGCGGCCGGACCATTTTGTCGAACCCCTCCGGCCCATAAAGGCGGCGGTAATAGACGGGAAACTCGTCGAGGTCGGAAGCGCTGAGCTTGGGGGCATCAAGACCGTCGAAGCCCGAAAGCCGCTCCTTGGCATAGGCGCCGTAACCGATCTTTCCCAATTCGCCGTCGTTGACGATGTCGACGCCACAATCGACTTGTTTCAGGACGACGTCGTTGACGGATTGCTTCAGGCAGGTCCGAAAAGCGTCCTCGTCGTATTCTTGCTTTTTGTCGCGCGCAGTTAGAAATTTCATTAGGTCGGCAGGTCTTGGCAAACTGCCGACATGAGTCACAAATATTCGATCTTTGTTGCGCTGCATTCGGGTACACCTACCAAATCAGTAGTTCGGCGAGTGCAACAGTATTGTCCGTGCCGCGAAGTACAAGCCCATGAAGGGCAGGGGATCATTTTGCTTGACGAGCTTGACTTGCGACGCCGCACGGGTCGGACTACTAGGTAAATCGGAGACGAGGACGAGCTGTCACCGCAGCTGAGCGTGGGATATCGGCAATTGGCACTGAGCGAACATTCCAATCACGCCGGCGTTTGTCCGCTATTGAGGGCGAAACAGACATCGAGCCGACTGTTCGCATGTCCGCTAATGACCCAAAGCGGACGTCGCCTAGAACGAAATCGTCGTCAAGCCGCACTGGCTTTGCGGAGTAGTTTGGTGACAGATCGGGCGCAGTCGATGAAGGCGGTGACATTCCGCGTCCAGACCAGCTCATCAAATAAGTTTGAGGTGAAATTACAATGCCGTTCCCCATCGCGCCTCGAGGCCCATGCTATGTTTGAATAGTGCCGGGCGCGTTGTTCGGTTTGCCCCTTTCAACGCGAACGCACGCGAAGCCCTAGCCGCAAGGCTGGGGCTTCTGCCGTCTCAGCGAACATCCCAATGTCCGCGATTGGCACAAAGCAGACCTGCCGAGTTGCACTGCACATGTCCGCTCTCGGTGGCAAAGCGGACATGAGCTTGTGCACTGCAAATGTCTGCTTCTGACCCAAAGCAGACATCGAGAATCGATATGGCCGGCGCCTAAGTAGATGAGGTACGATTGGTCTGTACTGGACATGACAAGAAGTACAGTCATCGACGAACGGGGGAGAGTCTCATGTCACGAGTGACGCGTACGACAGCTGTGCGCCAAGCTGTCTTTGGACTTACCATAAGCAAAGGAAAACAGAAGCGCCAGAAGACAGCGGTCGGCCGCGCCAAGCGCAGGGCGGCAACGGAAGAAATGGAAAAGACGGAGCGCTTCAGGCGGAGCAGGGCAAGGCAGTCATACGAATTGATCTACGGATCGCCGGTGAATAGCCAATGTGTGCGGGACGTGCGCCTCGGGCGGAAGACGAGGCCGACCAAACGGGACATCATTCACGAATGGGACAATTGGGCCGCCTTACATCCAGATGATCTGAACAGCCCTGGCGCTGGCATGTTCTTTTTCACCCATTTGCAGAAAAAAAAGCCTGAACTTCTTAATCTTCGACCTTCTGGTGATAAGTGGCAGACGGTGCACGGCTGGCTTCTTCGAGAAGGTCGCGTCAAGGATTGATACGTTGGAGGATCGGTACGGTCTTTCTTTTGGCGCGGACAATTTTGCCGATGTCTGCTTATGGCACTTAGCGGACATGAGCTAGTGCACTGCACATGTCCGCTTTCGGGGATAAGTGGACAGCCGATTTGTGCCGTCCGTAGAAATTTTAGAAGCCACGATATGGCTTGCAGAGCCCGTCTTGAACTGTCCATCCCCGCTGGCAACCGTTCCACGTCCTGTAGCGGCCCGGTGGAAAATAGCCGCGGCCTTCGCGATAATATCCGTCGTCATAATCGTAGTTCCGCTCGCGATAGCGATCGCGATAGTAGGGGCCGGGACCGTAGTAAGGGCCCGGACCAGGACCGTAATAAGGGCCGCCGCCATATTGGGCCGAGGCGACGCCTATCGTCCCGATAATTGCCGCGGCTGCTAACAATATAAATACAAACGTTTTCACTGTGTCCTCCCTGTAGCGCTCTCATTTAGTAACACATGGCACAAGCATGGTCGGCCTTAGCCTGCGTCAATGTTTTAGAAGGCGTCTAGGGGGTACCTATCAATTTTGTGCAGCTGAGGATCATGAGCAGCCTGCCCGACCTGTCATAAACGGCAACAATATTCAGTTTTCGTGCGACACAAAACGACGTCGGACTTCGCGGCCGAATGTCCGCTTTTGGGAGTAAAGCGGACATGTCTCTCGCACGGCAGAATGTCCGCTAATGACCCAAAGCGGACGCGTTAGCCCCATTTCAGCATTGATATTTTAGTGCGCCGAAATAAGTACCGCTATGCTCGGTTGATGCAGATCAATGCGATTGCCTCCAACGCGAGCGATCAAACAACTTGGCGCGCGGAGTTGCGTGCGGCGCTCAAGTAGTCGCCAGATCGCATGAACCCATAGCAGAGGAGAATTTACGATGGCTGATAACAGGAAGAATCGTGGGAAAGCGGATCGCGCCCGCGTATCAGGAAGCCAAGCATCCGAAGTCTATTATGTCGCAAGGAAGTATGGGGTGACTGCGGATTTAGTGCGTAAAGTGATAAAGCGCGTCGGCAATAGTCGGGCAAAAGTTTACGCCGCGCTGGATAAAATGTAGCCGCGCTGCACTAGCTCTCCAGAAGATTATAAGATTTGGCTGAGTTCGCTATTGGCACTTAGCGGACATGGCTTTTTGCACCGCACATGTCTGCTTTTGACCCAAAGCGGACATGCTACCTGTGGCGGTGATCCGAATGCCCGCCTAGCATCAGCGCAGTTCAGGCTCATTCTAGCGGAGGTCCATCATGTCACTTTCAGAACTTGCGGAAATCGGCAGTTTTATAAGTGGCGTTGCCGTTTTGACTTCTCTGATTTTTCTCTACTTCCAGTTAAGGCAGATCAATCAACAGGTGAAGCAAGCAGAAAAAAATCAGCAGTCTGCCATCCGACAGGGGCGAGCAACTCGCAGCGTCGACATTGTTCTGACGGGAACCGAACCCTCTTTGGCTGATGCATTCGTCAAAGGAGCATTCGGTGACGAGGACATTTCACTCACCCAACTCAGTCAATTCAGTGCCGTCTGCAGAGCCACAATCATCAATAGTGAGGATACGTTTTACCAACATAAGGATGGATTGCTCGATGAAGCTAGCTTCGTCGGGTTTGTCGCAGGTATGAAGGGGACACTGCGTTATCCGGGCATTCGCGCACAATGGAAAAGCGCTCGAAGGAATCATGGGAGTGAGTTTGTCGAGTTTATGGACAAGCTCATAGCTGAGACTCCAGTTGCGCCACGTATTGATATTTTAGCCCGTTGGGAAGCTTCTGTAGCCGCCGAGAAAGCAAAGACGTCACTCTAGCTGGCCCTCGGTCCATAATTTTTCCAAGCGCGTTACTACCCGAATGTCCGCTCTTGGCACTAAGCGGACATCGCGTTTTGCACTGCACATGTCCGCTTATGACCCAAAGCAGACATTGTGTTCCAGCACCGATATTGGGTCAGACATTCTTTCTTGTAGGCATTAGGCCATTCGTGTTGAGGTGGTGGCCGACAAACATCGCATAGAGCGATGCGCAGCAATTTGAGGAGTGCCAAATGGCAACAAGCGTCAAGCAATTGCTGGAGGCAGCCAACGCTGCGGTACCGAAGATCACGTCGACTCAGGCACGCGAGATGATCGCGAAGGGCAATACACTGGTGGTCGATGTACGCGATGCACCGGAGCTAGAGAAGAGCGGCAAGGTTGCTGGCGCTGTGCATCATTCGCGTGGCATGTTGGAATTTCGCGCCGACTCTGAATCGCCCTACTTCGATAAGAATTTTACCAAGGACAAAATCATTATCGTCTATTGCGCATCCGGCGGGCGTTCTGCGCTCGCTGGCAAGGCGCTTAAGGATATGGGCTTTGGTCAAGTCTACAACATGGGCGCCTTCAAGGATTGGGCCGATAATGGCGGCGCGGTCGAAAAGCCGATCGACATGGGCATGTGATGCAACGGCTGTAGGGGTGTGCCCGCCAATATCCGCTCTTGGCACTTAGCGGACACACCGAGTTGCACTGCGCATGTCTGCTTTCGGGGGTAAAGCGGACATCGCACTAACGCGCCTCAATTTCCGTTAATGACACAAAGCGGACAAAAACTTGCGCCCCCACATCACTTACACTGAATCATGACACCGTTCGGACCCATATGCCCTCCACGGCAGGGAGGCAGAGACGTGCCGGGCCGAGGCGCTACGATGCATTTGGGGCCAGTACCGCCATTATGACACGCATGTTTTTGGGACGGGTCGCTGCTAGCGCCTGAGCCGGAGGCAGAAGTGCCGGATGTCTTCACCTGACCTGGGCTGCCCCCACTCTTCGCAAAGGCGGGGCTACCGTTCAACGACAGTGCCACTGAGACAGCGAGAAGCGAAACCACGTTCGACATTGCTGTCATAACTGTTCCTCTATCGATTCCGGGATATTATCGATGCCATACCCATTATTGCTTTTGCTTATGACAACCCAGGCAACCAAATTGGCTAGGATCGGGCTTTTCGGGGTTATAGACGGAAGGATTGCGTTGGCTATCTATTAAACGGTTCTGATGCTGATGGGGAAGGGATAAGTCAACGCTGGTTTTAATTTTTGAGCGCATCGTGGTTTGCTTTTGAACCGTGGGTTGCTTTTGAACTGTGGTTTGTTTTTGAACCGTAGTTTGCTTATGAATTGTATCTGTGGCCATCGACCTTGTTGTCTCGGCATCCGCGCACGTCGTCGCGGCGAAAACCACAGCGCCCGCACAGGCGGCGAGGATCGCGATTTTCATTTTCATGGTGTTCTCCTTGTTTGTTTCCAACAAACGTGCGTGCATGTGGCGTCAACCACGTAATTGGGATCGATTCCCGACCAGCGGCACTGAAACATGACGCTAAGGAACGAGCCTCTCGCAACTTAAGTCGTGACTGCCCAGAGAGTGGTTCAATCCATCGCGGTTGCTTCATTGAAAAAGCTAGACGAAACAAGAAATGCAAACGGCAGAAACGCTAGTGAAAGAACCACTGGAAAATTTATCCGAAATTTCATCATGGCGTCGCCCCTCTTGTTGCCGACGCCAATCTAAAAATCTTATTGGACACCCGTATTTATAGCAAGGCTACTTCTGCCGAGCTTAGGTTGCGGACAGAACGCTGCTGCGGCTGGACTGAATGAATTGCAAACGTAGGTTCACGAGTGACTTGATTTTGACCGCGCTGCACTGGGTGGTCGCGTACTGACGCTATTTGCTGCGGTGCGTTTGTCCGCTTATGGCACAAAGCGGACGTGAGTTAGTGCACAGCACACGTCCGCTTCCGGGGGTAAAGCGGACATTGGTCCTTTGAGTGGGGGAATGTCGCCGCGCGCAGCGCATGGAGGCAGAGCTCGGTATGCCCGAATTGCTCTGGTTAAGTCGGCGCCGCTGCCTATCTGCAAATTGCAGCCCAAGGCATCCCCGGTTGTCCCCAACTTGTGACCTTGGGCGTTTCGCGGCTGCCAGTTCCCTTGAGCTGGGAGCCGCGCAATTCACAAAACATGGAGAGGTGACCAAATGTCTCAGCACAGCGCTGTTCATTTCTATCTTAATTGGGCGAAAGAACGGATCGATGAAATGGACGCCACACTGGCCTCATTTGAGGCCAAGGTCAGCGAACTCCAAGCTGACGCCCGCACCAAAGCCAACCAAGCTCTCGCTGACATGCGCAAGAAGCGTGATGATTTCCGTGATACGCTGAAAAAGCAGGCGGATGCCAACGAGGCCGTATGGGTTAAAGAGAAAGCACGGCTCCAATCAGAATGGAACGCGTTCGAGGCCGACGTCGGGAAGTATATCGAAAGCTCCAGCCAAAAAATCGAGCAGCAGCAGGCGGTTTTTAAAGGCCAAGCTGAAGCTCAAGTGAAGGCGTGGCGCGAAGCAGCCGAAAATCTTCGCACCGTTGGCAAAGAGTTCGCAGCTGGGCGTCGGAGCGAAATAGAAGTCGCCCTGAAGCAAATGGAAGCCGACGCCGCCGTGGCTGAGAAAAAGCTTCAAAAGATCAACGAGGCGGGCAAACAGTCATGGTCTGCATTGGTGACTGCATTGACGGAAACTCGCGGTTCGTTTGATCGCGCCAATCAAGTGGCACAGGAGGCATTCAAGCAGGCCGTTTGATCGGTCCGAAATCCGTTTCTGAAGGAGAGACCGCCGCGAGGCGGTCTTTCTTTTTTGGGGGCGATGTCCGCTTTTGGCACTTAGCGGACATGGACTATTGCACCGCACATGTCTGCTTTTGGCCCAAAGCGGACATTTCATCGCCGGTCTCCGATAATTTACCTCCGCCTGTCCAGCGTCTGTCCGACCCGCCAAATTGACTTGCATCAATATCGGGCTCGCTTAATGCGTGCAGCCTCCCGCTGCGCGTAGCCTCTCTTGTGAGGATGCGGTATCTCAACAGGAGTGTTTGGTCATGCAAATCAGTCGCCGCATGCTTGCGGTCGCGGGCATTCTCGCGTTCGGTTGCGTTTCCGTATTGGCACAACAAATAACGGGCACTCCCGGATCACCCGGCGCGACCACATCAATTGATGGAAAACAACTTCCGCCGCCCGACCCGAAATTCGGTGGTGTGATTAAGGATGACGCCCTGCAGTCGAAGCCCTGGTGGGCGCCACGCGTGGTGCCGCCGAAGGGCGCACCAAACGTCTTGCTCATTATCACGGATGACGCTGGCTTCGGGGTGCCGAGCACCTTCGGCGGTGTTATTCCAACGCCGACCATGGACCGTATCGCGAATGAGGGCTTGCGCTACAATCGCATGTTTTCTACCGCGCTTTGCTCGCCGACACGGGCCGCGTTGATCACCGGCCGGAACCACCACTCGGCCGGCTTTGGGGTGATCTCCGAACAATCGACGGGGTTTCCTGGCTACAACAGCATCATCGGCAAGGACAAGGCGACCATTGGCCGTATCCTGCTCGACAATGGATATTCCACGTCATGGTTCGGCAAGGACCACAACACGCCGGCCTTCGCCGCCAGTCAGGTCGGTCCCTTCGACCAGTGGCCGACGGGCATGGGCTTCGAATATTTTTACGGCTTCGTCGGTGGCGATGCAAACCAGTGGGAGCCGAACCTCTTCCGTAACACGACGCAGATTTATCCATTCCTGGGCAAGGAGCCCGGCACCTGGAATCTCGTCACCGCGATGGCCGACGACGCCATCGACTACATGACGCGCATACATCAGACCGATCCCAGCAAGCCTATCTTCATCAAATACGCGCCTGGCGCCACGCACGCGCCGCACCACCCGACCAAGGAGTGGGTGGACAAAATCAGCAAGATGAAGCTCTTCGACGAGGGCTGGAACAAGGTGCGCGAACGCATCTTCGAAAACCAGAAGCGGCTCGGCGTGATCCCCCAAGATACAAAACTGGCGCCTTGGCCGAAAAATGTTCTGAAGGAGTGGGACCAGCTCGCGGATGACGAAAAGAAACTTTTCATCCGGCAAGCCGAGGTCTTCGCGGCTTATGCAGCTTATAACGACCACGAAATTGGTCGTGTGATCCAGGCGTTCGAGGACCTGGGCAAGCTCGACAATACCCTGATCATCTACATCAACGGCGACAACGGCACGAGTGCTGAAGGTGGTCCGATGGGCACCCCCAATGAGGTCGCGTTCTTCAACGGTCTCAGTGAACTGCCGGTCGCTGTGCAAATGAAATTTTACGACGTCTGGGGCACCGAACAGACCTACAATCACATGTCGGCAGGCTGGTCCTGGGCCTTCGACACGCCATTCTCATGGTTCAAGCAGAATGCGTCGCAGCTTGGCGGCGTGAACCAGAACATGGTTGTGTCGTGGCCGGCGCGCATCAAGGACAAAGGCGGACTGCGCGAGCAATTCGTGCACGTCATCGACGTCGTACCGACGATTCTTGAGGCCGCCGGTATTCACGCCCCCGAGGTGGTGGACGGGATCAAGCAGGCGCCAATGGAGGGCACCAGCTTTGCCTATACCTTCGACGCAAAGAACGCGAAGCTGCCAACGCGTCACACAACGCAGTATTTCGAGATGATGGGCCAGTGGGCCTTGTACAAAGACGGCTGGTTTTTGAGCACCAAGGTGAACCGCGCACCGTGGCAGGCTTTCGGCCCGGCCAATCCTGATCCGCTCAACAACCAAGTCCTTGAACTCTTCGACCTGAGCAAGGACTTCAGCCAGAGCGAGAACATCGCGGCGAAGAATCCCCAGAAGGTCAACGAGATGAAGCAGATGTTCATCGCGGAGGCCAAAAAATATCAGGTCTTCCCGATGGACGCGTCGGTAGCAGCACGCATCGTCGCACCGCGTCCGAACGTCACTGCTGGTCGCTCCGAATTCGTCTACACGCGGCCGATGACGGGGCTGCCGCAGGGCGACTCGCCGCTCCTGCTCAACACGTCCTATACGATCAACGCCGACATTGAGGTGCCGGCTGATGGCGCCGAAGGCATGATCCTAACGTCGGGCGGACGCTTTGGCGGATACGGCTTCTACTTGCTGAAGGGCAAGCCGGTGTTCCTGTGGAATATGGTCGACCTCGAACGCCTCAAATGGGAAGGCGCGGGCACGCTGACGCCCGGTCGGCATACAGTCGAATTCGACTTCAAGTATGACGGGGCCGGCGCCGGCACGCTTGCATTCAACAACTTCAGCGGCGTAGGTCGTGGCGGCTCGGGCACGCTAAAGGTGGACGGCAAGGACGTTGCGACCAAGCGGATGGAGAAGACCCTTCCGATGATCCTGCAGTGGGACGAGAGCTTCGACATCGGCTCCGACACGCTCACCGGCGTCAATGACGCAGACTACAAGCCGCCGTTCCCGCTGACTGCCAAGTTGAACAAACTCACGATCAAGGTCGACCGCCCGCAACTGTCGCCTGAGGACGTCAAAAAGCTTGGGGCCGCGATGCAGGAGAAGGCGAAAGCAGACTGATCGACGAGCACGAAGCATGCACGCGACGTACCGGAGGCGCATGTCTGCTTTTGGCACTTAGCGGAAATCGGCTTTTGCACTGCACATGTCTGCTTTTGACCCAAAGCGGACATTGCCGTAAGGCCGCCTTGGCGCGATTGCTTACCGTCCGGGTTGAGCGGACAATGTTGTTCTCTACAACAAGGTAAGATCGGATGACCTATTTCCAGAATGCATTTGCAATTCTCTTTGCTTTAGTTCTGAGCGTGACCTTTGCTCGGGCGTTCGAATCGCCGACGATGGGGCCGCCGCAGCCGCCGGGGCCTGGTCCGACAGTTGACACCGAAGGAGGCATTAAAGGAGGACCATCGACCCCTCCGCCGCCCACCAACCCCCACGCTCCAAAAAAGAAAAACGTTTCGACAACCAAGAGCCAATCAATGCAAAAACTCACGCCCGATAAAACAGAAACCAAGAGTGGGAATATCGGACGGTCGAGCAAACATTGAATCGATAAGTAGGTCGCTTCATTCAGCGGCCGATTTCTTTCCGCTCGGTTACCGCACTGTCAAGTCCGCTATTGGCACTTAGCGGACGTCGCGCAGTGCACCGCACATGTCCGCTAATGACCCAAAGCGGACATCACGCGCGATATTGACCTATCATTAAAATCGCGCGAAGGCCGATACCGGATTATGACTGGCGGAATAATACGCTCCGGCACAAAATAGGTGACGCAATGTACCTGAACGCGGCGATCCTTGCTGCGGTCGTCTTGGTCTACAGCGCGGTGTCGGGGCGTGTGGCTCGCTCGCGGCTAAGCGGCCCGATCTTGTTCACCGGCGCCGGGTTAATGCTCGGTCCTCTAGGCCTCGATGTACTGCGAATTGACATCGCAGCCACCGATCTGAAGGTAATTGCGGAAGCCGCGCTGGCGATGGTTTTGTTTACGGATGCGGCGCACGCCGACCTTCGCGTGGTTCGCCGTAATGTTGGTTTGCCGCAGCGGCTGCTGCTGATCGGCCTGCCGCTCACTATTGTGCTTGGGTTTTTGGCCGCCGTGGCGTTGTTTCCCACGCTGGATTTCGTCACAGCTGCGCTGCTCGCGACACTGCTGGCGCCGACCGATGCCGCGCTCGGAGCACCAGTGGTAACGAACGAAGCGGTGCCTGCCGAGACGCGCGAGGCGCTCAACCTCGAAAGTGGTCTGAACGATGGGATTTGCGTACCAGTCGTAATCATTCTCCTCGACCTCGCGATCGGTACGGAGATCAAGCACGGCACGGTTCAACGCGTGGCCGCAGTCATCACTGAGGAGATCGGAATTGGCCTCCTGGTCGGTGTTGTTCTGGCCGCCATCGCTGTGTCTATGCTGCGGGTCGCTGCTCGCCACAACTGGACTAGCGAGCACTGGCTTCAAATTCCCGTTGTCGCGTTGGCGGCCCTTTGTTTCGCGACGGCTCAGGCGCTGGGCGGCAGCGGCTTCATCGCTTGCTTCGTTGGTGGACTGCTGTTCGGCTACTTGCACGATCACCCGAAGAAAATGCTCGGCGGTGCGGCCAGCACCGGCGACGTGCTGGCAATGCTGGTTTGGGTGGTGTTCGGTGGGCAAGTGCTGGGGCGGCTGTTGGACCGTATGGAATGGTCGATGCCGATCTATGCCGTACTAAGTCTGACTGTGATCCGTATGGTGCCGGTATTCCTATCACTACTTGGCACAGGGATGAACGCCGGTACCAAGCTCTTCATAGGGTGGTTCGGCCCACGCGGGCTTGCCAGTATCGTGTTCGCCGTCATGGTCTTCGACGCTGACGTGCCCGGCAAAGAAACGCTCGTGTTAACGGCTGCCTGCACAGTGCTGCTTAGCGTTATCGCCCATGGGGCGACGGCGAACCCACTCATCGCATTGCTGCGGCGCCGCGGTTAAGCCAAACACACATCAGCTTTTGGTACTTAGTGTCATTTCGCTGCGTCGTGGAATTTGTCCGCTTATGGCACTTAGCGGACATGCCGAGTTGCACTGCATGTGTCCGCTTTCGGGGGTAAAGCGGACATCGCACTAACGCGTCCCAATGCCCGCTAACGACCCAAAGCGCACATATGCTTCGGCGTGTCAGACTGGCCACTCCGCCACCAATGCTGCGTGATCGCTGAGTTCCGCTTTTAGCACACGGGTGGCCAAGCGGATCGTGGACGGCATGATCGAGCGCGAAGCAATCATGTGGTCGAAGGTATTGCCACCACCCTTTGCTTTCGTCACATAGGAATGGGCTTTAGCGGCTGGGTGGAGAAATCTGAAAGCGTCCTCCATGTCCGGCCTGGGGCAAAGAATTGATCGCTCGGCCGCATCCCAACGCTCACCAGCAATACCCATGCAGGTTTTTTGAAGTTGCCACTTACCATCCTTTCCAAGCTTTTGAGCCCATGTCACCACCTTGTGACCCATAACTTGCGGGGAATTAAAGTCGCCTACGAGCAATTGAGGACGTTTGCGAGTTGAAAGCCCCTTTGTCACAGCCTCTAGAAATTTGATCTTGATCCGTCCATAGCTCGAACCTGGTGGAACGTGCACACAGTGCAGTTCTATCTCTTCGCTCCCAAGCGATATTCGACAAGAGATCGCCCGTTCACGATGCGGCACAGCGAAGGACGAGATGACCCTGAACGGCTCTCGACTCGCTATGGCCACAAGCTTACGCCGGCCGTCCGTTGGCTTAGTGGAAGCAAAGTGCTCGAAACCAAGCGCGGATAGTCTTTTCCGGAGGTCAGGCGCCCCCACAACTTCCTGGAGTGCAAGAACGTCTGCTTGCTCAGATGCAATCCACTTAAGCTGCGCGTTGCGAGCTTTGACCTGACCAGCAACGTTCCAAGAGATCAACTTCGACACACCATGCGTCCGATTGCACAAGAATGGCCGCCGCGAGGTTATCGATTGAATGGCGATTTGTCTGCTTGTGGCACTTAGCGGACATGCCGAGTTGCACTGCACATGTCTGCTTTTGACCCAAAACGGACATCGCAAGGGGCATTTGATTTCGATCAATGCGCGCACAGCGCAATTTGTTTATGAAAAAATTACACACAAGGGCGCGCACCTTGTCGGAGACAATGACACTCGTCGCAAATTTGGTCCAAAGCCAAATGTTTTTCTTGGGGGCGCCGAACAGAGGAGTGAAAGCTATGCGCAACTTACGTTGCAGCGTTGCCGCAGTCGCGCTCGCGTTTGCGATGATCCCAATTGCAGGATCTGCCAAGGCCCAACCTTACGGACCGGGAATGATGGGCGGTGGCTACGGCCAGGGTTATGGAATGATGGGTGGTGGTTATGGACCGGGCTACGGAATGATGGGTCAGGGCTATGGCCCCGGCATGATGGGTGGGTATGGCCCGGGCCATATGATGGGTCCCGGCTACGGTCAGGGCATGATGGGCGGCGGTTACGGTCCCGGCTGGAGCATGATGGGTGGTGGCTACGGCGCCGGTTACGGGCCCGGCATGATGTACGGTCAACGCTACACGAACCAAGGCGACATGAAATTGACCACCGATCAGGTCAAGAACTACCTCACGCAGATGATCCGCAATCCAAACCTGTCGGTCGGTGACGTTAACGAAAAGGACGCTGACACAATCGTGGCGGACGTTGTTACCAAGCAAAGCAACTCGCTGGTGCAACGTCTCGATTTCAATCGCCACAATGGTTTCGTTCAGCCGGAGCAATGACAATGGGATACGGGTACGGATACGGACCGCAATGGGGGATGATGAGCGGCTGGGGCTACGGATATGGCCCGCTGCACATTATCGTCTGGGTCATCATTCTGATGGCCATTGTAGCACTGGCGGTCTGGCTCGTTCGCTCGCTAACGAGGCAGGGCGCTTATCATCATCTGCCGACGCGGCGTTCGGCCGGCCTCGAATTCCTTGAGGAGCGCTACGCGCGGGGCGAGATCAAACGTGAGGAATATCTGGAAAAGAAGCGAGACATACTCGCTTAGACGAACGCATCCGCTCATCGCGGTGTGAACGATTTGCATAAACCTTAAGTTCGTGATCAAGGGGAAGGATTATGCGTTTGGACGCCAAGGCGATAGCAGTCACTTCTGGGATATTATGGGGCGCCTGCGTACTCATCGTTGGCATAGCTAATATGATTTGGCCCAATTACGGGCAGGCGTTTCTTCAGCTATGCGCATCAATCTACCCCGGTTATCATCCGGCATTGGCACGGGTTCGGTTGTTATCGGGGCGATCTACGCCTTCGTTGACGGCTTAATTGGCGGCGCAATCTTTGGCTGGCTCTACAATCTTATTGTTGGAGAGTAAGTCGGCTCGTGCGCGCAGGTTTCGAAATTCTTCGTCGCCGAAACCGAAGCTGCCAAGGCGAATTGGATGTCCGCTTATGGCACTAAGCGGACATGGCCTATCGCACCGCACATGTCTGCTTTTGACCCAAACGCACGTCATCCGTATGCATTTGCGACGCCAAATTTGTCGTAGATCAAAGTTTATTGCGTGCTTCACCCATTAAATAACGCATGGCCGGTATTAGCTTCCGTTGCCCAAACACAGGCTTCCACGTGCAGGCGTGGATCGAGGGCGAAGATTTAGAGGCCAATCACCTCTATGAAGCGGTGACCTGTACGGCCTGCCAGCGGACACACTTGGTCAACCCCAAGTCCGGTCGCGTCATTGGTAATGACGACGAAGAATAGCCATCTCCGCTTTTGGCACAAAGCAGACCTGCCGAGTTGCACTGCACGTGTCCGCTCTCGGGGCTAGAGCGGACATCGCGCTGACGGGCCGGGACCGTAAAAGGTGAAATTTGTGACGATGATCACAGCGCGCTGGCGCAGTCGTCCTTATTCTTTGAAAATGAAGAAGGAGGCCGCCATGCGCCAAGCACTGTATCTAGCGGTTGTCGCCACCTTACTCGCCGCCACCGCTGTCGAGGTCTTTGCAGCTGGGGCCAAGACAGTCGACGCGAGAAATCATTTTTACTACGCAGCACCCGCCAGTGGCATCCGCATAGCCGTGCCCAGCGGCATGAAAACCTTTCCTACGGAATTGCTGCCGCAGTGATATCTCCTCGTCCGCAATGGCACAAAGCGGACATGCCGTTTTGCACTGCACATGTCTGCTTTTGACCCAAAGCGGACGTCATTGCCTCGATAGACACGGCTCGCCACCGACCATAAACTCCACTCGAAATCGCGGTGGGTAGGGCGATCTTTATGGCCGAAGCGCGGGTCGAAAGGCGGTTGGCTGCTATTCTCGCGGCCGACGTGGCGGGTTACAGCCGCCTGATGGGCAAGGACGAGGAAGGCACGCTCGCGGCGCTCAAGACACATCGAAAAGAAGTGATCGATCCCAAAATTGCCGAGCATCGTGGCCGTATCGTCAAAACCACAGGCGACGGCGCGCTAGTCGAATTTGCCAGCGCAGTTGATGCCGCCCGCTGTGCGATCGAAATCCAGCGTGCCATGGCCGAGCGTAACGCTGCCACTCCCGAAGATCGCCGAGTCGAATTTCGCATCGGCATCAACGTCGGTGACATCATCATCGATGAAGGCGACATCTATGGCGATGGCGTCAATATTGCGGCTCGCGTGGAGTCGCTGGCGACCCCTGGCGCAATCTGCCTTTCCGAAGATGCCTACAAGCAAATCAAAGGCAAGCTCGAGATCGATGTCAGCGATATGGGTGAGCAACGACTAAAAAACATAGCGCAGCCGTTGCGCGTTTATGGCGTTCGCCCTGACGTGGCTCAAACAGGTCCGGAGCTGTCGCTTCCCGAGAAACCTTCCGTCGCGGTGTTGCCCTTCCAGAATATGAGCGGCGATCCGGAGCAAGATTATTTCACTGATGGTATGGTCGAAGACATCATCACCGGTCTATCGCGCATCAAGTGGCTCTTTGTCATCGCGCGCAATTCAACTTTCACTTACAAGGGCCGGGCGGTCGACGTAAGGCAAGTCGGACGAGAACTTGGCGTGCGCTACGTACTCGAAGGAAGTGTGCGCAAAGCGGCAGATCGTGTGCGCGTCACCGGGCAACTCATCGATGTCGCAACCGGGGCGCATGTGTGGGCCGAGCGTTATGACCGAAAATACGACGATATTTTTGCCCTTCAAGACGAAATCACATTGTCCGTCGTTGGCGCGATCGAGCCGAGCCTTCGTCTTGCGGAGGTCGAGCGAGCCAAACGAAAGCGGCCGGATAGCCTCGACGCCTACGACCTTGTCTTGCGGGCACTGCCCGATGTCTATTCGAGGATGCCGGAGCAAGCGAAGAAAGCGTTGGTGCTTCTGGAGCGCGCACTCGCGATCGATCCGACTTATGCGCTAGCGCACGCCTGCGCTGCACAATGCAATCATGCGCTTTTTCTACGCGGTGGGCACCACGATGAAAATCATAAGGCCGCAGTTCACCACGCTCAGGTGGCGATAGCGCACGGCCAGGATGATGCACTTGCTCTTGCATTGGCCGGATTTTCTATTGGCATGGAGGGGCATGATCGCGCCGCCGCGTTTGCCGCATTCGAGGCAGCTCTCGCCGTTAGCCCCTCATCGGCGCTCGCTTATATTCTCGGTAGCGTAATTCTTGCCTTAGCTGGAGAAGCCGAGCGCTCGGTCGAGTGGGGCGAGCGCGGTTTACGCTTAAGCCCACTCGATCCCTGGCGCTCTTCCGCCCTTTTTGCCTTTTCATTTGCGAAATTCCACCGCGGTCGATACGAAGAAGCGGTCGCCGACGCACGCAAATCTATCCAAAGCGGTCCAAGCTTCAGCATTCCATACGCATCGCTGGCAGCGTCGCTAGCGAAGCTCGGGCGGCTCCAAGAAGCGAAAGCTGCCGCGGCCCGCCTCTTGGAATTGCAACCCGGGTTCCATTACAGCCGATTTTTTACCAGCGTGAATTGCGAGCCGACGCTTGCCGCCGCTCTGAGCGAGGCGCTCCATGCTGCTGGTTTGCCCGAATAACAGTACATCTTTGGCGCACTGTCCCGACTTCGTTATGTCCGCTTTTGGCACTTAGCGGACATCGGCTTGTGCGCTGCACATGTCCGCTAATGACTCAAAGCGGACATTGGCCGTTCGTCAGCCTATTCGCAGACTTTCTTACCTTTTCGATGCCTTACGATGCGGCATTAACAGTGCAAATGCGGTTGCAACGGCTGAGAGCAGATACGCCGAGTAAGCGGCCATAGGCAGATACAGGCCGCCGCCCCAATGGACAATCAAACTGGCACCTCCCGCCGCCGCGAGGAGATAGAAGGACGCGGCCAGCACGGGAACGCGAATGGATAAACCTTCGTGCTTACGAAGTTCATTGACGATGACGGCTCCGGGCAGCAAACACGCGCATATTAGATTGAAGACGATCAATTCAACGCCAAGTACAATTACATCCTGCGGCAATAGAACAAGATTTGAACCGATCATGATGGTGATCATGCTCAAGGTAGAATTCCGAGCGCGCAACCGCCAGTGCAGCGAGGACAATATTTGATTTGCGCGAACCGCTGTCGCGACAATTAAAAGGCCAGCGATCACCGCGCCGCCGCTGGCAAGAATGGCGTATGCTTCGTGCCATTCTTTCGGTTGATACATGGTTTCCAAGAGAGGAAATCCTTTCAGCGTTACGTGTTTCGGGTATTTAGGGCGCGTACGTAAGCGCGATATGAGGAACGCCGTCGCTTACGAAAGTGCCGAGTTCCCGCATGCCCATTTTCCGGTGCGCCTGCAGCGACGGCGCGTTATCGGCCCGGACGAATGTCATGGCGGGACGGCTACCCATATGCGTGTGCAATACTTTGAACAGCGCGGCGGCGAGCCCATTTCCCCGCTCGGTTTCGGCCACGCACACCGGGCCATAAAGGTAGCAGTTAGGCGGAGCCGGGAAATCGTGCAGCATGGTCTGGATGATCACCACATGGGCTTTTGCCGCGAGTGATGTCCCTAAGACATACCCCACAACTTTGCCATCGCGTCTACCAACAATAACCGACCTTTCGACAATCGCGTTCCTGAACCAATCCGCACTCTGTCGCACTGATAAGCCACCGCCTCGCTCGACAAGGTTTGGCTCCTGAAGCGTGAGGATGCCGGGAATGTCGTCCGGCTTGGCGAGAGAGATCTCGTAGTCGTCGATCATCTGAGGGTGCCCTGCGGTGCAGACCATTGTACGAAGCGGATGGGCCTTTGAAAGTAGTCTCACCTGACCAATGTCCGCTATTGGCACTTAGCGGACATGGGCTATTGCACCGCACATGTCTGCTTTCGGGGGTAAAGCGGACATGTGGACCTACAACACCCTCGGTAAATCCGGGCATTGCGCGCGGCACCGGTCGTTCCAATTCACAGTGGTCCGTTTCGGGCAATCACCGGCAATACCAGCAAGCCAATCGACAAGATTGGCCTCGCGGCCATGATGTTCAATCAGATGATTGAGCCGGTAGCGCCCGGCGCGGGCACATTTATCACAGGCCACACGCACGACATCGAGCTTTCCGGTGAGATCACCGAATATGATTGCGCCGTCGCGGGGCATTTAGCTTGCTGACGCCCAAGCACGGAGGGCGGCGTCCCAATTGATGTATAGTCCTGCCGCGATTGCGACGATGAATGACCAAGCACTTCCGACGAGCGAAAGTAGCGTTCCGACCCTGACCGTCTCTTTGGTGCCCGACATTCTCTGCCAACTCGCGGCCAGTTTCAGCGTGACCCACGTGGCAACAAAAGCCCCGACATAGCGCGGCGCCAAAATAACTAAGGTTGTGGCCACAAACCGCTCGGTGCAGCCAATCCAAAATGGTACCCACTCATATATCTTTTCTTTTGGCTGGCCGGTGGTCATTCGCATCAAGTGCATAAGTCCACCGATGAGAAAATGGCCGCCGAAGGCAGAGACCAAGTAGGCGATGAGCAGGGCTGTTGCGTTGCCGGTCATGGCAGCGATGATCGCACGGCTACAGGTGAGGGGAATGCGAAAGTTATCTAATCCCCTTCAAAGGGCCCGTTTTGCCCTCACATTCCAGTAAGCCATTGAATGAACATGATTGTCCCACTTCTCTCGGCCGCACCATGGGGGAAGAGTAGGCGGGCAAAAGCCGCAGGCATTTTTTGGCTTCTGAAGTTCGGTTTCGCACCATTGGGTCGGACGAGATCTTTGGTTTACGGCAAACCATGCCAAACGGTTTGCGTTTGCCTGCGACATGCCCGGTGCTGGTGCGACAGTTCACAGTAAACTAATATGCGCACGGGCCGCCCAATTCGACTGCTCAATTCATGACATTCTTATTCAATCAGGCGCTGCAAGCGCATCAGAGTGGCAAGATTAGCGAGGCAGAGGCACTTTATCGAAAAATAATTTCTGCTGATCCCAAACATTTCGACGCGTTTCACATGCTCGGGATCATTTGTTCGGGAAATGGCAAAAATCAGGATGCCGACAAATTCTTCCGCGCGGCATTGTCGATAGACGCGCGCTTTCCACCTTGCCATCTCAATTATGGGTTTTTTTTACTCAAGCAAACACGGCCTGCTGAGGCCATTGCGAGCTTCGATAAAGCACTGGCGCTTTTTCCGAAATTTGCCGAGGCCTGGCTTGGCCGTGGAAACGCGCTCCGCGAACTCAAGCGTTATGCCGATGCGATTCAAGCCTACAATCAAGCCCTAGCGCTAAAGCCCAATTTGCCTGAAGCGCACGCCGGAATTGGCAATATGCTTGCGAGGCTTCAGCGCTATGACGAGGCAATCACTGCTTACGATAAGGCCATCGCGCTCAAGCCCGATCTGGAGTTTGTCGAAGGCGAACGAATCCATTGCAAAATGCTTCTCTGCGATTGGAATAATCTCGCTTCTGATTATCAACGCCTTGTAGCGCCCGCAAAAGGCGGAAAGATTGACTCGCAGCCATTCGATTTCCTGAACACCCCCTCATCTGCACGGGAGCAGTTGGAATGTGCGAAATTTTGGATTTCAAAGAAGCATCCGGCCTCTGACCTGCCAATTTGGCAGGACGAAATTTACGACCATGATCGAATTCGCGTTGCTTATATTTCAAGTGATTTTCGACCGCATCCCGTTTCGTACTTAATTGCGGGACTAATTGAAGGACACACTAAAGCACGGTTCAGCGTAACAGGCATTTCGTTGCAGCCAGAAGATTCTTCTGAGACCGGCCAGCGGATGAAGCGTGCTTTTGACAATTTTATTGACGCATCAAAAATGGCTGATCAAGAAATAGCTCAGCTGATTCACGAGCAGGAAGTCGACATTGCAATTGATTTGAATGGTTTTACGCGCGATGCGCGAACAGACATTTTTGCGCGGCGACCCGCGCCAATTCAAGTGAACTATCTTGGATATCCTGGAACAATGGGTGCACCGTATATCGACTACATCATTGCAGATCAAACAGTTCTGCCAATTCACCAGCAGGAGTTTTATTCGGAAAAGATTGTTTATATGCCAAACAGTTTTCAAGCCAACGATCAAAAGCGTTCAATTTCTGAAAAGATATTTACCCGCGCTGAATTGGACCTACCGCCGGATGGCTTTGTGTTTTGTTGTTTTAATAACAGCTATAAAATCAATCCTGATGTATTCGACATTTGGATGCGTATCCTCAATCAAGTTAATGATAGCGTGTTGTGGCTTGTCGCGAACGATAAAGTAGTTGAAAAGAATTTGCGTAGGGAGGCTGCAGCAAGAAACGTTAACGGAGAACGATTAATTTTTGCGTCACGCCTACCGTACTCTGAGCATTTGGTGCGACTTTCGTCGGCAAATTTGTTCCTGGACACCTCACCATTTAATGCGGGGACAACAGGTAGCGATGCACTATGGGCAGAGCTTCCGATATTGACGCGTATTTGTGACGGATTTGCCGGACGAATGGCAGCGAGCTTGCTTGCTGCGATTGATTTGCCAGAGCTCATCACATCATCGCCCGAAGCCTATGAAGCTCTTGCGGTTGACCTTGCCACGAATCCGGAAAAATTAGGGGCGATCAAACATAAGCTTTCGCAAAATCGGCTTACAAAGCCGCTGTTCGACACACAGCTTTTCACGCGCCATATCGAAGCAGCATACGCAGCAATGTATGAAAGGTATCAGGCGAGCCTGCCGCCTGATTATATTTACGTAGCGAAATAGAAAAAGAGTTATTCGGCCGGTGACGCTAAAAGTTGAGTTTTAGCAATCCATGGAACGCGGACCCGCAATCATCGCCATAGCTTCGACAGCCAGGCGCTTACGGTCAGCAGCTCGTGTGTGGAGCGAGGCCATCGCTGTGCCTGTCCATCTGAATATAGCGTTGAGTTGCGCGACGCTCGGGCCTTCTTCCGCCGCTCTGGTCGCGCCGATCTTGCGGCTATGTCCGTTTATGACCCAAAGCGGGCATCACGCACGCGCCATCTTTGGCAATTGCAATGCACGTATCAGCGCCGGCCGGCCCGATCGACTGGACCTCCGCGATTGACGGAACCGCTGCCCGTCGTTTCGCGGTTTTCGCGGATCGCCTGATTTCGCACAGGTGCTACGACACGCGGCCTAAGAACGACGCCAGGTCTCGCGACGCAACCCGTGGGATAATCGATGTACTGACAGTACACGACCGCCGCACTTGCGGTTTGTGTATTTGCCGCGGCCGTCAGAATAAGGATTGCAAGAAAGGAAAACAGTGTTGTCACATTTTTCATGCTCAACTCCATCTCTTTATAAAATTGTTACAGGTGATCTCGAACGACTAGTTGATATGGCTCAAAAAATACAATTTTTTCGAATTCGGTGTGTCCATTGGCCACTACCGGGGCAAAGCGGACGCCGAGCATTATGGAATGTTCGCTTTTTGCTCATGCCAGTCGTACGTTTTCATTGATGAATTGGCTCTGTAAAAGCTGGTACTGGGAGCCCCTGATTTTGCGCGAACCCCATTGCGGTCGTGTTAAAAAGTATTTTCCGTGACACCGAGCAAAACCGGACCTGGAATGAATCAGTGACCCTTGAACACAAAAAACCTTCCGCCTCCGATCAGACCGCCACCATCGTAGAGCTGGTGATCCGGCTGGGGGTTCTTGCCCTTCTGCTTTATGCGTCTTTTCTTCTTATTGAGCCGTTCATTTCAATTGTGATCTGGAGCGCGGTGCTGGCCGTTGCTCTTTCTCCTGTTTTTGAGTGGATTTCCTTCCGACTTCGAGGGCGCCGCCGCTTGGCGGCAGTGGTCACGACCGTTTTAAGTTTGCTTATCATCATCGGGCCCGCAACCTGGCTCGCCCTAGGTTTGATCGACAGTTTGCGAGTGATTTCCGACCAGCTCGATTCTTCGATGCTAACAATACCGCCGCCCTCAAACTCCCTGAAACAGTGGCCGTTAATCGGCGAGCCCATTTATCAATTCTGGGATCTGGCATCGACCAACTTCAGCGCCGCCCTCGCCAAGATTATTCCTCAGCTGAAGCCACTGGGCAGTAGGCTGCTTCGTATCGGCGCGGACACCGGCCTGGGCATCATCAAATTCCTCGTGTCTATCATCATCGCGGGATTTCTGTTTTCATCGGCACCTGCAATCGCGGATGCCGTCAAAAAATTTTCTCGCCGCCTCAATCCGGCGCGGGGCGAGGAATTTGCCGATCAGGCTGCGGCAACCATCCGGGCGGTCTCGCGCGGCGTCATTGGCATTTCAGTCCTTCAGGCTTTGCTCGCCGGCATAGGGCTGATGGTCGCCGGAATTCCACAGGCGAGCTTGATCACGTTTGCCGTTTTGATTTTCGGAATCATCCAGATTGGACCGTCGGTCATCCTGATACCGATCATTATCTGGAGTTGGACGCTGCTGGACACCACGTCAGCTCTAATGTTCACGGCGTACATGGTGCCAGTCAATCTGCTCGATAATATATTGAGGCCGATAGTTATGGGCCGGGGGTTGAAAACACCTATGCTCGTCATCCTGGTTGGCGTCATCGGCGGTACGCTCGCCTACGGGATTACGGGACTTTTTCTTGGGCCGATTGTGCTGGCCGTCCTATGGGAGCTTCTCGTCGCGTGGATCAGGGATACCGAACCGGCGTAGGCGGCGTGTGCAGCGAATGATGACCCAGCGTGAGGTCGGCTTGTGGCACTTAGCGGACATGCCGATCGCGCTGAGAAATGTCCGCTTTCGGACATCGTGCGGGCTTGCCGTTATGTCCGCTAATGACCAAAGCGGACATTCTTGAGTTCGCCCTTCGGGACTACTCGGCACGGATGGACGCGGTAGCCCTAACCAAAAGGCTGGGGCTTCCGTTTCGTGCACTGAACTCTGCGCGGATCACAATTCAGTACTACTCCCAAGCAGCGCAAGTGCTGCCGTTCCACCGCAGGCATCTGCGGGCCTGACGTTTGTGGTGTCTGGACACGCAGACACCGTTAACTCGTGTCATGCCCGGTCCGCATGCAGCAGCGGCTTGCGTGATGATGCTGTCCGGTTCATGAACCGGAGCAACGGGTGTCGCCTGTACAGGCATTGCGGTGAATAACGCGAAGATGGCAACAGCGATCAACCTAAACATTTGTTTCTCCCATGAGCCTGCTTGCCCGATAAGGCGAAATGCACCTCGTCGCAGCGGGTCCAATTCATTTTTTCAGTCATTGCTCAACCTTCCTCCCATTCGCCTACGAGGTGGAAATTGAGACGGGCAAATCTACCAGAAGGCGCCCCAACTTGGCTGCCCTCCAAGCCGTCATTCACGCAGTCGTGGTCGGTATCATTATGCTGATCAAAAAAGGGCTTGTAGACGCTGCTTCGGTATCGGGCGATCCTTTGTCTTGGCCTTAGAAATCGGCGAGAGGAGGCTTCAATGCGCTGGCTTTATCTGGCCGTGATCATTGTTTTTGCTGCGGCTACGTTGCTTTTTATTCTGCAAAATGGCGACCTCGTTACAATTTCCTTTCTTGGGCTCAGTTTTCGCGCACCTTTCGCAATCCTAATTGCCATTGCCTACGTTCTTGGAACTGCGACGGGTGGCAGCCTTTTTGCGCTGCTGCGCCGTTCCTACCAAGGCTCGCAGCGCCTTCCGTCGTAGGCCAAATGTCCGTTTATGGCACTTAGCGGACATTTCCCAGTCGCCGATTAATGTCCGCCTTCGGGGGGAAAGCGGACACGACCTGGACTTCGCGGAATGTCTGCTAGTGACCCAAAGCGGACGTCCAGGCGATGACGCGTAGATCTCGGAGTCCCTCCGTACCCCCTTCCACAAGACAGGAATAAATCAGTACGATGGCGGGTCGCACTGCGTGGCGACATATAAGGAGATGTGCAGATGGCAGCTAATACAGAAGATCCTTTGCCGAGCGCGTTAGACTGCCGCAAACAGAGTGCGCTGATGGAGGCCGAAAAGGCCGCCGAATATATGCGCAAGCGTCAGGCCGCCGAGGCGGAGAAAAAGGAGCTGCTCGACCGCCTCGCCAAGCCTTCGGGCGTGAGCGATGAAGAGCGCATGAAGCGAGCGACTGCCATCATCAAGCGTGCCGTGGCCAATGGTTTGACGGAGGTCGAGGTCGTCCGTTTTTCAAACAAATTGACTGCCGACGGGGGCCGCGCCATCAACCAGCAAGAGCCCGGTTGGGAGGATACGCTCACGGGCTTGCCGAAGGAGCTCTATCAATTCTGGAAGGTGCACCTTCAGCCGCGTGGATATCGCCTGAAGTACCAGATTGCCGATTGGCCGAATGGCATGCCCGGTGACATCAGCATCACGCTGGCGTGGGGCGAATAGAGCGACACCATCATGGCCAAACACAAGCAGCAAGACGAGAAGAACAACGGCAAAATGAAGCGTAAGCTCTATGAAAAAGAGCTCCGTAAGCTGCAAGTCCAGCTTTGCCACCTTCAGGAATGGGTCAAGGCCAAGGGGCAGAGAATAATCATTGTTTTCGAGGGACGCGATGCTGCGGGCAAGGGCGGCACAATCAAGGCGCTGACCGAGCGGGTTAGTCCTCGCGTTTTTCGGGTGGTGGCGCTTCCTGCGCCTTCCGACCGCGAAAAGACGCAGATGTTCATCCAACGTTATGTCGAGCGTTTCCCAGCTGGCGGCGAAATCGTGATCTTCGATCGCAGTTGGTACAATCGCGCAGGTGTCGAGCGCGTTATGGGATACGTTGACGAGCAGCAAAGTGATCGTTTTCTGAGCCTGTGCCCGGTGGTCGAGAAACACATCGTCGATTCCGGGATCATGCTGATCAAGATCTGGCTGGAAGCCAGCATGAAAGAGCAGGAGAAACGGTTCGCAGCTCGCGTTGACGATCCGCTCCGGCAATGGAAGCTGAGCCCGATGGATGTCGAATCCTACTCGCGCTGGTACGATTATTCGCGCGCACGCGACAAGATGCTGAAGGCATCCGACAGCAGGCACGCGCCTTGGTATATTGTTCGCTCTGAAGACAAGCGTCGTGGCCGCCTTAACTGCATCTCACACATCCTGAGCACCATCCCTTACAAGAAAATTCACAGGCCCAAGGTCAAATTGCCCAAGCGGTCTGACAAGGGCGCATATGATGATCAGGCAAGCTTAAAGGGCAGGCGATTTGTGAGAGAGCTTTTTTAAGTCGACCGAAAATGTCCGCGATTGGCAATTACAGGATATTCCTATCACGCTCGCCGATGTCCGCTAATGACCCAAAACGGATCCGACGTCGCCCGGTTATTCCGATGTCGATAGTGTAATAACCTGGAGCGGTTTTCCGCTGGACCGATCGCAGCCAATGCCGTCACAGGCAACTAGGCCCGACGGGATTTGGAGTGACCGTCAAGTGAAGCACTGGATCAGCTGGCTGCCAGGGCTCGAGACCCTACGTCGATATGAGGCGGCATCGCTCCCGCACGATATCTTCGCCGGGCTTGTTCTGGCGACGATGTTGGTCCCGGTTGGAATCGCCTACGCGACGGCATCGGGCTTGCCGGGCATCTACGGGCTTTACGCAACGATTATCCCGCTGCTGGCCTATGCGTTGTTTGGCCCAAGCCGCATCCTCGTCCTGGGACCGGACTCGGCTTTGGCGGGTGTCATCCTTGGCGTTGTTCTTCCATTGTCCGGCGGCGATCCGCTTCGCGCAGTAACTTTGGCCGGCATGATGGCAATCGTTTCCGGCACGGTATGCATTCTGGCGGGCATCGCGCGACTGGGTTTTGTGACGGAGCTTCTCTCCAAGCCCATACGCTACGGTTACATGAACGGAATTGCGTTGACCGTATTAATCAGCCAACTGCCAAAGCTCTTCGGCTTCTCTATCGAGAGCGAAGGACCCCTGCGGAACATGTGGGCGATCGCCGGTGCGATCCTTAACGGGGAGACAAACTGGGTGGCGTTCGCGATTGGGTTGGGCACGTTGACAGTGATCCTGCTGCTGCGGAGCAACAAACGGGTGCCCGGTATTCTGATTGCGGTCTTGGGAGCGACTGCGATCGTCAGTGCTTTTGATCTTGCGGCTCGTTATGGGGTGGCGACTCTGGGGCCTCTTCCCCAGGGCTTGCCAGGTTTCGCCATTCCCTGGATCGCCTACAGCGATATAATTCCGGTGCTGATTGGCGGTTGTGCAATCGCATTGGTGTCTTTTGCTGACACCAGCGTGCTTTCACGTGCTTACGCCGCACGATTGGGCAGCCATGTCGATCCCAACAAGGAAATGGTGGGGCTAGGCGCCGCCAACCTGGCAACAGGTTTTTTTCAGGGCTTCCCTATCAGCAGTAGCAGTTCGCGGACTCCCGTTGCGGAAGCGGCCGGCGCCCGCACCCAACTGACAAGCGTCGTTGGCGCGCTTGCCATCGCGCTACTTTTACTGTTGGCGCCAAATCTCCTCCAGCATTTGCCTACGGCTGCATTGGCTGCCGTCGTCATCGCTTCCGCGATCGGCTTGATCGAGATTGCCGATCTCAAGCGAATCTTTTCCATCCAGCAGTGGGAGTTCTGGCTGTCGATTGTGTGCTTTGTCGGGGTGGCCGTGCTCGGAGTGGTCCCGGGAATAGGTCTCGCGATCGCAATCGCTATTGCCGAGTTTTTATGGGACGGCTGGCGCCCGCACTCCGCTGTGCTGGGCCGCGCGTCCGGGGTCAAAGGTTATCACGACATCACGAGATATCCGGATGCGCGCAGAATTCCAGGGCTGGTTCTGTTTCGCTGGGACGCGCCTCTGTTTTTCGCCAATGCTGAATTTTTCCATGAGCGCGTTCTGGACGCTGTAGCAAAGTCGCCGACACCCGTGCGCTGGCTGGTTGTTGCGGCGGAGCCGGTGACCAGCGTGGACGTCACCGCGGGCGATACGATCGCGGAATTGGACGAGGTTTTGCACGCGCAAGGTATAGAGCTTTGTTTTGCCGAACTTAAGGATCCCGTAAAAGACAAGTTGAAGAGATTTGGATTATTCGCGCAGCTTGGCGAGAACTACTTTTTCCCGACCATTGGTGCAGCCGTTTCCCAATACTTAGAAGTCAATAATGATGTGGACTGGCAGGACTGGGAGGACCAAGCCAAACGTTAAGGGATCTGCGTACGCACGCCTATTGGTGCCCGCTATTGGCAATTAGCGGACGTTCCCACCGCAGCTCCGAATGTCCGCTTTTCGCCTCCACGTCACTTCGTGTGCCCTTCTTCTGTGCGGATGGTTGTCAGTGTCCTGCGCAGCGCCTCAAAAATTACTGCGGTTGACCAGCCAAACAACAGCACGCCGTTCATCGCCGTCATTGGTCCAAGCAAATGCCAGCGCGCCACCGGCGTGACGTCGCCGTAACCGAGCGTCGTGTAGTTTACAAAGGCGAAATAAATGAGATCGGTACCTTCAGATGCGACACCGGCAATTGCGTAAGCTGCCGCCCAGACGAGTACTTCAGCAAAATGCGCGGCCATCAAAAAAGACACGACCGCGGTCATGACGGTAATCAATCGGAGCGATTGATGTGATGTTTGGATCGAAACAGCGCCGCGCGCCGCCGCTATCACGCCCGCCATCAAAAATGCATGAATGGCAATGTTGCAAAAACTGACCGCAACACCCAGTAGAATTTGGCGCAACATGCAGATCGCTCCGGCGATACGGACCGTTAGTTCGGTCCGATCCCCTATTAGACGCGGGGCGGCAACAGATAAAGCGTCATGGCGAAAATTAAGTACACTAACAGGACGAGTACTCCGACAAACCACGCCGAGCGTCCGCTGTTGGTCACCAAGGACACAGTCATCGTGGCGATGAGCATCATGACCACTGCGCCCGGCCCGAATTGCAGGTTCATTGGCGTCGGACCGATGAAGTAACTGAGGAGTACCAGCACCGGGGCGACAAAGAGCGCGATTTGGGCCGCACTCCCCAGCGCAATGCCCACGCTCAGGTCCAGCCGATTTTTGCGCGCGCCGGAAAACGCCGAGGCCATCTCCGCTGCTGCGCCCACCAATGCCACGACGATGAAACCAACGAAGGCGGGAGTCATCCCGAAAGTCACGGCCGCCTGCTGCACGGATTCGACAAACACCTCGCTCACCAGCGCCACCAGTATCGTGACGCCGACCAGCGTGGTCAGGGCCAGGCCCAACGGCCATGGCGTTTGGCCTGATTCCGCATGCTCGGCGCTGCCGAACAATTCACGATGTGTTTTGAGCGAGAACAACAGACCCAATCCGTAGGCGGCTATGAGCAACACAGACAGACTTAAGCTCAGCTTCTCGGTAAATGCCGATCCGGTTGCGGAATCGGCCTCAGAGATCGCGGAGGGGACCAACAGCGCGATCGTGGCGAGAAAGAGCAGGCCTGATTGCAGGCGGGCGCTGCCGCGGTTGTATTCCTGCACGTGGTACTTGAGCCCGCCGAGCAGAAACGATGCGCCCAACATGAACAGCGTGTTGGTGACAATTGCGCCGGCGATGGAGGCTTTCACCAAAGTATATTGCCCGGCACGCAATGCGGCGAGCGCGATGACAAGCTCGGTCAGGTTTCCAAGCGTGGCGTTGAGCAAACCACCGACCGTATCGCCTGTCTTGGCCGCTACGGATTCGGTGGCGTGACTCAGCAGCGCGGCCAGTGGCACGATGGCCAGGACCGACAGCACAAAAAGCAGCGTATGGGCTTCGTGGTTGATGTTCTTGGCGACAAACACCACGGGCACAAAGGCCAACAACCAGAGCAGGGGGTTTTGACGGATTTCTTTTAGCAGGGGGTTCATCGAGGTATCTATCGCGGTATCTTAAGAAGGAGTGGTGCTTATAATGCACTGCGAGCGTCGGCCATCAAAATCACGGTTTTGCGCTATCGGGCGGGGGAGCGTATCGTTCGAAATCGACGTCTATTTGATCTTGATCAAAGCTTCCGCAATGACGGTGCTATCAACGTAAAATGACCAAAAATCAGGCCAACCAGGAGGACTTACTGATGAATTTCATTCGTGCGACAAAATATTGCGCAGCCATTTTGGTGGCGGCGGTTATTCTGACAGTGGGTAGCCCATCTCAGTCCTATGCCGACACCGGCTCGGTCCGTCTTAAAGTCACGAAAGTCGGGTTCATTGTGGGCGTTGGCGGCGGCTCCGGCGTTCTGCATTTCAAGGGCCATTCGTACCGATTGAACGTCGGCGGCGTTGGCATTGGTACGATCGGAGCGGCGGGAGCGGACCTGGTTGGTACCGCAAGAAATCTTCGCACCGCGGCCGACATCGCGGGAACGTATTCGGCCGCTTCGGCCAGCGTCGCAGTAGCGGGCGGCGCTAAAGTAGTAACGCTGCAAAACTCGAACGGCGTTGTGTTGACTTTGCAAGGCAGGCAGGTCGGGTTCGAAGCCTCTCTCAGTCTGAGCGGGTTGACGATATCTTTGCAGTAGCAGGATCGATGGCCGCTTTGCCCTTTTATAGCGGCCGTCGCCCCTCTCTGAATTGAAGTGCATATGGCATGGGGCAATGATTAATAGCCCCTCCGAACGGAGAACCGCCATGCGTCATGCCCAATGGGCAGTGCTTGTTTTCATTGGCATGGCTTTTCCCGCCTATGCCCAACAGGCTGCGCCAACGACAGTCCCGGTCGGCACGGTTGTGGCCGAAAAAAAGGCAATTACACCATCGCTTGAATTTGTGGGCCGTGTCGAAGCGATCAACCGCGTCGACGTCAGGGCGCGCGTGACGGGTTACCTGGAGGCAGTCCTCTTTAAGGAAGGTGACGCAGTAAAGGAAGGCGCTCCGCTCTACCGCATCGAAAAGGGTCAGTTCGAGGCGGCGGTCAAGCAAGCGCAAGGTGCGTTGGAGCGGGCCAAGGCGGCCAAAACTCTCACTGAAATACAACTGCAGCGCGCGGAGGAACTGCTCGCGAAGAATTCCGGGACAGTCGTGGCAAAAGATCAGGCGCTGGCGGCAGACCAGCAAGCGCACGCTGCCATTCTGGAGGCCGAGGCCAATCTGCAAACCGCCAAGATCAATCTTGGATACACCGATATCACATCACCTATCGCCGGTAAAATCAGCCGAACCAGCGTCACAGTTGGAAATGTCGTGGGTCCTGACAAGGGCACGCTGACGACGATCGTCAGCCAGGACCCGATGTACGTGACCTTTCCGGTCAGCTTGCGTGAGTTTTTAAGCGTGGCGCAGACCAGCCAGCTTCCCAGTCTGGAAAGTTTCAAGGTCAGGCTGCGCTATTCGAATGGTTTGTTTTACGATCAGGTCGGGACGGTCAACTTTCTCGACGTCATGTCAAATCGCGCCACTGATACGGTTCTGGCGCGCGCCACCGTTGCCAACCCGAAAGGAGGCATTATCGATGGCCAGCTGCTGACTGTTATTGTCGAGACGCGGGAGCCTGAGCAAAAAATCGTAATTCCGCAATCGGCACTCATCGCCGACCAGGCGGGGATCTACGTGTTCGTGGTCGAAGACGGCAAGGCGGTGACAAAACGAATCAAGGCAGGCCGTTCGAGCGGCACCGACGTTGTCGTTGAATCGGGCCTGACCGGGGGTGAGCAGGTCATCATCGAAGGATTGCAAAACGTCCGGCCCGGCGCGGCGGTGCGCGCCAGCCCTGTGGTTCCGGCGGCGAGCCGGAGCTAGGCAATGTTGTCAGCAGTCTTTGTTGATCGGCCCCGGCTCGCGATAGTCATCGCCATCGTTACGACGATCGCAGGCCTGCTGGCACTGCTATCAATTCCGATTGCGCAGTATCCGGATATTGTGCCGCCGCAGGTATCCGTGACAACACGGTATCCCGGCGCATCGGGCTCGGTTGTGGACGCGACAGTCGCCCAGCCGATCGAAGCCCAGGTCGTCGGCGTCGACAAAATGATCTATATGAAAAGTGTCAGCGGAGACGATGGCAGCTACTCGCTGACGGCTTCGTTCGAGCTCGGTACAAATCCGGACATCAACACGGTCAACGTCAACAACCGTGTTCAAATCGCTCTCTCGAGCCTTCCGCCGGACGTGCAGCGGCAGGGCCTGACCGTAAAGAAGAAATCATCGGCGCTGCTCGGTGTCATTGCGGTCTATTCGCCGAAGCACACGCATGATCCGCTGTATCTTTCGAATTACGTCACCATCAATCTTCTTGACCAGATCAAGAGCACACCAGGCGTCGGCGATGCAAACCTTTGGGGCCCCCAGGACTATTCAATGCGCGCCTGGGTGCAGACCGATCGCCTGACGGGCCTCAACCTGACGACAGCCGATATCATCGACGCAATCCAGTCACAGAATATTCAGGCGGCAGCAGGACGGATTGGCGCTCGTCCGATCGCCAACGATCAACAGCTGCAACTCAATATCCAGACAAAGGGCCGCCTGAGTACTGTCCCGGAATTTGAAAATATCGTCATCCGTACCAATCCCGACGGCTCCGTGCTGCGTCTTCGCGATGTCGCGAGGGTGGAACTGGGGGCATCGAATCTTGATCGTGATACACGACTCAATGGGGGCCCAGCAGCAGCGATCGCGATTTATCAGACGCCCGGCGCCAATGCCATTGCGACACTCAATGCCGTCCGCGGCCGGATCGAGGAGCTACAAAAGGCGTTCCCGGAAGATTTGGCATGGAAGATTACCTACGATCCGACCGTCTTCGTCAAGGACACCATCCACGAGGTGCAAAAGACCCTTGTTGAAGCTTTCATTCTAGTTGTGATCGTCGTCTTTCTTTTCCTCGGTAATGTGCGGGCCACGCTTATTCCGACGCTAGCGGTGCCAGTCAGCCTCATCGGCACTTTCATCGCGCTCTTGGCTGTCGGCTATTCGGCGAACTCCGTTTCGCTTTTGGCCATTGTTCTGGCGATCGGCATCGTGGTTGACGACGCAATTGTTGTTGTCGAGAACGTCGAACGGGTGATGGAAGAACACCCCGAGCTTACGCCGGCAGAAGCGACAAAAAAAGCGATGTCGGAAATTACCGCGCCGATTATCGCCATCACGCTCGTGCTGCTATCGGTGTTCGTGCCTGTCGCGTTCATACCCGGCATTTCCGGTGAGTTGTTCCGGCAGTTTGCGGTCACGGTCGCCGTTTCAATGTTTTTGTCAGCGATCAACGCTCTCACGCTTTCTCCTGCGCTTTGCGGCGTCCTGTTGCGGCCGCATCACGGGCCACGCGGCGGCATCATGGGAAAAGTGATGCGTTCGATCGACGCCGTGCGCGATCGCTATGGCGTGGTCGTCGCGCGGCTCGTCCGCATGTCGATTGTCGGGCTGGTACTGGTTGGTGTTTGCGGGCTAGGCGTCGTCGGATTGGCGAAGATCACGCCTACGGGCTTTCTGCCTGAGGACGACCAGGGCGCCTTTTTCGTTGTCGCGCAAACGCCAGGAGGAGCCTCGGTTGCGCGTACGACGGACGTCATCGAGCAAGCCGAAGCCATTCTACGCCAGGAAAAGGCCGTCGCAGATGTCACGGCCGTTATCGGCCTGAATTTTATCGACAACTATTCGCAGCCGAATGCGGGGTTCCTGGTCGTTACCCTCAAACCGTTTGAGGATCGCAAAGAGTCGTCGCTTGGTGCTCGCGAGGTGATCGCCAAACTCGGTACGCAGTTCCGCCAGATCCAGGGCGGCACAGTCGTCCCGCTGGCGCCGCCGCCTATTCTCGGTCTCGGGACCGGCGGCGGGTTTGCTTATGTCTTGCAGGATCTTCGCGGAGGTGACCCGAAGGATCTGGCACAAGCGGTGCGCGGCCTGATCATTGCCGCAAATCAAGATCCGCGGCTCAATCGCGTCTTCTCGACTTTTTCGGCGACGAACCCGTCAATCTTTCTGGATATCGACCGCGACAAGGCGCAGATCCTCGGCGTTTCCTTGAACTCGGTCTTTCAGGCGCTGCAGGCTTCGCTCGGCGGATATTTCGTCAACAACATGAATTTGTTCGGACGGACCTGGCAGGTTCAGGTTCAGGCGGAAGCAAATGACCGAGCGAGTATCAACGACATTTATCGGATCAATGTGAAGAGCGCGGACGGAAAGATGATTCCGATGCGAAGCTTGGCTGAAGTCAGTGTCGTTGTGGGCCCTCCTGGTCTGATCCGCTACAACAACCGGCAAGCCGTCACCATTCAAGGTGGCCCAGCGCCGGGCGTTTCGTCGGGGCAAGCGCTCAAGGCTATGGAAGAGGTGGCGGCGCGCACGCTGCCGCAAGGCTATGGCGGCGAGTGGACGGATACCGCGTTTCAGGAAAAGCGGGCGGAAGGGAAGACCGGGATCATCCTCGGGTTTGCCGTTCTGTTTGCGTATCTGTTCCTGGTCGCGCTGTACGAAAGCTGGACAATACCAGTGCCGGTTCTGTTGTCGGTCGCGGTTGGACTACTCGGCTCGTTTATTGCGGTGGTTCTTGGCGGTCTGACGCTCGATCTTTATGGGCAGATCGGCATGGTCGTGCTGATTGGCCTGGCGGCAAAGAACGGCATCCTCATTGTTGAGTTTGCGAAGGAGCAAAGGGAAAAGGGCGTCCCTCTGCTGGAGGCCGCCACCGAAGGCGCGCGGCTGCGCTTCCGGCCCGTGATGATGACATCGTTTGCCTTCATCCTCGGTCTTCTTCCTTTGGTCGTCGCGACCGGCGCATCGGAGTTGGCGCGGAGGAACGTTGGCACGCCAGTGTTCGGCGGCATGATATTCGCGTCGTTTATCGGAATTTTCGCGATCCCGCCGCTGTACGTGGTCTTCCAAGCGGTTCGTGAAAGAATAAGACCCGGGGCACGGCCAAACGCCGGCCCAAGATCAATGCCCGCCGAACACTAACGTCTGGAACGGAAGCACCAATGCCTGGAGTCGCAGGATCAAGGCGTGCACAAGCGCCAGCGCATCTACGACATGGAGAACGATGGCCCGGAAAGTGCCGGTGTCTTTCGCGACAATTTCGTCGTGGTTGCTCGAATAGGCGTTAGCGATACAGCTGCTGCCCGGCGTCACGCCGTCCAGCCCGCCTTTGTATAGAGGCTCAAGAAAAACAAGAAGGGTGCCCGGCCGGGTCACTTGCTGCGCATCAATGAGCTGCTCACCGCCACGAAATTGTCCGGCGGCAATGTAGTCCTGGACAGCAGTCACCACCATCGGGATGATCGTAAATGGTTTGGACACGCAGGTAACTTCGGCGATCATTCCGTCCTTCATGATCTGAGACTCGATCTGGCCGAAACCTGCCTGCAAGGATCGATAACCGGCGCCCTCTGGAATCAGGATGCCGGCTGGACGCATCAGCGGATTGACGATATCGCCGACCCGCAGAAAGAACTGTTCCACCCGTCCACTCACGCCAGCACGGATGACCGTTTTGTCCAGCTCAACCTGGGCCTGGGCAAGTTCGGCTTCCGCGGTCGCTTTCTCCGCCGGCAACAGGGTTGATATTCGCTCCTCAGCGCCCTGTTTCTCGGCGGTCGCTGCGGTGATCGCGCCGAGTTGCCCTCGCTCACGTTCCTGTAAACGCTCGATCTCGCGAAACGCAACGTTGCCCGGGTTGCGCCGATACAGCTCCTGTTTAGTCTCGAGTTCGTCTAACGTTTGCTGATGCTCGCTCTTGGCCTGCTGCAACTGGCCATCGGCTTTGACCACGTCCGACCGTGCCACCAGCGTTTGCGCCTCGACCTCGGCAATCTTGCGTCGCGCCGATTCCACCGCTGTTGTCTGCTTCGAGTTATCCAGCCGGAAAATCGGCGCGTCTTTGGCAATCGGGCCGCTGTTACCGACGAATATCTCGGCAACGCGCCCGTTCGTTTCGGGAAGGATCGGAACGGTGCGAAAGAAGAGTGTCACGTTGGTCGTCGACGGGTGGTTGTAAAACACGGTTGTGATCAGGAGCACGGTCAGAACGAGACAGCCGGTGATGCCCCATCGGAGCTCGAACCACACCGAGTAGAACGTTATTTCCTTGCCGAACCGCTTTCCTTGGACATAGCGGCGATAGAGATAGTCCGGGAGCAGCGTCACCAGTGAGCATAGAAGCATCTCAAGCATGGTCGAGCTCTTTCCTGTCGGTAACGATCCGCGCCGGTTTTCGCGGCGCAGATGCTTCCTTGTCGGCGTGTTCCTCGTGCGCAACGTGCGGCGGCGTGCGGCCGGGCACACCCTCGGCGCCCGCACCTGGCTTTACACCGGCCATCCTTTCGACGGAGCCCGCGATGCGACCAAGGAAGCCGCCGAAGTCCGGAAGGTCAATGAACGCCAGCAGCAGACCGGCAATCCAGAAAATGTGCATGTGCGTGAAGAGAGAGATCAGGCCGAGGATGGCGACAATCTCGAACTGCACCTTTTGCCCTTTGTGTGCAATTTGCTCAGGCAATGAATGCAGGCGGAAGTACAGGACGCCGAAACCTATGACGGAGAGACCGAGGAAAATGGCCATGACAACCATGAGCACGTCGGTTCCACCAGGCGCAGTGATGAACGCCGGAAGATTGTGGGCCGCAGCGGGATGAAGCTGCTCAGCCATGGCATGCCTCAAAGCGGTCAAAGCGTCTCAAAATCGGATCCTCCGTTCTTTGACACGAAGTTTGAGGTTACCCCGCTTCCTCATCGGTAAACAGGGCCTGTCTCGGTCATCTGACAAGGGTGGTATCCGAAAGCGTCTGCAACACCTTGTCCGGGTTGAGTGAATTTGACGGCACGCCGGTCGCAATCGATGCGTGCGAGTTCCATACAAAATCGCGTCCCGGTTGATTTAGCAGGCGCCATGACAGTCGATGCCGCGGTTACGGGCTGCTGCGAAGTTGCGGAAAGTCAGACGCCGGTTTTGGGCGTCGCCGTTCCTTATGCCATTGCCAACATCGTCCTGACAGTGCTCGGACCGATCATTGTGGGCGTTACGTATGTTGGCTGATGCCGTATAGGCGTCAGATCGGCTCTTTAAAACGCGCGCACCATTTTGGTCTGAATCGTGCGGCGACTTTTGGCGAGCAATTGATTTTGCAGGATTCCGTCACGCAATCCATGAGTTCGCCCGCGCTCTCGTTTGCGTCGGGCGGCGGCGCTGCGGCGGTTGCTGCTGGTGACAAATTGCTTCTGTTCGGCGCGCCCTGGGGAGCGGCCCGCTGTGGCGCATCCTCGGGAATAACCTGACTTGTCAGAGGTTCCGGCCTGGGTTCGTCCCGGTGAAACCAGTCACCTGACGACGCGCACCCGACAAGGGCGAGGAGGAGCAGCAATGGACATAGCTGTCTCATTTTTGAATAAAATCCGTTGACGGCAGCATTCGACTGATCTGCGCAATGTATCGGCGCGCGCAGTGCGGGCGCAGACGCCACCATCTCAGGCTGCCTTGATCGGCGGCCCTGCTATTTTGACGCGGTCGGCGATTCAGCCTTATGCCAGGAACTGTCAGGATTGTACGCCGTCATTCGCTCGGCGAGGTCCGCCGTGCGCGGGCCGAGGTCTTTCTCGTAAACGGTCCCGGTGTGGCTGACGATGAATGTCATCACTCCGGAATTTCTGTATTCGGCAGGGTAGGCGACCAGCGCAAAGCCGCCGATCATTTTGCCTTTCACGACGTAGTCCAGTTCGCCGCCGGGAGCAGCGGCGCCCTGTTTCGTGAGAATTTTGAAATAGTAGCCGTGAAACGGTATCCGCCCGCCGCCGGTACGATAGCCCTGAGTGGTTGCTTTCGCGATGAGTTCGCCGAGTGGGCTTGCGTCATTGTTCTGCGCATCTGGCCAGTAGAGGCCATCTTTCTTGCCGGCGCTGCTGACGATGCGCTGTGCGTATGCGCCTTTGCCCGCGCCGGTACGGTCCTTGTCGGCGTATTCGTTCTGCGCGTCGACATAGGCAAGACTCGACTGGATGGCATCAAGTTCATTTTTCCCGATGCGGCGAAAAAGGATTTCCTCCCGGCCCGCGGCGGTGTCGAAACGCCACGCTCCATCCTTCCGGAGAAGAGGTATGGGAAGGGGAAAGTCCTCTTGTCCGATGATGACGACCGCTTTGTTGTCGCCTTCCATCGTGATCTGGTGTTTCGCATCATAGGCGGCGACAAATTTCTCACGTGTTGTGGCATCGGCCACCGGGTCGCCCGACGATACAATGTCAACTCCGTCGGGCCCCAGGACCGTCACGATGGCTTTGGGGTCACCTGCCTTTGCCGCGCCGGCGAGAGCGCTGGCAGCCTCGTCGGGGGTCTTGAATGCTTGCTGGGCGTTTGCCGTTGCGCACAAGAGCGCGGCAATCGTCAATGAGACAAGAGTTCTGTTCATGGCATCCTCGATCACAAGCGCTGTCGTGAAGTCATATCAATGTAAGACTGATGTGGTCGGTACCCGCGCGCCTGAAGCGATCCAGTGCCGGTAGGTCTGGAATCGGACGCCGAGCCTGTCATAGAAGACGCGCAGGTAGCCGTCCGAACCGCGCGCTACTGCATCAGGCCTGACGACTTGCACTTCCTGCGCCATGACGCCGACATACGGCTTGCTGCTGCCGTTATAGGCAAACCGGTAGAAGCCCAGGCCGTTGTCGAGGTGACCGAGAAGAACGATGTCGTGCTTGAGCGCGATATCGGATCGCCGCCCGCCGCCACCACCGCCACCGCGACCACCACCACCGCCGCCGCCTCCGCCACGCGCTCCACCACCGCCGCCTCCCGCACGGGCGCCACCGCCGCCGCCTCCCGCGCGTGCGCCACCACCACCGCCCATGCTGGCGTGGCCGCGCGCAGATTGCGCGGTGGCCGTTCGGCCGGACTGGATATTTCCAAGGGCGTTACCGCCACCTTTGCCGCCACCACCGGCGGGGCGCTGCCCCGCGCTCGGCCGTTGACCGCCACTGGGCCGCTGGGCGCCACCGCCGCCACCGCCTGGGCGATTAGCAGCTCCGCCACCCGCGGCTGGACGATTAGCTGCACCACCGCCACCAGCGCCCGGGCGATTGCCGGCGCCACCGCGATCGCCGAGATTGGCCTGTCCGCCGCCTGGCTTGAGAACCTGATCGCCACTGCGACCGCGGAAATCCATGCGGTCCTGACTTCCACCACGAACGTTGTTGTTGCCAAACTTCTGCTGGACACCCGTGTTGTTGTATTTCACGCCCTGCCGATGTTGCGGGTTGTGCTGCCAATTGCCGCCAGCGTTGATGTTGTTAATGTTGGTGTTGCGATTGACGTTGATGTTGTTATTGCCCCAGTTCACACCGCCACCCCAATAGCCACCTCCTGCCCAGCGGCCGAGCGCGTAGCCCGCGCCGAACGCGATTCCGGTCGCCAGAATAGCGCCCGGCACGTATCCGAGCGGCGGCGGGAAGTAGTAGGGCGGATAGCTGGGATATGGCCATCCACCATAAACGACGCCCGGGTCATAGTAGGGGACGTAGACGGTATCGGGGACCGCAGGCTCAATCACGATGACCTGCTTGCTCTGCTCTTGCTTGACGGAGACCTTCTGCTCCTTGGTCGATTGCAACTTGTTATTGGCTTGCGCTTTGGTTCGCAGCCGCTGAACCGCATCCATCACGTCGGGCTGCTGCGCAAGAACCGCATCGCCCAGTTTTTGCGTCCAGTCGAGCTTTGTACTCATCATTGAAAGCACGGATGGCGTTGCAACCAGAGATTTGATGCTGTCATCCCAGGCTAGCTTGTCGACGGCGGCTTTCAGCTGATCGCCCTTGAGAGCCTTGTTCTCTGTGGTCCAGCGATCAGCCTGCACGACCTCGAGCGGATAGGTCGATGCCATAAGGACTTCGGCCAGCAATGTATCCGGATACAGCGCGATGGGCGCAACGAGTGCGTCCAGCTCTTCAGCTTTGAGCAGTTGCTGATCGGCGGGAGCGGGCGGGCTTTGACCCTGCGCCAATGCAGACATGGGCATAAGGACGAACAGCCCGAATAGCGATGCTCTCAGTGCTGAAAAAATCATGGCGACCCCAATTGTCTCAACTTTTGACCTTCATCATCGTGTCAACGGCTTTGTCGTGAGGATTTTCCAGGCAACGATCTAAGAAGGCGTCTGTTTGTTTCTTCAAAGTTTCAAGATTGAATTTCGAACTGCCGCTTTTGCCGAGCAGAAATCCGTGCAAAAAGGCTATGGCGACATCACGATTGGAGCCGCTTTCGCGCAAGATGTCCTTGCACGCATACTGCTCGATCGTTCTTTCGTTGGTGTCTTGCGCCAGAGCCGCTGGCACAGGGAGCGCACTAAGAACTATAATTGAACCAGCAAGGATTTTAGTAGCAAAACATCGCATGAAAGCGCCCCGACTCTGGACAGAATCCCGGCCAATTGAGCATTCAATTCGTAGGTCGCTGGCAGAGCTTTGATTTAGATCAAATCCCACCTAACGGCACGCGTGAACTATGCAAGCAACTCCCGGCGCGGCCGGTAACTAGATACATTCGGATTGCCACAATGCGAATTCGTTCTACCGCCAGCAGTCTCGTGATTTTGGGAAACCTAACATTAATCGTGGGGTCAGCGTTTTCACAAACCTGCGACAGCTTGCTAGGTGGCGCAAATTGCGGTGCCAAACCGCAAAAAAGTCAGCAAAACGGTCAAATGCCGCCGTCCTACGGCCCGCAAGGAAACAGCGATTGGCGTCTCGGTAGTGGTTCCGCGACTGGAGGTCTCGGGAGCGGCCTGTCGAGCAGGGACGACCAACCCGCGACTTTTGGCGCCATCACGTTCGGGGGCGGCGGGACAACCTGTAGTGGCCCGTTTCGGTCGAGAAATTGCTGAAAAGGCCGATACGCTGTGATCCTGAACCGCACCGGCAGATCGTGTGACGTTTTTTAGTCAATGATGTGGTAGCCGCCGTCGACGTAAAGCGTTTCGCCTGTGATAAGGCGCGCGGCGTCGAGCGCAAGAAATGCTGTGGCAACCCCGACGTCGTCAATGCTGACGAGGCTGCGTGCTGGTGCCTTTTCTTTCGCCTTGTCGAGCAATTCATCGAATTCCGGTATTCCCGATGCCGCGCGGGTTGCGAGTGGTCCGGGTGAGATCGCATGGACACGAATGCCCTTGGGACCGAGTTCGGCAGCAAGGTAGCGGACAGCACTTTCCAGCGCGGCTTTGGCAACGCCCATGATGTTGTAGTTTTTAACGACCATCTGGCTGCCATAGTAAGACATCGTGAAAAGCGTGCCGCCTTTGTGCATCAGCGGCTCCGCTAAATGCGCCATGCGAATGAAGGTCCAGCAGGACACGTCCATTGTGGTCGCGAAACCTTCCCGCGACACGTCGACAACACGTCCCTGCAGCGCTTCCTTTGGCGAAAAAGCGATGGAATGAACCACGAAATCGAGGTGGTTCCACTCTTTTGTAATCCGTTCAAAGACGGCTTCCGTCTGGCCTGGTGTATTGACATCGAGCGGCATCACAATCGGCGCTTCAAGTTCGCGGGCAAGCGGCTCGACGTATTTTTTGGCTTTCTCATTGACGTAAGTGACGGCGACTTCAGCGCCGAGCGCCCGGAATGCCCTGGCGCATCCCCACGCAATCGAGTTTTCGTTGGCGATGCCTACGATGAGGCCCTTTTTTCCTTCGAGAAGCTTGGCCTTTACGGCAGGAATCATTTCGGCGTCCTTTTTGCGCTCCCGATTGCGGAACTCGCTGGTGCTGGATTCAGTCGGTGCTGAACGGCCCCGCCTTCGCTGCCATAACAAAGGACCTTTGCGTTGCCGATTATGCCTGTGGCAAAGATGCCCATCACAATTTTACGTTCATTGATATGTATCAAGCGGTAGCCATTTTTTACGCGTTACTGAAATCCAGCCCGCCAACCGGCAAAAAGCTTTGTTTTTAAAATAGATTTGTGGGCCAGGGATGAAGCATTCTCAGGGAACGCAATAGAAGCTTGATGCCGGCTTAAGGCAAATCTGCGCGAGTGGCAGCAAACGACCTGTCAGCGGCGTCGCAGGAAGTCATTCAAGGAGCGCGGCAATGTCAACAGTGCAAACAAAATCGCCCGCAACGGGGTCCGCAGCATCGCCATTCGGCGTGTTCGCGCCGGCAATGGAATACATGATCAACTCGGCGCAGCGCACCGTCTTGTTCTGGGACGTGATGCGGCAGCGCGGAAATCAATATCGAGAACATTTGGCCGAAACCGCTCCGCATGTGCTCGACTATAAAGTTGAACTTGTCGTGGACGGGCGCAAACTCGACAGACCTGTCAATTACGCTCTCGTGCGCGTCATTCCGCCCGCAGGCGTAGAAACTGATCCCAAGCTACGACCATTCGTGGTCGTAGACCCACGCGCTGGGCACGGTCCCGGAATCGGGGGTTTCAAAGCCGACAGTGAAATCGGCGTTGCATTAAAAGCTGGACATCCGTGTTATTTCGTCGGCTTCATGCCGGATCCCGTTCCCGGGCAGACGATTGAAGATATCGCGCGCGCGGAAGCAATATTCATAGAAAAAGTTACCGCCGCGCATCCCGAGGCGAGCGGCAAGCCGTGCGTGATCGGAAATTGCCAGGCGGGATGGGCCATCATGATGTTGGCCGCCATTCGGCCCGAGCTGTTTGGGCCGATCATCGTTGCCGGATCGCCGCTCTCGTACTGGGCGGGCGTGCACGGCAAAAATCCGATGCGGTATTCGGGCGGATTGCTGGGCGGTAGCTGGCTGACCGCGTTAACGGGCGATCTCGGTCACGGCAAGTTCGACGGCGCCTGGCTTGTACAGAATTTCGAGTCCCAGAATCCTGCAAATACCCTTTGGACCAAGCAATACAATCTCTATTCGAAAATCGATACAGAGATTTAACGCTATTTGGGATTTGAGCGGTGGTGGGGAGGCCACGTCAATTTAAACGCTGGCGAAATTCAATTCATCGTCGATGAATTATTTGTCGGCAACAATCTGGCCGCAGGACGAATTAAAACATCTGATGGCACCGCAATCGATCTGCGCAACATCCGCTCCCCGATTGTCGTGTTCTGCTCGAAGGGCGACAACATTACGCCACCGCAGCAGGCGCTTGGTTGGCTTCTCGATTTGTATGAGGACGTGAACGAGATCCGTTCCTATGGACAAACCATCGTCTATACGATTTATGAAACGATAGGTCATCTCGGCATCTTCGTGTCCGGCGGCGTCGCGAAAAAAGAACACGGCGAATTTTCAAGCAATATCGACCTGATCGATACCTTGCCGCCTGGTCTCTACGAAGCAGTATTCGAGAACAAGACCGGGGACGTAGCCAATCCGGATCTCGTGAGCGGAAACTGGGTGATGCGTTGCGAGGCCAGGACGCTCGATGACATTCGCGCCCTCGGCGGCAATGATGCCGCCGATGAGCGGTGTTTCGCCACGGCGGCGCGCGTCTCGGAGACCAATCTGGCGCTTTACCGCACATTTGCGCAGCCTGTGGTTCAGGCGATGGTCAGCGCTCAGGTGGCGGATTGGATGCGCAAATTGCATCCGTTACGGCTGCAATATGAGCTTTTCTCTGATGTTAATCCGATGATGCGTTCGGTTGCTTTGCTTGCAGACCAGGTCCGCAGCAACCGAAAGACCGTGACTGACGAAAATCCTTTCGCGGCAATGCAGGAGAATCTTTCCAATCAGATCGTCGCGGCGCTCGACGCGTGGCGAGAGGCGACCGAAAAGATGGCCGAGCGGACATTTCTTGCAGTCTATGGCGCGCCGACGCTTCAGGCGGCGGTCGGCATTGATCCTGCCGCGAACGGCGGCTTGCGGAAGGCAGCGAAGAGTCCGCTGCACCGAGAGCTTCTGGACAAGAAAATCGCCGAGCTCAAATCGCACATTTCGGTCGGCGGGTTGCGAGAAGCGGTCATCCGCGGGCTTCTCTACGCGGGGATGGGACGAGCCGCGGTGGACGAGCGCGGATTTGAGTTGGCCCGCCGTATTCGCAAGGCGCACGGCGACTTGCCGATATCGGATTTCAAGGCGCTCGTGCGCGAGCAATTCACGATCCTGCTGGTCGATGAAAAATCTGCGCTCGCTACAATTCCATCGATGCTCCCAACTGACAAGGAGAGTTGGGAAAAGGCTTACGGCCTGATCACCGAAGTGCTGGGCGCGCGGGGTGAACTAACGGTGGACGACAGCAAACGGTTGAGTGAAGTCGCGCGGCTCTTCGGCATCGATGGCAGTCTGGCCCGGGGACACCTCCGCGAGGTTTCAAAAAAACCCCAGGCCAAAGCGTCTTGATAGGAATCCGGATGGAGTTCACGAGGAATCATCATGGCGTCAACAAAAAGCAGTGAAGTCACAGCGATGAGACCGGGCACGCATCCCCCGAAATACGACCGGCTCATCGCGCTGGCAAAGCAGATGCCACCAGCGTCGACGGTTGTCGTCCATCCGTGCGACGAGACGTCCTTGCGCGGCGCTGTCGAAGCGGCCGAGGCCGGAATCATTATTCCGATCCTCGTAGGCCCAGCCGCAAAGATTTCCGCCGTGGCGCGCGAGTATCACCTGGACATCAGCCATTTCCAGATCGTTGACGTGCCGCACAGCGATGCGGCCGCCGCGAAGGCTGTCCAGCTGATTCAGGAGTTCAAAGGCGAGCTCCTGATGAAGGGCAGTTTGCACACCGACGAACTCATGCGTGAGGTGACATCGAGCAAGACCGGATTGCGGACAGCGCGCCGCATAAGCCATGTCTTCATTATGGACGTTCCGACGTATCCGGAAACACTGTTCATTACGGATGCCGCCATCAATATCTTTCCTGATCTGGATGCAAAACGCGACATCATTCAAAACGCAATTGATCTCTTTACGGAGATTGGCCTTGGTGTGCCGCGCGTTGCAATCCTGTCGGCGGTCGAGACGGTGACATCGAAGATTCCATCCACAATCGATGCGGCGGCCTTATGCAAAATGGCTGATCGCGGCCAGATCGTAGGTGGAGTACTTGACGGCCCGCTTGCTTTCGACAATGCGATCGATCCCGAAGCGGCAAAAATGAAGGGCATCCGCTCCGAGGTTGCAGGACGCGCGCAAATATTGGTCGTGCCGGATCTCGAAGCAGGCAATATGCTGGCAAAGAATCTTACATTTCTCGCGAAGGCAGATGCCGCAGGAATAGTGCTCGGTGCGCGAGTTCCCATTATTTTGACGTCGCGTGCCGATTTAGTCCGCACGCGAATGGCATCTTGCGCGGTTGCCGTGCTCTTTGCGGCCGCACGCCGGCGCAAGGCGGCGCTGCCGGCAGCGTGACGATCATGGATACGATTCTCGTCGTCAACGCCGGTTCATCGAGCGTAAAGTTCCAGGTCTTTGAAACCGACGGAAAAGCCAGTCTTAAGCGACTGGTCAAAGGTCAGATGGACGGAATCGGGACGCGACCGCGCCTGCGCGCGCAAGCGGCCGACAATACGCCCTTGATTGATCGAACTTTCGGATTGGATGCCGTCCCACACGTAGCCGGAGCAATTCGAGAAACCGGGGCGTGGTTACGCACGTCACAAAAAGTCAACCTCATCGCCGTCGGTCACCGCGTGGTTCACGGAGGCCCCGGATATAGCCAACCATTGCTCATCGACAGTTCAGTCGTCGAGAAGCTGGAGCGCTACATTCCGCTTGCTCCGCTGCATCAGCCGAACAACCTCGCGCCAATACGTTCAATCCTCGAAAGCCATCCTGAACTGCCGCAGGTCGCCTGCTTCGATACGGCGTTCCACCGAGGCCATTCAGCAGTGGCGGATCATTTTGCCATCCCTGAGAGCCTCTACAAGGAAGGCGTACGCCGCTATGGCTTCCATGGGCTCTCGTATGAATTTGTCGCCAGACGTCTGCGGGAGCTGTCGCCAGAGGTCGCAAAATCCCGGGTGGTTATTGCCCATTTGGGAAGCGGGGCTTCGATGTGTGCCCTGGCGGACGGCCGAAGCATTGAAAGTACCATGGGCTTTACGGCTCTCGATGGGTTGCCAATGGGGACGCGGCCTGGGCAAATCGATCCGGGCGTTGTGCTCTATCTTGTTTCGGAAAAGGGAATGAGCGCCGAGGCCGTACAAAAGTTTTTATATAACGACTGCGGCTTGAAAGGGCTGTCAGGCATCAGCAATGACATGCGTGTTCTCGAGGCGAGCAATGAGCCGGGCGCGAAGCTTGCCATCGATTATTTTGTCTACCGTATTGGTCTTTACACAGGAATGCTGGCTGCAGCTCTTGGCGGGCTCGACGCCTTCGTATTCACCGCGGGGATTGGCGAGAATTCAGCCGGGATTCGCGCACGGATCGTTGAAAAACTCCAATGGCTTGGGGCGGAACTGGATGTGAAAGCGAACGTCGCGCAAAAGCCGCTTATCTCGCGGCCTGACAGCCGGATGAAAGTTTTTGTGATCCCGACCGATGAGGAACTGATGATTGCGGAGCATACGCTCGCGGTTATATCGGACACTCACAGCGAGCGTACGCGCCTCCAGAACGCCACGATTTAGTCATTTCCCGTGGCGCGCGGGAGTTGATCAGAAGCCCGGCCGTTTCGCACGCCGCGCATCGACGAACTTTAAACAATCATCCCATTCTTTCGAGCCGGGATAAAATCCGTATTGGCTGCAAGCATATGCGGTTCTGTCGATATCGGATTCCCAAGGGTGGCTCGCGCAGGCGCATAGTGCGAGCACCATGCCGACAATGCCGATACCCGTTTTTACTATTTTGAACCGGGTTCGTTGTTCAATCATGGACAAGGATGACGGTGGCCATCATTGCCGAGATAGGTCCCGCTGTTGGGATCATATGATCTGAACCGGCGCATGCAGTAGTCGACCGCGCCATCCGGCGGCCCCTCCTCGTAGTAGCCGGGATCCACATAGTAAGGAGCCGGATAGTAATAGGGGGCGGCCAACATTCCGCCGAGAATGGCGCCGGCGGCAAATCCGCCACCATAGTAACCCCAGCCGCCGCCACGCCAACCACCATGCCAACCTCCGCCGTGCCAACCACCGCCCCAGCGCGCAAGCTCGAGATCGCTGACCGCGGCATTTCCGATTGCATATGCATTGGCCGCAGGCGCGGCTGCCGCTGGCCGTGGATGAGACATCAAGCCGATCGTGACTGCCGCCGCCGTCAAAAATACTCCAATGGCTTTCGACATGACCGCACCTTGGGTTGCGAGCCCATCCAACTGGACCCAGAAGCAGCGTAGCGTATTGGCCGCTCAATAAGAAGTATTGATCCTGGTCAAATAACCAGGTTCGCCAATAGAACCACCAATATTGGTCTTGGAGAGGAGACTAGAACTGGTTTTGGCGCCAGTCATGGGCGACGGCGGTCTTGTCGGAATCGTGCAGGCCCGCAACAGACGGCCGCCGGTGTTTCCCGGAAATGATTTTCTTGACGCGATGCCGCAATGCCGTTTTGGCGGCGGTCTCATGCGTCGTGGATGTTGGCACGACCCGCGGCCACAACTTTTTGTTGGCGCCGGGCGATGCGACCAATTCCGGTAACAACTCCGGCCGCTCGCCAGCCGAAACAACTTGCACAATGTGGTAGCCGTGCTCCTTGAGCTCCTTCAGCAGAGTTGGCAGCGCCAACGCTGTTGCGGGATGGATGTCGTGGAGCAAAAGAATGCCACGTCCCTTGGCTTCCAGGCGTCGCATGGCGCGGCGGACAATTTCGCTGGCGCCAATATGTTTCCAGTCGTCGGCGACGACGTCCGCGCTCCAGGTTACCAACGATTTCGACGCAAGGTAATTTTCGATCGCATCGGTCCTGCCCAGACCCGGAATTCGGAAGAATGGAGACAGCGCTTTCGGATCGCCGAGCGCGGTATCGACCGACGCGATACCGCCTTCAACCTGGCGCTCCGCATTCTGCAATGAGAGACGCTGGAAGGCGAACGGGTGGTTTTGGCTATGCGTACCGACGGTGTGACCGGCATTGTAGATGCGGCGAACAATCGACGGATACGCCTGCGCCATTTCGCCGACCAGGAAATAGGTGGCCTTCACACATTGTGAAGCCAGCGTATCGAGAACGGAATTGGAGTAGGGCGGTATCGGACCGTCGTCGAACGTGATGACGACCTCATGGTCGTTGAGTGGCAGCGATTGCGAATATTGAATGCTGCCGATCCGGCTCATTTCGCCCGGGCCGATAGTGAGAACGCGGCTTGTGCCCAGCGCGTCCGGATTACCAGGGCAGGGCTCCGCTGCGGCGGAAACGATGCCGGCGGCAAGCCAAAAGACTAAGAACACAACAGTACGCATCAGGCCCCCGACTACCCGCGCCGTCCGCCCCCGGCAGGAGGCCCCCGACAATATGGTGCACGACATTAAAGGATGATTACGCGTTGTGAATGCGCTGTAGCCTATTTTCCAACTGTTTTTAGGCTACTGCGGCAAAAAAGCGACGCTTTCAGCGTGTATTCGGGCTACCGGACGGGATGACGTGCACAATTCGATAGCCCCGCTTTTTGAGCTCGCGCAGGAAGGCCGGAAGCATCTGGGCCGTCTGCGCTTTGGTATCGTGAAAAAGCACGATGCCGCGGCCCACCTGTTCGATCCGGGACAGGATCAGGTGTAGTTCACGATCCGGCGTCATGGGTACCCAGTCGCTGGCCCACACGTCGGCACCGAACACCACAAGCCCACGCTCGTTCATGCGGTCGAGCAGAGTGGTATTCGAGGCAAAACCCGGAAAGCGGAAAAAAGGCGTTGTCGGCTGCGTCCGCCGCACGCCGTAAAGTGCAAACTCATCTGCGGCAATGCCGCGATCAATGTCGGCTTCCGCTCGCGCGAGCGACATATGGCTGAGGAGGGGATGTGAATAGCTGTGGTGACCGATGCTGTGGCCTTCGGCGAGGGCGCGTCGCGCGAGTTCTGGATGTGCAGCCACGTTCCTGCCCAACAGAAAGAAAGTTGCGCGGACGCATTCGTTCTTGAGAGCGTCCAGTACGCGCGGCGTAGTCCCGGGCCATGGACCGTCGTCGAATGTGAGCACCAGCTCCTTGTCGTGCAGCGGTAAAGTTGAGGGGAATTGCTTGCGGCCGATCCGGGGTTCGGCTTTGGCATTGACGTCGACAACCCGCGCGGTGCCCAGCGCTTGTGGATTGCCCGGACAAGATTCGGCCACGGCGGTCGCGGGAGCGAGGGCAATGATGAGGGCGAGGGCGAGATTGCGGGTCATAAATCGTTCCGGAGCGTCAATTGATCGCATCATTGCGGCCTGGTTACCAGTTGTTCACCCTATTTGCTGACCAACGTTTAAAGCCCAATCCGTAACCCTATAGGCCGACGCCGCACGTAGGCTGGGAGTGCCCGGTGCACGAGGTCAATACGGGAGCAGCGGGCTTTCGTCCCGCCCGCTGGCTGCGGGCCTGGGTTGGGCGATCGCGTGCCTCGCCGTCACAGAACTCGATCTCCGCTCCGTCTGCGTCCTCTGCACATATCCGAGCCGTATCGCGGTTGACCGTCATCTTCGCGGTTCTCGTTGTAGCCGCAACCATTTCCGGACTAGCGATCGGCTATCGCTCAGGGCAGCGGAGTGACGAGCAACTGTCGATGCAACAGCACGCGGCTCTGCGCAATACGATCGCCGAATTTCCCGCGCCACTCGGCCGCAAGGGCGAGATCGATCCACGCCTGATGCGCCTGGCCGGGCAGATTGCTGGCGTGAACAATCTGAAATTCGAACGCAATTCGGACTCAGCCGCTCGCCAGATGCAGCCTGTGATGGATACAAACGGTCGCATCGCCGGTTTCTTCACATGGGACAAAGCTGAGCCGGCGACGCAAGCTTTGAAACGTCTGGCGCCGATTGTTTCTGTTATCGCCGTAGTTCTGGTGGGGTTTGCTGGCCTGTCACTCTGGCAGCTCCGGCGTGCGCGCCTCGAACTCGCGGTAAGGGAAATACAGGCGGCACGTGCCGCGGACGAAGACAAGCTCACCGGTCTCCCCAATCATGCAAAGATACTCGAATTGCTGGACCTCGCGCTTGCGGAACGGGCCGACGACGATTTGACGACGTTCGCGCTCGTCGAGATTGACGGCATGGAAGACGTGACAGCTCATCACGGCGTGCTGGGAAGTGACGAACTCATTGTTGCGATCTCCCGGAGACTCAAGGAAGCGCTGCCTCCGAACGTAATGTGCGGGCGCATAGCGAGTGACGAATTTGCAATTACGCTCACGGCTGACAAGGGCGTGGATGCCGAGACGACTATCCGCGCGGCACTCGAAACGATCGCGCGTCCGCACTGGATCGACAATGTCGTTCGTGTCAGCGCGCATGCAGGATTTGCGCAAGCGCCGAGCGATGCCACAACCCGCGGTGAACTCACGCGCCGCGCCGAGTTGGCTTTACGTGCAGCGGCCAAAAAAGGTCCCGGCGCCCTCGTAGCCTTTGATCATTCGATTGATACTGTTTCGACCGACCTGAAGTTCATCCATCGTGAGCTGCCCCGCGCGATCAGTGCGCATGAACTGGAATTGAACTATCAACCAATTGTCTCCTCGCACGGCGGACGCATGGTGGGTGTCGAGGCGCTGTTACGGTGGACCCATCCCAGCCGTGGCATTATCGCGCCGGCGGTCTTTATTCCGGTTGCCGAGCAGATGGGTTTGATGGACACAATCGGTGCGTTTGTGTTGCGTCGCGCGCTTCATGAAGCAAAGCGATGGCCCGAGGATCTCTATGTCGCGGTGAACCTGTCTCCGCTGCAGGTGCGCGACGAAACAATCGTCGATATAGTCCGGACCGCGTTGACCGAAAGTGCGGTCACGCCGTCCCGTCTGGTCCTTGAAATTACCGAAGGCGTCCTCATCGATAACCCGGACGAGATGGTCAAACGCATCAAGGATCTCCATGCACTCGGTGTACGGGTCGCGCTTGACGATTTTGGCTCGGGTTATTCCAATCTCGGTTATTTGCAGCGTTTTCCGCTCGACAAATTGAAGATCGACAAGAGCTTCGTGGCTGCGCTCGGCCGTTCGTCAAATGGCGGGGTGATTATCCAGGCCATCGTGGCACTTGGCCGCGCTCTCGGCCTGTCGGTGCTGGTCGAAGGCGTGGAAACCGAGCACCAGCGCGTGCTGCTGCGGCTGGCCGGTTGCGACGAGATGCAAGGCTTCCTGTTCGCAAAGCCCGCGCCCGCCAAAGCGATCGACAGACTATTGGCGCAGGCGGCAAAGCACGGCAAGGCATTGCCGGCACCGGGCGAGGCGCTGACAGCGTGACGTTCAAACGATAGAGTTGGTCGCCAATTGACGCCTCTTTGAGACGGGCGAGCGGAGGGCGGCGCATGATTCCCAATGCATGGTCGGGCTTCGATTTCGGCCTCGGGCCGGACGTCGACATGCTGCGCAAGTCAGTGAGTGGCTTCGCGCAAGACCGCATCGCTCCGCGTGCCGACGCAATCGACCGCGACAATAAATTTCCGCGCGACCTCTGGCCCGAGATGGGTGCGCTTGGCCTGCACGGCATTACCGTGGAAGAAAAATACGGCGGCTCCGGCCTCGGCTATCTCGAACATTGCGTGGCGATGGAGGAGATATCGCGTGCCAGTGCCGCGGTGGGGCTGTCTTATGGCGCGCATTCCAATCTCTGTGTCAACCAGCTGCGCCGCAATGGCAGCGAGGAGCAAAAGAGGAAATATCTGCCAAAGCTGATTTCCGGAGAGCATGTCGGCGCGCTCGCGATGTCGGAGCCGGGGGCGGGGTCTGATGTGGTTTCGATGCGCACCCGGGCCGAGAAGAAGGGCGACCGTTACGTGCTCAATGGCTCGAAGATGTGGATCACCAATGGCCCCGTCGCCGATACCATGGTGATTTACGCCAAGACCGACCGCACCGCCGGCGCGCGTGGCATCACTGCGTTCATCGTCGAGAAGGGCTTCAAGGGATTTGCGCCCGCACAGAAGCTCGACAAACTGGGCATGCGCGGCTCGGATACCAGCGAATTGGTGTTCACTGACTGCGAGGTGCCCGAGGAAAATGTTCTGGGTGCGGTCGGCAACGGCGTCAATGTGCTGATGTCGGGGCTAGATTATGAGCGCGTAGTGCTGGCGGCGGGTCCACTCGGCATCATGCAGGCCTGCATGGATGTGGTGATCCCGTACGTGCATGAGCGCCAGCAGTTCGGCCAGGCGATCGGCCGTTTCCAGCTCGTCCAGGCCAAGCTCGCCGACATGTACGTGACCATGAACGCTGCCAGGGCCTACGTGTATACGGTGGCGAAGGCCTGCGACGAAGGGCGTACCACGCGCGAGGACGCCGCCGGGGCAATCCTCTACGCGGCCGAGCGCGCGACCTGGATGGCGCTGGAGGCGATCCAGTGCCTCGGCGGCAATGGCTATATCAACGATTTCCCGACGGGCCGTCTGCTGCGCGACGCCAAGCTCTATGAGATCGGGGCGGGGACCTCCGAAATACGCCGTATGCTGATTGGGCGTGAGATCTTCGAGAAGACGCGGTAGCGCGAGGCAAGTCAAAAATGTCCGCGTTAACGATTCGACCTGGCGAATCAGCTAGTGCATTGGCCGACATCACCAGCGATGGGGATCGCGGCCATGATGCGGGTGCGGTTGAAAGCTGACGGGCGGATCGTCGAAATCCTTCCTGATGGCGTTGAGAAGACCATCGACCACAGCGATCCGGCACAATTCGTTCGGCAGGTCAGGGCGCGCTGCGGATTGACGCAAGCGGCGTTCGCCGAAAAAATCGAAGTGCCGATTGAAACCGTGCGTAATTGGGAGCAGGGCAAACGCCACCCGCGCGGGCCGGCGCGGGCTTTGCTCAAGTTGATCGATCAGGCGCCCGACGTCGCCTTCGCAACGCTTGGTCGGGGACGGCGCTGACGCGCCTTTTGGCGGCCGACGGTGCTGAGCGCTATTCGGCAGCGGCAGGAACGCGCGGCCGCGGCGAATACCGCGCGATGCGCATCAACAGGAACATCGCGAACAGCGTTGCGATGTAGACCAGCAGCTGCATCTCGGTCGGCTGGTCGATATATCCGATCAGCGTATGAAGCAGCCGGCCGAAGATACTCTTTTCCGATAACAGCCAGGACGTATCCCAGAGGGTACGGTCGAGTGCGACCACAACACCCGCGTTATTGAGAAACTGCGCGGCCTGTGCCGCCATGCCTGCGGCAAGCAAGGCGATCAGCCAGCTCGTCACCGAGAAGATATGCCGGTTCGGAATCGCCAGCAGACCTAGGTACGTCAACGCGGTGAATGCTGCGCCGCCTGCTATTCCGAGCAGGCCGCCGACCATCAACGCCGAACCCGATGTACCTGACGCCATGATGCCGTAAAGAAACAGCACCACTTCGGATCCTTCGCGCAGGACTGCAAGTCCCACAACAATCGCCAGTGCGGTGAGCGGCTTTGCGCCTTCGCTCACGGCACTGCCAATCCGGCGCATTTCGTCCGCGATTTCTCGCCCATGTCGCGCCATCCAGGCGTTGTGCCACATCAGCATGACCACCGCGACGCCGAGGACGCTGGCGTTGAAGAGCTCCTGGCCCGCGCCCTGGAACGCATCCGAGATGACGCCGGCAAACATTGCGACAATGGCTGCGCCCAGCACGCCACCGCCGATACCGATCGTGATCCAGCGGCCGCGGCCGACGACACCACGCGTCGCCGCCATCACGATGCCGACGATGAGGCCGGCTTCGATGACTTCACGAAATACGATGATCAGTGCACCAAGCATGATTTATTCCGCGATCACGGTGCCTTTGGCAGTGGCTTCGTTATATTCGCCGATGAAAGGATAGCGGCCGGGCTTGAGAGGGCCGATGCGCACTGTCCCTTTCGATTTTCCGGCGACCACCTTCTCCACCTTCAATGCACCGCTGTCGAATTCCTCTGCCGTTGCATCCTCATTAATGACCGTAATCATCACACGCTGATTGGCGGGTACCTTGATTTCGGCCGGCATGAACCGGTGATCCTTGATGGTCACCACATAGTCATCGGCATGAGCGGCGGCCGCTCCGGCGGTCACCATGGCGACGGTACTCAAAACAACAAAAAAGCTGCGCATCCGGTCCTCACCGTAGCTATCGGCCCTCACAAAAGCATTAAAACCTACTGATGCAACTGCTTTTTTCTTCTCTTGAATTATTCCAATGTAAGAACCGGCATGAACACCTTGCCGGTCAAAGCAATGTCCCGTTTTGCGCCAGCGCAAAATTTTGCGCGATTTTTCGCCACACTGGCTGGCCGAAGCCCATGAATGCCTCGTGGAACCCGGGTTGGCAGCGTCGTAATGACCGGGCATTCTTCCGGCCCCGCCGCCGACCCGTTCCAAACGCAGATTCAAGGAGATTGTAATGCAAGTGATTGAAGCTCATGGCGCCCGCATTCCCACCATCGGTCTTGGGACCATGACCCTGAAAGAGGATGTCTGCGTACAGGCGGTCAAAACGGCGTTGCAGATCGGTTACCGCCACCTCGACACCGCGGCTTTCTATGGCAACGAAAAAGAAAACGGCGAGGGCCTCCGCCAATCGGGAATCAAGCGCGCGGATGTGTTCATCTGCACCAAGGTCCGGCAAGGCGACCTGATGCCCGATGCCTTTGCCAAGGTGCTCGATCAGAGTCTGGCCAACCTGCAATTGCCCTCGGTCGATCTGCTGCTGATTCACTGGAACAATCCGGAAGTCCCGTTCAAACTTTCGGTCGGCGCACTGTGCAAGGCGAAGAAAGAAGGCAAGACCAAACACATCGGCGTCGCCAATTTTACGACGACCATGCTGGACGAGGCCTGGGCGGTTACGACTGAACCACTGGTCTGCAATCAGATCGAAATGCATCCCTTCATCAACCAGGACAAGGTGCTCGCCGCCTGCAAGAAGCACGGCATGGCGGTGGTGGCTTATTGCCCCATCGCGCGCGGCAAGGTGCCGGGCGCCGACGCGCTTGAGCGCATCGCGAAAGCGCATGGCAAGAGTGCCGCGCAGGTTTCGCTTCGTTATCTGGTGCAAATGGGTGTGTGTTCTATTCCTCGCACTGCCACGCCCGAGCATCTGAAGCAAAATCTCGACGTGTTCGATTTCAAGCTGTCCGACGCCGAGATGGCCGAACTCAAGAAACTCAACGCAACGAATATGCGCGTGGTCAATCCGCCGCACGCTCCGAAATGGGATACGCCATGACGCGTCTCATCGCCGCTGCACTCATTGTATTGAGTGCAGTCCCCGCGCTGGCGCAAGACCAGCCCAGCCCAAAGGATTCCGCGGCGATCGAAAACTGCATGAAGACCAGGACAGGACATAACTGGTCTTGGGAAAAATGCATTGGGCTGATTTCCGAACCTTGTGCGAAGGCCGAGCTATCGATGCCGCCTTCGCAGGTCATCGCCTGCTATTCCAGAGAGCAGGCGGTGTGGGACGACATCCTCAACAAGTCGTATCAGCTCTTGCGCGAACGGCTCGAGGAGGAGCAGGTCGTCAAGTTGCGCGACATGCAGCGCGCCTGGATCGCATCGCGCGACAAAACCTGCGGCTTTCTCTACGATTATTTCCAGGGGACAATGGCCAACCCAATGATTGCGGCGTGCACGAGCCGTGCCACCGGATTGCAGGCGCTTTACTTGCGCGGCTTTGCCGACGATGTCGCCGAACGAAAATAAAGGCTTGAAATGCAGACGGTCGAGGCCAAAGGCTTCAAAATTCCTATCGTCGGTCTCGGCACCTGGGCGCTGCGCGGCCGCGATTGTGCGCGGCTGACCGAGCAGGCGATCCGCCTTGGCTACCGGCACATCGACACGGCGCAGATGTACGATAATGAGCGCGAGGTGGGTGAGGGTATCCGCGCATCGGGCCTGCGCGCAGAGGTGATGGTCACCACCAAAGTGCAGCCGACGCTGCTCTCGCCACGCGATCTCGAACGGTCGGTGAAAGAAAGCCTGGCGCGGCTGCGGCTGGATGTCATCGACCTGTTGCTGATCCATTGGCCAAATCCGCGCGTACCGCTCGCCGAGACGCTCGGCGCCATGGCCAAGATGAAGCGTGAAGGCTACACGCGCCAGATTGGCGTCTCGAATTTCACCGTGGCGCTGCTTGAGGACGCTAATAAGATTTCAAGCGAACCGCTGGTCTGCAATCAGATTGAATGCCACCCCTTTTTGAACCAGGACAAGGTAATCGCGGCCTGCCGAAAAAACGGCATGGCGGTCGTGGCCTATAGCCCGATCGCCCGCGGCGGCGCCAAGGGCGACAAGGTCATGGAAAAGATCGGCCTCGCTCACGGCAAGACAGCCGCGCAAGTGTGTCTTCGCTGGCTGATCCAGCAGCGGATTGTGGTGATCCCGCGCACCAGCAAGGTCGAACGGCTGGAGGAGAACTTCGCTTTGTTCGATTTCGCGTTGAGCGATTCAGAAATGCGCGAAATCGCCGCGCTTGGTCGCCGCGGTGGCCGTATCGTTGACTGGACCTGGTCGCCGAACTGGGATTGAATCCTAGAAAAATCCCAGCGACTCGCAGCCGGTCCCGGCCTTGAAGCTTTGCTTCCAACGTCTGGCAGGTATGTCGATCACATGCACCGAGCCGTCGCCTTGGCAGGCGACGAACAGTTCGTCGCCGCGATAAGTCATGTCCATGGGCTGGCTGCCGACTTTGACCGCCGTCTGTTCGCTAAACGTCGGCGTAATCAGGCTGACAGTGTCACTGTTCAAACTGGTGACGCCCAACAAGGTCCAGTCCGGGCTGTAGCGAGCGATCTGAGCCGGTTTGGGAACGTCTTTCAGCGGTACCGTGTCGCGCACGCGTTCGGTCGCCGTGTCGATCAGAAAAAGTACCGGCTCCTGATCCGAGACGACGACCACAGTTTTTCCGTCGCCCGAAATAGTGATGCCAGCCAACGGATGAGGTGTCTTGATTTTGCCGAGCAGTTTGCGCTTCGGGAGGTCGATCAACGAGACTTCGCCGTCCTCTTCGTTTTCGGTGTACAGCCTTTTTGCGTCCGGCGAGATGATGAGCCTGTGCGCATTGGTTGAGCCCAATTCAATCGCATCGACCACCTTGCGTGCTTTTGGGTCGATCACGGCGACCACCGCGCTGTTTTCGCAGGTGACGTAGATAAGCCCATCCGGTCCTAGCTTGAGGGTATGCGGCGCGATGTAGGGGCGCAGGTCGATGTCACCGACATGCTCGCGCTTGGCGAGGTCAATAATGCAGAGTGTGTGGCCCGGATTTGGGTTGCGCCCGTGGATGCCGTCGCCATAGATCGGCACGTAGGCAAGCCCGGTCTCCGGTACGATCAGCAGTTCGTGGACCGTCCGTTGAAACCCATCGAGCACTTTCTGCGTATCGTAGGTAACCGGGTCGATGAACAGGATCTTCGCGCCCATTTTGTCAACGCCGATCATTCCGTGCGCATTTCCGTGTCCGACCATGGCTCCGCCACTCCTTCCACTTTCTGGCCCATTGATTAGCATGGCGCGCGAGAAATGTTGTAGGGAAGGGACATGAGCCCCGATACGGCCCTGGTTTTGTTTTCCGGCGGGCAGGATTCGACTGTCTGTCTTGCCTGGGCATTGCAGCAATTTTCACGCGTAGAAACGATTGGCTTCGACTACGGCCAGCGGCACGCTATCGAATTGAGTGTTCGCGCGCGCTTGCGGGAGCGCATGGCGGCCTTGCGGGTTGACTGGAAGGCCGGCCTTGGCGACGACCATCTCGTCAAGCTTGATGCGCTCGCCGCCATCTCTGAAACGGCGCTCACGCGCGACACGGCCATTGAGATGGCGGATAGCGGATTGCCTACCACCTTCGTTCCTGGCCGCAACTTGATCTTCTTCTGCTTTGCCGGCGCTCTGGCCTATCGGCGCGGCGCCCGCCATCTGGTTGCGGGCATGTGTGAGACTGATTTTTCCGGCTATCCAGATTGCCGCGATGACACCATCAAGGCCATCCAGGTTGCGCTTACTCTAGGTCTCGATAAGCGTGTCACCATTCATACGCCGCTGATGTGGATCGACAAGTCCGGCACTTTCGCCATGGCTGAGCAAATTGGCGGCAAAGCATTCCTTGAAATCGTCATCGAGGACAGCCATAGCTGTTATCTGGGCGACCGCAGTAAACGCCACGAGTGGGGTTTTGGCTGTGGCGAGTGCCCAGCTTGTCAGCTGAGGGCGCAAGGTTTTGTCAAATTCAAGGGTCGAAAGAAGTCATGATCGATAACGACAAACGCAGGACCATCGAAGGTAGTATCTTTCTTGCGCTGTTTTGTCTGACAATTCCTGCCGCAAACTGGATGATCGGAAATGTCGGCACCATGTGCGTGCCCAATGGTCCGTGTCTTGTGCCGGTCGCGCCCGGCATCATGGCGCCGTCGGGCGTGCTGATGGTCGGGGCCGCGCTGGTGCTGCGTGATCTGGTGCAGCGACGGCTCGGCGTTGAATTCGGGATCGGTGCAATTGTCGTCGGTGCGATGATTTCGGCCGTTCTTGCGCCGCCCTCTCTCGTTCTCGCCTCGGCGGCCGCATTTATGCTTTCCGAATTTGCCGACTTCGCCGTCTATACGCCCCTTGCGCGGCGCCGGCTGGTGGCTGCGGTGGTCGCGTCCAGCATTGTCGGGCTCGTGGTCAATTCAATCGTATTTCTGTGGCTTGCGTTCGGCTCGATGGAATTTCTCCTCGGTCAAATCGTGGGTAAGCTCTGGATGGTGTTGCTCGCCGTGCCGTTTGTCGCGTTCCTGCGCCGCCGCGACGAGCGGCTGGGCCTGAAGACTGCGTGAGGCCGATGATGGCAGCAACCCTCGACATCCTGCGTAATGTCACAACCGGCACCATCACGACGATGCTGCTGAAGAAGGGTATCCGCCGATCCTGGATGGCCGGTGCGATGCCTTTCGGATTTTCCGGAAAGCGCGTTGTGGGCCCGGCTTTCACGCTGCGTTTCGTTCCCGTGCGTGAAGATCTCGCGACACCAGAGAGTTGGTCGAAACCCATTTCCACCCGGGGCGCGATCGAGGCCATGCCGGAAAATTGTGTCGTTGTCGCCGATGCGATGGGAGTGACCGGTGCCGGTATTTTCGGCGACATCCTGTGCATGCGCATGGTCAAACGCGGCGTGACGGCACTCATTACCGACGGCGTGATGCGGGACAAGCACGGCGTGCTAGCGACCAGTCTACCGGTTTGGTGCGCGGGTGTAGCTGCGCCAGCGTCAGTCAATCAACTGACATTCGTTGGTTGGAACGAGCCAATCGGCTGCGGCGGTTGCGCGATTTTTCCGGACGATATCATTGTCGCTGATGATGATGGCGCGGTGGTGATCCCGAAAGACCTGGCCGACTTTGTCGCCCATGAGGGCGCAGAACATGAGTTGCTGGAAAGCTGGCTGGTGCAGGAGGTCGAGAAGGGCGCCAAGCTGCCCGGCCTCTACCCGCCTAATGAAGACAACAAGAAACGATATGAGGATTGGAAGAAGTCGCGCTGATGTTCTTCATCCTTTCGAAGACCGTCGCCTTCCTGTTTTTACCCTCCAATGTTCTGATCCTGCTTGGACTTGCCGGCGCGGCGCTGATGGCGACGCGTCGTAGACGCGCTGGCGCCTGCATGGCGGCGGCAAGCCTTCTTCTGCTGACGGCGGCCGGCTTCTTGCCGGTGGGTAGCTTGCTCACCCACACGCTCGAAAGTCGCTTTCCGCCCTGGGATGCAAGTCACGGCGCGCCGGACGGCATCGTTGTGCTGGGTGGCGCCATTGCATCTGACCTTTCTCGCGAATACGGCGAGCCGGTGGTCGGCGGCGATGGAAACCGCATCTTCGCGATGTCAAAACTTGCGCGCGCGTACCCGTCTGCCCGCATTGTTTACTCAGGTGGTGATGCGAGCCTGTCGGGGGATCTGCCGCCGGAAGCGGGCTTCGTGTACCCACTGCTGGACAACTTAGGAATTCCGCGGTCACGCGTGACGCTCGAAATGCGATCCCGGAACACGGCGGAAAATGCGGCATACGTGAAAGATTTGATCAATCCGAAACCGGGCGAACGCTGGCTGTTGGTGACGTCCGCGCAGCATATGCCGCGCGCCATTGGCTGTTTCCGCAAAGTCGGATTTGCTGTCGAAGCCTATCCGGTCGGGTGGCACACAGGGCGGACGGCTGATCCGATATGGAGTCGGTCGCTCTCAAACGGGTTGGGGCGCTTGGATACAGCCGCGTATGAATGGCTCGGCCTGATTAGTTACTGGGCGACCGGGAAGACGCGGGAACTGCTGCCGTCGCCATAGTCGAGCTCAAAGGAATTTGTGTTCTATCGTTTGCGAAGCTTGCGGCAAAAGACGTCGTAGATCGCACCGATAACAACTCGTGCCTCGTCACTCGCAAGTCGATAATAAATAGCTTTGCCGTCGCGGCGTGTAGTGACCAGTCCATCCGACCGCAAGCGGGCAAGCTGCTGCGATACGGTCGGCTGACGCAAGTTAAGAAGCTCTTCTAACTCGCTGACGGACTTCTCGCCCTCGGCGAGAATACAGAGAATCATGAGCCGGCTTTCATGCGCCAGCGCCTTGAGAAAATCGCTAGCGCGTTTTGCATTGTCGACCATCCGGTCGAGTTCATTCGAGCGAGCGCGGCCTTCCAAGTGATGCAATTCCATTCGTACACCAACAATTGCGTTTCGCCGTCAGATGAATACAGACGATCAACTTGCCACGTGCAACGATTTTTCGTCGGGCGGGGCCCGTTCCCCACTCGTTCCCGTCGCGTCCAGCTTTTTGATCAGTACGCCGAGCAATCCCCAGAAATTGTCTTCGCCCGGATAACCGCGAATGCGGCCTATTTCGTGGCCATTTTGGACAAGCACAAAAAGAGGTGCGAGCCGTTCCACTTCAATAAAAGCCAGATCCGGTGGCAAAGCGCGATCAATATTCACGCGCCGCAAGGGCACGCGCTGACCTTCTGTCGTTTTCGGATAAATCGGCGCAATTTCGCGGTCGAAGGCCGCGCACCAGCTGCAGCCAGCCTGTTCGAACATGATGAGTTCCGCCGCATCCGTGTTCGAAAGTGGTGACGCAAAAAATATCGCGCCGAACAGCGCGGTGCGAGAAAAAAACTTTCGTATCGGCGCCGCGTCCAGCAACTTCATTCTTTCGTGCGAGCCGAGGATAAGAATAACGAAGGGCATTGAACCCGAGCGAAATATATCACAAAACTCGAATATGTCGATAAGACAGAGCGGACTATGAGTCTCGACGTATCCACTGGCGGCGCCTTCGTCGCGGGGCTGCTGTCATTTGCATCGCCCTGCGTGTTGCCGCTGGTGCCACCTTACTTGGCCTACATGGGTGGCGTTTCGGTCGAGCAATTGCGCGAGGAGGGCGGAGCGCGCGGGCGTGTTTTGTTGGCAGCCATTGGTTTTGTTGCCGGCTTTAGCACCGTGTTCGTGGCGCTGGGCGCCACGGCTTCGTGGATCGGTCAGGCGGTGAGCGCCCACCTCGGCTTGCTGGCCTATCTGGCGGGATCGGTCATTTGCATTATGGGCCTTCATTTTTTGCACATAATCCGTATCCCTTTGCTCGATCGCACGGCGCGTGTCGGGGCGTCGGAAAAGCCCGCCGGGCTGATAGGCGCTTATGTGATCGGGCTTGCTTTCGGTTTCGGCTGGAGCCCGTGCGTGGGTCCGGTGCTCACCTCGATTCTGTTAATGGCGGGCGCGCAGGAGAGCACCGCCGAGGGCGCGCGCCTATTGCTCGTCTATTCGCTCGGCATTGGTGTCCCCTTCCTGGTGGCTGCCGGTTTTGCCGGAGCGTTCATGCGCTGGAGCGCGCGCTTTCGCCCGCAGCTCGGTTTGATCGAAAAAGCGATGGGCGCATTTCTGGTTCTTGCCGGCGTACTGATTTTCAGCGGCCAAATGCCAACGATCGCCTACTGGCTCATAGAGGTTTTTCCGGCACTCGGTCGAATCGGGTAATCACCCGAAGCGGAACGCCAGCAGGTTGTCGAACGAGCGCAGCTCGATCAGGAGTCTGTGCAGGAGACCGGTATCCCTAGTGGCGATTGCATTCGGTATGAGAGACAGGCTCGCCTTGGCGCCGTCCACGAGCCGGCGAAATTCCGGGGACTTGCGTATAGTTTCGCTTGCGATGCCATCGCATCGGTCGAGCACCGATCCGTACGATGATGCTGCGCCGGCAATTTTGCTGCGCGTTTCTTGATTGCTCCAGGCAAGCGCCCGATCGTTGTAGATCATAAGTGCATCCATGGCCATGTTGGCATCCCGGACACAGTCGGCCAACACCACGACGCCACTCGCCTTGCGCAGCTCATAGAGGTCGCCTCGAATTGCATCGAGCGCATTTCGCGCGGCATCGAGTCTTTCCGGTTTTAAGCATAAGGTCGGCACCGACCAACCGCGCGTTCACGACGGTAAAGAGTTTTGCGTACAAAGGATTGCCTGCAAAAACCGCCGGCTGGTTTCCCGAAAAGCGCTCTGTCAGCCTGACCCAGGCGTCGCGCAAGCGGTCGATCTCAAGAGAAGCGAGGTCTTCATTGCCAGTACGCAAATAGCCGATTGCGATCCGGTTATGGGCGGAGGCGGCCTCGACCGCAGCATTGAAATCGGCAAGATCGTCGGCTCTTGCCCCTGGAATGCCCGAAGCGAGGCAGAGCAGGAGGCAAACGGCACGTGTTAGCCACAGCATCGATGATCACCGGCATTTTACGCGACTAAGGAATGGTACCAGAATATAAGAGCGCTAGATAACGACACGTTACCGTTCCCGCCGCATGGTTTACGCGGTAATAGCGAGACGAAATGATGACGACACGGCGGACCCTGGTGCTCGGAGCTTCCTGTCTGGCTGCGCTGGCCGCAGCGCGGACGCGCGCGGAGCCGGTGCTCTCTGACGACGGCCTCTACAGGGAGCCCTGGTTTATGAAGAGCTTCCTCGATCTCGCCGATGATCTCGAGACAGCGCGCAAGGAAGGCAAACGCTACGTGATTATGTGGGAACTCAAGGGCTGTCCGTATTGCAGGGAAACCCACTTTGTGAATTTTGCGCAGCCGCGGATCGCCGATTACATCAAGGAAAACTTCGAACTTTTGCAGCTCAATATCATCGGCTCGCTCAAGGTGAAGGATTTCGACGGTACGGAAGTTTCTGAAAAGGATCTTGCTGCGAAGTATTCCGTGCGATTCACACCGACGTTTCAGTTCTTCGGCGAAAACGCAGAGGCCCTGAAGGCATTGCCGCCGCAGAAGCGCGAAGTAGCCCGGGCGCCCGGCTATTTGCAGCCCGACGACTTTCTCGCCATGTTCCGATACGTGCGCGACAAGGCCTATGAGACCAAGAGCTTCCGCGATTTCCTCAAATCGCAGCCGAGCTGAAAAAAGAAGTCTGGCCGACGGGAATGCGTGGAGCGCAGTTAATTAATTTGGACGATTGCAGTTTTGATCACGGTTTGTCGGTGCCGAACCGACGCTGTTCCAGCTCGAGGTAAATACGGTAGGCGTTGCCGCGGTTGTTGCTCTCGAAGGCGGGCATCCCGGCATATTTCGACCAGTCTGTCTGCTGATAGGCCGCATCAAAATCTGTCCAGTTGTCGACCGCCTTGCGCATGGCGGCGCGGACATACTCAATATAGTCCCGGGTGAAGGCGATCGCCTCATTGACCTCGATCGAGGGCCGGCCGTGGCCGGGAATGACAAATTTGGGATCGAGTTTTTGCACCTCGCCCAGAGCGGCCAGCCATTGCCTGGTATCGACGTCGTCGCTGTTCATGAACGGAATGCGGCCGTTTTGCACGATGTCGCCGGCAAACAGGACACCGTCAGGTTCGACCATCATCATCATGTCGCTGGCCGAATGAGCTGGCCCAGCATAGATCATGTAAAAGCGCTTGCCACCCAAGCTTAGTGTAAGGCGATCGTTGAAGGTGATGTCGGGCGGTACAACGCGCGTGTCCTTGTTCACCCAGGGCGCGAGCGCGGCGCGGCGCTGATCGAGTCGCTGGTCGGCGCGTTCATCTGCAGTCTCTTCATTTTCCTTGTACTCGCGCGCGCGATCCTGAGCGATAATGACGGTCGATGTATGATCGCGGAAGGCCTGCAGGCCATAGATGTGATCGGCGTGATAGTGACTGACCACGTTGAAGCGGATCGGCGCGTCGGTGACCTTGCGGATCTCCTGCAACAGCGCCCAACCCAGGCTTGGTGTACCGAGTGCGTCAAACACCACCACGCCATCTGGTGTCGCCACAAATCCGGCATTGGAGGTATTGCCCTGGTTTGCCTTGCCGGGAATGCCCGGGCGGCCGATTGAGTAATAAATCGGGTGGCCCGGCAACTGCTCGACTTTTAGTGGCTGAGCAAGCGGTGCGTATTCCTGTGCCTTTGAATTGAGCGGCAAAACCGGGACGGACGCCGCTATGACGATCGCTATCGAAATATATTTCGTATACGACATTCGGGACTGGCCGCCGGCGCAACTGAAAGTCTTACGTTACGGTATATAGTTAGTCGTGAACCGCATGTCTTGCCGCGCAAGATCAACAAAAATTGTGCCTGGGCTGATCTGCGAAGCGCCCCAATTTTCTCATTCAATGGGGACATAGGCGGCGAAAAATTCCATTGATCAACTGCGGTCTGGACTGCCGGCAACAAATAGGACAAATTGAATATGAAAAACGGTCTAGGGAGCCGAAATATGTTGCCGGTCCTTCGCCGCGGGATATCCATCCTGCGCGGCGAGAGTCGCATCTTTGATTCCGCTGGACGCCGCGCCTTCTTGAGGCTCAGCGCAGCGACTGCGGGCAGCGTCATGCTTGGGCATCGTGCCGCTGAGGCAGCCGAAAAGGCCGACGCCTTTCCGCCCAATGATGCGCCGTGGTCGCAATCACTGGGGCCCGGCATCGTCGACCGTCCCTATGGGCAGCCCTCGAAATTCGTCAAAGACGTGATACGCCGCAATGTTCCCTGGCTCACCGCGAGCAAGGAATCTTCGGTGAGCTTCTCGCCGATACAGGACTTGAACGGCATCATCACGCCTAACGGCTTGTTCTTTGAGCGCTATCACGCCGGTCGTCCGACCGTAGACCCCCAACAGCACCGTCTGATGATCCACGGCATGGTCGAGCGGCCGATTTTGCTCACCATGAAGGACATCGAGCGTTTCCCTTCCGTTTCGCGCATCCACTTCATCGAATGTCCCGCGAACGGCGGCATGGAGTGGCGCGCGGCCCAGCTCAACTCGCTACAATTCACCCATGGCATGGTCAGCTGCGCCGAATGGACGGGTGTCAAGCTTTCGACGCTGCTCGAAGAGGTCGGTATCAAGAAAGAAGCGAAGTGGGTGCTGGTGGAGGGCGCTGATGGCGCGCACATGACGCGTAGCCTGCCGCTTGATAAATGTCTGGACGATGTCCTCGTTGTCTACGCGCAAAACGGCGAGGCTTTGCGGCCGGAGCAGGGCTTCCCGCTGCGCCTTGTGGTGCCGGGCTGGGAAGGTAACGTTTCGGTCAAATGGATACGCCGCATCAAGCTGGGCGATAAGCCGTGGTACACGCGTGAAGAGACGTCCAAATACACCGATCTGATGCCTGATGGCACGTCACGGGGCTTTACGTGGGTGAACGACGCGAAATCCGTAATCACGTTCCCTTGTCCGGAGAAGCCGCTCTCGGGCCCGGGGCTCTATGAAATTCGCGGCCTGGCCTGGAGCGGCCATGGCAAAGTGAAAGCAGTCGATGTGTCATTCGACGGCGGCATAAATTGGCAGCGTGCGGAGTTGACCGAGCCGGTGCTGACAAAGGCGCTGACGCGCTTCACGCTGCCATGGCGCTGGGATGGCAAACCGGCGCTTCTTGAATCGCGCGCCATTGATGAGACGGGCTACGTCCAGCCGACGATCGCCCAGCTACGCAAAATTCGCGGCACCAATTCAATCTACCACAACAATTCAATCCAAACCTGGCAGGTGAAACCGGACGGGAGCATCTACGATGTCCAACTCGTCTAGTTACCTTCTTGGTGCGGCGGTGATCGTTGCGCTCTCGGTGGTCGGTGCAATTGCAGCGCCACCGGGGCACTACGGTTATGGTACCCCCGCGACATCAGAACAAATCGCGGGATGGAATATCGACGTAAGGCCGGATGGCGAAGGGTTGCCGCCCGGCAGCGGTTCTGTCAGCAAAGGCGCCGATGTTTATGCCGAGCAATGCGCCGCCTGCCATGGCACTTTCGGCGAAGGTGAGGGACGTTATCCCAAGCTCGCTGGAGGCGAGGGAACGCTGACCAGCGAACGGCCCGAGCCGACGGTTGGCAGCTACTGGCCGTTCGCTACCACACTTTTCGACTACATCAATCGGGCAATGCCATTCGTCTCGCCGCACGTGTTATCGGCCGATGACGTCTACGCGCTCACCGCTTATGTGCTCAACATCAACAATATCGTCGACAATAATTTCGTTGCAGATCGCAACAGCTTGCCTAAAGTGACAATGCCGAGCCACGATCGGTTTATTTGGCAGGATCCACGGCCAGACACCTCGGCAAAAGAATGCATGAAGAATTGCGTGGATGCGAATACTATCAAGATTGAATCGACGGCCGAAGGAAAAGACCTGACGCCGCGTACGACCGGATCACTTGACGAAATGCAACCGAAATAGAGTCGATCATAACGACCTACATGTGCGGGGAGGAAACCAGATGGATATGAGACAATCCCATTTCATTTTGACGGCGATTGTCGGCAGTGTCCTCGGCGCTATCGCGATGGGCGCGAGCTCGGCTTCTGCTGCGTCTCTGGACGGCCAGAGTCTGGCGTTTGAACGCAGCAAGGGCAATTGCCTGACGTGCCATGAGATCAAGGGCGGCGACGCGCCCGGCAATATCGGGCCGCCGTTGTCGGACATGAAGGCGCGCTTCCCGGACCGCAAGGAACTGATCGCCGTCATATCCGACGAAACCAAGCGAAATCCGCTCACGGTGATGCCGCCGTTCAAACGGAATCTTCTTCTCACCGAGCAGGAAATCGAGGCCGTTGTCGATTTCCTTTACACCCGCTAGTGGCACGTTCGAAATGGAGAAAATGAAAATGAACAAATCGCCGGACGCGCCGGATAGCGCACGACGCATGATTCTGAAAAGCGCCATTGCCGGCGGCCTCGCCGGTCTTGGCTTTGCCGGCAGCTCCATGCTGTCGACCGCGTACGCGGATGCCGACACAAAGATTTGGCCGCAGAACGCGTTCAAGGAAAAGGACCAGGCCGCCGTGCTCAAGCAGCTGTACGGCAAGACGGAGGCCACGGCGTCGGACAAAATTAATCTCGATGCGCCGGAGATTGCGGAGAATGGCGCGGTTGTGCCGATCGCGATCACGAGTACGCTGCCGAAGGTCACCGGCATCGCTATAATGGTTTTGGAAAATCCCAATGTGCTCGCCGCTGCCTACATTATTCCGGACGGAACCGAAGCTGCGGCCGCTGCCCGCTTGAAAATGGCGAAGACCAGCAAGGTCGTCGCGATTGTGGCGTCCGATGGCAAGCTCTTTAGCGCAACGAAAGAGGTCAAGGTCACCGTCGGCGGCTGCGGCGGCTGATAGAATTCAATCGAACAGAGAGGCTTAGTTCCATGGCAACAATCCGCGTGCGCGCCGTCGCGAGCGGCACTACGACTGAGGTCCAGTCGCTGATCCAGCATCCGATGGATTCCGGCTTCGTCAAGAACGCTAAGGGTGAGGTCATTCCGGCGCATCATATCGAAGTTGTACAGTTCGAGCACGATGGCAAGACGGTCTTCACCGCACTGTGGGGTCCGGCCGTGTCAAAAGACCCGTATCTGAAATTCAGCTTCAAGGGCGGCAAGAAGGGTGACGACCTGAAAGTGAGTTGGGTCGACAATAAAGGCGCCACGGATTCGCTGACGGCGAAAATTCAATAAGCCCCGTTAGATGGGCCGATAGGGAGGATTGGCGAATGCTGCGCAAACTTTTCATCGCAGTTGCGATTGTCGCCGGCACGGCGCAGCCTCTGCTGGCTGCCGACAGAGCGGGCGATCCGAAGGCAGATTTTAAGGCGTTTCGGGATTACTTCACGAAGCGGTTTCCGAAAGTAAAGCTCGATGACTTCGTAAACGGGCCGTATTCGATGGACGAAGGCCTGCGCAAGCAGTGGCTGGCGAAAGAGGAGTTCCCGCCCTACGAATTTGCCGTCGAAAAAGGCAAGCAGATGTTCGCCACGCCCTTCAAGAATGGCAAGAGTTATGGCGACTGCTTTCCGAACAAGGGCATCGGCGTGCGCCAGATGTATCCGATGTTCGACGCCAAGTCTGGTCAGGTGATCACGCTCGAAGTCGCGGTCAATCAGTGCCGCGAAACCAACGGCGAGAAGCCATTCGACATGACCAAAGACGACATGGCGGCGGTGACCGCCTATATGGCTTTCACCTCGCGCGGCAAGCCGTTCGACATCAAGATCCCGAATGATCCGCGCGCGCTCGCAGCCTACAAGAAGGGCGAGCAATATTTCTACACCCGCCGCGGCCAGCTCAACTTCTCCTGCGCCAGCTGCCACGTGCAGAGCCCGGGTGAGCGCATCCGCACCGAGGTCTTGGCGCCGGCGCTCGGCATCACCGCCGCGCTGCCGATCTACCGTTCGGAATGGGGCGGCATGGGCACAACGAGCCGCCGCTTCACCACCTGCAATATTCAGGTGCGCGGCGTGCCGCTCAAGCCGGGCGACGATGCCTACCGCGACGTCGAATACTACCTTTCCTATATGGCCAACGGCCTGCCGATTTCCGGGCCGGGCGCACGTCCGTGACCAAACCTAGAGGACTGTGGAGAAGCAACATGCGCACCCATTTCTTGATCCAGGCGGCGGTCGTACTTTCGGTCGTCAGCGCGTCGGGCGCGGCTTTGGCCGCGAACGCGGATGACTTCAAGGCTGCGCTCGCCAAGGCGCAATCGGCCGACAAGCAGGCCGGCGAAATAAAAAACCAATGGACGACGACGGCATCGGCAATAACGGCCGCCGAAAAAGCGGCGGCCGAGGGAAAGTTTGACGACGCCGTCAAGCTGGCCGAGCATGCAGAGGCGTTGGCCAATGCCTCTATTGCCCAAGCCAAAGAGCAGGCAACCGCCTGGAGCAAGGCCGTCGTCCGCTAACCAGGCTGTTGGCCACGAGGAGTTCATTGTCGTGAACATGCGTCGTCGCGATGTGCTGGGGCTGCTCACAGCCACGGCATTGTCGGGATCAATCCCGCGTCTCGCGCGTGCCGTCGAAGGCGACGAACTCTACGACATAGGCCGGTTCGGTAATGTGCGTGTGCTGCACATGACCGACACGCATGCGCAGCTTCTGCCGGTTCATTTCCGTGAGCCGAGCGTCAATCTTGGTGTCGCCGGTATGGCCGGAAGGCCCCCGCATCTGGTCGGCGAGGCGTTTCTCAAGTACTTCAATGTAGTGCCGGAAAGCCGGCAAGCACATGCCTTTACGTTTCTCGATTTCGAGCGAAACGCCCACCGCTACGGCCGGCTTGGCGGCTTTGCACATCTCAAGACGCTCATCGACCGACTGCGCGCCGACGCCGGCGCGGACAAATCATTGCTGCTCGACGGCGGCGATCTCTGGCAGGGCAGTGGGCTGGCCAACGCCATGCAGGCCGAGGATATGGTGGACGCCGCCAATCTCCTCGGCGTCGAGGCGATGACCGGGCACTGGGAATTCACCTACGGCGAAGAAATACTGCGAGCCAATCTCAAGCGCTTTAAGGGCGAGTTCCTTGCACAAAACGTGTTCCTGACCGAGGAAGCTGCCTTCAACGATAAGCCGTCATTCGACAAGGTCTCGGGTCGCGCGTTCAAGGCGGCAACGATCAAGGAGACCGGCGGCTTTCGTATTGGCGTCGTCGGCCAGGCTTTCCCGTACGTACCGATCGCACATCCCAAGCGATTCACGCCCGACTGGACCTTCGGTATCCGTGACGCCGAGCTCCAAAAAGTGATCGACGAGGTGCGCCAGAAGGACAAAGTAGATGCAGTCCTGCTGCTGTCTCATAACGGCATGGATGTGGATCTCAAGCTCGCAAGCCGCGTCAGTGGCATTGACGTCGTGTTGGGCGGTCACACCCATGACGCAATACCGAATCCGGTCACGGTGACGAACTCCGGCGGCAAGACGTTGGTGACCAATGCCGGATCGAACGGGAAATTTCTCGGCGTGCTTGATCTCGAGCTTTCCAAGGGCGTGGTCAAGGATGTGCGCTATCATCTGCTGCCGGTTTACTCCGGACTGTTGAAGGCGGATCCCGCAATGCAGACGCTCATTGATCGCCTGCGCGAGCCGCATGCCGGCCAGTTTTCGGAAAAGCTTGCGGTGGCCGGCGATCTGTTCTACCGGCGCGGAAATTTTAACGGCACCATGGATCAGCTGATCTGCGACGCGCTGCGCCACGAACTGGATGCAGAGCTCGCACTATCACCGGGATTCCGCTGGGGCAACACGATGTTGCCGGGTGAACCGATCACCATGGAAGATATTCTCTCTGAGACCGCGATCACATATCCTGAAGTTTACGTACAGGAGATGACCGGCGCGCAGATCAAGGCGATTATGGAAGACATTTGCGACAATCTGTTCAATCCCGATCCCTACTATCAGCAGGGTGGCGACATGGTGCGGATCGGCGGCATGGACTATGCCTGCGCGCCGCTGGATGTCTTGGGCAAGCGCATTTCCGATATGACTCTCGACAATGGCCGCAAGGTCGAGGCCGACAAGACTTATAAGGTCGCCGGCTGGGCTTCGGTGAACCCGCAGCAAGGCAAGCCGATAGCCGAGGTGTTCGCGAAATATCTTCGTGGCGAAAAGACCGCGAAGCCGAAGAAGTACAATCAGGTCACTCTCAAAGGCGTGTCGAACAATCCGGGCATTTCCGGGTAAGGACGTCCATGTGCGTTGCTCTGGTTCGATGGGCACGGGCCGTAACAATCACGGCCATTCTGTCATCTCCGGCCGCCGCGCAGGCGCCACCATCGCAAGACAACCCGTTCGCAGAACATCACTTGGTGCTGCAACTCTCTGATCGCGAGCCCGACAAACAGGCCCTGGTGATCAGCGTCGCCTACAATTTGTTGGAGCATTACACGCCCGACAAGATCGCGATTGAGGTCGTGGCGTTTGGCGCCGGGATCGACCTCCTGCGAATGGAAAGCCCCAATCGGGCCAAAGTCGACAGTTTAATATCCCAGGGCGTCCAGTTCGATATTTGCATGAACACGGTCGACACGTTGGAGCGCGCCGGCAAGCATGTGAATATCAATCCGAAAGCGGTCAAAGTGCAGGTCGGCGTCGCCCGCATTCTTACACTTGTTGAAAAAGGCTATACACTTGTCCGTCCATAGTTCGGGGGAGAAAATGACATGAAGACATTTCGATTTGTGCTGCCTATCGCGGTTGCGCTTGTGGTTGGCGTGGCGCTGTCGACGCCGGGTGGCGCAGCCGAGAGCACCAAAGGGCATCGGATTGCCATTCAGGTGGATCAGGACGATCCTGCGCTCATGAATCTCGTCCTGAATAATGTTTCGAACCTGATGGAATATTACCACAGCAAGGGCGAACAAGCGCAGATTGAAGTCGTGGCCTACGGGCCCGGGCTGAACATGCTGCGCGAAGACAAGTCGCCCGTGAAGGATCGGATCAAGCACATCAAGGGTGCCAGTTTTCCGTCGGCGGTAAGTTTTTCCGCCTGCGGCAATACCAAAGCGGGGATGGAGAAGCGCGAAGGACATCCGGTCCCGATCATCGCTGAAGCGACGGTGGTACCCGCCGGTGTCGTGCGTTTGACCGAGCTGCAGGAGCAGGGCTGGAGCTATATTCGGCCGTAAATGGGCACCGCGCCGACCAATGATAGGAGTATCAGGTGAAACGCATGATCTTGGCCGCTGCGGCGGCGATGTCCGTCGTGGCGGCTCAGTCGGCCGGAGCAGCCGATGGTATCATCACTTACAAGTCGCTGGCGCCGGACGTCGCTTTTGATCTGGCCCGAGCCGCGTTGCACCAATGCCGAAAGGACGGTTACCAGGTGGCCGTGGTGGTGCTCGACCGGTTCGGCACTCCACTTGTCTCGATGCGGGATCAGTTTGCCGGAATCGGTGCGATGGACATCGCAACCGGGAAGGCCTGGACCGCGGTGAACTTCAGCATCGATACGGCAGAGTTCATCAAGAGGATCAAGGACGGAACGCTCAGCCCCGGCCTCGCGACGCTGCCCAAGGTAACAATGGGAGTTGGCGGCCTCATTATCCAGGCCGGCGGCTCGCTGCTCGGCGGCGTCGGTGTGGCGGGTGCGCCGGGTGGCGACAAGGATGAAGCCTGCGCCAAGGCAGGTCTGGCGGCCGTGCAGGACAAGCTCGAATTTTGACGAACGGGCACTGCGTCGACGGAGTTGCGTGGGGCCCTGATAAAAGAGAATTTCAGGCGATCGCAAGCTCCGTTTGATTGCGGTTTTGCCTTGCAGCCGCGTTTCGCTTATGACTGGCGCCCCAGATTGCTTCTATTCGGGCGCTTCCATGGCCAAACTCAATCTCTCCATTGCCGTCCGCGACTATGACCGCACACGGCCGTTGAGCGACGGGCTCGTTCAGATCGACGGTGTTGACCCCGTCTTCATGGCGCTCGATCCGGAGGAGATTTTCTTCCGCGCGTTCCGCCGCGCCGAATTCGACATCTGCGAACTGTCGATGTCGAGCTTTACGGTGAAAACGGCGCAAGGAAACTGTCCTTATGTCGGCGTGCCGGCTTTCGTGTCGCGCGCCTTCCGCCATACGTCGATCTATGTGCGTACCGACCGCATCAAAAAGCCGGCAGACCTCAAAGGCAAGAAAATCGGCGTGCCGGAATATCAATTGACGGCGAACGTGTGGGCGCGCGCGATCCTCGAGGACGACCACGGCGTCAAGCCGTCGGACATTCACTGGTTCCGGGGTGGACTGACGGAAACCGGACGACGGGAAAAAATAACGATCACGCTCCCCAAAGGCGTCAGGCTGGACGACATTCCGGAAAGTCGGACCCTTTCGAGCATGCTGGATGCCGGTGAAATCGATGGCTTTATCGGGCCACGCGTGCCCCCCGGCTTTGAACGCGGCGATCCGAAAATTGGCTGGCTGTTTCCCGATCCCGTCGCTGCCGCGAAAGATTACTTCAAGCGCACCGGCATTTTTCCGATCATGCATCTTGTCGGTATTCGGCGGGAGCTTGCCGAGCAGCACCCCTGGTTGCCGGGGGCCGTATTCAAGGCCTTTGAGCTGTCAAAGAAGATTGCACTGGAAAAGCTTGCAGACACTTCGTCGACCAAGGTGACCTTGCCGTTCGTCGAGGAACGGTTGATGGAAGCGCGGGCGCTGATGGGAGAGGATTTCTGGTCCTACGGCGTTTCGGCCAATCGCAAAACCCTAGAGACCTTCCTGCGTCATCATCATTCGCAAGGTCTTTCGTCGCGTTTGGTAACGCCGGAGGAAATGTTCCACCCCGGCACGCTCGAGACCTTCAAGCTCTAGATTGATCCATGGCTACCCTTCGTATTTTCAGCGGCGGCGCGCCGAAAGAGATTTTCCTGCAGCTGACTCCGCAGTTCGAACAGAAATCCGGCTACAAGGTCGCGTACGTCTTCGCAGTGATGTCGGCGCTGCGCGACAAGGTTGCGGCCGGTGACAAGGCGGACGTACTGGTCATGCCGACCAACATTCTGGACGAGTACCAGAAAAATGGTGTGGTGCAGGGGCAAGGCCGTGCCATCCTCGGACTTGTCAGCGTCAATGCGGTGGTTCGCACCGGTGCGCCGAAACCGGATTTGTCGACGCCGGACAAGGTCAAGCAATCAATCGTGAACAGCCGCGCAATCGTCCATGCCACGCCGGGTGCGACGCCGAGCGGGACGCATATGGGAAAACTGATCGAACAGTTCGGCATTGCCGATGCAATGAAAGGCAAGATCATTCACCGGCCGGCCCTTGAAGGCGGCGTGCAACTGGTCGCAAGCGGGGAGGCCGAAATCGGCTTTTACCCGAAGAGCGAAGTCATCAATACGGATGGTCTTTCCGTCGCAGGGCCTTTACCGGCGGCGATTCAGCTCACGACGATCTATGGCGCAGCGGTGACCGCCGCTAGCACGAATGCCGGTGCTGGCCGTGATTATATTGCCTTTATGACCGCACCGGCCCATCGCGCGGCGTGGGCTCATGCGGGCTTCGATCCCTCGCCTTAAGTTTTCGCCGGCTTGAGCTTCAGGTGGATGTTCTTTTCCTGCGTAAAGGAAAGCATCTCCTCGAAACATTCCTCGCGTCCCAGGCCGGACTGCTTGAAGCCGCCGAACGGCGCACCCAGGAAGTGCTTGCTCACTTCGTTGATCCACACAAAACCCGCCTGCACAGTCATGGCGGTGCGGTGCGCGGTGTTGAGATCATTGGTCCAGATCGACGCGGTGAGGCCATACTCAACCGCATTGACGGTCTCCAGCATCTTCGCCTCGTCACTCCATTTGAATACGCCCAGCACGGGTCCGAAGATTTCCTCGCGTGCAATACGGTTCTTTTCGGTGACGGCGAAGACTGTCGGCTCGATATAGAACCCGTTTTTGAGCGCCGGGTCGGCGGGCGGCCCACCGCCGCTGATGAGTTCGGCGCCTTCGTTTTTGGCGGAGTCGATGAAGCTCATCACGCGCTCGAATTGCTGCTTGGAAACGATTGCGCCCATCGTGGTGGCGGGATCGGTGGGGAGTCCCGGTTTGTAGTATTTAATTTTCTGCTTCACACGTGCAATCACAGCGTCATAGATCTTCTCGTGTATGAAAGCGCGGCTCGTTGATCCGCAGGATTGGCCGCACCAGGTAAAGTTCATGCCGCCGACCACAGCGCCGGCGACGTCATCCGGATCCGCATCGTCATAGGCGATCAACGCGTTCTTGCCGCCCAGTTCGAGCATCGTTCGCTTGACCGTGTCGGAAGCGGCTTTCATCACCGCGCGACCAGTAGGTACACTGCCAATCAGTGCAATCATGGCGACGTCCGGATGGCCGGCAAGCCTTTGGCCGGCCTCACGACCACCCGGTAAGACGTTGAAGACCCCCGGAGGCAACAGCCCGCCAATCAGTTCCGCCAGCCGCAGTGATGAAAGTGGAGATTGTTCCGGCGGCTTGACGACGACGGTATTGCCAGCGGCGAGGGGAGCCGCGGATTTTCCGGCGCAGAACATGAACGGGTGATTGAAAGGAATGATGCGCCCGACAACGCCCAATGGCTCGCGGACCGAGAAATTCACGACGTCCGGGCCCATGGGGATCGAGGCGCCCTTCATCTCGGTGACGAAGCCTGCGAAGAACTCAACTTGCGCCGCCGCGATCATGGCGTCGCTGACCATTTCCTTCACCGGATTGCCGCAGTCGGCGGCGTCGATCATGGCGAGTTCGTTTGCGTTTTGACGCAGAATTTCCGCGATCCGTCGCAGGATCTTGGCGCGCTCGAGGGGCAGTACCCGCCGCCATTCCTTGAATGCCGTCTTTGCGGCGGCGACGGCAGCATCGATATCGTCGGCGCCCGAATCGGCGACCTTGCCGAGCGACTGGCCGGTGCCGGGATTGATGGTGTCGACAAAGCGTCCGGCTTTTGGCTCATGCCACGCACCGCCGTAGTAGGCGCCACGATTTTTCGGCAGCACCACAGCCTGTGCGGAGGCGGACTTCGGAGATACAGCTGTCGTCATATGAGAAGCCTATCGGTTCAGGTTCGTTTGATGCTGTCGAGGCCGCCCAGGCGGCCGATTGCTTCGTTCACCGCGAATCCAAGTGCAAACAGGACAATAAGCATCGCATACATCCGTGGCATATCGAACGTGCTGTAGGCCTGGATGATCAGGAATCCAATGCCCTTGTTCGACAGCTTTGTTTCGGAGAGCAGCGTGCCGATCAGTGCGAAGCCGAAGCCGAGACGCACACCATTGATGATCGGGTGGCGCATGGCAGGCAGGTAAATCTTGAACACCATCTGTCCAATCGTGGCGCGAAAGCTTTTGCCGACGCGGATCAAGACTTTGTCGATCTGGCGCATTCCAGCGGCGACACTAAGTGCAACCGGAAAGAAACACGAGAGTGTGCCAAGCGCGACCTTGGATTCCGGCCCGACACCGAACCACATGATCATGACAGGAAAGAAGATGATTTTCGGCGTCGGCCCGAGATAATAAAGGAAAGGCTCATAGGCTTTCGCGAGGAACCGATTGGCGCCAAGCAACAGGCCGACCGCAATGCCGGAAAGCCCACCTATCAGCAGCGCAACCCCGATTTCGGCCGCTGTGACGCCGAGATTGAAATAGTAGTTACTACTCGAGAGAAGGCCACCTACCGCTGCGCCAACTTTGAACAGCGATGGGACCACATCTTGGTAAAGCCAACCGGAGCGTGCGAGCAGCTCCCATATTGCGAGCAGCGCGAGCACAAGCGCGATTTGCAGGAGCACCACCGGATTGAACACCGGAGCTGCAGCGTGCGCGTGCGTCAATCGACCGGTCTCAGCCATCGCTCAACCATTTCCAGCGCCATGAAAAACAGAATGCTGACCAGAATGACAAAACAGATTGCAGCATAGGTGCCGCCGAGGTCGTAACGTTCAGCGAGATCATTGATCAGCTGCCCAAGCCCGCCGAAATTGATGAGAAACTCAGTTCCGACGATGTTGATAAGCGCGAATATCAATCCGAGCCGAATGCCTACGAAAATCGTCGGCAATGCCGCCGGAAATAAGATCTTCCACACCTGTTGCGCCCCGGTGAGGTTGAAGCTGCGTCCGACGTTGACCAGCACGCGACGGGTGCCGGAGATGCCTTCAATCGTTTTGAGAATGACCGGTGGCAGCCCCGAGACGAAGCCCATCACTATGATGGCCCAGGCATTGCGGCCAAAGATCACCATGAACAGAGGATAGGCGAGCACAAACGGTGCCGAGGCGAGGGCAGCAACCCAGGTTTCGCAGGCCTTCCGCAGAAGATTGTACCGGCACAGCAGCACGCCGAGGCCGACACCGCAGACGGTGATCATCACGCCTGCAGCGAGACACTCACCGACCGTGTAGAAAAATCGGCGAATGATATGCTCCTCGGAAAAAAGCCGGCCGAAGCTGGCAACGATCTCCGAGGGCGGCGGCACGATGAACTGGCTGATCCAGCCAAGGCGGATGATAGCTTCCGTCACCATCAAAAAGATGACGAGTGAGGCCCAACCGACGATGCGCGCGCCATAAGGATTCGGCGCGGTACGGGCGGGCGAGGCGACAGTTGTCATGCGGCGTCGCCTCCGTGCAGCGCGCTTTGTTCCGCATCCTTCATGCCGCGGCTCGCTTCCTCGCGCAGGTCATTCCAGATCTGTGCCACATAGCGGCCAAAGGCCTCGCTGCCGACGATTTCGGACGTGCGTGGACGCGGCAGATTGATATTGACGATGCGCTTCACTTTGCCGGGCCGGTAGGTCATCACGAGGATGCGATCGGACATCTGAACCGCCTCTGTGATGTTATGGGTAATCAGCAGCGTCGTCTGTTTCAGCTGTTGCTGGATTTGCAGCACTTTGTCGCCGAGCAACAGCCGCGTTTGCTCATCGAGCGCGGCAAAAGGCTCGTCCATCAGCAGGATTTTCGGCTCGGAGGCGAGTGTGCGTGCGAGCGAAACGCGCTGGCGCATGCCGCCTGACAATTCGCCCGGATAGCGGTTTTCAAAACCGTCGAGCCCGACCATTTTGATGAAATAGCGTGCGCGTTCAGCGCGTTTTGCCTTCGGCATACCGACAAGTTCAAGCGGAAAGGAAACATTGTCTGCAACCGTCCGCCAGGGAAATGTCGATTCCTCCTGGAAAACCATCCCGATCGATTTGTGTGGACCCGAAATGGTTTCGCCGGCAACGCTGACCACGCCTTGGTGGTTGCTTAAGAGACCGCCGATGACATTAAAGAGGGTAGATTTTCCGCAGCCGGAAGGGCCGATCACTGAAAGGAATTCGCCCGGTCGGACCGTGAAGGAGACGTTATCGACCGCGGTGATTGGGCCTTCGGCGGTCTCGAAGCGCACGACAATGTCGTCTGCAATCAGAATGGCCTCGTCGGATGCGGCGGCTGCCATTGCGAGCTACTCGCTCTTCCGTGTCATGGCCGCGGTGGTGGCGGCCGTATAGCCGGGCTCGACCCGCACGTCGACGACGGCGACCGCGCCGGCTTCGACAGCGGCGATGGCCTTGGCGAACGTGGGCGCAAGGTCTGCAATCGAGACCACAGGCCCAAAGCCCTGCGCGCCTTGCGCACGTGCCATGCCGGCAAGATCGATGTCAGGTTCGGAGATGCGCTGGCCGACCCACCTGTTCTCGATTGGGCGGTTGCGCATGCGCGCCACGCGCTCCTGATGCAATTCGTCATTGAAGAACGATCGGTTATTCGCGACCACGACCAGTAACGGAATGTGGTAGTGCGCCGCGGTCCACAGCGCAGTAACGCCCATCAGGAAGTCGCCATCGCCGCAAACGGCGATCGCTAGCCGGCCGCTGTCTTTGAGCGCGAGCGCAGCGCCAACGGAAATGCCGGGGCCGCCTCCGACGCCTCCGCCGCCGTCAGAGCCGAGATAGTCGAGGGGATGATCAAACGTCCAGTTTGCGCCGTTCCATGACAGCGAAACGTGGGTGAGGCTGGTCGGCCTCTCGCCGACTGCCTGACGCAGCGCCACGGCGAGGTGATCGACCGTGAGCTTGTCGCCGGTCGGCGTCGGGAAATCCTTCGCGCGCGCGGCGGCGGCGCGAGCGGGACCAGGACCAAGCGTTGCGAGCAGTGCTGGCACCGCCAGATCTGGTTCGCAATCAATGAACACATCGACCGGCGGCAAGCCCTGGTAATCCATACTCCAGCCGTTGTGCAGCCGATGGTCGACGGACACCTGAATGACCTTGGCTATGACATTGCCGACTGTCTTGAAGGTACCTGCGACGTCCAGCCAATCGAGACTGAGAATGACATCGGCGCTACGAATGGCTTCAGCTGCCTCAGGCGCCAGCACTGTGCCGCCCGGAGCGCCGGCATGACGATGATGAGCGGTAGGGAACGAGGCGGCGATCTTCAGATCGGTCACAACGAGCGCGTTAAGCCGCTCGGCGAGCGCAACCCGCGCGCTCCAGGCGTCGACATCACGCGATGTGCGCCCCGCGAGAATGACCGGACGTTTGGCACCTTGTAATAACTCAGCCGCAGTCTTGATGCCATCGGCGGGCGCAGCGCTGTCGACCGCCGGCATGAACCGCTTGGCGTCGATCGGAGCCACCGGCTCGTTGAGCTTGCTTTCTTGCATTTCCGCGTCGAGATTAACGTAAGTTGGGCCGCGCGGCGCCGTATTGGCGATCCAGTTCGCGCGCAAGACGGCTTCGCGCGCCGCTACCGGTGACGCAGGCTGGTCGTCCCATTTAGTGTACCCGCGCACCAGCGCGCCCTGATCGCGGGCCGTGTGAATCCAATCAATCCACGGGCGCCGCTTGACGGCATCAACCGGGCCCGTCGCACCGAGGATGACCATCGGCATGCGATCGCACCATGCGTTGAATATCGCCATGGTTCCGTGCATCAGGCCGACATTTGAATGGACGGCCGCGGCCATCGCCTTGCCGGTGACTTTCGCGTAGCCATGCGCGATTGCGATCGCGCATTCCTCATGCAGACACAGCAGCATCTGCGGGCGTTCATTGCCGAGGTAGTTCACGAGACTGTCGTGAAACCCGCGGTAACTGGCGCCAGGATTAAGCGCGATATAGGGGATGTCGGTTGCGCGAAGTGCATCAGCGACGACATCGCTGCCGAAGCCGGCGGCGTTGACACCGGCAGGTATCGGGCGGTCGAACGCGGATAAAAGTCCGCTGTCGGCCGGCCGTCCCTTTTTGCTCTCTCTTCTGTCGCTCGACACTTTCACAGGCTCCGCCGTCGGCCGCCCGGCGGGCGGTGGGCGGCATCCAACCGGATTACGAGCCCTGACGCAATCGGGCGAGTAATTTCAGCCCGGCATAGCCGTCGGCAGGCTCCATGCCGACCTTCTTCTGGAACGCGAGGATGGCCCTGATGGTGTCGCTGCCGGTGCGGCCGTCAATGCCATCGGTCTTGAAACCTTGCTCATTGAGCCGCCGCTGGATTTCCTTGACTTCCGCCAGGGTGGGCGTGCGTTCACCGCCCGGGAACTGCTGGTGGAAGGGCGGGTCACCGCGGATCAGGTCGCCAAGATGGCAGAGAGCCAGTGTGTAGCTGGTCGACGGGTTGTAGGAATGGACTGCACGAAAGTTCTGGCCGATCAGGAATGCCGGGCCGCCGGCTACCGGAAGCCAGAGTTTCACCTGATCCGCAGGGCGCGCGAACGCGGCCCCGTCAGCGCGGCGCACGCCGAGCTCTGCCCACTTGGCATAAGAGCGCATGGTGCGATTGTTCGCCAGCCGGGCATGATTTGCGGCAAGCGTGACCTCACAGCCCCAGGTTTCGCCACGGCGATAATTCCCGCGCTCCACCAAAAACCGCGCGGTGCCGGCGAATGAGTTCATCTGGCTTTCCGAACGGGGAGGCGCGGCCGTCGTGATCGTAGTCGACCCCCATATTCAACCAGACTTCCGGCATCCACTGCGTATGTCCCATTGCGCCCGCCCACGAGCCGATCATGTCCGACGGTTGCGCCCAGCCGCGGTCGACGATGGTGAGCGCGTTGAGGAGCTCGGCTTCCCAATAAGGGCGGCGGCGTGGCGCTCCCCACGCCAGAGCTGCAAGCGCCGGGATAATCGGGCGCATGTATTTGCGATTGGCGATAACGTCACCGAAGGACGACTCCATGCCCCACAAGCCGAGGACAATGTAGCGATCAACCCCGTACTCCCTTTCGATGCGCGTCAATAGATCTCCATATTCTCTTGCGCGCACTTTGCCGGTGATCACACGCCAATCCGAGCATCGACGGTTGATGTATTGCCACATTAATTCGGTGAATTCCGGCTGAGCGTTTAATTCTGCGAAGACGCTCGTGTCCGGCGTCAATTCGCCCATCACGCGATCAAAGGTTTGCTCGGAAATGCCGCGCGCGAGGGCGCGCGGGCGAAAATCGGCAATCCAGCGGGTGAAGGCAGGCGTTTGAGCGGCGAAGACGTTATCGCCAAGCGCGAGAGCTGCGGTTGCTCCGAGCACGCTCGATATCAAGACGCGGCGATTCAGTCGCATGCTGGTTTGGCGGGCTCCGCGCAAAAGGATTCGCTGCATAACGTCATTGTAGCCGGCAGCCTCGCACGAACAAACAATCGCGAGGAAACCTTTCGTGAAGCCGATAGACGAGACGACTTAACCGTCGTTGTGTCGGTGCCGCCGTTTCTTGCGGACCTGATGATGCCTTTGCGGTTTGGCGTGTTTGGTGGCGGAAACGTCGGGTTTTGCTGGCGGCTGCGGTGTTGCCAAGGATGCTTCCGGCGCGGGTTCCGGATGTAAGATCACAGGCGGCTTGTCGGGAACAGGTGGGGCAGGCTGCCCCGGCAGGATTTCACTGCCGCGGCCACCGATCAGGCGTTCATAGGCGGCGACCAGCGTCATATAGGGATTGACCCAGACCCAGCCGATTTTGGTGAAGACCTGGATGTTAAAGTGGATGTGGTACGAGGTGCCTTTCTGGTAATCGCCCCAGGTCGCGACTTTGCCGATGATCTCGCCTTCGGAGACGCGTTTTCCGTTCAGGAGACCTTCGGCATCCATGAAATTCGGATTCATGTGGAGGTAGCGAAAGCGCACGCGTTCGTTTTCGGTGTTGGCGACAATATAGACGCCAATATTTCCGGGCAGGCGACGGATGGTGCCGTCATGTACGGCGGCAACCGAATGCTGATAGGGCAGGCACCGGTCGGCTTCTGCATTGTTGAGGACGCAGTTGCCCGGCCGTATATCTTCGCCCTGGTGGCCGTAGCCGCCCGGGCATTGACCGACAAGAAAATCACGCAGCTCGCAAAAGTTATCGCGCCACGGATAGGTGAAATTTTCCGCCGCCGACTCGTCGAAGACCAGTGGCTTGTCATTGAGCTTGCAGTGATATTGCGCGCCCTTGCGGCCGGTCCGTCCAACGGTTCCGGTGTGGTAGCAATCGCCCCAAGGCATGAAGGATTGCGACTTCACGTATCCCGGCGCGTCCGCAATCGGAAAACGCATGTGCGAATAAACATGATAGTCGGCACGGCCGGGCATTTTTTTCCAGCCGGAATTTTCAATTAAATTGCCAGGGCCGTAATAGGTGAAGTCCGATTTGCCATCCGGCCGGCTGAGGTCGAATTTCGGTTGCTGGATTTTAGCCGGACTGCCGCCAGCCGTGTGCAACAAATTCAGAAAGCGCAGCGCGAGCGGATCGGCTTCGCGGCATGAAAGATGTCGAGATGACGGCCGCATATCGTAGCACTGGATTGACAGGACGTAGGGCACGCCAAATCGTTCGAACACGTAGCGGACGTGCGCTTCGCTCAAGACGCGGCGGATGCCGGGGAATTGCGCGGCCAAATCTTTGAGCGGGGGTTCTTCTTTTTCCACGTGATCGGGCGGGTCAAGCTCGTAGATAAAGGCCGCGCCCGAGATCTCGAACAAAATCGGCTTTTCGAAACGAATCTTAAGTCCGTCTTCCTTGTTACTGAGCGTAAAAGTCGCGTCGTATCCGGCAGGACCCGGCAGGAAGAATTTGGTCGGGTGAAAACCTCCGAAGTACTTTTCTGACGTAGCGGCTTCGGGTTTTCCGTCGGCCACATCCTTGCGAAACGCATCGATGTCGAACGGCAGCAGGACAGGGACGGAGCTCTTGCCGATATCGGTAAACCGCTTTTCGGTGGTGGCGTTGAGGCGGGCGAAAGCGTCAGCCGGTGATTGGGTGCCGCGATCGGGTATGCTCGCCGCGGCGGCTTCCCAATTGACGTCGCTGAGCTTGACAGCCGGGCTTTCCAATTCGCCCGCGGTCGCGGGCCCGGCAATGAGCAACGCAAGACTTAGCAGGACAGCGCGTTTCACACCGGATCCCTCGTTCTGCCCGCCAGCCAAGGGCCGGAGAAGTTCTTCGCTGCCAAGTTAATGGCATCGGAGAGCGGCATACAAGGGTTACCGGTATGGTGTAGGGTGCGCCGCGGCGAAGCATGGGTGCCGCGACATCGCTGGAGACGCATAAAAATGACGTTGCGTGAAGCAAATTTGACGGCGGCTTCGGCCGCCGACCGGGAGCCTGAGATCATCGAGAGTGGTGGCACCGCGCGATTGCATCTCACGCTTGCGACGACCGACTACGATCACGTGCGGGACCTTGTGAACGGCGTCATACGGCCTGAAGGCGTCGTCCTCACGGCCTTTGTGCTGCCGGTCGAGGAGGTTTTCTACAGGTTTATTAAAAACCGGGAATGGGACGTTTCAGAAATGTCCTTTGGCAAGTTCATCGGTTACGCCTCGCAGGGAAATTCGCCGTTCATTGGGATCCCCGTCTTCCCATCACGCGTGTTTCGGCATTCCGCGTTTTACGTGCGTACTGATCGCGGGATCGCGAAGCCGAAGGACCTCGAAGGCAAGCGCGTCGGCATCCCGGAGTGGGCGCAGACCGCGGGTATCTATGCGCGCGGCTATCTGTCGGAGACGGCCGGCGTGGATTTGCGCAAGATCCACTGGGTGCAAGCCGGCATGAACGAGGCCGGGCGCGAGGAGAAGGTCGAATTCAAACTGCCGGCTGGAATTCAATATGAGCAGCGGCGCGATACGAGCATCTCGGCGATGCTTCGGTCCGGCGAGATCGATGCAGCCATTTCAGCGCGCGTGCCGGCCGCCTTCGAAAACGGTGGCGGAAAAATTGCACGGCTTTTCCCGGACTACCGGGCCGAAGAGGCGCGTTATCATGCCGCCACCGGCATTTACCCGATCATGCATGTGATCGCCATGCGGCGGACAGTATTCGAGCGTTACCCGTGGGTGGCGATGAACCTGTTCAAGGCCTTCGATGAAGCCAAGCGGAGAAGCATCGAGCGGATCCGCGATTTGACCGCGTCGCGCATTCCCGTGCCGTGGTCTGCTGCAATTGCGGACGAATGGAGCAAGGGCTTCGGAGCGGATCCATTTCCTTACGGCCTTGAAGAGAACCGCAAGACACTGGCCGCGTTCTGCCGCTTCGCCCATGACCAGGGCGTCACTGCCAAACAACTTGCGCCTGATGATTTATTCCCGAAAGAGGTACGCGCGAGCGTGCGGGTCTAGTCCTTCGCGCGCTCCACATAGGAACCGTCGGCGGTCATCACCACCACGCGGGTCCCGGCAACGATATGGGTGGGGACCATGGTGCGGACGCCGTTCGATAGAATCGCCGGCTTGAACGAACCGGACGCCGTCTGCCCCTTCATGGCAGGTTCGGTTTCCTTGATTTCCAGCGTCACCTTCTGCGGAATCTCGATGGAAACGGCGACGCCTTCATGGATGGCGAGGTTTACTTTCATGCCTTCCTGCAGGTATGCGGCTTGGTCACCGATGATGTCGGCCTGCAGGGTAACCTGGTCGAACGTTTCATCGTTCATAAAGTGAAAGCCGTCGCCGTCCTGATAGAGGTATGAATATTCCACGTCCTCGACGTGGGCGCGCTCCACCTGGTCGGTGGTCTTGTAGCGCATCTGGGTCTTCACGCCGTCGGAAATCCGGCGCATATCGACCTGGGTGGTAGGGGTGCCCTTGCCGGGATGAAAATTTTCCGCATTGAGGACAACATAGAGCTTGCCGTCGAGATCGACGATATTGCCTTTGCGGAGCGAACTAGCGATGACCTTCACGATATTGATCCTTGACGTCTGGGCGGCTGGGGGCCGCGGTTTCGGGCCGCACCATAGCGATCTTCTCGCGCGATGCCAGCCCTTCTCGAGCGTCGTTTGATCGAGGTAAATGTGCCGAAAAGCCCGCCATTCTGGAGCGCCGGCGTCCATGCCGCCCGCAGGCCGTATCTGCTGGCGCGTCAGCGTATCGTGGCCGCCTTGCGGCGCTGGTTTACCGGACAGGGCTTTATTGAGGTCGAAACCGCGGCGCTCCAGGTTTCTCCGGGTAACGAGACCCACTTGCACGCCTTCGCCACCGAACTGATCGGGACGGCTGGGGAACGCCGCCCGCTTTACTTGCGAACCTCGCCGGAATTCGCTTGCAAGAAACTATTGGCGGCTGGCGAGACGCGCATTGTCGACTTCGCCAGGGCATTCCGGAATCGCGAGCGCGGACCGTTGCATCATCCTGAATTCACGATGCTGGAGTGGTACAGGGCGAACGAGCCGTACGAAATATTGATGGATGACTGCGCGGCGCTCATGGCCGAGACAGCCCGCGCGGCCAGCGCGAAAGAATTCCGGTTTCGCGGCAAGACCGTTGATCCCTTGGCCGCACCCGAACGCATAACCGTGGCTGAAGCATTTGCGCGCCATGCCGGCATCAATTTGTTGGGCACAATTCGGGGCGGCAGAGACGACAGCAAGGCCCTGGCTGCCGAAGCGGCCAAAACCGGTGTTCGGACGGCCACCGACGACAGCTGGGACGACATATTCAGCCGAATTCTGGCGGAGCGCGTGGAAGCCCACCTCGGGATCGGCCGCGCCACCATATTATATGAGTATCCTCTGCCACTGGCCGCGCTGGCGCGAGCCAAGCCCGGAAGCGATACGGCTGCGGAGCGTTTCGAGCTCTACGCCTGCGGGGTGGAACTCGCCAATGCTTTCAGCGAGCTGACCGACGTCGCCGAGCAGCGCGCGCGCTTCGAGGCCGCCATGAACGAAAAGGAACGCATTCATGCCGAGCGTTACCCGGTCGACGAGGATTTCCTCCATGCCTTGGCGCGCATGCCGCCCGCCAGCGGTATAGCGCTTGGCTTCGACCGCCTGGTGATGTTGGCGACCGGCGCGCAGCATATCGAGCAGGTGATCTGGACCCCGGTCACTGAGCAATGATGAAAAAGGAACCAGCTATGACGACGCTCCGCACGCCCATGCAATTGTGTGAACGGGGGCTGATTTCGTCCGATCAGCGAGCCGCGCTCGCGGCCGTTGCCGCGCGTTACGCGGTCGCGCTGCCGCCGGCTCTGACGGAGCTGATCGATCGCAGCGATCCGGCCGATCCGATCGCCCGTCAATTCGTGCCTGACGCCGCAGAACTCGATCATCGCCCGGAAGAACTCGCCGATCCGATCGGCGACGAGGCCCATAGCCCCGTCGAGGGGATCGTTCATCGCTATCCGGATCGTGTCCTGTTCAAATTGACCCACGTCTGCGCGGTCTATTGCCGTTTCTGTTTCCGCCGCGAGATGATCGGGCCTGACAAGCCGAATGCGCTATCGCCGCAGGGGCTAGCCCGCGCGCTCGACTATATCCGGATGCGGCCTGAGATCTGGGAAGTGATCCTGACGGGGGGCGACCCGCTGATCCTTTCGGCCAGGCGGCTGCGCGCCGTGATGAAGGAGCTTGCTGCGATCGATCATGTCAAGATCATCCGTATCCATACCCGCATGCCGGTTGCCGGTCCTGAACGCATCTCACCCGAGCTGGTGCGGGCGATGAAGATCAAAGGAAAGGCCACCTATGTTGCGATCCACGTCAATCATCCACGCGAACTGACACCGCAGGCGCGCTCAGCCTGCGCGCGCCTCGCCGATGCCGGCATTCCATTGCTCTCGCAGACGGTGCTGCTTGCCGGCGTCAATGACACGCCGGATGTCATGGGCGAGTTGATGCGGGCGCTTGTCGAATGCCGGATCAAGCCGTACTACCTGCATCACGGAGACCTTGCGCCGGGCACCGCGCATTTGCGCACCGATATTGCAACGGGGCAGGAGCTGATGCGCAGCCTGCGCGGACGCATTTCCGGCCTCTGCCAGCCGACTTACGTGCTCGACATTCCGGGCGGCCACGGCAAATCGCCGATCGGGCCCTCTTACATTGAGCGGGTCGAATCAAACGGGTGCGCGCATACTGTCGTGACGGATTTCAACGGGCAGCGGCACCAATATCCGCCGCCGGCGGTCTAGTGCCGGATTGACAAAACGTCGAGCAGCGCCGCCGCCACCGCAAGGCTGGCGAATCCGATGAACACCACCGCGATCACAGCGTGCCAGACAAAGGCGACGTCGCGCCTCAGGGCTGCCACTACGTTCTTGCTGTTGATCATCGCCTGACGTTCCCGATGAGAGTTCGCTACAGGACAGCGAACAATAATCGCTAAAGGACCATCCGGCCCATAATTTGTATGTTAAAAAACACGTGAGCAGCGCGGCATCTTCGCATGGCAGCCATGACGCGCGGCTACTTGGCCTCCACGCGTCCGGACTACGGGCTCCCGGTACGACTTTGAAATATTTATGAAAATCTCACCCGCATGTTCCTCCTGGGTTGCCGTGTCCGGCCTTAAGTTAGACGTCGGTGGCAATTTCGATCCGCAAAAATTCATAGGGCAGGATAAGGCGCGAATCGGACAGGCTCGCGGCGGAGCGAGGCCGTGAACGGACCAGAACAGCTCAGGAGATGATTACTCGCTTCTGTCGTCAGTCAACGCATTGGGCTTGGCGAGTTACACCCGCTGCGCTGATGCGCTGCCAGTGCACTGATAGGCAGCAACGGTGATGCTTGGTGAAATAGAGCCTCGGCTCAACGACGACCGCGCCGCGGCCGTGCAAGAATCGGGTTGGCGGCTATTCGCGCGTTGAGCCGCGTTGACTGTCGCTTTTGAAAAAAGCCGGAATTTCTTTACTACTACGAATATTCGAAATGGTTATAGCTGCCGCTAGCATCGCCTGCTCAATCGCTTCATCCATGTTTATGTATCGATAGGTGCCCAGCCGTCCGACAAAACTTACGCACGTTTCTTTTTTCGCGCGCTGGACGTATTTTTCGTAAAGAACATTCCGATCTGAAAGGTGGATGGGATAAAACGGCCGATCTCCGCGGGAGCATTCAAAGGAATATTCGTAGGTGATGACCGTGTCATCGGGGAACGCCTCCCAAGGCCAGAAATGCTTATGCTCTACAATTCGTGTGTATGGAATATCTTCATCGCAGTAATTTTCTGTTCCGCAATTTTGAAATGTCCCGCGCCGAATGTCGTGTTCAAAGCGAAGGCTTCTGTACGGCAATTGTCCGTAAGCATATTCAAAATATTCATCCAGTGGACCGGAATAGAACAGGTGTGAAAAATCACGAGTGAACATATCCCTTGAAAACCGTCGATTCATTTCGACACGGATATTTTTGTGGGCCAGAATTTTTTCTACGAGCTTGGTATAACCCCCTATTGGCTGACCTTGCCGCTTGTGGTGATACACGTTGCTTTCATTCTTGAAGTGAATCGGCAGCCTGCCAAAGACAGACGCCGGGATCGTCTTGGGGTCACGGCCCCATTGCTTCTTCGTGTAGCCTTTGAAAAATCCTTCGTATAACTGCAGCCCTAATGAAGATAACGCTGCCTCCTCGAAATTGGCGGGAACCTCGGTGTAATAGGCGGATCCTTTTTCTTTCAGGAATTGGGCGACCTCATGCTCGTTCAACTGTACTCCGAAAAAATTATTTATGGTCTCAATATTTATCGGGAACGAATAAGCTTTCCCTTTCACCCACGCTTTCTTCTTATGAGAGTATGGATGGACGGGGGAGAACGTTTCTATAAATTTCCAGACGTTATTATTATCCGAATGGAGCGTACGTGGGCCAAACTGATGTTTTAAAATTCCGGTGACAGCGTCGCGTTCTGTGTGGCAGTTGCCGGCAACGTGATTATCCTTTTCGATGACCTGGCATTGAAAACCGCTTTCGGCCAGCAATCGCGCTATTACCGAGCCGGTAAGTCCGGCGCCGACAATCATAAAATTCATTTGTCGCCTGTCACAATCTTAACTTAAGGAATGAAAGTTCCCGGCGCGATAGTGAGACTATTGTATACAAGCGACCCAATCCAGAGGTGCGAGGGGCCGCTTTATGGTCTTCTACAGCGGCGTCTCGTGGATGCCTGTACTGTGGCCGCCCTACAAGTTGTTCGCACAGGCCGAAAATAGCGTCAGCGTGCGGTTGACTGGCGCCGTGCCGAAATGCGGCAAGGGCGAAATCGCGGGAGACGCGCTTTAGCATTCGCGTATAAAGCTCTTCCACCATCACATATTTGCATTGCAAGGCGTAATTTATAATCAGCCGAGTGAAGTGAGGTGATCGAAATACATACGGGGAAAGGAGATCGGCAATCCTCAGAACTTCACTGTCGTCGGCGTGCCGCCGTATATTACCGAGCCCGTGAAATCCGAAGGTCGGTTGATGTGGCAAGGTGTTTTCATAAGAAAAAAGGTCGGCAGTCGTTTCGGGCGCAAAGCGAATGCCGTATTCGCGTTCGAGAATAGATCGATACGGCCCGCAAATGAGAAGGTCGAAAAACTCTCCTGGCACCGCCTCAAATCGCGAGTCAGCGGCAAGCGTATCGTGAAGTATTTTAGATTGTACGCAAAAGCCACCATTGCCGACGCGCGCACCGGTCACGCCCATTGCATCGAGTGTCCATTTCGCGCCGAGGTAATCAAATTCACGAAAGCTTGTTTTCCACGCACGCGGGTCGACAACATAACCGTCCCACTCGATCCATAGAGCAAACGGTGTTTAAATTACTGGCGGTTTCATCCGAAAGGCCCGATAGTCGTCGCGCGTAAGTTTCTTGGTTATGGCCGAGCGGAATGCGCCCGCGACAGGCTCGTGCGAAAACACGACGGCGTCACCGAATTTGCATTGTTCCATGCAGAGATGCATCGCGCGTGCTGTGAGCGCAAGATTTTCACTGTCGGCCGCGCAAAGAGTAAAATCACTCAAATCAAGTTTCATTGGAGGCGCTCACGGCCGCGCCGCAGGTTGTTCGCAAAAGCCGAAAAGAGCATCGGCGTGCGCTGCTCGATAGCATGCCGTAACACAGCAATTGCCTCATCGCGCGCAATTGTCTTTAGCCTGATCGTAAGGAGTTTTTCGACGTCGGCGAACGTGCGCCCCTCCATCAAATGGTGCATCGCGCGCGCAGTAAGCGGCATGTGTACGCTATCAGCCGCACACAGTGTAACGTCGCTCAAATCGAGCGCCATTCGTTGCCCCCTTTGTTTTCGTTTAAACTCAGCCCAAACGCTACTACCTAGGTCATTGAAATAATCAGCATACGTAATGGCGCGCCCTAGGGGATTCGAACCCCTGTTACCGCCGTGAAAGGGCGGTGTCCTAGGCCTCTAGACGAAGGGCGCGCGTGGCCGGGGGTATAAAGAGCTTCGCCCTCAGCGGCAAGCGAATGACGGCTACCACTTACCGGTATTGGGCATCGATTTCCACGGTTCCTGCGGGGGCTTAGCGGCGCCTTTTTGCAGGAGCTCGATGGAATGCTTGTCGGGCGAGCGCACAAACGCCATGACGCCGTCGCGCGGCGGCCGGTTGATTGTGACACCGGCCTTCATCAAGCGGTCGCAGGTCTCGTAAATGTCGTCGACCTCATAGGCGAGGTGGCCAAAGAACCGGGCCTCGCCGTAATCTTCCGAATCCCAGTTGTAGGTGAGTTCAACCACCGGCGCGTCACGCCGTCCGGCCTTGAGCGCCTCGCTCGCCGCGGCGGCGTCGTCCGATGCTGCCAGGAACACCAGGGTATAGCGGTTCTTTTCGTCGACCCGCCGGCGGACTTCCTGGAGGCCGAGGAGCTTGCCGTAGAATTCCATCGCGGCATCGAGATTGCGTACGCGGAGCATCGTGTGCAGAAATCGCATTGTTCAAACCTCACTGTGGCGGGCGCCCTGATCGGGCGGGACTATAGCAATGATTGCCTCGGACCTTGAAGCGGCGGTCGCCGGCCTCGGCCAACTGATTGAATCCGCCCGCGTGATCGTCCCATTCACGGGGGCGGGAATCTCGACCGAATGCGGTATTCCTGATTTCCGATCGCCCGGCGGTCTGTGGACCAAAAACCAGCCGATCCCCTACGACGCTTTCGTGGCGAGCCGCGACATGCGCGACAAGTCCTGGCGGCGCCGTTTTGCGATGGAGGAGAGCTTTGCGAGCGCAAAGCCGGGTCGCGGCCATCGCGCGCTCGCCAGTCTCTATCGCGCCGGCAAGGTCCCGGCTTTGATCACGCAGAATATCGACAATCTGCATCAGTCCTCAGGCATTGCCGAACGCGACATCGTTGAGTTGCACGGGAACACCACCTATGCCCTCTGCCTGGATTGCGCCGAGCGGTATGAATTGTCCTGGGTCAGGGAAAAATTCGAGGGATCGGGGGAGCGTGCGCCTGATTGCAGCTGCGGCGGTCCTATCAAGACCGCGACTATTTCGTTCGGCCAGGCCATGCCGCCGGAAGCGATGCAGCGCGCCGAGGCACTGACCAAAAGTTGCGACCTGTTTCTCGCCGTTGGTTCCTCGCTGGTGGTGTGGCCGGCCGCCGGTTTTCCGCTGATGGCCAAACGCAATGGTGCGGCACTCGTCATCATCAATCGCGAGCCGACAGAGTTCGATGACATCGCCGATCTGGTTGTGCGCAACGACATCGGCGACGCTCTGGCTCCCTTCATCGCCCACTGATTCGCTTGCGTTGCGCTGTGTATAGAGCTGTGTGCAAGCCCATTTTGGCCTTTGCCGTTTGAAGGCCGGTGTTATCTTCAAATCTACGCAAGATTCGTCGAAGCGCCCATTAAGAGGCGCCAGCAAGGCAGCGGCGCGCGGCGTCATGGCGTCGGACGGGGTCGAATCAAAAATGTCTGGTACCAATCTCCGGCCAGGGGCGGTCAGAGAACTCGTCGATGAAACGGCGACCAATCTCATAGAATTGACCGGCGTCATCAAGTGGTTCGATGTCTCAAAGGGCTTTGGGTTCATCGTTCCCGACAATGGAATGCCCGACATTCTCCTCCACGTGACCTGCCTGCGCCGGGACGGTTTCCAGACCGCCTATGAGGGCGCGCGGGTCATTTGCGAGGTGCTGGAACGCCCCAAGGGTCTGCAGGCCTTCCGCATCGTATCGATGGACGACAGCACGGCTGTGCATCCGGCGCAGATGCCGCCGCCGCGCACCCATGTCACGGTGACGCCGACCAGCGGGCTCGAGCGCGCGCAGGTCAAATGGTTCAACCGTCTGCGCGGCTTCGGCTTCCTGAGCCGCGGCGAGGGCACACCCGATATTTTCGTCCACATGGAAACCTTGCGCCGCTATGGCATCGCCGAGCTGCGGCCGGGCCAGACGGTGCTGGTCCGGTTCGGGCCCGGACCGAAGGGCCTGATGGCGGCCGAGGTGCGGCCGGATGGTGGCCCGCTCGGGCTTGCCTCCCACTAAATCCCGGATTTTCCAGTTGCCGCTTGGGCTTGGGCCGCGTAAAGGCGGGCGCATGCGCGCGATCCATTGGCTCGTTCTTGGTCTCTTTGGGCTCTTTGTGGCTGCCGGGCCGGTCTGGTCGGCCGGCAAGCAGACGCTGGAGATCGCCAGCCAATCCGGTGTGCACGTGTTCTCGGTCGAACTGGCCGACAACGATGCCGAGCGGGCCAAGGGGCTCATGTACCGCAAGGAACTGCCCGAGGGGCAGGGCATGCTGTTTGATTTCCATCGCGAGCAGGATGTGAGTTTCTGGATGCAGAACACATATATCTCGCTCGATATGGTCTTCATCCGTGCCGACGGACGCATCTTGCGGATCGCCGAAAACACGGAACCGTTGTCCACGCGGCTGGTCCCGTCCGGGGGACCGGTGCGGGCGGTTCTGGAAATCATTGGCGGATCGGCCCGGAAACTCGGCATCGCGCCCGGCGACCGCGTTGCCTCGCCGATATTCAACGCCCATTGAGGGCTTGCTTGCCGGGCTGAATCGAAGCGTGTATCGAACGCCGATTGCCATCGGGGCATAGCGCAGTCTGGTAGCGCGTCTGGTTTGGGACCAGAAGGTCGCAGGTTCGAATCCTGCTGCCCCGACCACCTTATTTTCCTCTTTTTCGTGCACATACGAAGCAGCCGCCAAGCGGAAGCGAAAATGACCTCCATCCAGAGGATGGTGGATATCCTCAACTTGAAATAGCATCCAAAACCAGTTTTGCAGATGAGAACAAGAAAACGAGCAATAACAGTAGGAAGCACGTGGGTAGGATACTACATGATGAAGATCATAAAATACGATTTATGTTGCCTCAACTCATTCTTTACGCAAACATAAGGTGCCTCTGAAGTTGTAATACTCCATCTCGCAACTTGGCGCTTTCGTGGGGCCGAAAGCAGGCATCGGGCAGCGGCGTAAATGCCAATCGTGTCTTTGTCCGCCGGTTTCGTGCGACGGGCGATCTGCGTTCCGGCACGCAAAAAGGTCGACTATTTCGACGCCACGCAGCGCGGGTTTCTGCTCGAAGTGCGGCAGTCCGGTGGGAAGACATATTATCAACGTTACACCGACGAGCGTGGCCGCGAGCGGCAGTACAAGATCGGCCCGGCCGAAGTCCTCACGTTGGAGCAGGCGCGCCGAAAGGGGCGGCAGGTGGTTGCCGAAGCGCTCCTCGGCGCGGATCCACAAGAGCGGCGGCGCGAGATGCGGGCTGTGCCGCAACTCGTCCGGTTCGTTCACGAGCGCTATCTGCCATATGTGCGCACGTACAAGAATAGCTGGCAGACCGATGAGACAGTATTGCGCATTCATATATTGCCAAAGCTCGGAGCGCTTGCGCTCGACGAGATCAAGACCGACGCAATCGCCGAGCTGATTAATCGTATGCGCGCTGACGGTTATGCCGCTGGCACGATCAATCGTGTGATCGTGATATTACGCTACATCTATAATCTGGCCCGCAAGTGGAAGACGCCTGGCGGAACGGAAAATCCGGCCGCTGGATTAAGCGCCGGGCCCGACGTGCAGCGCAATCGCTTTCTAAGCGAAGAAGAGGCTGAATCGCTGGTGCGCTCGATCTACACCGATCAAAATCAGATCGCCGCGCGGGCGATCATGTTGCTGTTGCTCACAGGCGCGCGTCGCAACGAGATCACGTTCGCCAAATGGGACTACGTGGATTTCAAAACCAAGACTTTGATGGTACCGAAATCGAAATCGGGGCGAGCCCGCGCCATTGCGTTGAGTCAATCGGCAATCGCATTGTTGATGGCGATGCCGCGACGTGACGGGAATCCGTACGTCTTTCCTTCCGACGTCAATGGTCGGCCGTCCGCCTCGCTGTATTTTCCATGGGACCGCATTCGCAAGCGAGCTGGTCTTGCCGATGTGCGGTTGCATGATTTGCGTCATTCCTTCGCAAGCTTTCTGGTCAATCGAGGGGTTTCGCTCTACGTGGTGCAAGGCCTGCTCGGGCATTTGCATGCGCGGACCACGCAGCGCTATGCCCATCTGACGCAGGAGACGTTGATAGGGGCGGCCGATCTGATCCAGGAGGTTGTCACCTTGCCTGGTGCTCGTGCGAACGGGGTCGACAAAGCCGCGGGCGATGTAATGTCCCGGCCAGTTGCGCAAAGCCAATAACCGGCATCTTCAATCACTGGTAGCAGGGTTCATTGGATTGCGCCGCGTTGATGCGCGCGCAATCTCTTTACAAAAAATTGTTCTGTGTGCGGCCAGGATCAGCCGCGCTTGCGTGATTTGCATTTCAACAGGCGCGTCCTGCGCTATACCTATCCGATAACGCCTCGTGCATCGCTGCTGCGCGGGGAGGATGTGTTTGAATCAAATAGTTGGTGTTCGTGAAGACCCACGACATTCCGAGTGAGTGGACGGCGCGGCTGTGATGAAATAATTTTATAGAAGTGACCGTACTGCTCGAATGTTGAGCTTTGCTCCGCGCACGATCCTCAACCGGTCCAGTACGTGAAGATTTGTAGCCTGTACGGCGTCGGGTTCTATTACATCCCCGGCACCGACATGTGTCTTAAGGTAGGTGGCTGGGTGCGCGCGGAGTATGCTTATGGCGCCAACGGCAACATCGCCTGGGGTTGGGCGAACGGTAACGCGAACGATCGCACTACCAACAACAGCACCTGGCGCGCGCGTGGCTACATCACTGCCGATGCCCGTAACCAGACCGAATATGGCACGGTGCGCGGCTATCTCGCCGTGGGTCTGAACACCAGCAACGTCGGTACCGACACCGCAGCGAACACGTTCAGCGCCAACCGCGCCTTCATCCAGTGGGCAGGGTTCACGTTCGGTCTGGCGCAATCGTTCTTTGACTTTTACAGCACGCCGGCAACGTCATACTGGGGTTCATTCCCGGCCTCTGACACCGGCGACGGTGGCTGGATGGTTCTGGGTTACACCGCGCAGTTCGGCAACGGCTTGTCGGCAACGCTTGCCGCTGAAATGCGCCGCATGACCGCGATCGACAACGGCGTCGTCGGCGCTGGCGCAACCGGCACCGGCTACGGTGGCTTCCAGGCCCCCGACATTGTCGGCAATTTGCGTGTCGATCAGGCTTGGGGTTCGGCCCAGCTCATGGCTGCGTATCATGAGGTGAATGGGCTCTATTACACGGCTGGGGGTGGCATACCGGCCATCGCCGGGCATCCCGATGACAAGGCAGCTTTCGCGGTCGGCGCGGGCATCAAGCTCAATGCACCGATGATCGGCCAGGGCGACTATCTGCAAGCCCAAGTCAACTACACTGAAGGTGCCTTGAAGTATATCTTCCAGACGCCGACCTCGAACTGGTTCAAGCAAAATGGGGCACAGTTCGGATTAGGTGCTCTGAGCGACGGTGTCTATGGCGGTACGCTTACCGGCTTGAACACAACCGACGTCGAGCTGACCACTGCTTGGGGCCTCAATGCGGCCTACGAGCACTTCTGGAACCCGCGCTGGCGGACGTCGCTATATGGCGGCTACGCAGCCGTGAGTTACGGTGATACGGCGAATGGGATCATGTGTGCGAGCTTAGGTACCGCCAATGGTACCGGGGCTGGATCGTTGGCCGTCGCCAAGCCAGGCTGCGACATGAACTGGCAGACCTGGTGGGTTGGTTCGCGCACCCAGTGGAACGTCACCAAGGACTTCTACATGGGCGTAGACGTGCTGTACTCGAAACTCCAGAGTGCGGACATTAACGGAGCCTCAACTGGGTTAACGTCTCCTACTGTTCCGTTAGGACAATCGTTAGCCGACGTGGACAACTGGTCGTTTCGCTTCCGCGTTCATCGCGACTTCTATCCCTGATCGGATAGTGACGATTTGACAGACGACGGCCCCCGGCGGGAAACTGCCGGGGGTTTTTGTTTGGACATCCTCCACCGTCGTCCCCGCGAAGGCGGGGACCCAGTACTCCGCAGGCTTGCAATTTGGCTGCGACGCTTGGGGTTACTGGATCGCCCGCCTTCGCGGGCGATGACGCCGTACTAAAACGAGTTCCTACTAATGAACGGCGCGGTCGCAGCGGCCAACGAAATCCGCGACCCGCGCGATCGTATCGGCCTCGGCCAGCAACGGCGCGTGACCCTGATCTGGCACTTCCAGTGTTTCGAGCCCGGCGTGCCGCGTGCGCATGGCCTCGACCGTTGCCGATGACAGAATGTCCGAATTGGCCCCGCGGATCGCCATCACCGGCACGTGCGCGAGCGCGCCAAACTGATTCCATAAAGGCGGCATCGGATGCTCCGGATTTATTGCCTCCAACGTCTTTGCAAGCTTGACGTCGTAGGTTGGGACCATCCGGCCCTTCTCTTCCTTGAAAGCGCGCCGCGCGCTGGCGAGCCAATCGTCATGTCCGAGCTTGGGAAATTGTCCGTGGAATAGCCGGCGCAAGATTTCTGCGCCATCCTCGAAATTGCGCGGTTGCGGCAGCTTGCCGATATAACCCTTGATGCGCATCAGGCCCTGCGGCTCTATCACCGGTCCAATGTCGTTGAGCACAACACCGGCAATCACGGTTGGCCGCACGGCAGCCAGCAGCATCGCAAGGATACCGCCGCGCGAGGTGCCAATGAAAATCGCCGGCATCGCGTCGAGCGCCGTCACCACCGTTAGGATGTCAGCGAGCTCGACGGGAAGCGAGTAATTTTCCGGGTTGTGGTCGTAGTCGGAGCGGCCGCGTCCGCGATAGTCAATGGCGATTACGCGGCGAGTGTGGGCACCGTCATGCGTTAGCGCCGCCGCGAGGGTCTCGAAATCGGCTGCGGTGCGGGCAAGCCCGGGCAGGCAGATTACGGGCGTTTTCGGCGAACTACGCTGGCCATAACAGGACGCGTGCAGCCGCAAACCATCGGGAGCGGTGATGAATATGGACGAGGGCATGGAAGCTAGCATTGGCGCTTGTGAGGCTGGCGACAACCTTTCCGCTTGTCATTCCCCGCGAATGCGGGGAACCCAGTACTCCCGGTCTTTATCGATAATCGCGGGCAGTGGTTACTGGATCGCCCGCCTTCGCGGGCGATGACGGCCGTGCGGGGGATCCAGTAATCACTGACGTGCGACACTCGGATAGAGGTCAGTCCAATTGGGGTTCGACTTTTCGATTAAACGAACTTTCCAGATTCGGTTCCACTTTTTGATCCGTTTTTCGCGGCGGAATGCGTTTTCAATATCGTCAAATTGCTCGAAGTAAACCAAGCGATGGACTCCGTACTTTTTAGTGAAGCCGTCGGCGTCGTTGGATTTGTGCTCAAAAATGCGCCGAACAAGATTGTTGGTGACACCGACGTAAAGTGTGCCGCCGATTTTACTTGCAAGAATGTATACGAAAAAGCCTCGAACGCCTCCCATTACTAGATTGTTGCGAATACTGGGTCGCCCGGTCAAGCCGGGCGATGACGCCATCATTTGTTCGGGCGATGAGGGCCTAAGAATAAATCAGTGCATCCCGCCGCGTTTGATGTCGGCCTCGATCAGCAGCTTGGTGCCGCCGCCAAAGCGGGCGCGGTAGACCTGTAGGTTCTCCATGATCCGCTCCACATAATTGCGGGTTTCGGAGAGGGGGATGCGCTCGACCCAGTCGACCGGATCGACATTCGGATCGCGCGGATCGCCATAGGCCTCGATCCACTGCTTCACGCGGCCGCGCCCGGCATTGTAGCCGGCAAACGTGAGGATGTAGGACCCGTTGTAGCCGGTGAACAGATTGGACAACTCGGCCGCGCCCATCTGCATGTTGTAGACGGGATCCTTGAGAAGGCGGTCGCGGTTATAGGTGACCTTGAACTTGGCGGCGGTATCGATACCGGCCGCAGGTGTCACCTGCATCAGGCCCATGGCATGGGCGCTGGAGACGACCTTCTGGTTGAAGTGGCTTTCCTGGCGGGCGATCGAATACGCGACCGCAGTCTCAATTGGCGGGGCAATCGGCTGGTAGTCGGGCAGGCCGACGACGGGATAGGCGTAATAATCGAGTGGCAGGCCGCGCCCGTAGGCGGACTTGCCCAGCAGCAGCATGGCGCGGCCATCGCCGTGTTTGCCGGCAAGCTCCCCGAGCATCGCCATGCCGGCGATATCGGTGGCGCTTTCGCCGAGCTCGGCAAAGATCGATGCGAGCATGTCGCGTTCGTCGAGCGAATAGAGAATTTGCGCGGCGCGCACCACCTCGAGATTGCCGAGCACATTCTGCTCTTGCGGCGTGAAGGCCGGCGGCCCGCGCAGGCCCAGATCGGTGAGGCCGAGCCGCGCCCGCGCGAGCTGACCGTAGTATGTAGCCGTGTATTGTGCCGCCGTTTCGTAGAAGGCTTTAGCCTGCGTGCGTTGGCCCATCGCCTCCGCCGCACGGCCCTGCCAATAGCCGCCGCGCGCAAGCGCATGCGGGTTGATGGTGCCTTCCATGATGTGAGCGAAGTGCTCGGCGGCAGTCTTCGGATCATGCAGATAGCGCAGCGCGACCCACCCCGCGGTGAAATGCGCATCAACCCGGTAGAAGCCGCGCATCGGCGTTGCGGCTTCACGAGCTACCCGGTAGGCGGTTTGTGCATCGCGGTCGTCGAGCAGCTTGCGCACCAGCAGGCGCCGTTCCAGCCACCACTGATCGAGATTGTATAGGCGGTCAGGGTCCTTTGGTGCGGTGAGGATCAGCTTGCTAGCGTCTTCCGCCTTGTTGTTCTGGCGCAGCCACTGCACGCGCGCGAAAATGTAACCGGGATCGCTTTGCGCGGCCCCAGGCACGGCATCGAGCGCCGCTTTCGCATTGCCGGCTTTGCGCAACACCGCTGCGCGCGCCTTGCCGATCGCGACTTCGTTGCCGCCAAGACGTTCCGCGGCGCGCATGCCGCCGGCGACATCGTCGGCATAGAAACGTTGCTCCATGCGCGCCTTGTGGTCGGCGGTGGTGAGCATATTGCCGAACATCTCAAGCACACGCTTTTCGACCTCGGCGCTGCATTCATCATTGCGCCAGGCGTAGCGGACCAAAGCGGCCGCAGCGTCGTGGTCGCCTTGCGCGAGCAAGGTGCGCGCCAGCATGAAGCGGCCTTTGGCGGTCGACGGCTGTTGCTTGGCGAAGAAGGCGCGAACGGTGCGATCATCGATGCCATCATTCCAAAGCGCATTTTCGGCGCGCCGGCGGAACAGCGGAGAGTGCGGCCAGCTCGGGTTCGCCTCGACGAAGGCGGCATAGCGCTGGAAGGTTGGGTTGGTGCTGTCCGAGCGCAGGATGACCCATTCGGCAAGTTTTCTGGCGACCGGGTCGGTGATGCTTGCTTCAGCGGCATTGGCATCGGCTTCCTTGCCCCTGCGTGCGGCCTCGATGACACGTTTGACCGCAGCAATATCCGCGGCCGAGGTCGCGGCCGTCGGGGCGATGGCGAAGGGGCCGGAAACCGGGCGTGCCAGCGATTTGAACGTGGCGCGGCTCTCGAAAATCGTCCCGTGCAGGCCGACATTCGCCTGGGCATATGACGACAAGGCGGCGCTGTCGGTGGCCGGCCGCTTCTGTGGGAGCGGGGCGATTTGCGCGGCAGGCGTTGCTGCTTGCTTTCCGTTTTGGATCGCCGGCCGTGGACGCGGCAACGGAACTTTTTGCGGGGCGACCGGAACTGCTTCCGCGCTAAACGCGCAAGCCGCCGTTAGCGCCAAACACGCGCCCAAACGCGTGCTCAAAAGAATACCGATGGGGCTGCGACTAGTCCCGCGCATCCGATCCCTTGCCTTTAGTCCCGGCGACCCCGACTCAATGCAAGGGCCGCAAACCCGTTTGGCCCCCATTAGGCCAATAACGTTGATGAAGGATATCCAAAATTTTGGGGTATGGGGATCCTAAGCAATGAGGAGGGCAAAAACAGGGCAAGGCCGTCGGCTATCACGCCAATTCATGGGCCCATTTAGACGCAGGGCTTTCATCGGTGCCCCTGACCCGATATCTATGGGACCCTCAGTCCGTACCCCTTGTGGAGAAGTCGTGCCATGACCGCCAAGACGAGCTTTCGAGGCTCTTTCACTGCGCTGGTCACGCCGTTCAAAAACGGCTCGCTCGACGAAAAGGCGTTCCGCGACATCGTGGAATGGCAGATCGCCGAAGGCACCAACGGCCTGGTTCCGGTTGGCACCACAGGCGAGAGCCCGACTTTATCGCACGACGAGCACAAGAAGGTCGTGGAATGGTGCATCGACCAGGCCGACGACCGGGTTCCCGTCATTGCCGGCTCTGGCTCGAATTCGACGGCTGAGGCAATAGAGCTGTCGCAACATGCCGAGAAGGCCGGCGCCGACGCCGTGCTGATTGTCACGCCTTATTACAACAAGCCTACGCAGGAAGGGCTCTACCAGCACTACAAGGCAATCAACGATGCCATCGGCATCCCGATTATAATTTACAACATCCCGGGCCGCTCGATCGTCGACATGTCGGTCGACACGATGGCACGCCTGTTTGAACTCAAGAACATTGCGGGTGTGAAGGATGCGACGGCCAATATGACGCGCGTCTCGCAGCAGCGTGCTGCAATGGGGCCGGACTTCAATCAGCTTTCCGGCGAGGACATCACCGCGCTCGGCTTCATGGCGCATGGCGGCCATGGCTGCATCTCGGTAACTTCGAACGTGGCGCCGCGGCTGTGCGCCGAATTTCAGGCGGCCTGCCTGAAAGGCGACTTCGCCAAGGCGCTCAAGCTGCAAGACAAGCTCACGCCGCTTCATATCAATTTGTTTGTGGAAACAAGTCCGGCACCAATCAAGTATGCGATGTCGTTGATCGGCAAGTGCGCCAATACGGTGCGGCTGCCGATGGTGCCGGCGAGCGAGAAGGCGCAGGCCGCCGTGCGCCAGGCGATGGTGCACGCCGGCCTCATCAACTAGATGCTGGCCGAATTCAAAAAGTTTGCGCTGCGAGGGAATGTCGTCGATCTCGCCATTGGCGTGATCATTGGCGCTGCCTTTTCTGGTATCGTGAATTCGCTGGTTGGCGACGTCATCATGCCGATCATCGGCGCGATCACGGGCGGCCTCGATTTTTCGAATTATTTCGTGCCGCTTTCGGCGAAAGTTACGGCGACGACCCTGGTCGAGGCAAAAAAGCAAGGTGCCGTATTAGCTTGGGGAAACTTTCTCACTGTCTCGCTTAACTTTATCATCATTGCTTTTGTGCTCTTCCTGGTCATTCGCGGGCTTAACAAGCTCGTCCGCAAGGAAGAAGAGAAGGCCCCGCCACCGTCGAAGACCGAGCAACTTCTCACCGACATCCGCGATCAGCTGAAATCGCGCTGAACGCGAACTGCAAGCACACCCATGGCCGCAAAACCCGAGCGCCGCTTCAAGGTGGTCGCCGACAACCGTAAGGCGCGTTTCAACTACGAAATCGGCGAGACCTTCGAGGCCGGCATCGTCCTCACCGGCAGCGAGGTTAAATCTCTCCGCGCCGGCAAGGCTACGATTGCGGAATCTTATGCCGACACGCGCGACGGCGAGCTCTGGCTCATCAATTCGAACATCCCGGAATATCTGCAAGCCAGCCGCTTCAACCATCTGCCGAAGCGGCCGCGCAAATTGCTGCTGCAAAAGCGCGAGATCAACCGGCTGGCCGGGGCGGTTGAGCGGGAGGGCATGACGATCGTGCCGTTAAAGCTTTACTTTAACGAGAAGGGTCGGGCCAAAATCGAGATTGCGCTCGCACGGGGCAAAAAGCTGCACGACAAGCGGGAGACGCTGAAAAAACGCTCTTGGGAGCGCGAGCGTGGGCGGCTAATGCGTATGAAGGGATAGGTAATACCCCCTTGGAATCGAACTTGGCCGTCGTGCTGGCTGCAGCCGCGCGGTGAGACCATAAGACGATCTAACAGCGAGTGAACGCATGAGTGCTACCGTCCCGACCAAACTCGACCATTGCGTAATCCACGTGTCCGACTGGGAGCGATCGAACAAGTTCTACAGCGCGGTGATGGGCGCCGAGCTTGTGCAGCGGCCTGCGGGCTGGGCCTACCGGTTTGGCGATAAGCAGCTCAACGTGCATGGCCCGGGCGTGAAGCCCGCGGAAGTCGCGCGGTTACCCGTGCAGCCGGGTAACAGCGATCTCTGCTTTGAATGGATCGGCCCAATCAATGGTGCAATCGCGCATCTTAAAGCGCATGGGATCGCCGTTGAGCGCGGACCGATGCAGCGGTTCGGCGCCAGGGGGCCGGGGACGTCCGTCTATTTCCGCGATCCAGACGGCTCCTTGATGGAGTTTATGAGCTATAGCGCATGATCCCGAAAAGTGGGGACCGGTTTTCGGAAAAGATCATGCGCCTATGAACGGAGATGGGAAATGACCGAAGCGCCCGGTACGCATAATCCGCAATTTCTGCCGCCCAATATTCCGGTGCCGCACGATGACGGCGCTACACGCCATCTCGCCGGCACGAAAGTGCCTGATCTGGCCTTGCCGGCAACCAAAGGCGCGGCGGTCAATCTGTCGAAGCTCAAGGGCCGCACCGTCATCTACATTTATCCACGCACGGGTGTGCCGGGGATCGATCCGCCGGATGGCTGGGACCAGATTCCGGGCGCGCGGGGCTGCACGCCGCAGTCCTGCTCATTTCGCGATCATTTTGGCGAGCTCACGCGGCTGGGTGTGGCGCAGCTCTACGGGCTTTCCACGCAGGACACTGCTTATCAGCGCGAGGCGGCGACGCGCCTCCATCTGCCGTTCCCAATTCTGTCGGACGAAACGCTGGCGCTGACCAAGGCGCTCAAGCTACCGACATTTATGGCCGCAGGGATGACACTGCTTAAACGCATGGCGCTGGTGATCGACGACGGCAAAATCACCAAAGCATTTTATCCGGTATTTCCGCCGGACAAAAATGCGGCGGACGTGATTGCCTGGATTCAGGCGTCCAGATAATTCCTGACGCTTGCAAAAACCTTGCGAAACATTTCGGGCGTGAGGACGCCGGTATTGGTATTGTAACGCGAGCAATGGTAGCTGGAGAACAAAGCAAGCCGGTCGATTTCGTGTTTGCCGCCATGCGTAAATGGCGTCGCTGATTTTTTGGCACCGAGCGTCGTCACCACGCTGTCATGCGCGATACGGCCTAGCGCGACAACAGCACGCAATTTTTTCATTTCGGCAATCGTTGCCGCAAGAAAATCTCGGCAGGTTCTTGTTTCATCGGGCGTCGGTTTGTTCTCGGGCGGGACGCAACGCACGGCATTGGTAATCCTGCAGTCGACCAATTCAAGTCCGTCGTCAGGATGGGCGCCGTATTCGCCGCGCGCAAAGCCGAATTTGCCGAGGGTCTCGTAAAGCAGCACGCCGGCGTAATCGCCGGTGAATGGGCGGCCGGTTCGATTGGCCCCTTGTACGCCGGGCGCCAATCCGACGATCAATACGCGCGCACCCAAAGGGCCGAACGAGGGGACCGGTGCATTGAACCAGGTTGGTTCCTTGGTGCGCCAGTTCTTGCGGAATGCAACAAGCCGCGGACAGCGCGGGCAGTTATGTCCCGGCTTGCCGTCAACCTCGCTCATGGCGAGTTGTTATTCGAAAGAATCGTCGTCGTCATCAGCGCCTACGGGAGCGCCGACGCGTTGCGGCGCCGTCGGCGGTCGTTGCAGGAACTGTGGCGTATGCTGCGGCGAGCCGTGCTCCTCGCGCGGGCCGCGTGCGGCGTCGCGCGCGGCACGCTCGGCCGGATCGCGGCCAATCTTCGATTGCAGCGTGACGATGTCGGTGAAAATGTCGGCCTGGCGGCGCAGCTCATCGGCGATCATCGGCGGCTGGGTGGAAATAGTTGAGATCACGGTGACGCGCACGCCCTTGCGCTGCACAGCTTCGACCAGCGAGCGGAAGTCACCGTCCCCGGAAAACAGCACCATGTGATCGATAGTTCCGGCGATTTCCATCGCGTCAACCGCAAGCTCGATGTCCATATTGCCTTTGACCTTGCGGCGGCCGGTCTGGTCGACGAACTCCTTGGTTGCCTTGGTGACGACGGCGTAGCCGTTGTAGTCCAGCCAGTCGATGAGGGGCCGGATCGAGGAGTATTCCTGATCCTCGATGACTGCCGTGTAATAAAATGCGCGCAACAGATAACCGCGCGATTGGAATTCACGAAGCAGCCGCTTGTAGTCGATGTCGAAACCGAGGGATTTGGCGGTGGCGTAAAGATTGGCTCCATCAATGAATAAAGCAATTTTTTCACCAGGTACGGTCATGGGATTCTCTCACAATTCACTTCGAGTTACTTTCAGATCGCAGATACGCGCAATGCGACATGCGCGCGCGTGCTCCTAGATCGCGGTTAACAGGGCATCGCGGCATCTCGGATCAATTGAGCTACCGCCTGCGCAATCACGCCGCGCCGATAAAATCCAGTCCCATCGGCTTGCTGCGGGCTCGCATTTGTCGAGTAACAGACGGTTGCGGCTAAACCAAGACAAAAATGCTTGAAATTCCATGCACCAAAGGATACCTAGCAGTCCAATTCAGGATATGTTCCACCAGATGGAGTGCCGAGCCGATGGCCCGTGTCACCGTAGAAGATTGCATTGATAAGGTTGAAAATCGCTTCGATCTCGTCCTTCTGGCGAGCCATCGTGCGCGCATGATTTCGTCCGGATCGCAGATTACCGTCGAGAGAGACAACGACAAGAATCCGGTCGTGGCATTGCGCGAGATCGCCGATACCACCGTATCGCCCGGGGACCTCAAGGAAGACCTCATTCATAGCTTGCAGAAATACGTCGAGGTCGACGAGCCCGAGCCCGAAGTGCCGCTGATCGGTGCCGGCGCAGGGGCAAGTGTCGATTCGGATGACACCGAGGTAACTGCCGACCGCATGACCGAGGAAGAGCTCCTGAAGGGGCTCGAAGGCCTGGCCCCTCCGGAGGAGGTGCCCGAAGAGGACGCCGAATAAGGCATTTCGACTTGGATATTCACTCCGATCCCACGGCCCGGCCCAAAAGCCGGGCCGTCGGCTATTTATCAACCAGTATCCCAAAGCCTTGCAGCTACGGCGAAACGACGTGATATCTTGAGGTAGTTCCGTCAGTAGAGGCTGCGAGGCAGCAGATATGGCGCGCACGCGCTCCGACCTTCCGCGCATGCAAAAGCAGGCCCCGATCCGGGCGCCGCGCCAGCCGGCCGTTGCTGCCGCGACTCAAGCGGTTGAAAAGCCTGCCCAAACGCGAAAGCCGCCGATGATGCGGCAGTACGACCTGATCGAGCGGGTCCGCCGCTACAATCCGGATACCAACGAAGCGCTGCTCAACCGCGCCTATGTCTACGCCATGAAAGCTCATGGCGAGCAGCGGCGCGCGTCCGGTGACCCGTATTTTTCCCATCCGATCGAGGTGGCGGCCATTCTGACCGACCTCAAGCTCGACGATGCGACCATTGCGGCCGCTTTGCTGCACGACACCATCGAGGACACCGAGGCCACGCGGGCGGAGATCGACAGCCTGTTCGGGCGGGATATCGGCACACTGGTCGAAGGTCTCACCAAGTTGAAAAAACTCGACCTGGTGACCAAGGAAGCCAAGCAGGCAGAAAACCTCCGCAAGCTGCTCCTTGCGATCGCCGATGACGTGCGCGTGCTTTTGATCAAGCTCGCCGACCGGCTGCATAACATGCGAACGCTGGGGTACATGCCGCCTGAGGCGCGCCGACGCGCGGCCGAAGAGACCTTGGAAATCTACGCGCCGCTTGCAGGCCGTATGGGCATGCATGAGATGCGCGAGGAGCTCGACGATCTGGCATTCCGCGAACTTTATCCGGAAGCATACGAGGTGGTGAGCGCGCGGCTGAATGCACTCACCGAACGCAGCAAATTGCTGATCTCGGAAATCGAAAAGCAGCTCACAAAAAAGCTCGCCGATCGTGGTATAGAGGCGCGGGTCGTTGGGCGCCGCAAACGCGCTTACTCGATCTGGCGCAAGATGGAGCGCAAGTCGGTCGGCTTCGAACAACTTTCGGATATCTTTGGATTCCGCGTTGTCGTGAAAACACTGGCTGACTGCTATCAGGCCCTCGGTATCGTGCACAGCACCTGGCCGATGGTCCCGGGGCGCTTCAAGGATTATATCTCGACGCCGAAAGGCAACGATTACCGGTCAATCCACACGACCGTGATCGGCCCGAGCAAGCAGCGGGTCGAGCTCCAGATCCGCACCGTGGAAATGCACGAGATCGCTGAATACGGCATCGCCGCGCACGCGCTGTACAAGGACAACGTAGGATCGCCGACGGAATTGCTGTCGCGGGAATCAACGGCCTATGCCTGGCTTCGCCGGACCATCGAACTTTTGGCAGAAGGTTCAAATCCGGAAGAATTTCTCGAGCATACAAAGCTCGAGCTGTTTCATGACCAGGTGTTCTGCTTTTCACCGAAAGGCAAGCTGATCGCGCTGCCACGCAAGGCAACACCGATCGATTTTGCGTATGCGGTGCATACGGATGTCGGAAACACCGCCGTCGGCTGCAAGATCAACGGTCAGATCGCACCGTTGACGTCCGAGCTCGTGAATGGCGACGAGGTCGAAATCTTGACCTCGAAAGCACAAAAGGCACCGCCGGCGGCCTGGGAATCCATTGTCGTCACCGGCAAGGCACGGGCCGCGATCCGGCGGGCAACACGTGTGGCTGTACGCACGCAATACGCGGGACTTGGCCGCCGGATTGTCGAGCGCCTGTTCCAGCGCGCGAAGATCGCTTATTCGGACGAGAATCTCAGGGGCGCGCTGCCGCGGCTTGCGCGCGCGTCGATCGAAGACGTGATGGCGGCGGTTGGACGCAGCGAATTGAAAGCGTCTGACGTCGCCCGCGCCATGTATCCGGACTACAAGGAAGAACGCGCCGCCGCCATGGCCGCTAACCCAAAACCGGACAGTGGCTGGTTCGGATTGAAAAAATTGACGTCCGTCAAATTCAAAGTGCCCGATAGTGAAGTGGGGTCTGCCATCCCAATTCGCGGCATCAATGGCGATCTGCCGGTGAGTTTCGCGCCGAATGGTGGCGCGGTGCCGGGAGATCGCATCGTCGGCATTCTCTCTCCGGGTGAGGGGATCACGATCTACCCGATCCAGTCGCCGGCGCTGAGCGAATTCGAGGACAAGCCGGAACGGTGGCTGGATGTGCGCTGGGACGAAGAGGAGCGGGCGCCACGCCGTTTTCCGGCGCGTATCGCGGTGCAGTCAGTGAACGAACCCGGCTCCCTTGCGCAAATCGCGCAAGTCATTGCCGAACATGACGGCAATATCGACAATATACGCATGACGCGGCGCGCTCCCGATTTCACCGACGTGACCATTGATCTCGAGGTCTACGATCTCAAGCATTTGACCGCCATCCTTGCGCAGCTGCGCGCGAAACCCGTGGTGGCGAAAGCGGAACGAGTAAACGGTTAGCTGGCGCATGATCCCGAAAAGTGGCCACCGGTTTTCGGTTAAGATCATGCGCGGGACAATCGCATGAATCGTCTCCGTCTTGGCGTCAACGTCGACCACGTCGCCACCATCCGCAACGCGCGCGGCGGGCGTCACCCTGATCCGGTGCGCGCGGCCAAGCTTGCAATTGCTGCCGGCTGCGACGGCATTACTGCGCACTTGCGGGAAGATCGCCGACACATTCGTGACGATGATATTGCGCGGTTGAAGGCCGAGATCGACAAACCCTTGAATTTTGAAATGGCGGCCACTGAAGAAATGGTCGGCATTGCACTCAAGACCAGGCCGCATGCGGTGTGCCTGGTGCCTGAAAAACGCACCGAACGCACCACCGAGGGAGGGCTCGACGTCGTCCGGCAGCGCGCGCAGCTCATGCCCGTGGTGCATGAGCTTAAGCACGCCGGCATCCGTGTTTCTCTGTTCATCGGGGCCGCGCCCGCGCAAATCGAGATGGCGGCCGAGCTCGGAACATCGGTGATCGAAATTCATACCGGTTCCTGGTGCGATGCGGTCATGGGTGGTCGTGTCGCTGAGGCCAAATCGGAGTGGCAGCTCATCCGCGACGGCGCTCTACTCGCGTCAGGTCTGGGGCTTGAAGTGCACGCCGGTCACGGGCTCGATTATGGAACCGCAGAGACGATTGCGGCGCTTCAACAGGTCGTCGAACTCAATATTGGACATTTTCTGATCGGCGAGGCCGTGTTCGAGGGTCTAACGGAGACCGTGAAATTTATGCGCGCGGCCATGGATCGCGGACGCAAAAAAGTCATAGCCAAATGATCATCGGGCTCGGCTCGGACATCGTCGACGTGCGGCGCATTGCCGACGTGATCGAGCGTCACGGCGAGCGGTTTCTTGGCCGCATCTTTACGGCGACCGAGCGCGCCAAGGCCGACCAGCGCGCCAATTCTGTCGAAACCTATGCCAAGCGGTTTGCCGCGAAGGAAGCCTGCGCCAAGGCGCTCGGTACGGGGTTACGGCGCGGCGTTTTCTGGCGTGACATGGGTGTGGTCAATGTGGCCGGTGGACGCCCGACGATGAAATTGACGGGCGGCGCGCTTTCGCGGTTACAGGCGATCACGCCGCCGGGCTGCGAGGCCAGGATCGACGTCTCGCTGACCGACGAGGGCCCCACCGCGCAGGCGATCGTCATTATTTCGGCCGTTGCCGCGCCGGCGCCCGGAGGTTCACGTTGAGCGCGAGAAATACAGCCCAGCCAATTGTTTGCGTTGCAACTCCGGCGTTGTTCATTGCGTGTCGGGGGACCAGCCGCTACAAGGTCGCCGGGGAGCGCATGCCGATTGGCGGGACGAAAGGCCTATGAGCGTGACATCCGGAACGAAACGAAAAGAGGGCGGCGTCGCCGAAACAGTGCGCGTGATCATTCACGCGCTGATCATTGCACTGGTGATCCGTACCTTTCTTTTTCAACCCTTCAACATTCCGTCCGGCTCGATGAAGGCGACGTTGCTGGTCGGCGACTACCTGTTCGTGTCGAAATACAGCTACGGCTACAGCAAATATTCGCTGCCGCTCTCGCCCCCGGTTTTTTCGGGGCGCATGCCCTCTGACTGGCTGCCGCAACGCGGCGATGTCGTCGTATTCCGTCTGCCCAAAGATCCAACCACCGACTACATCAAACGCGTGATCGGCCTGCCGGGCGACAAGATCCAGGTGATCGATGGTGTCGTCAGCATCAACGGTATGCCGGTCAAGCACGAGCGAGCCGATGACTTCGTCGAAACCGAAGAGGGCCAGCACGACGCGCCGGTCAAGCGCTGGAAGGATACGCTGCCGAACGGCGTGAGCTACTACACGCTCGATCTGGTCGATAACGGCTTTGCTGACAATACGCAGGTCTACACCGTGCCTCCCGGCAACTACTTCATGATGGGCGACAATCGGGACAATTCGACCGACAGCCGTTTCAGCCAGGTGGGCATGGTGCCGTTCGAGAATATCGTCGGCAAGGCGCAGATTATCTTCTTCTCCGTATTTGAGGGCGAACGCGCCTGGCAATTCTGGCGCTGGCCGGTGTCGGTGCGCTGGAACAGACTGTTTACGATCGTCAAATGAGCCGTAAGGCCAAGGACAGGTCGGCGCTCGAAGACAGGATCGGCTACAAATTTGCCGACAAAGACTTGCTCGAACGCGCCCTGACGCACATTTCAGCGCTCTCGGGCGGCAATCGCGCGGCCAGCTACCAGCGCCTGGAGTTTCTCGGCGATCACGTGCTGGGCCTGGTTATCTCGGATATGCTCTACCGTGCGTTCCCGAAAGCGAATGAGGGCGAGTTGTCGCGCAGGCTCGCCGATCTCGTGCGCAAGGACACCTGCGCGGACGTGGCGCGCGCGATGGATCTCGGTCCCGCGCTCAAGCTCGGCAATTCGGAATCTCATGCCGGTGGCCGACGGCGCACGACCATTCTCGCCGATGTTTGCGAGGCGCTCGTCGGTGCCGTGTTCATCGATGGCGGCTACAAGGCGGCGGACGAGTTGATCGTTCGGTTTTGGAAGGAACGCATGCTCAAGCCGCTGGGGCCGCTGCGTGATCCAAAGACGATGTTGCAGGAATGGGCGCAAGCCCGCGGACTTCCGACTCCGGCCTATCGCGAACTGGCGCGCACCGGTCCGCACCACGATCCGGAATTCCGCGTTGCTGTTGTGCTGCCGGACCGCCCGCCCGCCGAGGGCCTCGGAAGCTCGAAGCGGGCCGCCGAACAGTCCGCCGCTGCCGCCATGCTAACGCGTGTCGGCGTGGCGGCGGATAAACTTGATGGCTGACACGCCTTCGCCGGACAGTGGCACGAGTTGCGGTTTTATCGCCCTGATCGGCGCGCCCAACGCCGGCAAATCAACGCTGCTCAACGCGCTGGTTGGCTCCAAAGTCACCATCGTTTCGCACAAGGTGCAAACGACGCGCGCTTTGATCCGCGGCATCGCGGTCGAGGGGCAATCGCAACTGATCTTCGTCGACACGCCTGGAATCTTTTCGCCGCGGCGGCGGCTGGACCGCGCCATGGTGACGACAGCGTGGAGCGGGGCGCACGAGGCCGATCTGGTTGGGCTCCTGATCGATGCGCGAAAGGGACTGGACGAGGAGGCCGACGATATCCTTGGCCGGCTTGCCGAGGTGAAGCGACCGAAATTGCTCATCCTCAACAAGATCGATGTGGTCGCGAAGGAGGCCCTGCTCAATCTGGCAAAGGCTGCAAACGAGAAAACGAAATTCGAGGCGACCTTTATGGTGTCGGCGCTGACTGGAGACGGGGTGCCGGATCTCAGGCGCTGGCTGGCACAACACGTCGCGCCGGGCCCGTGGCTCTATCCTCCCGATCAGATGTCGGATGCTCCTGTTCGCCAGCTTGCCGCGGAGATTACGCGCGAAAAATTATTCGAGCGGCTTCACCAGGAATTGCCCTATCACTCGACGGTCGAAACCGAAGTCTGGAAAGAATTGCGCGGCGGCGATATCCGCATCGAGCAGACCATCTACGTGGAGCGGGAAAGCCAGCGCAAGATTGTGCTCGGGAAGGGCGGACAGACCATCAAGGCGATCGGAGAGGCCGCGCGCAAGGAAATCGCCGATATCGTCGACGTCAAAGTGCATCTGTTCCTGTTCGTAAAGGTGCGCGAAGGCTGGGGTGAGGACCCCGAACGCTACCGCGCCATGGGGCTGGAGTTTCCGAAGGAGTGACGTAGAAATAACGTCGTGAGTCCTACATGCAATGGACCGATGAAGGCATTGTGATTGGCGTCAAGCGGCACGGGGAGGCAAGCGCCGTCCTCGAGCTGATGACACGCGAGCACGGGCGCCATCTGGGGCTCGTGCGTGGCGGATTTGGATCGCGGCTCAAGCCAGTGTTGCAGCCGGGCAATACCGTCAATGCGGTATGGCGTGCGCGGCTCGACGAGCATCTCGGCAACTACACGGTGGAAGGAATAGACCTGCGGGCCGCCAGCTTCTTTTCGGCGCCGCATGCGATTTATGGCGTCAGCCACATGGCTGCGTTGATGCGGCTGTTGCCGGAGCGCGACCCGCATGCGGGTCTCTACGAGGCGCTCGACGAAATCTTTGCGCATCTCATCGATGCTAGCGCCGCGGCGCCAATGGTCGTGCGCTTTGAATTGCGTCTTCTCGCCGAGCTCGGCTTCGGGCTCGATCTCGAACGCTGTGCGGCGACGGGTGGCTCCATTGATCTCGGATATGTGTCACCAAAGTCCGGCCGCGCGGTGTCGCGCACCGCCGCGGAGCCGTGGGCTGACAAGATGCTGCGCCTGCCGGCATTCCTGCGCGAAGAGCAGGCCACGCCTGGCGGTCGCGATCTTGCCGACGGTTTTGCGTTGACTGGCTATTTCCTCACACGGCACGCGCTCGAGCCACGCGGGATTGCGCTCGGAGACGAGCGTGCGCATTTCATCGCCGCGCTGAACCGGGCGCTGCCGAGCGTGGCCTAAGTTACCACCAGTAACGCCGGTGATAGTATCGGCGTCCGTAATAGGGGCCGCCGCCGTAATAGTAGGGGCCGCCACCCGTCCACCAGCAGGCGCGGCGCCAGCCGCAGCCATAAGGTCCGCAGCGCCACACCCGGCGGCAGACATAGGCGATGTTCTCGGCCAGGTTAGTGCCGTCAATTGCGGCCATGAGCCCGGTCGGGGTCGTGACCGTCATGGCCTCGGCGCGATTCGGCGCGAATGAACCTGCCACGAGAAGGGCTAGCGTCGCGGCAGTTGCAAGAACAATCCGGCGCATTGCTTTCTCCATTCAAGTAGAACCCGATTCCCAACGCAGTCGCGTGCAAGATAACACAGTCGAGGCGCCCGGGTTCATCAATAGTGCTGAAAAACTGGAAAGATTAGATTGTGATGCGGTTCATCGCTTGTTCGTCGGCGGACAACCGATTAGCTATCAATCATGGGAAAGCGACTGATTCCCCCGGAAAAAGGCGCGGTTGAAGAGGTTGCGCTGCGCGAGGCGCTGGAAGAGCGGTATCTCGCCTACGCACTATCCACAATCATGAACCGCGCGCTGCCGGATGCGCGCGACGGCCTCAAGCCGGTGCATCGCCGCATCCTCTACGGCATGCGGCTGTTGCGCCTTGACCCCGGGGCTGCCTTCAAGAAATCGGCCAAAGTTGTGGGCGACGTGATGGGCAACTTCCACCCGCACGGCGACCAGGCGATTTACGATGCGCTGGTACGTCTCGCCCAGGATTTTGCCCAGCGCTATCCGCTGGTGGACGGGCAGGGTAATTTCGGCAACGTCGACGGCGATAACGCCGCCGCCATGCGTTACACCGAGGCGCGGCTGACTGAGGTCGCGCGGCTGCTGATCGATGGCATCAACGAGGACACAGTCGATTTCCGCCCCACCTATGACGGCACCAGCGAAGAACCGGTCGTGCTGCCGGCAGCCTTTCCCAATCTGCTGGCCAACGGCTCGCAAGGCATCGCGGTCGGCATGGCGACGTCCATCCCGCCGCACAACGCGGCAGAGTTGTGCGACGCCGCGCTGTTCCTGATCGACAATCCGAAGGCGCGCAGCCGCACACTCCTCAAATATGTCAAGGGTCCGGACTTCCCGACCGGCGGCATTATTGTCGATCCGCCGGAGACGATCGCGGAGGCCTACAACACCGGGCGCGGCTCATTCCGCGTGCGCGCGCGCTGGAAACAGGAAGACACAGGGCGCGGCACGTACGTGATCGTGATCAGCGAAATTCCGTGGCTGGTGCAGAAATCGCGTCTGGTCGAAAGGCTCGCTGAACTGATCAACGAGAAGAAACTGCCACTGGTCGCCGATGTGCGCGATAAATCGGCGGAAGACATCCGGCTGGTGATCGAGCCGCGTTCCCGTTCGGTCGATGCCGAACTGCTGATGGAGTCCCTTTTCAAGCTCACCGAGCTCGAAAACCGCATTCCGCTCAACATGAACGTGCTGGTGAAAGGCCGCATTCCGCAGGTGCTGGGCCTCGCAGAGGCATTGCGCGAATGGCTCGACCATCGGCGCGAGGTGCTGCTACGGCGCTCAAAGCACCGGCTTGCGGAAATCGAGCATCGCCTGGAGGTGCTGGGTGGCTACCTGATCGCCTATCTCAACCTCGATAAGGTGATCAAGATCATCCGTAAGGAGGACGAGCCCAAGCCCGTCCTGATGAAGACCTTCAAGCTGACTGAGGTGCAAGCCGAAGCCATTCTGAACATGCGGCTGCGCAATTTGCGCAAGCTCGAAGAGATGGAAATCCGCGCGGAGGACAAGGCGCTGCGCGAGGAGCGCACCAAGCTCAAGGCGTTGATCGGCTCAACTCCGCAGCAATGGAAGACCATTGCGGGCCAGATCAAGGAGATTCGGGAAAAGTTCGGGCCGAAAACCGATATCGGCAAGCGCCGCACTACCTTCGGCATTGCGCCGGCGCACGACGAAGCCGCCATCGAAGAGGCGATGGTGGTGCGCGAGCCGATCACTGTCGTCGTGTCGGACAAGGGCTGGATCCGCGCCCTGCGCGGCCACGTCACCGATCTCTCCGGTGTCACTTTCAAGACCGATGACGCGCTGAAATTCGCGTTCCCGACCGAAACCACTGCCAAGATCCTGATCTTTGCCAGCAACGGCAAGTTCTACACGATCGACGCTTCGAAACTGCCCGGCGGGCGCGGCCACGGCGAGCCGGTGCGACTGTATTTCGATATTGAGCAGGATGCCGACGTCGTGGCGTCCCTGGCCTTTCATGGCGGTCGCAAATTCCTGGTGGCGAGCCATCAGGGCAACGGCTTCGTAGTGGCCGAAGATGAATGCCTCGGCACCACCCGCAAAGGCAAGCAGGTGCTCAATCTCAAGGCGCCCGACAAGGCGCGCGCCATGACCACGGTCGATGGGGAACTCGCGGCCACGATTGGTGAAAATCGCAAGATGGTGATTTTCGCACTCAATCAGGTTCCGGAAATGGGCCGGGGGCGGGGCGTGCGGCTCCAACGCTACAAGGAAAAGGGACTTTCGGACGTCACCACCTTCAAGGCGGATGACGGGCTGACGTGGAACGACGCCGCGGGACGCAGTTTCACGTTGCCGATGAAGGAGTTGAAGGACTGGCGCGGCAACCGCTCCGATGCGGGCCGCATCGCGCCTAAGGGATTCCCGAAGAACAACAAATTCCGCGGCACACCGAGCGCGGGCAATCGCGGCGACGAAGAGCAATGACCGTCATGCCCGCGCTTGTGCGGGCATCCAAGACTTCTTGGCGGAAGCAAAGGCGTGGATGGCCGGGCCAAGCTGGCCATGACGCCAAATGGCGTTAACTCGCCACGAACAGCAACGAGCGTCCCGATTTTTCCAGAAGCGCGGCGGCCGTTTCGCCGAAGAAAAGCTTCTCGCCCGGCCGTCGGCCGGTGCCGATCAAAATCAAATTGTAAGGCTTGCGCGACAGCTCCTTGAGAATGGCTTCTTCGGCCGCAACATTGGCACGCACTGCGGTGCGCACATCGGTGTCATAGGTCTCGGCGAGCTTCGAAATATCCTTCAAGATTGCTTCCTCGTAGCGCCGTGAGCGTTTTCTGCCGCGCGGTGCGACGTAGAGCGCCGTTAATGGCGCGTGACTGGCGCGCGCGATTGCAATCGCGACTTCAGCTGCGCGCCGCGAATATTCGGTGCCGTTGACCGGCACCAGCATATTGAGCTCGGCGCCGAGCGGATGTTCGAGCAGCTTGTCACGGGCGTCCACGACGGCGAGAGGGCCTTCAAAGCCGGCCGCAAGTTTTGTGATGTCCTCGTGGAATTCGGTGCGGCGAGCAACGGTCTTTTCAAGGCCAATAACCATGAGGCTGTAACCCTTCTCAGCCTCTTCGGCGACCGCTTTGCTCCTGGCCGCCGTTTCCACAATGGTCGTCACATCCAGCGTGGTATCTGATTTCTCTTCGGGCTTTTGTGTGCGCTCCACGCGTTCTGCGAAGTGCTGGACAGTCTTGCCGACCTCTTCGGCCTTTTGTTTGGCAGCTTCGACCGCGCCCTTGCCGGTCTTCTTGTCATTCTTGATGTGCATGACGGTCGTTGGCATTGCGCCGGCACCGGCGATCAAGCCGACAATACGCGTCGCGAGTTTCGCATTATCACTTTCATCGACGGCGAGCAGCAGCCGCTCCATCTTTGATACGAAGCCCTTTTCCTCCATTTCTTCGCGCTCAAGCCGTTGTTTTTCTTCCTTTCGCATCGGCAGCCGCGACAGCGCCCACCGCAAGGTTGGCGGCATCACCATGGTGGTAACGATCGCCATGGTGACAATCATTGTAAAAAGATTTTGGCTCAATGCGCCCATTGAGAGGCCGATGGTGGCGACAATCACCTCCGTCGAGCCGCGCGCATTCATGCCGGTCCCAAGCGCGAACAATTCTCGAAAGGTCAGGCCGGCAAGCTTGCCACCGGCGAACGCGCCGCCGAATTTTCCGATGCTGGCGATGGCGATCAGCCCGAGGGTCAAGAACAGGAGGGATGGGTCCTTCAGGATAGTGAGATCGGCTGAAAGGCCGGCGGTGCCGAAAAAGACGGGCATGAAAAAAGCGATGATCAGGCCGCGTAGCTGCTCATCAATGTGGCGGGTGAGAATCGGCGACTCACCAATCAGAATGCCGGCGACGAAGGCGCCAAGCACGGTGTGTACGCCGATCAAATCGGTGATGAGGGCCATCGCGCACATGATCAGCAGGATGGCGGTGATCACCGCAAAATCGCTGGCGAAGACGTCATTGACCCAGCGGATAATGATGAAAACGATACGCCGGCCAATTGTGAGACTGAGCCCCATGAAAGCGAGCGTTCCGAGAACGCTCTGGGCGAGGCTCAACATGTCGACGTGGCCTTGCAGCGCGAGGCTGAAGATGACGGCGGTGATCATCCAGCCAATGGTATCGTCAATGATTGCAGATGCGAGGATGACCTGGCCGACCGTGCGGCGCATGAAATTCATCTCGCGGATCACGGTGGCAACGATTTTGACCGAGGCGATCGACAGCGCCGTGCCGAGAAAGAGCGAAGTAATCAGCCGCTTGCCGGCGTCCGGCAGCATGGCGTCAGGCAATGCTTCCCCGAGTGCGACGCCACATACGAACGGCACGATGATGCCTGCGAGCGATGCAATCGCCGACGTGCCGCCTGTCCGCCGTACCAGCCGCAGATCGGTCTCCATGCCGGTGAGCAGCAACAGCATCAGCACGCCAAATTGCGAGACCGCATCGAGCATCGCCTTTTGCTCTTTTACGGCGGGAAAAATGGCGTGCTGCAAGTCGGGGAATAGTGCGCCCAAGAGGGAGGGGCCGAGCGCCAGGCCCGCCACCAGTTGGCCCATGACGGCCGGCTGCTTGAGGCGAACCATGAGTTCGCCGAGCAGGCGGCCGACAAGCATCAGCAAGGCGAGCTGTGCGATGAACAGAAACTCGGACGGCCCTTTCTGTCCTTCCGCCGCCAACGCCGATGTCGCGGCCAGTGTGAAGGGCACCAGCGCGGCGAACAGGCGCCAGCGCCGTCTCCGGATATCAACCATGTGCGGGCAGCCCCCTCGCTTTGCCCTATTAGGCCATCAGCAACCCAGCGCAGGAAGTAAGGTTCCGCTCTAAATGCAATTGCAAATTATTCGCAACTAGGTACAATGCTGGTGATTTTCGCGCGATTTGGACGTAACCGGGGGCTTGTCGGAGTGCCAAGAAAAGCGGTCGGACGGGGGTCGTTGAGCGAACGAACCGCTGCGACCGCACGGGCAGTGCTGGGCGGACGACGCCGGAGCATCGGCGACTACCTCGCGTTCGGCGGCCCGGCGGTGATCGCCTCTATCGCCTATATGGACCCCGGAAATTTCGCCACCAATATCCAGGCGGGCGCCAAATACGGGTACGGATTGCTTTGGGTGGTGTTGCTCGCCAACCTGATAGCGATGATGTTCCAGGCGCTGTCGGCGAAGCTCGGCATCGTTACCGGACGCAATCTCGCGGAAATGTGTCGCGAGCAATTTCCGCGGCCGATCATATTCGTGATGTGGGTAGTGAGCGAAATCGCCGCCATGGCCACTGATCTCGCGGAATTTCTTGGCGGTGCGATCGGCCTCGCGCTGCTATTCAAGATGCCTTTGCTGACGGGGATGGTTGTTACCGCGATCGTGACCTACGGCATCCTGGTGTTCGAAAGCCGGGGCTTCCGGCCCGTCGAGCTGATCATCAGCAGCCTGGTGGCCGTGATCGCGCTTTGTTACCTGATCGAAATCTTTATTGCGCCGGTCGACTGGAAAGCTGCGGCAATCCATACAGTGACCCCGGAAATAGCCGACGGCGAAGCTCTTCTGCTGGCGGTCGGCATCATTGGCGCGACCGTAATGCCGCACGCAGTTTATCTACATTCCGGCCTGACGCAGGCGCGCATTCCGGCGCACAACAATGCCGAAAAACGCACAGTTGTACGCATTTCAAACTGGGAAGTGCTGATCGCTCTGGCCGTCGCAGGCCTCGTCAATATGGCGATGGTCATGATGGCGTCGAGCGCATTTCACGCCGGCCACAGCGACGTCGCGGAAATCGAAACAGCCTACCAGACACTCGCCCCCTTGCTCGGCATCGGCGCAGCCGGAATTTTCCTGCTGTCGCTGATCGCTTCGGGAATTTCGAGCTCAGTTGTAGGTACGATGGCCGGACAAATGATCATGCAAGGTTTCATCGGATTTCGTATCCCGATCTGGTTGCGGCGGGTAATCACCATGGTTCCGGCGTTTGTCGTCGTAGCGATGGGCGTTAACGCCACCAACGCATTGGTCGTCAGTCAGGTCGTTTTGAGCATAGCGCTGCCGTTACCGATGATCGCGCTGGTCCTGTTTACGCGCCGCCGCGATATCATGGGCGTCTTCGTCAATACGCCGCTGACCAACGTCGTTGCTATCGGCGGGACAATGATCATTCTGGCGCTCAACGGGGTGCTGATCCTGCACACGTTCGGTGTGCCGGTACCGGGGCTCTAGCGCTCGACGCGGCTCCAGCCCGACGGCATCAGGCGCTCTTGCGGCAGAAAGCGGCCCTTGTAGTCCATCTTGCGTGAACCGGGCACCCAATAGCCGAGATAGACATAAGGAAGGCCCATGCGGTGGGCGCGGTCGATATGGTCGAGGATCATGAAGGTCCCGAGCGAGCGATCACCTTCATCCGGGTCGAAGAACGAATAGACCATCGATAGACCGTCGCTGAGCATGTCCGTGAGCGCGACAGCCAGCATTTCACCAACGCCCCGGCCGTTAATGCCGGTGTCAGGTCCCCGGCGGCGATACTCGATCAGCCGCGTATCGACATGACTGTCCTCGATCATCATCGCGTAATCGAGCACGGTCATGTCGGCCATCCCGCCGTCACGATGGCGCGCGTCCAGATAGGCGCGGAATACAGAGTATTGCTCGGACGTCGGCGCGGGCGAGCGCATGTCGCCGACGATGTCAGCGTTTCGTTCGGCGATGCGTCTCATGTTGCGCGACGGCGCGAAATCCGCGGTCGACACACGTACAGATACGCAGGCGCGGCAACTCTCACAGGCCGGGCGATAGGCGATCGACTGGCTGCGGCGAAAACCGCCATGCGTCAGAAGATCGTTGAGTTCACCCGCCCGTTCGCCCACCAGATGCGTGAAAACTTTCCGCTCTTCCTGGCCCTCCAGATAGGGGCAGGGCGACGGAGCGGTCAGATAGAACTGCGGCGTATCGCGCGAATGTTGGGTCACTAATCAGGCCGTCATTTCAAAGATACCCAACTCCACAATAGCATCGCGCGCCTGAGGGTTCCCGTCAAAGCCCCTGTCCGGCCGTTAACCGACTTTGGCTGCCTGCGCGGAGGGACGGAGCATCGATGCCCGCGTCGCGTTATTGATAACGACCGTTCCAAGCAGGATGTCGTGGAGCAGCCGCCGACGCTCGTTGAAGAAGGCAACCAAAAGAATGAATGGCGTGAAGAACGAGACCGTAAACCAGAAGGCTATGGCGTGCACAGCGCCGAGTACGAAATAGGCCGGCGCCCCGTACCAGGTTCGCATTTCCAGATCCATCACGCGCATACCGACGGTGGCTGAATTTGGGCCTCCAAGGGTGCCGCCGAAATAGAGGAGCGCCCAAATTACCGTTCCCGGTGGCAGCAGCCAGTAGAGCGCGAAGCCGAGCCCCAGGGTCACAATTCCGAACGCAAAAATGAACATGGCCATCAGGACCACCGGAATCGCCAGAATGATGAAATCGATGATGAAGGCGGCCACCCGGCGCGGCAAAACACCGTCGAACAATTCGGGTTGGGTCACCGGGTCGTAGGCGTGCGGTTTAATGTCGATCGACATGGTCGCTATGGGCTCCGAGCCCTCTGGGCGGCCCCTCGAGATGGAGAATAAACTGGCGTTGCGCAAGAGGCCAATGATCAGGAGCCGGCTGGAAGCTTGCCAGGGCTTGCGGCATGGTGGGCGGAGCCTGTGCGGGAGCCCCGGAATTGAGAGTAACGCTTGCTGACATCGAAGCGGCCCGCCGCGTCATCGCGGATGTGGTCTTGCGCACGCCGATGCTACCGGCGCCAAAACTGTCCGCACTTACCGGGGCGGACGTTTACGTCAAATACGAAAACCTGCAGGTCACGAATTCGTTCAAGGATCGCGGTGCGCTCGTGAAGCTCGCGTCGTTGAGCGAAGCCGAGCGCCGGCGGGGGGTCATTACCATGTCGGCGGGCAACCATGCCCAGGCGGTCGCCTATCATGCCAAGCGGTTAGGAATCCCGGCGTCAATTGTAATGCCGGTGACAACGCCATTCGTGAAAGTGGCCGCGACCCGCTCGTATGGCGCCGAAGTTGTGCTGCACGGAGAAACCGTGGCGGAAGCACAGGCGCGTTGCGAGCAAATACATGCCCAACGCGACCTGGTGCTGGTTCACCCTTACGATGATCCGGCTATCATTGCCGGCCAGGGCACAATCGCGCTCGAAATGCTCGAAGAGGCGCCGCACCTTGACGTATTGGTGATCCCGATTGGAGGCGGCGGACTGATCGCGGGCAATGCCATCGCGGCGCGCGCCAAGAACCCAGCCATCGAGATCGTGGGTGCGGAAGCTGCGCTCTATCCTTCAGTCTGGAACGCGCTTCGTGGCGAAAATCGGCCCATCGGCGGCCCGACGCTTGCCGAGGGAATTGCGGTCAAGAATGTCGGCAAGTTGACGCTGCCCATTATCCGCGAATTGGTCGCCGACATCATTCTACTCGACGAGGTGTACCTGGAACGCGCCGTGAACGCCTATCTGACGCTTCAAAAGACCATGGCAGAAGGCGCTGGTGCCGCCGGACTTGCGGCCATGCTGGCGAAGCCCGAACGGTTCAAAGGCAGGACGGTCGGCCTGGTCTTGTGTGGCGGTAACATTGATCCGCGGGTACTTGCCTCGATCATGGTGCGCGAACTGGAGCGCGACAGCCGCATCGTTTCGTTCCGTTTGACCATCCCCGACCGGCCCGGTGTCCTTGGCATCATTGCAACGCGCATCGGCTCGCTCGGCGCCAATATTCTCGAGGTCAACCATCGTCGGTTATTTCTTGATGTTCCAGCCAAGGGCGCCAAGCTTGATGTCACTATCGAGACGCGCGATACGGCCCATGCCGAAGAAATTATGGCCGCGCTCGCATCCGACGGCTATGGGCCGGTGCGGCTCGAAGCGGGTGCGACGATGGAATGAACGTTAACTCAGGCCGCCGACGTCTGCGTTTGCGCTTCCGTCAGTCTGGACTGGAGTTCTTTAAGCGTCGGATCGGTTCGGTGAACCGCCAGGAGGTTGATGCCAGCATCGATGACCTCATAGCCGCGCTCCTGTATCCAGGCGCGCAAGCGCTCGCGAACGGTCTTGATCTGTTCGATCAGCAGGATCGGATGGCACTTCTCAATCAGTTGCCGTGCGCCTTCCAGCGCCTCCATTTCCATGCCCTCGATGTCGATCTTGATCAGATCCACGCGGGTTAGCTGCAGCGAGTCCAAAGTGATCCTCTGAACCGGCACCATCTTGTCGTCGGAATAGTCGATTGCCTGGCCGATGAATTCGGTCGTCGCGCTCGGGCGCAGTTCGAGGCTGCCAAAGCTGGATGCGGTGAGATAATTGGGGGAGGGCATCTTCATGATGCCGGATTCCGAAGACACCGCGGCATGCATCGCTATCGCGTTGAAGCAATTGTTGAGCGCGATGTTGCCGGCGAGCGCATAGTAGATGCGCTCCTGCGCCTCGATTGAGATCACTGAACCCCAGCCGGTCATGGCAATCGCCCATTCGATCGTGTGGGCCCCGATATTGGCGCCGCAATCGATTGCCACCGCGCCGTCTCCGAAATGACGCCGGCGTGTTTCAAGCAATTGCACGGCAAGCTCGACCTCGACCGGATCGAAGGCAGCGCGCTCGAGAATCTGGAAGCCGACGCCAAAGCCGCTATCGGGACCTACCATGCGGTAGTCGAAACGGTTGATGATCATCGCCCCGTGATTGGTGGAGGCGAGCACGAACGCGAGTTTGCGTCCGACGTTGCGCATGTGGGTCCCCCTGATAGCCGCGCGAAAAAGCTGGACCGGAACGCGACAAACAAAGAGCCGGACGCGAATCGCCCCGATAGCTTAATCGGCTAAACTGACCCCGTCACCTTGCGGGGCTGTCCAGGACGGGCGCAGCTATTTCTGCATTGCCCGCCAGATTCGCTCCGGCGTGGCAGGCATTTCGACGTGCCTGATGCCGAACTCCGAGAGCGCATCGACCACCGCATTGGCGACAGCAGGCAGCGCGCCGACATTGCCGGCTTCGCCTGCGCCTTTGGTGCCGAGCGGGTTGGTCTTGGTCGGAACCGGGTTTGACTCGACCTCGATATCGGACAGGTTGTGGGCGTGCGGCATCGCGTAGTCCATGAAAGAGGCGGTCACCAGCTGGCCGCTGGCGTCGAAATGGATGTCTTCCATCAGCACCTGGCCCGCGCCCTGCGCAACGCCGCCATGGATCTGGCCGTGCAGCAGCATCGGATTAAGCACGGTTCCGACGTCGTCCACTACGCTATAGCGCATGATCTCGACCACGCCCGTTTCCTTGTCGATTTCGAGCTCGCAGATGTGACAACCATTCGGAAAGTTTTGCTTCCCGGCCTTGTAGACAGCCGTGGCGAACAGGCCGGGCTCTATCGAAGCCGGCAGCTTGGCCGGATTTGAGGCGTCGATTGCGACTTCCTTGATGGTCATGGTCTGGTTGGTTTTCGGCGATGAGAATACGCCGTCGGCAAAGTTCACGTCTGTCGCGTCGACCTTGAGCGAATGCGCGGCGATCGCCTTGGCTTTTTCGATCACCTTGTCGGTCGCCATCGTAAACGCCGCGCTGGACATCGTGGACGTGCGGGAGCCGCCAGTTCCTTCGCCATAGAACACCTCATCGGTGTCGCCCTGCACGTAGCGCACTTCGTCGGGATGCAATCCGAGCCGGTCGCACACGAGTTGTTTGAATACGGTTTCGTGTCCCTGGCCGGCAGTGATCGATCCGGAAAACAGGGTCACGGTACCGCCGCGGTCAAAGCGCACTTCAGCGCCTTCAGTACCACCGGCGGCAGCACGCTCGATAGTGTTAGAGATACCGAACCCGCGGAGCTTGCCGCGCTTGCGCGACTCCTCGCGGCGCCGCTTGAAACCTTTAAAATCGGCAAGCTCCAGCGCGAGATCCATATTTTTTTCGAATTCGCCGCAATCGTAGGTGAACGTCAGACCGGTCTTGAACGGCATCTGTTGTGGCGAAATGTAATTGCGGCGGCGTAGTTCAGCGGGGTCGAGCCCGAGTTCGTCCGCGGCCAGATCGACCATGCGCTCGATGATGTAACCGGCTTCCGGACGGCCATTGCCGCGGTAGGGACGAACCGGATTGGTGTTGGTGAACACGCCGGTGATGTCGACATGCATCGCAGGCGTCCGGTACACGCCGGCAAGCGTTCCGGCATTGAGAATGAAGGCCGGCATGTTGTTCTGCAGATAGGCGCCGATGGCTGCAATCGTCTTGACGCGGAATCCGAGAAACGTGCCGTCCTTGTCGAGCGCAAGTTCTGCTTCGGTGACGTTATCGCGTGCCTGCGCGTCGCTCAGGAATGCCTCCGTGCGCGTGCTCATCCACTTCACCGCGCGCCCGGTGAGCTTGGACGCAAACATCGTCAGCGGCGCTTCATTAAAGACCGGCGCCTTCATGCCGAAGCTGCCGCCGACGTCGATGCAAATCACGCGTACTTTGCTCTCCGGGACTTTCATCACCTTCGCAATTTCGTTGCGATAGGGATGTGCGCGCTGCACCGGCGAATGGATGATGTAGCGATCCTCCGCCGGCAGATAGACGCCAACCGCGCCGCGCGGCTCCATCGCGGCCGCAGTGACGCGGTTGATGACGAAACGGTGCTTCACAATGCGCGCCGCTTTGGCAAAAGCAGAATCGGTCGCGACCTTGTCGCCGAGCAGTTCCACGAAGCTGATATTGTCGGGACAGCCGTCCCAGACTTTCGCGGCGCCCGGCTCGGTAGCTTTGGCGGTCGAGACGACCGCGGGAAGCGGCTCGTAGTCGACCTCGATCATTTCGGCGGCATCGGCCGCCTGTGCCGTGGTTTCGGCGACCACAAACGCGACCGGATTGCCCACCCAGCGCACGCGGTCTTCCGCCAGCACCGGGTAGGCCGCCTCGAACATCGGCGAGCCGTCGCGACGCTTTAGCCCAGCGTGTGAAGGCAACTCACCGAGCCCGGCTTTCTTCCAGTCGGCGGCGGTGATGACGGCAAGCACGCCGGGCGCGGCCCGGGCGCCGTCGGTCTTGATTGACAGGATCTTGGCGTGGCCATGCGGCGAACGCAGCACGACGCCAAACGCCATGCCGGGATAAACGACATCGTCGATATAGCGGCCGCCGCCGCGCACCAGCCGCGGGTCTTCGAATCGCGGCACGCCTTGACCGATGGCGAATTCACCCATGGGATTTCAACCTGTAAAATTCATGTGTCACCGGGCGGGTGACGAGAAGGGAAGTGCGCCCTTGATCGACTTCAACCTGATTTGAGTTTTTCCGCCACCCGCGGGGCGAAATAAGTGAGCACGCCGTCGCAGCCGGCGCGCTTGAACGCGGTGAGACTTTCGATCATGGCGCGCTCGCCGTCGAGCCAGCCGTTCTGCGCGGCCGCCATGATCATCGCGTATTCGCCCGACACCTGATAGGCGAAGGTCGGCATACCAAAAGCGTCTTTCACGCGTGCGACGATATCAAGATAGGGGAGCCCCGGCTTGACCATGATCATGTCGGCGCCTTCCTCGATGTCGAGCGCGACTTCGCGCAACGCTTCGTCGGAGTTCCCCGGATCCATCTGATAAGTACGTTTGTCTCCCGTGAGCGTCTTGGTAGAGCCGACAGCGTCTCGGAATGGACCATAGAAAGCTGAAGCGTATTTTGCCGCATAGGACATGATCGAGACGTCTGTGTAGTCCGCGCCATCAAGTGTTTTGCGAATTGCGGCGACGCGTCCATCCATCATGTCGGAAGGCGCGATGATGTCGCAGCCCGCTTCCGCCTGCACCAGTGCCTGCCTGGCGAGCACTGCGACCGTCTCGTCATTGAGTATGACGCCGTCGCGCAGCAGACCGTCATGGCCATGGCTGGTGAAGGGATCGAGCGCCACATCGCACAGGATCCCGACCTCCGGCACTTCCTTCTTGATCGCGCGGATGGTGCTGCAAACAAGATTGTCCGGATTGAGCGCTTCGCTGCCGGTCTCGTCGCGCAATGCCGGATCGGTGTACGGGAATAGAGCAATGCAGGGAATGGTCAGCTTGGCCGCGCGTTCGGCCTCGCGGACCGCCTGATCGACGGAGAGGCGCTCGACGCCGGGCATGGACGGTACGGGCGTGCGGACATTGTTGCCGTCTATCACGAATAGCGGCCAGATCAGGTCGTCGGTTGTGAGCGTGTGCTCACGCACCATGCGGCGCGCCCACTCCGCGCGCCGGTTGCGGCGCATGCGCACGGCCAGGTCGAGCCGGTCCGGTGCCTCGGCGGGCGCGAAACGGGTGCGGGCTTCGATCGGGCGTCCGAATTTGATTGCCATCAGGGTCTCCAGTGGGTTCTTTTTAGCTTGTCCCATCGGGCGAGGCTACCGGGCATGGACGGTAGAGTTGACGGGCGTTTAGGCCCCACTTATCGGTCAAATCATGGATTTTGATCTCACCGAAGAGCAGCGCGCCTTTCAATCGACGGCGCGGCAGTTTGCCCGCGACGAAATGATGCCGCATGCGCGCGACTGGGATGAAGGTGAGATTTTTCCCGTGGAAGCGCTGCGCAAGGCAGCGGCACTCGGCTTCGGCGGTATTTACGTAAAAGAGGATGTCGGCGGCTCGGCGCTCAGCCGCCTTGATGCGGCGTTGATCTTCGAGGAGCTCGCGCAAGGCTGCACTTCGACGGCCGCCTATATTTCAATTCACAACATGGCGGCATGGATGATCGATGCGTTCGGCAGTGCTGACGCACGCAAGAAATTTCTGCCGAAGCTGTGCGCCATGCAGCATTTCGCAAGTTACTGCCTGACCGAGCCGGGCGCGGGCTCCGATGCCGCGAGCCTGAGCACGCGCGCACGGCGCGATGGCGATCACTACGTGCTCGAGGGCACAAAGGCTTTCATTTCCGGCGGCGGGGTCGCGGATATTTACGTGGTGATGGCGCGCACCGGCGAAGCGGGGCCACGGGGCATTTCCTGCATCGTCGTGGAGAAGGGCACACCCGGACTGTCATTTGGCGCGCGAGAAAAGAAACTTGGCTGGAAGACGCAGCCGACCGCGATGGTGATGTTCGAGAATTGCCGCGTGCCGGTATCGAACCGAATTGGCTCGGAGGGTCAGGGCTTTCGCATCGCGATGGCCGGCCTCGACGGTGGCCGACTGAATATCGGCGCCTGCTCCATTGGCGGCGCACAGTTCTGTCTCGACCGCACCATCGAGTATATGAAGGAGCGGAAGCAGTTCGGGTCACGTCTTGCCGATTTTCAGGCGTTGCAATTCCGGATTGCCGATTATGCGACCGAATTGGAAGCGGCGCGTCTGCTGCTGCACCGCGCGGCGGTGGCGGTCGGGGAGAGCGAACCGGCGGCCACGCGGCTTGCCGCACAGGCAAAGCGTCTTGCTACCGATGCGGGTTTTGAGGCGGTGAATGGCTGCCTACAGTTGCATGGCGGATATGGCTACTTGCGGGATCATCCCATCGAACGCGTCTTGCGCGACGTGCGCGTTCATCAAATACTGGAAGGCACCAACGAGATCATGCGGCTCATCATCAGCCGCGCTATGCTGAATAACTAAATAAAACACTTAGGCGAGGACATCATGGAACAGCTTCCGAGACTCTATCTCTCGCGCGAGGAGATGATGAAGCGCATCGCGCGCTTCAAGGATCTCAAAGGCTCCGACGGCGGGCTGCCCGACAGCAAGATGCCGGGCTGCGAGCGCACGCTGTTTAACGTGATCGGCTTCCAGCCGCCGCAGGGCCATGGCGAGAACGCGACCTCACCCGTCGGCGATCACGCGGCGCGGATGGCGGCGATCAAGATCCGCGAGGGCTTCAATCTCGGCTACTGCAAGGCCAAGCCCGGGCACGGACCCGAGATGCATAATCACGACACCAATGAAACCTTCATCCCGATGACCGGCACATGGCGGGCGAGTTGGGAAAACGACAAGGGCGAGGTCGAATATGTCGATCTCGGGCCACTCGATGTGGTGTCGTTTCCGCCAGGCATGATCCGCCGCTTCGAAAACGTCACCAAGGGCGATCCAAATGCGGAATCGATTCTGATGTTCGTGATCGGTGGAGACGCACCGCAGGCTGAATTCACCGATCAGGCGATGCAACGGCTGGAAAAGGCGGGCGTCTGGCCGGCGCGGGTGTGATGCCTTCAACCGTTCGTCCCCGCGCAAGCGGGGACCCAGCGCCGCTACTGAGAGCTGGCGAGATCCGTTTGGATTCCCGCCTTCGCGGGAATGAGCGGAAAATGGGCCAGCGATGACCGACGACATCCTTTTCGAACGTCGCGGCGCGGCCGGCATCGTCACGTTAAACCGGCCTAATGCGCTCAACGCAGTGACGCACGCCATGGCGCTGCGGTTGCGCGTGCAGCTTGATCGCTGGGCCGACGATGACGCGGTGACGCGGATCGTGGTAACGGCGGCAGGCGAGCGCGCATTTTCCGCCGGTGGCGACATTCGCGCGCTTTACGATCTGGGCAAGGCAGGACAGCACGACGAGGCACTACAATTCTGGCGTGACGAGTATCCGCTCAATGCTGCCATCAAGAACTACCGAAAACCCTACGTCGCGCTGATCGATGGCATTGCGATGGGCGGCGGCGTCGGCGTGTCGGTGCACGGCTCGCATCGCGTTGCCGGCGACCGTTTCTCGTTCGCTATGCCGGAAGTCGGAATTGGCTTTTTTCCCGATGTCGGGGCGACCTGGTTCCTGGCGCGCATGCCCGGCGAGCTTGGCACCTATTGCGCACTGACCGGTGAACGTTTCGGTATTGCTGATGCGATCAAAAGTGGAATTGCGACCCATCACGTGCCATCGGCGCGCTTCGCGGCCTTGCTCGAGGGATTGACCGGCGCGGTCTCGGTGGACGCGGTGCTTGCGGCATTCTCTGAACTGCCGGGCGAGGGGCTCATCACGCAACACAAGGCGGCGATCGATCGTCTGTTTGCCGGTGATCTGGTCGAGAACATTGTTGCTGCACTTGATCGCGAAGCGGCTTCCGGCGGCGGGGACGCTGAATGGGCGCGGAAAACCGCCGCCACGATACGCACAAAATCACCGCTCAGCCTCAAGCTCGCGCTGGCGCAGGTGCGTCGTGGAAAAGATTGGGATTTCGACACGTGCATGCGCATGGAGTTTCGCATAGTGTCGCGCATCATTCATGGGCATGATTTTTACGAGGGTGTACGCGCCGTGATCGTCGACAAAGACAACCAGCCGCGCTGGCAGCCCGCCACGCTCGCCGATGTCGGTGAGGCGGAGATCGAGTGCCATTTTGCGCCGCTTGGTCCCTCTGAACTGGTGCTGCCGTGAACAATCCGGCGGCATCGAATGACGTGCGGACACTCGAGCCGGTGCATGAAGGCACCGCTGAACGTTCGGTCGGTCTCTGGACGCGGCGTTTGGTGCTGTTCCTGCGCGCCATGGCGGCCATATCGATGCTCAAGGGCCTCTATCACTGGGCGCAGGTGTGCGGCATTGGCATCGGCGAGACGTTGCCTTTTGAAAGCCATTCGATCGCGTGGCAGACGTCTACCGTTTTCTTTGCTGTGATCGATCTGGTTGCCGCTGTGGGTTTGTGGCTCGCGGCTGCATGGGGCGCGGTCATTTGGCTGACCGCGGTTGCATCTATGCTGGCGGTGGAAATATTTTTTCCGCAAGTCTTTGGCGGCGGCTGGCTAACGGGCGTCCTGGAAGGCGGACTGCTGGGACTGTACCTTTGGCTCGCTTTGAAATCAGCGCAAGAGCATCCGCAATAACGAACCAGAAGATCAGCGGGAGGGCGTGATGGCGCGTATCGGATTCATTGGCCTTGGCAATATGGGATTGCCGATGGCGCAAAATCTGCTCAAGGCCGGACACGTGGTCGAAGGTGTCGACGTCAACCCGGCGTCCATCGAAAAACTCAAAGCCGCGGGCGGGGCGAGCGTCGAGACCGCAAAGAGCGTTGCCGCGCGCGCCGACGTTGTGATCACGATGCTGCCCTCCGGCAAGGAAGTGCGCGAGGTCTATCTCGGATCATCAGGCATCATCGACAATGCAAATGCCGGAACACTCCTGATCGACTGCTCGACCATCGACGTCGAAACCGCGCGCGCGGTTGCGGCGCAAGCGGACAAGAAGGGGCTACTGATGCTCGACGCACCGGTCTCGGGCGGCGTCGGCGGAGCCACCGCAGCGACGCTCACGTTCATGGTCGGCGGAAGTACGCAGGCCTTCACGCGTGCGCAGACGATTTTGGAAAAGATGGGCAAGACAATCGTGCACGCCGGCGGCGCAGGGAACGGGCAGGCGGCAAAGATCTGCAACAATATGATCCTTGGTGTGTCGATGATCGCCGTGTCCGAGGCATTCGTGCTCGCCGAGAAACTTGGTCTCGATCATCAAAAGTTATTCGATATTTCTTCAAAATCGTCGGGCCAGTGTTGGTCACTCACAAGTTACTGTCCGGTACCCGGACCGGTTCCGACGTCTCCTGCCAATCGCGACTATCAAGCGGGTTTTACCGCCGCCATGATGCTTAAGGATCTCAAACTGTCGCAGGATGCAGCGAAGGCAACGGGAACCAAGACGCAACTTGGTGCCGACGCGGCGAGGATCTACACACAATATGTAGAGAGCGGAGAGGCGGGTCGGGATTTCTCCGGCATCATTCGTTTTGTTCGCGGCTGATGCGGCTTTCTAGAGTGAACGAAGCGTTTCGCGATTTCTGACAATTGCGAATTCAATAGATCGTTCACCGCTGCAAATAAACCTAATCTTTATGGTGTTATTTAAGCCGATTTTAGACTGCCCCTCTTAGTGTGCGTCACATCCGGAGCGGGGAAACAGGGCCTTGCAACCGGGGACGTACAAATAAAACGCAAGGGGCGTTAGACATGAAAGCCGTCGCGAAGACGGTCGAGCCCGCCGGACGAGAGGCGCCGCTCGATCACATTCGGCCACAGTACCTGGAGGCCTTGACGTTAGTCGAACGGCTGCATCGCCGGCTGCTCGACGTCATCAAGGACGAGTTCGACCGGCGCGGCCGCTCCGATATCAATTCGGTGCAGGCTCTGCTGCTCTACAATATTGGGGACAAGGAACTGACGGCCGGTGAGCTGCGCACGCGCGGCTACTATCTCGGCTCCAACGTTTCGTACAACCTCAAGAAGCTGGTGGAAATGGCCTTCCTCGATCACCAGCGTTCGCGCGTTGACCGGCGCTCGGTTCGTATCAAGCTGACCGACAAAGGCCGCGAAGTGCGTGACATCATCGAGTCGCTTTATCAAAAACACGTGCGGACCGTTGAGCAGGTCGGCGGCATCAATGCCGAAGAATTCTCCACGCTCAACAAGTCGCTCCATAGGCTCGAGCGGTTCTGGACCGACCAGATCCTTTACCGGCTCTAATTTCGACCACGGATGGAATTGACTGAGCCCCGGCCGCCTCTCGGCCGGGGCTTTTTTCGTACGCTCGCCGCGCTGTCACAGCCCCTAGATATTGCGCCAGTGCCTCTTCACAGCCCAATGCTTGGCGGGTGACGGGCGATATGCTATTGCCGACCCAATCCCGGATTTCATCTGGGCGCATGATCTGATCCGAAAACCGGTTCCCACTTTTCGGGATCATGCGCTTGCCTACTGATCGGCGCCGACCGTTCCCGGCGCCAGGAGATCGTGATGTCGGCGAAGACGAGCCCCCAGTCCTCCAGCGAGGTTGAATTGCTTTTTTCCGCCGGTCTGCGCGAGGTCGACCCCGAGATTGCCGATGCGATCAAGCAAGAGCTCGGGCGCCAACGCGACGAGATCGAACTGATCGCTTCAGAGAACATCGTCTCGCGCGCCGTGCTGGAAGCGCAGGGTTCGGTGCTCACCAATAAATATGCCGAGGGACTTCCCGGCAAACGCTATTACGGCGGCTGTCAATTCGTGGACATCGCTGAGCGCCTCGCGATCGAGCGCGTCACGAAACTGTTCGGCTGCAAGTTTGCGAATGTCCAACCCCATTCCGGAGCATCTGCGAACGCGGAAGTGTTTTTCGCGCTGCTCCAGCCCGGCGATACCTTCATGGGGCTCAATCTTGCGGCGGGTGGACATCTCACGCACGGATCGCCAGTCAACATGTCGGGCAAGTGGTTCAAACCGGTCCCCTATGGCGTGCGGCGCGACGATCAACGCATCGACATGGATGAAGTGTCGCGTCTCGCGCGCGAGCACAAACCGAAACTGATCATTGCCGGTGGCTCGGCCTATCCACGCATCATCGACTTCCGCGCGTTCCGCGCCATTTGCGACGAAGTCGGCGCGCTGCTGATGGTCGACATGGCACATTTTGCCGGTCTTGTTGCCGCCGGCGTTCATCCCTCGCCATTTCCTCACGCGCACGTGGTGACGACGACGACGCACAAGACATTGCGCGGCCCGCGCGGCGGCGTGATCTTGTCCGATGACGAAGAGATCGCCAAAAAACTGAACTCGGCGGTATTTCCTGGCATGCAGGGCGGCCCGTTGATGCATGTGATCGCCGCCAAAGCCGTGGCCTTCGGCGAAGCACTGCGTCCGAGCTTCCGCAGCTACGCCAAAAGCGTCGTTGAAAACGCCAAGGCGCTCGCCGAGACGCTCAAATCGCACGGCCTCGACATTGTTTCGGGCGGCACCGATACGCATTTGATGCTGGTCGATCTGCGGCCGAAACGTCTCACCGGCAAAGTGGCGGAAGCGGCGCTCGGCCGCGCCCACATCACCTGCAACAAGAACGGCATCCCGTTTGACCCCGAGAAGCCGACCGTGACATCGGGCATCCGGCTCGGTACCCCGGCCTGCACCACACGCGGCTTCGGTATCGCGGAATTCCGCCAGGTCGGCGAGATGATTGTCGAAGTGCTCGACGTGCTGTCACAGAAGGCCGTTGATGAAGATTTGCTGGTCGAAAACGCCGTGCGTGACAAGGTGAAGACATTGATTTCACGTTTCCCGATTTACCAGAGCTAAGCCGATGCGTTGCCCGAGTTGTGGAAGCCTCGATACGCAGGTGAAGGACTCGCGGCCGACAGAGGATTTGGCGGTCATTCGCCGGCGGCGCGTATGTCTCACTTGCAATTTTCGGTTCACTACATTCGAACGTGTGCAGCTGCGCGAGTTGACTGTGATCAAACGCAACGGCCGTCGCGTGCCGTTCGACCGCGACAAACTCATGCGTTCGGTGCAGATCTCTTTGCGAAAACGCCCGGTCGAGCCTGAACGCATCGAGCAGATGGTATCCAAGATCGTGCGTGAACTGGAAAGCCAGGGTGAAGCCGAGATATCCTCCGAGGCGATTGGCGAGATCGTCATGGAGCATTTGCGCGAGCTTGATGACGTCGCCTATGTGCGTTTTGCTTCTGTCTACCGCAACTTCCGAGAGGCCAAGGATTTCCGCGCCGCGCTCGACGAATTGTCGGGGGACGACGACGGCAAGCCAGCGGCTAGCGCACGTAAATGAACGAACAAGCCGCACCCGTGTCCCAGCCTGCAGCAGCGGAGGACGAGCGTTTCATGCGGCTCGCGCTCGCACTCGGCCGGCGCAATCTCGGCCACACGTGGCCAAATCCGGCGGTCGGCGCGGTCATTGTGAAGGACGGCATCATCATTGCGCGTGGATGGACGCAGCAAGGCGGTCGTCCGCACGCCGAAGTGGAGGCCTTGCGTCGCGCTAAAAAGGCAGCGCAAGGCGCCACGATGTATGTGACGCTTGAACCATGCTCGCATCAGGGGAAAACCCCGCCATGCGCGGATGCCATTGCGCGTGCCGGTATCGCGCGTGTGGTTTCGGCAATGGAAGATCCCAATCCGGATGTGGCGGGGAAAGGTCACGAGCGGCTGCGCGAAAAAGGGATTGTTGTCGACATCGGCCTCTGTGCGGAGGACGCGCGGCGCGCGCATGCCGGCCACATCAGTCGCATCACGCTTGGGCGGCCGCACGTGATGCTCAAGCTCGCAGTTTCGGCGGACGGCAAGGCCGGTCTTGCGGGACGGAAACAAGCATCCATTACCGGCGAAGAGGCGCGCGAACGTACGTTTCAGATGCGCGCGGCATGTGACGCCATTCTGGTTGGCATCGGTACGGTTTTATCCGACGACCCACAGTTGACTTGCCGCCTGCCGGGCATGTTCGACCGTTCGCCGGTGCGCGTCGTTCTCGACGCACGGTTGCATCTGCCGCTGGCGACGTCTGTTGCTGCAACCGTGCGCGAAACCCCGACTTGGGTATTTGCTTCAACCAAGGCGTCGCCGATCGCAGAAGAAATTCTCCAGCAAAAAGGGTGCAAGGTCTTTCGCGTTGAGGACAGCAACGGCGAGTTGGATCTTCAGCAGGTTCTGAAAAAACTTGCGGACGAGGGGATCACGCGCTTGATGGTCGAAGGCGGTCCGAAGGTCGCGGCAAGCTTCGTCAGCGCCGCGCTTGTGGATGAGGCGGTCTTGTTGCGCGGCGAAAAGACTATTGGCGCGGGCGGTATTGAACCGCTGGAAGGCATGCCGCTCGATGCGCTGACCGGCCGTCTGGTTGCGCAGGGCACTGAAAGACTTGGCGCCGATGTGCTCGAGAGCTTCGCGCGGGTCTAGATCATGTTCACCGGTATCGTCACCGATCTGGGTGAAGTGCGGTCAGTGCAGCCGCGCGCCGGCAATCTGCAACGTATCACGATATTCTGTCGCTATCCGCGCGCGGAGATCGTGCAGGGCGCCTCGATCGCCTGTTCGGGTGTTTGTCTGACGGTGGTTGATACCGGCGAAGAGAGCGGGCGCAACTGGTTCGCAGTTGATGCCGCGGACGAGACGCTTCGTGTCACGACCGTTGGCCGGTGGCGGCAGGGGTCAAAGGTTAATCTTGAGCGCGCATTGAAATTCGGCGATGAACTCGGCGGGCATCTCGTGGCCGGCCATGTGGACGGGATCGGGTCGGTATATGCCCGCGAGGACATGACCGAAATGGCGCGCTTCGTGCTGCGCGTCCCGGGCAGCCTTGCCCGTTTTATCGCGCCCAAGGGCTCAATCGCACTCGACGGAGTCTCGCTGACCATCAACACCGTGGAAGGCGACACATTCTCTGTTCTTGTCATTCCCCATACATTGCGGGAAACGACTTTTGGCGCCCTGCGCAAGGGCGACGACGTCAATCTCGAAGTCGATACCATGGCGCGATACGCTGCGCGCCTGCTGGAGATAAAGTAAAACTTGTTCGGGCGGGAGCCGCTTGCTACCACGCCGTCAAAGAAAGTTATCGGGGCCATGGCAAAAAAACGGACCACAAAGAAACGCGACAGCCTACATATGCTGATCGTGGAAGCGCGCTTTTATGACAATATTTCCGATGAATTGCTGCGCGGCGCAACGCGTGTGCTTGACGATGCGGGTGCGCGCTACGACCGCGTCACCGTCCCGGGCGCGCTCGAAATTCCCGCCGCCATAGCGATATCGATCGATGCCGCGCGCCGCCGCCGTGCGCCATATGATGGCATTGTCGCATTGGGTTGTGTGATCCGCGGCGAGACCTATCATTTCGAGATCGTATCGAGCGAATCCGCGCGTGCAATGATGGACCTTGCGGTGAAAGAGCGGCTCGCCATCGGCAATGGTATCCTTACCGTCGAAAACGAGGCGCAGGCCCATGCCCGCGCCCGCGTTGAAGGAGGCGACAAAGGCGGTGACGCCGCGCGCGCTGCGCTCACCATGGTCGCGCTCAAACATACTCTGGTCTGGCGCTGATGGGCGCCGGCGCCGCACGCGACGACAACGAGGCGCGCAAGGCGAACAAGCGTGGCGCGGCCCGGCTGGCGGCGGTGCAAGCGCTCTACCAGATGGACCTTGCAGGGACCGGCCTCAACGAGATCCTCGCACAGTTCGAGAGTCACTGGATTGGCCGCGAGGTGGAGGGTGCCCAATATTTGCCGGCCGAGGCAGCGTTTTTCCGCGACATCGTGTCGGGCGTGGTGCGTGACCAACGCGAGCTCGATCCGTTAATCGACGAAGCTTTATCGAAAGGCTGGCCTCTCAAGCGCATCGAGACGGTACTGCGCGCGGCCCTGCGCGCCGGTGCCTATGAGCTCATCCACCGTAGCGACGTGCCGGCGCGCGTGGTGGTGGCTGAATATGCCGACGTCGCTGCCGCATTTGTCGAACGCGACGAAACCGGCATGGTCAACGCCGTTCTCGATCAGCTGGCGCGGCGCCTGCGCGCTGCCGAGTTCGGTCGCGCGGCCGGGTGAGCCCATGGCGCGTGACGACATGTCAGCCGAAGATCATCTGATCGCGCGTTTTTTCAAACCGCTGGCGAGCCATCCCGGTGCGTTGGGTTTGTCCGACGATGCTGCTTTTCTGACGCCACCGCCGGGATGTGACCTGGTGCTCAAGGCTGATGCGATCATTGGCGGCGTGCATTTTTTCCCGGACGATGCGGCGCATACGGTGGCCAGCAAGGCGCTACGCGTGAACTTGTCCGATCTGGCGGCCAAAGGCGCGCGTCCACTCGGCTTTCTGCTGTCGCTTGCGATCCCGAAGGACGTCGGCGAGAACTGGCTTGCCGGCTTTGCAGAAGGACTGCGCGGCGATGCGGTGTTGTTCGGCTGCCCGTTGTTCGGCGGTGATACTGATCGTACGCCGGGGCCGATTACGATATCGATTGCGATGTTCGGCACCGTTCCCGAAGGGACGATGGTACGTCGTGCGGGCGCGATGCATGGCGACCGCGTGTTTGTCAGCGGGACCATCGGGGACGCCGCGCTGGGTGTCATGGTCCGCGGTGGCAAAACCTGGAAATTAAGCGAGGCGCACCGGAAGCACCTGCTGTCACGTTATCTTCTGCCGCAGCCGCGCAATGCGCTGGCCGAAGCCGTGCGAACGCACGCGACGGCCGCGATGGATATTTCCGATGGGTTCGTCGGCGATTTCGCCAAATTATGCAGGGTTTCGGGCGTCAGCGCGGGGATTGACGTCGCGCGGATACCGATGTCGGACGCGGCCAAAGCCGTCATTGCCGGCGACCCCGGCGTGCTGGAAACCGCGATCACCGGTGGTGATGACTACGAGGTCGTTTGCACCGTGCCGGCAGCAAAGGCCGACAGTTTCCGAACCGCCGCCAAAGCAGCGCAAGTCGCGGTTAGTGAGGTCGGTGAGGTCAGGGCCGGCAAAGATGTGCGTTTCCTCGCCGCCGATGGCCACGCCCTCACTTTCAAGCGCGCTTCGTTTAGTCATTTCTGAAATCGACAGGACGAACGCGCCGAAGATAGGTATTATAATCAAAAGGAACGGGACTTCGCTATGCACGACATGACGGCAAAAAAAGCGGCGGTGACTCCGGTCGGCCAGCATCCGAACTATCAGAAACATCATAAACGGTTTCCGACCAGTGCCTGGCTGCGCCGGCATGCGCCCAGCAATGTACCGCTCTTTGCCTTCGAATACGGAGACACCGGTGCCGGCAACGATGTCGGTATTGCCCACAATTGGGCTGCCTTCGACAATGTTAAAATCGCGCCGCATTACGGCGTGATGCCGTCGCTGCCGCCTGTCGATGTCAAATTATTTGGCCGCAACTACTCCGCGCCGATCGGGGTTGCGCCGATGGGCGGTCCGTCGCTGGTCTGGCCGGGCGCTGATCTGCTGATGGCGAAAGCGGCGCAACGCGCGCGCATTCCGTACACGTTGAGCGTAGCGGGCGGCGCCACCATCGAGCAGGCGGCGGAAGCCGCGCCCGATGTTTTCTGGCTCCAGCTCTATCGATTCTGGCACGACGATCACAAGATTGGATTCGATCTCATGCGACGCGCGAAGGCCGTCGACGCCAAGGTGCTCGCACTGACCCTCGATGTGCCGGTGCGCACGACCCGCTCGCGCGAGACCTATGCCGGGCTTGCGCATGAGTTCCGTCCCAACATTCGCATGATTTATGAAATGATGGTGCGTCCGAAATGGCTGCTCGCGCTCCTTCGCAACGGTTATCCGCGCTTCGCCACCATAAGCGACTATGCGCGCCCGGGCGCCAGTACAAACGAGGTCATTGCTTATGCACGCGCGCGCATGGGCGGCGCGTTTTCGTGGGAAGAAGTGAAGCGCTATCGCGACGCCTGGAAAGGGCCGATGGCATTGAAAGGCATTCTGCACCCTGCGGACGCGGAAAAAGCGGTCGCGCTCGGCGTCGATGGCATCTGGGTGTCGAACCATGGCGGCCGCCAGATTGAGGCGCTGACCCCGTCGATCGACGTGCTTCCAGCAATCGCTGCGGCCGTCGGCAAGAAAGCAACAGTGATCCTCGACAGCGGCGTGCGTAGCGGTCAGGACGTGATGCGGGCGCTGGCGCTCGGCGCCGATGCGGCCTTTGCTGGAAAGTCGTTTCTCTGGGCGGTCGCGGCACTTGGCGATGAAGGGCCGGACTACCTGATTGACCTCTATATCGATGAGTTGCGGGCATCACTTGGGCAGATCGGCGCAAAGTCGCCCGCCGAAGCGCGGGCGGCCAGCATCCGTCATCCCGGCGCCTTTGCGTTTACATCCAGGCCACGCGCGTCCAAAGCGTCGCGCAAACGGTGATTTTGCAACGCTGGGCCGCGAATAGGGGTCATCGATCACTCGCGATATTCGCCGTTGCAAATAAAAACATCCCTGATCTGCGCCACCCGCAGTGGCGATTTACTCTAGCGGCCGATACAAGGGGCGGCTTTTTGCCCAGGAGCCCCTGATGTCGGCGATCGCCGAACCACTCCAGTATGCCGTGCCCGATGACAATCTGGCGCGCCGGAACGCCATGGTGCTTGCGGTTGCGCAGGCGCTGGCTGGCGGCAACAACACGGTCACCGTCAGCACAGCCAGCATCGTCGGCGCGGTACTCGCGCCTGACAAAGGGCTCGCAACTTTGCCGATCACCGCGATGGTCATCGGCATGTGGCTCGGCACCTTGCCGGTTGGTGCGCTGGCGCGGCGTTTCGGCCGGCGTTTTGCACTGCAGACCGGCTCGGCCTTCGGCGTCCTGTCAGGCCTGATCTCTTATTCGGCAGTGATGAACGGCCAGTTCTGGCTGTTGTTGCTCGGCACCTTCTGCGGCGGCCTTTATGCTGCCGCGCATCAGTCCTATCGATTTGCCGCCGCCGATACTGCCAGCGAGGCTTACCGACCGAAAGTTGTCTCCTGGGTGCTGGCCGGTGGCGTATTAGCGGCCGTGATCGGACCGCAGCTCGTCATTTTCACCAAGGATCTGCTGTCGCCGCATCTGTTCGCCGCGAGCTATCTTGGTCAATCAGCTTGCGCACTTGCGGCCGCGGCTGTGCTGCAATTCGTCAGGGTGCCGCCCGTCGCTGTCGCGCGCAATCACAACGCGCGGCCGCTTGCCGAAATCATCCGCGCGCCGCGTTTTATCGTTGCGGTTGCGTGCGGCATGGCGAGCTACGGCATGATGAACATGCTGATGACCTCGGCGCCGCTCGCCATGGTCGGCTGCGGTCATTCAGTCACCGATGCGGCGCTCGGAATTCAGTGGCACGTGCTGGCGATGTATGCACCGAGTTTCGTCACCGGCTCATTGATTGCGCGGTTTGGGGTCGAGCGCATCACTGGTATTGGCCTTGCATTGATTGCGGCAACGGCTGTGGTCGGCATCGCCGGCATCACGGTCGCGCATTTCTGGACCAACCTGATACTGCTGGGGCTCGGCTGGAATCTTGCTTTCATCGGCGCCACCACCATGGTGACGCAGTGCCATCGTCCGCAGGAACGCAACAAGGTGCAGTCGTTCAATGATTTCCTTATTTTCGGCAGCATGGCACTGACGTCGTTTTCATCCGGCCAGCTGCTCGACAAATTCGGCTGGGCCACGATCAACGAAGTCATCTTCCCGACGATTTTCGTCACGGGCGCGCTGCTGATTTGGCTCGCGCTTCGGCCGCGAGAGTCCACGGTGTGAATTCACGGCGACTAAGTCTCTAGGCCGCAGGTTTCGGCGGTAACCCACGTAAGCACAAATCCATCTAAACAGTATGGCGCGCCTGCTTTCACGACGACGACGGCCATTGCTAGACGCCTTGGCGGTATTGCCTGTCCTTGAAAAATACTGTTCGACTTGGCGCGGGGGCTGACGAGCGGGACTTCACTGATGACATGGATGCTCGATCGCGTCGGGCGGCATATCGCCGGCTATCTGCAAAAGCCGGCATCCGGCTATGAGCCATTTACGCCACCTGATCCCGAGGCGCTCCAGGCGGCGATCAAGCCAGGCGACATTTTGCTGATCGAGGGACGCACACATATCGCCGGCATGATCAAATATCTGACGCAGTCAACCTGGTCGCATGCCGCGCTTTATGTCGGACCGATCGACGGACAGACATCGACAAGCGGAGAGCCCTGCGATCTGGTGGAATCCAATCTGGAGGCGGGCATCATTTCCGTCCCTCTTTCCACTTATTTTGCCTACCACACGCGCATCTGCCGGCCGGTGGGCCTGTCTCCGGAGGACCGCAGGACAGTCTGCGACTACGCCGTCGACCGAATTGGGCTGCAATACGATCTCAAAAACATCATCGATCTGGGGCGTTATCTCGTGCCGTTGCCTGTGCCGCAGCGCTGGCGCCGCCGCATGATCGCGCTGGGTTCTGGTGATCCGACCAAGCTCATTTGTTCTGCGCTCATCGCGCGGGCTTTTGGCGCCGTCGGATATCCGATCTTGCCGGCGATCGAGCGGGTCGAAAGCGCGGAGGCGCGGCGAGAAATTTATCATATCCGCGACAGCTCGCTTTATTGCCCGCGTGACTTCGATATTTCTCCTTATTTCGCCGTGATCAAACCGACCATCGAAATGGGATTCGACTACAAAACCATCAAATGGTCTGCGGCCGACGCAAAAGCAGCCGAGCGTGCCTGACCGGACCCTTATCTTATGTGATGGAATTCCTACCCGGTCCGGATCCGGGGCATGGACCCAATGGCTCCCACGTCGCCACGAACGGTAGCCTGGGACAGACAGCATCCAGATACTGCAGTAGGTCACAATTTCCGCGTTGCACAGTCACCATCTTTTTGGCTATATCCGCGCGCTTTCCGGTCGGGGTGAAGCGCCCTTAAAGCGGCCATCCTCGACGCTCCTGGTGCCGGCGGGAGCGTTCGTCCCGCCAGTACCATTCAAAATCGGGGATAATGGCCACCATGACGACTTTGTGGTTGATCGTCGGCTGCGGGGTGCTCGCGATCGCATATGGCATCTGGGCCACCCAATCGGTGATGAGTGCCGATGCGGGCAGCAAGAAGATGCAGGAGATTTCCGAGGCCGTGCGTGAGGGCGCGCAGGCCTATCTTAAGCGGCAATACACCACCATCGGCATCGTCGGCGTCGTGATCTTCGTGATCATCGGTTTCACGCTCGGCTGGCTGGTGGCAATCGGCTTTGCAGTCGGCGCGATCCTGTCGGGTGCGACCGGCTTTATCGGGATGAACGTCTCGGTGCGCGCCAACGTGCGCGTCGCCCAGGCTGCGACCAAGTCGCTGGCTGGCGGGCTTGAGCTTGCCTTCAAGGCCGGTGCAATCACCGGCATGCTGGTCGCGGGTCTCGCGCTGCTCGGGGTCACGCTCTATTTCGGCTTTCTCACCGGCTCGCTGCACAAAGCGGCCAATGACCGTACGGTCATCGACGCCATCGTCGCGCTCGGCTTTGGCGCCTCGCTGATCTCGATCTTTGCCCGTCTCGGCGGCGGCATCTTTACCAAGGGCGCCGACGTCGGCGGCGATCTGGTCGGCAAAGTCGAAGCCGGCATTCCGGAAGACGATCCGCGCAATCCTGCGACCATTGCCGATAACGTCGGCGATAACGTCGGCGACTGCGCCGGCATGGCGGCCGACCTGTTCGAGACCTACGCGGTGACCATCGTGGCCACCATGGTGCTGGCCTCGATCTTCTTCGCCAGCACGCCGCTGCTGCTCAGTATGATGACCTATCCGCTCGCCATCGGCGGCGCCTGCATCATCACGTCCATCATCGGCACCTTCTTCGTGCGGCTTGGCAAGAAAAAGTCGATCATGGGCGCGCTTTACAAGGGCTTTATCGCTTCGGCGGTGCTCTCGCTCATCGCGATCTGGTTTGTCACTGATTCTTTGATCGGCATGGGTCCGCTTGCGGGTGTGTCGTTCACCGGGCAGGCGCTCTATATCTGTGCCGTCGTCGGCCTGGTGGTGACCGGCCTGATCATCTGGATCACCGAGTATTATACCGGCACCGATTTCCGCCCGGTGAAGTCGATCGCGGCGGCCTCGGTCACCGGTCATGGCACCAACGTCATTCAGGGCCTGGCGATCTCGCTTGAATCGACGGCGCTCCCGGCGCTGGTGATCATCGCGGGCATTTTGGTTGCCTATGCGCAAGCGGGATTGTTCGGCATCGCGATCGCAGTCACCGCGATGCTGGCGCTCGCCGGCATGGTGGTTGCGCTCGATGCGTTCGGTCCGGTCACCGACAATGCCGGTGGCATTGCCGAAATGGCTGGGTTGCCGAAAAACGTGCGTAAGTTCACCGACGCGCTCGATGCGGTCGGCAACACCACCAAGGCGATCACCAAGGGCTATGCCATTGGCTCGGCCGGCCTCGGCGCGCTGGTGTTGTTCGCGGCCTACAATCAGGATCTGCTGTTCTTCACGAAAACGTCGGCGGCGCATCCATACTTCCAGGGCATCCAGCTCGACTTCTCGCTGAACAATCCGTACGTGGTTGTCGGCCTGCTGTTCGGCGGACTGCTGCCTTATCTGTTCGCATCGATGGGTATGACTGCTGTCGGTCGTGCCGCCGGTGCGATCGTCGAGGAAGTGCGACGGCAATTCCGCGCCAAGCCCGGCATCATGAAGGGCAAGGACAAGCCCGATTATGGCCGCGCCGTCGACATGCTCACGAGGGCTGCGATCAAGGAGATGATCGTGCCGTCGTTGCTGCCGGTGTTGTCGCCGATCGTCTGTTATTTTGCGATCTACATCATCGCGGGCGGCGGACCGGTCGGTAAATCGGCGGGCTTCTCGGCCCTCGGCGCCATGTTGCTCGGTGTCATTGTCACCGGCCTGTTTGTCGCCATCTCGATGACGTCGGGCGGTGGCGCTTGGGACAATGCCAAGAAATACATCGAAGACGGCCATTACGGCGGCAAGGGCTCCGACGCCCACAAGGCCGCGGTGACTGGCGATACGGTCGGCGATCCCTACAAGGACACTGCCGGGCCGGCGGTCAATCCGATGATCAAGATCACCAACATCGTGGCGCTGTTGTTGCTCGCTGTGCTCGCGCACTAAGCACCGCCACCAAATGCAAAGGGCCCGCGCATGCGCGGGCCCTTTTTGATTCCGCGTTCATTCCACCGGCCGCTTACAGATGGACGCCGACATTCTTGAAGATGTTGCGGATGTAGCTCAGCTCCTGGCCGCCCGTGGGCGTAGTTTGCGACAGGAAGTCAAATATCTTGCCATCCTTGACGCCGTAGTTGGCGAGCCGCGAGACGCGGCGTTCCTTGTCGAAATAAACAGCAATGACGCGTTGATCGACCACCTCATGCGGCATGAAAGCGGCCGAGCGCTGCGCTTTCTGCGAGATGTAATAAAAGGCGTCGCCATTGACGGTCGCGACAGTCGAAGGCGTGCCCAGGACGATCAGCACCTGTTCCTGCGTGGCGCCCACGGGAACCTGTTCCAGGGCACCCTCGGGCAGCACATAGCCGCGCTGGAGCGTCTCGGTCATGTTGCCGCAGGCGGCGAGCGCAAGTGCGCCGGCAAGCGCCAGGGCGAGGCGGAAGGCATGCTTGCGATGATGCACGGTCTTAGGTCCCAAACGCGACAGCTTCATTTCGGTCTTGCATCGGGGAGGGCCGTGACGTAACCGCGGCGAACCGCATCAGCCCTCGAATTGACCCGATGATACTTCCCCTTTTTGGCCGCAGCGCGCGGTCGGACACCATTTCGGCCCTGTATGGCACGATCGTGGCGCAGGCGCGATTGCCCTGTTTTTATCGCGATTACGGCGTTGCGGACACCGTTAATGGCCGTTTCGATCTCCTGGTGTTGCATCTCGGGTTGATCCTCGATCGTTTGGAGGAGGCCGGGTTAAGAGAGCTTGGCCAGGGGCTTTTTGACCGGTTTTGTCAGGATATGGACCACAATTTGCGGGAGATGGGGGTCGGCGACCTGTCGGTACCGAAGGAAATGCAGCGCATGGGTGAGGCTTTCTACGGCCGGACGCAGACCTACCGGACGGCCCTTACGTCGGATGAGCGGGTGCTTCTGGAAGAGGCTGTGACGCGGAACATTTACGACAGCGCCCCGGCTTCGCGGGCTGCGCCAGGCCGCCTTGCGGCCTATATGCGGGAAGCGGTACGTGATCTGGCAGGCCAAACGCCGGCCGCCCTGCAAGCTGGGGAACTCCATCTGCCGGATCCCATTGCTATTTCTTTTGTTGAAGATAAACGCAACGTTCTAGAAGACTGAAATCTATGGAAAAAGATAAGAATCCATGGAGCGTTGTCGTAGCGCTCGACGATATCCCGGAGACGGGCCTGCATACCGAGATGGAGGCCCCGGAACCGGTGCGCGCCGACCTCGCCAAGCTGGCTGGGCTGCGAGAATTGCCCCGATTGTCTGCGGTATTCGATCTGACCCCGCGCGGCGGCGGCGTGCATGTAAGCCGGCCAGGTGAACGCGCACCTCGGCCAGACCTGCGTTGTCACGCTCGAGCCGATCGAAAGTGACCTCACAGAGTTGATCGACCTGGTCTTTGCGCCAGCTGCGCAGGCGCAGGATAAGGATCTCAAATTGGACGACGAGCCGCCGGAAATGCTGGTCGATGGCAAGATCGATCTGGGTGCAATCGCAACGGAGTTTCTGCTCCTCGGGATCGACCCATATCCACGCAAGGTGGGCGCTCAATTCGCCCCGGTCAAAGCGGACGACGCCAGCGCGCGCCCGTTTGCGGCCCTCGAAGCGCTTAAAAAGCGCCTCGGCAGCAGCTAGCCTGAGCACACAGGGCCCAGGGCATGCGCAACATCGAGAACCGGCTTGTTTGCAGCAGGCGAGCGGCTATGGTCGCGCGCGTGTGTCAAATTCTGATGACCGCACTGCCGGTATTCCAGGCAAAGTCGCCAAGGGCGATCCATGCCCGATAAAGTTCGCATCGCGTTAGACGCCATGGGCGGCGACCACGGTGCATCGGTGCTATTGCCCGGCGCCGACGTTTCTCTCACCCGCCATCCGGACATCGAATATCTGCTGTTCGGCAACCGCGCCGTAGTCGAACCGGTTCTGGAGGGGCTACCGCGTCTGAAGGCCAAGTCAAAACTCATCCACACGGAAGTCGCGATCCGTATGGACGATAAACCAAGCCAGGCCCTGCGGTACGGCCGCTGGAAGTCGTCGATGTGGCTTGCGATTGATGCGGTCAAGAAGGGCGAGGCCGATGTCGCGGTCTCCGCCGGCAATACTGGCGCGCTGATGGCGATGGCGCGGTTTAATCTCAAGATGATCGAAGGCATCGAACGCCCCGCGATTGCGGCATTGTGGCCGACGCTCAAGGGCGAGTCCGTGGTTCTCGACGTCGGTGCCTCGATCGGCGCCGATGAGGTGCATCTCGTAAATCTTGCCGCAATGGGTAGCGCGATGGCGCGGGTGTTGTTCGATATCGATCGCCCGACGGTCGGCCTGCTGAATATCGGGGTTGAAGAAGTCAAAGGTCTTGAGCAGGTACGCGAAGCAGGCCGCATCCTGCGCGAAGGCCGGTTTCCTCATTTCGACTACCACGGCTTTGTCGAAGGCGACGACATTGGCAAAGGCGTCGTCGATGTGGTGGTCACGGAAGGGTTCGCGGGGAATATCGCGCTGAAGACCGCCGAAGGCACAGCCCACCAGCTCGCGTCCTATCTGCGGGCCGCGATGAACCGGACATGGGTGGCGCGCCTCGGTTACCTGCTGTCGCGGCAGGCATTTCATGCGTTGCGCGAGAAGATGGATCCCCGCAAATCCAATGGCGGGGTATTTCTCGGTCTCAATGGAATTGTGATCAAAAGCCACGGCGGCGCCGACATCGAAGGTACGGCGGCCGCGATCGACATGGGCTACGACATGGTGCGCTACGAATTGCTCGCCAAGATTGGTCAGTCAATGGCGCGCGATCTGCAGGCCGGGACCTCGGCACGGCTGGCGAGCGGAGCAAGCTCGTGACGGCGTTGCGTTCGGTCGTGCTTGGTTGCGGAAGCTATCTCCCCACGCGCATAGTCAGCAACGACGAACTCGCGCGCTCGGTCGACACCACTGACGAATGGATCGTCCAGCGGACCGGCATTCGCGAGCGTCATATCGCGGCACCCGGCGAACTTACGTCGGATCTTGCGCTTCATGCCGCTCGCGCGGCTCTGGCCAATGCGCATGTCGAGGCAAGTTCAATCGACCTGATTGTTTTGGGAACCTCAACGCCCGATCAGACCTTTCCCGCAACGGCTGTTTCGGTGCAGGCGGGGCTTGGCATTACACATGGCGCAGCTTTCGATCTGCAGGCGGTCTGCTCCGGCTTTGTCTATGCGCTGCAGGTCACGGATTCGCTGCTGCGGGTTGGCGCCTACAAGCGCGCTCTGGTGATCGGAGCGGAAACTTTCTCGCGAATTCTCGACTGGAATGACCGCACAACCTGCGTCCTGTTCGGTGACGGCGCCGGCGCGCTCGTCCTGGAGGCGCAGCCGTCGGCGGGCGCGCGCGAAGATCGCGGCATTCTGACCACGCACTTGCGCTCCGACGGCCGGCACAGGGCCAAGCTCTACGTGGACGGCGGGCCGTCCTCGACGCAGACGGTCGGCCATCTGCGAATGGAGGGGCGCGAGGTGTTCAAACACGCGGTTGCGATGATCACGGACGTGATCGAGGACGCCTTCAAGGCTACCGGCTATTCGGCCGCGGACATCGACTGGTTTGTGCCCCACCAGGCCAACAAGCGCATTATCGACGGATCCGCCCATAAACTCGGCATCGCGCCGGAGAAGGTCGTGATCACGGTGGATCGTCACGGCAACACTTCGGCCGCATCAATTCCGCTCGCTTTGGCCGATGCAGTGGCCGACCGGCGCATTAAACGGGGGAATTTGATCCTTTTGGAAGCAATGGGGGGCGGGTTTACCTGGGGTTCGGCGTTGCTGCGATGGTGAACCGGGCCTGGATCCGTAAAATGGAACCGTTGGGCAACCGGGGGTATCCCACCATATTATCGAGCCGCCCCGTTGACCGGTTCCGATCTTGCTAATATCGTCGATAATTCAGCGGGATACCTTCGCCGGGGGCAGGGCAGGCGATGACCGGAAAAACTGTGACGCGGGCCGACTTGTGCGAGGCGGTCTATCAAAAGGTCGGCCTTTCACGCACGGAATCCGCGGCGTTGGTGGAGTTGGTGCTCAAGGAGATCACCGACTGTCTCGAACGCGGGGAGACCGTAAAGCTTTCCTCGTTCGGCTCGTTCGTCGTGCGTAAAAAAGGCCAGCGCATTGGGCGAAACCCCAAGACTGGCAAGGAAGTACCGATTTCGCCGCGGCGCGTGATGGTGTTTAAGCCGTCGGCGATCCTCAAGCAGCGTATCAACGGCAACGCGGTCGCCGACGAAGCTTGAGTTTCGCGCGTTCGTTTCAGTAAAAGCGTTTAAATCCATAACGGTGTGAGGTCGCTTTGGACAACAAGGCGCCAGACGCATTTCGTACCATCAGTGAAGTGGCAGACGAACTCGATCTGCCGCAGCACGTGCTGCGCTTTTGGGAAAGCCGCTTCCACGAAATCAAGCCGATGAAACGCGGCGGCGGCAGGCGTTACTATCGCCCCGATGACATCGATCTTTTGCGCGGAATTCGCCATCTCCTGTACGGAGAGGGTTACACCATTCGTGGCGTGCAGCGGATTCTGCGCGAGCAAGGCGCGAAGTTCGTGCAGGTCGTGTGGCAGGAGGGCGCGCCGCAGCCGCCACATGGCGTCGTCGAAGATGAGGAATATAACGACGACGTGGCGGAAGCCGAGAACACGCCGCCCGACGAGGACCGCGGTCTGCGCGGCCGGCTTTCGTCGCTCATCGGGCGTGACCTTGGCGACCGGCAAGATGACGCTGCCGATCGCGTCGACCCACCGCTCACCGGCGCGCCGGTTCCGCGTATCGATCCAGCCGATCGTGCAATCCATGACGTCACAGCATCCGAGCCGTCGCCGCAGGCTTCGGAATCCGCTCCGGGTTCATCTCGCCACGGGGGCCTCGGACGCGACGACCTGCGCAGGCTGCACGCGGCCCTGCACGAGCTTGCCGAATGCCGCAAGCTGATCGATGCGGCTGTGACGCGGCCGCATTAGGCTTTTTCCGCCCAATCTCACGAAATCGAATGAACCAGCCGGGCATGGTGACCGACCAATAGCCGTGTACAATGCCGGGACTTATGGCGGGGGAGGCTGGAAGGGCTATGCGGAAGTTCGCAAAGGCCGCATTGCTTGCGATCGCTATGGTCGCTTGTGCGCTCGCGCCTGCGCGGGGCCAATCCGTTGCGCCCAACAACCCTCCCGTCACCATCGTCACCCACGGCGCCACGATTACCCCGCTTGGCTGGTTTGCCATGGGGTCGATCGCGTGTGCCGCAATCTCACCGATGGTCGGCACCGTGATCCTCGGCCGCGAACTGACGATCGGTGAGGCCTATCACACAACATTGGGTTGCCTGTTGGGCCCGCCCGGCTGGTTGTTGGCGGATGCGATGTTTCCGCCCGCCGTCGTGATCGCGACGCAGTCGACGCCGCCGAAACAGCCACGTTCACCGCGCCGGGTCACGCAGGGGCGACACATCAATATCCCGCCCGCCGGGGCAACGAGCCTTGTCTTGAACGAAGTCCTGCTGGAATTTGCCCCCGGCACCTCGGCGCAGATGCGCAATGCGCTCGCGCAAACTCTGCAGATGACGCAGCTGGAAACGCACACTTTCGCGCTGACCGGCCGAACAATCGAGCGCTGGCGCATCGATGGCACGCGCTCGGTACGTGACACACTGGGACTGGTGTCGCGCAATTTCCCCGGCGTTTCGTTCGGCCAGGCAAACATGGTTTATCGTCCCGCGCAAACGCAGCCCGCGGCAAAGCCGGCCGCCGCGCCGGACAGCGGCGCCGCCCAATACGTCGTGCAGAAGCTGCACCTGTTGGAAGCTCACCGCATCAACAACGGCGACGATGTCCTGGTGGCGGTCATCGATTCCAAAATTGACACCGCACATCCTGATCTCGCAGGTGTGATCGCGGGCGAATATGATGCCGTGGGTACCCCCGACGCAGCCCATGCGCACGGCACGGCCATGGCAGGTGCGATCGCCGCACACAGCAAGCTGATCGGCGTCGCGCCGAAAGTAAAATTACTTGCGGTCCGTACATTTTCGGGCAGCGGCGAAACCGCACAGAGCACCACCTTCAATGTCCTCAAGGGCCTCGATTGGGCTGCGAGCAAGAATGCGCGCATCGTGAACATGAGTTTTGCCGGGCCGCCTGATTCATTGCTGGAAGAAATGCTGGCGAAAGCCAACGCGCGCGGGATGATCCTGATCGCGGCTGTTGGCAATGCCGGCCCGAACTCCCCGGCGCTGTACCCAGCTGCCGATGCGCACGTCATCGGTGTGACGGCCACAGATGCCGATGACAAGCTGATGCCGCAAGCCAATCGGGGCCCGCAGGTCGCGCTGGCAGCGCCTGGTGTCGAAATTCTCGCGGCGGCGCCTGACGGCGCCTACCAAGTCACGTCCGGCACATCGGTTGCGGCCGCGCATGCAACGGGGGTGGCTGCTTTGCTCCTGGCTGCCAAGCCGAAATTGACCCCGGCCCAGGTGCGCAGCGACCTGATGCGGACGGCGCATCGGATCCCCGGCAAACACAATGAAGTTGGGGCCGGCGTGGTCGACGCGCTTGCGGTGATCAAAGAGACGCCACGATAGCAGGCGTGGTTCTTGCCGCATCAATGCAGTGTGATATAGCGACTGGCACCGCGTAATCGAAAGCGTCGTGTGATGTCCGATATTGCCGGGGAAGTGCCGACCTCGACGCCCGTGAGCGTGATCACCGGCTTTCTCGGCAGCGGCAAGACTACTTTGTTGTCGCGCCTGCTCGCCGACCCGCGCATGAGCAAGGCCGCCGTCATCATCAACGAGTTCGGCGAGGTTGGTCTCGATCACCTGCTGGTGACGACGCCGCGCGAGGACGTGACGCTCCTGTCCTCTGGTTGCCTGTGCTGTTCGCTTCGGGGCGACCTCATCAATACGCTGACGCAGCTGTTCAACGAGCGCGCACGCGGCGAAATTCTCGACTTTGATCGGGTGCTGGTGGAAACCACAGGATTGGCCGATCCGGCCCCGGTGCTTCTCACCGTGAGCGCCGACGACCGGTTGTCAGAGGTATTTCATATTGAAAGGGTCATCACCACAGTTGATGCGGCTCATGGCATCGGTCAGCTCGACAGCCAGGCTGAATCGGTGAAACAGGCTTGCGTTGCCGATATTTTACTGCTGACCAAGACAGATATCGCCGCGTTAGACGATGTCGCAGCATTGCGTGCGCGCCTCAATCGACTGAACCCCATCGCGCATATGCAAGATGTCGTGCGCGGCGACATTGATCCAGACTGGCTGTTCAATATCGCTGCGCCTGGCGCACCCCGCTCGCGCGATTTCAGCGACCTGGTCGGGCAAGTGGACGCGCACGCGGGGCATCACCACGATCACGCGAGCGGCGATCATCATGGCGAGGGTGCGCATGGCGACATCCGTTCGTTCTCTGTGATCCGCGACGGAAAGGTTACCTTTGCAGGTCTGGAAGTATGGATGGGCATGTTGGGCGAAGTGCGCGGCCCCGATCTGCTGCGCATCAAGGGGATCGTGAACGTCGGAGGGCGGCCGATCGTGATCCAGGCTGTCCAGCACATGTTTCATCCGCTGCATGAGCTGCCGGAATGGCCGGACGACGATCGTCGCTCGCGTCTGGTTTTCATCACCCGGAACGTATCGCGTGAGCAGATTGAGCGTACGCTCGATGCACTGTCACTTGATATCGCGCCGCGCGCCGAAGCCGCTTCGATCAATGCCGACGAATTTCGCCAGTTCGTGGCCGCTGCCAGCAAATTTCGGTGACCATGGCGGCATCAAGTTCCAGCGGAAGGCGCGTGACGCTCGTAACGGGGGCGAGCCGGGGCATTGGCCGCGCCATATGCGAAAAGTTGGCCGCACAACAGCATCTTATTGTCGGGATCGCGCGGTCCTCCGGCGACAGCACGTTTCCGGGCGAGCTTTTTGCCGCCGATCTGAGCAACGAGCAGTCCACCAAACGCGCGCTTGCCGATATTGTCGCCCGCCATCAAGTGACGGGGCTCGTGAACAATGCCGGCCTCAATCACATTCAAAAACTGGGCGATATTGAGCTCGCGAAATTCGACGAGGTCATTGCCGTCAATCTCCGGGCGGCAATTCAATGCGCACAAGCAGTGCTTCCCGCGATGGAGCGCGCACAATTTGGCCGTATCATAAACATCACCAGTCGAGCCCTGTTGGGCCGGGCGACGACCTCATCCTACACGGCAGCCAAAGCGGGTCTGGCGGCGATCACACGAAGCTGGGCGCTCGAACTTGCCGACAAGGGCATCACGGTCAACGCCGTAGGCCCAGGGCCGACCGAGACCGAGATGTGGAACAGGAACAATCCGCCCAACAGTCCAACGACACGCGCCCATATCGCGCGCATTCCGATGAAACGCATGGGAAAGCCGGAAGATATTGCAGCCGCCGTGGCTTACTTCATGTCGGATGAGGCGAGCTTTACAACCGGCCAGCACTTGTTCGTTTGTGGTGGACTGAGCATCGGTTCGCCGATGATCTAGACCCTGCTCCAACGGCGCGGCACCGCATGCTAGCCTGCGCCGGATTTCCAACGACTGATTTTACGGACCGATTGTTATGGCCACGCAAGAACAGGTGATCGTCGAACGGCCTTCGAGCGATATCGTCGTTTTGAAAATCAACAGGCCGCAGGTCCGCAACGCACTCAATCTCGACGTACGCACGCGGCTCGCCGACGAGGTCGCGCGATATGGCGCCGACGAGACCGTGCGATGCATCGTCATCACCGGCTCGGATACGGTCTTTGCGGCGGGTGCCGATATCGGTGAGATGGCGAACGCCGGCCCGGTCGAAATCATGTCACGGAATGTGCAGAAATATTGGCGTGTGCTGACGGATTGCCCGAAACCTCTGATTGCTGCGGTGGAAGGTTTTGCGCTCGGCGGCGGCCTAGAGCTCGCCTTGTGCGCGGACATCATCGTTGCGGGCGAGGGGGCCAAGCTCGGGTTGCCCGAAGTGAAGGTCGGCATATTGCCGGGCGGCGGCGGCACGCAAAAGCTTGCCCGTCTGGTCGGTCGTCACCGTGCCATGCTCCTGATAATGACCGGGCGAATGTTCGGCGCTGCGGAAGCCTTGAGCATGGGTGTCGTCAGCGAAATTGCGCCGGCCGGTCAAGCGTTCGCGCGCGCGCTCGATGTTGCACGTGAGATCGCCACCATGCCGCCAATCTCAATCATGCAGATCAAGGAAATCGTGAATGCGGGACTGAATGCGCCGCTCGAGACTGCATTGATGCTGGAGCGCAAGGCATTCCACCTGCAATTCGCGACGCGCGACCAAAAGGAAGGCATGCAAGCTTTTCTGGAAAAAAGAAAACCGAAGTTCGAAGGAAAGTGACGCGTGGCGGTTGATTTATCGCGGCCTGATCTCGTTGCGGCTGTGTTTGGTGCCGGCACCATGGGGCGGGGGATCGCGCAACTTTGCGCACAAGCCGGTCTGAACACCTTGCTGTTCGATTCGCGTGCCGGCGCGGTTAAAGAGGCGATCGCCGCAATCGATAAAGGCCTCGAAGGCTTGGTATCGAAAGGACGGATGACAGCAGATACCCGGCCAGCGGTGCTCGGTCGCATTAGACCGATCAGCTCCTTCGATGAAGCAAAGTCTGCCGGCATTGTCATCGAAGCGATTGTAGAAGATATCGCCGCCAAGCGCGCGCTGTTCGGCGAACTGGAGGCTCGCGTTGCGCCGGACGCGGTCATCGTGACAAACACATCATCGTTGTCTGTGACCGAAGTGGCCGCCGGCTGCGCTAGACCCGCGCGCGTCGCCGGCCTTCATTTCTTCAATCCGCCACCGCTGATGAAACTGGTCGAAGTTATCGGCGGTTTGCGCACGGACCGTTCGGTGGTCGATGCGCTGGTCGGTTTTGCACGCCGGATCGGCAAACATCCCATTGTCGCAACCGACAGCCCGGGTTTTGTTGTCAATCACGCAGGCCGCGCCTATGGCCCCGAGGCGCTACGCATTGTGGCGAATGGGATTGCGAGCCCACAGGAAGTCGACACGCTGATGAAAGAAGCCGCCGGCTTTCGGATGGGGCCGTTCGAATTGCTGGATCTGATCGGCGCCGATGTCACCCATGCGGTCATGGTGAGTATTTTCGAACAGTATTTTGGCGAACCAGCGTACCAGCCATCCGCGCAGATGACGATCCGCATCGCCGGCGGTCTGCTCGGTCGCAAGACGAAACAAGGATTTTACAATTACGATGGCGCGCAAACGGATATGGCGCCCACCGTTACGGTGCCGAAACAGGCGCCGCCTGCATCGGCCTGGATTGCGGACGAGGACGGCGCCAGGGAACTCGGCGAGTGGTTGAAAAGTGCAGGCGTCAAAATTCAGTTTGGGGGAAAGCCTGCGCCCAGCGCCGCGTGCTTTGTGACCCCGCTCGGTGAGGACGCGTCCAACGCAGCCGTTCGGCTTGGTCTTGATCCGTCACGAACGGTTGCCGTCGACATGTTTGGCCGATTTTCGGGCCGGCGCACGCTGATGAAGACACCCGTCTCGAAGCCAGAAATACTCGGGGCGGCTGCCGCAGCGTTATCGGCTGGCAACGTGCCTGTCACGGTGATCAACGACAGCCCGGGCTTCGTGGTGCAGCGACTGCTCGCCATGATCGTCAATGTCGGGACGCGCATCGCAGAACTGCGTATCGCGGCGCCGGCCGACATCGATATCGCGGTGGAGCTTGGCCTCAACTACCCGAAAGGCCCGCTTGCGCTCGGCGATGCGCTTGGCCCGGCACGTGTGCTGGCCGTGCTCGACGGGATGCACGCAATCACGCTTGACCCGAAATACCGCGCCACACCCTGGCTCCGCCGCCGCGCCCGGCTGAACCTGCCGCTGCACACCCCGGACTAGAGCCGCAAGTTTTTGTTCGCGTTGCGCGTCACTTCGGCAGGAAATCCGCGATCAGGACCTTCGACCAATCGATGTCCTTCGCTCCGCGCAAGCGGCCGGCTTTGGCCAGATCGTCCGCCTCGGCCTGGAAATATTTATCCAGCCCGGGGATATATTTCGGGTTCACGTCCATTCGCGCAAGCAACTTGCCCAGCGTCGCGTCGTCCATTTTATAACCGGCCTGCGTATAAAGTTTTTGCAGGATATCCTTCACTTTGGCCGGTTCCTTCTGAAACATTTGCGCCGCCTCCGCCATTGCGGCGACGACAGCTTTGGCGGCCTGCGGATTGTTCTTAACGAATGCCGACGTTGAGGCCAGCATGTTCGGCATCGGGTCGTATTTTTCATAATTGAGCAGCAGTTCCGAATAGCCAAGCAACTCCGCGAGCGCACAGAAAGGCTCGACGCCCGCGAATGCGTCGATGGAGCCGCCGGCGAGTGCCGCCGCCTGATCCTTGAAGTCGACGTTCACCATTTGAAAGTCGCTGTCTTTCAGGTGGAACGCGGGAAGGATCTTCGAGCGCAATACGCTGTCAATCGTCGACCCCGGGCGGCTACCGATCTTCTTGCCTTTGAGCTGGTCGAGTGTCTTGATGCCGCTATCCTTCTTGACCTCGATGCACCCAGTGCGGCCGGTATAGGCGACAGTAGCGATCGCATTGAGCTCGCCGACCGCGGCGCCGACCACGAACGGCGTGCCGCCGACAGTTGCGACGTCCAGAGTGTTGGCGACGAGTGCGTCGCGGGCATCCTTACCGGCCGGAAAGCGCTTCGCATCGACCTCGACGCCGTGTTTTTTGAACAGGTCGAGCTCAAGCGCGATGACCGCCGGCGAACCCCACAGGCTGTATTGATAGCCGAGCCTGACTTTGTTGGATTCAGCGTTCGCCATCCCGAACGACGACGCAACAAGAACAGCGGCAATCGATGCTGTGAATGCATTGCAGGCGCGCATTGTCATAAGCCAACTCCTCCACTGCTGCGGTGCCGCCGGCTTCTTGTGAGCCGCGTGCGCGAACGGGGAACGTTAAACCGCTAGACGCTGATATTGTCGTCGGCCGTCGATCAAAGGATGCGATGGCGTTGCAGGCCGGTCAATGATCCCGGTGTATCGAATTCCTGTGCGGCGAGACTGGATGCGCGGCCGGTGTGTTTGTTTGGTCAGCGCGCGCGCCAAACGAGCCACAATGTGCGCGCGCACTATTGACCCGTTCTTATTCCCTTGACTACCGTTTCTGACCGCGGCTCGAGCGGTGACGTCCGTGCCGGATGCCGCATTCAGGACTCGTTCTCAGGAAGTCAGTTCACATGGCGAAAGCGAAGCAGCTCGCGATCAAGGGCAAAACCCTCATTGATGGCAATGGCGGCCCGGTGGTGAAGGATCCGGTCATTGTCCTTGAGGGCGGTCGTATCAAATCGATTGGCGGCAAGGACAAGATCACCATTCCGGCCGGTATCGAAGTCGTTGATGCCAGTCACTGCACGCTGATGCCGGGAATGATGGACCTGCACATCCATCTCTGCATGTTCAACAACCGGACCTTCAAAAATTATCGTGTCGCCCAGTGGGAAGTGACGCCGCATCTGCAGCAGATGTACGCCTTCTTTCACGCGCAACTCTGTTTCGAAATGGGTTTCACGACGCTGCGCGACCTTGGCCAGCAGAGCACGCGTGGTCTGATGACCGAATTGATGTGCGCGGTGCGCGACGCCATCAACGCAGGTGTGCTGGCCGGCCCGCGACTGGTTGTGGCGGGTTTCACCTACATGACCGGTTCGCACCTTGAGCTTATCTTTCCACGCGCTGCGGAACGTCACGGCTTTCAGAATGCGGACGGGCCCTGGGAATTGCGCAAGCTCACGCGCCTTAACCTTCGCCACGGCGCCGATGTGATCAAGACCTGCGCATCCGGTGGCGGCGGGACCGACAAGGAAGAGCCGGACGTGCGCAACCTCACCCAAGAGGAACTTGATGCCATCGTCGATGAAGCACACGCGTTGCACAAGCAGGCTGCGGTGCATTGCTTCACACCAGGCGCTCACCGTATGGCATTGAAGGCCGGCTGCGACACCATCGAGCACATGGTGTTTCATGACGAGGACTCTCTGGAAAAAATCATCGAAGCAAAAGTGTGGATGACGCCGACCCTGTCGCACCGCACCGATCATGCCATTGCGATCCGCAAGGAGATTGGCACGCCCGAGTTCACGCTCAATAAAATGAAGTCGATTCAACCATCCTGCTTCAAGACCTTCGAGAAGTTCTACAAGTCAGGTGTCAATATCGCGATGGGCACCGACATGGGTTTCGAGCCGGGCATGGGCAGCAATGCCTTCGAGCTGGAGACCTATTGCGGGCTCGGCATGAAGCCGATGGATGCGATCCTCACCACTACGCGCAATGCTGCGAAAGCGCTCAAGCTGGACAAGGATCTCGGGACGCTGGAGGCCGGCAAGCTGGCCGACATTGTCGCGGTCGACGGCGATCCGCTTGCCGATATCCGGATCTTGCAGGAGCGCAAGCGCATCCAATTGGTGATGAAGGAGGGCGAGGTCTATGTTGATCGCCGCCCCGGCCATTCCAGGGAAATCGTGCACGCCGAGCCGGACAGCTGGCGCAAGATCGATGCGTGAGTCGTCCGGCAATGTTTAATCTATAAAAGCCACTGGGCGCGCCGAAACGGAGGCGATCTCGGCGAAGGGTGCAAGACATGGGCAGCACGACGGAAATTACAGCGTCGCCCAGGCTGCGCGCCATGTTCGCCGTTGGCGCCGTTATCATGCTCGCTCTCTGGGGCTGGAGCTTTGTTCCGCCAATCGAGAAATGGGGCAATCCTAACGAAGATGGATTTTCTTACGCGCCCCTCTTCTACACGACGATCTTTTGCTTGCCTCTTGGAGTTTTTCTGCTTGTTGGTGCAATTGCGGGCCACGGACGGTATGTCAGGCGTGCCCGCATCGCGTTTTTTATCGCTGCCGTAATAACTTTGCTGGTGGCGGCGTTCCTGGTCGTTCAGCACATCGCTAATAACAATCACGGAAAAGTCTTCGGGATTCAAATCGGCCTTCACCTTGATCACCAGAATGGTCGTGAAACGTGAATTGCCCACTTTAGGTCATTGGAGGCTATGGTGGCATCTCTGAGCGATGTCCGCTTTACCCCCGATAGAGGCAACTTCCGTACTATCGCGTGTATTGCAAAATGACGCTAAAGTCCGCCACAGCGTTTATCCGATAAAATAGCTGCCTCATTTCTATTTGAGCAGAGGTTCAAGGGGTTTTGGTCGGGGCGGCGGGATTTGAACCCACGACCCCTTGTCCCCCAGACAAGTGCGCTAACCGGGCTGCGCCACGCCCCGACCGGAACGGCGCGGACTATAGGGATGTGTTTATCGCGGCGCAACCTTCGGCAGTGAGGCGATCCGGATTGGTCCGCGCAGCACATAGACCACGTAAAGCACCGCGCCCATGACATAGACGGCTGCGTAGCCGCCCATAAATCCGACGATATCAAGGCCGCTCAGGAGCACGAGTGCGGTCATCCCCGCCATGGAAACAACAAGAAAGCTCGCCACGCGGGCGATCTCGCGGAAAAAACCTGTGTGAAGCAGCAAACAACTCGCAACATTCTGCGCGAGGTTCGCAAGCAGCAAGACGACAAGGATCAGCGTTGCGGCCGGTGGAACGGTCGCGGCCTGTCCGAGCAGCAGTGCGAAGAGCCGGTCGCCGGCGAACAGCAGCAACGCGCATAGCGCGAGTGTCGGCACCGCGCAAAGAACGGTTGCGATCAACGTCGCCTTTTTGAGAGTCGGTGCATCGTGATCGGCAAAGGCACGAGTCTGACGCGGCACCATGGGATCAAGGCCCGCCGCATAGATCAGGGTCGCGCCACGGAAAATTTTGAAAACGGTATCGAGAATGATCGTCGGCGCGCCAAGACCGAAGACAACGGGCACCACCAGGTAGGGGAAATTGTAGATCGCGAGCTCGGCAATGGCGTAGTTGCCGCTGCGCAGGAGCTCGGCGCGGTTGTCACGCCAGAATGCGCTCAGCGTGCTCCAGAGGCGCGGTACGCCCGCCGCCAACGCACCATTGTCCACCAGGCGGGTGATGCAGATCGCCAGCAGCACGAACCACAACAAATTGGCGAGCAGAAGAAACGCCGGCAATGGCAGGCCGATCAGCAGTGCCAGCATGACAACGATATGGCCGCCGCGCCGGATCGCTTCGAGCGTCTCGAAAGAAATGAATTCGTCCACCGCGTTGCTGACGTTTCGCAACGGGAACCAGACCAGATTGAGCGCGGCAAAGCTGAAGAACAGAGCGAATTCGAACGCCTGCCAGGGTGAAACCGATGGACGGCTTGCCATCACGGCGAAGCAGACAAGCGTGCCGGCAAGCACAATCAGTGCGTAGAGGGCGACCACGGCGCTTGATTGCGCGGCAATCGTTTTGTCGCTGCGCTGCGCCAGATGCCGCGCGCGCTGGCGAACAAACAAAATCTTTGCGGCGCCGAGATCGAACAGCCAGAGCGATACGCCGAACGTTCCGATCAGGATGTAGATCGAAAACTCTTTGGCGGAAAGTACGCGGGCAAATACGAAGGTCTGGACCAACCCGCTGACGACAGCGGCGGTCGCGGTCGACGCACGCAGCAGGAAATACCGCAAGGAGAGCAGGCTGGCGAGCAGCCGCATTGGCTGACGCAAGGCGCTCTTGCGCGCGGCGGTTGGAGCTTGCGAGGTCATGATCGAAGAACATAGCCGCGAGAATGCTTTATTCGTTTAAAGATCATGGTGAATGAGCTCTCACATAAATCGTAAAAAAGCAGATTTATCTTGTACGATCGAATTAAGGGAAAATTGGCCGAAAGCTGATACTGCCTGCGGCATTCGCATCAGCATTCGCGCAATGGAACCAGCAGGCATGGCTCCGGACACAACAAAGGCCGGACCGTCTGGCCTGACACAGAGCCATCCGGCGGTCAGCATCGTTGTGCCCTGTTTCAACGGTGGCCGTTTCATCGATGGCTTGATGGCCTCGCTTGAGCGCCAGACCTTCCGCGACTTCGAAATAATCATCGTCGACGACGGATCGACCGATGGGGAAACGCCACGCAAGCTTGCCGCCGTCCGGGATCGTGCGCGCGTGATCCATCAAGACAATCGCGGCCCGTCAGCGGCGCGAAATACCGGCGCCCGCGCTGCGCGTGCCGCCATCCTGTTCATGCTCGATTGCGACGATACGATCGAGCCGGGCTTCTTCGCCGAGACCGTGCCGCTGCTGAGTGTGGCTCCCGCCCACATCGGCATGGTCGTCACGCATCTCAGGCTGGTCGGTGCAGAAACCGGCGTTGTCTCGCGTTATTTCAATCGTTTCGATCTGCTGTTCACCAACACGCTGTCGGCGGGGCTGATCTTGCGTAAAGACGCCTGGCGCGTGGTTGGCGGCTACGACGAGACGATGCGCGATGGGTATGAGGATTGGGATTTCAGCCTGCGGCTGGCCAATGCGGGTTACCAGGCCATCGAGGTTCCGAAGCCGCTCTATGTGTACCATATCGGTGACGAGGCCGGGCCGAGCCGTTCCTCGGGCGTCGACAAGAAACTCCTCTACGGGAAACTGTGGCGGCACATCCGAAACAAGCACGCGCAAGATTACCGCCCGCTGACGATGTTTCAGCTCTGGCGGCAGAGCAGGGGCGGCCGCGGCAAAGTTCCACTTTGGAAGGGCTTGGCTGCCTATGTCCTGGCCCTTCTGCTGCCCGACGCAATCTTCAATCAGCTGATCGCGCGTATACACCGGGGCCACCGGGCGGATGCGCCTAGCCCGACCTTTAACGGCCCGACCGGAGAGGCGCGCCTCGCCCCGTAACCCAATCTTAAGCGGCGAATCCTAGGAAATGCGGCAGATCTGCGAGTGATGACATGTCCTACACCTCTGCTACCCCGACGCCGGCCGCGCCCGTCAAGCGCCTGAGCTTCGACCGTGCGATCCGCAGGTTGTTTCCGTCGACCTCACGGCTGACGTTCAATCCGTTGTTCAAGGCAGCGGTTAATGCGTTCGATATGCTGCCGCGCCTGGTCTGGCCGGAATTCCGCGACTTGCCGCCCAATCATCTGCGCATCCGCATCGGCGTCGGCAACCGCATCCTCAATAACCAGACGCACTTCCTGGTGCACGCGCGCGATTTCTGGATGTTCGTGTTCACCGAAGGTCTAGCCAATGCCAAATCCAACATTCTCGACATCGGCTCCGGCTGTGGCCGCTGGGCTCATTGGCTGCGCGACTATAATTTCCGTGGGCGGCGTTTTACCGGAACTTATGTCGGTATCGACATCGACGGCGAAGCGATTGCCTGGTGTGAGAAGCACTACGATGCGGACCGTTTCCGGTTTCACCATTCAACGCATTCAAGCGTGTCGTACAATCAGCGCGGCGAGGCGTCGCAATACCGCATTCCGGAGCCGGACGGCACGATGGACCTGGTCGTTTCGAACTCGTTGCTGACCCACGTGCTGGAGGCCGAGCTCGAGAATTACATCCGTGAAAGCTATCGCGTGCTGCGGCCGGGTGGCGCGATCATGCATTCGCACTTCAATCTCGACTATCCGCCCGCGACCTATGGCACGCGGCATACCTTCCAGCACGCGGTCGGGAACGCGCGGGTTGAATCGCTCGAACAGCCGGAAGCCGCGGTGGCCTATCGCACCGACTATCTGTTCAAAGTCGCGCGCGGCGTCGGATTCAAGGACTGCGAAATCGTCCATATGCCGGGCGGTGCGCAGCACCAGCCGATCCTGCTCTGCAAGAAATAGTCAGATTGTCGATCTAACGCGTGACGCTGGCCGTCCAGCCGGCGTCTTGCATTTGGGCTTGCGGCCTGAACGTTGCTGCGGCCAGACCCCAGATCATTCCAAGCAGCAGGAAGAAATGGCGCCAGTGATCGGTGTCGATCACGAAGCCCTCAGCCACCTCACCGACGAACGTAGCGTAGGCCGTAATCGCATAGGCCTGCCAAGGCGTTCGAATGAAGGCCGAACGTAATCCAATCCATAGTGTCGACAAGAGCAGCAGCAGGTAGGCCATTGCGCCGGCCCAGCCGTACACCAAAAAGGCCTGCAGATAGACATTGTGCTGCTGCAATCCGTGCACGCGTGCGAACTCGAAAGGCCCCATGCCGTTCGGGAAATTCAGCACAGATGCGAGCGCAAGCTCCTGAAGACGGAAACGGCCACCCTCGCCGACGTCGTAGGACTGAATTAGCTGCGCACGTTCGCGGAACATCTCGCCGATTGAATCAAACGACAACAACAGCGCGAGTATTCCCGCCAGAGCGAGCAGGCTGAGGGCGCCGAGCGCGACGATGCGCAGGCGCACGCGCTGATTGGGTGCGGTCAGAAAGCCAAGGCCCACGAGCACAAAGCTCGACACAGCAAAATGAAACCATGCGCCGCGCGAGAAGCTCAGCAGCAGTGCAAAAAGCAGGATTGCCGACACCACAAGATCGGCGAGGCTGATGTGGCGCGTGAGCATGCGATAGACCATGAACAGCGTTGGCCAGACCAAAAATGGCCCGAATACGTTGGGGTCCTTGAACGAGCCGAGCGCACGGCCGAAGGGCGCGAACAGTTGCTCCGCGCCGGGGAAAAACCCGAAATATCCGCTGATGCCGGCAAACGCGGCCATGATGGCGCTGAGCGTGTAGGCAATGCGCATGGTCGCAAGCCGCGACATGGTGTTGTTTGAAAACAGGCAGGCAAACACGAGCGCGGCGATTGCGAGATACACGGATGTGCCGGTGTATTGAATAGTTTTTTCCTGTCCGACCACCGGGATTAACGCCATGGTGCCGGCAAAATTCCATATCACCAGAAAAATCAGCGGGACCATAAGAATGCGCTGAAATCGTACGCCGGCGACCACACACGTGAGGGCGAGCGCGCCCATCAAAACGTCATGCGGTGATGGCTCGATAAAGGCGACCGAGCTTGTAAGTATGGTCACGAACAGCACGAAAAGCAGAATGCGTTCTGCAAGGGACGCCGCGCCTGTCCGCGGCATTGCCGGCGACGCTCCCGCCGCCATCGCCATATCGCGGGCGCTGATCAATAGGCGTTCTCGGTTTTGAGCAAAGCGAGCGGCGTGTGGGCCAGAATAAAGAGATCAAGCAATACCGACCAGTTCTCGATGTAGTAGAGGTCGTGCTCGACGCGTTTCTGAATCTTTTCATGCGTGTCGGTCTCGCCGCGCCATCCGTTGATCTGCGCCCAACCGGTGATTCCTGGCTTCACGCGATGGCGCGCGAAATAGCCGTCGACCGCCTCATCGTAAAGGCGGGCTTGCGCCTTGGCGTTGATCGCATGCGGACGTGGGCCCACGAGAGACAAGTTGCCTTTAAACACCACGTTGAACAGTTGCGGCAGTTCGTCGAGGCTGGCCTTACGAATGATGCGGCCGACACGCGTGACGCGCGGGTCATCCTTGGAGACGAGCCGGTCGGCGGTCATGTCGGCGACGTCGGAATACATCGAGCGGAATTTGTAGATCTCGATCAAATCGTTGTTGAAGCCATAGCGCTTCTGCTTGAACAGAACCGGGCCGCGGCTGTCGAGCTTGATGGCGATCGCGATGACGGCCATGAAAGGCAACGCGAGCAGCAGCATCAAGCTGCCGATGATCTTATCGAATAGCCATTTCATCACGACGTCCCAATCGGCGATCGGCCGGTCAAAAACGTCGAGTACCGGAACGTTACCGATGTAGGAGTAGGAGCGCGGCCGGAACCGCAGCTTGTTGGCATGGGCGGCAAGACGAATGTCGACCGGCAGCACCCAGAGCTTCTTGAGCATCTGCAGGATGCGGCTTTCGGCCGAGATCGGCAGCGAGAAGATCACCAGATCGACGCGCGTTCGCCTGCCGAATTCGACCAGATCGTCGACGGTCCCGAGCTTGCGCTCGCCTGCACAGTCGGCGCTGCTGCGGTCGTCGCCGCGATCGTCGAACAGGCCGATGATATCAACTCCGGTATCCTTTTGCCGGCGCAATTCCTCGATGACTCCTGCGCCAGGGTCGCCGCCGCCGACAATGACGGTACGGCGGTTGAGGCGCCCCTCCAGCGTCCACTTGCGCACGAGAAGGAACACAAGCCTGCGCGAGATGATGAGTGCGCCGAGACCCGCGAGATAATACGTGCCGAGCCAAACGCGCGAGAACATGTCGGCGGCCTTGGCGAAGAACGAGGCGCCGATCACGACCAGGAAGACGACCGACCAGGCCGAGGCCAGACGCATGTACTGCTTTTCGTATCCGCGGAAGGCCTGCACCTGGTAGATGTCGGCGGCCTGGAAGGCGAGTGTCGACAACAAGGCAATGCCGAGCGTTGCGGTAAGGTAGCGCCAGATCAGCCCGTCGATCGTCGGCAGATAGGCAACGTAGAGCGCGAGCCCGATCAGCACGACAAGCGCGAATTCGCCCATGCGCACGAAGCCGGCGAGCACGATCGGGGAGATCGGAGCCGGTGTCGGTCTGCCGGCAACGGCCAGCGCTTCCGGGGTCAGTGTGTGGGTTCGAGACAGCAGCCCACGTCGCCTAGGTGCACGCTCGGCAATCGCGGCTGCGCTCGAGGCGCTCAGCGATGGACGAATCTCGGTGTTGGTCATGATCAGTGCCAAACTCGGACCCGCAGCATTTGGCGGTGCCACGGCGAAGTGCCCCCTAATTCACGGAAATTCCTAAGGAAAAAACGTCAAAAAAGACTTATCGGACAGGCGAAAAATGTCTTAACGCCGGCCGCGTTCTTTGAGCCGCGCAATCGCCGTTTCGTAGGCGCTGAGGACGCCGTCAACCATCGTATCGACCGAAAATGACGATGCGACGCGCTCCTGCAGGCGTTTGGCGAGCTCGGCGGTCGCGGCGGGGTGGTCCAGGGTATGGGCGATTGTTCGCGCCAGCGCGCCAACGTCTTCGGCTGGGACCAGCGTATCGGTCAAAGTTCCATAGATTTCGGGGATCCCCCCGACCTTGGTGGTGATCAATGGCAGGCCGGCCGCCGCCGCCTCCAGCACCACGTAGGGAAGCGATTCCGCCCGAGACGGAATGACCATGATACGACCGAGAGCCTGCGCCTCGCGCGCCGGCATGGCGGACCGGAAGCGGACGATATCGCCGAGCCCAAGTCGTTCGACCTGACCATGCAGGGCCTCGCGCTCGGGGCCGTCACCCACCAATGTTGTGCTGACGACCCGGCCGTCCCGATGCAGCTGGGCGATGGCATCGATAAGGACGTCGATGCCTTTGACCGGCCGGAATTCGCCCATGAACACCAGATCCGTGGCATCGGGCCGCGCGACGATCGGCTCGAATTCCTTGCGCGACACGCCGTTGTGGACGACGCGCACGAGGCCGCGGGGCGTTCCGATCTTGCGGCGGAAAATTTCGGCGCTGTAGGCGCTTTCGAACAAGAAAAGATCGCCGCGCAGCATCAGAAACTTTTCCGTCGCAAGGTAGAATTTGCCAGCCAGCGTGTCGTGACCGAACAGCAGGCTGCCGCCGTGCGGCGTATAAGCGCGGACCGCGCGGCGGGCGTTGAGCGCCATGCGCGCATAGGCGCCACCTTTGGCGCCGTGGCCGTGCACGACATCCGCGCCGGTTTGCGCGATGCGGCGCATCACATGCGTCATCGCGACGGCATCACCTGGTCCGATGTGGCGGCGCATGGGGATGCGGGTCAGGCCGAGGGCGAGCGAAGGCGCAAGCGCTTTCAGCGTTGCTTCGGCACGCGACCCGCCGGTGTTGCTGTCGGCGATCAGGCCGACGTGATGCCCGCGTGCGACCTGTTCGTAGGTGAGGTCGAGAACATGCCGGAACAGGCCGCCAACCGGAGCGCGGAACACGTGCAGGATCTTCAGGGGGGTCACCGCGTCGTTCCGGACAGAGCGATTGCCGCGGCAATGGACGACACACTGAGCTCCTGCATTGAACGAATCCCGGCGAGGGTATGGACGTGCCCCGCCGGATTAGGCGTCGGCATCGTTAACAAAACATGATTTTGCGTCGCCGCCCCCTCAATTAACGGCGTAGCAACCATATTGGGGTCTGATCGAATTGGGGCTGAAGCGACGCAAGTTTTGACGGTAGCGTCGTACTGCTTGTCCAAAATGCAATGCGTTTGGACAAGCGCGTCGTGCGTTCGGAGTTCGGAATGTTGTTCCGTCGTAAGTCGAGTACCGCTGCCGCACCGGCTCCGGCGATTGCGCCGCTGGCGTACGACACGGAGCCTGACCTGCGGGGTCTCGGGCGGATCCTGTGGCAGAAAAAAGCACGAATTCTCGGGTTCACGCTCCTCGCCGGCGGTTTGGCCTTTCTCGTCGTCAATGCAATCACCCCGCGTTATCAGTCGGAGGCGCGCTTGCTATTGGAGGCGCGCGAGAACGTGTTCTTGCGCGCGGAAGCCGACAAAACCGGTGAACGGGCGGCTATCGATCCCGAGGCGGTGACCAGCCAGCTTCAGCTCGTTCTCTCGCGAGATCTCGCGCGCGATGTCATCAAGACGGAAAAGCTTACCGATAATCCGGAGTTTGATCCGAGCAACAGTGGCCTTGCGGCATTGCGGGCGGTCCTCGGAAAGCTCGGCATCGGCCGCGATATCAGCACGATGTCGCCGGAGGAGCGGACGCTAGAAGCCTACTACGATCGTCTCAACGTGTATGCGGTCGAAAAGTCGCGTGTCATCGCCATCGATTTCAGTTCAGCCAATCCGGATCTTGCGGCCCAAGTCGCCAACACAATTGCCGCCACTTACCTCAGCACGCAGCAGGCGGTGAAGCAGGATCAGACGCGGGCAGCGGGAAACTGGCTCGCCGGTGAAATCGAGAAGATGCGCGGACGCGTGGCTGACGCCGAAGCCAAAGTCGAGGAATATCGTACGCGCGAAAATTTGTTCTCCGGCTCCAATAACACGTCGCTGCCGACTCAGCAGCTCACTGAGATCAACTCGCAAATCGCTGCAGCGCGCGGACAGAAGGCTGATGTTGAAGCGAGGGCGCGGCAATTGCGCGATCTCATGAACTCCGGCAAGTCAATTGACTCAGCCGACATCGCCAATACCGATACGATGCGCCGCTTGATCGAGCAGCGTATCGCGGTACGCGCGCAACTTGCCGAACAATCGACCACGTTGCTCGACCAGCACCCACGCATCAAGGAACTGAAGTCGCAGGTTGCCGAAATCGACCGCCAAATTCAGGTCGAAGGGGAGCGGCTCCTGCGGCAGCTCGACAACGACGCCAGTGTCACGCGCGACCGGTTGGCGGCACTTGGCGCAAATCTCGATCAGGTCAAGAAAGCTGCATCGCAGACCAGCGAGCAAGACGTGCAATTGCGCGCGCTTGAAAGGGAAGCCAAGACCCAGCGCGATCTGCTCGATTCCTATTTGGTGAAATATCGCGAAGCCACAGCACGCGACAGCATTAATGCGGCGCCACCCGACGCGCGAGTCATTTCACGCGCCACTCCGGCGATGAAGCCGGCTTATCCGAAAAAACTGCCGATCGTGTTGATTGCGGCCTTCGCGGCATTCGCGCTGTCGGCGGGCTTCACCGTGACGGGTGCGCTGCTGTCGGCGCCCCCAGCATATGCCTATTCGCAGCCATTCGTGCCGACGCCCGTGCCGACGCCCGTGATGCCGACCGTGATGCCGCCAGTGGCACCAATTCCGCCGTCACCACAAATTCTCTCACCGCCATTGTCGCCTGCTGCGGTGCAGGCACCAGATGGAACGGCGGCGCCATTGGTGGCCAGCACGGTCGAAAGGTTCGCACGTGAGTTGCGACAGGCAGGCCCCGGCGGTGTCATCGTTGTTGGAACGGTGCGTAATGTCGGCACAACTTATGCCGCAATCATGCTGGCCCGGGCTTTGGCGCATAAGGCCAATGTGGTCCTCGTGGATTTGGCGTTTAGCTCGCCCAACCTCTCGGTGATCTCGACCGAGCCCAACGCGCCCGGCATCGCGGAATTGGTCCGCGGGACGGCCTCGTTTGGTGATGTCATCACGCGCGACCAATATTCACGCGTTCATCTTGTCGCCGCCGGTAACGTAGGCAGCGATGTTGCCACGCTTGCATCCTCGCCAATGTTAGCGACCGTGATCGAAGCGCTGTCACACAGCTACGAACACGTGGTGATCGACATGGGCTCCGCCTCGGATGTTGCAGCCGAGCGGTTTGTGTTGTTGGCGACCCACGCAATGCTGGTGGCCGCCGATGCGGCGAGTACGGTGACGCGAACGGTTCGTGACCGGCTGCTGCAGGCGGGCTTTGGCGATGTGGCGGTGATCGCGGGCGGCGCGCAAGCGGTCGCCGCATAGGCCGTCTCAAATCATCGCGAAGCGGAAAACCTTGCACGCATGCGCCGCAGCGCGCCGACGGCCGACCACAGGGCAGGGCGCTGCTTGATTGCACGTTTGATTGCTGCGCCGATCGCAAGCACGAAAGCGAAAATCCGGCCTGTCGGACTGAGCGGCAAATAACTGTCGAACAAAGGTTCGGCATCACCGCACAGCAGATTCTTGTAGCGGGCCTCACCGATGCCGAGGTCAAAACTGTCGAGACCGCGGTCGCAACAGCTGCAAACCAGTTTAAGGATCAGTTGTTCTCCGGGGCTTTCGACGGCGAAGCGCCCCTGGATAATCGAATTGAACATGGCGCAGAAGCGGCCGCCGCCGACAAAGCCTCCCATGGTGGCGACGATGATGTCATCGACAGACAACGCGTAGAGCTCAATCAGCGGTTCGCCGCCCTCGACCGGTTCGGTCGCGGCTGCCTCGATGAATTGGCGGACACCCGGCACCGCAAAAACGTCCGGCACGCCGATGCTGCGCATGCGCGCGCTTTTTTGTTTGAAGAAGGCGTCAAGCACGCGTCGCACATCGTCCGGGGCGATTGCGCGCTCAAATCGCAATTCACCGAAGCTGGCCAATGTGCGTTCCTTCTTGCGCATCTTCTTGCGCGTTTCGGCGTTGGTGCGGGCACGCAGCAGCGCATCGAAATCCGGCACCAGTGCGCCGCTAAACCCGTAATTGGCGGCGCGCTGGTTCGGCAGCAGCGCGAACGGGTTGGTGGCGCCGCCCCAGGTCAGTGGTTGGCTGGTGAGCTTGATGTAGTCGGCCCGTCCGGCAAGCTGTTGAAGGACCTTGCGCAAGTCCTGGGCCTCGATGGTCGCGGCGACGTCGCGTCGCCAGAGCGCCATATTGAAATTGGCATGTTTGCCGCCAAGAAACTCCAGGCTGACCATGCTCCCGACGTGACAGGAACCGAACGGCCACAGGAACAAGGGTTCGCGGCTTGCATTGAAGCCGACGACGATGAACGGGTTGATGCCGGCTTCCGATCCGACGTGACGCTGCCAAAGCTTCAGAAAGTCGTAGCGCTGATAGGGCGTGGCGAGGCTGTCGGCATGCTCCAGAGCACGCCAATGCGGCTCCGCGGCTGCCATTGTGCTGAATATCTCGACCCGCGCGACCTGCCGATCCGTGGCCGGCAAGCCGCGGGCACCGGCCGGGACGGAGCGTATTGGGACGACATTCATGGGCTATAAAGCAATGGTTGATGCGCGCCGCACCTTCGCAAAGATTTCTCAACAAAGGGTTGGAATAGTAAGTTTGATTTGCCGCGGCCCCGCAGGAGCCTGACGAATTTGAAGAAAACCGTCATCCGGACAGGCCTGGAAACGCTTTACTTCAGCGGGATGCACCATTGGCTGCGCCCGCTATTGGGTGGCGTCGGCTCGATCCTCACCCTGCACCACGTGCGCCCGGCCCGGCCGGACGGGTTTCAGCCCAACCGGCTCCTGGAAGTGACGCCGGACTTTCTGGAAGGGCTGGTGCGGCGGCTTGCCCGCGCGCGCATCGACGTTGTCTCGCTCGATGAAATGCACCGGCGTTTTATCGAAGGCGACTTCAAGCGCCGCTTTGTTTGCCTGACATTTGATGACGGCTACAAGGATTTTCTGCGCTGGGCCTATCCGGTGTTGCGCAAGTACAAGTTGCCGTTCGCGATGTACATCGCGACCAGTTTTCCCGACCGTCTCGGCGAATTGTGGTGGGTCGCGCTCGAAGCGGTAATCGCGCAAAACAGCCGCATCGGCATGGTGATCAACGGCAATGATCAGTATTTTGAATGCGCGACCGTAAGCCAAAAGCGCGAGCTCTATGAAGAGATCTATCGTTACCTGCGCAGTATGAAGACGGAAGAAGAATTGCGTCGTGTCGTGCGTGACTTGTGCGCGTGCTATCGCGTCGACATTGCCTCATTTTGCCGCGACCTATGCATGGACTGGGCGGAAATCGTCGATCTCGCCGCCGATCCGCTTTGCACCATTGGTGCGCACACGGTCAACCATATGATGCTCAGGAAAGTGCCCAGCGATGCGATCGTGCGGGCGGAAATGGAAATGAGCCGGGCCGTACTCGAAGCTGCGCTCGGCAAGCGGCCGGAGCATCTGGCCTATCCGGTTGGTGATCCGACATCGGCGGGACCGCGCGAATTCCGGATTGCCGCCGAACTTGGCTTCAAGACCGCGGTGACGACACGTCCAGGCGTGTTGTTCAAAGCGCATCGCGATTATCTGACCGCGCTGCCCCGAATCTCTGTCAACGGCGAATTTCAGCAGCAGCGTTATCTAAAAGTGCTGATGTCGGGCGCTGGCACGGCTTTCTGGAACCGGTTCCGCCGCGTCAGCGCAGCTTAAGTTCGCGGCGCGTCGGGCCGCGCCATCCAGCTGATCAGCGGCATCGCCGGCAGAACCCAGCCGAGGCCGGCGACCACATAGTAGATCGCAGCGACAAGGCCGTTGATGTCCGTCAGGACCGATTGCGCCAGCGCCATAGCGAGCAGGCCCCACACGCAGACCAGCGCAAGCAGGGCAACAGTACCGACGAATTTGCGGCTGCGAACGGTCATGGCGGCTCTTCGTGCACCTCAATTGCGGTTGCTGACGCATGACTATATGGTCCGCGCCGTCTCGCACAAGCAAGCTTTCGATGGCTGATTTGGTCCAATCATCCGGCACTCACACGCGCGCGGTTCGCCTTTGGCTGGTCACGGCGGCGGCGATGATCTTTCTGACGCTCGTGGTTGGCGGCGCGACAAGATTGACCGAGTCCGGCCTCTCGATTGTCGAATGGAAGCCGGTCACCGGTGTTTTGCCGCCCCTCTCGGAAAGCGCCTGGCAGACCGAGTTCACAAAATACCAGGCCATCCCTCAATACCGCGAGCTTAACCGCGCCATGAGCCTGGATTCGTTCAAGGTCATCTATTGGTGGGAATGGTCACACCGTCTTTTGGCGCGTGCGACTGGCGCGGCGTTTCTGTTGCCTTTCCTGTTTTTCCTGTGGCGCGGCTCAGTTCCGCCCAAACTGCGCAATCGCCTGTGGGCGATTTTCGCCGGTGGCGCCGTGCTCGGCGCTGTGGGCTGGTGGATGGTGTCGTCAGGCCTGTCCGGCACGTTGACGAGCGTTTCACAGTACCGTCTGGCCTTCCATCTCGCTCTGGCGTGCACGATCTACGCAGCGGTGGTGTGGACGTCGCAGCAGGTCTTGCCGCGGCCACCCGTCGCCGCATCGCCGCGCGTCCGCAATGGCGCGCTGCTTATCGTGGCGCTGGTGCTGCTGCAGATTTATTTTGGCGCACTGGTGGCCGGGCTCGATGCCGGCATGAGCTTCAACACATGGCCCCTCATCGATGGCGCGCTGGTGCCGGCCTCTGAACGATTGTGGTTCGAGGCGCCGCTGTGGCGGAATTTCTTTGAAAACACCCTGACAGTCCAATTTGATCACCGCATGCTGGCTTATGCGATCTGGCTGCTGGTCGTTGTCCATGCGGTCGATGCGCTGCGCAGCGAGGCGGATCTGCGAGCGCGGCGGGAAGCGGTCGTGCTCGCCATATTGGTGACCGCGCAGGCGGCGTTGGGCATTGCGACATTGCTGCTGGTCGTGCCGCTCGCACTTGCGATTACTCATCAGGCTATGGCAGTTGTCGTGTTGACCGCCGCAATTATCCACGCGGAGCGTCTGCGCCATCGCGTTGATAACCGTGTGTGGCTCAAGCCGTCCGCGGCGAGTGTGCAGTCATGATCGATATCACGATGAATGACGGCATCGCTGTTGTGACCATGAGGCACGGCAAGGCCAATGCGCTCGATATCGAATTCTGCGTAGCGCTCGCTGCGCATTTTTCCGAGCTGCGTAAGTCTGATGCGAGGGCCGTGGTCCTGACCGGGCAGGGCAAGATATTTTCCGCCGGCGTTAATCTGAAGCGTCTGAGCGAGGGTGGCACCGAATATATCCGTCAATTTCTTCCGACGCTCCACCGCCTCTATGATGCAGTGTTCTTTCATCCGACGCCCGTCATCGCGGCTATCAATGGCCACGCCATTGCGGGCGGTGCCGTGCTTGCCTGCTGCGCCGACAGGCGCATCATGGCGCGCGATTCAGGACGTATCGGGGTCACCGAAATTCTGGTCGGCGTGCCATTTCCCGCGCTCGCTTTTGAAATCGTGCGATTTGCAGTGCCCCCGCGCTATATGCCCGAATTCACACTCACTGGCGCAACCTATGCGACCGACGCCGCCCTGCAGCGGGGATGGGTCGACGAGGTGGCGGAGCCGGACGAGTTGCTAGACGACGCGCTCGCGGTTGCGCGCGAGCTTGCGATGCTGTCGCCGCCCGCCTTCGCGCGGACGAAATCACAAATTCGTCAGCCGGTCGGCGAGCGCCTGCAGCGCAGCGGCGAGGCGACGGACAAAGCGGTCACCGAAATATGGACCGCCCCGGCCACGCTGACCTATATTCGCGACTATGTGGCGCGGACTTTGAAGAAGTCTTAGCGCCTTACTTGGCCTTCAGGCCTTGTTCGAGATCCGCGATGATGTCGTCTTTGTCTTCCAGGCCAACCGAGAGGCGCACCACGTCCGGCCCGGCACCGGCCTGCACTTTTTGTGCATCCGACAACTGTCGATGCGTGGTCGACGCAGGGTGAATGATGAGCGAGCGCGTGTCGCCGATATTGGCGAGATGCGAGAACAGTTTCACGTTTGAAACAAGCTTCACGCCTGCGTCGTAGCCGCCTTTCAATCCGAACGTGAAGACTGCGCCGCTGCCCTTTGGCACGTATTTTTTGGCAAGCGCATGATATTTGTCCTTGGGCAGGCCAGGGTAGCTTACCCAGGCGACTTCCGGCCTTTTCGAAAGCCACTCGGCGACCGCGAGTGTGTTGTCGCAATGGCGTTGCATCCGCAGCGGCAGCGTCTCTGTCCCGGTCAGGATCAGGAAAGCGTTGAACGGCGAAAGGGCCGGGCCGAGATCGCGCAGCCCCAGCACACGGCAGGCAATTGCAAACGCAAAGTTGCCGAAGGTCTCGTGCAGGACAATGCCCTGATATTCCGGGCGCGGTTCCGACAACATTGGATAGCGCCCTTTCGTTGCCCCCCAGTCAAAGGTGCCGCCATCGACAATCAGGCCACCAATGGAATTTCCGTGGCCTCCGATAAATTTTGTCAGTGAATGCACGACAATGTCCGCGCCGAAATCGATCGGTTTGCAGAGGTAGGGCGTTGCGAGGGTATTGTCGACGATGAGCGGTACGCCGGCCTTACGTGCAATCTTTGAAATCGCTTCGATATCGGTGATGACACCACCCGGGTTGGCGATTGATTCGACGAAGATGCATTTGGTTTTTGGCGTCACCGCCTTTTCGAAGGAGGCGAGGTCGTCGGGGTCGGCCCATGCGACGTTCCATCCGAAATTCTTATAAGAATAATTGAACTGATTGATCGATCCGCCATAGAGCTTCTTCGACGCGACGAATTCGTCTCCTGGTGTCATCAGCGCATGCATGACGATGACTTGCGCGGCGTGGCCGGAGGCGACCGCAAGCCCTGCAGTGCCGCCTTCGAGTGCAGCAATGCGCTCTTCCAGGACGGCGCAGGTCGGATTGCCGATGCGCGTATAGATGTTGCCGAAGGCCTGAAGGCCGAACAAAGCGGCGGCATGGTCGACATCATCGAATACGAACGATGTTGTCTGGTAGATCGGGGTCGCACGCGCGCCCGTCGTTGGATCGGGCTTGGCACCCGCATGAATTGCGAGCGTTGCAAAACCCGGAATGCGTTCCGCTTCAGCCATGGAGTCCTCGCTGAACCTGATGCGCAGGAATTATATGTTCAATTGGAATGTGCGCGGCGCATAGAAGGGCCTGACGGCGGCGCCGTCAAGGCAATATCCTAGCCTCTATTGTCGTTGTCGGACGCGGGGCCAAGGCGCATGCGTTGCACACCGGTTCCGAGCGTGCGCGCGCGTTTTGACGACAACGTCCGCGAATTGACGCCCATCCACGATATTTCCGAGGATAGACGGCCGTATTCGATCTTCGGGCAGCGGTTCATTACAACCTTCAGGCCGGCGGCTTCCGCGAGTTTGGCGGCCTCATCATTGCGCACGCTGAGCTGCATCCAGATCACTGTTGGTTTCGGTCTGAGCGCCAGCGCCTCCTGGACAACCGGGAGCGCGTGTTCGGAGCCGCGAAAGATATCGACCATATCGATTGGCTCAGGGATGTCGGAGAGTCTGGCGTAAACTTTCTGGCCGAGAATGTTCTTGCCCGCCTGGCCCGGGTTGACCGGGATCATGTGGTAGCCGCGTTCGAGCAAATATTTGAATGCAAAATAACTCGGCCGGTTCTCCTTCGGAGATATACCGACCACGGCGATCGTCTTCACCGTATTGAGAATACCGCGGATATAGGCGTCGTTATAGGCTTCGTGGTTCATGCGTTGACCATAGAAGCGCCAATGATGGAGTGGAAGGGTGCCGGTTTCCTGTCACGAACAGGAGTGGCATAGTTTCGTCATCTCGCGCGATTCGGCGCCAAGCCCGCATAGCCTGCCATGGTCGATCCGAACGCCCCGCAGCTCCTCAGTCAGCTCACGCATATGAACTACGAAATGTCGCTGAACTGGCGACGGCTGGATGTTGAGCGCTATCGGATGCAGGAGCTTGCGACGCCGCGTTATACCCAGCCCAAGCGGCTCGTCCGCCATGGGTTCAAGGTCTACTCGCAGTCCGACGAGGACGGGATCATCCAGGAAATCTTCAATCGCATTGGCACGGCGAACCGCACATTCATTGAATTCGGGGTCGAGACCGGCGTTGAATGCAACTCAGTCAAGTTACTGGTGGAGGGCTGGAGTGGGCTCTGGATCGAAGCAGCGGCGAAATATGTCGTCGAAATACAGAACCATTTCGGGCCGTTTCTCGCCCAGAGCAAGCTTCGGCTCAGTCAACACCTGATCACCGCGGAAAACATCAACGCGGTGTTCGAGCAGGCCGGCATGTCCGGAGAAATCGATCTGCTCAGTATCGATATCGATTACAATGACTACTGGGTCTGGAAAGCTCTCACGACGGTCAAACCGCGCGTCGTCGTCATCGAGTACAATGCAACGTTGCGCCCGCCGATGTCGCTCGTCGTCCCCTATGACCCGGCACGAATGTGGGATGGGTCCAATTATTTCGGCGCCAGCCTGGAAGCTCTTGTCCGGCTTGGCCGCGAAAAGGGTTACCGCGTGGTAGGCTGCAATTATGCAGGCGCGAACGCTTTCTTCGTGCGGGACGATGTCGCCGGCAGCCACTTCCTCGATCCGGCGACGGCCGAGGAGCATTATGAGCCGCCGCGCTATATCTATGCCTCACAGTCTGCCGGTCATCGCGCGCGACCGGGACCGTACGTCAGCGTTTAGCGATCACCTTCCAAAGCCAACTTTTTGTCGTCACGTTCGGCGAGTGTCGCGCGCAGACGCGCGTTTTCGGTCTGCAACTCGGCGAGCTTGGCTTGCACGGCCGAGAATGCCTGCTCGACCTCCGCTTCAGTGAAACGCGTAACGATGTGCGACGAGCAATTCACATCCCAGGCATCAATCGTGAACAGGATGGCACGCTCCGGACGCGCCTTGTAACCTTTGTCGAAGAGCCTTTCGATAAGTGCAGCATCGTTTTCGACCACGCGCGCGCGGCCCCATAGTTTAATACGCTGCCGGCGTGCCGGATCGAGGAGAAACAAATAAGCGCGGTCGTTCTCGGACAGATTTGCGAGCGTGATGTATTGGCGGTTGCCCCGATAGTCGGCAAAACCAAGCGTGCGGTCGTCTATAACTTTAATAAACCCCTTGGGTCCGCCCCGATGCTGGATATAGGGTGCGCCGTCGGCCGTCGCGGTTGCGAGGAAAGCGGTATCCTGTTCGGCGATGAACGCGGCAAGCTCCGGCGTTACGCGATCGGGAAAGCCTTCGGCAATGCGCCGTTCATAGGCCTTTGCCGAGCCGCGCTCGGCCTGCGCCTGCCGGGCGGCGGGCGTGAAGACCCGTTCGGAATTATTCATACGTTAAATTCCCTCGCGTCCGTGTCCGCCGCGGAACAAAGATAGCGGCTTGCTGTTGCTCACGGTAGGGCCGCGCTTGTTGAATTGGGCAGGATTGCGGTGGCAAGCGACATAAGATGGTCACTCTCATTTGCTGCGATCCAGAGGCTGAGGGGCGCCGCCTAGGTGTGCACAAACAGGAGGCGTTCGATGTGTGACTACAGTCTACACGACGTATCGTCCCGACCTGCCAATGTCGGCGACAGGCTTGTATCAACTCAATTCCCCAATGCGATCACGCGCGGCTTCTCGGATCCCGCCCAGCCGCGCGTTGCTGTCTGTTTGCTACCCGGAACAGAGCTCGCTTTCGAAAAGGAAGTAGAATGCGATGCGGCGTTTCGATTTTTGCCGACCCGGAAGTCACCCCACAAGGTGGCGCGCTTCAGGCAAGTCAATCTCAACCGGCCGGCGGCGCACCACGATGCGCTGGAATTTCCGGACGGCAAGATCGTGCTTGTTACGGATCTCTGCGAAGGCCAGCACGCCACCGTGCTGCAATTGCCGAGCACTGGCCGGCCAGCAGAGGAACAGGGCCAGAGCGAAGCCGAGCAGGCGGAAAATCTGATCGCCTGATGGTGTTGATGGAGGCCTGCCAAAACCAGAGAGCCACCGGCTTTCCGGTGGCTCTCGAGCGGCGTGCCGCCGTTCCGGTATTATTTTTTCTGCGCGTCGACGACCTTTTTACAGGTCTCGCTCAATTCGCCATATTGCTTGCTGAGACAAGCCAGCACGCGGCCGCCGCCGGGCCTCGTTCCCTTGCAAAATTTGTTGTAGTCGCCCCTGCAGGCGGCACGTTGTTCGGCCGTGAAATCCTGCGCGAGCGCAGGGGCGAACCAGCCGAACGTCAAGAAGCCGGCGAGCAAAACTCTGCTGATCGACGAGATCATCGATCCTCCCATTGAGGGTCACGCTTGTCGATGAAGGCGCAGATTCCCTCTTCCGCATCGCGCGCCATCATGTTTTCGGTCATTACTTCTGAAGCGTAGTTGTAGGCCTGAGCCAAACTCATTTCGGCCTGGCGGTAGAAGGCCTGCTTGCCGATCTTTAATACATAAGACGATTTTGATGCGATTTTTCGCGCGAGCGAAAGCGCCGCTTTACGTTCGTCGCCGGGCGCCACGACGTGATTGACCAGCCCGATTTGGGCTGCGCGTTCTGCGGAGACCATGTCGCCGGTCAGCAGCATTTCCATCGCATGTTTGCGCGGCACATTACGTGACAGGGCGACCATGGGAGTGGAACAGAAGAGCCCGATGTCGACCCCGGGTGTGGCGAATTTGGCAGACGTCGAGGCAATCGCGAGATCGCAACTGGCGACCAGCTGACAGCCGGCTGCGCTGGCAGGCCCTTGAACGGCGGCGATCACCGGCTGCGGCAGGTTGACGATCTGCTGCATCATCGCGCTACAGATTGCCATGATGTGACGAAAATAATCGCGTCCACCATCGCCATCGCTGCGGCGACTGGTGAGTTCCTTCAGGTCGTGACCGGCACAAAACGCCGGTCCATTCGCGGCGAGCAGCACGCCACGGATGCTTTTGTCGGCTGCAATTTCACTGAGGGCGCCGGAAAGCTCTGTTAGCAGGGCCTCGGACAGGCTGTTGCGTGCCTGCGGACGGTTGAGCAACAGGATGGCAATGTCCTTGTCGCGTTCGCGCAGCAGCACGGACGCAGAGGCATCAACGGTGCGGGCAGCGGTCGGCGCGCTCATGCAAATATTCCGGATCCGGAAGCGATAGTTACCCCGATGCATGGTGCGTGCAAGGCCGGGAACGCCAGTGCGGTCCAGGCGTTGGCGGAGGCGATGTCCAAAAGGCGCACGAAATTGCGGCGGGCAAAGCGCGCAGGAACGCGGTGGTCCGCGCGCGTCACCCGCGAAAGCCACGCGCTGACACTCGAAGCAGGCGTGTTTACCAAATCGAGCCCCCGCAAGATCGCCCAGTCGCTCAAACGCTCGGCCGATCGGAGCTGGCGGCGCAAGTCGAATTCGTATCGCTCGGCGATGTCGATGTTGACCTTCTTCATAAATAGGGCTGGCAGAGGTCTTTCCAGGAGCCGCAAACAGAAGCTCGAAAAGGCAAAGGGTGAGCTGCGCGAGCTTTACGGCAAAGGCTGAAATCCTCGATTGACCTGATCGTAGCGGCCTCTAAGACCAAGGCGCCGGATCGGCCGGCGAGGGGGGCGCCTATGCCGGCTGCGGCAATGACTGCTGATGCGATCGGGAAGCTGCTGCATGAGGTGTTTCCGCAGGCTTTCTACCCCGGCTGCGGATTGACGATTGAGCGCGTGGACTACGGGGACATTCGCGTCCGGCGACATTTTCAGGAAGATCATTTGCGTCCGGGGGGCACTGTTTCCGGCCCGACCATGATGGAGCTCGCCGACTTTGCGATGTATGTCGCCGTTTTTTCCGCAGTGGGTCCGCAGCCACTCGCGGTGACGACCAACCTCAATATCAATTTCCTCCGCAAGCCGGCACGCGCCGACCTGATCGCGGAAGCGCGCCTGATGAAAGTCGGGAAGCGGCTAGCGGTGGGCGAGGTCACGATCTTTTCCGACGGTTCCAGCGACCCGGTGGCCCACGTCACGTCCACCTATTCCATTCCAAATGGGCGTTAATTAGCCCAGGGTAATAAAATACCATTCTTTTAAGTATCTGAAATAATTGTAATAGTTACGACTGTTGGGCGTTGACCGTGAGCCCGCGCCTCGGCTAGAAACCTCCACCTTCGGCGCGGTTGGGGCGCGCGCGAGCTCTCCAGGACAGCGCGAATTCTCTAGGACAGATTGTCATGAAGACTTACTCGGCAAAGCCGGCCGACATCGAGAAGAAATGGGTCACCATCGACGCCACCGGGCTTGTCGTTGGCCGTCTTGCCTCGATCGTTGCGCTGCGGCTGCGCGGCAAGCACAAGCCCTCGTACACGCCGCACATGGATGACGGCGACAATGTCATCATCATCAACGCTGCCAAGGCCGTGCTCACGGGCCGCAAGCGCGAGAAGAAAGTTTATCACCACCACACCGGTTACATCGGCGGCATCAAGGAACGTACGGCCAAGGCAATTCTGGAAGGCCGTTTTCCGGAGCGCATCGTCGAGAAGGCGGTTGAGCGCATGCTGCCGCGCGGGCCGCTTGGCCGTGTCCAGCTCGGAAATTTGCGGGTTTATCCCGGCCCCGAGCATCCGCATGAGGCGCAGAAGCCCGAAACGCTTAATGTCGGCGCGATGAATCGCAAGAACGTGAGGAGTGCCTAGCCTTGGCCGAAACCATGCAATCGCTCGAAGGCCTGGCAACGCTCAAGCCGGCCGCGCCCGAAGCGCCGAAATACGAAAAGAAAGTCGATGCGCAAGGCCGCGCCTATGCGACCGGCAAGCGCAAGAACGCGGTCGCCCGCGTGTGGATCAAACCGGGCTCCGGCAAAATCCTGATCAACACGAAAGCGGTCGAGGTCTTTTTCGCGCGGCCGGTGCTGCGCATGCTGATCCAGCAGCCGCTGGTCGCCGCCAATCGCGCCGGACAATACGACGTAACGTGCACGGTGTCGGGAGGCGGCTTGTCCGGCCAGGCCGGTGCGGTGCGTCATGGATTGTCGAAGGCGCTGACTTACTTCGAGCCCGAGCTGCGTGCCGCATTGAAGCGCGGCGGCTTCCTGACCCGCGACTCTCGCGTGGTTGAGCGCAAGAAGTACGGCCGTGCAAAGGCACGCCGCTCGTTCCAGTTCTCGAAACGCTAGTCGGCCAGGTATTCGCAAGGTTGCAGAAGCCCGCCAAAAGCGAGCTTTTTGCTAGCGTTTTTGACCATTTCAAATTTTAGCGAATCCATTCACACGGTGGCGACCCTGTTCCTTCCATGTAAATCGGTCGCCGATGCACGAAATTGATTACAATTCGCCGCAGTCTTTCATCGAAGCCCCCCTAAAAGCGCAACGGATTACCCACGGCACGACGGTATTTTACCGGCACGGTCCGGGTGCGTGCCGGCTGGACCGAGGTGGGAGTTCGTATGTTGCTCGCAGGCGGCCTGCAATCCACGTCGTTGGATATGCCGACCTTGTCGTTGGTGGCGGTATGTATCGCCGGCCTGCTGGGGCTATTCCTCATTATCGACTGGATGCAGCAGCGCAATGTCCGCGCGCTGGCCTGGTGGGGCTCGGCCTATTTGATCGGCGCGTCGGCGATGGCACTTGGGAACATGCCGCCGTCGCTCATCAAGATACCGCTGTCCGCGCCCGGTGCTTTAACCTTCCTCGCTTGCGGCATGGTTTGGAACGGTGTTCGCCTGTTCCAGGGCCGGCGCGTTCTGCCACTCGCGACATTCATCGGCGCAGCCGTTTGGCTGGGTCTCGCGCGAATTCCGGGCCTGATGGAAAATGGTAACGGCCCGATCCTCGGGGCCATGATCGTTCCGGTCTACACGTTCTTCATCGCCATAGAACTTTGGCGAGAACGGCGCAGGACGCGCTATTCACGCGCTGCTGCCATTGTGGTGCCGTGTCTGCATGCCGGGATCTTTCTTATACCGCTGGCAATGCGCGCGTTCCTGCCTGAAGGGTATAACGCCGCCTGGCTGACGGTATTTACCCTTGAAACAATTCTCTATGCGGTCGGCACTGCATTCATCGTGATGCTGATGGTCAAGGATCATCACGTCCACGTGTATCGCACCGCCGCGTGCACCGATCACCTGACCGGTCTGCTGAACCGCCGCACCTTCCTGGATAACGCGCTCACTTTGTGCGCAAAGCAGGCAAAGCGCAGCGAACCGGTGGCGATGCTGATGTTCGATCTTGATCATTTCAAGTCGATCAATGACCGCTTTGGTCATGCCGCGGGCGATGAAGTCTTGCGCCTCTTTGGTCGCGTGGTGCGGGCCAGCACGCGTATGGACGACATCATCGGCCGCTTCGGCGGCGAAGAATTTATCGCAATTGTCCCGGGCGGTCTGGAGAGTGCCAATAAGATCGCCGAGCGCGTCCGTGGCAGTTTTGAAACCGCTGGCGCCACGGTGGCGGATCACGCCATCGGTGCGACGGTAAGCATCGGTGCCGCAATCTCCTATGACCCGGTCAAATCCATCGACGCGCTGATCGCGCGGGCCGACGCCGCCCTTTACCGCGCCAAGCACGAAGGCAGGAATCGTCTGCACATTGCCGAAGAGGAAATGGCAGCCGAGCGGGCACGCCTGATCGCCGCCGCGCGCCGCCCCCATGCCCAGCGCATGCCTGCTTTTGCGAGAATTTCGCGGCGCAACACAGCCGCCTGATCGACGGGCCACCGCGCGCGTCTGATCGCAACCTCTCATTTACCCTATTCGCGGTACCATGCGGGCATGTGGCGTTCACCGAGTCTTGCCCGCACCGGCGCCGATACGCTTGAGGCCTATGCCCAGCGTGCGGGCGCTGCGTTGGCGTGCGCCTATTCGAACTCGGCCGAGTTTGATGCGGCGCTGATCGCCGAGCGCCGCGCCGCCGGCGTGTATGGCCCGCGCCGCCACCGCAAGCACATGCTGGCGACAGCGGTCGGCATTGCCGCGGGGCTTGCGATGGTTGTTTTCCTGATCGCGTAGCGGCTCCCGTTTATCCCCAAAAGAAAGCGGGCTCTTCTTGCGAAGAGCCCGGTGAGTTGCATCGCGTATGCGATGGTTGGGAGGAACGCTTACGCCGAGTAATACATGTCGTATTCGACAGGATGCGGGGTGTGCTCGAAGCGGATCACTTCCTGCATCTTGAGATCGATGTACGAGTTGATGAAGTCGTCATCGAACACGCCGCCTGCCTTGAGGAAGTCGCGGTCCTTGTCGAGGTTTTGCAAGGCCTCGCGCAAGCTGCCGCAAACGGTCGGGATTTGTTTGAGCTCGGCCGGCGGCAGATCGTAGAGATCCTTGTCCATCGCTGAACCCGGATCGAGCTTGTGCTTGATGCCATCGAGACCGGCGAGCAGCATCGCCGAGAAGGCCAGATACGGATTGGCGAGCGGGTCGGGGAAACGTACTTCGACGCGCTTGGCCTTCGGATTTGTCGTGTAGGGAATGCGGCACGATGCCGATCGATTGCGCGCCGAATAGGCGAGCAACACCGGCGCTTCGAATCCCGGCACCAGACGCTTGTAGGAGTTCGTCGTCGGGTTGGTGAAGGCGTTGATCGCCTTGGCGTGCTTGATGATGCCGGCGATGTAGGACAGGCAAGTCTCCGAGAGATCGGAATACTTGTTGCCCGCGAACACCGGCTTGCCGGCTTTCCAGATCGACTGGTGACAGTGCATGCCCGAACCGTTATCGCCGTAGACCGGCTTGGGCATGAAAGTCGCTGTCTTGCCGTAGATCTGGGCCACCTGCTGGATGCAATATTTGTAGACCTGCATCATGTCGGCCATCTGCGTCAGCGGCGAGAACTTCAATCCAAGTTCATGCTGAGCCGATGCGACCTCGTGGTGGTGCTTCTCGATCTTGGCCCCCATCTTGGCCATGGCAGCAAGCATTTCGCTGCGCATGTCCTGGGCCGAGTCTTGCGGCGGCACCGGGAAGTAGCCCTTCTTGGTGCCGATGCGGTGGCCGAGATTGCCGCCTTCATATTCGGTCGCGGTGTTGGACGGCAGCTCGATCGAGTCGAGCTTGTAACCGGTGTTGTACGGATCCGTCGCGTATTTGACGTCGTCGAACACGAAGAACTCGGCTTCGGGGCCGAAGTAGATCGTGTCGCCAACGCCCGTCGATTTGACCAGCGCTTCAGCCTTCTTGGCCATGCCGCGCGGGTCGCGGTTATAGGGCTCACCGGTGGTCGGCTCCAGAACGTCGCAAACCAGCACGAGCGTGGTCTCGGCGAAGAATGGATCGATACAGGCGGTCGAAGGGTCCGGCATCAAATTCATGTCCAACTCATTGATCGCTTTCCATCCGGCGATCGAAGATCCGTCGAACATGATGCCTTCGGCAAAAGTATCCTCTTCGATCATCGTGACGTCGAAGGTGACGTGCTGCCACTTGCCGCGTGGGTCGGTAAATCGGAAATCGACGTATTTCACGTCGTTATCCTTGATCATCTTCATGACTTCTTTGGCTGTCGTCATGGACTGCATTCCCCCTTATTTAATGAAATTGCCGCGAGGACGGTTGCCTGCGGATTAGATTGCATCAATTCCGGATTCCCCGGTCCTGATCCGAATGGCTTCTTCGATGTTGGAAACGAAAATCTTTCCGTCGCCAATCCGGCCAGTCTGAGCGGCGCGCCGGATTGCATCGATCGCTTTTTCCACCATGTCGTCGCCGAGGACGATTTCGATTTTCACCTTGGGGAGAAAATCGACGACGTATTCGGCGCCGCGGTATAGCTCGGTATGTCCTTTCTGTCGTCCGAAGCCCTTGGCTTCGGTCACGGTTATCCCCTGTAGGCCGACCTCCTGGAGTGCTTCCTTCACCTCGTCCAGTTTGAAGGGTTTGATGATGGCTTCGATTTTTTTCATTGCCTGTCCTTCCACCCAGCTTACCGGGAACTGATCCGGGGAGCCGGCTACCGGGTTAGCAGGTCCCGTGCCAAGCCGGTGAGACAAAAAAAGCCTTTTTAGAACAGCGGCTTATATGAAGGTCGGCAAGTCGGCGCGGGGTTGCCTAATGTTCGGCGCCCAGAAGTTAAGCAAACTGTCTAGATTTTAGCCAGCCGCCAAAGACTTGTGGTGCATCAATCCATTGCTCCCGATTCTTCGGTAATCTTTGAAATATGATCGAGTTGCTCACCACAGCCGAAATGGCGGAGGCCGACCGGCTCACAATTGCTGGTGGTACCGGCGGTCTTGAACTGATGGAGAATGCCGGCCGCGCGGTCGCGGATGCGGCGGCCCGAATGCCGAGCCGGCGCGTCGTGGTGGTCGCCGGTCCCGGCAATAACGGCGGTGATGGTTTTGTGGCGGCCCGCTATCTGGCCGAGCGCGGCGCGGCTGTGCGCGTGAGTTTCGTCGGCGACAGGAAGCGTCTCAAGGGTGACGCGGCGCTCGCCGCCCAACGCTGGACCGGGCCGGTGGAGGAAGCGTCTCCTGCTTCGCTCAGAGATTGCGACCTGATCATCGACGCACTGTTTGGCGCTGGTCTTGACCGCGACGTCGATGGATTGCCGCGCGCGATGATTGCCGCGATGAACACGAGCGGCGTGCCGATCATTGCGGTCGATCTCCCGAGCGGTGTGAACGGCACCACCGGCGGCGTGATGGGAGCTGCTGTCGAAGCGACACGCACTGTGACGTTTTTTCGGCGGAAAACGGGACACCTGTTGCTGCCCGGGCGGCTCCAATGCGGTGTCATCGAGGTTGCCGATATCGGCATTCCGGCAAGTGTGCTCGGCAAGATCAAGCCGGCAACCTTCGCGGACGCGCCGGCGCTTTGGCGGGCTACGTTTCCGCGACTGGATCCGCGCGGGCACAAATATTCGCGCGGCCACGCGGTCGTGGTTTCAGGCGGCCTGCCGACCACGGGCGCTGCGCGCTTGGCGGCGCGCGCGGCGCTGCGGGCAGGCGCGGGGCTGGTCACGATCGCAACTCCAACCGAAGCTCTGCCGGTCAACGCCGCGGCCAGCCTGGCTGTGATGGTGCGCCCGGTCGACGGTGCGTCAGAGCTTGCCGAATTCCTCGCCGACAAACGGCGAAATTCGGTGGTGCTGGGGCCAGGCGGCGGGGTCGGGCCAGCGATGCGTGAGCAGGTCCAGGCGGCCCTCGCCAGCGAGGCCGCTGTGCTTCTGGATGCCGATGCCCTCACGAGCTTCGCGGATGAGCCCACGGGCCTTGTCTCCGCCATTGGCAAAAGGGCGGGCCGCGGGGTGGTTTTGACACCGCATGAAGGCGAGTTTTCACGCTTATTCAGTAAGATAAATCAAGTTTCTAAATCTAACTCAAAACTCGAAAAAGTTCGGCTAGCGGCCGGAATTGTAGGTGCTGTTGTCGTCTTGAAAGGTCCGGATACGGTGATTGCGGGCCCGGATCGGCGTGCCGCGATCGCCAACAATGCCCCGCCGACGCTTGCGACCGCCGGTTCGGGCGACGTGCTCTCAGGGCTCATTGCGGGCCTTTTGGCGCAGGGAATGCAGCCCTTCGAGGCCGCCAGCGCCGGGGTCTGGCTGCATGGCGAGGCGGCGAGTGAATTCGGCCCAGGGCTGATCGCTGACGACCTGCCGGAGATGCTGCCGCGCGTTTACCGACGCCTGTCGGCGGAGCTCGCAGGCTGACCCGGCCGCGCGATTCCCACCGCCTGCGGACGCGCCCGAAAGGCCTGTTTTTGCGGTGTGCTGTCGCCCGCCAAAGCCGATAACCGTGCGGCCGCGGTGGCTCGGTTATGGCTTGCCTTTGCGGGTATCGTCGCGTTAAGCCCTGCCGGATTGCGGCGCCAGGATCTTCCTGAAACCGCCCCTTGCGGGCGTGGCGGAATTGGTAGACGCGCTGGATTTAGGTTCCAGTGGCGAAAGTCGTGGGGGTTCGAGTCCCTCCGCCCGCACCATGACGAGGGCTAAATAGAAATGCGGGTGGCCAGCCCGTTTTCCGAAACCGCTCCGGTACGCTGACTTCAAGTCTGGCAGGCGTCGCGCGAGTGCAAGCAACGAGTAGTGATCCATGCAGGTTACAGAAACACTGTCGGACGGTCTCAAGCGGGAATTCAAGGTGGTCGTGCCGGCCGCCGAACTCGACGCCAAAGTCAACGAGCGTCTGGATGATCTGAAGGGCCGCGTCCGCATTAACGGCTTCCGCCCTGGCAAAGTGCCGGTGGCTCACCTCAAGCGCATGTATGGGCGCTCCACCATGGCGGAGGTGATCGAGGCAACGGTGCGCGATGCCAACAATCAGATTGTCAGCGAGCGCGGCTTCAAGCTCGCCGCCGATCCGAAAGTCACGTTGCCAACCGACGAAGGTGCGATCGAGGAATTGATCGCTGGCAAGAGCGATCTCAACTATACGATGGCGCTTGAAATCGTGCCGCCGATCACGCTCGGCGATTTCAAGAGCATCAAGCTCACGAAGCTCGTTGCGGACGTCAGTGATGCTGAAGTCGAGGAGGGCATTTCCCGTATCGCCGACCAGAACAAGCCCTACACCGCGCGCGGCGAGGGCGAAAAGGCGGCCAAGGGCGACCGGGTGACGATCTCGTTTGCCGGGACCATCAACGGCGAGCCTTTCGAAGGCGGTTCCGGCGACGACGCGGTCGTGCTGATCGGTTCGAACACCTTCATTCCGGGTTTCGAAGATCAACTCATCGGTATTGCGCCGGGCGAAACCCGCACGTTGAAAGTGGCGTTTCCTGCGCACTACATGAAGCAGGACCTGGCAGGTAAAAATGCCGAGTTTGTCGTCACTGCAAAATCGATCGAGGCGCCGGGCAAAGTCACGATCGACGACGAGTTCGCCAAGGCGCTCGGACTGGAATCAATCGCCAAGCTGCGCGAAGCGGTGAAAGACCGCATCACGAGTGAGCACGCGGCGATGTCGCGGCAGAAGCTCAAGCGGGCATTGCTCGATGATCTCGACAAGCTCCACAAATTCGATCCCCCGCCGACGCTGGTCGAGGAGGAGTTCGAGCGCGTGTGGAAGTCGGTACTTTCGGAGCTCGAGACCGAAGGCAAGACTTTTGCAGACGAGAACACGACCGAGGAGAAAGCCAAGGCGGAGTACCGTGCCATCGCCGAGCGGAGGGTGCGGCTCGGCCTGGTGATCGCTGAGATCGGTGAAAAGAACAATATTTCCGTCACGGAAGAGGAATTGAGCCGTGCCGTTATGGAGCGGGCCCGCCAGTTTGCCGGTCAGGAACAGCGGGTTTGGGACTATTACCGCCAGAATCCGCAGGCGGTGGCTGCCTTGCGGGCGCCGATATTCGAGGAAAAGGTGGTCGACTTCTTGCTCGAGCTCGCCAGCGTGAACGAGAAAAAGGTTTCGCGCGAGGAGCTGTACAAGGAAGACGAATCGGCGGCCTGACGCTGAGACGCCTTGCGTTCGCCCTTGTGGGAAAATAGATCGCTGAGAGTTCGGGTGCGGCTAATCTAGCCGGAATGATTCGCGTTAAGGAGACGAAATGAGAGACCCCCTCGATACCTACATGAACTATCTGGTGCCCATGGTGGTGGAGCAGACCAACCGTGGCGAGCGGGCCTATGACATTTACTCCCGGCTCCTCAAGGAGAGGATTATTTTCATTACCGGGCCGATCGAGGACGGGGTGGCCACGTTGGTCGTGGCGCAATTGCTGTTCCTCGAGGCGGAAAACCCGAAAAAAGAAGTGTCCATGTACATCAATTCGCCCGGCGGCGTGGTGACGTCCGGCATGGCGATTTATGACACGATGCAATTCGTCAGGCCGCCGGTGTCGACCCTCTGTGTGGGGCAGGCGGCCTCGATGGGATCACTTCTGCTTGCCGCCGGTGCCAAGGGCCAGCGCTTTGCGCTGCCGAACGCCCGCATCATGGTGCATCAGCCGTCAGGGGGGTTCCAGGGACAGGCGACCGACATCATGCTGCATGCACAGGAGATTCTGAACCTGAAAAAGCGGCTCAACGAAATTTACGTGACGCATACGGGCCAGTCGCTGAAGAAGATCGAAGATGCGCTTGAGCGTGACTATTTTCTCACCGCCGAGGCGGCCAGGGACTTTGGGCTGGTCGACAAGGTTATAGATAAGCGACCTGAGGAGACGAGCTCCAAGCCCGCCTGACGCGTGGTTCCATCCGATTTTCACTGTGTGAGAATGGTCGCAATTGCGGCCGTGGATGAGGTGTTATCGTTAATGGAATGTTGATTATCACGTCGTTAGCATGCTTCGCTTATGGTGTGGGGTGTGACGGGTGTGCGGGCCTTCCCAGAACAAGGGCCGCCGTGCTGGAGTTTAGGCGCGAAACTTGCTTCGTTGCGTGACGGTGGCTGAGCGAAGCGGCTCTGGCCGCGGAAGTTACGGAAGCGTGTGACGGAGAATGGAATGAGCAAAGTCGGCGGCAGCGATTCCAAGAACACCCTCTACTGCTCGTTCTGCGGCAAGAGCCAGCACGAAGTGCGCAAGCTCATCGCCGGCCCGACGGTGTTCATCTGCGACGAGTGTGTCGAACTCTGCATGGACATCATCCGCGAGGAGAACAAATCCTCGCTGGTGAAGTCGCGCGACGGCATTCCGACGCCGAAAGAAATCCGCAAGGTGCTCGACGACTACGTGATCGGACAGGATCACGCGAAGAAGGTGCTCTCGGTTGCCGTCCACAATCACTACAAGCGCCTCAATCACCAGGCCAAGCACAACGACGTCGAACTTGCGAAGTCGAACATCCTGCTGATCGGACCCACCGGTTCGGGCAAGACCCTGCTGGCGCAAACGCTCGCGCGCATCCTCGACGTGCCGTTCACGATGGCGGACGCAACGACGCTGACCGAAGCCGGCTATGTCGGTGAAGACGTCGAGAACATCATTCTCAAACTGCTGCAGGCGGCCGACTACAACGTCGAGCGCGCGCAGCGCGGCATCGTCTATATCGACGAAATCGACAAGATTTCACGCAAATCCGACAATCCGTCCATTACGCGCGATGTGTCGGGCGAGGGCGTGCAACAGGCGCTTCTGAAGATCATGGAAGGCACCATCGCTTCGGTGCCACCGCAGGGCGGCCGCAAGCATCCGCAGCAAGAGTTCCTGCAGGTCGATACGACCAACATCCTTTTCGTCTGTGGCGGCGCATTTGCCGGCCTCGAAAAAATCATTTCGGCGCGCGGCCGGTCGACCTCGATCGGCTTCAGCGCCAAGGTGGTTGCGCCCGAAGATCGCAAGCAGGGCGAAATCTTCCGCGAAGTCGAGCCGGAGGATCTGCTCAAGTACGGCCTGATCCCCGAATTCGTCGGCCGCCTGCCGGTGGTCGCAACGCTGGAAGATCTTGACGAAGCCTCACTCAAGAAGATCCTGGTCGAACCGAAGAACGCGCTGGTCAAGCAGTATCAGCGGCTGTTCGAAATGGAGTCGATCGATCTGACGCTGGCCGAAGAGGCGCTCGGCGCCATCGCCCGCAAGGCGATCGACCGGAAGACCGGTGCGCGCGGTCTACGCTCCATCATGGAGGGCATCTTGCTCGACACCATGTTCGACCTGCCCAGCCTGGAAGGGGTGGAAGAGGTCGTGATCTCGAAAGAGGTCGTCGAGGGAACGGCCCGGCCGCTCTATATCTATGCCGACCGCAGTGACCGGACGGCCGAGACAGGCAGCGCCAGCGCCTGAGCAGCCGGCTACCGGGATCAAAATATTCCGGAAAAGGTTACCGATTCAAACGAATTGCGGGGTTGTTACCGGCAAGGGACTCGCTTTAACTGGAAAAAAGCGAGCTTCTTGCGGACCCATTTGCCTCGCCCTACGTATAGCGTACGAAGCGAGCTAGCCTACGAAAGATCGTATCTGACTACCGACTGGGCGAGGGGTTCGTAAGCCCTCCTCAAAAGCACGTCGGGCCTAAACTGCCCTGCGTCTCCTTGCCCTCCCTACTGGCACTGCCGTGCGATGCCGCAACCGCGGGTCAAACGACAGGGGCACAACAAAAGGACCAAGGCCAATGACCAACAAACCACGACCCCAGCTGCAACCTGGCGAAACCAGGGCCTATCCGGTTTTGCCGCTGCGCGACATCGTGGTGTTCCCGCACATGATCGTCCCGCTCTTCGTCGGCCGTGAAAAGTCGATCAAGGCGCTGGAAGAAGTGATGCGCTCCGACACCTTTATCCTGCTCGCCACGCAGAAGAATGCTTCCGATGACGACCCGTCCACCGACGCTATTTTCGAAGTCGGGACGCTGGCCAGCGTGTTGCAACTGCTGAAGTTGCCCGACGGTACCGTCAAGGTGCTGGTCGAAGGCGCGACGCGAGCAAAGGTTCTCAAATACACGGATCGGGTCGACTACTACGAAGCCGACGCGACCGCGCTGGCCGACGACATGGGTGACCGCGTCGAGGCGGAAGCGATGGCGCGCTCGGTCGTCAACGAATTCGAAAATTATGTGAAGCTGAACAAGAAAGTGTCGCCCGAAGTGGTCGGCGTGATCCAGCAGATCGAGGATTACGCCAAGCTCGCCGACACGGTGGCTTCGCACCTCGCCGTCAAGATTCCGGACAAACAGGACATTCTGGAGACGCCATCGGTCACCCAGCGTCTGGAAAAAGTGCTCGGCTTGATGGAAAGCGAGATTTCCGTTCTTCAGGTGGAAAAGCGCATCCGCACCCGCGTCAAGCGGCAGATGGAGAAGACACAGCGCGAGTATTACCTCAACGAACAGATGAAGGCGATCCAGAAGGAGCTCGGCGACGAAGAAGGTCGCGACGAGCTGCAAGAGCGCCATTCGAGCAGGCGTCTGAAGTTGTATCCGGCGGCGGCGAGGACGGCGTTTGCGGCGTCGCCGTTCATCCCGGCGAGATAGTTTCGGCCCAAGCGGTGCTCGGCCTTGGCGTGTCCGATCACGGGCTCGACCGCCGGGCGGCGGCGGAGTTCGCGTTTGATGGTCTCGGTGAGGCGGCGTCTCTGGCCCGAGATATAGACCCTGAACTTGTGGCCGGGCGGGGCGTTGTGGCCGCGATAGCCGCGGTCAGCGACGATGCGGGTGAGGTTGGCGCCGATCTGGGTCTCGATCTCCGGGATCACGGCGGCCAGTGTATGCCCGTCATAAGGGTTGCCTGGCAGCGCCTTGGCGTGGGCGATGAACTGGCCGCCCTTGGAGCGATTGAGCGTGGTGGCGAGCGAGACCTTGACGCCGAATTCGTACGGGCGATGGGCCTTGCCCTTGCCGATGCATTCAACCTCGGGCGCGTGCAGCGAATAGACCCTCGGGACGGAGCCCGAGGGCAAGCCTTTGCGTCCGCGCTGATGCTGGCGCTGCTCGCGCACGCGGCGGGCGAGCATCAGCGGATGGGCAAAGGCGCTCTCCAGTTCAGCCTCGCCCTTGATCTTGCGCACGATGTCGCGAATGACCCGGCCGAGATAGGTTCGGATCGTCTTCAGCGCCCGGTTGGCGCGCTTGAACTGCTTGGCGTGGGCGTAGCGCTGATGGGCGATCAGCGCATGTTTGCCGACCCGCTGGTAGGACTGGCGCAGTTCGACGCCGGCTTTCTTCGCCAGCTTCACCAGCCGCTCGCGCGCCCGATGCATGAGCTTGGCGTCGGTCGGAAAGGCGACCGCCTTGGGCTGCACGGTGGTGTCCACAATCACCTTGGAGAAGTCGGCGGGCTTGGCCGCGCCGGTGCGCGTCGCCACCGACAGGCTCTCCTGGATCAGCGCCACCAGCTTCTCCTCCCCCATCCGCTGGCGCCAGCGCGTAAGCGACGAGCGGTCGAAGGTCAGCTTGTGCTGGAAAAACTCTTCGCCGCAGAACAGCTGGTAATAGGGGTTCTCGACCCAGCGCGCGCACAGATCCTCGTCGGAGAGATCGTGCATGTGCTTGAGGATCGAAAGCCCGGCCATCAACCGCGTCGGCAGCGGCGGGTGTCCGGCCTTGTCTGAATAGACCGCGCCGAACCGCCCCTCGAGAAAGCGCCAGTCGATCACCCGGCCGAGCTTCGCCAACGGGTGATCGAGGTCGACAATCTGGTCGAGCCGGGCCTTAAAGAGATCGTTCTGCCCACTGTCACGCCGTTCCCTGGGCCGCATCGAATCACCCTCCGCCAAGCCGGCGGAGAGACAGAATCACGACCAAACGCCCCAATCAATTTGCAAGAAATCAAGCTGACAGACGCTCCCTTCTTGCAAACGACATGACTTGCCGATTCTCGCTAACCCCTCAAAAATCAGGCGACGCGGGATACTTCACGGACGACTTAGAAATACCCCGCCGCCGTACTCGATGGCGAAGCACAGCCCCTCGGCGTAGACGCCGTGGCCGCCGAATAAGCGCTTGACCGTAACGGACCCGAACGGCTCGAACAGCGCCTTCAGGCCGTCAGCGTCCATGCGCCCCCGGCTCAGGCGGGCGCGTTGAGCGCCTCGGGACTTGCAGGCGTGATCGCGACGCTTTCGCCGCAGCCGCAGGCCGAGGTCTCGTTGGGATTGGAGAAGGTGAAGCTCGCGGAAAGGCGGTCGACCTTAAAATCCATCTGAGCGCCAAGCAGGAACAACACCGCCTTCGGGTCAACCAGCAGGCGCACGCCCTTGTCCTCGACGACCTCGTCGAGCGGAGAAGCGGTCTCGGCTAGCTCCATCGTATAGGACATGCCGGCGCAACCGCCGTTTTTGACCCCGACGCGCAGACCCGCGATCGGCTTGCCGGCGGCTTCGGTCAGTTCGCGCAGCCGCGCCGCCGCCGCATCGGTTAACGACATCACCTGCCGCCGTAACAGTCGAGACGCCATTTCCTCTTCTCCGTCGACCGGGTTCAAGGCCCAGCGCGTGCTTGACATATAGCATCGGGCCGGCCGGTTTGACAGGCGGCCCGGATTTGCGGCGAAGCGTGAGCGCCTTGAGCTCAAGGAGGAAGATCAGGCGACATCCTGGCGCTTCACCCTCTTCAAGGTCATTCTTGACCAGATCGGCGCTGGCCGCTCCGCCCCGCGTCCGAACGCGATTCGCGCCGAAACGCTGGGGCGGCGCTTGGCAGCCGATCGGCCACTGAAGAGTCAGAGCCGCTCGATCCGCACATGGGCGAGGCCGGCTTGCCGAAAGCCGAGCGCGCTGGCGGCGGCTGGCGAGACGTCGATGACGCGCCCACGGATAAAAGGGCCCCCGGTCGACGATCTTCAGAATGGCGCTGCGGCCGTTGTCGAGATTGACCACCTTCACCCGCGCTCCAAGCGGTAGGGTTTTGTGGGCTGCAATCAGTCCGCTGTAATGTGGATTTTGATAATATGAAGCTATACCCAGTTCAGTTGCGGTCACTTCGTTCGTAAATCCAGCGATCATCACAAACGCAAGAATGACTTTCCGCATTCACTACACCTCTTTGTTCTGAACGTTACCCGGTTTGTCTGGATGGAGTATGGGGCGAAAACAAGGCTCGCTTATTTTCCACTCGGTCAATGTTCAGAACAACTTGACAACATGATTGGAATATGCACAGCGGCAAAACCGCTCTAGATTGCCGCGGTCGGCGAGCCACGAAATGGCGAGGGGCGGCGAAGGGAGAAAGTTCGGATGAAGGCGCTCATCATCGGCGCGGCAGGCATGATCGGGCGCAAATTGACCGCGCGCCTCGTCCGCGACGGAAAACTCGCAGGCCGCGCCATCACGCATGCGCATTTCGTCGACATCGTCGCGCCGCAGCCGCCGGCGAACGCGCCCTTCCCGGTCGCGGTCGACGCCTTCGACATCGCCGCCCCCTATGTCGCGCCAAAACTCGTCGCGCCGCGCCCCGACATTATTTTCCTGCTCGCCTCCGTGGTCTCGGGCGAAGCGGAGGCGGATTTCGACAAGGGCTACGCCATCAATGTCGGCGGAACCCATGCGCTGTTCGAGGCGATCCGGCGCGAGCAGGCGCTGGCCGGCGGCGCCTACCGGCCGCGCCTCGTCTTCACCTCCTCGATCGCCGTCTACGGCGCGCCGTTTCCGGACAAGATCGGCGACGAATTCCTCGCCGCTCCGTTGACCAGCTACGGAACCCAGAAGGCGATCTGCGAGCTCCTGCTCGCCGACTATTCGAGGCGGGGCTTCTTCGACGGCATTGGCTTGCGCCTGCCGACGATTTGCGTCCGACCCGGCGCGCCCAACAAGGCGGCTTCCGGGTTCTTCTCCGGCATCATCCGCGAGCCGCTCGCGGGTAAGGAGGCGATCCTGCCGGTGGACGATTCGGTCCGCCATTGGCACGCTTCGCCCCGAGCGGCGGTCGAGTTCCTGTTGCGCGCGGCGGAACTCGATCTCGCCCTGCTCGGCTCGCGCCGTTCGCTCAATCTGCCCGGCGTGAGCGTCACCGTCGGCGAGCAGATCGAGGCTTTGCGGGCCATCGCCGGCGACAAGACGGTCGCCCTCATCCGCCGCCAGCCCGACGAGACGATCGCCCGCATGGTCGCCGGCTGGCCGCGAGATTTCGATCCGGCGCGCGCGAAGAGCCTAGGATTTCGCGCCGACGCCAATTTTTCGGCTATAATCAACGCCTATATAGACGACGAACTGAAGACCTGAGTAGGCTCTGAGGAAACTATGCTCGACCTTCCGGCTCGAAGCCAAACCGGCGCCGAAGCGCCCGCCTTATCCGCAGCGCTCGCAAAGCACGCAAGCGCGCCGGGACTTGCGCTGCCGTTGCACGGCTTCGGCCTCGCGGCGCGCGTCCTTGCGGTTACAATCGGGTTCGTCTTCCTGGCGATGGGCCTGTTCTATGTGACCCGGCTCACCGCCCATCGCGAGATGTGGCTGCACGGCAAGATCAGCGCCGCCCAGACGACTGTCGAGGCTTTCGGGCTCGCCGGTCCAACGCCGCCGCCCCAGGACCTGTCGCAAAAAATTCTTCACAGCGTCGACGTGAAGTGGCTTGCGATCGAAACCCCTTCGGGACGCCGCGAGTTCGTCCTCGCGGGTGGGCCGCCGGCCGGCGCTGAGTCGATCACCGCCGACGACAGTTCCTATTTCGAGAGCCTGGCGGCCACCTTTCACTCCCTGTTCGCTGCGCCCCACACGGTCGCAAAGCTGAGCGCCCCAGCCCAGGCGAACGAACCTGCGATCGAGTTCGCCTTCGACGAGGCGCCCCTGATTCAGTCCTTGCGGCGCGTGTCAGCCAATTTTCTCGCGATTTCGCTGACCATCGCGGCCGTCGTCACCTGCGTGCTGTGGGCGGCGCTGTGGCGCATGGTGTTGCGGCCAGTGCGCGGCCTCACGTCCAACATCATCGCCTTCGGCGAGAGTCCGCAGGACGCCTCGCGGGTGATCGCGCCGAGCGGGCGGGGCAACGAGATCGGCCGCGCCGAGGCGGCGCTCGCCGTCATGCAGCGGTCGCTCGCGCATGAACTTGCGCAAGGCAAGCGCCTGGCCGAGCTCGGCATGGCGGTGGCCCGCATCAATCATGACCTGCGCAACATGCTGTCCGCGGCCCAGCTCATTTCGGATCGCTTGGCGACGATCCCCGATCCGCTGGCCCAGCGGCTCGCGCCGCGTCTGGTCGCGACCCTCGATCGCGCGATCCAGTTCTGTCAGTCGACGCTGACCTATGGCGCGAGCCGCGAGCTTCCCCCGTCGCGCCGGCGCTTCGACCTGAGCGAGCTGGTGTGGCAGGTCGTCGAGTTCGGCGAAAGCCGAAAACGACGCCGCGATCGACTACAATATCGACATGCCGCCGCGGTTCTGCGTCTATGCTGACCCGGACCATATTCTGCGCGTGCTCGAGAATCTGAGCCGCAACGCCGCCCAGGCGCTGATGGCGAAGGGCGCTACGGACGGACGTCCGAAAGCCATCCGCTTTGCGGCCATTCGCACCGATGGGCTGGCGCTGATCGAGGTCAGCGACACCGGTCCCGGATTCCCGGCCGATCAAAGCGAACGGATATTCGAGCCGTTCCACAAATCGACGAGCGAGGCCGGCGCGGGCCTCGGCCTCGCGATTGCGGCCGACCTGGTGACGCGTAACGGCGGCACGATCACATTGGCGCCGACCAAGGCCGACGACTTCTATTGCGGCGCGCGGTTCCTCATCAAACTGCCGACCGCAGAGGGCGCGGCGCGCAAGGCCGCTCGGGTTCTGCCTGACGCCCGAGAGCTGCTCCCATAATCCGGTTCCCATAAGGGGCGCATCGCGCCGATGGATCAGCGGCCGCGGACGCTTGCGCGCGCGCCGCCTTTTAAGCGGCGCAGCGCTCAGCTAAGACTGCGCCCCGCGGGAGACGGCCGCGAAGAGGCGGCGCGCCGGTTCGTCAGCGCTCGCGCATGGGGAAAGTGCACATGACGGTCGTGACGCCAATGGCGCGAACGCAGACGATCGCCTTTCTGTCTTCCGGCGCGAAGGAAGCCAACGAGGCCTTGGAGAAGCTCACGGCTCTCTATGGCAATAGCCCGCTCGACAAGGCTGACGTCATCGTCGCGCTCGGCGGCGACGGCCTGATGCTGCAGACCCTGCACATGACCATGAAGGCGCCGAAACCGATCTATGGCATGAACCGCGGGTCGGTTGGCTTTCTCATGAACGATTATTCCGAACACGGTCTCCTCGAGCGCCTCAAGGCCGCGCAGCCGTCTATTATTCATCCGCTCATCATGCGAGCGCGGGACGTCAACGGGGCCGAGACGACGGCGCGAGCGATCAACGAGGTGTCGCTGTTGCGCCAGACCTATCAGGCGGCCAAGCTGCGCATCGAGATTGACGGCCAGACGCAGCTCGAGGAACTGATCGCCGACGGCATCCTGGTTTCGACTCCGGCCGGCTCGACCGCCTACAATCTTTCCGCCAACGGGCCGATCCTGCCGCTCGGCGTGCCGCTGATGGCGCTGACGCCGCTGTCGCCGTTCCGCCCCCGTCGCTGGCGCGGCGCGCTCCTTCGGGATTCCCAACGGGTGACGATCGAGGTGATGGAAGCCGACAAGCGCCCGGTCGCCGCCGCCGCCGACCACTTCGAAATCCGCCGCGTCGTTGAGGTCGACGTGGCGATGGACAAGGCGACGTCCCTGGTCCTCTTGCATGATCCGGGCCATTCGCTCGACGAGCGAATCTTGCGCGAACAATTCCGCTACTAGGCTCGCCCGATGGCCAAGGCTGCACGCATAGTCCGCGACACGGTTCTGGCCACGGGCCGGTTCGATCTCACCCGCACCGAGATCGAGGTCACGGAGGACGACGGCTCGACGCGCACGCTCACGCACGAGGTCTATCGCCACGGCAAAGCCGCGGCGGTGCTGCTCTACGACGCGCAGCGCCGGGTCGTCATGCTGGTCAAGCAGTTTCGCGCCGGCGCGTATCTCAGCGACGGAGCGCTGGCGACGATCGAGGTCTGCGCCGGCATGCTGGACGGCGATCCGCCCGAGGTCTGCGCCATCCGCGAGGCGCTCGAGGAGACAGGCGTCGCCATCCGCGAGCCTGTGCGCGCCTTCGACGCCTACATGAGCCCCGGCGGCATGAGCGAAAAGATCGCCTGTTTCGTCGCACCTTATGGCGAAGCGGACCGCGCCGGACAAGGGCGGCGGCGTCGACGAGGACGAACATATCGAGGTCCTCGAGATTCCGTTCGGCGAGGCGCTCACGATGGTCGAGCGCGGCGCGATCGCCGACGCCAAGACGATCGCGCTCCTGTACTACGCGAGGTCGAAAGGCCTCATGGACTAGGAGCGCGCGAGCCTCAGGCGCTTCCCGATCGCGCTTTCAGGCGCCATCGAGTGGTCATTGTCTTCTGCAAAGCTTGATTTGTGGACCGAAAACCTTCGGGGAGGCAGACATGGCTACGTTCGACGCACTGATCGACGACTTGGCCAGCCGATTCGGACTTGGCGCCAATGCTCGGGCGGTCATCACAGAAGCCCTGACGATGATCTCGACCTCGCCGGGGGGCTTGAGCGGGTTCCTTGATACGTTGAAATCGGCCGGCCTGACCTCTGAGGTCGCATCTTGGCTCGGCCATCCGGACGCGGGGCCGATGGCCGCCGGGCAAGTCGAACGCGCGCTCGGCGCGACTGCCCTCAGCGGGATTGCAGGCCGCTTCGGCCTGGCGCAGGGCGTCGTGTCGACCGCGCTCGGATACGCCTTGCCGAAAATCGTCGGCCTTCTGACGCCGGGCGGCGTCGTTCCCGCCGGGGCGCTTCCGGAGGTCACAGGTTTTCTGTCTCAACCGGCGACGGAACAGGTCGCGCCGCGGCGGGTCGACGTCCCTCCGGCGAGCATGAGCGCGCAGAACCAATCCGGCGTCGCGCGCTGGCTATGGCCGGCGCTCGCCGCGCTGGTCGTCGTTGGCCTTCTTTCCTATTTCTGGTCGACGCTCAACCGGATGCCGTCCGCTCCGCCCGTCGCGAAGGCGCCCGCGCCTACGACCGTCGCCCAGGCGCCGCCCCCGCCTCCGGCGCCGACGGCCGCGCAAACACCTGCGCCGGCGCCTCCGCCGCCGACGGCCGCACGAACACCTGCGCCGGCGCCTCAGCCGGCGGCGCAGGCCCCCGCCCCTGCTCCTTCAGCGGACACGCAGGCGACCGCTCCGCAGGCTTCGCCTCAGCCGGCGGCGCAGACCCCTGCCCCCGCGCCTCCGGCGCCGACGGCCGCGACAGCTCCTGCTCCGCAGGCTTCGCCTCAACCGGCGGCATCAGCCCCCGCCCCGACTTCGCCTCCGACGGCCGAACAGACGCCTGCAACCCCGGCGCCTGCGGCGGTCGCAACGGCTGAGCCAAACGCGCCCGCCTCCGCCGCCACGCCGACCCAACTCGCGCTCAGCAACGACAATGGGGTCGTGCGCGCGTCAGGCTCCGTGCATGACGAGGACGCAAAGGCCTCGATCGTCAACGCGCTCAACGCGGTCTTCGGCGCGGACAAAGTGAAAAGCGCTATCAGCGTCGACCAGAGCGCCACCGCGGCGTCGTGGCTCGGCAACTTTCGCGCCGCGCTCGAAGCGCTCAAAGGCGCCAACGTCGCCGCAATCTTCGAGGGTGATAAGGTCAGTGTCGGCGGCGGCGCCATGGCCGACCCCGCGCGCGACAAGATCATCGCAGCGTTGAGAAACGCGCTTGGCGCAGGCGTCACGGTCGGCGCGCTAACGGACAAGACCGCGGCGGCAATCGCCGTCGCCAACGACAGAGCGACGACCGAACTCGCGTCGCTTGGGTCCGGCTTCGGCGTCAAGGACCTCCTTTTCGCGCTCAACGACTCCGTGGTCAACTTCGCCTCGGATAGCTCGGAAGTGCCGGCGTCGATGGCGCCGTTCCTGAAGACCGCGGCCGCGGAGTTGAAACAGCTCAAGGCCGGCCACGTGCTCGAGATCGCGGGCTACACCGACAACACCGGCGATACGGCGCTGAACCTCGCTCTGTCGCAGAAACGCGCCGAGGCGGTGCGCGCGGCGCTCATCAAGTACGGCGCGGACCCGGACATGCTGGTCGCCAAGGGCTACGGCGAGGCGGACCCGATCGCCAACAACGACACCGCCGAGGGGCGGCTGAAGAACCGCCGCATCGAATATCACGTCATCAAGGCGCCGACGTAGAAGCTATTTGCGCGAATCGCCCATATGCGCGCGCAGCACCGCGTTGATTCGCGTTTGCCAGCCGCGGCCCTGCCGCCGATAGGCCTCGACCACGTCCGCATCGAGACGCAGCGTCTGATTGACCTTCGGACTGGCCTTTCGCGGACGGCCGCGTCGCCGCGCGACCCCTTGAGCGGCCTCAGCGCCAAACAGCTCGCCAATGAGAGGCAGCGCGGGTCGCGCCCGCTCGAAGTCCTTGCGCGTCCATTCGGGACTTTCGTCATCGGGCCGCGAGGCCGCGTCGTCCTTTTTCGTCGCCATAGCGCTTGATCTCTCTCGAATTGGCCTTGCGAAAGCTGATGACGTGCATCGCGTCACCGCGAAAAGTGATGACCGTCACATGAAGCCGTTGACCCAATAGCGCCATCACGCGAAGTCGTCGTTCGCCGTAGTCTCTGCGATCGTCCTCGACCGCCACGGCGGTTTCCCAGTCGAGGTCCGCAACGCGTTCAAACGGCAGCGAGCGCTCAACGATATTGCGGGCGTTCTTGGCTGGATCGAACGTGATCCGCATTCAATTTTTAGCTACAGCAAAAAATAGGAGGGGTCAAGACGATCCTACAGTCCCGCCGACCTTTTCGCCGCCAGAGCCGTGTTGGCCATCAACATGGCGATGGTCATGCGGCCGACGCCGCCGGGCACTGGGGTGATCGCGCCGGCGACCGCGGCGGCCTCCGCATAGGCGACGTCGCCGACGAGGCGGGTCTTGGCCCTGCCGGACGTCTCATGCCCGTCCGCAGGCGCGCGGTTGATGCCGACGTCGATCACGATCGCGCCCGGCTTGATCCAATTCTCCCGCACCATCTCCGGCTGGCCGACGGCTGCGACCAGGATGTCGGCGCGGCGCGCGACCGACGGCAGGTCGAGGGTGCGCGAATGGGCGATGGTCACCGTGCAGTGGCGCGCGAGCAAGAGCTGCGCCATCGGCTTGCCGACGATGTTCGAGCGGCCGATGATCACCGCCTCCATGCCCGGAAGAGATGAGCCGAGCCGCTCGCATGCCCGGTCGATGAGGATCATCGCCCCGGCCGGCGTGCAGGGAATGAGCGCGCGGCGCGTGTTGCCGATCGACAAGAGGCCGACATTGATGGGGTGAAAGCCGTCGACGTCCTTGGCGGGCGCGATCGCCTCCAGCACCCGCGCCGAATTCGATGTGTTCGGGCAGCGGCAATTGCACAAGGATTCCGTGCACGGCCGGATCGGCGTTGAGCGAGTTCGACCACCGCCAGCAACTCCCCTTCGTTGGTCTCGGCCGACAGATTGTGCTGGATCGAATGGAAGCCACAGGCTTTCGCCGCCCTGCCCTTGCCGGCGACGTAAGTTCGGCTCGCCGGATTGTCGCCGACCAGGACGACCGCGAGACCCGGCGTCAGCCCATGCGAGACGAGCGCTCGCGTCTCCTCGGCGACGCGAGCGAGCACTTCGTCGGCGATCGCCGCGCCGTCAAGCACGAAGGCGGACGCGTCATTCGTGGATCGTCCGTGCGCAGCCATGTCCCTCAACTTTGCTCGGGCCGGAAGACGAAGCGCGCTTCATGGCGCGCGCGCCCTCCCGGCTCCAGCACGCGCATGCCGGGCTTGTCGAACAGATCGCCCGTAAATCCGTCCGGATCGCTGTAGCCGGTCCAGGCCTCGAGGCAGAGGAACGGCGCGTGAGGCCGCGTCCACAGCGCCGCGTGCTGAAAGCTCTCATATTCCATCGTGATCGACGCCCCAGAGGCGTCGATGAAGGCCAGCGACCGGCTCTTGCAATCGAGGAAGCAAAGCGCGTCGTGGGCGAACAGGGCGTCCGACAGCGGCAGATTGCGGCCGCAAAGGGGGATCGGACGCGTCGTCGCGCGGACAAGGCCGCCCGGCGCGAGTTCGGGAACCTCGGGGCGCTCGTTCCTTTCGAACTGGACCAGCGCGCCGGCGCGGCCCACCGCGCCGAGCGGCCAGCGGAAACCGGGGTGCAGCCCGCAGGCGTAAGGCGCGGGCCTTGAGCCAGGATTGGCGACTTCGACGGCGATCGCGAGCGCGTCGGCGGTGAGCCGATATTCGACCGTGAGCGCAAAAGCGAACGGATAGACGGCGCGCGTGCGCGCATTGTCTTTAAGCGTCAGCCGCGCGAAGTCGGGCTCTGAAGCTTCGACAGCGAAAGTCTCGAACCTGGCGAAGCCGTGCAGGCCGAGCTTGTAGCGAATGCCGTCGACCCGCTCCTCGCCGTCGCGCGTCCAGCCGACAACCGGATAGAGGATCGGACTGATGTCGCTCCAGATCGCCGGGTCGCCGGGCCACAAGAGGTCGCGGCCGGCGATCCGCCAGCCTCTCGCCTCGGCGCCGAGAGGCGCGATCGTGGCGCGCGCGTCTCCATGGGTCAGCGTGATCCCGGTCATGGCGCGACGCCCTCGAAAGCCGCGGCGGCGATCAGCGCGTCCTTGATCCCGGGCGCGCAGGCGATGAGCGGGGCGCCCTTGGCGAGCCCGCCGGCGCCCAAATAATCGTTCACATACCCGCCCGCCTCGCTCGCCAGCAGGATTCCGGCGAGACAGTCCCACGCATGGATGTGACGCTCGACATAGCCGTCGAGCCGTCCCGCGGCGACATAGGCGATGGCGAGCGCGCCGGAGCCGGTGCGAAAGGGCGCGGCGCCCGTCACGACGACTCGCCGCAGGAGGTCGACGTACTGGTCGGCGCTCGCGCGCAGGTTCCAGCCGACCTCGATCGCGGAACTCGCAAGCGAGCTCGCGCTCGAGGCGCGGATCACCGCGCCGTTGAGCTCTGCGCCGCCGCCGCGCTTAGCCGCGAACAATTCGTCGCGCATCGGATCGTAAATGACGCCGACCTCGACCTTGCCGGCGGCGACACAGGCGATCGAGACGCAGAAATGCGGCACGGCGTGCGCGAAGTTCGCCGTGCCGTCGATCGGATCGACGACCCATGCCGCGCCGCCCTCGCCCGCGGGGCGGGCCTTGCTCTCTTCGCCGATGAACCCGTCGCCTGGAAAAACTTGAAGCAGGCGCTGCGCGATGAACGCCTCCGTCTCGCCGTCGACCTCGGTCAGATAGTCCTGCCGGCCCTTGAAGCCGACCGTGAACGACCGGTCGAGGAAGCGCCGCCGCGCCATCGCGCCAGCCTCGCGCGCGACCGCCTGGGCGGCGAGCAACCGCATGTCCATGAGGGTCTGACCGGCTTCGGTCATCGTTTCTCCGTCAAAAATGGCTATAGGCGCCGTGCGCAAAGACGACCGGATTGCCGTCGGGGCCGATGAAGCTCGGCGGCCTCCAACCCTCGACCGCTTCGCAGATGAACGTCAACGGCGCCCGGGCAGCCGCAGCGGCCGCCTCGAAGGCAGGCGCGGATTCCCGCGGCGCCGAGGCGAGGAGCTCATAGTCGTCGCCGCCGGTCGCTGCAACTTCGAACAGGCCCGGATCGGCGGCGATCGCCATCCGCGCAGCCGGCGAGAGCGGCAGGCGGTAGATCGGCACGCGAGCCGTGACTCCGGAGACATCAAGCATCTTGGCGAGGTCGCCGACAAAGCCGTCCGAGACGTCCATGCCCCCGTTCGCGTAGGCGGCCATCGCGGCGACCAGCTCCAGGCGCGGCTCGGGGGTCAGATACCGCTTGAGGAGGAACGCCTTCTCGGCCTTCGGAATGTCGGGCCCGCGCCCCAGCCGGACCTTGAGGCCAATCGCGGCGTCGCCAATCGTGCCGGTGACATAGAGGCGGTCGCCGGGCCTGACGCCCGTGCGCCTGGGCATCCGCCCTTGCGCGACCGAGCCGATCGCGGTCACGCTCAGCGTCAACGGCCCCGGCGTCGCAACCGTATCGCCGCCAAGGAGAGGGCATTTGAAGGCCAGGGCGTCGGCGCCGAGACCCTCGGCGAAGGCCGCCAGCCATTCGTCGCGCCAATCGGAGGGCAGTGCAAGCGTGAGCAGAAATCCGAGCGGGCGAGCCGCCTTGGCCGCGAGATCGGACAGATTGACCCGCAACGCTTTACCGCCGATTGCCCCCGGCGGATCGTCGGCGAAGAAATGGACGCCCGCGACCAGCGCGTCGGTCGTCAACACAAGATCCTCGCCGGGCGGCGGGCGCATCAGCGCCGCGTCGTCGCGGAGCTCGAGGCCCCCCGGTCCCGCCAGAGGGCCGAAATAGCGGGCGATCAGATCGGCTTCGCCAAGGCGGGGGGACATGGAAAGCGAAAATCCTGAGGGGCGCGGCAAGGGTTGGGCGGCGGACGCTGGTCTGTTAGCGCATTCGACGGGCAGTGTCGCTGAAGCTCCGCGCCGAACGCCACGCGGGGCGGGGGCGGAACGGAAACGCCTCCCGCCGCCTTTTCCTTGTCGTCTACCAATATGGCCCGGGCAAGTAGGCGCGCTCTCGATGGTCCAAATCTTGCCGGCTAGGTCGCACTCGGCGCCAGGACAAACCGTCGGGCGCGGATCGTCGGGGAAGAAATAGACCCGCAATACCTACCGCATAGGTCGGACGCCGCCTTTTCTCACCATGCCTGAAGCCACTTGGAAAAGGTCGGGTATGTTAAGTCGGCCATCAACCCGCCGCTCAGCAACTCCGATGTTTCTCAACGCTTCAATCAGTCTACCGTATATATTTGGATCACCTTCAGTTAACCCCTCAAGCTCCACGGGAATAAGGCAGTCCGGATCAGCGGATTTTAGAGACATTATCTTGACGAACGTTTTATCGGTCTTCCAGCGTCCAATAAATTCACGATCG
>CAVYER010000018.1:0-74110 GCA_963767515.1 uncultured Alphaproteobacteria bacterium
TTTCCCGCAAATCTATGTAGTTGCCGCTCGTTGTCATTGACGCGCGGTTAAATAATCAAAGTGATTTCCAGTCATCATCGCTGGAAATTCAACCAAGGAGGCCGCGCATGAATATAAAGAAGCCTGTTCTTGCAGTGAAAAAGTCAGCAGCTGAACAGGTTGCGACCAATGGTCCTACGACGCGACCCAAAAATCCGTCAGCTAACACGATTCCGTCCGAAGGCTATGTTCTTGAGATCGATGGAAAATTCAAAACAGTGTACGACACGTCTGAGTCGGCGATGAAAGCAGCCACTGACCTCAAGCAGCAATATCCGCAAATCCAGGTCGGTGTGTACGACGCGAAAGAACACACGCGCGCACTCGTCGAGTTACCTGGCAATGAAATAAAGTCATAGCTCGCTATCAAGGTACTTTGCGGCCGGCTAAAATAATGAAAAACCGGGCCGCGGCCGTGGTGTAGTCATTTTCCGAAAAAGCGTAGTCGGCACACCAACCCGATGAACATTTTCGACGAGCCGAAGATCGACTGCCACGCCCACGTGATTGATCCGGCGAACTTTCCGTACGGCAATGACGTCGCCTATAAGCCGACCGGACAGGAAGTGGGCACCACGGCGCAATTTGTCGAGGTGATGAAGTGCCATGGGGTGAGGCATGCGCTCCTGGTGCAGCCGAACTCGGGATACGGAAGCGACAATTCGTGCATGCTCGACGCGATTGCGAAAGGCGAGGGGCGCTTCAAGGGCATCGCGATCGTCGATCTGGACGTCGAGACCGCGACGCTCAGGGAACTGCGCTCGCGTGGCGTTATCGGGGCGGCGGTCAATCCGACATTCCATGGCAATGATTACTATAGGCGTGCCGATGGCCTGATAAAGCGGCTCGCGGATCTCGACATGTTTTTGAATCTCCAGGTCGAGAACGATCAGTTTCTGATGTTCGCCCCGTGGATCGAAAGGATCCCCGTGAAAGTCCTGATCGACCATACCGGCCGGCCGACGCCGCCGGCTGGCCTCGATCAGCCGGCCTTTGCCGCGATCCTGCGATTGGCCAAGACGGGCCGTGTGAATGTGAAGATTTCGGGCTACCTGAAATTTTCCAGGCTGCCTTATCCATTTGAGGATTGCTGGCAATTTGTCCGCGCGATCGTCGGTGCTTTTACGCTCGATCACTGCATGTGGGCGTCGGACTGGCCTTTCCTGCGCGCATCGGAACGCCAGGACTACGGGCCACTGGTGCAATTGGCGGGTCAGCTGTTTCCAGATGCCAATGACCGGCGCAAATTGTTTTGGGACACGCCCAACCGTCTATTCAAGTTTGGGCAATAACCGCGGCTGCCGAATTCGTTGGCCTATGCCGGTTTCCGGCCCCAGAAGATTTCGATGCCTTTCCAGACAAAGCTGTCGGTGTCGTCGAGCAGCCCCTTAAAGGCGGCCTCCAGGTCTTTGGGGCTGTAGTAGGGGAACTCGTCCAGCTTCCAGCCGACCCGCGACAGAAGCTTGCTGAAAACATATTCAATGTGCATGTCCAGTTCGATTTTCATCCTGGTCTCGGGACTATAGGCGATCTCGGCCAGCACAAGATTGCGCCCGCCTTTCATGACGCGCAGCATTTCCGCGCCGGTTTCACGCCAGTCATCGGTGTGCTGCACCCCCTGCAGACAGACCGCGCAATCGAACGTCGCGTTTGCGATGTCCCGTGTGTAAGTCCATTGCCAGGTCGCGAGCTGACCGCCGCGGCCGCGCTTTTTTGCGATGTAGTTGTCGCGGGCTTCGTCGGTAATGTCGAAGACCTTGATCTCGCCCTTGGGGCCGATGCGGGCTTGGATATCCTCGACAAAACCGCACGGTTCGATGCACTCGCCGATGACCAGGACCTTATCGCCGGCACGCAGTTCAAGCCGGTCATAGATAAGATTGCGGGCGGCCTCCGCCTTGCGCCACATGAATGGCAAGCCGCCGAGCAAGACCGCACGACACCAGCGTTCCTGCTCGGTCTTGTCGAGGATGACCTCGCCGAAACGCCGCGCGTCATAGGGCTGCATCCAGGCCCAGGGGTCCTCGAAATTCATCCAGGTCTCCTTTGGATTATGATTGTGTAGGCCGTCCACAAATTCGGTCGGTCCAAGCTATCGCAGTTCGACCAAAAAAAGCGGCCGAATTCATCTATCGTTTCTTGATCCCTGCTTTCTCGATCACCTGAGACCATTTGGCGACGTCGTTCTTGATGCGATTGCGCAGCTCGTCGGATGACATGCTGCGCGCGTCCATGCCGGCCTCAGCCGAGAACTTTTGCACCTCGGGCGACTTCAGTGCGTCGTCCACCGCGTGGTTGAGCAAGGCGACGATATCGGCGGGCGTTCCCGCCGGGACGGCAAGGCCATTCCAGCTCGTTACCTCGTAGCCGGCTAGTCCGCTTTCGATCACGGTAGGAACGTTCGGCAAATTGCTCGCGCGTTGGTGCCCGGTGGTGGCGAGCACCGTCATCCGGTCACTGGTGATCGGCGACTGGAATCCGACGTAATATTCGAACGCGACGTCGACGTCGCCGCGCAAAACGGCGTTGGCGAGATCTGGCGTGGTTTTGTACGGAACGATCGTGACGTCCAGACCGGACATGGTCCGAAACAACTCGGCGGACAGGTTCTGCGCGCTGCCGGCATTAATGGTACCGAAATTTAGCGTGCCCGGGTGGGCCTTGGCGGCGGCGATCACGTCTTTGATTGTTTTGTAGGGCGAACCGGTTTTGGCTGTAATCACCAGGCCATAAGAAGCGGTGGTCGAAACCGGCGTGAAATCGGTCTCGATATTATAGGGCAGGGACTTGAATAGCGCCTTGGCAATGGTCAGGCCGCCGCCCAGCATGACGAGCGTGTAGCCATCGGCAGGCGCTTCCTTGGCCGATTGCATGCCGACGATGCCGCCAGCGCCCGGGCGGTTTTCGATAAAGAACTGCTGGCCGAAATGCTGACTGAGATTTTGCGCTACCATCCGCATGGTAACGTCGGCAATGCCGCCGGGGCCGTAGGGAACGATGACGCGCACGGGTCGCGACGGGTATGTCTCCGCCTGTCCAGAAGCCACTGCAAGCGTCAGCGCGATCGCTAGTCCGCAAACGATTTGTGTTGTGTTTTGCAACAAGCGACGCGTAACGGAATACAACATCTTTTAATTCCCGAGTAGACCCGGCGCGGACACTAGGAAGCCAAAGCACGGCTGACAATATGCTTCGGCTGCGCATGGCGCATCGCTGGCCAGAGCGAATGTCACTTTACGGTGGCGGCCGGTTGCTTTACGGAAGACGGCCCGGACCATGACCACGATCGATATCCACCCGCACATCATCGCCAGCGACGCCACGCGGTACCCTTTGGCGCCGCTCGGCGGCCATCAGTCCGACTGGTCGCGTACGCGGCCGGTCACACTGGAGCAACTGGTTGCCGCCATGGACGAGGCCGGCGTCCAAAAGGCGGCGATCGTTCAGGCATCGACCTGCTATGGCCACGACAATTCCTATGTGGCCGATGCGGTCGCAGCCTTCCCGCAACGCTTCACCGGCGTGTTCTCAGTCGATGTACTGGCTGGGGATGCGCCAGAACGCATGCGGCACTGGCGGGGCAAAGGGCTCACGGGTTTGAGGCTTTTCACATTCGGCAGCACGATGGCAGAGCAGGCCAACTGGCTCGACGATCCGAAATCCTACCCGGCCTGGGACTGCGCCGGCGAACTTGGCCTTTCGATTTGCCTGCAGATGTCGGCCAAGGCCATCCCACAAGCGACCGCCATGGCGAAGCGTTTCCCGAACGTCCGGATCATTCTCGATCACGGCGCGCGGCCGGTGCTGGAAGACGGGCCGCCCTACAATGCGGCCGCCAGTCTGTTCGACCTGGCGCGCTACCCCAATATTTACATCAAGCTCACCCCGCGCATGTTCGCCGAATCCCGCCGGGGCAAGGCAACGCCAGAAACGTTTTTTCCGCGCCTGGTCTCCGCATTTGGCGCGCGCCGGCTGGCGTGGGGATCGAATTATCCGTCCAGCGAAGGCAAGCTGCCGGAGCTTTTGGCGGTCGCGCGCGAATCCGTGGCCAGTTTGACGATGGCCGATCGGGAATGGATCTTTGCCAGGACCGCGCAAGTGCTCTATCCGGCGCTGGAGAATTGAGGAGACAGTCGATGGTCGTTGAAAAAGCCAAACTCTTGACGCTGCTCGGAAGTTATCCGAACACGATGGCACTCAAGGACGGCGCGGTGAAATCCGATCTCGTCGCGTTCGATTTCGCCGACGTGAAAGTGTCGAATACTGCGTTCAAACCGCTGGTGCGTGAGGCCAAGTTCGACGTCGCCGAAATTGCGATCGTTACCTTTTTGCAAGCCAAGGTCTACGGCAAACCCTATTTGCTCATTCCGGCGACTGTCCTGGGGCGCGGGCAGCACCACACAATCGCCTACAATCCGGAACGCGGGCCATTGAAGGCGTCCGATTTGACGGGCAAGCGGATCGGCGTGCGCGCCTATACACAAACCACCGGCGCCTGGGTGCGCGGTTTCCTCGCCGACGATTACGGCGTCGACACTGCGAACGTCCATTGGGTGACGTTCGAAGATCCGCATCTCGCCGAATACAAGGATCCCGATTTTGTCACGCGGGCTCCCGAGGGAAAAAACCTGACGCAGATGCTGCTCGACGGCGAACTCGATGCCGCCATTGTCGGCGACAAGCTGCCCGACCCGCGGCTCAAGCCGCTCATTCCCGAGGCTGATGCGGTGGCGCGCCAATGGGCGCAAACGCATGGCGGGGTGCCGATCAACCATATGATGGTCGTGCGCGACACGATTGCAAAATCGCGCCCAGATGTCGTGAAGGAGATTTACCGCATGCTGCGCGACAGCCGGCGGGCGGTACCGCCGGCGGCGGACAATGGTCTGCTCGATCCCTGGCGGTTCGGAATCGAGGCCAATCGCCGGTCGCTCGAGATCATTTTCGACTACAGCGTTCGGCAGAAGCTGATCCCGCTAAAATTTTCCGTCGATGAATTGTTCGACGACAGCATGCGGATGCTTGCTTAGCTGTGTTTCAGGGCGAGGCGCCGGTCAATACAAATCCGACGACGAGCCCAATGAGCACAGCCAATACTGACGACGTACCGGCGATGATCAGAATAAGACTGATGAGTTGTTTGTGACCGGCGAACCCGTCCATTCGCGCCTCACACCCTGATTTTGAGTGCGAGTATTCGATCAATGCGGCGTTGAAAGCTTGGGCGGAAGCGACGATGTTCTTGACTGGAGCGCGCTCGTTCAGCGGCCCTGGTAGGCCGGCGTATAAACAATCAGGCCATCAAGCGCGTCCGTGACCTTGATCTGACAGGAAAGCCGCGACGTCGGTTTCACCTCAAAGGCCGAGTCGAGCATTTCTTCCTCTTCGCTCGACGGCGGGCCGACAATGGCGCTCCACGCTTCATCGACGTGCACAAGGCAGGTCGCGCAAGTGCAACCGCCGCCGCATTCCGCGACAATGCTGGCGACATCGTTCCGCAATGCGGTTTCCATCACGGTCGAGCCAAGTTCGGCGTCGACGGTGTGACGCGTGCCGTCGTGTTCGATGTAGGTGATTTTTGGCATGACGTGCGGCGGCTTAAGCGACGCCCAGTTTCTTCTGCAGGCTGGTCGATGACGTCGTGTACTGGAAAACCAGTTTTTTCTCCGGATAGACGTAACGGTGCGCTTTCTGCGCCATCAATGCGGCTTCGTGGAAGCCTGACAAAATAAGCTTGAGCTTGCCCGGGTAGGTGTTGATATCGCCGACCGCGAACAGGCCGGGAATATTGGTCTCGAAAGCAGCGGTGTCGACCGGGATGAGTTCGTCATCCATCTTGATGCCCCAGTCTGCGACCGGGCCGAGCTTCATGGTGAGGCCGAAGAACGGCAGCATCGCATCGACTTCGACGCGCGCAACGGCGCCGTCATTGCCCTTGATGGAGCACGCGGCGAGCTGGCCGTTGTTGCCTTCCAGAGTGGTCACCTGGCCGATTTTCAGATCCATGCCACCGGCAGCCACGAGTGCGCGCATCTTGTTCACGCTATCGGGCGCGCCACGGAATTCGTCGCGCCGGTGCACAAGCGTCAAACGCTTGGCAATCGGCTGCAAATTGAGCGTCCAGTCGAGCGCGCTGTCGCCGCCGCCGACAATCAGCAGCCGCTTGTCGCGAAAGGCGTCCATTTTGCGCACGGCGTAGAACACCGATTTTTCCTCATAAGGCTCAATACCCTGGATCGGCGGCCGCTTTGGTTGGAAAGAGCCGCCGCCGGCCGCGATTACGACGCACTTCGCCTCGAAAATTTTTCCGGCATCGGTGCGCAACCGGAAACCCGGCTCGCCGATCTTCTCCAGCGCCGTCACCATTTCGTTGAGATGAAAGGTGGGGTGGAAGGGCTTGATCTGCTGCATCAGCGCGTCAGTCAGGCCATGGCCGGTGATGAGTGGAATGCCGGGAATGTCGTAGATCGGCTTCTCGGGATAAAGCTCCGCGCACTGACCGCCGACCTTGTCCAGGATATCGACGAGGTGCGCCTTGATATCGAGGAGGCCGAGTTCGAACACGGCGAACAGGCCGACCGGCCCCGCCCCGATAATCAGAACATCGGTCTTGATCGTTTCGCTCATTCTTCTCGTCCTTGTCGTCCCGGCCAAAGCCGGCCTTTTCTTGCGGTTCTCACGCCAATTTGCGGCTCATGCGAGTAGCGGGAACTTTGATGAGGCGCAACAGTTCCGCCAGGGCCTGCTCGGGGGTCTTTCCGCTGGTGGAAAGGGCGACTTCCGCCTTGGCATAAAGGGGTTCGCGGCTACGAAGGATCGAGACCAGGTCGTCCATAGCGCGGGTGCTGTTTGCCATAGGGCGCATGTCACCTTGCGCCATCACGCGGTTCATATGTTCGGCGGGCTCGGCGCGGACCCACACCGTGAAGCAGGAGGCGAGCAGCAGCTCCAGCGTGCCCGGTTCGGTGACGATGCTTCCGCTGGTGGCGACCACAAAGCTTGAATGTCCGCGCAGGACCTCGTCGAGCGCCTCGCGCTCGGCGCGACGGAAAGTCTCCTGGCCGAACATGTCGAAAATCGCGCTTAATGTGGTGCCACTGCGCTTTTCAATTTCGCGATCAAGCTCGATAAAGGGGACGTCCAGCCGCTCGGCCAGCAGTTTGCCCAAGGTGGATTTTCCGCCGCCGCGCAATCCGATGAGTGCAATGCGTTTGCGGCGCGTGTCTTCCGACGGAGTGCCGAAGCTCTTGAGTAGCATATTGCGCGCTTCCGCGAGTGCCGATGGCGGCAATCGCTCGAGGAATTGCGACAACAAAACCATATCGAGCGCGGGCTCAGCTCCTTCTTGAACGAGTTGCGTGACCGGCAAGCCGATTGCCCGCGCAATCCGCCGCAACAGGATGATCGAGCCGTTGCCGAGCCCGGCTTCGAGCTGCGCCAGATAGCGTTCGGAGACCTTGGCGTGCTGGGCGAGTGCTTTTCGTGTCATGCCGCGTTGATTGCGCAGCACACGGACGCGTTCGCCAAGCCGGCGCAAGTAGGCGTCGGTCTCGCGGCCGGCAACAGGTGTCGTACGGGCACTTTTCATGGCCACTTCGCTAACATGCATTATAATGCTAGGCAACATCGGGTTCGGAACAGGCCACGGTAAGATCCGGTTGTGGCAGTGCCCCAACGGTGTTACTGATATGCAAAATAATGCATAGAGGGAGATGAGTGGCGGGCGGCATCGTCCGGGCGTCCGTTGTGGCCATGCAAACCATCGATTTTCAGACTGATCCCTCGCGTTACCGCCATTGGCGCATCGAGCGCGACGGCGACATTGCCTATCTGATCATGGATGTCGATCCCGCGGGCGGATTGTCGGACAGCTATGAACTCAAACTCAATTCCTACGATCTCGCCGTCGATATCGAGCTCAATGACGCGATCCAGCGCTTGCGGTTCGAATATCCGGACGTGCACTGCGTCGTCATCAAGTCGGGCAAGGACAATGTGTTCTGCGCCGGCGCCAATATCCGTATGCTCGGCAAGGCAACACACGGGCACAAGGTAAACTTCTGCAAGTTTACCAACGAAACGCGATTGGCGATCGAAGACGCCACCGAGAATTCCAAACAAATTTACATGTGCGCGGTGAACGGCAGCTGCGCCGGCGGAGGTTACGAGCTGGCATTGGCCACCGATCACATCGTGCTGGTCGACGATCGGCGCTCGACTGTATCGCTGCCGGAGACGCCGCTGCTTGCGGTGCTGCCCGGCACAGGCGGCCTCACCCGTGTCACCGACAAGCGCAAGGTGCGCCGCGATCGCGCCGATTTTTTCTGTTCGACTGAAGAGGGACTGCGCGGCGCCAAGGCAGTCGAGTGGCGGCTGGTTGATGAAGTCGTGCCGCCGTCGAAATGGAAAGATGCGGTCGCGGCGCGCGCGCACGAATTGGCCAAGCGTTCGGACCGGCCGGCATCGGGCGGGATCAAACTCACGCCGCTGCAACGCAAGATAGCGGATGGGCGGGTTTCATACTCCCATGTCGATATCGAGATCGATCGTGGCCGTTCAGTTGCAACGTTGACCGTGCGCGGGCCGGCGCAACCGGTTCCCAATTCGATCGAAGCGGCGCATGCGCTCGGCGACAAGTTCTGGCCGCTCACGGTTGCGCGTGAACTGGAAGATGCCATCCTGCATCTGCGGGTCAACGAGCCGGTCATCAATGTGGTGCTGCTGCGCACCGACGGCAGCGCGCAAGCGGTGCTCGCGCACGATGATTTCCTCGCCAAAGCTAATGGCGACTGGCTGATGCGCGAGATTCGCCACTACCTCAAGCGGGTGTTCAAGCGTATCGACGTCACCGCCAAGACGTTCTTTGCCGTGATCGAGCCCGGCTCATGCTTTGCCGGAACGCTGGCCGAGCTCGCTTTTGCCGCCGACCGCTCGCTGATGCTGATCGGCACGCGCGAGGGCGACAACCGGCCGCCCGCCGCGCTGACTTTGGGCGCCGCTAATTTCGGCCTTTATCCAATGGGGAATGGCCTCACACGGCTGCAAAGCCGCTTTCTCGGTGAGCCGAAAGTGGTGGAGAGCGCGAAAGAAAAGATTGGCGTTGCGATCGAGGGCGAAGAGGCGGCCGAGCTCGGCCTGGTCACATTTGCCTATGAGGATTTCGACTGGGACGACGAGTTACGCGTGATGATCGAAGAGCGCGCGAGCCATTCGCCGGATTTATTGACCGGCATGGAAGCCAATCTGCGGTTCGCCGGTCCCGAAACCATGGAAACGAAGATCTTTGGCCGCCTCACGGCATGGCAAAACTGGATCTTCCAGCGGCCGAATTCTGTCGGTGAACACGGGGCGCTCAAACTCTACGGCACCGGCGTGAAGGCGACGTTCGACAAGGAAAGGGTGTAGCCATGACTATCCAGCAAGTCGACTATAACGGGCTGATCCCCAACAATGTCGGTCTCGGCAGCGACGTGCGCGTCAAGCGCGCGCTGGAGAAGTGGCATCCTGGCTACATTAATTGGTGGAAAGACATGGGGCCGGAGGGCTTCCAGGAGGCGCTGGTCTATTTGCGCACAGCGGTGAGCGTCGACCCCAAGGGCTGGGCCAAGTTCGATTACGTGCGCATGCCGGAATACCGCTGGGGTGTGCTGTTGGCTCCGCAACAGGAAGACCGCAAGATTCCCTTCGGGACCCATAAGGGAGAGGATGCCTGGCAGGAAGTGCCGGGCGAATACCGCGCCATGTTGCGCCGGCTGGTGGTCATCCAGGGCGACACCGAGCCTGCCTCGGTCGAGCAGCAGCGCTATCTCGGCAAGACGGCCCCTTCGCTCTACGACATGCGGAATCTCTTTCAGGTGAATGTCGAGGAGGGCCGCCATCTCTGGGCCATGGTCTATCTGTTGCAGAAATATTTCGGTACGGACGGTCGTGAAGAAGCCGAAGCTTTGCTGCAACGCCGCTCCGGCGACCCCGACACGCCGCGCATGCTTGGCGCCTTCAACGAAAAGACGCCCGACTGGCTGTCGTTCTTCATGTTCACATTTTTCACGGACCGCGACGGCAAAATGCAGCTCGAGGCGCTGGCACAATCGGGCTTTGATCCGCTGTCGCGCACCTGCCGGTTCATGCTGACCGAAGAGGCCCACCATATGTTCGTGGGCGAAACCGGTGTCACCCGTATCATCCAGCGCACATGCGAGGCGATGAAGGATGCAGGGATCAGCGACCCCTATGAGATCGAGAAAATACGCAAGCTTGGTGTCATCGATCTGCCGACCATCCAGAAAAAAGCGAACATGCACTTTTCATTGACGCTCGATCTCTTCGGCAACGAGATTTCGACCAATGCGGCCAATGCATTCCATGCTGGCCTGAAGGGCCGATATCGCGAGCACCGACTCGACGATGACCACCAGCTGGAGAGCAAAACTTATCCTGTACTGCGCCTGGTCGACGGCAAAATCCAGAATGAGGATTCGCCGGCATTGTCGGCGCTCAACATGCGTCTGCGCGACGACTACGTAGCCGATTGCAACAACGGGGTCGCCCGCTGGAATAAGGTCATTGAACAGATAGGTATCCCTTTCCAGATCAAGCTGCCGCATGTGGCGTTCCACCGGCATATCGGCGAATTCTCGCGCACGAATGCTGATGTCGACGGAAATATTCTGTCACCTGCCGAATGGACAAATCAGCGAACCGATTTTCTGCCATCGGCGGCGGACAAAGACTTTATCGAAAGCTTGATGAAGCCCCAAATGGAGCCCGGGAAGTTTGCCAGTTGGATTGCGCCGCCAAAAGTTGGCATCGATAACAAGCCGGGTGATTTCGAATATGTGAAGATCGCGTAGCGGGATTGGCGGTCAGTTCGCACTAAATTTGGCGATTACGTTTTGCGGTATGGCCGCCGCCGCAATGCTATCCGGGTCGCCCTTGCTGCGTACCGCCCAGACCCGCGTCTCTCCCCCTTCGACGGCAGTCTCGCCACCGATACTCACGCGATGTTCGACATCGAAGCTGGACCTGCGAAATTCGCTGACCTGTGAGACGATCTCGACCGTGTCGCCGAATTTGGCAGGCCTGAGAAAGTTCGCTCGCGCGTCCACCAGGGCGATACCGACAATGCCGTAAGTCGACGCGATCTCCTGTTGCTTCACGCCCAATGCGGTTTCAAACAACATCCATGAATTGGCGTCGAAAAATTCAAAGAATCGCGGATTGAACACAATGCCGGCGGGGTCGCAATGACCCCATTCGATCGTCAGTCGTCTGCGGAATGTGAGCGGTGCCACGCAATGGCCTCTGCTGTTTATTTGGCCGCGCTACATTAGCGGGCGCGTACCATGCAGTAAATTGTCAGGCGCGAGCCGCTTTCTTTTTACGCTTGCGTTTCGGTTTGCGCGGATCGGGCCATTCCACCACGTCCTGCGATAGCAACTCGACCCGCGAGGAGCGTCGACGTTTGCGTAGTACATGCTTCGGTGCGACTGGCACATGCGGCGATGTATCGAGATCGACCAGGAGCCAATCGAGATCTTCCGGCGCGATGACCCAACTCTTGGGCGCAAAGCGCGCGAGCGAGTATGGCCTGGAAAACGACAACATGGATTTCTTGCCCCCGGGCAAGCAATACTCGTGCGCGTAGGTCATCGCCAGTTCGCGTGTACTCGCATAGATCGGATCGCGCCAGCGCAGGATTGCGTGATTAGTCTTGCTGATCGCACCCCACAGGCCGCGCTCCCGAAATAGCGTAATGATGTGATCCTGGTCGGCTGGCAACGCGCGGATATCCATCAGAAGTGGCGGCCTGCCGTGATAGGCGAGCGCGGCGGCGGCGAAAATTGCGCCCTCGGCGCAATGCGCCATGCGCGCTTTCAGCACGCTGCGTGGTGACATCGCAGTGTCGCCGTTCAGGCTGAAATTGACCGGCAACCGGTCGAGGAAATCCTGAATCTTCTGAGGGGAGTCGAGGCGCGCGAACAGGCGATGCTCGGCAGGGGTCAGCAGCGAATGCAGCCTGCGTCGGTAGGTGGCCATCAGCGGCGGGTCGTTTCCAGAGTGAGCAACACTTTCCGTGTTTTGCATACGTAAATGCGGGATTCGAGCAATACCGGCGTTCTCCACAAGGGTCCGCCGAAAGGAAATTGTTACGCACTAAAGCGTCCATAGAAGCAAAATTCTTCTTATTTTCGGGCACTTATTGCCGTCTGGCAGAATAATCTCCTACTTAAGCGCTCCTGTTGATGGCACGGAGCGTTCCGATGACCGATTTCCCGCGTGAGCCAAAACGCATTTCGCGCCTGGAAGCCTGGGCATTCGCGCTTGCGACCACGCTGGTGGCGCTGATTGCCATCGGCGTGGTGCCGCGCGTGCACGGGTAGAGGGCAGCATTGATGACGATCGCGACGACCTGGAAAGAGACAACGCCTGCGCGTGCCGACAACGTCGAACTCGCACCGCAGAAATGAGAACGTGATGTCGCCTATTCCGAAGACCGCGCCGTTCGCCGAAGAGGAGATCGATCTCCTCAACCGCGTGGTCGGCACCGCGAGCCCGATCCAGCGCGCCTGGTTGGCTGGGTTCCTCGCAGGCATTGATGCGTCTGGCGGTCTGCTGGCCCCGCAGCCGTTGGCGCCGGCGCGGCCGGCCGAGCCGTTGACGATCGTCTATGCAAGCGAGTCGGGAAATTCGGAGAAGCTTGCCGGCGATATCGCCAAGGCGGCGCGTAAGAGTGGCCTCAAGCCGACCATCATTGATATGGCGGACCTTGAACTGTCCGCGCTGACCTCCGCCAAGCGGTTGGTCGTGATCGCTGCCACCTGGGGCGAGGGCGAACCACCGGCGCGTGCCGTGCGCACCTATAATGAGCTGATGGGTGAGGGCGCGCCGCGTCTCGACGGCGTCGAGTTCGGCGTGCTGGCGCTGGGCGATACCGCCTATGCCGAGTTCTGCGTGATCGGCAAGAAGATCGACGAGCGCCTCGCTGCCCTCGGCGGCAAGCGCGTGGTTGATCGCGTCGATTGCGACCTCGATTTTGCCGAACCTGCCGCGCACTGGATCGGCGATGCTGTGAAAGTGCTGACGCCGCCGAATGCGAGCGGCCGGGTAATCGAAGTTGATTTCGGCGCCAAGCCGGCGTCGGCGCCGAGCACCGATATTGTTGAGGCCGAAATCACCGAGCATGTCGACCTCAATTCCTCGCGCTCCGACAAGGAGACCATCCATCTTGCGCTGGCATTTGAGGGCGGCGCGCTGGCTTATGAGCCGGGCGACTCACTCGACCTCTTTGTCGAAAATGATCCGGCCTATGTCGACGAGCTATTGAAGTCCGCCGGCCTTGCGGGCGACGACAAGCTGCGTAGCGAATTCATCAAGACGCGCGACGTGACGACGCTGTCGGCCAAAACCGTTGATACCTATGTCGAGAAGACCGGTCACCAATACGTCAGGGCGTTGATCGCCGACGGACAGGTCAAAGAGTGGATTGCAGGCCGCCAGCTCATCGATCTGATCGCGACCTTCCCGATCGCGCTCGACGCCGAGACGCTACGCGCGCTGACCCGTCCGCTAGCCCCGCGCGCCTATTCGATCGCGTCGTCCCGCCGCGAGGTGGGGGATGAGGCGCATCTGCTGATTTCGGCCGTGCGCTATGAAAGCCATGGCCGCGCCCGCAAGGGTGTTGCGTCGAACTATGTGGCCGAGCGTCTCAAGCGTGGCGGCCGCGTGCGGGTCAAGGTGAAGCCGAACCGGCATTTCAGCCTGCCGGCGCCCGACAAGGACATCATCATGGTCGGCCCCGGCACTGGTGTCGCGCCATTCCGCGCCTTTGTGCAGGAACGCCGCGCCACCGAAGCGACCGGCAAAAGCTGGCTGTTCTTCGGCGACCGCACCTTCACCCATGATTTCCTCTACCAGCTCGATTGGCAGGAGGCGCTAAACGGCGGCGCGCTCACGCGGATGGATGTTGCCTTCTCGCGCGACACCCCGGTGAAAGTTTACGTCCAGCACAAGATCTGGGATCGCCGCGCCGAGCTGGTCGAGTGGCTCGAGAAAGGCGCGTATTTCTATGTCTGCGGCGATGCCAAGGCGATGGCCAAGGACGTGCGCGCGGCACTGGTGCGCGCCTATGCCGATGTGAAATCATTGTCGCCCGAGGCTGCCGAAAAGGCGGTGGCGACGCTTGAGCGCGAGAAGCGCTACCTGCAGGATACCTATTGATCCTGCCTCCACTGGATTGCCCATGACCGACGACCGTTCGCGCAATGAGCGCATCAAAGAGGCGAGCGATTATTTGCGCGGTACGCTGGCCGAAGGTCTGCGTGAGGAAATCACCGGCGCCATCGTCGAGGACGACCAGCAGCTGGTGAAGTTCCACGGCATGTATTTGCAGGATGACCGTGACCTGCGGCCCGAGCGCACGCGCAAGAAAATGGAGAAGGCCTTCGCCTTTATGATCCGTGTGCGCATCCCGGGCGGGGTGCTGACCCCGCAGCAATGGCTCATCCTCGACAAAGTGGCGCGCGACTATGGTAACGGCAGCATGCGCATGACTACGCGGCAGACGGTGCAGCTGCATGGCATCATCAAATCGAACCTCAAGGCGACGCTGAAGCAGATCGATGCGGCGCTGCTCAATTCCATTGCGGCCTGCGGCGACGTCAATCGCAACGTGATGTGCAATCCGAATCCGCACCAGTCGCATGCACACGCCGCAGCGATCGCGCTCACGCGTGCGATTTCGGATCACCTATTGCCGCGCACGCCGGCCTATCGCGAGATCTGGCTGGACGGCGAGCGCATCGCTGGCGGCGAAGAGGAGGTGGTCGAACCGATTTACGGCAAGACCTATATGCCGCGGAAATTCAAAATTGTGGTGGCGGTGCCGCCGTCTAACGATGTCGACATATTTGCGCACGATCTCGGCTACATCGCCATCCTCGACGATACCGGTTCGATCGTTGGCTGGAATGTGACGGTTGGCGGGGGCATGGGCATGACCCATGGCGAGCCGGACACTTATCCGCGCACCGCCGACGTCATGGGTTTCTGCACAACCGCCGATGCGGTGAAGGTCGCCGAAGCTGTCGTCACCGTGCAGCGCGACTGGGGCGACCGCAAGAACCGCAAGCACGCGCGGCTCAAATACACCATCGAGGACCGCGGTCTGGATGTCTTCCGCGCCGAAGTCGAGCGCCGGGCTGGTGTGAAGTTCGCGCCGGCCAGGCCTTACACGTTCACGTCGACCGGCGACCAATATGGCTGGACGCAGGGTGACGACGGGCGCGGGCACCTGACGTTGTTCGTGCAGAATGGACGTGTGCAGGATATCCCCGGTGCCGCGCAGCAAACCGCCTTGCGCGATATTGCGCATATTCATCAAGGCGATTTCCGCATCACGCCCAATCAGAACCTGATCATCGCCAATGTGCCGACGGAGCAGCAGGCCGAGGTCGAGCGCATCGCGCGCGAGGCCGGGTTGCTTGCGCCTTGGTCGGGCTTGCGTCGCAACTCGATGGCCTGCGTGGCGCTACCGACCTGCGGTCTCGCCTTGGCGGAAAGCGAGCGCTACCTGCCGGAGCTGATGACGGCGCTCGACGAGAAACTGGCCGCGCATGGGCTCTCGGCCGATGACATCGTCATCCGTATGACCGGCTGCCCCAACGGCTGCGCGCGGCCTTATCTCTCCGAGATCGGTTTGGTCGGCAAAGGACCCGGCCGCTACAATCTCTATCTCGGTGCGGCCTTCGATGGCTCGCGGCTGTCCAAACTTTACGCCGAGGATCTCGACCACAACGGCATCGTGGCGGCGCTCGATCCGGTGTTTGCGGCCTATGCGTCCGGCCGTCAGAAGGGGGAGCGCTTCGGCGATTTCACCATTCGCGCTGGCTTTGTCGCCAAGACCGGTAATGGTGCGGACTTTCATGCCAATGTCGGTGCTAAAGCGCCGAAGTGAAGGGAATGGCTAGTGTTTGCCAGCCTGCATCAACAACAAGACCAGGCAAATCAAGGCCAAAAAGAACAGCACCGCCGAAAGAGCTTTCCAGAACAGAAGCGGGTCGCGTTCGATCAGCGGGACAGGCGATGTCTTCAGGAAGTCCTTGTTGGGGTGACGAAGATCGAAAACGAATTCCGATAATTCCTCGTAGCGCTGGTAGGGGTCCGGATGCACCGCTTTCTTGAGCGCTCCGTCAATCCATGCCGGGATATCGCGATTGTCATCGAGCGCCGATCTGTACCGCAGCTTTTTCTGTTGCGACTTCGTCCTGATTTTCGGAACCTGAGCGCCGTACGGAAGCCGGCCGGTCAACATCTGATAGGCAATGACTCCGATGGAAAATATATCGGAGCGCACGGACCCGCCTTCGCCGAGGAAATATTCCGGCGCAGCGTATTGCACCGTCCCGAGGATATGGTCGTCGATGCCGGCCGGTGAATCTTCGGCAATACCCGCAATTCTCGTCGAGCCGAAATCAATGATCTTCGCGGTGCCAGTGCCATCGATCAGGATGTTCTCCGGGCGAAGGTCCTGATGCAGCATTTCCATCCGGTGAAATGCTTGCAGCCCGCCGGCAATCTGCTCGATGAGTTCCGCGCACGGCCTCCAGGCCTGGTTTCGGATTGTCGATCATCCACTGGGTCAAAGTCTGCCCTTCGACAAACTCTGTTACGACGTACAGGTAATTTCGCGTTCGCGAGTGGGTGCGCGGCTTGAGGACGTGAGCGCTGTTGATGCGGCGGGCGACCCATTCTTCCATCATGAATCGCTGCAAGTAGGCGGGGTCGGCGCGCAAGTCGATCGACGGCGTCTTGATGGCAACCAGTGAACCATCGGCTGAATTGACGGCCAGATAGATATGGCTCCGGCTGCTGCCGTGGACTTCCCTGACGATCTGGTATCCATCCAATACCATTCTGGCTTCCAGTAGCGGCGGGCACGGCAGTTCCAGCGCATGCTTGACGATTTCGCTGGCTTCGCTGTCGGGCAAATTGTCGATACGGGCAATCTGTACGGTCAGATTGTCCGGGCTGCCTTGTTGCTGCGCTTCTTCAACGATGGTTTTGGCGGCGCGATCTAGGTCGCCTGCGAAGCGATTGATCGTTTCGGCGATAAAGCGGCCGCTGACATGTTCATAGACACCGTCGGTCGCCAGCAGAAATGTGTCACCTTTTCCAACCGCGAGCGTTCGATAATCAATCTCGATTTGCGGATTAACCCCCAAAGCCCGGCCCAGATAGCTCTGGGTTGATGACATGACGATGCGGTGATCTTCGGTCAGCTGCTCAAGGATATGGCCTGCGACCCGGTAGATGCGCGCATCTCCGATATGGAAAATGTGTGCCGTCGTGGACTTGATGACCATCGCACTGAGCGTGCACACATAGCCTTTGTCCTGATCGTAAAGGTACTGGCTTTGGCGGGTTTGTGAGTGCAGCCAGGAGTTAGTCGCGGCGATTACGCGCTGCGCCGATGTTTTCACCGACCATGTTTCCGAGGTGCAGTAATAGTCCGTCAAAAAGCTTTTGACGGCCAACTCGCTGGCAATTCCGCTGACGGCGCTGCTGCTGATTCCGTCCGCCAGGGCGATGGCAATGCCTTTCAGGCCGAGCAGCGGCTCGTCCGGAATCAACGCACCGTGAAAATCCTGATTGGTTTCCTTTCGGCCCTTGTCCGAGTACTGCCCGATCGATATCGCGAGCTGGCCTGACATGCATTGGACCAAAAGAAAGGAGCCTCAACCCGGGTGGGTTGAGGCTCCACGATAGCAAATCCCCTCAGGCAACGCGCTTGAGCTGCGTGCGCTTGGGAGCGGTCTTCATGTGGGTGGCGTAGAGCGTCAAGCCGGTGAAAGTCAGGCCGCCAACCAGGTTTCCGAGCACGGTCGGAATCTCGTTCCAGATGAAATAGTCCAGGATCGAGAAGGGGGCATGGAGCATCAGGCCAGCCGGAAAAAGGAACATGTTCACGACGGAATGCTCGAACACCATGTAGAAGAACACCAGGATCGGCATCCACATTGCGATGACCTTGCCGGGCACGGTCGTCGATATCATGGCGCCGACGACGCCAGCCGAAACCATCCAGTTGCACAAGGCGCCGCGCAAGAACAACGTCGCCATGCCGGCTACGCCATGCGCTGCGTAGCCCAATGTCCGGGCTTCGCCGATATTGCCGATCACGGTGCCGACCTTGTCGGGCGCCTGCGTAAAACCAAACGTCGTCACAAATGCCATCAGAAACGCTGTTGTGAGCGCGCCGGCAAAGTTGCCGACAAAAACCAGGCCCCAGTTCCTCAAAACACCATTGAACGTCACGCCTGGCCGCTTGTCGATCAAAGCCAGGGGCGTCAGCACAAATACGCCGGTGAGCAGATCGAAGCCGAACAGGTTCAGCATCACGAAACCAACGGGGAAGAGGAGCGCGCCGACGAGCGGCTGGCCGGTTGCTACGTTGATGGTGATCGCGAACCAGGCCGCCAAAGCCAGAATGGCTCCGGCCATGTATGCGCGGATTATGGTGTCGCGGGTCGACATGAAGATTTTTGATTCGCCCGCGTCCACCATTTTGGCGACGAATTCTGAAGGGACGAGATAGGCCACTGGAGATCTCCTTTGGTCGCTTGCAATCCAAAGAAGTCCTGAGCAATTGACATGCCAACCGCGAATTCCACCCGTGTGATCGGGTCCGCGCCGCGTTTGCAGTGAAGAAAAATGCTCGTGTGACGGGCTTATCGTGTTGAAGGGCGCTCGCGCGACACCAACACCACCCCCGGCGTGCTTTTTGCGTTGCACAAAATTTTACCGTCACCGGCTAATTTCAAGGCAGCGGTGTCCTGCAAACACGGAAATATTAGAAATATCAACTAGTTATTGTTTGGCATAGTCGTTGCTGACAATAAGTCATCATGCAGGTGCCGAACTGATGACGACGGAAGCCGGACAGACATCAGCCGGAGACACAACGACTGGCGACTTTAAATCCGAACAGAAACGATACCTGGAAGGGTTCGTTGCCGGCGTTCAGATCGCGAGAACCGCGAAGGGCTTGGCTGGCGCTGGCGCGCCGGCGGCCGCGGCCGAATCGATCGGTCCGGACGCTGCTGCGCGCAAGGCGCAGGACCGCGTCATTGCCGCCGGCGGCAAGCTGTCTGACCCTGAGAAATTCAAGCGCGACGAACATCCGTTCGACACATATGAGCGTCTGAAGGCGCATGCCGCAAAAGGCGAATACCCCAAGCCGCCGGACAATTTCCGCTGGCGCTACTTCGGATTGTTCTACGTCGCGCCGAACCAGAATTCCTACATGTGTCGGCTGCGATTGCCGAACGGCATATTGAAAGCCGCGCAGCTCGCGGGGCTCGCCGACCTCGCTGAACGTTATGGCGGTGGCTATTCGCATGTCACCACGCGTGCCAATATTCAGATCCGCGAAATCCGGGCGGCCGATGCTGTCAACATGATTGAGGCCGTTCAAGACCTGGGCCTCTGTTCACGCGGGTCCGGCGCCGACAACATCCGCAACGTCACCGGCACGGCAACCGCCGGCATTGATCCGCAGGAACTAATCGACACGCGGCCTTATGCACGCGAGTGGCATTTCCATATTCTCAATGATCGCTCGCTTTACGGCCTGCCGCGCAAATTCAACGTCGCCTTCGACGGCGCCGGACTCATCCCCGTACTGGAGGACACCAACGACATCGGTTTCCAGGCAGTGCAGGTCAATGACGGTTTTGGGGTGCCCCCCGGCATCTGGTTCAAGCTCTGCCTCGGCGGTCTCACTGGTCACAAGAGTTTCGCGGGCGACACAGGTGTGCTGGTGAAGCCCGGCGATGCGACGATGGTGGCAGATGCGGTGGTGCGCGTATTCGTCGATCTCGGCGACCGTACCGATCGCACCAAGGCGCGGCTTAAATATGTGCTCGACAAGATTGGCGTCGATAAATTCCTTGGGCTGATGGAAGAAAAGCTCGGCCGCAAGCTCGATCGCGCGGTGCCCGGCGCGCTGGCACCGCGTCCGGCTTTCGATCGGACCGCCCACGTTGGCGTGCACGCGCAAAAACAGGATGGCCTGCACTGGATTGGCATTGTGGTGCCGGTAGGCCGTCTGACCGTCGCGCAGATGAACGGCATTGCCGCGACTTCGCAGGAATTCGGCGATGGCGATATCCGGCTTACGGTCTGGCAGAATTTACTGATTTCCGGCGTTCCGACTGAAGAACTTGAATCCGCTCAGGCGAAGATCAAGGCGCTCGGTCTGGCGACTGAAACCAACGCAATTCGGGCGGGACTGATCGCCTGCACCGGCAATACCGGGTGCAAATTCGCAGCTTCGGATACCAAGCGTCACGCCGAGGAAATCGCGCGCTGGTGCGAGACGCGTGTGGCGCTCGACAAGCCGGTCAACATTCATCTCACCGGCTGCCATCACTCCTGTGCGCAGCATTTTGTATCCGAAATCGGGTTGCTGGCCTGCAAGGTTCAACCGACCGAGGAGGCTGATCCGGTCGAGGGCTACCATATTTCGATCGGCGGCGGCTTCGGGCCAGATGCGGCCCTCGGGCGGGAGCTCTACCGCGACGTTGTCGCCGATGACGCGCCGCGCACAGTGGAGCGCATTCTCAAGGCCTATCTCGCGCATCGCACCTCCAGCGATGAAACCTTCATCGCTTTTGCGCGGCGGCACGAGCTCGATGCGTTCAAGGCCATGACAGAACTGGAGACCGCCGAATGAGCGTCAGCCAGCGGCCGCCGATCCCGTCTTTCCTGCCGGAAACCGCGCCTTTCACACCGGAGCAGCGGACCTGGCTGAACGGTCTGTTTGCCGGGCTATTTGGATTGCAGGAAGGCGTCACGCCTTTGTCAGGCGAGGAGGCGGCGAAGCTCCTCCCCGGGCTGATCGGCGCGCCCACAACACCCACGGAAGTCGACGACGGTGCGCCCTGGCACGATCCCGCAATGCCGATGCCAGATCGCATGAAGCTCGCCGAGGGCAAGCCGTTGCCGCGCCGGCTGATGGCAGCCATGGCACAACAGGACTGCGGCCAGTGCGGTTATAACTGCAAGGATTACGCCGACGCCTTGTTCGTCAAAAAGGAAGAACGCCTGAATCTCTGCGTGCCTGGCGGCAAAGAGACCGCGCGCATGCTCAAGAATCTTTACGCGGAGCTCGGCGAGGGGCCGGCCGCCGTTGCGCCCGCACCGGCGCCGGTCGTTGCGCCACCCATGCCCGGCCGCTCGCGCGACAATCCGGTTTACGCAACATTTCTTTCGCGCCGGCGTCTCAATAAACCAGGTTCTGAAAAGGAGACCTGGCATGTCGAATTCGATCTCGCCGAATGTGGACTGGACTATGTGGTCGGTGACAGCTTCGGCGTTTTTCCCGCCAACGATCCTACGCTGGTCGACGCCGTTATTCGTGCGCTCGACGCGCCGCCGGATTTTCCGATCGGCGGGCGAACGCTGCGCGAAGTTCTCACCGACAGCGTATCGCTGTCGCCGGCGCCGGACATGCTGTTCCAGTTTATTTCCTATCTCACCGGCGGCGATCGGAAGAAAAAGGCCAAGGCCCTTGCCGACGGACAGGATCCGGATGGCGACGCGGCCACGCTCGACGTTCTGGCGGCGTTGCAAAAGTTTTCGGGCATTCGGCCAGACCCGGAAGCTTTCATTGAGTCCCTTGATGTGCTGCAGCCGCGTGTCTATTCAATTTCCTCGTCGCTCAAGTGCAACCCGGGCCGCGTCTCGCTGACGGTCGATGCGGTACGCTACGACGTTGAAAAACGGACGCGCCTCGGCGTTGCTTCTACATTCCTTGCCGGCCGTGTTTCGCCCGGCGACAAGATCAGGGTCTATGTGCAAAAGGCGCAACACTTCGCGCTGCCTGCCGATCCGAATGTGCCGATCATCATGATCGGCCCCGGCACCGGCGTTGCGCCATTCCGCGCATTTCTGCAGGAGCGTATCGCGACCAAGGCTCCCGGCCGCAATTGGCTTTATTTCGGTCACCAGCGCAGCGACTACGATTTCTTCTACCAGGATGAATTCGTCGCCATGCGATCGGCGGGCCACCTTAATCGCCTGACGCTCGCGTGGTCGCGCGACGGCAACGAAAAAATCTATGTCCAACACCGCATGCGCGACGATGGCCGCGATCTGTGGGACTGGCTGAGCCACGGCGCGCACATATATGTTTGCGGAGATGCCTTACGCATGGCAAAAGACGTCGAGCGTGCGCTGATCGATGTGGTCGCGGAACATGGCAAGCGCAGCCCTGAAGATGCCGCGCGCTACGTTGCCGATCTGAAGAAGAATGACCGCTACCAAGCCGATGTTTACTGAGAGTTCACGGTGATGACTGAACCACGTACCCCCTCCGAAGCAGGCCGCGCGCGCATGAGCGCGCTGGCGCGGCTGCCGGTGTTTCTGGCGCTGGAGGGCAAGCGCGCGGTGCTGGCGGGCGGCAGTGCTGCGGCGGCCTGGAAGGCGGAGTTGCTGGCGGCCGCCGGTGCACAAATTGATGTTTATGCAATTGATGCGAGCGACGAACTGCTTCAGGTCGCGGCGGATCCGCCGCGCGGTGCGGTGACAATCAATCGGCGCGGCTGGACGGCTGACGACCTGAAAGGTGCCGCAGTTGCCATTGGCGCTTTCGATGACGACGAGGGCGCTGCGGCCTTTGCGGCGGCCGCGCGTGCGGCCGGTGTGCCGGTGAACGTGATCGACAAGCCGGCCTTCTGCGACTTTGCCTTCGGCGCCATCGTCAACCGCTCGCCGCTGGTGATCGGGATCTCGACCGACGGCGCCGCGCCGGTTTTCGCGCAGGCGATCCGCGCCAAGCTGGAAGCTTTTCTGCCCAACGGTTTTTCTGCATGGGCCGCCGCCGCCGCGCGCTGGCGTTCGGCGCTGAAGGCGGCGGGGCTTTCATTCGCGGGACGGCGCAAGTTCTGGCAGTTGTTCACGGCCCACGCGATCGCCAATCCCGGCAACGAGCCTGCCCAGCATGACTTCGACAGATTTGTCGCCGAGGTGAATGGCTTTGGTACCAGCGTCGAGAACGGCTCGGTGACGATGGTCGGGGCAGGGCCGGGTGATCCGGAACTGCTCACATTGCGCGCCGTGCGCGCGCTGCAATCGGCCGATGTGATTTTGTTCGATGACCTGGTCTCCCGCGATGTGCTCGACTTTGCCCGCCGTGAAGCGAGAAAGATGTTGGTCGGCAAGACTGGCTTTGGACCTTCGTGCAAGCAGGAAGACATCAACGCGCTGATGGTGAGCCTCGCCAAACAAGGCAAGCGTGTCGTTCGCCTCAAGGGCGGCGATCCGCTGATCTTCGGGAGGGCTGCCGAGGAGATCGCAGCCTGTCAGGCCGCCAATATCGCATTCGACGTGGTGCCCGGCATTACCGCGGCACAAGGCGCCGCCGCCAGACTTGGCATTCCGCTGACCGACCGCAAGCATGCGCGCCGGCTGCAATACGTCACCGGCCACGCCCGGAGTGGCCAGCTGCCCGCCGATCTCGACTGGCAGAGCCTCGCCGATCCGGCGACCACCACGGCGATCTACATGCCGGTGCGCACGCTTGCGCCTTTGGTCGAGAAAGCAACCGCTGAAGGTCTCGACCCGCGCACGCCGGCGCTCGCCATTGCGCGCGCCACCCGGCCTGACCAGGCCGTCGTCTCTGCACCCATCGCCGAGCTGCCCGGCCGCCTTGCACAAGCCGATTTGCCCGGCCCGGTGCTGGTGATGATCGGGCATGTCATTGGCGGGCAAGACGCTGCGCTGAGCGCCAAACGGCGTCACCGCTGAAACCAGTTTTAAGGTATATTGTAACGGATCGGCACCATGATCGGAATCTGCGCGCCGGAGATTTCGGCGGGAGGCGGGGGCATCGGTGACGCACGCTCTGCGAGAGCGACCGCCTCGCGGTCGAGTACGTTCGAGCCGGAGCTGTGAACCACGTGGGCATGATGCACCCCGCCGCTGCGGTCAACGCTGAACGCAAGCTGCGTCACGCCATTTTCATGACGCGACTGCGCTTCGGCCGGATAGCGTTTGTAGCGCTCGAGGCGAGCAACCAGTGCGGATTTCCAATTCGGCACCGCCTCCGGATTGTGTGAAGTCGAGCCTGGCGCTATCGCCGCCGCGTGTTCGGCCCGCTGCTCGGCCGTACTGGGCGCACTGGCAAGGCTTGCGTGCTTTTGCTTCGGCTTTTTCTCTGTCGGTTTATCGGCCGACTTTGGTTGCGTCGCCGGCAACTCCGCTTCCTTCGCAAGCTCGGTCTTTATTTCGAGTTTCTCGATTGGTTTTGGCAGGTCAGGCTCCGCCTGCGCGTCAGCTTGCTGCGGGCCGGGAGGCAGTCCGGAGGGCGTGACGTCAGGTGCCACCGGCACCGGCGCGAGCTCGATCATGATGACGGGCGCGTTTGCGACCACATCCGCGGGGTCATTCCAGCGCGCCAACAAGGCAACCGCGCCCGCAACATGAATGAATAGGGCGACCGCAATGCACGCGCCCCACCGCAGCACCTCCGGCCGGCCGCGAACGCCCGATGCTTCGCGCAACGCGATCATCGCTGGTTGTTTATTTTCGTCCGGTTCGGTCATGCCTCGATACGAGTTCGCCTGGCGGGGGACGACCACTGTAGCTCAATTATGTTATTCCGCGGGCCGAGAATGTGGGCAAGCCGGATCGAGTCCCCAGGCTCGATTCTCAGGCATAATCTGGCGGCAACTTGTTGAACCGCCGTTGTTTTGCAGGCATGGTCGCGCCCTTGCCATCAAACATCATTCAAGGACGCCAGAGTTATGCCCTTCACGATGTCCCAAGCGTCTCTTCCGGTCTTCGAGATCGGCCTCAATGCCCTGTCGGGCGTGCTCGACAAGGCCGCGGCCCACGCCACGGCCAAAAAGGTCGACCCGTCGGTGCTGCTTGGCTGGCGGCTCGCGCCCGACATGTTCGCGCTGGTGCGGCAAGTTCAGGTTGCCTGCGATCAGGCCAAAAACGGCACCGCCCGTCTCGCCGGCGTCGAGCCGCCGAAGATGGAGGATAACGAATCGAGCATCGATCAGCTCAAGGAGCGCATCGCCAAGACCATCGCCTTCCTCAAGACACTTGACGCCAAGGCCATCGACGCTGCAGTTGACCGCGACATCACGTTTCCGCTCGGACCGAACAAGGGTCAGATGAAGGGGGGCGACTATCTCAATCATTTCGTTTTGCCGAATTTCTATTTCCATCTCACCGCGGCTTACGCGGCCGCGCGGAACTTCGGCGTGGATGTCGGCAAACGCGATTTTCTCGGCGCCATTCCGCTCAAGCGCATCTGAGAACCCTCAAATGAAACGGCCCCGGAAGAAATCCGGGGCCGTTGCGTCTATTGAGGGAATAATCGTTATTTCAGACGTTTGGCTGCTTCCTGCGCCAGGCTCACATCGACATATTTCTTGATGTCGATCTTCTTTTTCACGAATCCCAGATCCTGCGTCATGTCCACGTTGCGCTGCAATGCTTCGACGTTCGGCAGCAGGTTCGGATCGCGATAGGTATCCGCCTTGGTGAAGAGCCAGCCGAAGCGCTCGGGTGGCACCTTCGTGACGTTGGACGCGATCTTGGCCGCTTCGTCGTGGTTCTTCGGGTCGAGATACCAGCGCGTGATGCGCAGCATGTCTTCCATGAAGTCGACCATGGCGGCACGATTCTTGTCGATGAAGGACTTGCGTGCCGTCCACACGATCATCTGCGTGATGCCGATGGCTTCCCGTTGTTCGAACAGGACTTTGCCTTCTTCCTTAAGCTTGGGATTGAGCGCGAAGGGCAACACGGCCGGAATGAGGTCGGCTTTCTTGTCGGAAAGCACAGCCGGCATTGTCGGCAACGGCGCCTCGATCATCGTGTAGTCGCGTTTTTCCTCAAGGCCGTGCTTCTTCAGCATGGCGCGCATGGCGACGTCGACGGCGCTGCCGCCGCCATTGGTCGCGACCACCTTGCCCTTGAGGTCTTCGACTTTATTGATGCCGCTGTCCTTGCGGACATAGAACTGCTCGCTGAAATAACCCGGAACGCCGTCCTGGAATTCATCGGCGATGACGCGGATGTCGTCGAGGCCGGCGTTTTCGATCGCGATGGCGAGCGAGGAATAAGCCAGGTTGGAGACTTCCAGCTCGTTATTGGCGATCGCCGTGATCATTTGCGGCGTGCCTTGGTAGCGGACGGACTCGAGCGTGTAGGATTTGCCCAAATGCACGGCCAGATCTTTTTTCTCGAGAATGATCGAGGCCCAGTTTGCGACCGGCGCCACCCATGACATGCGGATTTTCACGGGTTCGGCGCTGTTGGCCGGGCTGAGGCCGACGAGGCCGAGCGCACAGGCGCCGGCTAGCGCGAATTTCACAAAGCGCATGGTTTTCCTCCCACTGTCGCCGGGGCTTGCTTGGTTTATCCGCAAGCTTCTCGTCGCGAACTGGGAAGATTGTCGGAGGTCCAACGGATTTTGGCAAGCCTTGACCGTGCGGCCGAACGCCCACCATCCGGTACAGGCTTGGTCGAAGCCGCTAAGTTTCTCGCAAGGCGCCCTGATCGCGGTAGGCCCAGAGTGCTTCGCGCGGGAGCGAGACGGGGGCATCAGTCCCGATATCGTGACGTGCAGCGGTGCCCAGTTCGAGTACCTCCAGGTGATGGCCGGCAAGGTCGATGTCGTAGGCCGTTTGCGTGCCCTGGTAGCGGCGATCCAGCACACGTGCGCGAAACGCGTTGCTGGTGCCATTTGCCCCAAGTGCAATATTTTCCGGCCGCAAGGCGATGCGCACTTTTTCGCCGGCTCCGACGCCGTGCAACAGCGTGGCCTCGACGCGGTTGCCGCCGCCGATATCGACTACGCCGAACGCGCCATTGCGCTTGAGCAAGGTTCCGGTGAGCTCGTTGGTGGCGCCGGTGAAGTTGGCGACGAACAGGTCGGCCGGCCGGTTATAGATTTCGTCCGGCGTGCCCATTTGCAGCAGCTTGCCTTCGCGCATAACGCCGATGCGGTCGCCGAGCACGACCGCTTCGGCCTGATCGTGCGTCACATAGAGCGCGGTCATGCCGGCGGCCTTCAGAATTCGCCGCAGATCGTCGCGCAGCCGCAGGCGCAGTTTGGCGTCGAGATTGGACAGCGGTTCGTCGAGCAGCAGCAGTTGCGGCCGGTAAACGATGCTGCGCGCGAGCGCGACGCGCTGCATTTGCCCGCCCGACAGCGCCACCACGGGGCGGTCGGCGTATTCCGACAGGCCGACCAGCTCCAGGACTTCATCTACCATGCGAGTGGCGTCGGCACTCGCGATCCTGCGGTGCTTGAGCGGGTAAATCACGTTTTGCCGTACCGTCATGTGCGGCCAAACCGCGTAGGACTGGAACACCATACCGATATTGCGCAGGCGCGGCGGCAGCAGCACGCCGCGCGCGGGCGATGACACCACGCGGCCGGCGATGCTGATGGTGCCCGCGGTTGGGTGCTCCAGTCCGGCGACGCAGCGCAGCGTCGTGGTCTTGCCGCAGCCCGACGGGCCGAGCAGGACCACGATTTCGCCGGCCGGCACGGCAAAACTCACGCCGTCAATGGCCGGCCGGCCGACCGAGAACTGCTTGCGCAGCTCGCTGACCTCGAGCGTCGCCGTCATGGCATCACTCTGATGTCACTCACGCGCCGCGTTCACTGCCGATAGCCGAAGGTCTTGTCCCATTCGGCGACCCACGGTCCGTGCAGCTTCACGTAATCGTCCATGTTCGGCAGCCAGACCTTGACCACCTTAGGATCGAAGCCCTCCGGGTAGGCCGGCACTTCCTTGAGCGAGGTGAGGTTGCCGAGCTCCTTGATCATGAAAATCTGTCCCTCTTTCGAGAGGCACCAGTTGAGGAACAGTTTTGCGGCGTTGGGATGCGCCGCCGTTTTTGGAATGCCGGATGCGTAAGGGTTGACCGGCACGCCTTCGGGCGGAAAGAAAATTTTGACCGGCGCGCCGTCCTTCTGCTTCGGATAGATCGCATTGTAGAGCAGCGGGCCCATCGCGACTTCGCCGCGCACCAAAGCGTCCGACATCGGCGCACCGGACGGGTAAAGCACCGGATGGGTCGCTGCCTGTTTCTTCCAGTAGTCTTCGCCAAGCACCTGTCGTTCGAACATGATGCGGGTCCAAGTGGTGCCGCCGGATTGTGCAAACACCTGCGCCGTCATCTTGTCGTATTCCGGCTTGGTCAGATCCATCCAGGTTTTCGGCGGGTTTTTCACCAGCTCGGTGTTGTAGGCGATTGACCAGACCAGGGTTGCACGCGGCCACAGGTTCGGTGAGATCTGCGCGTCCTTGCGATAATCGGCCGCATTGGGCGGCGCGTAATCCTGGAACAGATCGACCAAAGGCAACATCAACGCGCGGTCAGAATGATCGACCACGTCGGCGGCGAGCTTGCCGGCGGCGACTTCGGTCTTCACGCGCGTGATGAGCTGGCCGCCCGGTGCGCGCACCATCTCGACCGAGATTTCCGGAAAGCGTTTATTGAACGCTTTGATGACCTGCTGTTCGACTTCGGCGAAGTTGGCAGTGTAGTAGATCAACTTGCCTTCCTTTTTGGCGGCCGCGATCAATTCAGGCGAGCCAAATTCCTGCGCCTGCGCCGGCACGACGGCGAGCGCGACCAGGCCGGCAAAGCCGGCAACGATGCTTTTCATCATGACCAATCCTCCCATGTTTTCTTATCCCGCCCGCGCGACGCTGCCTTGCGCCGCGCCTCTGGATAGCCAGTTAGCGCCCCCTATCAGCACTCCAAGCAGAACCATTTGCACCAGGCTGAACGCGGCGGTCTTTCCGAGATTGCCGCCTTCGTAGTAGTCGAGCAGCAACACCGACATCACCATGGTGTTGCTGGTGTAGAGAAAGAGCGAGGATCCGAGTTCGCGGATCGACAGCACGAACAGCAGCGTCATCGCGGCGATTACGCCCGGGCTCGCCAGCGGCAGCATCACGGTGCGGATCGTGCCGAGCATGCCCTTGCCACAAACCCATGCAGCTTCCTCGAGTTCACGATGAATCTGGAGGAACGACGTCGAGAGCGACTTCACCGTGTCGGGCAGAAAGCGCGCGATAAACGCGAGCGCGAGAATCCAGATCGTACCGTAAAGCCCGCCGGGAATGCCGATCCACGCCCACAGGTAGGCAACGCCGATCACCAGGCCGGGGATCGCCACCGGCAAGGTCGACAGCAGATCGATCGAGCGCCGTCCCGGCAGATGCGAACGGTGGATGGTGTAGCCGATCGCGAAGGCGAGAACGCCGCCGAAAAACGCGGTGATGATTCCGACCTCCACCGCGTTGTAGATCGAGTTCATGGTGAGCGGATTGTCGAAAATGCTGTGGAAGTGCATCAAAGAATACTGGCGCATGTCGAACAGGCTGGCGGCATCGCGGATGAACATGAATCTGCGGAAGGCCGCGACGATGAGCGCGAGCGTCGGCAGGATGACGACGACCAGCAGATAGAGCGCGCCGAAACCGAACGTGAGCCAGCGCCAGCGTCCGAGATCGAGATTGCGCGGGCGGTAGGCCTTGCCAGCGACGGTTGTGTAGCTGCGTCCCGTCAGCACTTTCTGTTGCAGGAATACAAGCAGCCCGGTGACCACCATCAGGATGATCGCGACGGCAGCCGCCGTGTTGTAGAGCGGCGGGGACCAGTTCGTAAGCTTGAAGATGTAGGTGGTGAGCACGTTAATGTTGGCCGGCGCGCCGAGCACCGCTGGAATGCCGTAGATGCCAAGCATCACGATAAATGACAGCAGCATGCCGGAGACGATCGCCGGCATGATCAGCGGGAAGGTCACCGTGAACAGCGTCGAGAACGCGCTGGCACCGGCGATTTCGGCGGCCTCTTCCAGGCTCGGATCCATGTTGCGCAGCGCCGAGGCGGTGAACATGTAGACGTAAGGCGCGTAATAGATGCCGAACACGAAGATCAATCCCGACAGCGAATAAAAATCGACGTGCAAGTCGAGCCCGGCCCATTTGAACATCGTGTTGATCAGGCCGGTCTTGGGCGAGCCGAGGATGGTCCAGGCAACTCCGGCGACCAGCGGCGGCGCAAACAACGGCAGGATGCCGGCCGCCGCAATGAAGCGCTTGAACGGCGTGTTGGTGCGCACGACGATCCATGAAAAGGCAAGCCCGATCGCCACCGCGATCGCGGTTCCTCCGGCACAGGCCACCAAGGTGTTGATCAGGGCCTCGGCGACATTCGGGTTGGCGAGCACAGTGAGGAAATTGGCAACCGACAGCCGCGCCAGGCTAAAGCCTTCGACCACCGGGTTGGTGTCGGTGAGGGCGCCGAGCAGCAAGGTGAGAACCGGATAGACGACCAGGAAAGTCAGGATGGCCAGCAGCAGCCAAATCCAGGCTATGGCAAGGACATTGCGGCTTTTGCCGGCATGCCCTTCCCGCACCGCGCCTTGCAGCAGCGTTGCCGTCTCGCTCAAGCCGTTTCCCCTGGCGTGCGCTTATTCTTGTTATCGCCCACACCGCAATTTCACAGGATTAGTGGGCGATCTGCAATGATTTAAAATTACGCCGTGGTCGGCTCGTTGGCTTCCTGGTGCCAGATCAGCAGCCGGCGGCGGGTCAGCGCCATGATCTTCACCAAAGCGTAGCCGACGACGGCAATCTCGACGATGCCGGCAAAAACACCCACCGAATTGGCAAAACGCGAGGCGGTCATCATGGCGCCGCCAAGTCCATAGCCGCCCATCAGCATTTCAGTCACGACCGCAACAATCAGCGACAGCGGGAGCGCCACCTGCAGGCCCGTCATAATTGTCGGCAGCGCGGCCGGCAGCACCACCTGCCAGAGCAACTCGCGCTCGCCGGCCCCCATATTGCGGGCGGACCAGATCAACTCACGTTCGACACCCTGAATGGCGATGACGGTTGCCGCGACTACTGGAAAAATGGCGTCGAATACGATCATCGTAATCTTGGAAATGTCGAAGACGCCAAGCCAGAGCATGACGACCGGCAGAAAGGCGATCTTCGGCATTGGAAAACCGATAGAAACAATCGGATCGAAGAACCACCGCGTTAGTGCACTTCGCGACATCGCCAGGCCCAATACGACACCACCAACGGCCGCAATGACGAAGCCAACCATCGCCCGATAGAGCGTGACGGCTGTGTTGAGGGCGAGGTCGCCGGAGAGGGCATCGCTCCAGATACGCTCCAGCACCTTGCTCAGGGCCGGCAACTGGAAGGGTGTTACAACACCGCTGCGCGCCACCAACTCCCACGCCGCGAGCAGCGCAACCACGGAAACCACGCGGGCGCCCATCCAGGAAATGGAGACAGCAACCCGCGCCGCTTTCTCGGGCAGGCCATTCGGCAACTCACCGGTGCCTATTCGCGCCATGCCAGCGCCCGCTTTGTAACAAGGAGATAGATCCGATCAGCCGCGAAACCGAGAAAGGCAACACTGAACACCACCGCGTACATTGCGTCATAGGTGCCGTTGGCGCCGAGAAAGCCGATCAGGTAGCCGAAGCCTTTCTGCGCCACGATCAATTCCGACGACACCAGCAAGATGAACGACAGCGCGAGCGCGGTGCGGATGCCGTTGAGCAGTTCCGGCATGGCGCTCGGCAGCACCACATCCCACAACATGCGCAGACGGCTGGCGCCCATGCTGCGCGCCGACCACACCAGCACCTGTTCGCTCGAGCGCGCGCCGTTGAAGGCGCCGATCGTGACCGGCAACATGCAGCCGAGAAAGATGAGCAAAATTTTCGACCCGTCGCCAAAGCCGAGCCAGATCACGGTCACCGGGATGAGCGCCGATTTCGGCAGCGGATAGAAAATCTCCACGATCGGCGCGACGATGACGTTCACCGGTTTCCACCAGGCCATGCCGATGCCGAGCAGCGTGCCGACGACAATCGACAGTGCAAGGCCTGCGCCCGCACGATAAAGCGACGAGGCACCGTTACTGATGAGCTCACCGTCCTTGATCATGTCGAACCAGGCGCTGATGACGTCGGACAAAGGCGGCAGCGCCGTGCTCGAGATCAGCTCAAGCCGCGCGGTAAGCTCCCAGGCCGCAGCCAGGAGCAGAAGCGGCAGATAGCGGATCAACGATTGCTTCATCGCTCGACGTCCACGCGGTTCACGTCCGCCTGCCTTGCGCCTTGATGGCCTCTTCTTTCACCAGGTTCCAGATTTCATCGACCTTCTCGACAAAGAACTTGTTCTTGAAGATGTCCGGGTCGTTCTTGTCGAACTTGGTGTCGACAATGGTCTTGATGCGGCCCGGCCGCGCCGACATCACCGCCACCCGATCGGCGAGATAGACCGCTTCCTGCACATCGTGCGTAACGAAGATGACGGTCTTCGGCGTGCGCTGCCAGATGCGCAACAATTCGATCTGCATGAGGCCGCGCGTCTGCGCATCGAGCGCGCCGAACGGCTCGTCCATCAGCAGGATCTTCGGGTCGAAGGCGAGGGTGCGCGCGATCGCAGTGCGCTGCTTCATGCCGCCGGACAATTGCGATGGGTAGCTGTCCTCGAAACCGTGCAGCCCGACCAGCTCGATGAAATCCATGGCCCGCTTTTCGCGCTCGTCCTTCGGCATGCCTTGCCGTTCGAGGCCATAGAGGATGTTGCTGCGCACGGTCTTCCAGGGAAACAGCGCAAAATGCTGAAACACGATGCCGCGGTCGGGGCCGGGGCCTGCGACCTTCTTGCCATCCACGAGGATTAAGCCGGTTTCGACCGGCAGAAAGCCGCCGATCAGATAAAGCAGGGTGGATTTGCCGCAGCCGGAAGGTCCGAGCAGCGCGACAAACTCGCGGTTGGCGACTTCGAGCGAAACCTGGTCGAGCGCCAGCACCTCGCGGCCGCGCGGCGGGCGATAGAGGTGGTTCACGCGGTCGACGACGATTTGTGCGCTTGCAGTCATCGCAACATGCGTGCCCAATGGCTGCCATCTGTCAAGTTCCGCCGCGCACTGGCCCGGCGCAAGTCTTGTCCTATAATGCGGGACATCAATCCATCAGCATTTTCAGGGGAAATCTCAGTGGCCAATACGCTTGTCGAAGCCCGCCGCGAGCTTGCACTCGCCAACCGCATCGTCGCCAACGAGGGTGTGATCGACACCTTCGGCCATGTCAGCATGCGTCATCCCGACAATCCGCATCGCTATTTCCTGTCGCGTTCGAGTGCGCCCGACATGGTGACGGCGGAAGGCCTGATCGAATACGACCTCGACTCGCGGCCGGTGCGCGATCCCGGCGTGCCGCAGTATTCCGAGCGTGTCATCCACGGTGAGATCTATAAGGCACGGCCCGATGTAATGTCGGTGTGCCACCACCATTCGTCATCTTTCATGCCGCTGATCGCCGTCGGTGCTGACTATGTTCCGATCTTCCATCTGGCTGCGGCCGGCGGCATCAAGCCACCATACTGGGACCAGCGTGACGAGTTTGGAGACACCAATTTGCTGGTAGTAAAGCCGGAGGAGGGCGCGTCGCTAGCGCGCGCTCTCGGCGAGCATTCTATGGTGATGATGCGCCGCCATGGCGTTACTGTCGTCGCCACCAACGTGCGCGAATGCGTCTACCGGGCGGTCCAAACCTGCCGCAATGCTGAGTACCAGGTGCGCGCCATGGCGATCGGTGGTGACATCGCGTCGCTCTCGCCTGGAGAAACTGAACGTTGCGGCGACATCATCGGCAAGACCACCGGCGTTGCCCGCTCTTGGGATTCGTGGGCATTGCGGATTGCCAGGGGCGGTGGTCTTGCGGCCGCCGGCGATGCAGTCCGCCTCACGCGAGCAAAGGCCAAGAGTAACGCCAACAGCAAACCGGCGCGCGCTAAAGCGAAGCCGAAACGCGCCGCCCGGAAGCGACGTCGCTGACAAATTAGGCTTTCCCATTGGCAAGTCTCGGTGTTGAATGGTGCCCATAAAGGGCGACGCTATCAAATTAGCAAAAGCTATAAGGGGAGGAACCGCATGAAAAACTTCAGGAGCATTGTTGGTGCGCTGGGCCTGGTCGTACCGCTTGCGCTGAGCGCGGGGGCGGCTTCGGCAGAGGACACGCTCAAGGTCGTGATCGGACAGATCAACAACTGGGAAAACCAGGCGCCGACGCTTGGCCAGGACGCCGGTATTTTCAAGAAACACGGGCTGGTCCTGGAGAACACCGGCACGGCCGGCGCAGGCGAGACCATGCAGCCGATCATTTCCGGCAGCGCCGATATCGGTGCCGGCGTCGGCGTCGCCGGCGTGATGCGCGCATACTCAAAAGGCGCTCCGGTGCGAATCCTTGCACCGGCCTTCACCGGCACAGGCGATCTGTTCTGGTACGTCAAGGCGGATTCCAAAATCAAGAGTCTGAAAGATGCGACGGCTGAGAACACCATCGCCTATTCAACCAATGGGTCCAGCTCGAACAATATCGTTGTCGCCTTCGTCAAGGAGCTCGGCGCCAAAGCCAAGCCCACCGCGACGGGTGGCCCTCCCGCCACGTTGACCGCAGTGATGTCGGGTCAGGTTGATATCGGCTGGGCAGCGCCGCCGTTTGGATTGCAGGAAATCAAGGACGGCAAGATCCGTATTGTTGCGAGAGGTAGCGACGTGCCCTCGCTGCGCGGGCAGACCGTGCGCGTGCTGATTGTCAACGCCAATTCGCTCAAGACGAAGCACGATGCGATCATGCGCTTCATGGATGCCTATCGCGAGTCGGTGGACTGGATGTATTCCGATCCGAAGGCGGTTGAGATGTATTCGGCCAAGATCAAACGGCCGATCGAAATGCTCAAGGAGTCGATGGCCAAGTTCCAGCCGAAGGAAGCACTGCAGACCGACAAGATGGCTGATCTCGACGGCGCCATCCGGGATGCGGTTGCGCTGAAATTTCTCGACAAACCCTTGACCAAGGAGCAGCTCGCGGAATTCATCCAGATTCCGCCGCGCAAGAAATAAAGCCGGCGTCTCACGGCGTTGAAATGAAAACGGGCCGCTGTATGACAGCGGCCCGTTTGATTGTCAGTTGTTGTTTATAAGGCAGCTTACATCTTCTTCTTCGCGGCTTTCTTCTTGCCGCCGCCTTTTTTGGCCTTCGCCTCTTTGCACGCGCCCGCCTTCGCGGACTTAGCGCCGTCCTGCGCGGCGAAGCACGCATTATTGTAAGTGAACTTCAGGCCGCCCTTGGTCGCGCAAACCGGTCCTGGAGCAGACCCCAGGCAGGTCATCGGCTGCGGAGCCGGAGCCGCCGCTGCTTTCTTCTTTTTGGCCGCTTCGCTGGGCACAGCCGAGCCGATAATGAATGCGACGGCGGCAGCCCCCAGAAGTGCAGTGTAGGCGATGTTTCTGATTGTCATGTCATTCCTCCCGACAATTTGACGAAACATAGTAGGAGGTGACACGCGACAATTACAAGAATTTTACGGATTCTTGCGTCGCAAATCTGAACGCGTATTCATGCGATGGGCGGCTCAAGTCCGATCTTTGGCCGCGGTACTGATCGCGCCAAGCATGGCCGCACGCCCGGAAGTCAGCGTTTTACGCACCTTTTCCTGCTTCCCGAGCGCGCCCATCTCGCGCTGGCGCTTGACGGTTGAATCCACCATCAGGGGCTCAAGCCCCAGTTCGCGCAAAGTTGCGGCCGATTCCTCCATTTCCGCAGCCCGGCGCTCGCCATGGCTGGCCATCCGCTCGAGGTTGTAGTCGGCGATTTTGGTCCAATCGAGCGTCGGATAGTTGTTTTTCAATGACGCCGTGACTTCCTCGAGCACGCCAGCCCGTTCGGCGGCGAGGAAGCATTCGAGCGTTAGTGCCTCGATACCCTTGATCATCACGCTGCGGATCATCTTGATCGCCGCTGCCGAGCCGGTTTCGTCGCTGACAATCGTCAATTGCATGCCCAGTTCGCGCAAGAGAGGCGAGATCTCCTCAGCCTGCCCACCGGAGATCAGCAAAGGCGTCCGATGACGGGCCGGGTGAATCGGGGCGATCACGGCTACGTCGACATAGCGCGCCCGCTCGCCGAGCAACTTGGCGGTTTCCTGTTTGCGGCCTGGGGATACCGAATTGATGTCCAGATAATAGGGATTGCCGGTCAGATGCGGCGCCACGGAACGCGCCGCCTCCAGGCTGGATGCGGCCGTCACCGCCGAGATGACCATGTCGGTTTCGCGCACCGCATCGGCGGCTGATGCGGCAGCCCGTACGCCGATGGCTTCGCCGGCGGCCTTGAGGCGCGCGCCGGCAGATTCGGGAAACAGGATGTCCCAGGCAGCGATGCGCTCGATGCCTTCGTCACGCAGGCCGGCGGCAATCGCCTGGCCGGCTTCGCCAAAGCCGATGAAGGAAATGCGCGGTGTGTTGCGGCGGGTCATGAGCAGATTCGCCATCAAGAACTCAGGAACGCCCGGGACCGGAGGCGTTCCCTTGGTGTGAAATGATTTGATTGTTTGCAGGCCCCATGCCTGGCCCTTCTTGCGTTCGGCCTCGGTCCAAACAATCGGCTTCCAATCCGGCGCGAGAACGAGCCGAGCCCCGGCGCAGGCGACTTCGATGCGATTGCCTCCCGGCTCATAGACGTAGAGGAAGAAGGTCTGCTGGATCGCGTGCTTGTGCGGGCCGGTCTCGATATAGATGCCGTTCTCCAGGAAAATGTCGGCAGCGCGCAGGATGTCCTCGCGCGCATCGAGCGCGTAGGTCACATGGTGGAAGCGGCCCTTGGTGCCGGTGTGGTCGCGCGTGTAGGCAAAATCGTAGCTCTTGTTGGTGGCCGTCATCCACATTCCGGCTTCGGTGCCATCATCGAGCACGATCGCCTCGGTGAGCCGGAAGCCGAGGTACTTCTCAAAGAACTCGCGATTGGCCTTGATGTCGGTGGCGAGTCCGTTGAAGTGGTCGATGCGGCGCACATTGCAGCCGCGGGCCGGATAGCGCTGGGCCTGGTTCTTCAGGGCCGGTTTCTTGTCCGGCGGCGGATCGTACCATTCGGTTTCGTAGTAAAGCTCGATGGTGTGCCCATCCGGGTCCTTGCAAACAAAGGTTTTGCCGTGGCCGAGATCGCCGTCGTTCCAGCCGACATCGAAACCTGAGCCTTTCAGCGCGGCCGCGCGCCGTTCCAGTGCCTGTGTCGTGCGGGTCCGGAACGCGACGTGCGCCATGCCCGACGTTTTCGAAGCGGTGAGCTTAAGCGAGTAGCGCTCATAATCGTCCCAGCCGCGCAAATAGACGCTGTCGCCCTTCTCGCCGCTCTGGGTCATGCCCATGACATCGATGAAGAATTTGCGGCTATCCTCGAATTTGGGCGTCAGCAGTTCGAGATGACCAAGATGGGCAATGTCGTAGATCGGTTCGGCGGGCATGGGCACCAATTCTTGTGTTTCGTTGTTTCAATTGTGCCGAACCGCGCGGGCGAAGGCCAGCACCAGATTATTCGCCGGCATCGGCGCGATTTCGGCAAGTGATAGGCCGGCTTTATCTGCGAGGGCTGAGAGATCGCGGATATCCCGGACGCCCCATTCCGGGTTCTCAGCCCGCAAGGTGGCATCAAAGGTTGCATTGCTTGGTGCCGTGTGCTCGCCGTTGCGCATGAACGGCCCATACACGAACAGGCGGCCGTCTGCGCCTAACAACCGTCCGGCGCCGGAGAACAAATTCTGCGACACCCGCCAGGGCGAAATGTGCAGCACATTGATGCACAGGATGGCCGCGAGCGGCTGACCAGACTTTTCCCCGGACTGCCAGGTCCACCCGGGATCGGTGAGGTCGATGCGCTGCGGCGCCCGCACATTGGTGAGACCGTCGTGCTGCCGCCATGCTTCGATACTGGCGAGATGGGAGGGAAAAATGTCGCTCGGCCACCAGGTCAGTTGTGGCGTGCGCCGTGCAAAGGTGACGGCATGCTGTCCGGTGCCGCTGCCGATCTCGAGGACGTCGCCAGCCTGTGCGCCCAAAAACCCGGCAATCGCCGACCAGATCGCCTCGTGATTGCGGTGGAAGGCCGGCGCGTCCAGACGCCCGTCGGGCGCGGGCGGGGTTCCTGTCTTTGCGAAATCGACGACGAATTTAACCATGGAAGTAGTCCGGACGCGCTGTCGGGCGCAACTAGGCATGGCGGATTGCCTGGGTCAAAGGCACATTTGACGGGGTTGGTGGGTAGGTGACGGATTATGCCGCCAGTTTCGTTGTTTTTATGGGTGCGATCGGGCAAAATTCCAGCTCTGCGGCCAAGCCGTGCTCGGTTCGACGCCCAGGCGCAATGGACCGGCAGAATAAATGACTTTGGGAGGATCACATGCGGAAACTTAATCCGACACTGGCGGCGCTTGCGGTCATCGCGATGGCGTTGCCCGGAGCGGCCAGCGCGCAACAGAAAATCGTCATCGGCATACCGACGTCGCCGCCCAATATCGTTCACATGCCGGTCATCGTGGCGAAAGAACTCGGCCTTTACAAGAAAGCCGGCCTCGACGTGGACATTGTCTCGCTCGGCGACGGCGTGAAAGTCTATCGGGCGCTGCTCGCGGGCAACATCGACTTCGGCCTGACACCGGGTGCACCGACCATCATCGGCCGCTCCAACGGTGCCGAGGTAAAGGCGCTCTCGGCGAACCTGCCGAAATTCGAAGCCTCGATGATCGTGCGCTCCAACATCAAGACCATGGAAGATCTCAAGGGCAAGCGCATCGGCATCCAGGAGCCCGGTGGTTTCGCCGACCTCCTCAGCCGCAGCGTTCTGCGCGCGGCGAAGATCGATCCCAAAGAGGTCAACTTTGTCAGCATCGCGAGCGAAGACGTACCGGCGCTGGTGGCCGACCAGGTCGATACCGCAATTCTGCACGTCGAGCAGGAAATGCTGGCGAAGAGCAAGGTACCGGATCTGCATGCCATCGGGCGCATGTGGGAACTGCAGCCGAAGACGCTCTACACCTTCCTGTCGGCAACCGAGAAGACCATCAAGGAGAAGAGCGCGGTTGTGCAGGCGGTCGTTACCGCCAATATCGAGGCCACCCGCATCATGTATACAGACAAGGCCAAGATCATGCCGATCCTGGTCAAGCAGACCGGCTATCCGGAAAAGATCCTGTCGGAGAGCTTCGACTTTCTCGTGCAGCAGTGCATCTGGGATGCCAACAGCGGGCTGAGCCCCGAACGCATCAACTTCACCGCCAATCTGATGACCAAAGTCGGGAATATTAAAGAGGGCAAGACGCCCAAGTACGAGGACATCGTCGACACGACTTTCGCGAAAAAAGCGATCGAGCAAGTCGGCGAATGGAAAGGCCCGGTTTGCCCCACGGCTGCCTTTTAGTCCTGTTTGAACATTGAGGCGGGCGCCGCCTTGCATGGCGGCGCCCGTCGCACTAAAGAGCCGGCAAAGCCGCGAAGGAAAACCACGATGAGTGTTGCCCATCAGGTTCACACTGGCGCCGTCGCAGAAGGCGCACGGCCGGCCCCGACCGTCGTCGACACGCCGTGGTGGGACCGGCCGGCGCTGTTCCGCTACGGCTTCGTTGCGGTGATCCTGATCATCTGGCAAATCGTCGGCCCCTTCATCAATCCGATTTTCTTCACTTATCCCACCAAGATTGCGGCTGCGTTCTATACGACGACCGTGTCCGGCGAGTTGCCCTATTTCCTCGGGCAAAGCCTGGAGGTCATGGTCTATGGCCTGAGCATCGCGATCCTGGTCGGCATTCCCCTGGGAATCGGGATGGCGCGCATCCGCTGGCTCGATTGGGCGCTCGATCTGCCGATCAACGCGCTTTACGCCACGCCGCTGGTGGCGGTCGTGCCGCTGCTGGTGCTCTGGTTCGGGATATATCTGAAGGCCAAGATCATCGTCGTGTTCTTGTTCGCCGTATTCCCGGTCTTGATCAACACCTATCAAGGTGTGCGCGAGTGCGACAAGAATATGCTCGAAGTGGCGCGCTCCTTCCGCTCGAGCGAGTGGCGGGTTTGGCGCGACGTGCTGCTCCCGTTTGCAGTGCCCTACATCATCGCCGGCGTGCGCCTTGCCATCGGCCGCGGACTCATCGGCATGATCATTGCCGAATTCTACACCACCATTTCCGGCCTGGGCTTCATGATCACGCGTTACGCCAACGTGTTTGAAATGGACAAGACCTTCGTGCCGGTGATCGTGCTGATGGTGCTCGGCGTCTCGCTGACCTCTGCGCTGAAATGGGTGGGACGCCGCGTCGCGCCCTGGAGCGCCGCCAACCGCTAGACGGCCGCGGCCTCTGCCGTATTGTTTTTGTCATTTTGCTGCGTAACACTATACGCGCCGGCTCTTCCAGGCATCGCAGCGGAGGCGCGTCATGATTATCGGCCTTTCGATTCACAATTTCACGTTGCTGCACGTCGCCATCACGCTGGTCGCGATCGCGAGCGGCGTGATTGTTCTGTTCGGGATGCTCGGCGCACACCGGCTACCGGGTTGGACGGCGCTGTTTCTCGTGACCACCATTCTCACGAGCGTGACCGGCTTCATGTTTCCCATTCACGGCTTCACGCCAGCTTTGGGCGTCGGGATCATCTCGATGGTTATCCTGGCGATCGCCCTGCTGGCGCTCTATAGCAAGCACCTCGCGGGAGCCTGGCGCTGGATCTATGTCGCCACCGCCGTCACCGCGCTCTGGTTCAACGTGTTCGTGCTGATCGTGCAGTCGTTCCAGAAGATCTCGGCCCTGCATGCGCTGGCGCCGACCCAGTCCGAGCCGCCCTTCCTGATCGCTCAAGGCGTGGCGCTGGCCGCCTTCCTTGTGCTCGGCATCCTGGCGGCGTTGAGATTCCGTCCGGCCGCGATTTCGGTATAGTGACGCAGGCCGGGCTCGCGCGCCGCAATACGACCCCCCAAAAAAGGAAGAAGCCACCGTCGCCGGCGGCTTCCACCAAATTGAACGATTTAGGCGACGATTATTTAAGCTGGTTCGAGATGTAGTCGAACTTGGCGTTCAGGCTCGAGCCGATCGCATTAACAGCCGCGATGATCACGACCGAAATGCCAGCAGCGATGAGACCATATTCGATCGCGGTCGCGCCGGACTCGTCCTTCAGAAACGCAAAAACCTTAGACATCACGCATCCTCCATGTGGCTAAAACTCAATCTGCAGACGCCATCCAGATGGATGACGGCAGCAACGTACCGTCGGCCCGTTAAAAAGAAGCTTCGGCGGTTCGCGCAAAGTCTCGATGGAATTGTTTCAATTTTTATAAATCTTCCCGGCGGCGGCGTCGCCGCAATCCGGACTGCGCGCGGATCAAGCCCACAAATATGGGGACTTTCTATCGGGTTTGCGCCGTCTTGCGAGTGGCGACATGCGACCTGGCCGCGCCGGGCCGTCGAGTTATTAACGCGTCGTTATCCAAGCCGATAAGAGTTCACAAAGTTCCGTGGAACGTCGCGGTGCCGCGTCACGCCATGTCGCGCCATGACATGTCCAACGCCATGGAGGGCGTCCTTGCCGTATGCGGTTACCGGATTGGCAGACATGTGGCGAGTGCGCGGTCATACATCGCAGGAGGGCGGCGAACGACTGCAACGGTCGCTCCGTCGTGACATCGCTATCTTTAAAAAGTCGAAGCCGCCGTTGCCGGCGGCTTCGACCATCCATTCGATCCGGATCAGTTGCCGAATTTGCTGGCGATCAACGTCAACTTTTCATTGAACGTGCCGCCGATCGAATTGACAACCGCGATGACGGCAGCGGAGACGCCGGCAGCAACCAGTCCGTACTCGACCGCTGTGCCGCCCAACTCGTCTTTGAGAAATACAAACACGTTATGCATTGTTCTTGCTCCCTGTGGCTGCAAACTGCGCCACAGTAGAGTCGCCGCATTAAATTGATCTTCGATCGCGTGCGCGAAATATCAGAAAATCCGGACCGCTTTACGACAAGCGTTATCGTCACAGGCGCAGTCAACAGTGCGCGCGACTTAACTGTGAAGTCTTCGATTGGACTCGTGCGATTTGAGTTGTCGTAATGCGACAGCGAGACGAGTGTTTGTCCATCGCCGCGCGGGCGCGGCATGTCGGAAATCAGACATCCTCTGGACGGTCTACGTAGGTCAATCCTGCTTTCGTGAGCGGCTCGCGCATCTTGTACATGTCGAGACTCAACGTGCCGGACTCCAGTTGCTTGCGTTTGCCGTCTTCGTCGTCTTTTCGCTTCTGGGCTTTTTGCGCGGTTTCAACCGCAAGCTTTTTTGGGATGACCACCACACCATCATCATCGGCAACGATAACGTCGCCGGGTTCGACGTTTACGCCGGCGCAAACAACCGGCACGTTGACCGACCCGAGCGTCGCCTTCACGGTACCTTTTGCGGAAATCGCCTTCGACCAGACCGGGAATTGCATTTCGGAAAGTGGCCGCACATCGCGGCAACCGGCGTCGATGACGAGGCCGATCACGCCGCGGGCACGCAATGCGGTCGCCAGCAACTCGCCGAACATACCGTCGGTGTTGTCGGTCGTGCAGCCGACCACCAGCACGTCGCCTTTCTGGCATTGCTCGACCGCGACATGGATCATCCAGTTGTCGCCCGGCTGCGCCAGCACGGTGACGGCGGGCCCCGCGATCTGCGCGCCGGCCCAGATGGGACGCATATAAGGCTTCATCAGGCCTGAGCGCCCAAGTGCTTCATGGGCGGTGGAGACCCCGACAGCGCCGAGCGTGCCGATGGCGTTGCTGTCGGCGCGTTTGATGTTGCGGACGACGACGGGCTTCATTTCAGGATCTCCTCGACGGTCGGGAAGAGGCGCTGGTAGGCCTCGCCATAGGTCATCGGCACGCCGGTGTTACGGCTGCCTTGGATGCCGCGGTTAAGTGCGACCCGTTCATAATAGGCCCAAAGATGCTTTTGCGCGGCGAGAATCTGGAAAGCCTTGTATTTGGTCTCCCATACTTCGTCGATTTTCAAAATGAGATTGGGTCTGTAGTTGCACATTTCCGGCTGGTGCGGCTCGAACAGGAATACCGGCGGCGCCGAATATTTGTACTTGGCGTCAGGCTTGTGGCCCATCGCCTGAGCGACCACGCGCGTTTCCTGCGCGAAATGAGCGGCGTTCGGGTGATCGAAATTGTATGGATCTTCGAGCGCGTGCGTGAGCACGAAAGATGGGTTGAGCTCGCGGTAAATGTCGACCATGCGGTCGAAATGCTGTTCGTTGAGCTTGAGCGGGTAATCGCCGCAATCGAAGAATTCAATCTCGGCGCCGAGCAGGGCAGCTGCGCGTTCGGCCTCGTCCTTGCGGCCAGCTTTCACCTTCGCGAGCGTTGCACCGGGTTCCTTCCAGGCAAACTGGCTTTCGCCGCGTTCGCCATAGGACATGCAGACGATTTTCATCTTGTAGCCGCGCTTGGCATGCAGCGCGATGGCGCCACCCGCACGCCAGACGAAATCGCCCGGATGGGCGGTGACGACCAGTCCGGTCTTCTGATCTGCCATAAGAACTCCCTTTCCCGTGCCGGCTGGTTAAACTAGGTAGAGCACCCGGAGGTCAAGTCGTCGGCTTGGGGCGCATCTCACGATGGCAAATACCGGACAGACCGAACCGGCGATGCCTCGATCTGCCAATTTCCTATTGTTCTCAACCGAAACTGATTTCACGTAGGCTTGGTGTCGACGTAACTTGGTGTTGATCGTGCGCAACGATTGTGCATACAGGAGACGGACAATGAAAAAGACCTATACCGGCGGCTGTCAGTGCGGAAAGGTCCGTTATGAAGCGCAGGCCGACATCGGTGCAGTGATCACGTGCAACTGCTCGCGCTGCCGCAAGTTGGGGCCGCTACTCTCCGCCGTTGCAATGTCCGACTTCAAGCTGCTGTCCGGCGAGAACGAAATGACGGACTACCAATTTAACAAGCGCACCGTTCATCATCCATTCTGCAAGACTTGCGGCATTGAGTCCTACGCCTATGGCAAGGGGCCGGGCGGCATGGACATGGTGATGCTCAATGTGCGCTGCCTCGACGACGTCGAGGTGGATCAGTTCGAGGTGAAGAAATTCGACGGCGCCAGCCTGTAGGCGAGGCCTCAAAAGCCCCCCAAAAGCCATAACGGGCGGACCGTCGTCCACCCGTTACAAGCTCTCGGATCCATTTCCGGCGCGAGCGTGAGCTCAACGCTGGTACCAGTTACTGAGAGCCAGGACCGGCAACCATGGACCACAAGTACTGCAAGCAGCACCCACGTCCCACGCCCGTTCGGCCATGGCGGCCATCCGTGTCCGGCAGAGCCGAAGATGGATGACCTGCGTGAAAGCCTACGCCCGTCGTTTGCCGAGGCAAGGCCCGCGAAAACGCTGTTGATAAATGCGGGGATGAAATACGGCGGTCATTTTTTGAAAAAATTCCCAACGGGTCCGGTGCCGGATCAGGCAAGGGACAGCGGTGGCCGTGCAAAATACGACAACACGGGTTATGCATATACGCGTTTTTGTCCGAATGCTCAGGAATGCAAATGAAGACAATTTCTGCTCGCGAGCGGCTTGTGGCGGCACTCGCCCGCATCGATGACCCGAAAGGCGAGGGTGCGCGTGCGTGTCTGACGATTTACCGCGAGCAGGCAATGGCCGCGGCTGAAGCAGCTGATGCGCGCGCCAAGGCGGGTATTTCGCTCGGGGTGCTCGACGGCACGATCATGACCATCAAGGATCTGTTCGACGTCGCCGGTGAGGTCACGCGCGCGGGTTCCAAGGCGCTGGCTGACGAAGCAAAACCCGCTGCGGTTGACGCGCCGGTGGTGCGGCGACTGCGTGCAGGCGGCGCGGTGATCGTCGCCAAGACCAACATGAGTGAATTCGCCTATTCCGGCATCGGCGCAAATCCGCATTTCGGCACGCCCGGAAATCCGGCCGACCGCAAGCGCGTTCCCGGCGGCTCTTCGTCGGGCGCGGCCGTGGCTGCCGCCGACGGCATGTGCGAGATCGCGATCGGCACCGATACCGGCGGCTCGTGCCGCATTCCCGGCGCGCTGTGCGGCATCGTCGGCTACAAGCCGAGCCGGCAGCGCATTCCAACCGATGGCGCTTTTCCGTTGTCCTACAGCATCGACTCGATCGGGCCGATCGCGCGCTCGGTCGAAGCCTGCGCCAAGGCCGACTCCGTGATGGCGAGCGAAATCTTTGTGCCGCTCGAGCCGGTGCCGCTCGCAGGACTGCGCATCGGTGTCGTGCAGGGCGCGCCGCTGGAGAATCTCGATGAGACGGTCGCGAAACGTTTCCCCGATGCGATCGGCCGCCTGAAACAGGCCGGTGCCAAAATATCGGAGGAAACTTTGTCGCTCCTCGGCGACATGGTGCAGGTCAATAGCAAAGGCGGCGTACAGCCGGCAGAAGCCTTCACCGTGCATCGCGATCTTCTGTCGCGGCGCGCCGACGCCATCGATCCGAACGTGCGTGCACGTCTCGATCGGGCCCGCAATATCAGCGCCGCCGACTACATCGACATGGTGCGGCAACGTGCGCGGCTGATCCGCGCCATGGACGCGCGGATGGCCGACCTCGACGTGCTGGCCATGCCGACCACGCCGCTGGTCGCGCCGACCATGCAGGAGGTGGCCGGGGCGGACGATTTTTCGCGCAAGAACGCCATGCTGTTGCGCAATACCGTGATTTCGAATTTTTTCGATCTCTGCGCCATTTCACTGCCGATCCCGCGCGAGGGCGGCCTGCCGACCGGCCTCATGCTGATCGCGCGCAATGGCCAGGACCATCGTTTGTTCCGCATCGCAGCAGCGGTCGAACGGCATTTTACCGCCTAGCTATGGCTTGTTCAGCGAAGCGAAAATCCGGCATCATGCCGCTAACGGCCTGAGAGCCGACAGGGAGGAAACCATGAGCCGCAAACTGCATTCCGAACGCGTGCGCGTTACGCGCCGCACTGTGACCGCTGGCCTGGGCGCGAGCGTCGTCGCCGGAGTGGCCCCGTTCAATATTGCGCGCGCGCAAGGCGCGGCCCTGAAAGTGGGCGTGCTGTTGCCGAAGTCCGGCTACCAAGCCGGTATCGGCCAGGATTGTCAGCGCGGCGTCGATATCGCGGCCGGGATTCTCAAGGACCTCGGGCTGCCGCCGCTCCAGATCATGAACGCCGATACCGAAACCAATGTTGAAGTCGCCCGGGCACGGGCCGAGAAGCTGATCGGCGAGGGCGCGCAGCTTCTGGTTGGCGCCTTCAACTCCGGTCAGTCCTCGGCCATCGCCCAGGTCGCCGAGCAGAAGGGCATTCCCTACGTCATCAACATCGCCGCCGCCCCGCCGATCACCGAGCAGGGCTACAAATTCGTGTTCCGCAACTTTCCGACCGCCGGCATGATCCTGCGCGACGCCTTTGTCGATCAGAAGGAAGTGTTCGCGGCAACCGGCGCGGCGCCGAAAACGGCAGTGTTCATGCACGTCAACGACACCTTTGGCACTGCGATGAAGGGTGGTATCGGCGCGGTGATGCCGAAGTTCGACATGCCGTACAAAATTGTCGAGACCATCGCGTATGATCCAGCGGCGCGCGATCTTTCGGTGGAAATCTCGAAAGCCAAGGCGACCGGCGCCGATGCATTGCTGATGGTCAGTCGGCTTAACGATGCCATTCTGCTCACGCGTGAACTGGTCAAGCAGCGCTGGACGCCGATGGCGATCCTGAGCATGGGCCCGGGCTGGTACGAGGATCAGTATCTCAAGACGCTCGGCAAGCTGTCCGACGGGCCGCTGAGCTTTGTGCCCTGGTACGATCCGAACAAGAAGATGTCGAAACAGCTCGAGACCGCACTCGCCAAGGCGAACCCGGGCGTCAATCTCAATACCAACCACGTCTACACCTTCGAGGCGCTGCTGATTGCCGCCGATGCCTACAAGCGCGCCGGCTCAACCGATCCGAAGGCGCTCGCGGATGCGGTGCGCACAACCAATATTAAAGACAATGTCAGCATCGGGCCGGGCATCCAGTTCGATGCCAAGGGTCAGAACGACAAGATCTTGGGCGGTGGGATTCAGAACCGTGAAGGCAAGTTGCTAACGGTCGCGCCGAAAGAAGCGGCTAACGGCAAGCCGGAATGGCCGTTGAAGCCCTACGACAAGCGCACCTGACGCGTTAATTCTTGTGCCGGCAGATATCTATCTCAATGTCGCCATCGGCGGGATATTGACTGGTCTCGTCTACGGTCTGATGGCGCTCGGTCTGTCCGTGATCTTCGGCGTGGTGCGTGTGGTCAATTTCGCGCACGGCGAAATGATGACCGTCGCCATGTATATCGCGGTGACGCTCTTTTCTGCCTTTCACCTCGATCCGCTCGTCATGATGGTGCCGATCGCCGCCGTCATGTTCGCCTTCGGCTACGTGCTGCAGGCGCGGCTGATCAATCCGTTCGTTACGCGGCCCGACTACATGCAGTTTCTCTTGCTGGTCGCTATCGCGATCATCATTGTCAACGGCCTGCTCATCATTTACGGCCCCGACGCGCGCAACGTACAGACCACTTACGGTTATGACAGTTTCCAGTTCGGCCGGCTTATCATCGACGCTACCAAGCTCTACGCAGCTCTCGCCGCAATAGCGGTCGCAGGCTCGTTGTTCGGCTTTTTCCAATATACGAGGCTTGGCACCGCGATCCGCGCCTGCGCTGACAATTACACGGGCGCGCTGGTGGTCGGGCTCGACGTCAAGCATCTCTACGCATTCACGTTCGGCCTTGGTGCCGCCTGCGTCGGTGCCGCCGGTTGCATGCTGCTGCTGATCTTCGATGTCACGCCGACGGCCGGACCGACCTACACGTTGCTCGCCTTCGTCATCGTCATCACCGGAGGTCTTGGCTCGATGCCGGGAGCATTGTTAGGCGGCGTATTGATCGGTTTCACAGAAGCAATGGCGGGGCTGCTGTTCACGCCATCGGCGAAAAGCATGTTCGCCTTCGCGATCCTCGTGCTGGTGTTGTTGTTCCGCCCGCAGGGCATCATGGGCAAGAGGGCCGCATGATCGAGCGTCTGATCGATGGCGCTCCACGCCGGGGTTTGGCGTTGCTGGGGATTTTGCTGGCGGTCCTGATTTTGGCGCCATTGTTTGCGGGCGACTACCTGCTCACCGTGCTGATCCTGATTCTGTATTTCGCCTATATCGGTCAGGCCTGGAACATCATGATGGGCTTTGCCGGGCAATTGTCGCTCGGCCACGCGCTTTATGTTGGGCTCGGCGCCTACACGACAGCGGCGCTCTTCGTGCATTTCGGCATCGGCCCATGGCTCGGTCTCGCGGCTGCGCTGCCGCTTGCGGCGCTGATGGGTGCCATCATCGGTTTCCTGGCGTTCCGTTTCCGCGTCGCCGGCGTTTATTTCGCAATTCTCACCATTGCATTTGCGGAATTCGCGCGTGTTGGTTCGGATCATCTGCCATGGACCGGAGGCTCGGGCGGCCTGTTCCTGCCAGTTGCGCAATATACGCACAACGATCTCTGGCGGCTGCGCGGCCATCCGGTAATGTTCTATTACATCCTGCTGGCAGCGACCGTGCTTGCCTTGCTTCTTTGCCGCGCATTGTTGCAAAGCCGCATTGGCTATTTCTGGCGGGCGATCCGCGAGGATGAGGAAGCCGCGCGCTCGGTCGGCATCGACATATTTCATTATAAGATGCTGGCCGTCGTGGTCTCCGCCGCGATGACGTCGTTCGCCGGCGTAGTCTATGCGTTCTATTACAACAATTTATTTCCTGAGCAGGTGTTTCACATTTTGCGTTCGATCGAAATTATCCTCGGGCCGATCGTCGGCGGCGTCGGCACGTTATTCGGGCCTATTCTCGGCGCGTTTATCCTGACCGGCTTGGCGGAAACGCTCACCGCGGCGCTCGCCGCGCTCGGCATCGATCTGCCAGGTGCCAAGCAGGTATTCTACGGCATCTGTCTGCTGCTGGTGGTCACGGCGTTGCCCGACGGCGTGTGGCCGTGGCTGAGCCAACACATCGGCCTGACGGAGCGCAAAAAATGACCGCGCTTCTGTCACTCGACGACGTCAGCAAGCACTTCCGCGGTCTCGTTGCGGTCGATCGTCTCGGCTTCGAGATCGAACAGGGTGGCATTTTTGCGGTGATCGGACCAAATGGCGCCGGCAAGACGACGCTGTTCAATATGATCGCTGGAGTGTTCCCGCCGGACAGCGGGGTCATCACCTTTGCGGACGAGCGGATTGACGGACTCACACCGGACCAAATTTGCCGGCGCGGCATCGGTCGCACCTTCCAGATTGTACGGCCATTTCCGGCACTTTCTGTCGAGGACAACGTCATCGTGGGCGCGCTGTTGCACCGTCATGATGTCGTTGCGGCGCGCGCACATGCGCACGATGTGCTGCGCCGGCTTGAGCTTTATGAAAAGCGCGCCCAGCGTGCCTCGTCGCTCACGCTGCCCGACCGCAAGCGGTTGGAAATGGCGCGCGCGCTCGCCACCGATCCGAAATTGCTGCTGCTCGATGAAGTAATGGCGGGGCTGCGTCCGACCGAGACCGATCGCATCGTGGCAATCCTGAAGGAGCTCAACCGCGACACGGGCCTCACCATTCTGCTGATCGAGCACGTGATGCGCGCCGTGATGGCGCTCGCCGGACGCATTCTGGTAATGCATCACGGCGCGGCCATTGCACAAGGCGCACCGGGCGAGGTGGTTCGCGATCGCGCGGTGATCGACAGTTATCTTGGTGCGGAGGCCATCAGCGCATGATCCCGAAAAGCATGTCCTCGACCCCGATCGAGGATGGAAACCGGTTTTCGGAAAAGATCATGCGCGGAGAAAAATGCGCATGATGCTAAAGGTGGACAGCCTCGATGTGTTTTACGGCGATGCGCGTGCGCTTGACGGCGTTTCGCTCGAGATTGAAGAGGGCTCGATCGTTGCCATCGTCGGTGCCAATGGGGCCGGCAAGACGTCGTTGATCCGCACGATTGCCGGCATGCACAAGCCGGCGCGCGGTCATGTGTTTTTCCGTGGCCTGGATATTGCGGGTTGGCCGAGCCACAAGGTCTGCGATCTCGGCATCGGTCAGGTCGCTGAAGGTCGCCAGGTGTTTCCTTCGCTTTCGGTCGCGGAAAATCTGGCGATGGGCGCTATGTTGCCGCGCGCGCGCGGCAACCGTGAGCAAAACCTGCAAAAGGTCTACGCGCTTTTTCCGGTTCTGGCCGAGCGCCGGCAACAGGCGGCCGGGACGTTGTCAGGCGGCGAACAACAGATGCTCGCCATTGGCCGCTGCCTGATGAGCGATCCGGAATTGGTGCTGTTCGACGAGCCGTCGCTCGGGCTGGCGCCCGCCATCGTGCAAAGCGTGCTCCGATGCGTGCGCGACCTTAATCGTGAGGGGCTGACATGCGTGCTGGTGGAGCAGAACGTCGCCGTGTCGCTCAAGCTCGCGAGCCACGCCTACGTGCTTGAGAATGGCCGTATTACCCTTTCGGGTTCAGGCGACGCACTGCTCGGCGATGACCGCGTGCGGCAGGCCTATCTCGGGCTTTAGCGCTATTTCAGCGGTTGGCCGATGGTGACTGTCAGCTTGCCGACGCCTTCGACTTCGCATTCGAGCTTGTCGCCGGCGACAGTTGCCGCAACGCCCGAGGGCGTACCGGTCATGATGATGTCGCCCGGCTCCAGCGCAACCATTTCCGAAAGATTGGAAATGATTTCCGGCACGTTCCAGATCAACTGATTAAGGTCACCGTCCTGACGAAGCTTGCCGTTGCACTTCAGCGTGATCTTGCCTTTGGTCGGATGGCCGATCTTGCTTGCCAGCACCAGCGCTCCGCACGGCGCCGAATGGTCGAAAGCCTTGCCGATTTCCCATGGCCGTTTGAGATCACGCGAAGCAATCTGCAAATCACGGCGGGTGAGGTCGATGCCGACGGCATAGCCGTAAATGCAGTCATTGGCCTTGGCGACCGGAATGTTGCGGCCGCCGCTCTTCAGCGCGACCACCAGCTCGACTTCGTGGTGCATGTCCTTGGTCAGCGACGGATAGGGCACAGTGCCGCCATCCGGAACGATCGCGTCCGCAGGCTTGGCGAAATAGAAGGGCGGCAACCGTTCATCTTGCCCCATCTCGCGGATGTGCTCGATGTAATTGCGGCCCACGCACCAGATCCGGCGGACCGGAAAGACCTTGTCGGTGCCTGCCACCGCGATGGTAGCTTGTGGCGCGGGCGGAATGACGTAGCGGCTGTCGGTCATGATGTATTGGCCGTTTGATATCGTTACAGATGGAGGATTGTCCGGTTGCGCGACGAGGCGGCCGGGCGAAAGATGGCTGTGCGTATCAGGTGTAATGCGGCGCCGTCAACCGCGCGCGCCTTATGACGTGGCGACTGCCGCGACCGGGCTGCGGGTTTCCTGTTCCTTGAGCTGCAGGCGGTAGAACGACGCATAACGGCCGCTCTTGCGCAGCAACTCGTCATGGCGGCCGGATTCGACCGCGCGGCCGTCTTCGACCACGTAGATGCGGTCGGCATGCGAGACGGTATGCAGCCGGTGCGCGATCGCAAGCGTAGTGCGTCCCTCGCAGAGATGCTCCATGGCCTCGCGCACCTGCAATTCAGATTCGGAATCCAATGCGGCGGTGGCTTCGTCGAGCAATATGATCGGCGCATTTTTGATGAGTGCGCGGGCAATCGCCACCCGTTGGCGCTGTCCGCCGGACAGCTGCAAGCCGTGCTCGCCAACCGGCGTTTCATATCCACGCGGAAACGACATGATGAAATCATGGGCATATGCCGCTGTCGCAGCGGCAATGATTTCATCCTCGCTGGCACCCGGTTTTCCGAACTCAATATTCTCGCGAATAGTGCCTCGAAACAGGAACACGTCCTGTCCGACATAAGCGACGTGCTGACGCAGCGATCGGCGCGACGTTTGCGCAATATCCTGCTCATCGATGATGATATTTCCGCGCTCAGCTTCGTAAAATCGCAGCAACAGGTTGAATACGGTTGACTTGCCGCCGCCGGAAGGTCCGACCAGCGCGGTCATTTTGCCCGGCTCGGCCACGAACGACATGCCGCGCAGCACTGACTCTTCGGTGCGATATGCGAAATGCACGTCTTTGAATTCAAGACGAGCCATTTTGATCTGCAGGCCGGGCTTGCTGTCATCCGAGGGTTCGCTTGGCGGACTGTCGATGATCTCAAACAGGATGCGGACGCCGACCAGCGCGCTGTTGAGTTCGATATTGAGGCGCGCGAGCCGTTTGGCTGGCTCGTAGGCCAGCAAGAAGGCTGTGATGAAGGAGAAGAACTGACCGGGTGTCGCGCCAGTCTCGATCACGCGATAGCCGCCGTAAGTGATGGCGATGGCAATAGCGCAGCCGCCAAGCGTTTCCATCAATGGGCTGGCGCGGTTGGATACACGCGCCATCTTGTTGGCTTCATGCTCGACGGCGGCAACGTTCCGGTCAAAACGTTCCCGCATGATATCTTCGAGCGTGAACGCCTTCACAATGCGGATACCCTGAAGCGTTTCTTGCAGCGTCTCGATAATGCGGGTGCTGCCATGAAATTGTGTGCGGGCGATCGTGTAGATACGGCGTATCAGCTTGCGCAAGATGAAAAAAGCGGGCGGTGCGACCACAAAGCTGAAAAAAGACATCAGCGGATCCTGCACCACCATCACGATGACTAAGCCGATCAGCGACAGTAGATCGCGTCCGACCGATGTGATGAGCAGATTAATGACCTGCGTCGCCGACGAGGCGCCGGTTGAAAGGCGTGCGATGAATTCGGTCGAGTGCCGGTCGGAGAAGAAGCTGAGGCCTTCATTGAGCAGCTTCGTAAAAACCGCACGTTGATTGTCGGCGACAATGCGATTGCCGATGCGCGAAAGCATGACGCTATGGCCGTAGGTCGCTATGCCTTTCGCGGCGAATAATGCCGCGGTGACGAATCCGAGCGTAATGATGCCCGGCAAATTACGATTCACGTAAGCTTGGTTGATGACGTCGCCAATCAGGTAGGCGCTGAAGGCGGTGCAACCGGCGGCCACGGCCATCATGATGAATGCAAGAACATATTTGCGCCAATGCGTCAGCCCCTGTTCGGTGAGCAGTCGCCGGATCAGGGCAAAGGCGCTGTAGCGCTCGTCGTCAGCCGCTTGCAAACTATGGTCGTTCATCTGCCCTCTGTTGGGCTAAAATAGGCATATCGGGCAGGAGTGGCCGTTTCCTTGCCCGCGCCGAAGGAAATTTTCAAGCCAAAAACCGTCTAAGCGGCAAAAAGGCGCCGATTTCGCCTTTTGTCAGGCCACGGCGCTTTTGCGCCGACTTGCCAATTGCTTTTCCCACGCGAGCGCGTGCGAGACGATGGTGTCGAGATTTTGGAATCGCGGGCGCCAAGGTAGTGTCGCATGAATTCGATCGACATTGGCGACCAGCGCCGGCGCGTCACCGGGACGGCGCCCGGAAATCTCGACCGGAAAATCGCGGCCGCTGGCGCGGCGCACGGCATTGATAACTTCAAGCACCGATGAGCCGCGTCCGTAACCGCAATTGAAGGTCGCGCTTGCGCCTCCACTGCGTAGATGAGCGAGCGCAACCGAATGCGCCTGCACCAGATCGCTGACATGAATGTAGTCGCGGATGCAGGTGCCGTCCGGTGTCGGGTAGTCGGTCCCGAACACATTCATCTTCTGGCGCTTGCCGACCGCCGTCTCGCAAGCGACTTTGATCAAATGGGTCGCGGCCGGTGTTGCCTGCCCGGTACGCAATTTGGGGTCTGCGCCGGCGACGTTGAAATAGCGCAGGATCACGAAGCGCAAGCCGTGTGCCTTGGCGGCGTCGTGAATCATGATTTCCGACATCAGCTTCGATGTGCCGTAGGGCGAAATTGGCGCGGTCGGCGCGTTCTCGCGTACCGGAGCATCACTCGTCTCGCCGTATACCGCGGCGGTCGACGAGAAGATGAAGTGCTGCACGCCCGGCCTTTATTGCGACATCCAGGAGCGCGCAGGTGTTCATGGTGTTGTTGCTATAATAGGCGAGCGGATCGGCAACTGATTCGGGCACCACGATCGAGGCTGCGAAATGAATTATGGAAGTGATGTTGTGACGGGCAATGATCTCGCCGACCAGCGTTCGATCGCCAGTGCTGCCTGCGACGAAGGGAACGGCCGCCGGTATCAGATAGCGAAACCCGGTCGATAGATTATCGAGCACGACGACGGGTTCACCCGCGTCGGTCAGTTCGTGCACCATGTGGCTGCCGATGTAGCCGGCGCCGCCTGTGACCAGGATCGTCATTCCCAAAACCCCTCGTGGCTCGGCAAATGTGCCGAATGTTCGTAAAAAAACCACACCCTGATCGCGTGCCGCGGTGGCATGCTTATAGCGGGCATGCTTAATGACCGGTATATGGGATGCCGCAAGCGAAGTCATGGCCAACATTCTTTTTATCAAAACTTCGTCGCTTGGCGATGTGATTCATCACATGCCGGCCCTGGTCGATGCCCGAAAGGCGCGGCCCGATGCGACATTCGCCTGGCTGGTGGAAGAGGCATTTGCGCCGCTGGTGCGTTTGCACCCGGCAGTCAGCGAGGTAATTCCGGTCGCGTGGCGGCGCTGGCGAAAATCGCTATATGCGCCCGCGACCGTGGCGGAAATAAAGGAGAGCCTTCGGACGATCCACGCGCCCGATTATGACGATATTGTCGACAGTCAGGGCCTGTTGCGTTCTGCCGTCATTGCACGCGTCGCGAACGGTCGGCGTCACGGTTATGACGCGTCAAGCATTCGCGAGCCGCTGGCGTCTTTTTTTTACGATGTTCGCCATCGCGTCAGCCGCGAACTTCACGCGGTCGAGCGCAACCGGATTTTGAGCGGGCTCTCGCTTGGTTATTCGCCACAGGGAACTCCGGAGTTTGGTCTCGACCGCGCGCGGTTTGCGAATGGTGCTTCGCGATATGCTGTGCTCTTGCACGCGACCGCGCGGCCGGAAAAGCAGTGGCCGGAAGCGCATTGGATCGCGCTCGGCAAGGCGCTCGGAATGACACTTGGCCAGGAAACAAAGCTGGTGCTGCCCTGGGGCAGCGAGCCTGAGCGGGCGCGCAGCGAGCGCATCGCTGCTGCCGTGCCGGGTGCAAGCGTTCCCGAGCGTGCGCCGCTTGATCAGGTCGCAAAGCTGATCGCAGGCGCACAATATATTGTCGGCGTTGACACCGGGCTCATGCATCTTGCCGCTGCGTTCGGAGTTCCGCTCGTTGCGATCTTTACCGGCAGCAATCCTGGCCTGACCGGGCCTGTCGGAAATGGCCGACTTACCGTACTTGGCGCTGCTGGCGCGCCGCCATCCGTCGACGCGGTTGTCGACGCGGTCGCGAAAATCGCCCGGCCGATTTGATTGTTATGCGGCGCCCGCGCGCAGCAAATCATGCACGTGCACGATGCCGACCGGTTTTCCGGCTTCGACTGCGAACAGCGCGGTGACCTTCGTCGAATTGAGGATGTCGAGCGTTTCGCTGAGCAACTGGTCCGGTCGCACCGTTTTTGGTGCGCGGGTCATAACGTCGTCGACACGGGCATCAAGCAAATTATTGCGCATATGACGCCGCAGGTCGCCGTCCGTGATGATTCCAACCAGCAGTCCGCGTGCGTCGGTAATGCCGACGCACCCGAAACCTCTGGCGGTCATTTCGAGGATGGCCTCGGACATGGGAGTGCCCAGCGGCGCGAGCGGCATTGTCGCGCCGGTGTGCATGACGTCGCGAACGGTTTTCAGCAGCGTTCCGAGTTTGCCGCCAGGATGCAGAAGGCCGAAATCAACCGCGGTGAAACCGTGACTTTCCAGAAGGGCGATTGCCAACGCATCACCGAGCGCAAGTTGCATCAGCGATGATGTCGTTGGTGCAAGATTGTGCGGGCAGGCTTCACGTGCCTGCGGCAACGTCAGTACAACATCAGCCAATTTGGCGAGCGCGCTTTCGGGGATCGCAGTCATCGCGATCAGCTTGATGCCGTAGCGGCGGGAATAATCGGTGATATTTTTCAGTTCTGCCGTTTCACCCGACCACGACAGCGCGAGGATAACGTCATCATTGGCGATCATACCCAGATCGCCGTGGCTCGCCTCGCTCGGATGCACGAAAAACGCAGGCGTACCCGTCGATGCAAAAGTCGACGCAATCTTGCGGGCGACGTGGCCGGATTTACCCATGCCCGTCACGATGACGCGACCTTTGGCGGCGCGGATGAGGTCGATCGCAGTGGAAAAAGCGGTGCCAAGACCATCTTTTAGCGCAGCGGCGAGCGCGTCGACGCCGCTGCCTTCGGCCTCTAGCGTGCGCAAAGCCGACGCGATCGCGGCTTGCGCGCGATCGCTGCTCATCGGGGCTGGTTTCGGTCTGGCCATGGCCGTTTTGATAGCACGGAAAGGGCTTTGCGTCAGGCTTGCCGCGTCAAATTCGTTAACGCGGCCTGGCAATTTGACCGTGTTAGCCGGTTATTTCAGGCGGTTTTCTGGTTCCGCGAGCACGCGCCGCACAGCCGCAAGGACCGTTGCAACGGTGACGTCGTCCGTGCGGTGATGGCGCACGGCATCATTGCCCTCGTTGCGTGCGCGGACGCGCGCGTTGTCATCGCCAGGCGGCTCGAGGATCGCAGCGACGGGGTTGAGTGGTTTCCAATGCCAGGGGCTGGTTGGGCCAAAAATAGCTACTGTCGGTGTACTGAGTGCCGCGGACACATGCATCAATCCTGAAATCGTTGGTGACGGAAATGTCGGCGGCCGCGAGCGCAAAAATCGCATTGCGCAGATCGTCGCTTGTGAGATCGCGGACGTGTTTGCCGCCTTTTGCCGCGATTTGGGCAGCCAACGGCGTTTCGTTCGGACCGCCGACAACCCAGATTGACGCGCCGTCTTTTGTGAGGGCGCGCGCCAGTTCGGCATAGTGACCGGCTGGCCATGCTTTGCCAGCGCCGACCGCGCCCGGCGAAAGCGCAATGATCGGGCGTGCTTCGTTTACGAGGCCTCGTTGCACACGCCACGATTCCAATTCCTGAAATGGCACTTTCAATTCAGGCAATGGCCACTCGTCTGGAAAAGGCGCGCCTTTCGGAAGTGCCAAGGCGCCCATCTGGTCAATCATGCGCGGCAGGCGGCGCTCGCCGAAACGCACGTCGTTCAGGAGACCGAAACGAAACTCGCCGGCGAATCCCGTGCGCACGGGAATGCCGGCAAGCCATGGTGCGAGCGCCGCCTTCCATTTGCGCGACATCACCAACGCTTGGCCATAACCCGCTTGACGCAACAGGTTCGCGAGCTCCCGCTGGAGAGGGAGACCCAATCGCCCGCGCGGCAGATCCGTGATGATGGCGCGTCGGACGCCGGGCATGTAGTCGGCGAGTGGGGCGCAAAGTGTGCTGCTGACGATATCAATCGGCCGTTCGGGCGCCTTGGCGCGGAGAAGCTTCACGACGGAATGGCAGCGGACGAAATCCCCGATCCAGACATAGGGGACGATCAGAACGGGTCTACCCGCGTAGGTTGAATCGGTGTTCATTATTTGTGGCCGCCCCGTCAGTCTGCCACCTGTTTCGGCCTTGTCAGACAGCGGTTAGCCTGCGTTACGGCGGACTGTCTAGCCGCAATTTTTACCGTGTCCTACGCCAAATGCTGGCGAATAGCGGCCTATCGTTGCGCCGTTGACCGGTCTGGGGCAAAGGTTGCCTCAAGCCAGCGGCGCGAGGGGCAGGGATGTTCTTGGTCACCGGCGGGGCCGGTTTTATCGGATCGAATGTTGTCGCCAGCCTCAATGAGGCCGGGAGCGACCGACATTGCGGTGAGTGATCTGCTTGGCCAAGGCGACGCCAAATGGCGCAACCTCGCCAAGCATCAGATTGCCGACCTGCTGCCGCCGGCGGAGCTGATGCGGTGGCTCGAGGGCCGAAAGCTCGATGCCGTCATCCATATGGGAGCGATTTCCGATACCACCGCCACCGATGCCGACCTTGTGATGGAAAACAATTTTCGGCTGTCGATGCGTCTGCTCGACTGGTGCAGCACAACGCGCACGCCATTCATCTATGCCTCATCGGCCGCGACTTATGGTGATGGGAACCAGGGCTTCGACGACGACTGGTCTCTCGACGCTCTGCGCAAACTGAAGCCGATGAATCTTTATGGCTGGAGCAAGCACTTGTTCGACCTTGCGTTGGTCGAACGCCACATGAAAAAAGAAAAAATGCCGCCGCATTGGGCTGGCTTGAAATTCTTTAACGTGTACGGTCCAAACGAGTACCACAAAGGCCATATGGCGAGCATCCTGGCCAAAGTGTTCGATAGCGCCAAGGCTGGCGAGTCGGTGAAGCTATTCAAGTCTCATCGTGACGGCATCGCCGATGGAGATCAGCGTCGCGATTTCATTTATGTGGATGATGCCGTGTCCGTGCTGCGCTGGCTTCTGAATGCGTCCGGTGTCAACGGCATCTTCAATGTTGGTACCGGCAAGGCGGAAAGTTTCCGTGATATGATCGGCGCAATGTTCAAGGCGCTTCGCCGGCCCGCAAATATCGAATACATCGACATGCCTGATGCGGTCCGCGGTCAGTATCAGTATTTCACCCAGGCGCGGATCGAGAATTTGCGCCGCGCCGGTTATAACGGCGGGTTCACGCCGCTCGAGCTTGCCGTCGGTCAATACGTGACCGGCTATCTCGATCGCGAAGATCGCTATCGGTAACGCCATGTACGATTTCGACAAGCATTTGGCCGCACTTTCCGAGCAGACCGTGCTCTGCATTGGCGATCTGATGCTGGATGAGTTCGTTTACGGGGACGTCTCGCGAATCTCGCCGGAAGCGCCGACGCCGGTCATTGCCGTAAAACGTACCGAACTGATGATCGGCGGCGCCGGGAATGTTGCGCGTAATCTGGTTGCGCTTGGCGCTCGTTGCATTTTTATCGGCGTGGTCGGCGATGACGAGGCTGGTGGTTCATTGACCAAGGCGCTCAGCACGCATCCATCGATAGAATTTCATCTGGTCGTCGACGGAACGCGACAAACCACGCGCAAGGTTCGCTTTGTATCGGAGCATCATTCGACGCATCTATTGCGTGCCGATTGGGAAATGGCTTCAGCCATCGATGCCGGCAGCGAAGACGCGCTGATTGGGCACGTCATCAAGGCAATGCCGCGCGTCGGTGCGGTGGTTTTATCCGACTACGCCAAGGGCGCCCTAACGCCGCGCGTGACGCGTGCCGTGATTGCCGCCGCCAACGAGCGCGGCAAGCCGGTGGTGGTCGACCCGAAGGGTCGGGACTACAGCATTTATCGTGGAGCAACCCTCGTGACCCCCAATCGGCAGGAGCTCGCCGATGCCACGCACAGCCTGGCGCAAACCGATGAGGAAATCGCCGAGGCTGCGGCCCGGCTCCGCGGCGAACTGGGCGCAAAAGCTATTTTGGTTACAAGGAGCGAAGCTGGCATGACGCTGGCGGCCGAGGGCGCTCCGGTTCATGTCCCGGCCTATCCGGTGCGCATCCGCGATGTTTCCGGCGCCGGTGATACGGTTGTGGCCGTGCTGTCCGCCATGCTGGCGATGGGTGCGGACTTTAAATCTGCGATGCGCGCTGCAAATGCCGCTGCGGCAGTCGTGGTCGGAAAACGTGGTACCGCAACAGCGTCCGTTGCCGAGCTACGCGCGCGCATCCTGCCGTCGTCGACGCTCGCACCGCAGGAAAAGATTATTTTTGACTGGGCTTTGCTTGACGACCAACTCGCGGAGTGGCGCAAGCAAGGTCTTCGGGTGGGCTTTACCAATGGCTGCTTCGATCTGTTACACCCGGGTCACGTCAAACTGCTGGCTGGCGCGCGTGCAGCCTGCGACCGTCTTGTGGTGGGCTTGAACGGCGATGCCTCGGTCACGCGCCTGAAGGGGGCTGGCCGTCCGGTTCAGCCGGTACAGGCGCGGGCTGAAGTTCTGGCTGCGCTTGAAGCAGTCGACCTTGTCGCCGTGTTCGATGAGGACACGCCGGACAAATTGATCGCCCGTGTGAAGCCGATGGTGCTCGTCAAAGGCGCTGACTATACACACGAACAAGTGGTCGGCCGTGAAATCGTAGAGGCGCTCGGTGGCGAGGTCGTCTTGATCGATCTGGTCCCTGGCCATTCAACCACCTCCATGGTCGAGCGGACGCGCGAACCGAAGACGCGGTCGTCCCGTTGAAAGATTCGTCCGTGGTCAGTGTTTCATCCGATCATGAGATGCGGTTGGTTGCCGCATTCTTCGGCAAGATTGAAGGCTATTTCGTCGAAGTTGGCGCCAACGAACCGCGGGAGCGTTCGCAAACCTGGCACCTCGAGCAGTCCGGCTGGAGTGGGGTTCTCATCGAGCCCCAGCCGGATCTTGCGGACGAACTTCGTGCCAGGCGGAAGGCCAAGGTTTTTGCTGTTGCATGTTCGTCGCCGGACAATGCCGGCCGAACACTGCCACTACATGTTGCTGGACCCTTGTCGTCTCTCAATCGTCAGCGGATGGCCCCCGGAAGTACGCCCGCGGGTATCATCAACGTTCCGGTACGAACTCTCGACGCCGTCCTCGAGGAAGCGGGCGCCCCCGTCGCCTTCGATTTCCTGTCGATCGATGTGGAAGGTCACGAAATTGAAGTGCTGCGGGGCTTCGATATTGCGCGCTGGCGGCCGCGGCTGATCTTGCTTGAAGATCACGTCGCTGATCTTTCGAAGCATCGATATCTCAAAAACGCCGGCTATCGGATCATTCGGCGTTACGAAAACAACGGCTGGTACGTGCCGGCCGAATCCGCCGTCGCCTGCCAGTGGTCAGATCGTTGGGCAATATTGCGCAAATATTATCTGGGTCTGCCGTTCAGGATGGCGCGTAACCTGTCGCGGCGCATTCGCAAGCCGGTTACTCGTTAGTGGTGCGCTTGATCGGCTTACTGGCGGGCGGCTGCCAGGCTTGTGTCTCTTCGTAGCGCTTCGCGTACCGATAAAACGTGCCTTCGAAATTTCCGAACGCGATAACGAAGCCGGCCCAGCCGTCGATAAAACCAAGCTTGAAGATATAGTGCTTGATAAAAGACCACAGACCGTGGCCGAATGCGCTCGCCATTGAAACGCGCTTGCCTGCAAGCTTCGGTGCCCCGAGCGTGGAGTAGCGGTTCATCTTGTTGATGACTTCTTCCAGATTGCGGAAGGGAAATTGCCAGACCGCATTCTGCAGGGTGCCGACGGATCGCCCGTCGAGGACTTCAAATCCCTCGTGGACCGGCTCGAGTGTGTAGCGGATGCTGCCTTTGCGGAAGAGCTGGGGCTGACGGAAATTCGGATACCATCCCGAGCCCCTGATCCAGCGACCCATCATGTAGCTGCGCCGTGGTACCATGTAGATGTCGTGGGGCGGCGTGCCGGCGAGCAATGCGAGGATTTCATCGCGTACTGCTTCAGTGCAGCGCTCGTCGGCATCGAGGCTGAAGATCCAGTCGAAATTGCAGGCTTCGATCGCGCGATTGCGCAGGTCACCGAAGCCCTTGAACTGGACGTCGACAACGCGCGCGCCGAGTGCGCGCGCAATTTGCGGGGTTCGGTCGGCGCTGAACGAATCGACCACGACGACCTCATCGGCCCACAACACGCTGGATACGGCTGCCTCGATCTTTTCCGCCTCGTTATAGGTGAGAATATAAGCTGATATTTTCTGCATGCCGGTGGATGCCCGTTGAGACTCCAGGAATTGCAGGCAAGTTATCATTATGGCGTGTGCGGACCCTAGGGGTTTGTCGACAGGTGCGACATCGGCTAAAGCCTGCTGCGAGAGGGCGCCCGTGGCCGAGCTGATCTCCGTCATCGTTACGACTTATAACCGCGAAGATGCGCTCGACGCGGTATTGCGGTCGCTTGCGGGGCAGGTCGACCCGGATTTTGAGGTCATCGTGGCCGACGACGGGTCGGGTCCCGGCACAGCCGAACTGGTTAGCCGCTGGAAGACGAAATTCGGCCGCCGTCTGGAGCACGTCTGGCACGCCGACCGCGGATTTCGCGCCGCCGAAATTCGCAACCGCGCGATATTGGCGGCGCGCGGCGTATATTGCGTATTTCTGGATGGCGATTGCATCGTGCGTCCTGACTTTGTCGGGACTCATCGCCGATTGGCCGAGCCCGGCTGGTTTGTCACGGGCAATCGCGTGCTCCTCTCGCCGGATCTCACAATGACGGTGCTGCGCGAGAATCAGACACCAGAGGCCTGGAGCGCGGCGCGTTGGCTTGGCGAACGCCGGCGTGGGGGTGTCAATCGCTTGTCGGCATTGCTGCACCTGCCCCTCGGATTTTTGCGCCGGCATCCGTCGGCGCAGTGTGGCAAGGGCGCGCGCTCATGCAACCTCGCAATCTGGCGGTCCGACCTCGATCGCGTTGACGGGTTTGACGCCGATTACAGCGGCTGGGGCAAGGAAGATTCCGATATTATCGTGCGTCTGTTGCATGCGGGCGTCCGTCGCAAGGATGGGACATTCGCGACCGGCGTGATTCATCTGTGGCATGCGGAGGCCGACCGTTCGCAGCTGGTCGAAAATGAGGTCAAGCTTGGCGAAGTGGTCGCGGGCGATCGCGTTCGCGCGCGGCGGGGCCTGTCCGCGCTTCAAGATGTGTCCGCAACCACTATGGCCACGAGTTAGCGATGGCCGGACCTGTGACCGCAAACAGCGCCATCCACGCAAAGCTTGAGCCCCTTGCTGACGGGCTCGTCGTGGCTGCGGCGGTGTCGCTTCCCTGGTCGACATCCGCGACCGCAATTTTCGCGGTGCTGTGGCTGCTTGCGCTGATTCCAACTCTTCATTGGACCGATATTCGGCGTGAACTCGCAACGCCGGCCGGTGGCTTGCCGGTCTTGCTCGTTCGTTCTCGGCATTGCCGGAATGTTGTGGGCCGACGTGACGCTGCTTGAGCGCTGGAAAGGTCTCGATTCATTTTTGAAGTTGCTGGCCATACCGCTGCTGTTCCTCCAGTTTCGCCGGTCCGGCCACGCCCATTGGGTGTTCGCCGGCTATCTGTTCTCTTGCATAACGTTGCTGATCGTGACGGCGGTTGTCATGGCGATTCCGTCGCTGGCGGCGGTTCTGCTCCATTTCGACAATGTGCTGGTGAAAAACGCCGCGACTCAAAGTGGCGAATTTGTCACCTGTATTTTCGGGCTGCTGTATTTCGCAAACGACGCGCTGACGCGCAGGCGCTGGTTACAGTTGCTTGGCCTTGTGGCTGTCATCTTCGCCATGCTCGCTGATATTGTCTTTGCGTCGACCGGCCGTACGGCCTTGGTCATTATGCCCGTGCTGCTCACAGTGTTTGCGATCAAGAGATCTGAAAGCCAAAGGCATCGGTATCGCGTTTGGCGGAGCCGTTCTGATCGGCCTGATTGCCTGGACGTCGTCCCCGTATCTGCGCTTTCGCACCGATGCGATCTGGACTGAAATACAAAAATACGAAGCCAGCAACGAGAGAACGTCTTCCGGCGAGCGGATCGAGTTCTGGAAAAAGTCGATCGAATTCATTCGTCAGTCGCCGATCGTCGGGCATGGCACCGGATCAATCCATTCGCTGTTTGAAAAGGCAGCCGCCGGCAAGACCGGTACTTCAGGCGTCGCCGCTGCAAATCCGCACAATCAGACCTTGGCGGTGGCGATACAGCTTGGCCTTGTTGGTGTTGTTGTATTGTGGGCGATGTGGATCGCTCATCTGTTTTTGTTCCGCGGCAGTGGTCTGGCCGAATGGATAGGCCTCGTCATTGTCACGCAGAACATCGTCGGTTCGCTTTTTAATTCGCACTTGTTCGATTTCGTGCAGGGGTGGGTTTACGTCATTGGCGTTGGGGTTGCGGGGGGAATTGTGGGCCGCCGAATTTCCGAAAGCGCGACGCGCTGTCCCCCACGAGGTTAATCTGTCGCCACAAGCAGACATTAGGTCATGCGGTGCGCGAGCCCATTGTTCATGCTATCTTTTTTGCAACTCACGGACGGGTACTGCATTTAAGGGACGTTTATGGCCTTACGAATATCTGCGAGCGAGCGTGCAAAAAACGACTTACGCAGTGCGGTAGCGCGCGCACGGATCTGGAACGTGCTGGCTTTAGCCGATATCCGTTCCAAATACCGGTTGTCCACTTTCGGTTCGCTGTGGATCACGATTACTACCGGTGCGTTGGCCCTGGCAATTGGTCTGATATACGGCCAGTTCTTTGGCCAAGATATCAGGAGTTATCTGCCCTATTTTGTCGCCAGCTACGTAACATGGATGTTTATCGCCTCGGTTCTTGCGGAGGCATCAACCGCACTGATTAGCGCAGGACATCTCATCAAATCGTCGCAGATGCCTATCGTCTATCATGTGCTGCGGATGGTTCAGCGCAATCTCATTATCGCCGCTCACAATCTGATTGTTCTTGCGGGGGTTTGGCCTTTCGTTCGCTGGTCGGTGGGGCCGGGCGCGCTTCTAAGTATCATCGGGCTTGTGCTGCTTTATTTTTTTCTGGTTGGATTGTCTTTGGTCATTGCAATCGTATGCGTGCGTTACCGTGATGTCCCTCCGCTCATCCAGGTGTTGACGCAGTTTCTTTTCTTTGCATCTCCAGTGATCTGGTATCCGGAAAAACTGACATTTGGCGCATTAATACTTCGCATCAATCCTATCGCATATTTTTTGATGATAGTCCGAGACCCAATTCTTGGCCGGGAGGTGAGCTTGGATATTTGGGCAATTGCGCTGTGCCTGACGATCGCATCCCTTGCAGCCGGCGCCTTTATGTACGTGCGGTTCCGCGATCGTATTGCCTATTGGGTTTGAACGAGATGACTGAAGTTGTCGCCGATCAAATCACGGTCGATATCCCGATACTCTCCATTCGTGCACGCTCAATACGCACGATTGCCGTGGCAAAGGCACGTGCCATCGGCGGACACATTGTCAACGACGGTACGGAGATATCGGTCGTTCGCGCGCTGGATTCCGTCAGTTTTCATCTCAATAATGGCGACCGTCTCGGGCTGATCGGTCCGAACGGCGCTGGCAAGACCACGTTGATCCGAGTTCTGGCGGATATCTACGCGCCGACGTCGGGGCGTCTGGAACGACGCGGCACACTTGTTCCAATGTTCGATATCGGCATGGGCTTCGATGAAGAGGCCACTGGTTACGAGAGACATCAAGCTGCGCGGCATGATGATGGGACTTACCGGCAAGGAGATCAGTGCGCGAACGGAGGAAATTGCTGCTTTCAGCGAATTGGGCGACTATCTCGACCTGCCAATCCGAGCTTATTCGGCCGGCATGACGCTGCGGCTGATGTTCTCAATCGCGACCAGCGTGCAAGGCGACATCATTCTGATGGACGAGTGGATCTCAGTCGGAGACGCGTCTTTCCGGGAAAAGGCGCATAAGCGTATGCTCGATATTGTCGGCAAGGCCGGCATTCTCGTTATTGCCTCGCACGATCAGAATACGCTTCTCCAGCACTGCAATCTTGGCATGCGACTGGAGAAGGGAAGGGTCGCGGATTTTGGTGCCATCAATGAGGTCCTGGAGCGGGGGGTGGCGCAGTCCGAAGCGGTGCCATAGTTTAAGCTTGTCATTGCGCTCTCGCGTGAATGAATCACCCGATCGCGCCTAAATTTGATATTTTGAATTGGATCTGACGTGCAGAATTTTCAGGCGATATAAGCCATTCTGACTCCGGCATCGTTGTTTTCGGGGCTGGCTATTGAGGAAAGCATGATCCACTTTCGGCTAGTTCGATCTGTTCGCGCATCGTGGCTACATTAAATATAATGCGCGGATCATGGATGTCGGCACGCAGAACTGCTTTTTGCCGACGAGTGCGGAAGCCGTCGCTTTATCCGTGAGTTGCGGCGCGCTCCTTTGAACGAGGCCGAATCGAGAGAATTCGGCGTGTCTGCTATTTTTGACCCCTCGCCCCGGTCAGCGCACGGCGTTCCTGCACGAGCTGTTGGCGTTTACGGACGTGGTATACAATGGAATTGATATTGTCGACGGCCTGAAGTTTACGATTTTTCGATCTGAATTTGACACCGCCCCACAGGAATGGCTGAAAGCGATCGACCTCATCATCGATTGTGGAACTCTCGAACGCGTAATTCATCGATACAATGCGCTAACGTTCATACATGATGCCCTGAAATTCGGTAGCGTTTCGTTCGACCAGCCGCCCTTCGTCGGCTCCCTGAATCATGGCTACTTCAATTACAATCCGCATTTCTATTTGGATCTCGCAGCCGCCAACGACTACGACCTCCTGGAAGCTGGTAGAGTCATGCGGGCAGTTACCCGGCGACCGATGTTCGGTTTCCCATTATTTCAGTCGAAGTAGTTGGACGAACCCGGGGAGCGGGCCAAGACCCAAAAAGCCGTAAGTAATCAGGACGGCCGGCCGGGGGAACAGGCCTTAAGCTACGATTTCAATATCGCAATCACAAACCATCGACGCCCCGCTGCGTTGCCGCTCGAACTTGGTACGACCGACGGGCCACCAGGACGAAACGTGAAGACGAAATTATGGCAAATCAGTTTTCGATTCGACGTCGGAAAAGTAACTTTCAAGTGCTGTCGGCCGCAATCCGACATCTGCTGTCGTGTCCTGACAAGTTACGGGCTTCACGGTGCCATAGGTCTAAATTGAAAGACAGGCAGTTCACATGCTGGTGGCGGACCAAATATCGGCCTGGGTAATTCCCAAACCATTGCATCATTCAGATAAGGCGCGGCGCGCTCGTCACGATAGAGTTTTTGGCTTGCAACTTCAGCACTTGTCTGACCCGCTCGTTTTCAGCGATACACTAAGCCTCAATTGGCGCTGTTGCAGAAATCGATGGGCATCCAATCCGATCTGGCCGCGATGGATCACATGCGTATCATGGTGGTACGCGGTCATTACCTAGCTGCGCTCCTCGAAACTCCGACTGGATGCGCTTTGGCGTCTGCGAACTTGTTAATAGCGAAGCTGCAGAAACCGGCACGTTCGCAATTTCAATTGGATAACTTAAGAAGATGACGATTGCTCTACGCCGTTACGTCACGGCCGTCCGACGGTCAGTTCTACGACGCAGAGGCAGCGTCAAAAGAGCGCGCGATAAATACATTCGACGTGCGATCCGTCGCCTTGTTTCGCCCTTCGCTCCTTGGCTTCGGTACGCCAAGCCCGTTTTCGGCCCGCTGCCCGGCTTGCGTGGTGCATGCTGCATTTCCTACGGGTGTGCTGGATTGCTACCTTCGGCCGGCTATTCGGAGCAATCCCCGCGTCGCTCTATATGCACCGTCACGCTATTCGCTGGCTTGCGCAGCGGTTGATCCCAAATATTTCAGTCTTGTTGAAAACCAAATCCGGATTTGGCGTGGTAGGTCTGAGCTACCGTTTGATCGAGCGGCGAATCCCCGTCATTTCCGGATTGACGCGGCGCGCGATTGAATTTTCCCTCGCGGCGGCGCTGAGTGCGCAAATGGCAGCCGGACATATCGGCAACTCGTTGCTTTTGGCGCGCCTTATCAACCTGGCCTTCCGGCCTCACATCCGCGCGCGCAGACTGCCGTTAAGCTTTCTGTATTTCCAAGCTTTGTTTCATAGCCGGCAATATCACAGGATCGCGGCGGAAGTGCCTAGGGAAGAAGTGATAAGGCAACACTATCTCAACCATATTGTCGGCGTAGCCCACCTCTATTCGAATAATCCGAAGCGTGCATCTTATTACATGCAGCAGGCAATCGCGTTGAATGACCAACATTCGCTTGATCATCGCATGCTGGGACGCGCTTATTTATTGGAGGGCGATCAAACCAGAGCTGTTCGCTGTTTCGAACGGGCAATCACTTTGGCGCCCAACACCGTCATGGCGCATCAGAACTACGCCGGCCGCTACGATATCCCGCACTATAAGCCGAAAGAATGGGAACTGAAGCAAGCTGGACGCCTTCTCATCTACGACAACTACGGTCAGCTCGCCGAAGACTTCTTTCTGCTCGGGGAGTATGAAGCAAGCATTAAGCTCTACCAGAAACTGCTGGACTATCAGGAGACAGTGCGTGCGCCGCTCCCGCCCGATTTGCTAACGAGGCTCGCGGCACTCGATCGCCGTTTCGATCCGGCTAAACCGGTTCGGCTGCTGCCGTATGAATGGGTGACTTAGTTCGGCCACATCGGACTCCTCGACAGCTACATCAAGATGGCCCGTCTCGGCATGTATCCGATCGCTAACCATGTGCTATTGGCCCCCGACGATAAAGTTTCCAATCGCAACTACCTTGGCTACTGGAACGAGCATTTCATCATCGTCCGTGCCCGTGAGTTGGTTGATGAATTGTTTCCCTACCAACGCATGCTTGGCGATGGGTTCATGGCCTATCGGCACGCTGATGGCACCACCGAATTCTGGACCCGGGCGGCTGCGCGCGCGCAGATCGCCTGGGCCGAGAGGCGCGGGCACCGCTGTTGGCCGTAAACGAAGCGGACCGGAAGATCGGCCGGCGGACGCTCGCAGCATTCGGCGTGCCGGCGAACGCCTGGTATGTAGGGCTGCACGCGCGTGAGGGCGGCTACTATAGCGAGTTTTCCAGTGGCATGAGTGTTCACCGCAACGCACAGATCGAAGACTATTTCCCAGCGATCAAGGCTGTGACCGACCGTGGTGGTTATGTAATTCGCCTTGGCGACAGTTCGATGCAACCGCTGCCCAAGATGCCCGGTGTGGTCGACTACGCGCATAGTAAAGCCAAGTCCGCGCAGTGCGATATCTTCTTCTGCGCCACCAGTCGCTTCGTCATCGGCACCACATCGGGGCTGACAACGGCTTGCCTGTCCTTCGGGACGCCGATGCTGCTCGTCAACTGCATCTCCAACGACTGGCAGCTCTGGTCCAAGGACACCGATTTTATCATCAAGCCAGTCTGGGACGTGTTCAAAAAGCGCTACCTGACCCTTGCCGAAACCTATGCACCGCCGGTGCAGGGCTATCTCATCAATGCCCAGACGATGCGTAGACATGGACTCGTAGCGATGCCCAACTCATCTGAAGACATCGCAGCAGCCGTGAACTACAAGCTCGATCTAATGGATGGATTCATATCAACGGCGGACGATGGTAGCGCGACAATGCAAGCCTATCGGACTGCGATGATGAATAACTCCATGATGTTCGGCGCGGCACGGCCTGTTCCGGGCTACCTGAAAAGCCATCCGGAATTGCTGGTACAACCGGCTCGTGCGATGAAAGCTGAGCAAGTCCTTCAATAGCAAGTCGCACGAAATATGTCTGAGTGCGGAGATCTTCTACAGCCTGAAACGGGCCAGCATCATCGTCGAGCAATGGCGAAAGCACAGCAACACGATCAGACCCCACTCATTCCTGAACGACCGACAACAGGTGCCACGGACGTCATCGCTCGAAATGCATCAATCTGGAGAGCACTGTGATGCGGTGGTCTCCATCCCACTGGTCTAAAATATCCGTCCGGTCTTCAGTGTTGCATTGCATCGTAGATCTGCGGACCTGACAGGGTTCGGATTGGCGCGGGCGCCGCGGCGGTGCATGAATGAAAGCATCGTCCGAAAGCGGCGTTCGTATCATCTTCGAGTCGAATTGAAGGTCTACCAGCTCCGGCACTACACAGTCGCGCCGAGCAGATACGCGCCCGCGGGCTCAAATGTCGCCGTTGAGAGAAACCTGCTTTGAGGGAAAAATCAGTCCGGAGGTAGCTTGCGATGTGCGGTTCCAAGAATGCAATCTGTCTGGATTTTGCCGACCGAATTTCCTAAGGTTCGCTGGCGTCTTGGCGCGCATTCAGAGGTCTTTCAATGAGTTGGGTGGCCGCCTACCCGTTTGCGACGGCGTCGAGCGCTGCATTCTACACGCTGCTTGTTGCTTACACGGTCCCGCGCTTCCGCGGCACTTTCACGCCGCTCTTCACTCACCCGGTGCCGCCTACGCAAGAAATGCTAGGCGGCTTCGATTCCTTGCGTGGTATTGCCGCCGCGATGTCGCGCTTGCCCATTGCTGGTGGGCAACGCACCCAGTGTTTCATTCGACTCAACTCGCAGCGCCCTGGATTGCCTACGCAACGAAGTGGGTTTCGATCTTTGCCGTCCTGAGCGGGTTCCTCATCTACAGATCAGGACTAAAAGCGATCCAAAAGTCCGGAGACGCTTCGCGCTTATGGCATCCGAAGACTATTCCGCATCTATCCGGTGTATGCGCTTGGCGTTCTGCTCTGCCTTGCACTCGGGCAATACAGCGGAAATGTCAACACCAGCCCAGTATCTTACTTCTTCTCTGACCTGTTCATGCTGCCGGTGTTCAATTGGCCCGCAGGATTTGCGAATTCGCCAACGTGGAGCCTTTACGTAGAGGTGGCGTTCTACATCACGCTTCCGATGGTACTTGCTGTCGTCGGTCGCAAGAATATCGTTTTCTTTTGCGTGTTCGGCATCGCCGTCATGCTGCTTGCCGACAATCAAAGCCGGATCTTCGCCCTTTGGAAGTACTTCCTGATCGGCATTTTTGCTTCCGAACTGTCGCCGCGCCTGCCGAAGAAAATTGCAGTCATTTCCTGCGTGGTCTGCGTCGCGCTTCTTGTTCTCGACTTTCAAGGGCAGCGGTTCGACTGGGTCGCACGACTTGGAATCGGCGTCAGGCACCCTGACGAGCAAACCATGGGTCTCGGCATCGCGTTCGGCTTGCTGCTCGCCGGCCTTCCGCAGGTCAAGTGGCTCGCCAGCGGTCTTTCCATTGCCCCGCTACGCATGCTTGGCGTGATCTCGTACAGCCTCTACGTCACACATTTCTTCTACATCTACGCGAACGCTCCGGAGATCGGACTTCTGACGCACTTAGGGTCACCGGATCTCTACAGGCACTTCTCACAGCTGCCACAACAGCCTTGGTGGTATCTCCCGCTTGTGTTTTTCCCTGGGCGGTGCTCTGGGCTGCTGTCTGCTTCCTGCTCGTTGAAAGACCGGGGATCCTGTTTGGCTGGCATCTAACGAAGAAACCGTCGCAAGCTCTTCAGGCTGCCAAATCTGGATTCCGGCAACCGACAGGTTGACAACATCCACTTAAACGCGAGGGGAGCGAACGCAGCGGCGACGCACATGGTGCAAACGGGTGGATGATATAGAGAATGTGGGAGGAGCCCGAGCATTTCGCAGCGGGAAGATGTCGAGTGATTTGCCCAACAGTGAGGGCGCGTCGTCAGGGCGATCGGTCCCGCTTGCCGAAGCTTATTTTGCGTCGCCCATTGCGGTCGCGGCCTGTACAGCCAAATGGCGAAGCCGCGCAGTCCAAGCCGCACGTTCATCCGACTGATCGGTGTCGGGAAACCAATCCGCAAATTTATTTCCCTCAAAGGGCCCCATGATGGTTTCCAGAAAAACGGTGTCGCCCACGAGGGGGATCACTGTGTGCCATGCAGGTTTCCTAAGCCTTATCATCCGGTTACCGGCCCAATGACGGTCGGCCGAGAGAATGTAAGGTTCGATCGTGCCGCCATCATCTGAAAATGTCACCACAGCAAACTGGCCCGACAGTGCCAGAAATGATTTTCCAGACCGAAAATTGATGTGGGGATGATCACAGCTCTCCGGCGGCAAGGCGATGATCATTTCGTGGAGGCTGTCTTGACGATCCGGATGCAAGATGAGCCGCGCGCGTCCATTGGATGCCGCTTGCGCCGCCGCGATCAAGGCAGAAATGTCGTTCTGCGATACGACGGCGGGGTCGGCCGTTGTTTCGAAGGTCGATGGTGAAATTTTCTGAAATCCAGGCATCAATCAACCTTGGCCATGTCCACCACCCAAGCATTGATTTGCGGATAAAAGCCGCTGCCGCCGGCGAGGCTTTCTACAAAAATGGATTTGAAAATCCGGCGGCGCGTTCCCACTGCTCGTCCGGCACCGTACGATAGCGGCCCAAGAAACGCGCCGCTTTAAGCCGGAGCATCTTATAGAGGCGGGTAGCCACGATCCTGCCGGTCAACGCTCCGGCCTCGCTGCTTTCGCGCATGAGGTCTATCGCCAGATCGGGCGCATTGTTGAAGAAACAGAACGCCGAGAGCTTGAGACGGGCGATGGCGGCTGCCTCACCGGAAAATAATGTGTCGATCGCCTCTGGGTTGCGAATTGAGACAGCATCTGCAGCTACAAGAATGCCGTAGCCATGGTCCTCATTTTCGATTGGATCCGGCTTACGAAAAAGGCCAAGGCGAGGATAACCAAAGCCTTTGTAGTCCAGATTAAGCAGAACGAACCCACGGTTGAGTAGGTAGTCATGGCTATGGGAGAAAAGCCGCTGGCCAAAATAGCAAGGCTGAAAATTGCAGCTGGGATCGGATGCCAGAGCATTCCATTCGACAAAAAGTTGCTCGCACCCCTCAATCACGTCTTGCTCGGTACCCTCAGTGTCAATCTTGAGGAAGTCGGCATCACGCCGAGACGGGAAAAAACATCATCACCCCGTTCGGTTTCAACCTTGATAATTTTCTCGATCGTCGCCTGGCCCGGCTTCAAATGCCGAAAGCACTCGGATTTCAGATCGGGCTTTAGGCAGGAGCTGAGGCCGCGATGTTTCAATAAGTGGCAAAAGCCACCGACAGCCGTTTTGCTTGTCGAGCGCTGTTTCAAGAACCTCATAGGTAAAAAATGGCGTGCTTTCATACGCGCCTCGAAGCCGTCCAGCTTCCTCAGGATCAGGCTCAAATGCGATATAGCGCAGAGGCGCGTCATAGCCGTTCCAACTCGGATGAATTCCGTAAGCGCTCAACATTGGCGACGGTGGTAACACCAATAGCTTCTCTCATATCAATCCTGCGTCCTGCATTGCTTTTAACAGGCATGCTGGCCGGTTAACCAGTGGGAGGAGCTGTGTCACTACCGTCAACATAAGCGAGATCGGGCAGGGCCCGAAAGAAGCGGCCGCCTCCCTGACAAAACCGGGTATGACCGCTAAGCAATAAGCGAGGCATAGCGCCATGCCAATACGATCACGTCGCTTGCCATTTCATTTTCGAGCTGTTTTCCCGACAGAACAGGAATATTCCCCTCCATATGTCATGATTTGATTTGTCAGCGGACTGTCGTCGAATACAGCATCACCGATGAACGGAGATCAAAATAGTGAATGAGTGCGGCGCAACCCACGGAAGCACCGTAAGCGAGCGCGCGGCCGTACTCGCGCGTGATTGCTGCAATCGTTGGCGGATGGTCGTCCCCAAGGAGTGGATGCGCACATTAAATCCAGCTGCAAGCCGCTCGTCATAAAGCCCTACGGCGTTCTCCTCCGCGATCAAAGCGGCAATATTCGGCAGAGATTTACGCGAGCCCCCGCGTCGCTGGCGTCAATCGTATCGAACCGCCTTTGGGCTCAATACGCTCGGCAGTGACGAGTTCCAACCCGTGCGAGGCGAGATACCTTTGCATTGGCTTCACGGCGAAGTAGGAGACGTGTTCATGGTAGATTACATCGAGCAGGGTTCTTTGCATGACATCGAGAGCATATTGCGTCTCCATGACAACGATGCCGTCTTCGGAAAGAAGCGCTTCGATGCCTGCAAAAAAACTGTCGAGCTCGTCGATATTGGCGATGGTGTTGTTGGAGATCACGACATCAGCGCGGCCATGTTGGCGCGCGATGGTTGCAGCCAGATCGGCGCTAAAGAATTTTGGAAGCGTAAGGTATGCCGGCTTCGGCTGCCGCTTGCGCTATCTTTACGGCTGGATCGACGCCGAGGACTTTTGCGCCGCGCTCTTGGGCCAGCCGGAGGAGTGAACCATCGTTTGACCCGATGTCGACAACGAAGCGGCCTTGGCCTGACCTCACCTCGATCCGAAAGTGCGCTGATCAAACGTGCAAAGTGCTCGTGCAAGCCCGTGATTTTCACTGAGATATCGGAAGTTGCGATACTGGAATTCGCTGTCGACCACGGTTGCAAGCTGGAGGTGTCCGCAGTCTTTGCATTGCCAGACATCCGCTGCGGCCATTTCATGCACGGTACCGCTGTGGCCGACATTAGGCGAGGACAGAGGTAACGGCTTGAGTG
>CAVYER010000019.1:0-362160 GCA_963767515.1 uncultured Alphaproteobacteria bacterium
GTCGGTCGATGTTCTTCAAATTCCGGCCTTTCTCTGCCGGCAAACCGACTTACTCGTTGCGGCGGCCAAGACGGGCAAAGTCGTCAACGTGAAGAAAGGCCAGTTCCTCGCTCCATGGGACATGCAGAATGTCGTTGAGAAAATAACCGGCGCGGGCAATCGCAATGTGCTGGTCACCGAGCGTGGCGTATCGTTCGGCTACAACACGCTTGTGTCCGACATGCGTGCGCTACCGATACTCAAGCGCACGACACATGCGCCGGTGATTTTCGATGCCACCCACTCGGTGCAACAGCCGGGCGGGCAGGGCACGTCGTCCGGCGGTGAGCGCGAGTTCGTACCGGTCCTTGCGCGGGCGGCCGTCGCCGTCGGGGTCGCCGGCGTTTTCATCGAAACTCATCAAAATCCGGACAAAGCACCATCCGACGGCCCCAATATGATGCCGTTGAAGGAAATGGAATCGCTGCTGCGTACGCTGGTTGAGTTCGACCGGCTGGCCAAGCGCTGAACCGCATACTGTCTAATTTTCATGGGCCGCGTCCTCAATCTCATGGCGTTCGTCATCTTCGCGACGACGCTGTTCATGCGCTCGGTTGACCCGGTCATTCCGCAAATCGCACAAGGCCTAAACGTAACGCCGACAACTGCGGCGCTGCTCTCAACCGGATTCACTTTACCCTATGCGTTAATTCAACCGGTGCTGGGCGCGCTTGCCGATATGTTCAGCAAGACGCGGCTGATCGCGCTTTGTATGTTCATAGTCGGCATTACGACGCTGGCCTGCGGCCTCGTGACGAACTTCGAGACGCTCATGGCGCTACGTGTTGTCGCCGGCATTACCGCCGGCGGCGTTTTCCCGATTGCTTTGGCCGTTGCCGGCGATCGCGTTCCGATCCAACAGCGACAGGTGGCGATCGGACGGCTGCTGTTTGCGGCGATGAGTGGGAACTTGCTGGGCGCCTCCGGCGCCGGGGTTATCGGCGATCTGGTTGGCTGGCGCGGCGTCTTCTTCACCACCGGCGCAATTGATTTAATTGCGCTCGCTGTCGCCATTCCCGGGTTCCGCAGCATGGAAGAGAAGCCCGGCCGCTTCGACCTGTCGATGTTGATCCCTAACTATCGGGCCATCTTCAGCAATCCGATGGCAAAATATTGCTTCGGTGCGGTCTTCGTCGAAGCCGTATTCCTATTCGGCGTTTTTCCCTACATGGCCGTGCTGCTTCGCACTGAAGGCGTGGTGCGTTCTTCCATCGCCGGAGTCGTGATCTCTGGCTTCGGCATCGGCGGAGTCATTTACACCTTCATGGTTGCCTGGCTTCTCGCGCACGTCGGCGAGCGTCGGCTGATGGCGGCTGGCGGCACGGTCATGGGATTTTGTCTTGTTGTGATTGCGCTGCGCATGCCTTGGCCAATCGAGTTTTTGAATTTCATGGCACTCGGGTTCGGCTTCTACCTATTGCATGGCTGTATCCAGGTTTATGTGACTGAACTTGCGCCCTCGGCGCGCGGCTCAGCCACCGCGGCACATTCTTTCTTCTTTTTTCTTGGCCAGGCGGCCGGGCCCGTTGTCTATGGCGTTGGCCTGGCCAGCATTGGTGTTTCAGCTGTGCTGCTGATCGGCGCGACGGCGCTAGCCGCCACGGGATGGATCTGCGCATTGCAGATGCGAAAGCCGGAGACTGCGACCTAGCCGCGTCCGCGGTAAGGAGCGACACCCTGGTCCGGCACCCAAACGCCCTTCGGTAATCGTCCCGTCTGCCAGAAGACATCGATCGGCATTCCGCCGCGCGGATACCAGTAGCCGCCGATACGCAGCCATTTTGGCTTGAGCAACGATGAAAGCTTTTTACCAATTGCGACGGTGCAATCCTCGTGGAACGCGCCGTAGTTGCGAAAACTGTTGAGATAGAGCTTGAGCGATTTTGACTCGACGAGGAAACGCGCCGGCACGTAGTCGATCACAAGGTGCGCAAAGTCAGGCTGACCGGTGATCGGACAGAGCGTGGTAAATTCCGGCGCAGTAAAGCGAGCCACGTAATTCGTATCCGCGTGTGGATTTGGCACGCGGTCCAGGACAGCCTTGTCGGGCGACACGGGAATCGGGCTCGGGCGTCCGAGCTGCAGTCGTCTCTTGGCCATTGGCACCTTTCGCCTGATTTGCGCCTATTGGATGCCTGTTTAGGGCAGGGCATGACAAGGGGGTTCTCGATCCTGTAGAAGCCCCAACATTAACAGCGCCGGACGGGCCCAGAACTACCATGACTGCCATTACAGACATTATCGGCCGCGAGATCCTCGACAGCCGCGGCAATCCGACCGTCGAGGTCGATGTTTTGCTCGAAGATGGTTCACGGGGCCGCGCCGCCGTTCCTTCAGGCGCCTCTACCGGCGCGCATGAGGCGGTCGAGTTACGTGATGGCGACAAAGCACGCTATGGCGGCAAGGGCGTGCGCAAAGCGATCGATGCCGTCAATGGTGAAATTTTCGACGCACTTGGTGGGATGGATGCCGAAGCGCAGACCAAGATTGATGAAACATTGATTACGCTCGACGGCACCCCGAACAAGGGCCGGCTTGGCGCCAACGCCATTCTGGGTGTCTCGCTGGCAACTGCGAAGGCCGCGGCCGCCGCCAAACAGGTCCCGCTCTACCGCTATGTCGGTGGGACTGCCGCTCGCGTTCTACCTGTGCCGATGATGAATATTGTGAATGGCGGCGTGCACGCCGACAATCCGATCGACTTCCAGGAATTCATGATCATGCCTGTCGGTGCGCCGACATTTGCGGAGGCGCTGCGAGCCGGTGCGGAGATATTTCACGTGCTGAAGGCGCAACTCAAATCGGCGAAGCTCAACACTAATGTCGGCGATGAGGGAGGCTTTGCGCCCAACTTGAAGTCGGCAGAGGCCGCTCTCGATTTTGTTATGCAGGCCGTTACCAAAGCCGGCTACAAGCCGGGCGGCGATGTCGTGTTGGCACTCGATTGCGCGGCTACTGAATTCTACAAGGATGGATCCTACGTTTACGAAGGCGAAGGCAAAAAGCGATCCAAGCAGGAGCAGGTCGATTATCTCGCGCAGCTTGTCGGCAAATATCCCATCGTCTCCATCGAGGACGGCATGGCCGAGGACGATTGGGAGGGCTGGAAACTACTGACGCAAAAAATCGGCAGCAAGTGTCAGCTGGTCGGTGATGATTTGTTCGTGACGAACGTCACCCGACTTGCCAAAGGCATCAAGGACGGGATCGCCAATTCGATCCTGGTCAAGGTTAATCAGATCGGTACGCTGACGGAGACGCTTGCAGCAGTCGAGATGGCTCACAAGGCTGGATACACAGCGGTAATGTCGCATCGTTCCGGTGAAACCGAAGACTCGACAATTGCCGACCTTGCGGTCGCAACCAATTGCGGACAAATAAAAACCGGCTCGCTGGCCCGCGCCGACCGCACTGCCAAATACAATCAGCTTCTACGCATTGAGGAGGAACTGGGCGCTCAGGCGAAATATGCTGGCCGCGACGCCCTGAAATCGTCCTGATGCCGCTGCGGTCTGACGCTGTCTTGCATTTTTGACCCCAATTGCCGCAAAGTGTCTGTCAATTCTGACACCGGGTAACCGTTATGGACCAGACAACGACGCTGTCCGCCTACGACCGCCGACGCTCTGCGAGCCGCCTGGCCGATTTTATCGTCCAGTCGATCGAGGGCGCCCGTGCAGTCGAAAAGCCGTTCTTCCATCTCGAGTTCGACCGTGTATTCCCGGACGACATTTACGCGCAGATTTTGACGCTGATGCCGGAATCCTCCGACTATCGGCCAATGCACGGACGCAGCAAGGGTCACGATCTCGAAGATGGCACCCATACCCGCGTGAAGATCGACCTGTTTCCGGAATACATTCGCAACCTGCCGCCGGAGAAGCGCTCTCTGTGGGACGTCGTCGGGCGCGCGCTTTGTTCAGAGCCCGTCAAGCAAGCATTCATCCGTCGACTGGCACCTGGTCTGTCGAAGCGCTTTGGTGAGAAGTTCGCAAAGGTCGGCATGTATCCGATCCCGATCCTGACCCGCGACATTCCGGGTTATCTGATTACGCCGCACACCGACACGCGCTGGAAGGGGATTACTGTCCAGCTGTACCTGCCGAAGGACGACGCCAACACGGATATCGGAACCATTTTCCACGAAAAGCTTCCGGACGGTTCGCTGCCAAAGAAAGCACAAATGCGCTTTGCGCCCAATTCCGGCTATGCCTTCGCGGTTGGCACCGATACCTGGCATTCGGCCGACCCGGTGCACAACCGGGTGAAGACGCGCGAACTCGATCCTGTTGACCTATTTCGTCGACCAGGGCCTGTTGAAGATATTGCGCAACCGCGGCAAGCGGCTCGGCAACTTTGTTCTCAATGAAGTCCGCCATCGGGTGTAGGCCATTAAATCTGCCTTAAGATGCCTCGGGCATCTTCCGGGGCATGGTGTCCCATCGCCGCCGCCGCACGTTCCTGACCGCGCTCGGTCTTTATGTGTTTGCGGCGCTGTTCATCGGATATTTCGGCATGAACGCCTTCAGCGGCGACCACGGTCTGCGGGCGCAGCAGGACCTTGAGCAGCAGTTACTCGCCATGAAAAGCGAATTGAACGGGCTCAAAGCGGAGCGGGCGCACTGGGAACGCCGCGTTGCGCTGCTCCGCGCGGATCGAATTGATCCAGACATGCTCGATGAGCGCGCGCGCGCCCTGGTCGGCTATCTTGACCCCCGTGACCTGACCCTGCTGCTCAATCCCCGCTAGCAACCGGGGACACGCGAAGGCGTTATCCACCGCTGGCCGTGAAATTTTCCGCCAATTTGCGGGCGTTTTCCGCAATTCTGTACGGCGGCCTCGCGCTTTCGCCGTGGGGCGATTTAAGCTATTGGGGGTTCCGGAAGTTTACCGGCGCCTCGACACAATGGCCGGACGCTTTCGCAGGGAGTGCCAATGGCGGTCGCCCAAAAAGACCCGAGCGCCGACGCCAAATCCGTCGCCGATTTCAGCAAGGAGCAGGAGCTTTCGGCCTATCGGACCATGCTGACCATCCGCCGCTTCGAGGAGAAGGCCGGGCAGATGTACGGGATGGGCCTGATCGGCGGCTTTTGCCACCTCTACATCGGCCAGGAAGCGGTGGTGGTCGGGATGCAGATGGCCCTTAAAGATGGCGATCAGGTCATCACCGGTTATCGCGACCACGGCCACATGATTGCGACCGGGATGGACCCGAAAGGGGTCATGGCCGAGCTCACCGGCCGCGCCCATGGCTATTCAAAAGGCAAGGGCGGCTCCATGCACATGTTCAGCGTGGAGAAAGGCTTCTATGGCGGGCACGGCATTGTTGGAGCGCAGGTTCCGCTCGGAACCGGTCTCGCCTTCGCCAATCACTACCGTGGCAATAGCAACATCAGCGTTACCTATTTCGGCGATGGCGCGGCCAATCAAGGTCAGGTCTACGAGAGCTTCAACATGGCGGAGCTCTGGAAGCTCCCGGTCATCTACGTGATCGAAAACAACCGCTACGCAATGGGTACCGCAATCACGCGGTCTTCAGCCGAGGTCAATCTGTCCCGGCGCGGTCTGTCGTTCAATATTCCTGGCGTTCAGGTGGATGGAATGGACGTGCGTGCGGTGAAGGCGGCTGGCGAGAAGGCGGCCCAATGGTGCCGTGACGGCAAAGGCCCGTACATTCTTGAAATGCTCACATACCGCTATCGCGGGCATTCAATGTCGGACCCTGCAAAATACCGCACCCGTGAAGAGGTTGACGAGGTGCGTACGCATCATGATCCCATCGACATGGCGCGCCATCGTATCGTTGAGAAGAAGATTGCCAACGAAGACGCACTGAAAAAAATCGACGGCGAAGTACGAGACCTCATTAATCAGGCCGCAGAATTTGCCACTCACGATCCCGAACCGGATGTGGCCGAACTTTATACCGACGTTTACCGCTGATCCTTGTTGTCCGGAAACAATATCGCCCATGCCGACCGAAGTTCTCATGCCTGCGCTCTCGCCCACGATGGAGAAGGGCAATCTTGCCAAATGGCTCAAGAAAGAGGGCGACAAGGTCAAATCCGGCGACGTCATTGCAGAAATCGAGACCGACAAAGCGACAATGGAAGTCGAAGCGGTCGACGAGGGCACGCTCGGGAAAATTCTCGTTCCGGAAGGCACTGCTGATGTTGCGGTGAACACTCCAATCGCCGTCATCCTCGGTGAGGGGGAAGACAAGTCATCGATTAAAGCTGCAAAACCCGCGCAGCAGAACAAAGCAGCAGAATCCGCGCCGCCAGCAAAGGCCCAGAAGCCGCAGGCAAAGACTCAAGACACGCCGGCACCAAAGCCGGCAAAAGCGCCCGAGGCGCCCGCCCCCCAGGCAGCGAATGATCCGGACATCCCCGAAGGCACTGAGATGGTCACCATGACCATGCGCGAGGCGTTGCGCGACGCCATGGCGGAGGAAATGCGACGCGACAAAGATGTGTTTGTGATGGGCGAAGAGGTTGCCGAATATCAGGGCGCCTACAAGGTCACGCAGGGCCTGTTGCAGGAATTCGGCGCAAAGCGTGTCATCGATACGCCGATCACCGAACATGGATTTGCGGGACTCGGAATTGGCGCGGCGCTCGCGGGCCTCAAGCCCGTCGTCGAATTCATGACCTTCAATTTCGCCATGCAGGCAATAGACCAGCTGATCAATTCCGCGGCGAAGACCCTTTATATGTCGGGCGGGCAGATGGGCTGCCAGATCGTTTTCCGGGGCCCCAACGGTGTTGCGTCGCGCGTCGCTGCTCAACACAGCCAGGATTACTCCGCATGGTATTCGCATATCCCGGGACTGAAGGTGGTTGCGCCTTCGACCGCCGCCGATGCCAAGGGTTTGTTGAAGGCGGCCATTCGCGATCTCAATCCGGTCATCTTCCTCGAAAATGAACTTCTCTACGGCCATTCGTCACCGGTTCCGAAACTCGATGATTTTGTCTTGCCGATCGGCAAAGCCAAAATCGCGCGTGCGGGCAATGATGTGACGATCGTCGCGTGGTCGATGGGCATGTCTTATGCGCTCAAAGCCGCCGAAGAATTGGCGAATGACGGCATTGATGCAGAGGTCATCGACCTGCGCACGCTCAAGCCCATGGATACAGGCACCGTCATTGCGTCCGTGCAGAAAACAGGTCGCGCCGTGACTGTCGAGGAAGGCTGGCAGCAAAACGGCGTGGGCGCCGAGCTTGCAGCGCGTATCATGGAGCGCGCCTTCGATTATCTGGATGCGCCTGTGGCACGCGTGTCCGGAAAAGAGGTCCCTATGCCTTATGCCGCAAATCTCGAAAAGCTGGCGCTACCTTCCGTCGCCGAGATTGTCGAAGCTGCCAAGTCCGTTTGCTACCGGTAGGCGCGCATGCCCACCAATATCCTCATGCCGGCGCTGTCGCCCACGATGGAGAAGGGTAATCTTGCGCGTTGGCTGAAGAAAGAGGGCGACAAGATCAAGTCGGGCGATGTCATCGCCGAAATCGAAACCGACAAGGCCACGATGGAATATGAGGCCGTCGATGACGGCACGCTCGCGAAGATTGTCGTTCCGGAAGGCACGCAGGACGTCGCAGTCAATTCAGTGATCGCGGTGCTAGCGGGCGAAGGCGAAGACGTGAAGGCGGCGGCAAGTAGCGCAAAAAGCGCACCGGCCGCCGCCCCGAAATCGCCAGAAGCGCCCAAGCCGCAACCTGCACCGGCAAAAACCGTTCCGGCTGCGCCAGACGTCACCGAAGCCGGCCCCGCCGCCAGCTGCCCAACCGGCGCCGGGCGGAGCCAATCGGGTCTTTTCGTCTCCGCTCGCAAGGCGTCTTGCCAAGGAAGCCGGCGTCGATCTCAATCGAGTGCAGGGTTCGGGCCCGCATGGTCGCGTGATTGCCCGCGATATCGAGGACGCAAAATCCGGAAAGGGCTTGCGTGGACCGGGCTGCAGCACCGTCATCAGGAACAGGCGCACCATCAATTGCTCCTTTGATGTCGGACCAGCAGATCCGTTCGCTGTACGAAGATGGCAGCTACGATTTTGTGCCGCACGACAACATACGCCGCACGATTGCGCAGAGACTGACCGCCTCGACGCAGACCATTCCGCATTTCTACGTCACGGTGGACTGCGATATCGGGCGTCTGATGGCGGCTCGGGAGGAAATCAACGCTTCTGCGCCCAAGGACAAGGACGGCAAGCCCGCCTATAAGCTCTCGGTCAATGATTTCGTCATCAAGGCGCTGGCGCTCGCGTTGCAGCGCATTCCCGACGCCAATGTCAGCTGGACCGAGTCCGGTGTGCTCAAACACAAGCATTCCGACATATCAGTCGCCGTGGCGCTGCCGGGCGGGCTGATCACGCCGATCATCCGCAACGCCGAGAGCAAATCACTATCGGCGATTTCGAACGAAATGCGCGACCTCGCCGCTCGCGCTCGCGCCCGTAAGCTCAAGCCGCACGAATACCAGGGCGGCACTTCGTCGGTGTCGAATCTGGGAATGTACGGGATCAAGGATTTCACAGCGGTGATCAATCCGCCGCAGTCAACAATCCTCGCCGTTGGCGCCGGGGAGGAACGCGCAGTCGCGCGCAACGGCCAGATCGTGCCGGCCATGATTATGAGCGTAACGCTGTCTTGCGATCACCGGACGGTCGATGGCGCGCTCGGCGCCGAGCTTGTCGGTGCGTTCAAGGCGCTGATCGAAAATCCGGTGATGATGGTCGTCTAGGGCTCACGCCGGATCAAAGCCCTTCGCCTTGAAGGTCGCTTGTGCTTCTGGCGACGTCAGGAATTTCAAAAGCGCACTCGGCGGCGGCTGCGTCCTTTGCGCTCGCGCCGACGCCTGCGGCAAACACGTTTGTGTTGCCGAGATCGCCTGGCGGAGGTCCGACGACGTCGACGCCTTCGGTTGTCGTCAATTCCGGTTTGGACTGAAAAGCGATATCAACTTCGCCGCTGGTCAACAGCGTGCCGACGAAGCCGGCGGGCGGCGGAAACTTGCTTTTGGCCTTGATCTCCGAGGCAATGCCGAGCTTTTCGATCATCTTGGCGAAAAAGACACCGCTGGCGCCGCCGGCGGCCGGATCGGTGTACCCGACGGCGCGCGCGGAGAGCAGAGTCTTCTTCATCGCATCGACCGTCGAGATGTCCGGCTTCGGCGCGCCGTGTTTGACGCCGAATGCGAAGATCGAACTGCCGAGCGTCACGCCGCCTGCTGCGATCTTGCCATCCTTTGTCAGGCCGTCGATGGAGCCGCGCGACACGATCAGGACATCAGGCACGTCGCCTTCCTGTGCCTTCTTGGTGAATGCCGAAATCAACCCCCAGGAGATATTGAGCTTGTTGCCAGTCGCCTTCTCGAATTTAGGCACCAACTCCTCGATCGCGCTTTTGACGCCGATGGTGCTGTAGACCTTGAGGTCGGCAGCGGATGCAACCGCCGCCTGCGCCAGCAGCAGGGCCGCAATCGCGGCAGAGCGGATCGTTGTTTTTGTCATGACGTTTCCCCGGGGTTCAGGCTTATCGTTGCTTGCAAGTAAATTACCGAAAGGCGCCGGGTTCAATGGGGTCTGCGGCTTGATTGATGCTGGGCCTTATGGGACACCGAGGGCGCAAAACGGTGGCAGTAGCGGAGCAAGGCGTGGCGGATACTTCCTTCGACGTCCTGATCATCGGCTCCGGGCCGGGCGGCTACGTGACCGCCATCCGCGCCGCACAGCTCGGCTATAAGACCGCGATTGTCGAGCGCGATTACCTCGGCGGGATTTGTCTGAACTGGGGCTGTATCCCGACCAAGGCGCTGCTGCGTTCGGCGGAAATCTTTCACTATTTTCAGCACGCCAAAGACTACGGATTGAAGGCCGACAATGTCGGCTATGACGCAAAGGCAGTGGTCGCGCGTTCGCGCGCGGTGTCGAAGCGCCTGAATGACGGCGTCGGTTTCCTGATGAAGAAAAACAAGGTGTCGGTGATCTGGGGCGAGGCCTCGATCGACGCGCCCGGCAAGGTCACGGTGAAAGCCTCGAAGAGCGAAGCGCCGAAGGGCGCGCTTGGGCCCGGCAGCTATCAGGCCAAGCACATCATCATCGCCACCGGCGCGCGCCCGCGCGTATTGCCCGGCCTCGAGCCGGACAAAAAACTGATCTGGACTTATTTCGAGGCCATGGCACCTGACCGCATACCGAAATCGCTTTTGGTGATCGGCTCCGGCGCCATCGGGATCGAGTTCGCCTCGTTTTACCGCACGCTCGGCTCCGAGGTCACTGTGGTCGAGGTGCTGCCGCAAATTCTGCCGGTCGAAGACCACGAGATCCAGGCATTCGCGCGCAAGAGCTTCGAGAAGCAGGGCATCAAGATCCTTACGAATGCGAAAGTGACCAAGCTCGACAAGAAAAGCGACAGCGTCACCGCCACGATCGAGGAGGGCGGCAAGTCACAAACCATGACCGTCGAACGCGTCATTTCCGCCGTGGGCGTCGTCGGCAATATCGAAAATCTCGGTCTCGAAAAGCTCGGTGTGAAGACCGAACGCGGGATTATTTCAGTCGATCGATTCAGCAAGACGAACGTGCCCGGCATCTATGCCATCGGCGATGTCGCGGGTCCGCCAATGCTCGCGCATAAGGCCGAACACGAGGGCGTCGTCTGTATTGAGGCGATCAAGGGCCTCAATCCACACCCGATGAACAAATCAATGATTCCCGGCTGCACATATTGTTCGCCGCAAATCGCCTCGGTCGGGCTCACCGAGCAGGCCGCGAAAGAAAAGAAACTCGACATTCGCGTGGGCCGGTTTCCATTCATCGGTAATGGAAAGGCCATTGCGCTCGGAGAAGACCAGGGTCTTGTGAAAGTCATTTTTGATAAAAAAACCGGTCAATTGCTTGGTGCGCATATGGTCGGCGCCGAAGTGACCGAATTGATCCAAGGTTACGTGGTCGCGATGAATCTTGAGACCACTGAAGAAGAATTAATGCACACCGTCTTCCCGCATCCGACCTTGTCCGAGATGATGAAGGAAGCGGTTCTCGATGCCTATGGGCGCGTACTGAATGTGTAGTTTTTCGCTGTCGTCACCGGGCTTGTCCCGGTGACCTCGCTTAGGTGGGCACTGTGCCTTCCGGATCGGGATGGCCGGGACAAGCCCGGCCATGACAAAAAGGAAAGGACCGAATGAATGGCCAAGTTCGCAAATATCCTCGAAACCGTCGGTCGCACGCCGGTCGTCCGTATCAACAAGCTTGGACCGAAAGGCATCAATCTCTTTGTGAAGATTGAGGCGTTCAATCCTCTCGGTTCGGTCAAGGACCGCCTGGCGCTGGGCGTCATCGAAGCCGCGGAAAAATCGGGCGAGCTCAAACCGGGGCAAACGGTGATCGAGGCAACCTCCGGCAACACCGGTATCGGTCTTGCGATGGTTTGCGCGGCAAAAGGCTATCCGCTGGTGGTTACGATGGCCGAAACGTTCAGCGTCGAGCGCCGCAAGTTGATGCGCTTTTTAGGCGCCAAGGTTGTGCTCACGCCGGCTGCGGAACGCGGTTTCGGCATGGTCAACAAGGCGCAATGAGCTTGCCAAGGCGCATGGCTGGTTTCTAACGCGCCAGTTCGAGAACGAAGCCAATCCCGATATGCATTCGCGCACGACTGCGCGCGAGATCGTCGACGACTTCAAAGGCGAGAAACTCGATTATTGGGTCACCGGTTTCGGCACCGGCGGCACGCTGAAAGGTGTCGCGCGCGTGCTCGGCAAAGAGCGGCCGGATACCAAAATCATCGTATGCGAGCCTGCGGATGCACCTATGCTGTCGAGCAAGTCGCCTCAGGAGCGCAATCCGGACGGTACGCCAGCCAAACCGAACGCAGCATTCAAGCCGCACCCAATGCAAGGCTGGAGCCCTGACTTCATTCCAAAGATCACGGGTGATGCCGTGGACATGGGTGTCATCAGCCGCATCATCACGATTGCGGGTCCTGATGCGATGAAATGCAGCCGCGACCTTGCACAGAAGGAAGGAATATTTGTTGGAATTACCGCAGGCGCTACCTTTGCAGGCGCCCTTGAGGTGTGCAAAAGCGCTGCCCCCGGATCGACCGTGCTCTGCATGCTTCCCGACACGGGCGAGCGTTATCTATCGACCCCGTTGTTTGCAGACATCGGCGTCGACATGAACGAGGACGAAATAAAAATCTCCAATTCGACTCCCAACCATCGTATGCCGCCGAAGGCGGCGTGATCGGGAGGGAACCATGGGCATTATCGCTTGGATCATCATAGGATTGGTCGCCGGCTGGCTGGCGCATTCAATCCTTGGGGGCCGGGGCGGCTTGTTCGGCAACATTGCAGTGGGCCTGATCGGCGCGGTTGTCGGCGGCTTTCTGTTCGAAAAGCTCAACCTGCACGTCATGCCTGATTTTTGGGGTAACCTCATTACTGCCACCATCGGGGCCATCATTTTTCTTCTGATCTGGCGGGCAATCCGAAGGGCGTGACCGGCACAGTCTTGCGGGTATTGTGTCCCAGCCGTAAGTAAGGACATGGCCGTCGTAATCGACCTCGTAAACAACCCGCGCCCGCGCCACCCGGAAAAGGCGCATCGGCCGGATTCGGCGCCGCAAAAGAAGCCTGATTGGATTCGCGTGAAGGCGCCGGTGTCGACTGGCTATTTCGCGACCCAAAAACTTATGCGCGATAACGGCCTTCATACGGTTTGCGAGGAAGCCGGCTGTCCGAATATCGGCGAGTGCTGGGAGAAGAAACACGCCACCTTCATGATCATGGGTGATACCTGCACCCGCGCCTGTTCATTCTGCAATGTGAAGACCGGGCTGCCCGGCCCGCTCAACACCTCCGAACCCGAACATGTCGCGGACGCGACCGCTAAATTGGGCCTTGCGCATATTGTGGTTACATCGGTCGATCGCGATGACCTTGCCGATGGTGGGGCAAGACATTTCGCCGACACGATCCGCGCAATTCGTGCGCGATGTCCGACAGACGACGATCGAGGTGCTGACACCCGATTTCCTGCGCAAGGATGGAGCACTCGAACGTGGTCGTCGAGGCCAGACCCGATGTGTTCAACCACAATCTGGAAACCGTACCGTCGCTTTACGTAACGGTGCGTCCGGGGGCCCGTTATTTCCATTCGCTCCGGTTGTTGCAACGGGTGAAGGAACTTGACCCGGGCGCGTTCACCAAGTCCGGCATCATGGTGGGCTTGGGTGAGGAGCGAAACGAAGTGCTTCAGGTCATGGATGATCTGCGCTCGGCCGGCGTCGATTTCCTCACCGTCGGCCAATATCTTCAGCCCACGCGCAAGCACCACGAGGTCAAGCGTTTCGTGCCGCCAGACGAATTCAAGGCGCTTGAGACAATCGCCTACAGCAAGGGTTTCCTGATGGTGGCGGCATCGCCACTCACCCGGTCTTCGCATCATGCCGGCGAGGACTTCGCGCGCCTGAAAGCCGCGCGCGCTGCCGCTGTCTAAAAATTCATGCCGCAATTTTCGACGAAACGTCGCGTGCGCCACGCCGCCACCGATATGTTCGATCTGGTAGCGGATGTTGACAAATATCCGCAGTTCGTCCCGCTCTGCGCCGGCATGAAAGTAAAAAGCCGCATCGAGAAGGGTGAAGGCGTCACTGTTATGGTCGCGGAGATGACAGTTGCCTACAAGATTATCCGCGAAACATTCACCAGCCGCGCCACGCTGGACAGGCCAAATCTGAAAATCCTGGTGGAATATCTCAACGGGCCGTTCAAGCGAATGCAGAACCGCTGGACATTTCATCAGATTGGCGAGAACAGCTGCGACGTTGAATTCTTTATCGACTACGAATTCAGGAGTCGCACCCTCGCGATGCTGATGGGCGCCATGTTCGACGCTGCGTTCCGGCGCTTTGCCTCAGCATTCGAACAACGCGCCGATGAGGTCTACGGCCGCCCGCGCGTGTCCTAATCCGCGGATCTCGGCGGCGGATAGCGACTTGACAGCATGTGCTTGCGTTATAGCGTCGCGACGCAAGAGGTCGGGTGATTCCGATTCTCAACACCGGCAAATGATCATCCGCTGCAATGGCGAGCCCCGCACTAGACCTGCCGCAAGCGCTAAACCGAGCGGTTGCGGCTTACAGGGCAGGGCAACTCCCTCAGGCCGAAGATATTTGTCAGCAAATTATTTCGGTCGACCGCAATTTTTTTGATGCGCTTTATGTTTTGGCGGTCGTTCAGGCCGCCCTCGGGAAAAACTCTGAAGCGCTCGTAAACTATGATCGCGCGCTGGCCTTGCAGCCGCGGCACGCCGAAGCGCTGTCCAATCGTGGCAATACGTTAAAGGCACTAAAGCGCTTCGATGAGGCGCTCGACAGTTTTGACAAGGCGCTTGCGGCACAGCCGGATTATCCAGCCGCACTTACCAACCGCGGCGCGGTCTTGTTCGAGATGGCGCGGTATGAGGAGGCGTTGGCGACGTACGATCGGTCGCTTGCGATACGGCCGGATCAGGTTGTCGCACTTTATAATCGCGGCGGTGCGTTACATAAACTCGGGCGCCTCGAGGAAGCGATAGCAAGTTACGACCGCGCCCTCGCGATAAATCCCGGACTTGTCGAGGCCCATGCCAGTCGGGGCAACAGCTTGATTGCGCTCCATCGCTACAACGATGCGTTGGCGAGCTTCGATCGCGCATTGGCGCTACGGCCAGACTTTATTGAAGCGCTCACCAATCGCGGCAACGCTCTGAACGGCTTGAAGCGATATGACGACGCATTGGCAAGTTACGATCGTGCAATTGCTTGTCAACCAATGCATGCGGGAGCTCATTACAATCGCGGAACGACACTACATGAAATGAAGCAATATGACGAGGCCATTGCGAGCCTACGATCGCGCCATTGCATTGCAGCCGAACTATCCCGAAGCATTTTCAAATCGTGGCGCGACATTGTGGGAGCTCAAGCGGCACGACGAGGCGCTGGCTAGTTACGACCGCGCCATCGCCATACAGCCGGAATTTCCCGAGGCGCACTGGAATGCCGCTTCCTTGCGATTGCTGACGGGCGATTTTGACCGTGGTTGGGCGGAATACGAGTGGCGCTGGAAATACAAGACCATGGCGCTTGCCAGGCGCAATTTCGCGCAGCCGCTCTGGTGCGGTGAACCGATTGAAGGCAAGACAATCCTGCTGCATAGCGAGCAAGGCCTGGGAGATGCGATTCAGTTTTGTCGTTATGTCCCGCTGGTCGCTGAGCGCGGCGCGCATGTCATCCTTGAGGTCGACAGACGGCTCCAGGAGCTGATGTCGAGCCTCGGCGGGGCGGCGCGGGTTTTGTCGCCGGGCGATGTCTTGCCGGAATTCGACGTGCATTGCCCTTTGCTCAGCCTGCCACGCGCCTTCCACACGCTGCTTGAGACCATTCCGTCGCATACGCCGTATTTGCGTGCGTCGCCCGAGCGCCTGACGAAATGGAACACGCGGCTCGGGCCTAAACACGGATTGCGCGTGGGGCTGATCTGGGCAGGCAATCCCGCACATCACCGCGACCACGTCCGGTCGATTGAACTCAGCATTTTGGCGCCCTTGCTTGATGCGGACGCAACTTTTTTCAGCCTTCAGAAGGATATCCGCCCGCCTGATGCGGCGGTGCTCGCGGGGCGGAGCGACGTTATCCAGATCGCCGAAGAGCTTGCCGATTTTTCGGACACCGCAGCCGCGATGGCGCAACTCGACCTCATTATCTCGGTCGATACCAGCACCGTCCATCTTGCGGGAGCATTGGGCCGACCGGTGTGGATCTTGTTGCCCTATCTGCCCGACTGGCGGTGGTTGCTCGATCGCGATACCAGCCCGTGGTATCCGACGGCACGCTTGTTCCGGCAGGATGAAACGCGCCAGTGGGATAGTGTGATCCCGCGCGTGCAGGCTGCATTGTCGGAAATGATTGCCAACACATAACACAACGGCCCCGGCGCTGAATGGACCGGGGCCCGGTCCGGGCCCGATGTCGCTCCGAAATCAGGCGAAGTTGTCGCAGCAAATTGCGCCGCCGGCTGCCGGTCGAACTTGCGGCACGATCGGCACGCCGGCCTCGCGTACCACACTGATCCTTCGGCGTGCCTCAAGGAACGCACTGAAAATCGCGAGTGGCAATGCCTGGTGGGTGGCGTCTGCCGTATCATCAAGTGCGACCGGCAAGTTCGGTTGCCTGGTCAGAGAGCAGAACCATTCGCCGTCCTCGCGGACTAGCCTGCGAACGCTCCATACGGGAAGTTCGATTTCAATCAAAGCGAGCGCGACGTCACACCAGGCACCGACCTCGATCAATCGGTCGATGTTGGCTGCTTTCCCGGCGTTCCTTAGCACCGGCAGACGAGTGCATGCATTCGTGATGATCTGGCGAATGAGGTCGGGGGTGGGCGCCACCGCTTTTCTGAGGTCGTCCACCAATCCGTCGCCACCACGTTCGTGATTTTGAATGGTCAACATGGCACAATCTCACTGAAGTAGCGGCGCGAGCGGCCGCTGCTGCGTGCCAATGGCATAGTGAGGCACAAAGGCAGCGTCTTCGGCTGCCGGAGCAAGACGGCCGCTCACGACAAGAATTTTGCGTGCTCGTGCCGGGCTATGCGTGCGCTCGGCCGCAGCCAATGCGGAGCCATTTCGATTTTCGCCATTGAAGTGCGAAAGGCCGATAATGGAGCCGATCAGCGCAAAGAGCATGATGAGCTTCAGATATTGGAGCAAAAGTGCAGTCATCGACGTCACTCGGTTTTCGGACACCCCACGGGCCCCCGTACCGGCTATCTGTGCGTCGCCGCATAGAAATTCGATTGGAAAATCGGTGCCGCCGCATAAGGGCGTCATAAAGGACTTCAGAGCCGTCAAATGTTACGCCGTAAGCCCTTTCCAAAGGTCGCCCTGCCAACGCGTCTTTTGCGATACAACGGAATAAACTCCGGCTCCAAGGTCACTTGCCACTTCGAGTGCGCAGCGAAGACGAGGATTCTCGATCCGAGCCAATTGCCGGCGGATAACCACCCCACGCTTTGGGTCGGTTTTGTCGGCAATTGAATCGCAGAGTTCCACACTGGTTCGCGTGAAAAATACGAACGTTTTCCTTGGCCGCCCGCAGCGAGGCCAGTCCAACTCTTGAGCCTTGATCATGACGGCAGCCCGATCATCGCGCTCCAAGGTGATCGCGAACCGCAATATTGCTAACAGCCAATCATCAACCTTTTCCGTCGGGTTTTCACGGCGAAGCGCTGCGCTCATCGAAAAAGTCCTGCAGTACGATAACGCGCTAACCGGCCACCGCGGCCTCAAGGGCGCTGACGTCTGCCGTGCGGAGAGATCCAATCATGTAGTCCGAATATACGTCGTACAATTGCGCCACGACGGCTCCGACAGCGGAGCGGGATTGCTCGCTCAATTCCACCAGCGGCAAACGGACTTTGGCCGACATGAGTCCGAGCATGCTCAGCGCGTATTTGACGGGAGCGGGGTTTGATTCGCGGAACAGGACAGCCGTCAATTGCGCGATCGGTCTCGCAAACTGGTGCGCCTTGCTCAATTGTCCTTGTTTGCACGCGAGGTACATCGTCCGGCAAAGGCCAGGCGCGACATTGGAGGTGACGGAAATGCATCCGTTGCCGCCTTCGGCAAGGAAGGCCAAGGCGGTTGCATCGTCGCCAGACAGGATTCGAAATTGAGAACCAACGAGCGGCCTCAATCGGGATAACCTCGTCACGTCTCCTGTAGCGTCCTTGAGTCCGATGATTTGCGGCAGCTCGGCCAGACGAGCAACTGTCTCATCGGCAAGACCACAGGCCGTTCGTGAGGGAACGTCGTAAAGAAATACCGGCAGCCCTGTGGATTGAGCGATCGCGCTGAAGTGGGCGTACATGCCGTTCTGTACCGGCTTGTTGTAGTACGGCACGACCGACAGGATGGCGTCGGCGCCGCCTGCTTCGGCATCTTTTGTCAGTTCGATTGCGTGGGCGGTTGAATTGGATCCGGCTCCGGCGATGACCGGCACTCGCCCGCGCGCCACGTCAACGGCGATGCGGACGAGGACGTGATGTTCGGCGGGGCGCAATGTCGGCGCCTCGCCCGTGGTCCCGCAGACAACGAGGGCTGTGGCCCCCTCGCGGATTTGGCATTCACAGAATTGTTCGAACGCCGCGCCGTCGATATTTCCGGTGTCGTCGAACGGCGTCGGTACTGCGGGCGCATAACCCGCCAGCTTTGAAATGTGCCGGCCAATGGTGCTCATGGTCGCTACTCTGTTCGGCCAAGCTTTCAGGCGACTTTCCGCTGATGCGTGAGATTGGCATCGAGTGGCAAATGAAAGGCAGGAGTAGCCACGCGGTTCATATCGAGTTCGAAGACGCCAGGCACCATCGTGACTGCCTGTGGACGATTTCCATTTTCAAACATGGCGAACTTGAGTGCTTCAACGCGGTCGATGAAAAGACCGCCGCAGAGGCCGCGTTCGTCCTGGACCACCCAGTTTCCTCGGCTGTTCTTGCCGATGAGAAATTGCAGAGGTTTCGTACATGGGACTATTGAGGGAGGTTCAGCCTGTTTCATGACACGTCTCCTTGATAAGGGATGGTGGATAGCGGCAAGTGGGTCGCCACTAGTAGTGGAAGGCGTGCAGCAGGATCGCTGCCCGCAGTGCGACGACGCCGGCAAAAACAACGGCGAGTAGTGTGAGGCTAAGCAGCACCGCGTAAGCGCGCTTGATACTCGCGAATGCCTGTCCCGTCGGACGACCCATCTTCGCGACGGATGATCGATCGGATGGCCGACTCTGTGCCTGTCGCCGAAAATCATGAGAATGACTAACTATCGACATTGTAGCCTCCGAACCGGGGTAATCTTGTCGTGGCGTCCCGCAATTCATCGGGCAATCGGAAGATCGTCGTCGTTCTTTGATGTGTGCATGTAGCGATTGCGGTAGAGCTCGGCTTCGAGTATCGCCTTTTGCAACCGCGCTTCGCCAATGGCCTCGTAGACGTTGACGATCAGGCGTCCCGTTGCGGCAAGCGTATTGCGCAGACGGTGGGAGAAAGTCGGTTCAGCTCGGAATTTGGTCTGCGTCCCACGTTTTTTGGATGCACGGTTAGGCACTTTTGCCTTATTCGAATTTTGGTATGTGACGAGCGACATGATCATCTCCTCTGAAGGGGGGGCTGCGGCGGTCGGTCGTATTGCAACACGGCCTCAGCCGCGCCGACATTTTCGGGGTGATCAGCTGTAACGGGCGATCTCGCGCCGAACTTCACGCATCCGCCATTCGGGGACGCTGCGGGCCGCACGTGCGCTGACCAGGGCGTCGATCGCCCGCGTCAGGCGCGCCAGAAGTGCAAAGGCAGTCATCGAGGTCTCTCCTATCGTACAGAAGCCATTACGGCCTCCGTGCGCGCAATGTGTGTAGCGCCGCATAGGAATTCGATTGGGAAATCAAAGGGCCGCTATAAACGCGTCGTAAAGAGCGGAGAAGGATCGGACTTTGTAACAGTCGATCGGGGGCGGCTGGACGATCTTTATATCTTCTTGATCTATCTCAAACGCAATTCACATCGCTTCTTTATCGTTCGAAACTTAATTGATCGCTTGCACTAGCAACTCATTGAAAGCTCGCTCCGACACCTTTGAAAGGGAGCAACCATGCTTGACGTCATTCTCTTAGCCCTCGGCCTTGCCTTCTTCGCGCTGTCGATCGGCTACGCCTACGCATGCGACCGGCTCTAAGGGGAACAGCCATGATCTTTGACTATTCACTCGCCGGCGTCGTCACCGTGGGGCTGCTGTTCTACCTCACCTACGCTCTGCTACGGCCGGAGCGGTTCTAGCGCGCCTTATCCCGAGAGACGGGGACCGGTTTTCGGAAAACATCATGCGCAATCAAAGAGATGTATCATGACCACCAACGGTTGGCTCCAGATCGCGTTCTATTTCGTGGTGCTCACGGCGCTTGTCGTGCCGCTTGGCCGGTACATGGCGAACGTGTTCGAGGGCAAACGCACATTCCTGTCCCCGGTTCTCGGGCCTGTCGAGACCGTTTTTTACCGCCTCTCCGGCGTCGATGAGAAACGCGAGCAAAACTGGTTGACCTATACGGTCGCCATGCTGCTGTTCAATGCCGCCGGCTTCCTGGCCGTGTACGGTCTGATGCGGCTGCAAGCCATGCTTCCGCTTAATCCAGCCGAGCAGTCGGCGGTGCCGGCCGACCTTACGTTCAACACGGCAGTCAGCTTCACCACCAACACCAATTGGCAGAATTACGGCGGCGAAAGCACGCTGAGTTATCTCACGCAAATGGTCGGACTCACGACGCAGAATTTCGTGTCTGCGGCCACCGGCATCGCCTTGCTGATCGCGCTCATCCGCGGTTTCGCGCGCGCGTCGGCAACGACCGTTGGAAATTTCTGGGTCGATTTGACGCGCACGACACTTTATGTGTTGCTGCCGCTCTCGATCATCGGCGCGCTCATCCTGATCTGGCAGGGTGTCCCGCAGAATCTTGGCGCTTATGTCGATGCGGCGACGCTCGAAGGCGCCAAGCAGACGATCAGCCAGGGTCCCGCTGCGTCGCAGATCGCGATCAAGCAGCTCGGCACTAATGGCGGCGGCTTCTGGAACGCCAATTCCTCCGTTCCTTACGAGAACCCGACGCCGCTGAGCAATTTCGTCGAAGTGCTCTACATCCTGCTGATCTCGGCGGCGCTCACGCATACCTTCGGGCGCATGGTCAAAGACGAGCGGCAGGGCTGGGCGATCTATGCCGCCATGTCGGTCATTTTCCTCGGTGCACTCTTTGTTTGCTACTGGGCCGAAGGCCACGGCACGAGCATGCTCGACGCGCTTGGCCTTTCCGGCGGCAATATGGAAGGCAAGGAGGTCCGTTTCGGCATCACCAATTCGAGCCTGTGGGCCACGGCAACCACTGCGGCGTCTAACGGCTCGGTCAATGCGATGCATGACAGCTTCACGCCACTCGGCGGGATGATTCCAATGGGGATGATCGCGCTCGGCGAGGTCATCTACGGCGGCGTCGGCTCCGGCCTCTACGGCATGTTACTCTACGTCATCGTAGCTGTGTTCATCGCCGGTCTGATGGTCGGACGTACGCCTGAATATCTCGGCAAGAAGCTCGAGGCCAAGGAAGTCAAGATGGCGCTGCTAGCCATGCTGATCTTGCCGCTGTCGATGCTTGGCTTCACAGCCGCTGCGGCGGTAATCCCGGCGGCAGTAGCCTCGACTGCGAATGCCGGACCGCACGGCTTTTCGGAAATGCTCTATGCCTATGTCTCGCAGACCGGCAACAATGGTTCGGCCTTCGCGGGTCTGACCGGAAACACGCTCTGGTACAACACAACCGGCGGACTTGCGATGCTGATCGGCCGCTATTTCGTCATCGTCCCCGTGATGGCGATTGCTGGGTCGCTGGTCGCGAAGAAAGTCGTGCCGCCCTCAAGCGGGACATTCCCGACTCACGGCGGCCTGTTCGTCGGCTTGCTGGTTGGCGTGATCCTGATCACCGGCGGCTTGATCTACTTCCCCGCCTTTGCGCTCGGACCAATCGTCGAGCATCTCGCGATGCAGGCGGGCACCGTATTCTGAGCAGACTGACATTCGGAGTTACGACTATGGACACCTCTAAATTGCGCAAGCGGATGCCTGTTGCCACGCTGCTCGATCCGAAGATCGTGGCGCCTGCGATCGGCCAGGCCTTCGTCAAGCTCAATCCGGCCACGCTGATCACGAACCCGGTGATCTTCGTGCTCGAGATCGTCACCGTGCTGACCACGATATTGCTAGTGCGCGACGTGGTGCAGCATAACGCCGGCACCGGCTTCACCTTCCAGATCGTTCTCTGGCTGTGGTTCACCGTTTTGTTCGCAAACTTCGCGGAAGCGGTGGCGGAAGGCCGCGGCAAGGCACAGGCCGACACGTTGCGTCGCAGCCGCGTCGAGACACAGGCCAAGAAGCTTTCGGACCCGAAAAAGCGCACCAGCTATAAAGCGGTCCCGGCGCTGGATCTGCGAGCCGGTGATTTTGTCGTCGTCCAGGCCGGTGACGTAGTCCCCGGCGATGGCGATGTGGTCGAAGGCATAGCCTCGGTCAACGAGGCGGCGATCACCGGTGAATCCGCGCCCGTCATTCGCGAATCTGGCGGCGACCGCTCGGCGGTAACCGGCGGAACGACCGTGATCTCGGATTGGATCGTCGTTCGCATCACATCTTCACCCGGTTCGTCATTCCTTGACCGCATGATTGCACTTGTTGAGGGTGCCGAACGGCAAAAGACGCCGAATGAGATTGCGCTGAACATTCTGCTGATCGGCCTGACCATCATCTTCGTGTTCGCAACCGCCACGATCCCGAGCTATGCGACCTATGCTGGCGGGGCGATCTCCGTCGTGATCCTGGTGGCGCTGTTCGTAACGCTCATCCCGACCACGATTGGCGCCTTACTCTCGGCCATCGGCATTGCCGGCATGGACCGGCTTGTCCGTTTCAACGTGCTGGCCATGTCTGGCCGCGCTGTGGAGGCCGCCGGCGACGTTGACACGCTGTTGCTGGACAAGACCGGCACCGTCACCTTCGGCAACCGCCTAGCGACCGAAATCATTGTGGTGTCGGGTGTCACCGAGCGCGAAGCCGCGGAAGCCGCGTTGCTGGCCAGCGACGCGGACGAGACGGCCGAAGGCCGCTCCATCATCACACTGGTGCAGGAAAAGTATCACATCCGCCGCCAGGTGGCGCCGGCCGGCGCCAAGTTCATCGAGTTTTCGGCGACAACTCGGATGTCGGGGGTCGATATCGGAACCCGAAAAATCCGTAAAGGCGCGATCAACTCCGTGCTTAAATTTGCGCGCGAGCAAGCGGGCCAGAATGTTGCCGAGCCGCCGGCGTTCCGGGCGGCCGTCGACAAGATCGCGCGCTCCGGCGGCACGCCGCTTGGTCTGGTCGAAGGCGACCGCATCCTCGGCGTGATTCACCTCAAAGACGTGGTGAAACCGGATGTGCGGGACCGCTTCAATGCCTTGCGCCGGATGGGTATCAAGACAGTGATGATTACCGGCGACAATCCGGTGACGGCGGCAGCAATTGCCTCGGAAGCCGGCGTTGACGATTTCATCGCCCAGGCGACCCCTGAGGACAAGCTGCGCTATATCCGGGGCGAGCAGTCACAAGGCCGGCTGATCGCCATGTGCGGCGATGGCACCAACGACGCGCCGGCGCTTGCCCAAGCGGATGTCGGCGTCTGCATGCAGACTGGCACGCAGGCCGCACGTGAGGCCGGCAACATGATCGACCTGGATTCCGACCCGACCAAGCTGATCGAGGTGGTCGAGATCGGCAAACAGTTGCTGATGACGCGCGGTGCGCTGACCACGTTCTCGATCGCGAACGACGTGGCGAAGTACTTCGCCATCATCCCGGCCATCTTCCTCGCGTTCTATCCGCAGCTGGCCGTCCTCAACGTCATGCAGCTGGCCACGCCGCAAAGCGCGATATTGTCGGCGATCATCTTTAACGCGTTGATTATCATCGCGCTGATTCCGCTCGCGCTGAAGGGCGTTGCCTATCGACCGATCGGCGCAGGCGCGCTGCTTCGGCGTAATCTGCTGATCTATGGCCTTGGCGGCATCATCCTGCCGTTCGTCGGCATCAAGGCAATCGACCTCCTGGTCAATGCCTTGCATTTGGTTTGAGGAGAGACAGTCATGTTGAAAGAAATCCGCCCCGCCATTGTCCTGATCGTCTTGCTGACCCTGATCACGGGCCTGGCCTATCCGCTCGCCATGACAGAGATTGCAGGCGTGATCTTTCCGTATCAGGCGCAAGGCAGCCTGATCGAGAAAGACGGCAAAGTGGTTGGTTCTGCCCTGATCGGACAGGTGTTTACCGGCGATAAATATTTCCACGGCCGGCCGTCGGCGACCAACGCGCCTGACCCGAAGGATTCGACCAAGACAGTCGACGCGCCGTACAACGCCATCAACTCCATGGGCTCCAATCTCGGCCCGACCAGCAAGGCGCTGGCCGACCGCATGAAGGGCGACGTGGAAACACTTAAGAAAGAAAACCCGTCAGCGGCCGTCCCAGTCGATCTGGTGACGACCTCAGGCAGCGGCCTCGATCCGCACATTTCTCCGGAGGCGGCTTTTTTCCAGGTCCCCCGCGTGGCCAAGGCCCGCAACTTGCCGGACGCTCGCGTTCGCACGCTGGTTGAGAGCCAGGTGGAAGGTCGCACATTCGGCCTGCTCGGTGAGCCTCGGGTGAACGTCCTCAATCTCAACCTCGCGCTGGATGCGCTCAAGTCCTAGCCGTACGTGTACGATCCGTCCTTGCCTGTCCCGGGCCTAAGTCCGGGGCAGGCTTTTTGCTGTATGATGCGCTAGAGGAGCCGTATGGCTGGAGACGAAGCGCAAAGAGCCTCGCCTGACGCACTCCTCGCCCTCGCCAAAAAGGAAGGGCGGGGACACCTGAAGATATTTCTTGGAGCGGCGCCTGGTGTGGGCAAGACCTACGCCATGCTCACCTCCGCACGCACCGAGAAATCGGGCGGAGGAGACGTTGTAGCCGGCCTGATCGAGACCCATGGGCGGCGCGAGACCGAGCAGCTCGTCGAGGGATTCGAAATCCTTCCACGCAAGCCCATCGTCTATCGCAACCAGGTCATGAAGGAATTCGATCTGGATGCTGCTCTGGCGCGCCGGCCGAAACTTTTGCTGGTCGATGAATATGCCCACACCAACGTTCCCGGAAGCCGTCACCCCAAGCGCTGGCAGGATATCGATGAGCTGCTGGCGGTCGGAATCGATGTCTGGACCACGCTGAACATCCAGCATCTCGAAAGCCTCAACGACGTTGTGTTGAAGATCACCAAGGTTCGGGTCCGCGAAACGGTGCCCGATATGGTGTTCGACAAGGCCGACGAGATCATTTTGGTCGATTTTCCTCCCGACGAGTTGCTCAGGCGTCTGGCGGAGGGAAAAGTCTACGTGCAGGACACCGCCGCGCGTGCGGTGGAGAGCTTCTTCAAGCCGCAAAATCTCACCGCATTGCGCGAGCTTGCCTTACGCCGCGCGGCTGAGCGGATCGATGCCGACCTGATCGAGCGTATGCAGGCGCATGCGATCGAGGGGCCGTGGGCGGCCGGTGAACGCATTCTGGCGTGTATCGGGCCCGACCCGATATCACCCACCGTTGTGCGCGCGGCCAAGCGGCTCGCCGATCTGATGGATGCGCCATGGATTGCGGCCACGGTCGAGCGCCCGGGATCGACACTTGAAGACGGACCTCGTCAACGGCTCGATGAGGCGATGAAACTGGCGCAGAGCCTGGGCGCCGAAACACAAACACTGAGCGGCACCGATCTGCCGGCTGAATTACTGCGCTTCGCGAAGTTCGAGAACGTCACACAGATTGTGGTTGGGCGATCACCTGGCGGCTTCTTCAGCGAATTGCTGCGGCGCTCGCTGCCGCACGAATTAGTGCGCCGGACGCAGGATATCGCCATCCATCTTGTCACGAAAGAAGCAGAGCAGCCGGCGAGGGCGCGGTGGTTGCGTTGGCCAAGGACTCTCGCGCTCGCACCGTTGCCCTTCCTGTATGCGACGCTTGCGGTCGCGGTAGCGCTGGCGATCGGCGAGGCGCTCACGCAAATAACGCCGATACCGAACCTGTCGATGGTTTTTCTGCTGGCGGTGCTGGTAACCGCGATGAGTTTCGGCATCTGGCCGGCGATCTATGCCTCGGTCTTGTCATTCCTCGCCTATAATTTCTTTTTCATCCCGCCGATCTATACGTTCACCGTCGCCGAACCCTATGAGCTGCTGGCGCTGGTGATTTTTTTGGTCGTCGCGGTGATCAGCTCCGCACTGGCCGGCCGGGTGCGCGAACAAGCACAAATTTCGGCGAGCCGGATGCGCGCCATGCGCAGGCTGTATGAATTTACGCGCCGGCTGTCCGGGTTGGCGACACTTGATTCGGTGGCGGAAGGAGCTGCCAGCGAAATCCATGCAAGCCTTGGGTGTCCGGTCGTCGTGCTGATGGCCCATGGCGACGACCTGTCTCTGGCGGCAGCGTGGCCACCGGAGGATAGCCTGGACGCTGCGGCAATGACGGCGGCACGCTGGGCTTACAGTCACGACGAGCCTGCGGGCGCCGACACCAGCACATTGCCGATTATCCCTTGGTACTTTGTACCCTTGCGCGTCGGCGCAAAGGCGCTCGGGGTGATCGGTGTTTCCAAAGAGAAGGATACGTCACCTCTCGACTCCGAGGCACGGGCTCTGCTCGATACGCTAGTCGAGCAGACTGCCTCGGCGCTGGAACGCGCCTCGCTCTCCCGTGAAATGGTGAGTGCAAGGACCGCCACTGAAACCGAACGCGTACGCAATACGCTGCTGGCTTCCGTCTCGCACGATTTCCGGACGCCGCTGTCATCCATTCTCGGTTCGGCGACCAGCCTCATCGACTATGCCGACAAGCTCGATCCGGCGGCAAAGAAAGACTTGCTCGGTCAAATCAAGAAAGAGGCCGAAGATCTCGATGAAATGGTCCGCAATCTTCTCGCGATTACCCGCATTGATGCCGGCGCGCTGGAATTGCGGCGCGATTGGCTCGACTTGCGGGAAGTGACCGAACGTGTGGTCAGCGCGGCACGGCGGCACGGCGCAAGGCAACACATTGAAATCAACCTGCCACCCAATCTTCCGCTAGTGCAGGCAGATGCCACCTTGGCCGAACAAGTGATAGGCAATGTCGTTGCCAATGCAGTTATTCACACGCCGCCTGAGACCCACATCGTTCTGGATGCGGTCGTGATGTCGGATGGCGTCGCGGTACGTGTTACCGATGATGGGCCTGGCATTCCGGCCGACCGACTGCCGAATATTTTCGACAAGTTCGTCAAGGGCCCGGAGTCCAGATTAACCGGCGGGGACGGCGGCCAGGGCACGGGACTGGGGCTCGCCATTGCAAAGGGCATCATGGAAGCCCATGGCGGTACGATTAAGGGGGAGAGCCCGGTCCAGAATGGCCGTGGCGCACGTTTCGTCATGACGTTCCCGCACGAGGGCCGCTCCGCATGAGCGCAAAGATCCGCGTCCTGGTCATCGACGATGAAGCGGCGATCCTGCGCTTTCTCAAGCCGGCGCTTGAAGCGAATAACTATGAGATGGCGAGCGCCGGTACGGTCGCTGAAGGCATCAAGCGTATCGCGGCCGAAACGCCGGACATTGTGCTGCTCGACCTCGGTCTGCCGGACGGTGACGGCAAGGATGTGATCAAACGCGCGCGCGAATGGTCGGACATTCCAATCATTGTGCTCTCCGCGCGCGAACGAGAGGCCGAAAAGATCGAAGCACTCGATTTCGGCGCTGACGATTATATCAACAAGCCGTTCAATATTGGCGAACTCCTGGCGCGCATGCGCACCGCGTTGCGTCATCGCATGCAGCGCAAGGCGGAAATCCCCGTCTTGCGTGTCGGCAATCTCGAGGTTGATGCGGTGCGCCACCGCGCAAGCCGCGCCGGTGTTGAGCTTAAGCTCACGCCGAAGGAATTTGAATTGCTGTCATTCCTTGCAAAGCATGCCGGACGTGTCGTGACGCACAAACAAATTCTCACGGCGGTCTGGGGGCCGGCGCATGCCGAGGACACTCAATATTTGCGCGTCTACATCGGCCAGCTCCGGCAGAAGGTCGAAGACCATCCCGATGACCCACGGTTCATTTTGACTGAACCGGGCATCGGATATCGGATCGCGGAGAACTGATCGAGATACTCCGGGCGAGCGCGTCTAGCTCTTCCCGGCCGGCGGACGCGGCTCTTCTTTCTCCGCCAATTCCCGGAGCATGGCCAAAGCCTGCAACACGGATTCGTGACGGACATTGGCGCGGCCGATATCGCCATATTTGCGATCATGCGCGATGACCCGACCACTGCGTGACGCCGCGCAAAAAAAGACGAGGCCGATCGGTTTTCCCGGCACGGCGCCGGTTGGGCCGGCGATGCCGGTGATCGAGACGGCAAGATCGACCGAAGCATGAGCGAGGGCGCCTTTCGCCATTTCCTCGGCGCATTCGCGGCTGACTGCTCCATAAACATCGATGGTTGCCGGGGTCACGCCCAGCATTTGTTGTTTGGCCTCGTTCGAATATGTGACGAAACCGCGATCGAGCACCGCCGACGAACCGGGAATCTCGCTGATGACCGCCGCAACCAGGCCACCGGTGCATGATTCTGCCGTCGCGAGCGTCAGTTTTTTCTTCGTGCAGACATCAAGCAGGGTCTTTGCAGCACCGATTGCGGCTTGGTCGTGCATCGATCATTCCCACGGAAGACGAACGGTCGCGGTCGCGTAAGCCACGATACCTTCGCCACGTCCGGTGAAGCCGAGTTTTTCGCTGGTCGTTGCCTTGACCGCCACGCGTTCAATATCGATGCCGGCGAGCTTTGCGATGTTCGCGCGCATGCGATCGCGGTGTTCGCCGATGCGGGGGGCTTCGCACACGATGGTGAGGTCGAGATGCGCGATGCGGCCACGGCGTGCGCGGACCCGATCGACGGCGAAAACGAGAAATCGGTCGGACGATGCGCCGCGCCATTGCGGGTCGCTCGGCGGGAAATGCGCGCCGATGTCGCCGTCCGCAAGCGCGCCCAGAATCGCGTCGGTGAGCGCGTGCAGCGCAACGTCAGCGTCGGAGTGCCCCGTGAGAGCCTGACTGTGCGGAATGCGAATTCCGCCAAGCGTGACATGATCGCCGGGCCCGAATGCGTGCACGTCCAGCCCCGATCCGGTTCGTACATCGCCCAGCGCAGCCGACTGTATGGCTTCAGCCCGCACAAAGTCCTCCGGGGTTGTGAACTTGATGTTGCCGGCCTCGCCAGGAAACACGCTGACTTTCATACCGGCCCATTCGGCGAGCGCGGCGTCGTCCGTGAAGTCCTCACGGCCTTGTTCGGCTGCCCGCCGGTGTGCCGCGATCAGGGCAGGGAAGGCAAAGGCTTGTGGTGTTTGCACCAGCCGAAGCAAACCGCGATCGAGCGTTGTTTCCACGGTTCCGGAATCGTCGACGCGCTTGATCGTGTCGGTCACCGGCAGCCCGGGAATCGCAGCGCCGGTTTTTTCCGCCGCCACGATGGCGCGCGCAATCAAATCCGCGCTGGCGAATGGGCGTGCTGCGTCGTGGACGAGCACGATGTCCGGCTTGCGTGGAAGCAGCGCTTCGAGGCCGGCGCGTACCGAGGCCTGACGGGTCGTACCGCCGAAGACCGGCGGCAGCACGTTCAAACCGGCCGTCTCGGCGCGTACGAGGTCGGCATCCTCGGACCGGATCACGGGCTGCACGAAGCTCACTTTCGGGGCTTCAACGAAGCTCGATAATGCGCGCCGGAGCAGCGTTTCGCCGGCGATGCGCTGGAACTGCTTGGGCAAATCGCCGCCCGCGCGCACGCCTTGACCGGCGGCCACTACGACGGCTGCGACTTGCACCATGCTCCATCTCCTCTGCCCAAGCCTGCCTTTACCGCGTTCCTGGCGCCACGGAAACGCGGGAAAAGGCCGACCTAGCGGCGGAAGGTCCGTTTCGCACGATCTGATGTTTGTCCCCCATCCTTAAGAATAAACAATTTTTTTGCAGTGCAGCACTTGCGCTGCTTTGCAAACTGGCTAAACTATGAGCATCGAAAAGGGGCAGCCTAAATGATAGGCAAGCGGTCACCTACGTGACGAGAACCGCGACTTCGGGGCCTTTCCACTCGTTATCGGCGGGGTTGGCGTTCCAAACCCCGTGATTTTGGCGCCAATGTCAGGGATTACCGACGCGCCGTTTCGCCGGCTCGCCGAACGGCTTGGCGCCGGCCTGGTGGTCTCCGAAATGACGGCCTGCGCTGGGCTGGTTCGGGGCGAGCGCGAAGCACGCGTCCGCAGCGAGGGGAGCGGCGTCGGTATTCACGTGATCCAGCTCGCTGGTTGTGAGGCGCGTTGGATGGCCGAAGGCGCGCGGATCGCGGAGGCGCAAGGCGCCGCCATCATCGACATCAACATGGGTTGCCCCTCCAAGCAGGTCACAAACGGGGCATCCGGCTCCGCGCTGATGCGCGACTTGGATCACGCGCTGACGCTGATTGAAGCGACGGTATCCGCCGTCAGGGTACCGGTCACCTTGAAGATGCGACTGGGCTGGGATGCCTCCAGCATCAACGCTCCGGAACTTGCCCGCCGAGCGGAAGCCTCCGGCATTAAACTGATCACGGTCCATGGCCGCACGCGCTGTCAGTTTTATGAGGGCAATGCCGATTGGAGTGCCGTTCGTGCGGTCAAACAGGCCGTCTCAATTCCGGTTGTCGTCAACGGCGATATCCGCTCGTCCGAGGATGCCGTGAGCGCGCTTGCCGCCTCCGGCGCCGACGCGGTGATGATCGGTCGAGCCGTACAGGGTCGTCCATGGCTGCCGGGACAGATCGCACGATTTTTGGCGACCGGAACACGCGAACGCACCCCTCCGCTGAGCGAACAGTTCACGATGATCGATGGGCTCTACGGCGAGATGCTTGGACATCACGGCAACACCATCGGGCGCCGTCATGCCCGGAAACATCTTGGATGGGCGCTCAATTCCGCTGCGGCAACCGTCCGCGCACCGGTCGAACTGCTCAAAGACCACCGCAGTCGGGTTCTGACGGCCGATGAGCCGTCGCAGGCGCGCCAATTTCTTGCCGATGCCTATGATGATTTCGCGTGGAGGGCAGCCGCATGACGCGCGCACAGGCTGTCTCGGCTATTGTGAATACGCCCGCTGATGCAATGCTGCATGCACTGCCGCATCCCGTGATCATGGTGTCGCCGGATGGCAAGAATTGCCGATGCAAACGTTGCGGCCGAACAATTTTTTGAAGCATCGATTCCGATGTTGCGCAGGCACATGTTGCGCGAACTTGTGCCATTCGGCTCTCCGCTGCTGACATTGATCGAGCAAGTGCGTCATCGCGGCGCCGCCGTCAACGAATACAAAGTCGATCTTGCGACTCCGCGCAATCCCGGCGAACGGCTGGTCGATCTTCACGTCGCGCCACTTCCGGAATATCCGGAGCACGTCGTGGTGATGCTCCAGGAGCGTACCATCGCCGATAAAATGGATCGCCAACTCACCCATCGCGGCGCAGCGCGCTCCGTCATCGCACTGGCGGCCATGCTGGCGCATGAAATCAAAAATCCGCTGTCGGGTATCCGCGGCGCCGCGCAATTGCTCGAACAATCCGCCGGCGATGATGATCGGTCGCTCACCAAACTGATCTGCGACGAGACGGACCGTATCGTGAAGCTGGTCGATCGTATGGAAGTATTCGCCGACGAACGCCCGATCGATCGCGAGCCGGTCAATATTCACGTTGTGCTCGACCACGTAAAACGCCTGGCGCAATCGGGCTTTGGGCGTCACATCAAATTCACCGAAGAATACGATCCGTCACTGCCGCCAGTCCTGGCAAACCGCGATCAGCTCGTTCAGGTATTTCTCAATCTTCTGAAAAACGCCGCGGAAGCGATCGGCGAAAATGCGATCGACGGCGAAATACAGCTGACCACGGCATTCCGTCCCGGTGTGCGGCTTTCCGTGCCGGGCAGCAAAGCACGTGTTTCGTTGCCGTTGGAATTCTGCGTCAAGGACAATGGCCCGGGTGTTCCAGAAGACCTGATGCCGCATTTGTTCGATCCGTTCGTCACCACAAAACAGAGCGGCAGCGGCCTTGGCCTTGCGCTTGTCGCAAAAATCGTCGGCGATCATGGCGGCATTATCGAATGTGAATCGCAGCCGCGCCGAACGATCTTTCGCGTTTTAATGCCGGTGTACACCGGTGACGGCGAAGTCACCGACGACGCGCCGTCCGTCCAGAGCCCGTGAGAGAAGACATGCCAACGGGAAGCATATTGGTTGCCGACGACGATGCCGCGATCCGCACCGTGCTCAATCAGGCACTGTCGCGCGCCGGCTATGAAGTGCGATCGACTGGCAATGCCGCAACGCTATGGCGCTGGGTCACGCAAGGCGATGGCGATCTGGTGATCACCGACGTCGTCATGCCGGACGAAAACGCCTTTGATCTGATTCCGCGCATCCGGAAGGCGCGTCCCGATCTGCCGATCGTTGTGATGAGCGCGCAGAACACATTCATGACCGCAATTCGCGCGTCCGAACGCGGCGCCTACGAATATTTGCCGAAGCCGTTCGATCTCAAGGAGCTTATTGCGATCGTGGGGCGTGCGCTGTCGGAGCCAAAAGAGCCGCGGCCTACGACCGCCAAGACCGACGAGTTCGAAGGAATTCCACTGGTCGGTCGTTCGCCGGCCATGCAGGAGATCTATCGGGTGCTGGCGCGCCTGATGCAGACCGACCTGACAGTCATGATTTCCGGCGAGTCCGGCACGGGCAAAGAGTTGGTCGCGCGCGCGCTCCACGATTACGGCAAGCGGCGCGCCGGTACCTTCGTTGCGATCAACATGGCCGCAATTCCAAGGGATCTGATCGAGTCGGAATTATTTGGTCACGAGAAGGGGGCTTTTACCGGTGCGAACACCCGCAGCGCCGGGCGTTTTGAGCAGGCGGAGGGCGGCACGCTATTCCTGGATGAAATCGGCGACATGCCGATGGAAGCGCAGACACGCTTGTTGCGCGTCCTCCAGCAGGGCGAATACACGACCGTTGGCGGCCGCACGCCCATCAAGAGCGACGTCCGCATCATCGCGGCCACAAACAAGGATCTTCGCCTGCTGATTCAGCAAGGTCTGTTCCGCGAAGATTTGTTCTTCAGACTAAACGTCGTGCCCTTGCGTCTGCCTCCCTTGCGTGAGCGCACCGAGGATATTCCGGATCTCATTCGCCATTTTTTTGCGCAAGCTCAAAGGGAGGGCTTGCCGCCGAAACAAATCGATCAGGCGGCGATCGAGCGTCTTAAGCGTCATCGCTGGCCCGGCAACGTGCGCGAGTTGGAAAATTTGGCCCGCCGGTTGGCTGCGCTTTATCCGCAGGAGACAATTTCCGCCGCGGTCATGGATGCGGAATTGTCCCAGCCGGCGCTTCCGGCCGGCGGGGAAGAGCCGCGGTCGGATGAAAATCTCAGTGCGGCGGTCGAACGGCATTTGGCCAATTATTTCGCCGGGTTTGAGGATGGCTTGCCGCCGGCCGGGCTTTATCACCGCATCCTGCGTGAGGTCGAACATCCGTTGCTGACCGCGGCTCTGGCGGCCACGCGCGGCAATCAAATCCGCGCCGCGGATTTGTTGGGCGTCAACCGCAATACCCTGCGCAAGAAAATCCGGGACCTCGACATCCAGGTTTTCCGCGGCGGCTGACGCCCGGCTAACTAAATCCGCGTTTTGCGCCGCGGATTTGTCGCAATTTGGCAACATTGTTGTATAAAAGCATCAGTGCCGGGGAGGGCCGCTGAGCCCTTTTTGGCGCGCCTTTCCAGCGCGGGGCAAAGCGCGCCCCCAATTTCCGCCCCCAGGGGTCTATGAGCGTCGAACAGGCCGCCACCGCCGAAACAACGCTCGCCGGCTCGCCCGGCCGACGCGGAGAGACGCGCATCCTGGGGCCGGTCGCCGTTGGATTGGCCCTCCTTTCGGCGTTCGTCGACTTTCGTCGTTCTCGCCGACCTCACGCCTATTTCGCCAACGCACTACGTCGTGGTGACCCTGCTGCTTGCGAACGCGGCGACCGTGCTGCTGCTCCTCGGCATCATCGTCCGCGAGGTCTGGCAGGTCGTGCAGGCGCGCCGAAGCGGGCGCGCGGCCGCCCGCTTGCATGTGCGCATCGTCGGGCTGTTCTCGATCATCGCTGCTGCGCCGGCGATCATGGTGGCCATCGTCGCCAGCGTTACGCTCGACCGCGGTCTCGACCGCTTATTTTCGACCCGCACGCGCTCGGCAATCGAGAACTCGCTGATCGTCGCGGAGGCTTATCTGCGCGATCACGCCCAGATTGCGCGCTCCGATATCATGGTCATGGCCTTCGATATCGCGCGCAGCAAAACCGTTTTCGATCAGGACCCGGACAAGCTCAGGCAATTTCTGACGTTCCAGGCCTCCGTTCGCGGTCTGGCCGCAGCGATTGTCCTTGATAAAGATCTCAAGGTCGTGGCGCGGGCCGACGTCAATATCAATCAGACCTTCGCACTGCCGCCGCGTGACGCGCTGGCGCATCTCAGCGACAAAAGAACCGCAACTCGTTCTTTTGCCCGATACCAATTATGTCGCGGCGATCATCAAGCTAGAACAGTACGACGATGATTATCTTTATGTGACGAGACTGCTTGATCCGCGTGTCGTGCCGCAACTGCAAGCGACCCGCGCGAGCGTCACCGAATACGCCGCGCTCGAGGAACGACGCATCGGCGTGCAGGTTGCATTTGGGCTGATGTACACGGTCATCGCACTGATTGTGCTCCTGTCAGCGGTCTGGATCGGATTGAATTTTGCCAACCGACTGGTCGCGCCCATTCGCCGACTGATCGGCGCGGCCAACGCCGTATCGACCGGAAATCTTTACGTTCGTGTTCCGGTTCGGCAGGCCGAAGGCGATCTCGCCCATCTGGGTGAAACCTTCAACCGGATGACTCAGGAATTGCGCACGCAACGCGACGACATCATGCATGCGCGCGACCTTATCGACAGCCGCCGACGATTTACCGAAGCCGTGCTTGCGGGAGCAAGCGCCGGAGTGATCGGCGTCGACGGTGACGGGGCAGTGAGCATCTTGAACCGGTCGGCTGAGAAACTGACCGGGCGGACCGAATCCGAAGCGCTCGGCAAACCATTGACCGAAGTGTTGCCGGAGCTTGCCGACATCATGGCGGCAGCAGAATCCGGAGCGCGCACTCAGGATCAAATCACCATCAGCCGCAACGGTCGCGAACGAAACTTGTCCGTACGGGTGACCAGCGAGCAGTCAGGCGAGTCCGACCGTGGCTACGTGGTCACGCTCGACGACATTACAGAACTGGTAACGGCACAGCGGACATCGGCATGGGCTGACGTGGCGCGCCGCATCGCTCATGAAATCAAGAATCCGCTCACGCCAATTCAGTTGTCGGCCGAGCGATTGCGCCGCAAATACGGGAAAATGATCGTTGAAGACCGCGCCGTATTTGAGCAATGCACCGATACGATCGTTCGCCAGGTCGATGACATCAGGCGGATGGTCGACGAATTCTCGCATTTTGCGCGGATGCCAAAGCCCGTCATTGCTGCAGAGGACGTTGCTGATGCGGTACGACAAACTGCGTTCCTCATGCGCGTCGGCAATTCGGAAATCGATATCGAAGTCGATATTGCTGAAGATCCCATGCCGGCACGATTTCGATCGGCGTCTGATTTCGCAAGCCCTTACGAACATCATCAAAAATGCGACGGAGGCAATTGCGGCGGTTCCGTCAGGCGAACTCGGTAAGGGCGTTATTCACGTTTATGCGGCACGTGACGGCGCGGACATCGTAATTGACGTCGTGGATAACGGTATTGGCTTGCCGAAGGCAAACCGCAATCGGCTCGCTCGAACCCTATGTCACCACGCGAGAAAAAGGCACCGGCCTTGGGCTCGCGATCGTTGGACGCATTGTCGAGGAGCACGGCGGCACGATCGAGTTACGTGACGCTGCGGAGAAAATTCCCGGGCAGCGTGGAGCCTGGGTGCGCGTTCGGTTTACCGCAGCGGGCAAGGTCGATGCGGCCGAGTCCGAAAAGCCAAAGATCGTGAGCGAGTAGAACGATGTCCGCTGAAATCCTCATAGTCGACGATGAAGCCGATATCCGCGATCTCGTGGCGGGCATTCTTCAGGACGAAAATTACAGCACACGTACCGCACGCAACAGTGATGATGCCCTCGCGGCGATCGCAACGCGACGACCAAATCTTGTCTTCCTCGATATCTGGTTACAAGGCAGCAAGCTGGACGGTCTCCAATTGCTGGATGCCGTAAAACAGGAGCATCCGGAATTGCCTGTCGTGATGATTTCAGGCCACGGCAATATCGAGACCGCGGTCGCCGCTATCAAACATGGCGCGTATGATTTCATCGAGAAGCCATTCAAGGCAGACCGGCTGGTTTTGGTCGCCGACCGCGCATTGGAGAATTCACGGCTAAAACGTGAAGTGAAGCAGCTCAAGCAGCTTGCGCCCTTGCCGTCCACGCTCGTCGGCCGTTCAGCGACGATTGGCCAATTACGCCAGGCAATCGAACGCGTAGCGCCAACCAACAGCCGGGTCCTTGTCGTCGGTCCTTCGGGCGCCGGCAAGGAACTCGCAGCGCGCACACTTCATCAGCTCTCGGGGCGAGCGAACGGGCCGTTCATTGTGATCAATGCTGCCGCGATTACTCCGGAGCGGATGGAAATAGAACTGTTCGGCGTCGACCAATCCAATGGTTCAGAGGGTCGCAAGCCCGGCGCACTTGAGGAAGCCCACGGCGGCACGCTGTTTATTGACGATATTGCAGACCTTCCCCGTGAGACGCAGAACAAGATCCTGCGCGTACTCGTCGATCAGACTTTTCAACGCGTTGGGGGCAGCGCCAAAATTGCGGTCGATGTTCGAATTGTGTCGTCGACCGCGCGGAATCTCGAAGGTCTGATCGTTGAAGGGAAATTCCGCGAGGATCTCTATCATAGACTTGCTGTCGTTCCGATTCGTGTACCGCCGCTTGCCGAGCGGCGCGAAGACATCCCCGATTTGGTCGAATATTTCATGGACCAAATATCTCAGGCGACGGGCTTGCCCAAACGTCGGATCGGGGAAGACGCGATGGCCGTCCTGCAATCGCACAATTGGCCGGGCAACGTCAGGCAGCTGCGCAACAACATTGAGCGCCTGATGATCCTCGCTGGCGGCGACCCCGAAGCGGTGATGAACGCCAGCATGTTGCCGCCGGACGTCGGGTCGATGGTCCCAAGTATGCCAAATGGAAATGGCGGGGAGCATCTCATGGGCTTGCCGTTGCGGGACGCTCGCGAGGTGTTCGAGCGCGAGTATCTCGTGGCGCAAATCAGCAGGTTTGGCGGTAACATTTCACGCACTGCCGAATTCGTCGGCATGGAGCGTTCGGCGCTTCACCGTAAGCTCAAGGCGCTTGGAATCGATTAGCGCATGATCCGGAAAAGTGGAAGCCGGTTTTCCGACAAGATCATGCGCAAGGAATAAATCTCTATGTCCCGCATCGCGTATGTCAACGGCCGGTATTTGCCGCGCAGCGACGCTAAGGTCGCCATAGAAGACCGCGGCTACCAATTTGCGGACGGGGTCTATGAAGTCTGTGAGGTGAGGGGTGGCTGCCTGATTGATGAACGCCGCCATATGGCGCGCCTCGATCGTTCACTCGGTGAATTGCAAATCGCAAGGCCAATGTCGCCTGCTGCGCTTTCTGTCGTACTGCGCGAAACCGTTCGGCGTAACCGCGTGCGCGATGGGATCGTCTATGTGCAGGTCACCCGAGGCGTGGCGCGTCGTGATTTTCCATTTCCGGCGGCTGGGACACGTCCGTCGCTGGTCGTGACTGCGCGCAGCAACGATCTGGAACATCTAGAACAGGTCGCTGCAGACGGAATTGCCGTCGTCACAGTGCCTGATATCCGTTGGCAACGGGTCGACATAAAATCCGTCGCGCTGTTGCCGAACGTATTGGCGAAACAGTCCGCGCGCGAGCAGGGCGCGCGCGAAGCATGGCTCACGGATCCACAGGGCCGAATTACGGAGGGCGCGTCGTCCAACGCTTGGATCGTCAATCGCGAAGGCAAGCTGATCACGCATCCGCTAGGGCACGACATTCTGCCTGGTATTACACGTGCGGTTGTGATCGATGTGATCAAGGCGCAGGGACTGGCTTTTGAAGAACGGGCCTTCACCGTTGAGGAGGCCTATGCAGCGCGTGAGGCCTTTGTCACCTCAGCCAGTCAGATTGTTTTGCCAGTCGTAAGCATCAATGGCCGTCCGGTTGGCAATGGCGCGCCCGGGCTCGTCGCGACGGCCCTGCGCCGGGACTATCATCGTCATGCCGAGGTCAGCGAATAGGGATCGTGTCCGCCCGAATAGCCGCCCCGCGTCGCCGCGCAGGAAGTAAAGGCCTAATGATTTCAGTGTCTTGTCGCAGCCGACCTGAACTTCTGCTTGCACCGGACGGGTAGCTGCCATCTAATAGTCATCTCCCGGCCTCGTACCGTTCTGCGTGGGGCAAAGCGGGCGCATGCAATCGGAACTCGCATGCGGAGGACCCGGGCAAAGAAGGTCTCGCGCGCTAGACGCGAGCAAAAAAATGGAACACGGCCATGGCAGCCGATCGTGCGCAAAACCTGCAAGACACTTTTCTCAATCACGTCCGCAAAAGCAAAATACCTCTCACCATTTTCCTGGTGAACGGCGTTAAATTGCAGGGCGTGGTGACCTGGTTTGATAATTTCTGCGTGCTGTTAAGGCGGGACGGGCACTCCCAACTCGTCTACAAGCATGCGATCTCCACCATCATGCCCGGGCACCCGATCCAGCTGTTTGAAGGCGCCGAGGAGCCGCCGGCCGGGGATAAGGTCTGATTGGAAGTCCGTCGCCGCGATCAACGTGCTGATCTTCTGAGCCCAACGTCATCGGGCGCGGAGACGGGCCGTGCGATTGTTATCGAGCCTTGGATCAAGAGCCCGACGCGCAGGAGCGCTGTGCGCGCGCCAGCGGACACGCGTACACCTGAGGCGCGTCTTGAAGAAGCCGTCGGACTCGCCCGCGCGATCGACCTGACGGTCGTCGAAGCCGGGCTGGTGACGCTCAATGATATTCGTCCTGCGACTTATATCGGCAAAGGGAAAGTCGACGAGATCGCCGGACTCGCGAAAAGTCAGTCAGCATCCGTCGTGGTGATGGACTGCCCGATTTCTCCGGTTCAGCAACGCAATCTCGAAAAGGCATGGAATGCCAAAGTCATCGATCGGACGGGCTTGATCCTCGAGATTTTCGGACGACGTGCGCGCACGCGCGAAGGCGCGCTGCAGGTTGAGCTCGCGCATCTTACTTACCAGAAGAGTCGGCTGGTTCGCTCATGGACACATCTTGAGCGTCAGCGCGGCGGATTTGGATTTCTCGGTGGGCCGGGAGAAACACAGATCGAGGCAGATCGCCGCGTCATCGAAGAGCGCATCGCGCGCATCGAGACAGAGCTCGACAAGGTCAAGCGCACGCGCAAGCTGCACCGTGACAGCCGCAAGCGCGTGCCTTACCCGATCGTGGCCTTGGTCGGTTACACCAATGCCGGCAAATCGACCTTGTTTAATCGCATGACAGCGGCGAAGGTATTGTCCGCTGACATGTTGTTTGCAACGCTCGATCCGACGCTGCGCGCCATCGAGCTCCCACACGGCGCCCGCGCTATTTTGTCCGATACCGTCGGGTTCATTTCGGATTTGCCCACGATGCTCGTGGCTGCTTTCCGCGCGACGCTCGAAGAGGTCATCGAGGCGGACGTGATCTTGCACGTGCGCGACGTGTCGCACGAAGACACAGAAGCGCAGTCTCACGACGTGGGAAAAGTACTCACTGAGCTTGGTATAGAGAGCAGTCGACACGCGCGTGATTGAGGTCTGGAACAAGATCGATCGTCTGAATGCGGATGAGCGCACGCGCATTTTCAACCTGGCCGAGCGGCAAGTGAATCGACGCCAGCCGCTTCTCGTGTCAGCATTGAGTGGGGAAGGGATTGACCGTCTGCTCGTTGCCATCGAAACGCGTCTCGGTGAAAAACGTCAGACGCTCGAACTGTCGATCGATCCCTCCGATGGAGCGGGTTTGAGCTGGCTCTATCGCCATTCGGAAGTGCTGTCGCGCGAGATGCGAGAGGACGGACGTCTGGCACTCAGTGTGCGGGCCGATCCAAAGAATGCGGAGATGGTGAAGCACAAATATCCGGGAACGACGGAGAGCAAACCGCCGAATTAAACAGTCAGACGCGATAAAAGGGGCAGGAAACAATGGCAAACGCGGCAATTTCGGATCGCGATCTCAGGCGTGTCGTCATCGCCAGTCTGATCGGCGCCACGATCGAGTGGTACGATTTTTTCCTCTACGGCACGGTCGCCGGCATCGTCTTTAACAAGCTGTTTTTCCCCGTTCAGGATCCGTTGCTCTCGATCCTGCTCGCTTACACCACATTCGCGATCGGCTTCGTCGCACGTCCGCTGGGCGGTGTGATCTTCGGCCACTTCGGCGATCGGATCGGCCGCAAGAGCATGCTCATCCTCACGCTGATGATCATGGGTGTTGCGACGGTCTTGATCGGTTTGTTGCCGAGCTACCAGCAAATCGGGATCGCGGCGCCGATCATTCTTCTGGCACTGCGTATCCTGCAAGGCATCGGCCTTGGCGGCGAATGGGGTGGCGCGGTGCTGATGACTTACGAATATGCCACTGAGGACAAGCGCGGTCTGTTCGCAAGCTTGCCACAGATCGGTCTGTCGATTGGTCTGTGCCTGTCCGCTGGCGTTGTCGCGGTCGCCTCCAGCTTGCCCGAACAACAGTTTCTTGCCTGGGGTTGGCGTGTCGGGTTTGTGGCCAGCATCATCCTGGTTGCGGTCGGACTCTATATCCGCATGCGCATCATGGAGACGCCGGAATTCACCAAACTGAAGGCGCAACGCCGCGAAGTCGCGATCCCGTTCGTCAACATGATCCGGGAATATCCGCGCAATATCCTGCTTGGGATGGGCGCGCGCTATATCGATGGCGTTTTCTTCAACGTATTTGCGGTGTTCAGTATCTCGTACATCGTGAACACGCTGCACTTGTCGCGCACGACGGCCCTATGGGCGGTGTGCACGTCGGCCTTCGTGATGATCTTCTTCATCCCGATCTTTGGTCGGCTTTCCGACAAATGGGGCAGGGGCAAGACCTACGCAATCGGCGCGGTCTTGCTGGCGATTTCGACCTTCCCGGCGTTCTGGTTGATGAGTGGGGGTAACGTCGTGGCGATCTTTGCCGCGCTCATCGTCCCCTTCGGGATCATCTATGCCATGTGCTATGGCCCCGAGGCCGCGCTGTTCTGCGATCTCTTCGATGCTCGCGTGCGTTACACCGGAATCTCGTTCGTCTACCAATTCTCCGGAATATTCGCGAGCGGGATCACGCCGATCATCGCGACCTATCTGATCGCCGCCAATGGCAACCAGCCCTGGTATCTATGCGGTTATGTCGTGTTCGCCGCGTTGGTGAGCGCTGCATCGGCTGCGGCGATCAAAGGCACGGTGTCAACGCCAGGTCGTATGCGATCGGGCGCTGCACAACAGGCGGCCGAGTAGGCTGCTGCGTTCAATCTTTGGCGGAGGCGGCCTTCTCGGCCGCCTTCGCTTCATTCCACAGCGCATCCATTTCGGCCAAACTGGCGTCTCGTGGCGTTTTGCCGCGAGCCGCCAATGCGCGTTCGATTGCGGCGAAACGCCGCTCGAATTTGAGGTTTGTCCCGCGCAAAACGCCTTCCGGGTCGGCATCGATATGGCGGGCGAGGTTGACGACGGCGAACAAGAGGTCGCCGACTTCAGCCGCCATTGCTGTCTTGTCACCACGGTCGAGCTCGGCTTCGATCTCGTCGGCTTCCTCGCGAATTTTCGCGAGAACGGCGCGCGGATCGTTCCAGTCGAAGCCGACCCGGCCGGCCTTAGTCTGCAGCTTGAGTGCGCGGGTTAACGCGGGAAGGCCAATCGGGACACCAGCCAAGGCACCGGCATTCGCGGCCTCGCCGCGTTCGGCCTTTTCTTCCGCCTTGATGCGCTCCCACAGGCCTTCGACGGCTTTGGCGGTTTTCCCGTCCGCGTCGGCAAATACGTGCGGATGCCGACGGATCAGTTTCGTGGCGATGGTCTCGACGACGTCCGGGAAATCGAAGGCGCCTTGCTCCTGGGCCATACGCGCATGGAAAACGACCTGCAGCAGAAGGTCGCCGAGCTCGTCCTTCAGGCCAGCCAGATCGTCGCGCGCGATGGCGTCGGCCACCTCATAGGCTTCTTCGAGCGTGTAAGGCGCGATGGTCCGGAAGTTCTGCTCCAGATCCCACGGACAGCCGCTGCCGGGCGTCCGAAGCGCCGCCATGATCTCGATCAGGCGGGAAATGTCTCGGGAAGGCTTCACGGGCGCTATGTGTGGGCTGGGGCTCGGCGGCAGATCAGGTGAGAGGATAGCAAAGTGCGACCGCGGCCGCGACCGCGCACCGATCATTCGCATAAGACATATTATGGAATATCTCTATATGGCCCTTTAAAGCCAGGGTCTTAGAGGCATCTGGCTCGGACGAAACGGTCGATAAAATTCGATGTTTCATGAGGTTTCTATAAGCTTGCGGAGATAGCGGCCTTCGGACTTTAAGCCGCCGCGAAACTCATCCCGTCAAAGCCGGGCTCGACCCCGGGTGGCAAATGAGCGCGCAATGACGCGTAGTCCATATCGGTATGAAGATTGGTCAGGATCGCCCGTTTCGGCTTGATCCGGGCAATCCAGGCCAGCGCTTCGTCGAGATTGAAATGGCTCGGATGCGGCGTCTTGCGCAACGCGTCCACAATCCAGACGTCGAGCCCCGCAAGCGCGCCGATGCTTTCGGCCGGCAGGTTCTTGATGTCTGCCGAGTAGGCCACGTTGCCGAAGCGGAAGCCGAGCGAGGGGATGTCACCGTGGTTCTGGAGGACAGGCAGGGCGTCGATCGATCCTCCCTGCCCCTCAATATTAACGGTCTGGCCGGGCACGCAGGCGCTTCTCGTTGAGGATTGGCGGATATTCGCTGCCGGGCGGCGTCATGAAGCAATACCCGAAGCGGGCGTGCATGGCGCGCGATGTCGGTTCATCAAGGTAGACATCGACCCGGCGCCGCTTGTGGACGAACAGCGGGCGCAGATCGTCGATCCCGTGCGTGTGGTCGGCGTGCTCGTGGGTGATGAGAACGCCGTCGATCCAGTCAACGGCGGCATCGAGAAGCTGCATGCGCAGATCGGGAGAACAATCGACCAGTACGCGCGTGCGCAGGCCATCGTGGCTCTTGCGTTCCACGAGCAGCGAACAGCGCCGCCTTCGGTTCTTCGGATTGTTCGGATCGCATTCACCCCAGCCAAGCGCGACGCGCGGAACACCCATGGACGAGCCGCAGCCGAGAATGGTGAATGTCAGGCTCATGCGGCGTTGGCGAGCTGGCGTGGCACTTTGTTGAACAGGCGGAAAAAATTCTCCGTAGTCTGGCGCGCCAATTCGTCAGCCGAAATGCCTCGAACATCAGCTAAAACTTTAGCCGTTTCGACTACGTAGGCTGGTTCATTACGTTTTCCACGGAATGGTAACGGCGCCAGATAAGGTGCGTCGGTCTCGACCAGGATGCGATCAGCCGGCAAGGCAGCCGCAATTGCGCGCAGATCCTCCGAGCGCTTGAAGGTCAAAATTCCGGTGAATGAGACGTAGTGTCCCAACTCGATAGCGGCGAACGCGAGATCGCGGCCGCCGGTGAAGCAGTGCAACACAGCGGGGAAGGCGCCCTTCCCGCTTTCTTCACGCAAGATCGCGGCCATGTCCGCATCGCAGTCGCGCGAGTGGATCACCAGCGGCAATCCCGTTTCGCGCGCCGCCGCGATGTGCTGCCGAAAGCTTTGCGCCTGCGCGTCTCGCGGGCTGTTGTCGTAGTGATAGTCGAGCCCGGCCTCGCCGATCGCCACGATTTTCGGGTGCTTGGAAAGCGCGACCAGCGCTTTGTCGTCAATGTCGAGCTCTTCATGCGCATTGTGCGGATGGGTACCGACCGAGCAGAAGACCTCTGGGAATTGCTCCGCAATCGCAAGGATCTGCGGAAGTTTTTTCACCCGGGTCGAGATCGTCACCATACGGCCGATACCGGCCGCGCGCGCCCGCGCCACAACCGCGTCGCGTTCGGCGGAAAAATCCGGAAAATCGAGGTGGCAGTGGCTGTCCACCAGCATGATTCAAGCCTTTTCTTCTGCTTCCACGTAGCGCGGAAACACCGGCGCAGGCGCCGGGAAGGTAATGCCAGCCTTGATGCGCCCTTTTGGCCCAAGCGCGGCAAAGCTTCGTTCTTCCGCGCCAATCGCCAACAGATCGAGCAATTTGGCCGCGGAGGCTGGCACAAAAGGTTGTGCCAGAATTCCAACCTGCCGAAGAACTTCCGCCGTCACATACAGAACAGTCCCCTGCCGCTTCGGATCGGTCTTTGCGAGCGCCCACGGGGCCTCCGACGCGAAATAGCGATTGGCATCGGCCACAACCGCCCAGACGCAATTGAGCACCTGGTGGAGCTGCTGCGACTTCATATGCTCACGCGCGGTCCCGATCATCGCATCGGCGGCGGCAAGGATGGTCTTGTCGGTGTCGCTGAACGCACCCGGCTCCGGCAGCTTGCCGACGAATGCCTTGCCGATCATCGACAGCGAGCGTTGTGCCAGATTGCCGAGATCGTTCGCGAGGTCCGCATTGATGCGGTTGACGATCGCCTCATGGCTGTAATTGCCGTCCTGACCGAATGGCACCTCCCGCAAGAAGAAATAGCGGAACTGGTCGACGCCGTAGGTATCGGCCATTGTGAACGGATCGATCACATTGCCGACCGACTTCGACATCTTCTCACCCCGATTGAACAGAAACCCGTGCGAGAAGATGCGCTGCGGCACCTCGATTCCTGCCGACATCAGGAAGGCCGGCCAATAAACTGCGTGGAAACGGACGATATCCTTCCCGATGACGTGCAACGCTGCCGGCCAGTAGCGTTTGAATTTTTCGCTGCCTGTGTCAGGAAAGCCGACGCCGGTGATGTAGTTGGTGAGTGCGTCAACCCACACATACATGATGTGGCCGTCGGCGCCGGGCACGCGGATACCCCAGTCGAACGTGGTGCGGGATATTGACAAGTCCTGGAGCCCGCCGCGCACGAAGCTGGCGACTTCATTCAGACGCTCCTTCGGCAGCACGAAATTCGGCCGCGCGTAGAGGTCGAGCAGCTTTTGCTGGTAGGCGGACAGCCGGAAGAAATAGCTCGCCTCCTCGACCCATTCGACCGGCGTGCCGGTCTTGGTCGCGACGCGCACCTTCTGTTCATTGAGTTGCGTCTCGTCCTCGGCGTAATAGGCCTCGTCGCGCACCGAATACCAGCCCGCATATTTGTCGAGATAGATGTCGCCGTTCTGCTCCATCCGCTGCCAGATCACTTCGGACGAACGGTGATGGCGCTCTTCAGTTGTGTGGATGAAGTCGTCATTCGAGCAATTCATCCGCTTCACCATCGCCTCGAAGCGCGGCACGTTGCGATCGAGCAATTGGCGCGGCGTCAGCCCCTCCTTGGCCGCGGTCTGTTGGATTTTCTGACCGTGCTCATCGGTGCCGGTGAGGAAATAAACATCGTATCCATCAAGCCGCATGAAGCGCGCGATGGCATCGGTGGCGATCGCCTCATAGGCGTGGCCGATATGCGGCGGGCCATTCGGGTAGGAAATCGCGGTCGTGATATAAAACGGCGTCTTGTCCGGCATTTGCCTGTGCATTCAAAGACGTGGATGGCCGGGGAGCCCCGGCCATGACGAGTCCCGGATTAGGTATCAATCACGGGCTGCGGGGGCAAGCGAAGGAAAAGACTTGAGAAAAGGCAGAACCCTGTGGCGCGCGCGGTATATTGTGCTGTGATAGATCTCGTTTACCCAATTGCGTTGCAAGCGTTTTCAAGCAGACGCGAAATCGATACCATACTTGCAGGCATAAAAAGTGTGGTTGTGCCGGCAGGCGCCCGTTTTCGAGGTCGGCGCACAATGTGTTTGTCAGTAACCGCGTAAAGGTGTGTCGATGAAAAAGCTTTTTGCGTCCGCCCTCGCCGCCGGCATCATCATTGCCGGCATGGCAACCGCCCAAACAATGCCTGTCTCGCGATTTGAATCAATAAAAGGCGGACAGACAGTTCTGGTATCGGACCTTCCGGTTGGCCATCGCCGGGCCTATTCCGTTGCCCGCCAGCGCCAACTCGACTTTCCGTACATGCCCAGCCGGTTCAATATTTCCGGCTATGACGCGGGCGAAGGCCAGTTCTGTGGTTTCGGTTCATACGTGGCCTGCGCCTACGCCGGTACGTACTGCTGGCGCCGATGCCATTGATCGGGGCGCTGGAACGTCAAAACTTGCAACGGCCGTAATTGACGTTGAGCTCTTCGATTCCGGGAAAAATACGAACGATATCGCTGTCGTCCTTGACCCGGTAGCTGAACTGAAACGTCGAAAACGCGACATTTTCGGCAGCGCATTGCGCCACCAGATGCGTCACTGGTCCGGCGACTTTTCGTGACACAATTTTGCATGTGGCGTTGTTGCCGACGATCGCATCATTCCGGGCAATAAAACCGCTGCCATACATGTCCGAACCCTGCGCGATCGAGAGCTCGCCATCTTTGTTCTTTTGAAAAATTTTTCCACACGCGGCAACATCGGTCGCCCATGCACCATTGAGGTCGAACGCGTACGCGTTGTGACTGATCAAAGCAATGGATGCCGCCAGCCCTGCGATTCCCAAGACCTGCCCTATTTTCATTTTCGCCTCCATTCAAAGGGCAAACTAGCCCCATTTCGGAACCCGGATTTGATTCAGCGCAAAATCAGCATGCGCGCGCAATTGCCGAAAAGAATCAACGCACAGTGTGGTATCGATAACCGTATGAAGCCGTTCATTGATTCTCTCCTCGCCACCGTATTGATTGGCCTCGGCCTGCTGTACATCGGCGCCGCGTTCGCGGCCCCCATGCGCTGCAGTGGCGAGCAAAAGACCTGCATTGCGGCCTGCAACAAGAGCCTCGACCGAAGCTCTATATCGACCTGCGTCACCAATTGCGGGTTGCGGCGATCGCTCTGCATGAAAACTGGCTGTTGGGACACCGGCTTCCAAAAGTATTGCGGCCTCCTGAAGCAGTAACCCGCACTTCCCCGCGTCATTCAAGGCCTCATGGCCTGGTCCTGGGGTCAAACTTGGCCGGGCGTCACCGCCAACGGCCTTTACGAATTCCTAATCCCACCTCGCATACACTCTCAACGGACGTTAACCACCGGCAGATTGCCAGATCCGTGGCCAACCAGAACGGTTTCCAAGGGCACATGGGCGCTCCGCTCACGCTTATTCATGAGCTTGAAAGCTCAATTTCGCACAGTTCGGACGAGCGGCGCTCGGCCATGCTGCGCCATCTCACCGACCTGTTCCTGGTGGGCTCCGATCAGTATTCCGATGCCGAGATTGACCTGATCGACGATGTGTTCGTGCGGCTGGTCGCGACCATCGAAGATTCATCAAGGGCGCTGCTGGCGATCCGGCTTGGGCCGGTATCAAGCGCGCCGCCGAAGATCCTGCGTCTGCTCGCCTGCGATGATGCCATCGAGGTCGCCTCCCCCGTGCTGACCCAGGCTGAGCGTCTTGACACCGAAACCTTGATCGAATGTGCCCGCACCAAGCATCAGGAGCATTTGCTTGCGATATCGCGTCGCAGGACGCTGCCGGAGGCGCTGACGGATGTCCTCGTTGAGCGCGGTGACCAGCAAGTGGTGTTAAGCACCGCGAAAAATGCCGGCGCAAAATTCTCGGGCAAGGGTTTCGGCATTATGATCAAGCGCTCGCACGGCGACGACCAGCTTGCCGCTTGCGTGGGCGCACGCGCGGATTTGCCGCCGCAGCTGTTCGAGCAGCTGCTCGAGGCCGCCTCGGAAACGGTCCGCGCCAAACTCGTGGCCGAACGCCAGCATGCGACATCGGACGTCGAGCGCGTTGTTGGCGACGTAACCGACCGTATCCATGCTGTCGCAAACGATCAGCCCCTGAGTTACGCGGCTGCACAGGTGCTAGTTGAGTCGATGCACCAAGCCGGCCTGCTAACCCCGACGAAACTTGAGGAATTCGCCAGCGCCGGCCGGTTCGAGGAGTTGGTGACGGCGCTTTCGGTTCTGTCGGACGTCCCGACTGCCGCGATTGAACGCAATATGCGCGACACCCACGCGCAATCGCTCCTGGTCCTGGCGAAAGCGGTTGGCCTGTCGTGGGAAACGACCCGCAGCATCATGGTGCTGGCGGCGAAGCGATACCGGCGCTCGACGAGCGGGATCGATCAGGTCATGCCCGCATTCAACCGCCTGAAACGAGCGACTGCGCAACAGATCCTCGACTTTCATCGCCTGCCTAATCGCGCCGCGCGCGCGAACTAGCGCCATCGCCCATCTGTTCTAGCCACGAGGGCGACAGCAAATGAGCGTGTTTAGCGATTTCGATCATTGCGGCACGCTGCCGTGACTCGGCGAGCGCATCCATCAATCGGATGAAAAATCCCCTTTGTGATTGCTGGGCGATTATCCTGACCGCTTTTGACGGGAGTGACGCGATATTCTCCATAGGTCGTCGAAACCATTTCTGCATTCCTTTTTAAAAACGAGGATCCAATGAATGTCCCGGCCTTGCCGATGCAAGGCCGGGCATCCGGGTTCTGCCGATCGGTCAGACGGACTTGCGCCAGGGAACCAGCATCGACACGCGATTCCGGTAGCGCCGGTACTCATCGCCAAAGAGGTCAATCAGATCGCGCTCTTCCAGAAGAATGCCGACAAAGATGTAAGCCGTGGTGACCGCCGCAAATAGCAGGTGTCCTGCCGTCATGACTGGCGCAGCCCAGAATGCGATGATAAGGCCGAGATAGATCGGGTGCCGGACGAATTTGTAGTACAGCGGCGTGCGGAAGCGTGGCGACGGCATCGGGCGGCCGGAGAGATTGTTGACGACCTGATGCACGCCGAACAGCTCGAAATGATTGATGAGGAAAGTGCTGGTGAATAGGATGAACCAGCCGATCAACGAAACCGCCATGATCGCCTTTGCGATCTCCGGATTGCCGATCTGCCAAACAACCGCGGGCATCGGACGCCACTGCCAGTACAGCAGCGCGAGCGCAAGCGACGCAAAGAGAACATAGGTGCTGCGCTCGACCGATTTCGGCACGATGCGCGTCCACCATTCTTTGAACTGCGGGCGCGCCATCACGCTGTGTTGGACGGCGAAGATGGACATCAGGATAAGGTTGACGACAATCGCCTCCATGACTGGCCCCGCTGCGCCACTGTCGATCGTCTTCGGCACGATGAAACCAGAGACAAAACAGATGGCGTAGAGAAGAGTGACGAAAGCGAAGGCGTACGACGCAATGCCGTACAGAAATGCGATAATCCGGCTCATGGTCTTACCTTTTTGTTGCAAACGCTGCCCTGCGGGATGCGGAGACCGCGACCCCGTCATCGTTTTGCGATGATCACTTCGAGGTATTCGCTCGGCACAACCATTGTGCCGTCGTCAGCCTTGTTCATGCGCGCGATGAGATCGTAGAGGTCCTTCTCCAGTTTCGTCTGCTGCGGCACATCTAGGGCCGCGAAGGCCTTGAGCATGGGGCCGTAGTAGTTGCGGAAAACGTCTACGAAGTGCTCCGCCGAACGGTAACGGAAACTGAAGTGTCGCGACTCGGTCTTGATCCAGGTCGCTGCCGGTCCGAACATTTCGGTGAGGCGTGCGCGCGTTCCCCATAGCAGCGGCGACTTTGCGGCCGCCGGCGGCGGGAGATATTTTCCGAGCGTCTTGAAGACCTGCCCGATAAATCCGTCCGGCGTCCAGTTTGTGAGTCCGATCTGGCCGCCCGGCTTGCAGACGCGCAGCAACTCCGCCGCGGCCTGGTCCTGATTGGGCGTGAACATCACGCCGAAGGTCGAGATCACGGTATCGAACGAATTGTCGCCAAAGGGCAGCGCCTCAGCGTCGGCTTCCTTGAATTCGATCGGCAATCCATCGGCGGATGCACGCGCGCGGCCGCGCTCCAGCAGACTCGATACGTAATCGGTCGAGACCACGTCGCACCAACGGCGAGCCGCGGCGAGGCTGGCCATACCGTTTCCCGCGGCCACATCGAGCACCTTGCGGCCCGCCCGAAGATCGAGCGCTTCGCACAGCTCCTCGCCGACAATTTGCAATGTGGTGCCGACGACCGCGTAGTTCCCCGACGACCAGGCCACCCGCTGGCGGGTCTTGATGACCTCAAGATCAGGTGATACGGGCGCCGGTTCCGGCTTGGCGGATCGGGTTGCAACAAGGGATGCGGTGGGCATAAATGGCTCCTGTCCAATTTCCAACATGATTGGGATGTGAGTACCGGACCGGAGCCCGTAAGACTTTGCCGGGAGCTTGATTTGTCCTTGAGACGGGCTTGATTATTTCCTGAGATCAAATTTCAACCGCGGTGGGGGCACCGGCGTGCAATTTCTCTTTGGCGATCATACGCTTGACGACGACCGCCGCGAGCTTCGACGAGGCGCGGAATCGATTGCCGTCGAGCCGCAGGTCTTCGACCTGTTGATATACCTCGTGCAGAACCGCGACCGCGTGGTGAGCAAGGACGATCTCATCGCGTCGGTCTGGGGTGGCCGTATCGTTTCGGATTCGACCCTGACCAGCCGAATCAATGCGGCCCGCAAGGCGGTGGGCGATAGCGGCGGAAGCCAGAAAGTGATCCGCACTATCGCCCGCAAGGGACTGCGGTTCGTCGGCGACGTCCAAGTGCGCTTCGACGGCGATGACTCAGCCGATGGTCATGCGCAGCCAAAGGCGGACGTTCAGGTTCCCGCGCCCGCTGTCCTGCCCCTGCCCGATCGCCCTGCGATCGCAGTGCTTCCCTTCGTCAATATGAGCGGCGAGCCGGAGCAGGAGTATTTCTCCGACGGGATCAGTGAGGACATCATCACGGCGCTCTCGAAGCTCCGCTGGTTCTTCGTGATCGCGCGTAACTCATCGTTCACCTACAAAGGCAAGGCCGTCCTTTTAAAGCAGATCGCGGAAGAACTCGGCGTTCGTTATGTGGTCGAAGGCAGCGTGCGCAAGGGCGGCGACCGCGTGCGCATCACCGCGCAGCTCAACGATGCCATTACCGGCAGTCACCTGTGGGCCGAACGCTACGACCGCGACATCGCGGACGTATTTGCGGTTCAGGACGAAATCACCGAGGCGATTGTAGCCGCAATCGAGCCACAGCTTTACGCGGCCGAGAATTTTCATGCCCAACGCAAGGCGCCGGACAGCATGGACGCCTGGGATCTGGTGATGCGCGCGCTGTCGCACTACTGGCGGGTGACACGACAGGACAATGTCGTCGCGCAGGCTCTGCTTGAGAAAGCGACCGCCATCGATCCCAATTACGGCCAGGCGCACGGCCTGCTCGCCACCAGCCACACGTTCAGCGCCCACATGGGATGGGAAGACATGGCAACTGTCGTTCCTGTTGCAGAACGTAGCGCGCTTGCTGCGATCAGGGCTGACAGCGAAGACCCCTGGGCACACTTTGCGCTCGGCAATGTTTATTTGTTTACACGCCGCTTCGAAGACTCACTCGCGGAATTCGAGCTGGCGCTGCAGCTCAACCCTAATTTTTCACTGGCGCAGGGTTATTACGGTCTGGTTCTGGCTTATTGCGGACGCTGTGAAGAGGCCGATGTCGCGGCCCGCCGCGCCCTGCGCCTGAGCCCGCGCGATCCGTTTTCAGCAATTTACTGCGGGATCGCAGCATACTCGCAATACGTCGCCCAAAATTATGATGAGGCAATGCAGCTCGCCCGCGAATCAATCCGGCAGCGCGCCGATTTTGTCGGAGGCCACCGGGTGTATACCGCGGCAGCGGCGATGGCAGGACATCAGGAGATTGCAGCTTCCGCGCTGGAAGATCTACGCCGCGTGCAACCAAACATTTCGATCGAGTGGATTGCGAGAGAAATGCCGTTCCAGCACGATATAGAGCGCCAGCACTATCTCGAAGGTTTTCGCCTCGCCGGCATGGCCTGAGCGGCAGTTTTTGCGCCGCGTGTACGCCGCTTTCCGGTCGAACGGCGCTTGCTCGCAGCGACCGGTGACGGTGTTCCGCGCGTCTCCGAATAGATCAGCCATCCGAGGCCGGCGGCAATCAGGGCGTAAGCCACCGGATTGTTTTTAGCCTGCCGTACCAGCGCAGGCAGGACCTCGTCCCCTTTCCACAGCCGCGCGTCGCACCTAGCAGATCGTCGATGACAATCGAGGGCGACAGGTGGTCGACGGAGATCGTCCAGGCGCTCTGATAAACGCTCGCGCGCCTGTTCCGCTTTTCGTTGAAGTTGTGCTGACGACGATGTCATTTCATTCATCCCATGTTCGCGATGTTGGCGTCTTTTTGCAGTTGATCGAGAGTCCTCGATGGCGCCATGCGACCAAGGCTCAAACGGCTGAGGCCGTACCAGGTCAAACCGCCACCCAGGATGAATGTTACTCCGGCAACGATCAGGCTCGCGGCCGACCACGACACTCCGTAGGCCACGAGTTCGGCAATGGCTGCTTGCAGGAGCAAAACAATTGTGACCACCAGGAAAAGAGCGCCGGCCGCGATGATGCAGAGCGACAGGGCGGTGAACGTCAGTTTCTCGGACACCTCCGCATGCAGCAATTGCAGCTCGGTGCGAAACAGGTCCGCGATGTCGCGCAGGACGTCCGCTGCGAGATCGGCAATGCCTTTTGCACCGGCGCGATGAGGCCCGCCGCACGTCCAGCTCTCCCGATGTTGAATTTGCCGCCATTCGTCCTCCAGGACGCTGTCAGACGTCATCGCACCAACGGCACATACGAACTCTGGTTCCAGCGCGCCGCAACGCCTCGGCCCCAGCCTCCAAATTCTTTAATTGTGCTAGCGAGACCGGCGCCGTTTTGCAGCACGTCTTGCCTTCGGCGCCTTTTTTCTGGATACCGCTTTTCGTTTGGTGCCGCGCTTTCGCGCAGCCGCTGTTTTGCGGCGGCCCGGTTTTCTCTTGCTCACACTTCGCCGTGCCGCATTTCCCAGCGCGTTCTCCATTGCCGGGGTTGCCCGTCGGAGCCGGACGCGTCCGGATTCCAATGCGTTCGCGGTTGATTCGAACACGACATCGGCAGCGGCTTTCGTGGCTGCGCCGAACGCTTCACCGGCGATCGTTCTGACACCTTGCGCGGCATCGACGATCGCGTCTTTCGCCTTTTTTGTGACGGTCCTGACCATCTCATCCTCCGCACCAAAGCATTCGACAATGCCCGGGCGGGCACGAAGGTTCCAAAAACAACGAAAGGACTCAGCGCGAAATGCGCCGGTCGTTGTTCATGCGGATCGAGAGAGTGCGGGGGTCGCCGCCAATCAGGCGGTGATGTTTAGCAATGCGGCGCTCATCTGCGCATCCGCGCGGATGACCTGGGCGTTGGCGGCATAACTGGTGCGCGCAATCAAAAGCTGGATGATTTCGTTGGCGAGATCGACATTCGGGCTCGCCACAAAACCATCGCTATTGGCGAAAGGCGCGGTCGGATCAAATGTGGAGACCGTCGCCGGACGAAACAGCGCTGACGGTCGCGCTGGTCCCGCCCCCGACAACATCGGTCTGGTTGACTCGCAAGGGCGTGTAGGCGGCCGGAAAGTTCTCCGGGTTGGAAGCGCCCGGCAGTGGACCATCCGACAGCGAATTGGCGATATTGCTCGCCGCCACCTGCAGGCGCAGCGATGCGACGTTGAGGCCGGAGACGGCTATGGTGCTCGCGATACTCATAGTGTTCCGTGATAATCGCGGTTCCGGAACGGTTTGCTTTGCAATTCCATAAAATTTGACACACCGCGCGTCGGCGCAAATCTCTGCGACAAGCCGCCGGTGGGCAGCGGCAGTGGGCGAAATTACTTGGCGCCCTGCCGTTCGCGCCGGGCCCACTTCGTGGTAAATTCAGCATCAACCAAAATCAGCAGCCGGGAGGACATCGTCATGGCCGCCAGCCTCAAACGCGTCAGGGTCGCGCCCAAGGGCATGGGTCTCAATGATTTTGTCGCGATGCAGGAAGGCTACTTCGCCGCCGAAGGTCTCGACGTCGAGTTCGACTGGAAAACATTTCGCGGCACGCAATCGAGCTGGAAGGGTCTGGAATATTTTCAGCGTCCGCAGGACCGCCCCTATACCGAAGACAAGCAGGACGTCGTTCAGGGCGCGTGCCTCTGGGGCACCATTTGCAATGCCAGCGCCGGCATGGGGCGCGTCGTTACCGAAGGCTACGGCGATTCACCCTGGGCGATCTTCGTTCGGCCGGACTCGAAAATTCGCAAGCCGGAAGACCTGAAAGACATTCCGATCTCTGTCGGCATGCGCGCCGGCAGCCATTTCAATGTGCCCTATCGTCTCGAAAAATATCTGCCGCTCGAACACATCAAGACCGTCAACACCGGCGGGTTCGGCGCGCGGCTGAAAGCGCTGCTCGACGGTGAGGTCGAGGCGGCGAGCCTGCTGCCGCCGCAGATCGCGATGGCCGAACAACTTGGGCTTGCGCAAGATCATCGAGGATCGCTTCAAGACGTTGTGGTGGGTGCCGGACAGCGCGACGCCGGAGGTCGTGCACGGCTACATGCGCGCGCTCAACCGCGCCGAACAGGCGCTCGAGGCGGACCTGCCGAAATATTTGCCGCTCTGGAAGCTCGCGGTCCCGGCCGAGTTCGAGAATTACCACCCATGGGATTTCAGCAAATTTGGCCGCGGCGAAAAATTCGTCAATCAGCCGCTGCCGCGCGCGGAGTTCGACGAAGTCTTCGCGCAAGTCGAGCGCTGGGGCCTCGATCAATATCATCAAGGACCGCAAACCGGAGACGCTGTCCTTTACCGGCCTGAGTGGGTTGCGCGCGGCTGACGCCGCGCGTCTTCCAACTCAGCTCTTCATCGGCGGGTAGTCGCGCGAGAAGACCGGCTGCTCGAGGAACTTCTTCGGATCCATCGTCCAGAACTGGCTGACCTTGTGATAGGTCTTGATGGTCTTGTTGACCATCTTGCCGCCCTGCTTTTCGGCTCGCCGCACGTAAACATCGATCACGGCGTTGCCATGGTTATCGAAGCTGATCGGGCCGCGTGGCGTATCAGCAAGGGCCACCGCGCGCACCGCCTTTACGAACGCATCCGCGTTGTCGGATTTGCCGCCGGTTTTGGCCAAGGCTGCTTCGATAATCTGCCCATTGGCATAGAAGCACGCGGCGTAGTGGCCGATGCGCACATCATCGCCGTAGTTTTTCTTCATGGCCGCAATGAAACGCTTGTTGGCCTCGCTCTCGCGGTCGAGCGAATAAGGATTGGTGTTGATCAGGCCGGCCGCACTCTCGTCGTGCGCGCCGATGATCGTGTCGTCGGCCACTGTCGAGCCGCCGACCAGCGGCTGCTTCATGCCAAGTCCGCGCGCCTGCTTGGTGAATTTCAACGGGTTTGAGCCGGCAAAAACCTCGCACACCACGTCGCATTCCGGAATTTGCGCAACATAGGGCGCGTAGTCCGCTGTATTGAGTGGGGCCCACAATTTCTTCACGACTTGCCCGCCGTGGTCTTCCAGCACGCGCTGGAAGCCGCCGACTTGCTCGTAACCGAAGGCGAAATCGTCACCCAGGGTGGCCGCGCGCTTGAGCTTCATCTCGTTGGCGACGTAATCCGCAAGCGGATAGAGCGTCTGCGCCGACGTATAAGATGTGCGCGTGAGATAGCCATTGGCCTTGCGTTGCGTCACATCCTCGGCGCCGGCAAAGGCCAGCGTCGGCATTTTAGATTGCGCGAGATAATCGACCGTCGCGAGCAGTTCAAAGGCGGCGAACGGTCCGAGCACGATGTCGACTTTGTCGCGCTCGACCACTTCCTGCGCCTTGGTTTTGGCGCCCGCCGGGTTGCCGCCAGTGTCGGCGACGATCAGCTCGACCTTGCGGCCCGACACGGTGAAATTCTTGTCCTTGAGAAACGAGCTGATGCCTTCCTCGAAGTGAATGCCGCCGGCCGAAAGTGGTCCTGTCTTCACGGTGAGCAGGCCGATCTTGAGCGGCGCGTTTTGCGCGATCGACGGCATCGGAAATGCGGCGGCGCCGGCCAGCGGCAACCGAACCGGCAAGAAAGCGGCGGCGATTGGTCTTGTAGGTCATGGCAACCTCCCCGAGCACTCAGCCGTTCTGGCGCGGCCGGATATTTGAGACGTGATGCAATCGTCACGAATTCAATCATATCGCAGCGCTCGAGGGGAACCCCCACTTTGCCCACGCGGCCCATTGGTCCGCATGTCAGCTGCGCGCGGCCTCCGCCAGCGCCCCGAAAACCGTGAAGACCAGCGGCTTTCGTTCCAGATTGTAGGTTTCGACGTCGCGGGCGGCGCGGTTGACCTTCTCCCAGGTCTCGGCCACGCGCGCCATCTGCGCCTTGTGTTGAACGCCTTCACCGAGGCGCGCCGACAGCCAGCCATTGACCATGTCCATGAAGGCCTCAAGCGTTCGCGGGTCGGTGCCGCCAATGGCTTCGCCGAGCGCGTGCAAGGCACGTGGATCGGGGTCAGGCAGCTGCGCAAACAGGTCCTGCATGCGCTGACGCAACGCAATCGCCGCGCCATCAAGCAGACCGAGCGCACGGCCGACGCTGCCTTCCGCTAAAGCCGCCGCCTGACGCAGCTTCCGGCGCATCCGCATCGAGACCGGTTGCGGCGGTTATGGCACGCGTGACGTCAGTGGTTTCGAGCGGTCGCAACAGCAGGCGCCGGCAGCGTGAGCGGATGGTCGGCAATTCGCGTCCGGGCGCGTGGCTGATGAGCAGAAGCAGCGAGCGCAGCGGAGGCTCTTCCAGCACCTTGAGCAATGCGTTGGCGCCTTCGCGCTGGAGGTCGTCGACGGCATCGACAATGGCGATGCGCCAGCCGCCCTCGCCCGCGGTCGAACCGAAGAACGAGACCGTGCGCCGCACGTCGTCGACGCGGATCACGGTGTAGAGCTTGCCGGTTTGTTCGTTAAGGCTGCGCTCGAGCACGAGCAGATCGCCTTGCGCCTGTGCCGCCATCCGGCGCGCAACCGGATGGTCGGGGTCGACGGCCAGCGATGTTGCGCTTTTGAACCTCAGGAGCGCCAGGGTCGGGATGCGCCAGCACGAAGCGCGCCAGCCGAAAGGCCAGCGTGGCCTTGCCGATGCCGGGCGGCCCGCCGATCAACCAGGCGTGTGCGATCCGGCCGCTTTTGTAGGATTCAAGGAGCGACGCGCTCGGCATCTTCATGGCCGAACAGTACCGCCGTTTCGCGCGGCAGCTTGCTGTCGCTGCCATTGTCATCGTCACTCACGGCGCCACGGTCTCCGCCACGCCCGTATTTCGCGTCAGCAGCCGTTCATGCACGAGCGACCAAATGCGCTCCGACACCACCTCGCGCGGCGCCCGTCCATCGATCACGACACAGCGCTTTGGCTCTTCGGCAGCGAGCGCGCGGTAGGCCTGGCGAAGTTTTTCGTGAAACTCCATCGACTCCGCCTCGAACCGGTCGGCGACGTCCTGTCCGCGCCGGCTCTTGGCGCGCGCCAGGCCGACTTGCGCAGGCACGTCGAGAATAAAAGTCAGATCGGGCACCGCCGGTCCCACTGTCACCCGCTCAAGGCTTCGGATCAGGCGTTGGTCGACATGTCCAAGAGCGCCTTGATAAACCCGCGTCGAATCGATGAAGCGATCGCAGATGACCCAGGTGCCGGATTTAAGCGCCGGCAGGATGACGTTTCGCACGTGATCGTCGCGAGCGGCGGCAAACAGAATCGCCTCGGTTTCGGCGCCGAGCGGTTTGGCAATGCCCGACAACAGAATATGCCGGATAATTTCCGCGCCGGTCGATCCACCCGGCTCGCGCGTCAACACGACCGCCACGCCGGATGATTTCAGGCGCTGGGCCAGGGTTGCGGCGTGGGTCGATTTACCGCTGCCTTCCCCGCCCTCGAAGGTGATGAAACGTCCGCGCAAGCGAGCCAAACCTTTTCCGGTCACCGCCGATCGGCGGCTGCAGTCATCATAGCCGCTCGGCTCCGGCCCGGAACAGCGCGATTATCATTTCAGTCACAGCATCGAAGGCGCGCTGGGACATATTGCCCTTTTGGACGTTTTCCGACGCTTTCAGAGGCATCGTCAGGATCAGGTTTTCGTTGCGCCAGACCTTGAGATTGCCGATCGGGGTGCCTTCGCTCACCGGCGCCGGCACAGGTCCGGTGTAGACAATCCGCGCGATCAGCTTGTCGGCGCCCGACTTCGGCAGCATGACCCGCACATTGCCGTTCGCCACCAGCGACACGCGTCCGTTGGCGCCGCCAAAAACCTTGGCCGCACCGATGGTCTGACCTTCAGCGAACAGAATGCGCTGCTCGAAATTCCGGTAACCCCATTCGATCAGCTTCTTGGCTTCGTCGGCGCGCTCCTTGGCGGTGGCCACGCCATTGACCACCACGATGAGCCGCAATCCGTTCTGCACGGCGGAGCCGACCAGGCCGTAACCCGCCTCTTTGGTGAACCCGGTTTTCAGGCCGTCGGCACCGGTCACCATGCTCAGGAGCGGATTGCGGTTTTGCTGGTGGATCTTGTTCCAGGTGTAATCGGGCTGGCCGAACAATTTATAGAATTCCGGATAGTCCTGGATGATGTGGCGCGCCAGCATCGCAAGTTCGCGCGTCGTGACCTGCGTGCCCGGATCGGGCAATCCATTCGAATTCGTGAACACCGATTTTTCGAGCCCGATCGCGCGCGCGCGTTCGGTCAATTTCGCGCCGAACGCGGTCTCGTTGCCGGCGAGTGCTTCCGCCAGCACGATGCAGGCATCGTTGGCGGACTGGATGATCATGCCGTGCAACAGGTCGTCGACGGGGATCTTGCTGTAGATTGCCGCAAACATGGTCGAGCCATGCGACGGCGCCCCGCCCTTTCGCCAGGCATTCTCGCTGACCATGTATTCGTCGGTGAGCTTGATGCGGCCTTCCTTGAGTTCGTGGAAGACGTATTCCGCCGTCATCAGCTTGGCGAGACTGGCCGGGAAGATCAGCCGGTCCGCATCGCGTTCAAACAGCACGCTGCCGTTTTCGGCATCGATGAGGATGGCGTGCGGCGCCGAGATATTGGGCTCGTCTTTTTTCGGCGCGTCCTTCTTTTGCGCGGGCGCGGTGGCGGCAGCCTTATGGCCAGGAACGATCTTGTGCGCCGGCGTTGCCGCAAGTGCGCCGGCGCAGAAGCCCGGCCAGCACAACGACCGCCGCCAGCCACCTTCCTAATGGGAAATTGTATGTCGCCATCATTGGAGTTCGTTCGCCGATTACGCCGCCAAAACACCGTCACGCGGTTGCGAGGCCATCCGCCCGGACCTGTGGCGCCAGAATACGGCTCAGTAAAGGCCGCGGCCACCCATGAAATCAGTCCGGCCATTATACCGGGCTGGCGCATAGGCTGAAACCGGCGAGACGGCCGGGCCGGCGTCGGCAACCGGCTCACGCATCACATTGCCGGCCGTGCGCGGACGGGCCGCGGCTGCGAGTTCGGTCGTCTCTGGCTCAACCCCAGGCACCTCGCGGGCGCCCTCGCCCAGCCGGAACGGACGATCCGGCGGCGACGGAATTTGCGCCGAAGAATATTTCGACATCGGGCGGCCATCGAAATAGGCCGGCGCGAACGGTTTGCTCGCGGCGACCTGGATCGGTGCCACGGCCGGGTTGCCTTCGCGCAACGTCGCCATCAGCTTGCGATCGTCGGAGCCTTCCAGCGGCGCGCGGCCGACATACTCGACTTTCACGCGCGCGAGGCCCTGGCCATGGAAGCCGAGCAGCTGAGCGGTCTTGACCGACAGGTCGATGAGGCGGCCCGCCGGTGTAAGGTCCACGATCGTTGACGCGCACGATGATCGAGCGGTTGTTGGCGAGGTTGGTGACCCGGACATAAGACGGCAACGGCAGCGTCGGATGCGCCGCCGAAATGGAATTCATGTCGAAGACTTCGCCGTTGGCGGTGTAGCGGCCATGGAAATCGTCGCCGTACCACGAGGCCATGCCGACAGCGCTGTAATTGATATTTTCTTCGGGGATATACGTCCGCCCCGCGACTTCGTAGGGCTTGCCGACCCGGTAGACGCCGCCGCCTTTCGGCACCGGCTGGCCCGGCTCAACCACGCGGGCGCTCGCCGCCACGCCGTAACGCGGATCGACCCGGCCGGCCATGTTGCCGCCGGAGCAATTGGCAAGCGCGAGGCCGGCTGCGCCTATCCAGACAAGGCGCGCAAGACGGCCCAAACCGCGGTAAGCCCCCAATTGACCCATCCCTGCACGATCCCCGATCGGAAGCCGCCAGATTACCCCGCCACGAGATCGACGGGAACCGTCAGCGCTTGGGCTGGTAAACGGTTGGTTCCAGGTCAGTTTCCAGGTCAGCTTCGATGGCAGCTTTGACGCTGCCAAGGCGACCGGCATAGACGCCGCAAGGGGCACTTTCAAGGCTAGAAGGGCTAGCGGTCGCGCGATAGCAGGCTTGCGCCGCTCTTGGGCCGGCTCAGGCCGCCGGAGACCGAGGACCTTGAAATGCTGCCGTCGTAGGAAATCCCGATGCGGTAGCCGCGCGTCCAGGCCAGCGTGCAAAAGCGCTTGGTGCTGCCATGCAGGAATTCGAACCGCTGGGGCAAAGTATACGCTCGTGGGAGTTCGAGGCAGGCGCCACCCGCCGATAGATCAACCACGCGGCAGTCGATGGGCACCATCTTGGGGCCGAGCAAAATCTTGCCGACCCGGGGGACCAGCCCCTTGGGCTCAATCCGGAACGACCGTCGTTTATCGGACCCGCTCATATGCAGCTTTATACAAATCCACTGGATTTTATAGTACCGCTTGATTACTGATCTGTTACGGGCACGGCGCCCATAGATCGCTGAAATTGCGGGATATTCGCCGTTGCGCTAGTCCAGCGACAGGCTTGGAAGGGTGGCCGAGTGGTTTAAGGCACCGGTCTTGAAAACCGGCGTACCCGCAAGGGTACCGTGAGTTCGAATCTCACCCCTTCCGCCAGTTTTGTTTTCTTTCAACACGTTAGCCCCGTTTTTGGCAGTCGTTTTTGGCAATTTTGTTCGCGGCCGTTCTCTTTTTCCGCGCGGCGGGTGCACGCAACGGCACCACGTTCTCGGCGTCGGCAATCGCGTCAGCGCGTTCCAACATCGCCATGCCATCGTCGGCGAGCTTCGTGCGGTTGGCCTGCGCGACGTAATGCATCGCCTGTTTCATCGTGAGGTGGCCGAGGATCGCCATGATCTGCGGCACCGAGCACCCGGCCTCGGCGAGAGCACCGCCGCGAGATGCCGCAAGCCGTGCGGCGAGTACCCTTTGAAACCCAACGTGCCGGTGATCTCGATGACGATGGAGGTGACGGCCGTCTTGCGATAAGCGCCGCCCTTGGGCGAGGTCAGAATATACGCGCTCTCGCGCGGCAGCTTGGCGAGATACTTGCGCAACCGCTCGTGCATCGGCACCCACAATTTGGTGCCAGTTTTTTCCTGCACCACGCGGATGCGCTTGCCCGCCTCGTCGATGTCCGGCCATTGCATCGTGCAACAATCGCCGCGCCGTTGTCCGGTGTAGCGGGCGAGCATGTAGAACGTGACCATGCGCTTGTGCTCTTGCGCCTCGAACGCCGTGCAAAGCGCGGTCGTCCATGCGGGCGCGGCCTCGCCGCCTTGGTGCAGTGATGTGATGCCGAGCGTCGGGTTCGTCCCGGCCAACTCGATGTCGAGGTGATTGTCAGCGTAGGTCCACAATGCGCCGAGCCGGTCCACGATGGCATCGGCCACCGAGGTCTTGTCCTTGAACTCGGGCAAATTGCGAATGCGCTTGACGATGCGGCGGTCGAAGGCACTCAGCAATTCGTCGCCGTAGTTTTCGCTCAACCAGTCGAAGCGCCGCGTATAGACCTCGCGCGTGCTATCGGAGAGCACGTTGAGCCAATGATCGCTTTTCTTGAACTCGACGATGGCCCACCCGAGCGAACCCTTGGCCGTGCCCCTGCCCCGGATGCACTTGCGCAATTCCGGCGCGTGCTGGTTCACCGCGTCCTCATAGGCGTCGGCAAATTCTCGCGTGCCGGGTACTCCCGGCAACGGAATGCGCTGGCCCTTGCGGCGGGCTCATCGCGTTTCTCCCCAAATCCCGGATCATGGTCATTCGCTCATGGTCGGCTCACAAGTTGTTCGCACGCACGAAAAATACTTTCGGCGTGTTCTGGCCTGACAACACTCCGAAACACCGCCCATGCCTCGTCGCGATCCATGTGCTTTCGCATCGTTGCAAAAAGCCGTTCGATCATGTCGAATTGCGCGTTGGCGGCATAATGCAATATCAAAAAAATGAATTGGTTCGACCGCAGGATATATGGATCGACGGCCTCGACGACGCCGAGAACATCGCTGTCGTCGGCATGTCGCCACATATTGCCGAGGCCGTGAAAGCCGAACGTCGGCGTATGTGGGACAATCAACTCATAGGAGAAAAGATCGGCAACCTCCTCCGGCGCAAAGCGGATGCCAAAGTCACGCTCAAGCAGGGGGCGATGGCGTTTGCATAGTGCCATATCGACATACTCGCCGGGATCGAGCGTGAGGTTTTCGACAGCCTTATTAAATTTCTGTGATTGCAGAGAAAACCCGCTATTGCCGACATTCATAAAATCGTTCGGCTTCCCAACGCCGGGAAACCCCGGCGGCCATTTTGCGCCGATGAAATCATATTCGCGAAAACTAGGATGCCACGCCCGCGCGTCGGTGACATAGCTATCCCACTCGATGAAAAGACAAAGCGGTGTTTCGACGGTGGGCGGTGATTGCTTGCGAAAGTTCTGATAGCCGCGACGGTCGAGTTTTTCGATCTTGACCGAGCGCCATTCCCCATCGACCGGCGCGTGTGAAAAAAGCACCGCATCGGCAAATTTGCACTGCCCCATCGAGAGACGCATCGTCCGCGCCGTCAGAGCTATGTTGGTGCTGGCGGCCGCGCACAATGTCACGTCGGGGAGGTCGAGACGGCTCATGATCCCCACGCTGGCCCCTTGTGCCGGGCCTTGATGGCGTCTTGGCATTCGGCCAAATGCGAAAGCTTTGCCTTAGGCCAAGGAAAAGACCCCATGCCGTCCCCCCCCTTTGCGCCTACTAACAGCTACGCTTTACTCACGGCTGTATTAGCGACGCTCCCCAACGGCTAGTTTAGACAACCCTAGCGGGTTCCGTAAGTACCTTTGCTCGCATGGATCGTGCGAGGTGCGCGGCCGGCGCAAGGACACATCGGCCCCGCTCGTTCACCGGTTGCATGATCCAATCGCCGCCGGTGTCGATGAGCAAGCCGAGGACAATCGTTCGCTCACCCGGCCGCGCGAGCGGCCGCCTCAAGTTCGCGGCGCAATGCTCGTGAACGTCGCCAATCGACGGCGCTCACCGCCCTTTGAGTTCATTAGAACTTTTAAAACTCGTCAGGCCTTTGTCTTTTTTAAATGCGAATGCTGAGTGACACGCGCGAATAAGACCGGAACGAAAAACCGAGCAATACGTTTTGACTGCGGCCGCGCATCCCCATTGCCCCCCCCGCGCGGCCGAGTTAGGGCTAAGCAGTTAACCTGCTTAGCCCTTCTTTTTTGCCACCCGTGACGGAGGCTGGTTGTCTTACGAAAACCTACCGGTGTTTGCGTTTATCGTAATCAATCCAAGCGGCCGGTCGGGACAGAAGCGGCTAGAATTTGTAGATGTCCCCGCTGGCCCCCGATGTCTGCTTTATTCGCATGCAATCAATATGTTAATACAAGTGATACGAGCCCTATTAACAAATACAATCCACAGTGTAGCCTACAAAATCAAATTCCATAATTACCGGCGGCCGAGGGCCACGCATGCCTCCCCTCGCTTTGAACAACGTGACGCTTTGCGCGGCCGATTGCGCCAACACGGCGCTCACAGGGGTAGCGATGCGTCGCTCGATGGCGCGATGCTCGTTCGGCGACGCCGTGATCTATACGCACAAACCGTTCCTTTTGACGGGCGTCCGAACGGTCCCAATCCCGCAATTCGACGGCCCCGGCTATCAGGCTTTCCGGCTCAAACCACCGCCGATCAAGACACCGTTTGCACTTTGGATCGAATGGGACGGCTACGTTACAGACGAGCGCGCGTGGAAACCGGAATTTCTCGATTACGATTATATCGGCGCGAAATGGCTTTTCGATGCGCCCGGCAATGTGAGCGGCTTCCGCGTCGGCAATAGCGGGTTTTGCCTGCAATCGAAAAAAATGATGGACGCCCTGCGGGACGATCCGCGTTTCGTTCCGGTCGCCGGTCAATTCGTCGATTTGCTCATGTGCGGCCCATACCGACCAATTCTCGAAAGCGATTACGGCATCCGCTTCGCGCCACCCGAGGTCGCTGATTTGTTTTCATATGAGGCGACATTGCCATCGTTTCCGACGTTCGGCTTTCACGGGTTCGGCAACATTTGGCGACATGCCAACGACGACGAAATTATAAAGATGGCCGACACCATCGACCCCTACGTTTTTCTTTCGCGGCACTATACCCGGCTGATCGCCAGCTATGCCCTGCAAGCCAAGTATTCGATGGTAGAGGCGCTTTACGCACGGATGAAAAAGCACTTCGAACCGGAGCTACGGCTTGCCGCATTTCGCCGCACCGTAAAGGAACCGCACGGCGATGCCATGTTCGAGTTGGCCGAACGACTTGTGAGCCACGCATGACGTTACGCCCGAAATCGGAATGGGGACCGGGGCCGTGGCAGGACGATCCCGACAATTCCCCCGATCGTGGACGGCAAGCCAACAAATAAATCGTAGTGCCTCCCGGACAGTTCGATGTCCGCTTTGCACCCAAAGCGGACATTGAGCCGTGCAGCCGACGCCATTCGGCGTGCTCGCCATGACGTCGGCCGCTAAGGCCGGGAAAGAGCAACCGGCCAACTCCTATTTCGATAGCTTTTCGATTTCAAATCGCATCTGAGCAATTTCGCCATCGAGCCGTCTAATCGTCTCGTCGAGACGCGCCTCAAGGCGTCCAGTAACCGCACCTGCCTCGTCGCCAAGCGCCTCGACCATATCTTGCGTAAACTGCCGTACGGCACTCGCCTCATTATCGGTCAATCGTTCCCGCCTCGCCTTTTCCGGCTCCGGCACCCGCCACTCGCGCCCGCCGGAATTACGACGCGTAGCATCAAAGTTTTCCTCGATGCCGTCGAGGTGTTCGAGCAGGTCATATGCGCGGCGGATTGATATGTGCATATGTCACCACGTCACGCCGGAAATAAAACCGACCGCGCCGGACGCGAGTGTGCCCCAACTACAGCGCACGATCAGGCGGATAACGAAGCTGTCGGTCTGCCATGTCGATTTTGTGTTCGCTGCGGCCGCTGCGCCTGTTGTGATATCGGTCGGGTTTTGATCCTCAAAAACAACGACGGTTTCTTTCGCGACATCGACCTGTGGCAAACCGTTGAAGCCGGTCGCGATGGCAGCGGGATCGACGCCAACAATCGTACCGTCGGCCAAGCTCGCCACACTGAAAACCGGATAAGTAAAATTCGGACCGACGAGCGTGCGCAGTTTGATCGCTTCAAGCGGCGAACAGAAAAACATCAGCCGGTCAGGATCGCAGCCGCCGCTGGCGCAGTTGTCAGCGATCTTTGCAAGATCGGACACGAGCGCGGCCAGAGTGCCGTTCACGGTTGCGCCGAGGGTGGAAAGCCCGGCGAGCAGTCCGGCCGGACGCGAGGCTGACGCGGCATTTGCGTCAAACGCAACGGCATCCAAAGCGGGCGCGGCTTGATCTTCGAGCACCTTGCCGATGATTTGCGAACCGGATTCCGGCGCGACGGTTTGTAGCTCGTTGGTGAGGCCAACCCCGAGCACCATTTTGGACGCCGGGCCAATGATGATCTGATCGAACGCCATTTGCGCAACCGGATGCGGCGCACCTTCCGCTATGAACACTGGCGACGGCACACTGTTGCCGCGCGGGATGAAAAAACGATTGGCTGGACCGCGGAAATCTAATTGGACGCACGAGCCAAACAGTGCGACCGCTTTCGATTTCGGCAGGATGCCGGACAGGATCGAGGCGGCCAAGGACGGTAGGAGATCGGGCGCGTTCGCACTGCTCATCGGCGTCGTGGTAGCACGTGTGAACACAAGCGCCGTGTTGTCGTTCGCCCATATTTTAGCGACAATATCTTCCGGGGTTTGCTCTCGCATCCCGCCAATGGTCGCCGCGTAAAGCATGCGACGCGCGGAACGGGATTTTGAAATTGCCGCTTCGGTGCGCGTCGGCGGGAGAAATGGTTTTCGGACTGGATATGTCATGCGCCGAAACTACGCCGGGTCATCGGTGGGTGTCTGTCACGACGTGACAGGGCCAAGCCAAATTTCGACCCATTCCTCCCAAACGCCCGCCATCGCTTTTTCGACCTTGGCCGGATCGAGAGCCGCCTCCTCGCTCAACAGTTCGGAAACGATGAGCGCCTCGATGGCACGATCACGGTGCGTCTTGATGGTGAACTGCTCGTGGCCGCAGCGTTCGCGCGCTCGTTGCTCGCGCTTGCGTATGGTGGCTGCGCGGCGTTGGGCGTCTCGTAAATTGCTCAAATTATCCATTGGCGTTACATTTTCACCAAATGCCCGCTTATCCCGAGTTGCTGGCTTGTCCCCGCGTGTCCGATACCAAACCGGACGTCGGCTCGTATGTCGGCCGCTGTGTCGATTGCCGCCGACCGATTTGGGTTCCGCTCAATAGCCCGCGTGAGACGATCCACATCTGCATTGGGTGCGCCGAGGCCGGGGCCGAGGACGCTGCATAGCCGCGCGCCGCCCAAATGGCGCGCCGTGCCACAAATGCGATCCCGAAAGCGGGCCAAAAATCTCCGGCCACCAAAGTAATACCTGCTGGCCGGAGATTTAATTTCGGCCGACCGCGCGGCTTGCCCGAGCGTTGTTTGGCCCATCGCGCCCGGTCACGCGCCCGGCGTTTCTCCCGACGGAGTTCAAGCCGTTCAGCTTTGTTGCAATCAATCGCGCCGATGGTCGTGAGCCGGAGCGCCATACGTTCGTTCATCGTGACGCCGAGCCTCCATGCAAGCCGGTCGGCGGAATACCTAACCGGCGCGGCTGCTACGCGCTCGGCGAGCGCCGTAACCTCGGCATTGGGCATCCAAGGTGCCCATGCTCGCTGCCAAGCGATCACATGCTCGATGACCTCGCCGCGCAATTGCGCGATGTGGTGGCCGACGAGTTCCAGCGTGTCGCGCCCATCGTCGTCGTTCGGCAGGAACCGACCTTATCGCCATTGGCATAGCCGCTCGATCTCGCGCAGGCGGATCAGGGTTAGCAGGCGAGCCGGGCTAGCTTTTTCCGCATGGCCGCCCTTGCGGCGCTGCTGCGCGGCCCATGCGTAGCGGCGCGCGACCTCGGCGTGACGTGCGTTGATGTTAGCTTGTGAGTTCGAGACGGCGGGCGTATTTACGGGGTGCATCGTGAATACTCCATTCTGCCCCGCTGACGTTTGCCGCGTCGGCGGGGTTTTCGTTTCTGTGGATGGTGGTGGCTGAGCGACGGCACGCCGTCGCATTTTCGATTTGGCAATGTGCCGAGAAACCGCGATACGACGCGGTGCGTGGCGAAGGATTTTTTGGCAATCCGTTTCCGTAAGTGACGGATTTCGCTACAGTTGGGTGGAACTCACCCCTTCCGCCACAATTGTGGAATCGCAAGCACGTCTGCAAGACGGTGAACTACCTAACGATATAATGTTGTCCTGGGTCAAAGATTCTTTCGATCGAAGACGCATACAACAACTGTTTCGGCGAAAACCAAAATCGACGCTTGGGGTTATTGTTTCCGTCAACGGCGAGGTGATCAAGTGAGCGATATATCGCCATCCATGCGAGTTTGGAGCAATAAAATCCCTTATCATCATCAAGGTCAAAATTCCAAAAATCGTAACCGCTCCCGATATATTTAGCTGCTTCCTGAGAAATGAGCTCTCGTGGCTTCGACGTTTTCAGTCGCCCGAGCCAAACCCATTCGCCCGGCCTACCAATGAGCCAGTCTTCATAACGCTGTTTGATAATGCCCTTATCGGCCAACGCTTCGATGACCCATCTTTTATGTTCCTGGTCAACTTCGATAATCCCCACATGGCCGACGTAAAGACTGATGCCGGATTGCAAAACCTGTGGCTCGTCCGGGATTACTGCGCCGACATACGCCGCATAAAATTCTGCAAACGAGAGCCGCCGTATAGTGTCAATATCTTGATCTGAAAAGTACGGGAATTTTTCTTTCACTGTCGTCAGAAACTTTTGCTTTGCGGCGTTCCATTCGGCTTCGTCTTTGGCGGGGATCGACATTTGTCCGACCCCTCTGGCTATGTAAGGAACGTAAGCGTTTGGTTTCTTAGGGAAGACGAAATCTCCGGTTTGAAGCAAAGCTTCGTCTGGGATAGTAGGCGTTTTCGATTGAGCTTGAGCTACAGACACCGAGAATGAACCCAACGTTATTGGCAACGCGGCCAAGAAAGAACTAATATCACGACGGGTTTGCATTATACCTGTCCGTGCCGGCGAACTATCGAGACGACCGAGTTCTTATGCCGCGTCTACACACACCAAATGACACAATAGAATGCCTACGAACTTCGCGACATTGCGGTATGTCAAAGGTTGTTGATTACCAGCTCATCTAACGCGGCGCGCGCGGCGACGGATGTCTGCTTCGGGTCCTCTTAAGTCTGACTGATCGCGTCTGCAAGCCAAACCTTCCTCTAACGTCCGCTTTGGGTCATTAGCGGACATTTTGCGAGGCGGAAGGCATGTCCGCTTTACCCCAAAAGCTGACATTCACGGCTGTGTTTGTATTGTCCGCTAGCCACTTTAAATAACCATCGCGCGGTGCAGTGTTACTGATCTCTCCTGACCCAACTCATTGATAAACGGGAAGGATTGTTCGGTTAGGCTAGAGACAAACTCATTTACAGGAAAAGCTGATGGACGCTCCAACATCTGCGGATACTGCCGAAGAAATCTGCAAATTGTTAGAGCAGACAATTCTGAAATACTTTCCTCAGATTGAAAATAATGCTGGCCGACCTAACCCGTCTTCTGTCCCTTTAGTCTCTCACCGGCTGAAGAAACGTCCAGCCTAGTGTCCGCACAAACAAAAAGGCCGCCTCGCGGCGGTCTTTTCGAAATTCGATCAGGTGATTTGAATTAAGCGGATGCGGCGTTTTTCCGCTTCCTGCGCCAACCAAGCAGACCCAACGCGCAGAGGCCGGAGGCAAACAACGGCAAGCAGCCGGGAGTGGAGTGGCTTCAACTCCAACTTCAGTCCAGACGCCTCTTAGGGTGTCATTTGCAATAGGTTCCGGCGACGACAAGGCGGGATCGGGGACTAGCTCCAGTCGCCCGCTTTAAATTCTGCCCCCGGCTGGATTTTTGGAATTCCGAAAAGACATTTGAGACTGAGCATGAGTGCGCATAGGCAGAGTTTGCGCTTTCGTTTCGTAATCAAAGCCATGTGCACGGCAGTAGCACACATGCCGGAGAACTTTTTTGGACTCTCCGCTTTTGTTCACTGTGACCACCTCAATACCCATCGGCACTGTCTGCTGGCATTCAAGGCAACGGACAATCTCTGTGCGATAGACCACTTCGGTGATATTGGGATCTTTGGTCGGTATTTTTCCAATTAGCTCGCGCATCGCTCACCTTCTGACATGCGGGTGTGATTCACCACCATGACCCACGCGAGGCACTTAAAGGTCGTTGCCGGTCGGACCGACGCCGTCCCCGCCGGTTCTCAGGGCAAACGGTAGTCTCAAAGGAATAGCCGCAAGCCTCGCATTTCCAGCGATGACGTAGATTGTGCGCATCCCAGTATTCGGACGCTTCCGGCAGGAACAGCCGCGTGCCACATTTGGCACAGCTGACAGGCGGGGCATCTGGCAACATATTGGAACTCTAAGTCTTGGCTATTTAAAGTGTGCTTGCCGAGACTGATAGAATCTAAGTCGAAATCGGTAGATCCCTACGCCGGAAACCAATAAATGTGGTTCCGATGCCTTTGCGCCGGTGCATTCGCGACCTGTTCATTGATGGCTCTCGTATGTCCGCTTCGGGTCATTAGCGGACATCTTGCAGTGCAACCGTCATGTCCGCTTTACCCCCGAAAGCGGACATTCAGAACCGCATTCGGCATGTCAGCTTTGTGCCAATAGCGGACATGTTCATGCCGGTTCGCCGGTATTCGAAACCTCTATTCCGGCAGACCGCTGGTACCGAGCGCCTCGCCCATGGAGGCTGCAAGCTCTGGATCGAAATTTGCCCCAGCAAATTGCTGGCTGTAACGGAACACGGCCTGTAATTCCAAGACCCGAGCTGCAGCAACTTTAGCTTCCTCGATTTTTCCGAGTTTCGCCAGCGAAGCCGCCAGCACCATGTGTGCCATGCTGAATCCGGGGCTGGCTTGGACAGATTTACGGGCAGCAGCGGCCGCCTCCTCATAGCGGCCGCGATGGAAGTGCGCGGTTGCAATCGAGAAAAATGCAGAGTTGCGCCAGGGATCAAACGGACTAAGCCGCAGGCCGCGTTCAGCCCATTCTATCGCACGTTCAGATTCGCCGGCAGTGGCCAGAATGACGCTGCCCTGAATATAAGTGTGCGCTGATGATGGACTGACTGCGAGCGCTGCCTCCAATGCGGCGAAGGCAGCGGGACGATCATGCTTGTCCATACCAATGGCAAAGCCGGCGAAAGACAGGGCGAGCGCATCGTCCTGGCCATGCGCTATCGCTGCTTCGGCATGCCGAATTGAGGCCATTCGGTGCTCTTCATGCAGCCCGCCACGCAAGAATAGCGAATGGTTGCACTGCGCGGCACAGGCATGTGCCAGTGCGTAATTCGGATCGAGCGCGAGGGCTTGATCAAGAAGCACCAGTGCCCGCTTCGATGGTTCCGGCATTCTCGTATAAACGTCAGGCTGGGCTTTCAGAACGAGATCGTAGGCGTCGAGACTGTCCGGACGCTTGCGTTTGACGCGCTCAGCCTCAGCCAGCCGCAGGCTTGGCTCGATCGCGCCAATCACGGACAACGTTATTTCGTCCTGGAGCGCGAAAATGTCTTCGGACCTGCGATCATAACGCTCCGCCCACACGTGTGTTCCCGTTTTTGCATCGATGAGCTGACCGGTGATGCGCACGCGATCCCCAACCTTTCGCACGCTTCCTTCGAGCACATAGCGTACGCCGAGTTCGCGGCCGACCTGCGTCACATCGACGGCCCGACCCTTGTAGGTAAAAGTTGAGTTGCGCGCGATGACAAAAAGCCACCTGATGCGCGACAGTCCGGTAATTATGTCCTCTACTATACCGTCGGCAAAGTATTCTTGTTCGCGGTCATCGCTCATGTTCTGGAAGGGAAGCACCGCGATGGACGGCTTGTCAGGAAGTGCTAATGCTGCTGAGCGCGTCGTGGATGTGAATTTTGTGCGATAGACGCGGATGGGCCGCGCAATGTTTTTCAATTCCTGATCGCCGCCGTCTTCAAAAGACACATCAAGTTTTCCATCGACCTGTTCAAAGGCCGCCCGCGAAAAGCAGATGCCGCCGGGTTCGGCAATGCCCTCAAGCCGCGCGGCGACATTTACCCCGTCGCCAAAAATGTCATCGTCTTCGATTAGAATGTCACCGATGTGGATGCCCATGCGCAATTCTATGCGCTTATCTTCCGGGACCTCGGCATTGCGTTTGGCCATACCGCGCTGAATCTCAATTCCATAACGCGCGGCATCGACGACACTGGCAAACTCAATCAAGACACCATCACCGGTCCGTTTGACGATACGACCTCGGTGTTCGGCAATCTTTGGATCCCAAAATTCGCGTCGAACTGCGTTGACCCGCGCGAGGGTACCTTCTTCGTCTGCACCCATAAGGCGGCTGTAACCGACGATGTCGCCAGCAAAAATTGCCGCCAGCCGCCTTTCAGCTCGCGCGTCGGTCATAAGATGCACCCGGTAGACCTTCCCTCTCGAATTTAGACTACGTTTGGGCGGTTTGGGTGTCTATCCGGGTGGCGATGTCCGCTTTGGTCATTAGCGGACATTCCGCGGTGCAATTGCCATGTCTGCTTTACCCCTGAAAGCGATCAAAATCGCGGACATCGTAGGTCCTTGAAGGGCAGAGCACTTCTGCTCTGCCCTGTACGTTCAAACGTCGACCTGCTCGGCTATAGCGAGGGCATCGTCCACATCAATGCCGAGATACCGTACGGTGCTCTCTATCTTGGTGTGACCGAGCAGAAGCTGGACGGCAGGCAAATTCCCGGTGCGGCGGTAGATCAGCGTCGCATTGGTTCGCCGCAGTGAGTGCGTACCATACAAATGGGGATCTAGCCCTACGCCGATGAGCCAATCAGTCACGAGGCGTCCATACTGACGCGGCGTCATGCTTCGCTCCGGCTTTGGACCCGAAAAAAGGAACTCGTCAGGCTTCTTGCGAGAGACCTTGAGATAATCATCGACTGCCTGGCGTGTGTGCTCGGTTAGCTCAAATCGAACTGGTCGCCCCGTCTTTTTCTGACGCACCGTTGCTCGATCAATTGCGTAACCATTCGGGACAACATCGTCGACCCTGATAGCGACTACATCGCAGCCCCGCAGCTTACTATCGATGGCAAGATTGAACATCGCCAGGTCGCGCTTACTCCGCTCAACTTGGAGCATGGTGCGAATTGCCCAGACATGCTTCTGCCGGAGCGGCGGCTTGGCTCCAATTAATTTTCCCTTGTTCCAGGGAGCTTGTTTCGGTGTGGGTATTGCTAGCTTCGCATCGACTTGCATAGTCGTAGTCCTCTGTTGCTAAACGAGAGGAGGATGCGCCCTATAAGGCGATGTCGGCTTATAGGGTCGCAATCAGGGGCAGAGCGGACGGGACTAGGACATCGCTGAATGTCCGCCAATGACCCAAAGCGGACATTCAAGAAACCGCCCGGCTTCAAGGCAGGTCGAACTCGCGACCCAAGACCTGCATGGTGTCATAACACTTCGTTGTAGAACCCAAGTCTTTTTACGCAGCCGCGCCAGTCGATTTCCGGAACAGCTCTCACCTCCACTTGAAATTCATTCCCGGCCTGTTTTTTGACCAGATTTATGATTGTGTTTTGTTCGTCCGGATCTAGATCTGTCCTGCCACCCACCTCAACAACGAGCGTTCCAACGGCGGTTTGCCTGATCCGGTAGTCCTTGAATTCGGGAAGCTTCGCAATAAGCGATGCCCCCAAATAAAATGGCGAAATCGTTCCGTCGCGGTGCTTCAGCAGATTTTTCCCGCGGCCATAAACATTTGAGAGTGTCGGCCCCAGATGACCGCATGCGCACTCGGGCGCAATTGCGGCAAGATCCCCGATATCGTAGCGAATGAATGGCGTTGCGTATGAATGCAGGTGCGTAACCAAAACGCGACCGAGCCTGTGCGAGCCCAGCCGGAAAGATTGGTCGGAGTCCACTTCCACAATGACGTTACTGGTGGCTACGTGATAATTTCCAGGACTATGTTCGCACTCGAACCCGATCGGACCGATCTCTTGCGCTGAATAAGTCGAGCGGACCGGAATGCCTTGAGACATCAACGCCTCGCGCAAACCGGGATCGACTGCATCGGCCACCGAAACCCACATGCGCAATCCAGCACGTTTCAGAGCGTAGAGATCGATCGACTGCAGCAATGTTTCGACGGTCCACTGCGCCGTGACCAAATAGCCGATCGAGTTCGCGTTCGATCTCCTCGCGGAACCGCATCGTCTCGGGGCGAAAATACTCAATGACTTTGTTCGAGCCGCAGTCAAAAAAAGAACTTAGAGGGCCGAGCCACGCCTCCGATCTCGTGACCTTCAATCCCTCTTTCTGCAGGTGCGGGGCATAGTCGATTTGCACACGATTGAGTTTGAGATCGCGTCCTTCCAGGAAGTACTGTGCAACCGAGCGGACGTGATTGTAACGCGCATTCATGCCAGACCCGAAGAATTTGACCGGCACACCCGATGAGCCCGACGTCGAACTGTTGTGGACGGCGATCTGATCGCTGGGGCGCAGGAGCGGCCCCTCGTTGACGATCTGTTTAACCACGGTGCCGCGGTCAAGAATGGGAAGCGATGATAACGTCACGCCCGATTGTTTTCGCGCGCCAATTCGTTGCCGCCAAAACGTCGAACGCTCGGCGGCGTGTCTGATCAGGTTGTACAGTTGTGCCGTTTGCCAATGCTCGCGCGCAAGCGGATTTCCTGTCTCGATTGCTCCAATGTCGAAAATTGCCGAAAGAAAGTTTTTCGGCTCTGGATCGCAAAAAGTCATCGGCTTTTCGCTGAAAGCCCGTTTTCTTATCGGCATGTCTGAAAAGTCGAGGCGCATGCAATTACGGGCTTGCATCAAGTGCTAGCGGGTTTTCATTTGCTCCGATATACCCCCCTTGGGGCGGGCAAATGTGAATGATCCGTTGGCAGTCTATACTATTGATGTGAGGGTCTGCGGAGGCGGCGCTAGAAGTGCAAATTCAAACCACCGCGGACGACGTGATCGGTGAACCTGCTCGTAGAATGGGTCTTTATGAACTCCGACGAGACCGCCGCATCCAGCGTGCCAAGATCCAGGTAAAGGTATTCGACTTTCCAGGTCCACCGCGGATCCCAGGCCACGGCTTCAACGCCGCCCCCGGCCGTCCACCCAATGTTCACATCTGTATTGGAGAATGCCGTGGAGGATAGAGTAGCGACTCCGAAGGTGTCAGTACTCGTTCCCGAGATCGACACACGGCCGTATGCAAGACCTCCTGTCGCATAGATCATCATGCGGCGGTCGAAGACATAGCCGAGGCGCCCGCGCACGGTTCCGAACCACTCGATTTTTGTCTCATAATTTGTGGTCACGCCCTCGAAGTCCACTGTGTCAAATCGCGTACTACGGGCCTTTTCCCCTGACGCCTGGATGTCCGCCTCAACGCCGATAAGCCAGTTCGGATCAAGTCCCCAATTATAGCCGAGCTGTCCGCCGCCTATGACACCGTCCGGCGAGACAGAATCCGATGCATCAATAGACGTCGCAAAGCCGGAAATACGGAAATCGGACCGGGAACGGCCCCAGCTGCCGCCAATATTGGCGCCAGCATACCAGCCCATCCAGGGATCAAACACGGGCGCAGGAGCTTGATAGGGCGGAGTTGCGGTCGAGTTGCCTGCCAGCGCTCCGGCGCCACAGGTGGCCAAAGCGGTCGTGGCGAGCAATCCCAAGCCGAGGCGGCGCATCCCAGTCCCCTGAGCAGTCACGGGCCAGAATGTAGCTGCGAGTACAGAAGGTCAAGCAGCCCCGATTGGGCCGATCGTATATGACGATTAGAATGCAGCGCGTTGTCTACGGAACAGACAAGGGCTGATAAAACAGAGGGGGCGATTCCAGTGCCCGCATCGCTGTCCGCTTTGGGTCAAAAGCAGACATGTGCAGCGCACAAGCCGATGTCCACTAAGTGCCAATAACGGACATCATTCGATATGTTCATAAGTCCAAATCACATATTCGCCGCGCAAAGTGCCGTCTATACCCGTCCCTTAAAGGCAATGGCCCGTGCCGGATAAGTAATGCTGCCGTCGGCCGCGATGGGGAGAGTGGTCTGCAATGTGTCCCGCAACTGCGCTGTTTGTGCATGGTTCAACTTGGCCACTGTTTTACCCACGGGCGACACGGCAAGTGTCTGCTCGTCCCAGAAGTGTTCGAAGTCCCGAAAGGTCTGCGTGGCCTCAACCTGAATTACCTCAACGTCGGTAAGACCCGCGGCTTCCGCCGAATTTCGTAGTCCGTCCGCTGTTTGCTCCGGCACTGTTGGCGAGCGCATCGGCTCGACCCCAATCTTTTGGAGGCTCCGCAGCATGGGCTCGTATGGTGCGAAATCGGCCGAAGCTGTGCGCGCCCATGTGTAACCCGCAACAAGTCCTCCAGATCGAGAAACGCGTTTCATTTCGGCGAAAGCTTTGCCACGATCGGGAATAAAATGAAGCACAAGAGCTGAGGCGACTACATCGAATTCATTCGAATTGAATGGCATTGCCATCGAATCGCCAACCCGCAGATCGGCATCGGGCAACTTTGTGCGCGCGTGTTCGATTTGCGCCTGAGAAGGATCGATACCGCTGAGCGATTTTACTTTGCAACGGGCAAGAATAAGTTGACTGAAAGCACCGGTACCACAGCCAACGTCAAGCCACCGCGCATCCTCGGGCGGTGCTAGCCAGGCCAGAAATCGCTCACCCACCGCGCGACTCCACCGACCCATGTAACGCTCGTATGCATTGGCGTCGTCAAATGCCACCTTGATTTCCCGCATGTCTTCTCCTGGTGATGTCCGCAACTGCGGACAGATTTCCATTCACGTTTTAGCGCGACGGGTAGCCTTTGTCCGCTATGGGTCAAAAGCCGACATGTGCAGTGCGATAGCCGATGTCCGCTAAGTGCCAATAGGCGACATTCCGTGACGAGCTACCCTAGGCCGCCCTTTCGCCGCGCAAAGCAATGAGGCGCGACGCCAGCCGCGCCTGCACGAAATCAATGTGCATGATCAAGGGAAAGAACAAGTCGGAATGGCGCAGCGGTAGAATGCGGGCGGAGCGGTTGATGCCGTCCATGTCGTTTTGCAACGCCAATACCTCGGACGCGCTCAGGTCGCGCTGCATCGTGTTCTCGACGGCCCGGAGCCGCCGGTAAAGTCTCTTCACCTGTGATTGCAATAACCAATTGTAGATTTTGGGCGTATAAGTAAAGAGCGGGATGACAACGGCTACAGCCGCGACCACGATGGCGGCGACACGTTTAGCGTAGTTGATCATCCAGAACGGCAGATAGCGCTGCAGGAGCGACGGCCCGTTCCGGTAGAAATCCACCGCCTCCTCCGCCATTGGGAGGTCCGGATCAGTTTGAGTTGGAAAATCGCCTATTCGATGGAAGATGCCGCTATGATTGTGCTCTTCCTTCATGGTCTGCGCCAAAAGATAGATCAGTTCCGGGTGAAGGTCTGCACGAGCGATAACGGCATTTGTCACCGCAATGAGATTTAAGTCGCTGGCCGGGATATTTTTTCCAAGATCGATCACGCCTTGCGACAGTACTAAGTGATTGGTGGATGGAAAAAGCTGTGTAAGCGCCGCTGCCTGCGCCACATTCACCACGTGAACCGAGGGGTCGCGCAGCAAGCTTTGGGCGTTGGGAGTATTCACTTCTTGTGAAAACGAAATGACGTCCGCTTCGCCGTTTCGCAAAGCTCTAGCCGACTTAGCGGCCGACAATGTCAAGAAGGTGGTGTTTTGAGGAGACACGTCGTAGCCAGCAAGGATCTCGGTAATTACTCGTCCAGCGACTGCAGTCGTCGCAACACGTTTGCCCTTGAGCTGCGATAGATTCTCAATCGGTTCCTGGCCGCGATAAAAGAACCAGATCGGCGAGTAGGTGACGCGCCCAAGCGAAACTAGCCCGGAAGCGTCGACGTTGCTGATGGCGGGGCCCAATAAGACTGCCGCGTCAATTCCCGATTTTGGATCGCGTAATAAATTTGCTGAGTTTACTGAACCTTTAGTCAGGCGAATCTTAGCTGTTACATGATGCCGAGCCAGACGTTCCTGATAGCGAAGTCCGAGGTGCTCAAAAGAGCCTCCCGGCAGGCCCGCCGCGATTGTGATCGTCGAAGGCGGCGCAGGAATAAGGTACCAAAGCGCGATCCAGACGACTGCGAATACGGTCAGTACGGCTGCGCCACCACGCAAGGCTGTTCGCGCGTCCCATCCTCCCATAGTGTCGTGTTCCCCGCTCCCCGAATGCCATCCTAGCGGCGGAAGGTCCATTTCCGCTATGGGTCATTAGCGGACATTTCGCATTGCAATCGCCATGTCCGCCTTACCCCTGAAAGCGGACATTCTTTGCTGCGAACACTCGACCGGATTAAGCGAATGGCTTCGGGGATTACTTCCGATAACGCTCTTAATCGGAACTAACCCGGCAAGAGGACTTCAGTTAAGAGTGAGTGTTTCTTCTTTCCGGCAGCCCCTCATGCGGGTGACGATGGTCGCCGCGTCGATTGGACTTTCGGACGTATGTAATTGCGGCCTCGGGATTTTCGTGCTTCGCCCTTAGCGCCGCGACCAAAGCGTCCTCGGCCTCAATTGTTAAAACCTTAGAGCCCATTTTATGTCTGAGACCGACAATGTATGAGGTCATAAGATATCATCCCGAGAATCCAACCGCTGTCTACCCAATTACCCGCTAGCTCGAAGATCGTCGATCCCATCAGCCGCCTCCTCACAGGCCGCGGCTAGTTCCAAAAATTCTTGTTTGGCCGCGCTGTCTTCAGTGCGCTCAGCGAGTTCTCGATATTTGGCCGCTTGCTCTCGAAAGTAATCAGAGTTGTGCATGCGACGATTGCCTCGCGCGGCAAATTGTACGATAGGCTCGTAGCGAAACAACGCCCTAAATCTCTTTGGCCAGCTCAAGGCTAAACGTCGGCGCGATTGGTAGCTCTCTACCGCTCGACGCCAAGACGGTCCGCGCGATTTAGCCGTTGTGTGACGCGCGCGCTACAGTCGTTGCCGCCAGCAGTCGCTATGGTGAGGCTACGAGACAGTCTAACTGCGAGTATCGGTGATGATGGCATACGTTGTGAGCGAAGGCAGACTGTTTGCATTAAAACCGTCAGAATGGGCGATGCTATTGGCCGGCGTAGCGCTCTGCGGGTTTGCTGCGCTGCTTTTCTGATCAATCCTTTGCTGCGCGCTACATTCGGTCTGAGAAATTTGACTTCTGGCTACTTCCGAGAAGTCCTCCTATCGGAACTAATGCTGGTCGGTAGTCCCGGGTTGATGTCCACTTTACCCCCAATAGCGGACATTGAACGCGGCGCTCGGGATGTCCGCTAAGTGCCAATAGCGGACATCGCGTCTTTTAGTTCTTCGCGGCAGGTTCTGATGGTGGGGCATGTACGATGTTCGTGTGGCAATCAATGCAGGTTACTCCGCCCTGCCGCAGTAGCGCGTGCGAAACACGTCCGTTCTCGCTCGCCGGTTTGATTGTGCTCGCATCATGGCAGCTACGGCAAGTAACACTGTTCTGGGAACGTATCTTTGCGATGACCTGCGCGGCCAGCTCGCTCCGGCGAGCTTCCCAGACCTTGGGATCTCTATAGTTATGCGTCAACTCGGCGATCACATCCCGAATACCTGAGGAGGCATGTGTATAGGTCTCGACAAACCAATTCGTTGTCGGAATGTGACAGTCGCCGCAGCTCGGCCTGACGCCTTTGCTGTTACTCCAATGCGCCGATTTCTGGAGATGTGGATCGGCAGCCATGAAGGCCATCGAATGGCAGGACGTGCAGAACTCAGTGGTCGACGTGTAATGATTAAATGGAATGCTGGCGATTATTGCGCCTGCACCAAGAACGACGCCGATCAACCCGGCAAGTAGCAGACCACGATTGATCCGCATTGTCGTGCCTCCACATAGTAGCCAGACTTTTACTTGGGTTCGTTCTGCCCACCATAACGCTGGCGGTAAAATTCCTGGATCTGCTGCAGTTGATCCTTGCTCATCCCTTCTTTTAGCCACCGGTGGCCTGGCTGGCTGTAAACATACTTTTCTATGAGTTCTTTCCCGAGTTGATCGCCGGCGACTTCTTTCACTTCGGGCAGGAAGTGCAAATAGAATGTCTTAGCGACCTCGTAGATGCCGTGCCACCACGCGTAGTCCGGTCCCGACATCGCCGCGCCGTGGCGCGCACGTCGACCTTCGTGATGCCATAGCTCATAGTAGGTCCATTCCAGCTTCTCATCCATCTGCGCTGCCGTCAGCTTGTTGGCCTTATAGAGCTCCGCCATGATTGCAGTCGCCGGCCTTGCAAACTTGTCATTGTACAAATCAACAAGGTTATCGAACTGCTGATAGAAGCCAGTGACCTGGCCGCTTGCGTGACAACCGGTGCAGACCTCCCGCATGCGTTCTCGCCGATCCTGCCAAGTCAATACTTGAGTGACTTTTCGAACCTTGCCGTCGGTTCCTTTGCGCTCGTCGCCGACTTTTGGCACTGGTTGCCCTTCAGGCACGTCCGTTTTTGAAAGGTCGTCGAAGACAACCATATTGATCTTGGTCGAAATTGCCGGCCGCAATGTCCAGCTGATGCGGTCGCCAACGTCATGTGTAACTTCTTGACTGCGCGTCGCACTCATGTGGCAGCTCGCGCAAGACGGAGCGGCGGTATAGTCGATGCCGGGCTTCCACGATTTGCGATCGAGGTTGAGTTGATCCTTGTTAGCCTCCCACAGAATGCCGTGTTTGGATTCCTTATAAACCTCAATCTGTGGGTGGTCTGGGCCAAGATGGCATTTGCCGCAAGCCTCCGGCTGACGCGCTTGCGCCTTAGAGAAACGATGGCGCGTGTGGCAGGCGCTGCAACTGCCGGCGCTACCGTCGGGGTTGATCCGGCCGATGCCGGTATTTGGCCATGTCGCTGGATCGAACTTGCCGTTTGGCAGAACTTTCACCGTCGATCCGTGGCACTGGAGACAACCGACCGCTACCGCCGGTGGACCGCCAACTACTTCGCCGAGATAATTGTCGAGTGAGGCAAGAATTTCACCGGCTTTGGCGTGATGGCTTCCCTTCTGTTGATCAACCTCATTCGGGTGGCAAGCTGCGCAGTCTTTCGGTGAGACAATGACCGCTATTGTTGCACCGTTATGCTCAAATGCATCGCTATCCGTTTTTTCCGCCCGGTGGCAGTCGTAGCAGCCGACGCCATTTTGCCCGTGAGCGCTTGCGAGCCATTCCTGAGCCAGACCGGGATTGAGCGCACTGTGGCACTGGAAACACGTGTCGTTTTGTTTCGCAAAATCACTGCGCGCCGCAAGCTTACCCCGTTGGGCTGCGGCAGGATCGATGCAACAAATCACTGACAGGCCGATGGCGAGTGTTGACGCAAGAAACCTGGATGCTAAGCGCATTCGCCACCTCCCCGCTTACCACTGATCTGCTTTAGGCTTTGAAACCTTCGCCCATACTCACAGCGATGTTAAATCACTATCGCGATATAATGCACTGCAAAAATCGCCGGTTCCTTGTCCGCTTTGGATCATTAGCGGACATTGCGACAAGTCAGTGAGATGTCCGCTTTACCCCCGAAAGCGGACATTGATCGGGTCATGCCGAACGTCCGCTAAGTGCCAGAAGCGGACCTTAAGAAGAAGTAAGTCAAACTCTTGAAAACAAACCGATCACGTTGTGAAGCGCCATCGGCCGGCGGATGCCCTTGAGCTCGAATTCGCCCGCCGGTTCGACGCTTACAGCATCTTCAACCGCGAGCAGAACTCGCGGACTGATCAGGATTTGTCCGGGCTTGGCTTCGTCGCATAGGCGTGACGCCACGTTCGACACAGTCCCGATCGCGGCGTAGTCGAAGCGGCCTTCGAATCCGATGGTGCCGAGAGTTGCGTAGCCGTGCGCGATGCCTATACCGAAGCCAATGTCATGGCCGAGGCGACGCCATTTTTCCATCAGCGCAGAAAGCGCCGTGCGCATCTCCAGCGCCATCTGCACGGCCCTCAAGGGCGGGTTCTCGACGGGAACCGGCGCATTGAAGATCACCATCACACCATCGCCGGCGTAACGCTCGAGCGTGCCGCTATGCGTGTGGATGATGTTGCCGATCGCTGCGTGGTATTCGCGCAGCAGCGCCATCACATCTTCGGGGTCGGAACTTTCCGAAAAACCAGTGAAACCGCGGAGGTCGCAGAACAACGCGGTGATCTCGCGGCGATGGCTCTCGAGCTGCTTTTCGCTGCCTTGAGCAACGATAAGGTCGGCGACCTGTGGCGGAAGGAAGCGGCGCAGCCGGCTCATGCGCTCGATCTCGCCGACCTGGTCGTTGACGCGCTGCTCGAGGCCACGATTGAGTTCGTGTACCTGATCGTGCAACGCCTTCAGCCGCAAAACCGATTTCACCCGCGCCACTAGTGCCACCTGGTCAATCGGCTTGGTGAGGTATTCGTCAGCACCTGCCTCGAGACCCGCCACGACGTCCTTGCTGTCAGCCTTCGCCGTCGTCAGGATGATCGGCATGAACGGCAGTGTGGCGTCGTTCTTGATCCGCTTGCACACCTCGATGCCGTCGATCTTCGGCATCATGATGTCGAGCAGGATCAGGTCCGGCAGATGCTCCCGTGCGGCGGCAAGCGCCTCCTCGCCGTCAGCCGCCTGTTTCAGGTCGTAGCCGTGCAGCGACAGCCGCGTCTGCAGAATGTCGCGGTTGGTTTCGTTGTCGTCAACGATCAGGATGCGCGGCGGAGAGTGCATGGCTATGGCTGCGGCAGAAACTCTTTGATCTTGGCGAGCAGCGCTCGCGGACTGTAGGGCTTGGTTACGTAGGCATCGCAGCCGGACTCGCGCGCCTTGGTCTCGTCGCCAGACAGCGCGTAAGACGTGACCACGATAATCGGAATACCTTTCGTATCGGGGTTCGATTTCAGTCGGCGTGTTGCCTCGTAGCCGTCGAGGACGGGAAGCTGGATATCCATCAGGATAAGGTCGGGGCGCTGCCTGGCGACCTCGGCGAGCGCGGCTTCGCCGTCGCCCGCCTCGCGCAGGGTGAAACCGTGGGCGCCGAGCAAATCGCGTAATATCTGACGGTTGTCCTCCTGATCTTCCACCACAAGAATAGTCTTGCTCATGCTGGCCTCTTCTGCTGCTCGGCACGGGCCGGAACGGTGAACGCGAACGTCGAGCCTCGCCCGATCTGCGACTCGAGCCAAATCTTGCCGCCGTGCATCTCGACGATGCGTTTTGAAATCGCGAGCCCGAGCCCTGTGCCGCCCTTCTTCTTGGTGGTCGAACTGTCAGCCTGCTGGAACTCCTGGAACAGCTTCTTCTGATCGTCCTCGGAGATTCCAGGACCGGTATCTTGAACTGCGACCGAGAAGACGCCGTTGCTTTGCGATGCCTTGATCACCACGGCGCCTGCATCGGTAAACTTGATGGCGTTGCCGACCAGATTGAGCAGGACCTGCGTCAGCCGCCGCTCGTCGCCGTGGCCCTGCATCATGTCCGGCATTATCTCCGCCTTGAAGGTGAGCTTCTTCTCCGCCGCCAGCGGCTCGACCGCACCATACACGCTGTGCACAACGTCCTTCATCGAATAGTCGGTGAGCGACAACGCGAGCTGGCCCGCTTCGATCTTGGACAGATCGAGCACGTCGTTGATCAATCCGAGCAGATGCTTGCCGTTGGCCGAGATGCGTTTGAGCGCATCCTGCACTTTTTCCGGCGTCTCGCCGTAGACCCCGTCCACGATCAATTCGGTGTAGCCGAGGATGGCATTGAGGGGCGTGCGCAGCTCGTGGCTCATATTGGCGAGGAACTGCGACTTGTGCTTGCTCGCTTCTTCGAGCTGGCGGCTTTTCTCCTGGATTTCGTCGAAGAGGCGAACGTTCTCGATGGCAATAGCGGCTTGGTCGGCGAAGGTCGATACCAGCGCAATCTGCTTGTCGGTGAAGGGCCGCACTTGGGTCCGGGACAATGACATTGCACCGATCGGAACGCCCTCCCGCAGCATCGGTACACCGAGAACCGTGCGGATGCCGCCGAACTTGATCGCATCGCTGAATGTGTAATCCGGATCCGTGGTCGCATCGGAAATGTGGATCGTGCGGCTCTCGACGAGGGCGCGGCCGATTACCGAACCTTTACCGAGCTCGACCGGAACTGCGCGAACACGGTCGGTGAATTCCGGTCCGAAACCGAATGTCGACGCGCGATAGTAGGCGCCGTCGATTTGCCTGGTGATCGTACCATGATCCGCTTCGCATAGCCGCGCCGCCGAATTCGACCAACGTATCGAGTACCGGCTGCAGATCGAAGGTCGAGCGGCTGATGATCTTGAGCACATCCGCGGTCGCGGTCTGCTGCTGCAGGGATTCGGACAGATCGTCGGTGCGCTCGCGCAGTTCGTTGAACAGGCGCGTGTTCTCGATGGCGATCACCGCCTGCGCGGCAAAGGTGCGCAACAGCTCCTTCTGCTTGTCCGATAGCGCGCCGGGCTCGCGCCGGGCGACGCTGAGCGCGCCGATGGTCGCATCGCCGCGCATCATCGGCATTACCGTGATGGCGCGATAGCCGCTGGCGAGAAAATTCTTGCCTCCGGGAATGAGCTGGACAGGCGTATCGCGCGCGTCGGCGATGTCCATCTCGCGACGCTCGAGGATCGCAGTGCCGGTAATGTATTCGCGCGACAGCGGCATCGGATAGCGGGCCTGCAGTGCCGCCTTGTCGTCAGGGTTGGCAGCCGCGACGGCACCGAGGTGAACGGCGCCGCCTTCGGGCAACGAAATGACGATGGCCGCATCCGGAAACAGCCGCAGCCCGCTGCGCACAATGGCGTCGAAGGCCGGCTGGGTGTCGGTCGGCGAATTGCTGATGACTTCCAGAATTTCCGAGGTCGCGGTCTGCTGCTGCAACGACTCCGTCAGATCGTCGGTGCGCTGGCGCAGCTCGTTGAGCAGCCGCGCGTTCTCGATGGCGATGACCGCCTGCGCGGCGAAATTTTCAAGCACTTCGATCTGCTTGTCGGTGAACGGCCGTACTTCCTGACGGTAAATGTTGATGGCCCCGATCAGCTCATTGTCCTTTACCATCGGCACCGCCAGCATCGAGCGCGCGCCGGCGAGCCTGACCAGGAACGATTTGGCAAATCGCTCTTCCAGCGCCAGATCGGTAATGTGAAGCCGTTTCTTCGTCTGCACGACGGTGCCGAGTGGCGAGATGTCCAGCGGAATGACCGAGCCACTGGGCCGCCCTCTGGCGAACTCGTCTGGAGCGTTATGCGACGCAGCCAGCCGCATTTCGGTGCCGTCGAAAAGCGCCAGGTTGCCGAACCGAGCGCCACAGATGTGCACCGCATTGTCCAAAATAGAGTTGAATACGGCGTCGACTTCGCCGGGCGAGCTCGAGATGACTTGCAGCACTTCCGAAGTCGCCATCTGCTGCGCCAGCGATTCGGTGAGATCGTCGGTACGCTCGCGCAGCTCGTTGAGCAGCCGGGCGTTCTCGATGGCGATGACGGCCTGTGCGGCGAAATTCTGCACGAGCGCGGTCTGCTTGTCGCTGAACGGCTGAATCTCCTTGCGGTAGATGGTGATCGCGCCGACCACCTCGCCCCCTTTAAACATGGGAACCGATATCACAGTACGGATGCCGGCGACGTCGGCTGCGGCCACCACCAGAGGTTCTTGATCGCGATAGGCACGGCTATCGCGCAAGTCCGCCACCTGCACTGGCTGGCGCGTTTCGACGACGCGCATCATTGGCGTGTCCGGCCTGGGGCGGATAAGGGCCCCGCTGCGCCATTGCTCGATATATTCGCGTGGTAGTGCGCCGTGCAGAGCCGCGTTCCGGAAACCGTCGCCCTCCCACAGCCACATGGCGCCGTAACTTGCTTCGCAGAGCTCGGTCGCCTTTGCCAGCATGGTGTCGAATACAGGCTGCAATTCGCCGGGCGAGCTGGAGATGACCTTGAGCACCTCGGAAGTGGCGGTCTGACGCTCCAGGGTTTCGCGCAGCTCGCTGAGCAGCCGGGCGTTCTCAATGGCGATCACCGCCTGTGCGGCGAAGTTCGTCAGCAACTCGATTTGCTTGTCTGCGAACGGGCGGACTTCCTGCCGGTAGACGGCAATGGCGCCGACCAGGGCACCTTCTTTAAGCATCGGAATAAGAGTGTGCGTGCGCGCGCCCGCGGCCTCGACGAGCGTGACGAACCGAAGATCGCGGTCCTTGTATCCCGGCTCGGACTTGAGATCGAGAATATCGACAAGGTGTTTAGTTGCAGCCAAACGTGCCAACGGGTTCCGGGGATTATCCTCGATACTCAGAACGGGATTCCTGGCCCATCGCTCCACATAGGCGGCCGGTGCACCCTTGTTGGCGGCAAGACGAAAAGTGTTCTCGCTCTCGCTGTACAGAAACAAATTGGCGAATTTCGCTTCGCAAATGCGCGCTGCGTTCTCCAGGATTTTAGCGAATACCGGTTCCAGTTCGCCGGGAGACGCGCTGATAACACCCAGGACTTCCGAGGTCGCGGTCTGCCGATCCAGAGTTTCGCGCAGCTCGCTGAGCAATCGCGCATTCTCGATGGCGATCACGGCCTGCGCAGCAAAGTTCGTCACTAGCTCAATCTGTTTTTCGGTGAACGGCCGGACTTCCTGGCCAAGGATATTAATTGACCCGACCAGCTCATTGCCCTTGACCATTGGAACGGCGAGCACGCTCCGATAGCCAGCGAGTTCGACTGCCTCGAAGACAAACGGATGACGCTCGATGTAAGAGTGCGTCGTCTTGATGTCCGCAATTTGAGCAACTTGGTTCGACATGGCGACACGCCCAAGGGGCACGTCGGGCGGTGGTCGGATCAGTGGCTCGCGTGCAAGCGCCTCGACATACGCCCGTGGGGCGTTGAACGTCGCAACGGCGCGGAAGGCATCCGCTTCGCGGAGGAATAGCGTGCCGAACTTGGCCTCGCAAATCCGCGTCGCATTCTCCAGCATGGCCTGGAATACAGGCTCCAGTTCGCCCTGCGATGAGCTGATGATCTTGAGCACTTCCGCCGTTGCGGCTTCGCGCTCGCGCGCTAAGGCAAGCTCGCGCGTGAGCTGTTCGACATCGACATTGCCAGCAGCGAGGGAGCTACGATGGCGTGCAGCTTTTGGCGCGTTTCTACGTTTCAACGTGTTAAGACGTCGCGTTTTTGCTGCTTTGCCGCCTATTTTGCGCCGTCCCATTGCCTCCCCCCGCGGCTCAGACAAGGCATCGTAGCAGCTTAAACTAGCACACTGGGAGCGGCGAGGCGTGAAACCAGCCAACGTCCGCTTTGGGTCATTAGCGGACGCGTGCGGTGCACTAGGCGATGTCCGCTAAGTGCCAAAAGGGGACGTCAAAGACCTTTTCCAGTAGTGTCGGCTTTGCCCCCGAAAGCAGGCTTTGCATCAGGAGAGTTATAAATATCCGCCTTTTACATCGGCCAACACGAGATCAACGACGAGGCAGCTTTCGCCGACTACCTCAAGCAGACAATGCCGTTTATCGAAAAGCACGGCGGACATTATCTCACCAAAGCCGGCACACATGAAATGCTCGAAGGCCAACGACCGAGCCGCGTCGTCGTTGTCGAATTTCCGAGCAAGCAGGCAATCAAGGATTGGTACAACGATCCCGGCTACCGGCCCCTGGTCGCCAAACGGCATGCGGCGGCGCGCAGCATCATGATCGCGGTGGAAGGCCAGTGAAGCTCTATGTCTGCTTTGGGTCGTTAGCGGACATCGAGGAGCGTCCGTGCGACGTCCGCTTTACTCTCGAAAGCGGACATTCTTTGAGTCAAAGAATATATGCCCGAGTGCGAACTTGGCATCGGAGCTTCGACGTCATAAATTTCGTGAGGCGAGAGGGCGCGCACCAGATTTTCCTTCGTGGGTACGCCTGTGGGTACGGAAGACAAAAGTGTCGAAAGACAAGCAAATACATCGGGGCAAAAAAGACACCCCTTCCGCCAGTCCAATTCTATTTCAAATGCTTAGATGGATTTTTTTGTTTAACGTACAAACCCGCGCACGATCAGAATCGTGCGCAAGGCCAGTGAGTGACGACCTACCCTCGACTGTCCGATGGCAATTGCGGTGGCAATTTTCTGGCGTGTATCTCGCCCCAAATTTGGTGTGCGCTTACGTTCAGAAATACGCCTCCGATAAATTCCTGTATCGGAACCAAAGCAGCGATTGATGAGCGGCGCCTGAGCAATGTCCGCTTTACCCCCGAAAGCGGACCTTCCGTGGGTACGCTGCGTGGTCCGCTAAGTGCCAATAGCGGACATGTGCAGTGCAAGAGCCCATGTCCACTTAGGGTCAAAAGCAAACTCATGCACCGCAACATGATCGGCGCAAAAAAAGGGAAGCCCACCCCGTAGCGGTTTCCCGCTAGCGTTCGGGTTGGTCAAAGTCGATAGCCGTCGGCATCTCAAATCCGATTTCCAAGCGATCCTGAAAAATGATACAGATCGCTCCAATGTGGGTTCCTCCAGGACACGTCGAATGTGCCGTCGTGCAGAAAAGTTGGGATATCCCGAGATATCTGCCGTAAAGAAACCGCCAATGCTCAATTGGAATAACCGAGCGCAATTCACCATTCGGCAATCACCAACCAAACGGTGGCGATCGATCGCTCTGGGCGGGTTACTCGCGACAGTCGCCTTAACGATCTACTGGCCCACACCAGCACAGGCGATATGGTGCGCGGAATATAGCAATGGCGGCAGAAATTGCGGATTTTCGACTGAGGCGCAATGTCGTGCCACCGTTAGCGGGGTTGGCGGTTTTTGCAGCGGGACATCGGACGCTCCGAGCCCCAGCAGTTCAGCCCGCAAGCAAACGCGAAAGGCTACAACAGAGCCAAAGACCAAACCGGCACCTGAAAAAGGGCAAGCAGTGCGTGAGCTGCCTAAGTCGGCGACGCCCAAGTCAAACCCCGTCCCGCCGATCCCCGGTGCTGCACCAGCGGCCGTTGCCGCTCAAGCCGCCGCGAATGCCACCCGCGATTTCACAAATGCCAGACAACTCATCCTCAGCGGCCAATTTGAAGTGGGCAGCGCCGCGATGCGCGCGTTGAATTTAGATAGCGAACCCGACGTCGCCGCTTATATAGGATTGGCGCAACACAAGCTCGGCCGCATCGACGATGCGAAGGCGTGGTACGATCGGGCGCTAAAGGCGGACCCGAACCACAAGTTGACGCTCTCGTTTTACGGCATGTTGCGTGCCGAGCAAGGTGACCTGCCCGGCGCGCGGGCCGATCTCAATCACATCGGCAAACTCTGCGGCGGTACTGAATGCAATGAGTATAAGGCCCTGCAGGGCGTTATTTCCAGCAAAGCCCGCTAGACCATGATCCCTGCATGACGCCGGTCAGCTCGCTTTAGCAGCGGCAGTTTGATCAATTGGGAACACTCGGTTTAGGGCCGCCACCACGGCCGCCCCCACCGCCCCGACGACTTCCGCCGCCGCCCGGGAAGCCGCCGCCTGGGCCGATCTGGATGCTAAATCCGGGATTGATTTGTGGCGCCGAGTCCGGCACGGGCGCAGGCTTCTCCGCTCGTTTCTTTCTTAGCTTCTTCTTCGGTGCAGGTGGCACACCACAGGTCTCGTTTGTAATCTCCTCACGTGTGCAGCAGGTCTTGCCGTTGGTGCTCGGGAACAAGCCGACGGGACAGCCATTAGACTGGGGAGGTGGCGGTGGCGACACCGCGCCGCAAACGCCCGCGGCGACCGTTTCCGGCGAACAGCACGCCCCATTCACCAAGATCGAGGGCCGCTGACAGCCTTCGCTCGGCGCAGGCACGCTGGCGGGAGCCGCAGATTGGCTTGGGATGATGCACGCGCCTTGTCTGCAGATAGTGCTTGTAGGGCAGTCATTGTCGGAATGGCACGTTCGATCAGGCTGGCAGATAAATCCGACGAAAGGCACCCAACCCCAGGCACTGCACATGTCCTCGGTGGCGGTTGGTGTCCCAGACGGTACGGGGGTCGCCGGAGGTGTCCTTGCCCGCTGGTTTGCGGGGGGAAGATTTCCGGGTACTTCGGGTACGTCGGGCGCTGCAGGTATCTGGCGCGGCTCGCCGTCGGACGGTGGCGGTAATGGCAGCGGTTTGATTCCAGAAAATGGGGGCGGCTTGCCTCCAGAGGGCGGCGATACCGGGAACGGCTTGCCTCCAGAGGGTGGCGGCACCGGGAACGGCTTGCCTCCAGAGGGTGGCGGCACCGGGGGCGGCTTGCCTCCAGGCGGCGGCGTCGATGGAGGTGGTGGCGGCGGCCGCGGGACGCAGACGCCGTTGGCATTCGGCGTGCAACACACCTTCGTCGCGTTGCCCGGACAGACGTTTGTCCCAGGCGGCGGAGGGGCGCAGGAGACAGCGAGGCCATTGGGTTCGCTGGCGCCAGCCCGACAGCAAATCTGGATTTCCCCGCGCCGGCACTCGCCTGTCTCGGCGGGTGGCGCCGATGTCACCGGGAATTGCGGTGCAAGCAATGGCGTCGGGGCGGGTGCCATCGCTGGCGGTGGCGCCAACGCGACCGCCTGGCACATCTGCCAGATGTCAACGTCGCCGAGATGGCCCCTCGCCGCAGCCCCATCGAAGCGATCATCGTAGTCGACGTAATAGGATTCGAACGGCGGCACGTTCCGCGGCCGCACTAGATCAATGGAATTGGCCTGCAGTCCGTCGACGATGAGCGGGCCGCCGCGTTGCAAGCGCTCGACCAGTGTACGCTCATTTCGCAACTGCTCGCCGGTGCTCCATAATGTGCCGCCGCAAGCATTCCGATTGATAATGCCTCCGGCGTCGTAGCCGTAGCCGATGGCAACGCCGCCATTGCCGTTCCGGAAATTGGGCGGGAAACCGAGCGCGTATTCTTCTGAGACCGGATACCAGTTACCGACGCCCGGCGGATCGCCGGGGCGCTTTGGCCGGAAGCGCAGAACGCGGCTCTCGCCAAACTCGGCCAAGGCCATGAAGTCATAGGCACCGGTCGGCGCCCCGCGCTCGGCAAGGTAGATCTGCCCGCCGGCGTCGAACAGGATCGAAGCGATCTCGGATGGCTTCGGGCCCGCCGGAACGGAAAGCTCCCAAGTCACATTGCTGCCAAATGAGCCGTCCGGGTTAAGCGCAACCGACCAGATTTGCGGCCCCTCGGCCAGCGCGTAAAACAGGCGCAGTTGCCAGACGGCGAGGCCGAAGGTGCGGCGTGCGGGTGCAGGATAATTCCAGCTTTGCGGATTGCCCGGATCGAAAGCCGGGCTCTGGATGTCGAGACGACTTTGCGTCTGGTCCGGAACCGGCGTTAAACCCACAGCGCCGCGGCCGGCTGTGCCGTGGTCGAATGTGCCGCGCAAGGCTCCGTCGAGCCCGACGCGATAAATGAGGCCGCTGGAACGATCGGAGACGAAGAACTGCCGATGCGGAAAGTCAAAGGCGATGTCGCCCATTCCTGCGCCGCTGTTGGGAATATTCGCAAACAGGCTGACGGCGCCGGTGTGGCCGTCGATCTTCCAGATCGAGCCCGGACCACCGCTGGCCGCCGCGCCGCCAAACAGGCCCGGCATGAAACGCGCGCCCGGTTCGCCGCGACGCAAGCGGCGCAGCGTGCCGTCGGCATCGGGCTGCGCCGCAACAATCGGCAGACCATAGCCTGAAGTCGCGGCGACGTAGATGTTCGGCGGCGTTGCGTCGTCGTGCGTTACCGCAAACACCTGGCCGATCTGCTGCGCTCTGACGGTGAACGGCTTCGGTGCGGTCATGACCTGGCCGCGCGGCGGACCTCCCGGATTATTGAGATCGATTACCCTGAGAGATGGGCCGTCGATATCAATGAGCGTCTTGTCGAGCGCATCGACCTGCGCCGGCAGCGCCGCCGCGGGTGGCCGCGCGCCCGAGAAACCGGTAACTACCGCGTCGCCTCGCCCGAGAATGCCGCGCGAAGAATCTTGCGCCGTTGCGGTGGTCAACCCAGCCCATACCAGCACCGATACCGCGATCGCCACGGCCGCGCTAAATACAATTGGACCCGTGAGAAAGGAATGTCGGTCACTGCCCCGCGCACAACAATTGTCGCGCGGAGCGCTCAGCGCCCGTCTGCCGCCCCCCAACGCGCCCCTCCTATGCCTAGTCCACCAATTTCCTATAAATTGTCACTCTAATCTTCCATTTCCCATTCCGAACGTGTCGACGGTCCCCGGGTTGAACGCTGATCAATTTGATTGCTTCCCCACCGATGCAGCGCCTGCCTGAAATTGAATGATGACTTCGGAAAGTCGCCATTTTATCGGCAGCTATCAGAAATCCAATCCCGTCTCGCTTACGGAGGAAATCACAGCCGCAAGTTCTTAATTACTTTAGGGCCACTATCGGCTCTTTTGAGGATGATGGAAAGGCGGTGTACCGTGACTTATGTCCGAGCGCGGTGTTTGTGCTGCGATGCACTCTGGATGCCGGTTCAGGGTCATTAGCGGACATGCGGACAACTCGACGCGATGTACGCTCTACCCCCCTGAAAGCGAAAACTTAGAGAGTAACGAGCGCAAAAAGGGAACGCATCGTAGAACTCCCCGCCCTTCGGACTATTTGGGCTTCTTTAGCCGGTGACGGCTAGAGCATCCGGAGCGGACGTTCGCGAAATAACGTGCGCGAAACAGAGAGACCGCCTTGCGGCGGTCTCTCCGAAATCAGATCAGATGAATTGATCAGGCTGTCGCTTATGCCTTCCGTTTCCTCCTCCAGCCGATGAAGGTAGTGTATGCTATTTGGTACCTGTCCTTCGGAGTGGCGAATGCACTCGTCGGCACTTTATGGATTGATCGCGTTCGCAGTGCTGGTGCTCAATGCACCCGTACTAGCAGCGAGCCAGAAGGACGTGGATGATTGCAGACAGCCAATTGAAGACGACCGCCGAATTGCTGGCTGCACGAATGTCATCAATGACAGCGGCACGAGTCCGCACACACTCGCCACCGCCTACAACAACCGCGGCATCGCCTATCGCCACAAAGGCCAATATGATCAAGCCATTCAAGATCATGATGAGGCGATCAAGCTCAATCCGGATTTTGCCGCCGCTTTCAACAGCCGCGCCATCGTCAACAGCTTAAAGGGCCAATACGACCGTGCTTTGCAAGATTACAATGAGGCGATCAAGCTCAACCCAACTGATGCCATTGCCTTTCAAAACCGTGGTGTGATCTATCGCGACAAAGGCGAACTTGATCGTGCCGTTCAGGACTTCGACCAAGCAATCAAACTCAATCCGAATTTTGTTGTTGCCTTAAACGGTCGCTGTTACACCAACGCCATTATCGGTCAGCTTCAATCTGCACTAGTGGATTGCGATCGCTCGTTACAGCTTCGGCCAAATGACCCTTATACCTTAGACGGCCGTGGCTATGTCTATCTGAAGCTTGGCCAGTTCGACAATGCAATCGCGGATTACAATGCAGCACTCAAAATCAATCCCCAGATCGCAGGATCGCTTTACGGGCGCGGCATCGCCGAAATTAAGAAGGGAAATATTGCCGAAGGCAATGCCGACATTACGGCCGCCAAAGCCATCAAGGTCGATATCGCGAAAGAGATGTCAGTTTACGGAATATCACCATACCTCGATCAATGATTTCAGAGTGCCGGGATCATTTCGGAAATGTCGGCTATCGCGGGTAAACCAGTCACTGAACAGACCGGTGATTGTCCCCGATAACTCTTGTTATCGGAACCAAAATCGAAAAACCGCAGCAGGGGGTGTCTGTGCAAGTCCGCTTTCCCCCAATAACGGGCATTTGCGGGTGCGTTTGGAATGTCCGCTAAGTGCCAATTTCAGCCGCGATCCATCCTTCGTTTGTACGCTCGCTGTCGTATATGAGAGAATTGCCCGCCGAACGTGCGAAGTCCCCAGGAACGAATTGGCGGAGTATGGTGTTGGCTGTTGGTTACACAGACAGCGCGATTTGACACTCGATCGACGCAAACTCGGACACGCATTCCAACCGGGCATGGCATGATAAATCGATTTACAACGGCGCAATCTCCCGTGGCTATACGGCGCTGGGGGCCTGCCGCCATTGTGACGCTTGCAGCGATGGCCGCGCTGACGGCGCTGACCGCCGACGCGGCGGCGAGGGAACCGCGCCCCGCGCAACCCAAAGAGGCGACGGCGCCGCGCGAGGCAGGCGAGCCGATCATGGCGATCGTGTCGATCAAGACCCAGCAAGTCACTTTCTACGACGCCGAGGGCTGGATCTTTCGCGCGCCCGTATCGACCGGCGTCAAGGAACGCGAGACGCCGGCCGGCGTCTTCGCCGTCATCGAGAAGGAAAAGGACCACCACTCGACCATGTATGACGATGCCTGGATGCCGAACATGCAGCGCATCACCTGGAATGGCATCGCACTACACGGCGGGCCCCTGCCCGGATATGCGGCCTCGCACGGCTGCATACGAATGCCCTACGGCTTTGCGGAGAAGCTGTACGACAAGACGCGGATCGGGATGCGGATCATCATCGCGCCGAACGACCCGGCCCCGGTCGAGTTTTCCCACCCCGCGCTATTGACGCCGAACGCGGAGGCCCTCGCGGCTGCTCCGGCGCGTGCCGAGCCGCTCGCTCGCGAGGCTGCGGAGGCCGCCAAGGCGGCCGTCGAGACGAAGAAAGCCGCCGCGACAGCGGCGCGCGAGACGGCATCGCTCACATCGTCGCTGCGCAAGCTGGAACTGCTCAAGAGGAGCGCTGACGCGGAGTTCGCGTCCGCCGACAAGGCACTCGCCGCTGCAAAGACCGACCAAGGCAGGGCGCGGGTCGAGGAGCGGAAGCAGAAAGCCGCGGCCAAGGTCACGGAAGCGGTGACGAAGCTCGACACAGCCAGGGCCGACGCGAAGTCGAAGCTCGACGCCGCTGCCGCCGCAAAGGACGCCGCCAAGGCAGCCGAAACCAGGAAGGCCGCTTCCGCCAAGGCAGCAAGCGAGGCGAAGCTCGCGCTCGAACCGGTCTCGATCTACATCAGCCGCGCCACGCAGAAGCTTTACGTGCGACGCAACACGCATAAGCCGGCGCCGGACGGGGGCGGCGAGGTGTTCGATGCGTCCATTGAGGTTCCGGTCACGATCCGCAATCCCGAAAAACCGATCGGCACGCATGTGTTCACCGCGATGGCGCGCAAGGGCGCGGGCCTGGACGCCGGCCTGCGCTGGACCGCAGTCACGATCGACGACGCGGACGACGCCAAGGATGCGCTCGACCGCATTACCATCCCGCAGGATGTGCTCGATCGCATCGGGCCGACCGCATCGCCGCGATCCTCGATCATCGTCTCGGACGAGGCGCTGAGCGCCGAGACCAACTATCGCACCGAGTTTGTCGCGGTGCTGAGCAATCAGCCCCAAGGTGGCTTCATAACGCGCGAGCCTTCGACGGATTCTTTCGTTGAGAGCGATAACTTCCGGAACGACGACGGATTCGGGTTCTTTTTTCAGCGCGGTTGGGCACCCCGAACTGGCAATGCCCGTTGGCCGGGCGGCTGGCGCTATCGTTGAACGCGACAGGGCCGATAGATAGTAAGACGCGGCAAACCGCGCGTAGGCCGCATGGTTATTCAGGGCCATTCGTGCCCGATCCCGCGTGGTGCCGGGGCCACCCGATGTCCGTCCTGGTCCCAAAAGGAGGCATGCCACGCATCGCAGCGGAATGCGCGATAGTGCGGCCTATAAAGTTCGGCGATTGTTGCGGCCAGTTCGTCAGATCACTGCAGCGACTGAATATAAATCTTGCCGCATGGAGATTGTCTGCTTTGGGTCATTAGCGGACATTGCCGAGCGTTCACCTGATGCCCGCTTTGCTCCGCAAAGCGGACATGTGCGGCGCCAGCGACAGGCTGGTCCTAGCCCGTGATAATTCCAGGTTTCAATGGACCTCAAGCACCAGCTTGCCTTGAAGATGGCGCGCCTCGCTTATCCTGTGCGCTTCGGCGGCGTCTGCGAGATTATAGCGGACGATCGTGGGCGGTCGAATCACACCGGCATCGAGAAGAGTCAGCATTCGTTCGAGATGAGCGCGATCGCGGACGACATTGGGGCGTAAGATCTGGACATCGCTGCGGGCAGGTCGAAATCCGTCAGGCGCCGGCGCGATCCAGACCAATTTTCCGCCGGGCTTTAGCACTGCATAGGAGCGAATCTGAACGTCGCCGCCAACCGTGTCGAATACGACGTCGCAGATTGGACCGATCTTGGCAAAGTCTTCGACGTTATAGTCGATCACCCGGTCAGCACCGAGACTGCGCACATAGGGATGGTTGCCGGCGCTCGCCGTCGTGATGACCTTGGCGCCGAGGTGCTTCGCGAGTTGAATGGCAAATCCGGCGACACCGCCGGCACCTCCATGGATAAGTACGGTTTGGCCGGATTTGAGCTGCGCCGTATCCTCAATTGCCGTAAGTGCGGTTAGGCTGGTAAGTCCAAGAGCCGCCGCCTCGGCATGACTGAGGCGATCGGGTTTTTTGGCGATGATTGCGGCATTAATGACGATTTTTTCCGCATACGTTCCTTCAATCCCCTGGTCGGTCACTCCAAACACGGCGTCGCCAATTTTGAAGTCAATGACGCCCGCGCCCACCGCACTGACGAGGCCCGAGAAATCGCGGCCGAGAATGTGCGGAAAATGATCGAGCTTGTAACGGCCGTTTCCACGCCGCACTTTCGGGTCTGCCCCGTTGACGCTGGCTGCATGGATGTCGACCACCACTTCGCCAGGGCCAGCCGTCGGATCCGACGCCTCCCCGTAGCGCAGCATCTCCGGTCCGCCATGGTCGAGTAGTAGCACCGCCTTCATCACTGTCCTCCCTCGACGTATTTGAGAAGTATGCAGCAAAAGATCCCGCATACATCGATTACTTCCGATAATTCCCGTTATCGGAAGCCCCCGATAACCCTGATTATCGGAATCCCCCTCACCGCCATTGCGGTCCCCGATACTGATGTCCGCTTTCGGGGGTAAAGGGGACATGGCGTGGACCTATCGCGATGTCCGCTAATGACCCAAAGCGGACAATCCAATCGAGAGACCCCGGCTAATCAAACGATACGGGCGCCCCCTGAGGAGGCGCCCGTTTCCGCTGCAACAGTGGTACGACTTTATACTTGTCCAACTTTCACTACCGGCGGCGGCGTATATGCCTTCGCATTGGATAGGGATTCGATCATCGCCTGACCAGGTGCATAGGCTCGCGGAATCAAGAAGAATGCTCCCGCAGGCGCCGGTAGCCAATTGGCCTCTTTGTCAGCACCCGGACTGTCTTTCTGGATGTAGATCGTGAGAGACCCGTCGGCGTTCTTTTTCATCGGAGTATCGCTTCCCAAGAAGTAGCGATTAATCGGATTGGGAACGGTGTAGTAGTTGCTGGCGTCGTACATGGTGAGCGACCAGAAACCCGGCTCGATGAAAGGAGGCGTCTCCTGTGAAAGTGATCGTATACTTAGATGCGCCGGTCAGCTGCCCGCCGTTACTATCCAACGTACCTTGGTAATAAACTGCCTCCTGCGGCGTGTTAGCCGTCAGCCCGATCCGAGCGATGATTGCGCGGGTTCGGTAATCAGTTTGCGAATTGCCAATCGTGGGCGCGGGCATGAACCAGCCGTTGACAACCTGACCGAAGGGCAAGTTGCTCAACATCGGTCCAATGTCCTTGGCCGCCCGCTCCATGGCCTTGACCACGACGGGATCCAGACTCGCACGATCCCAGCGTTTGCCTAATTTGATTCCCAGCGGTTCGAAGTTCGGCATTACGCCGGTCACCTGATCCTTCGGCGGCGGGTTCTCGTTGACAACATCGGAGAAGATTTCCCAGAACTGCAACGGGTCCGTGAAGTTCATGGCGCTGGCAGGCTGCTTCGCGTCGGTGACGTTGGGCAACGCATAGTTATAGACAGGGGTTGTCGGCGCGGCCTGACCGGTCAACTTGGAAAGGCCCTGCACCGTAATCTGCTGCATAACCTTCTTGGCAGCGGGCAAATCCCCCGGGTTGATAACGTGCACGCGCGGCTGAATTAGAGTCCAACGCGTAGGGCAATCGATACGCTGGACGCCTGCGGGAAGCGTGCCCTTGAATCCCGGACCAACAAGAGCGAACTTTCCTCCCTTGTAGCCGGTCGCCGTTCCCCCGGCGTAAGCAAAGGCGTTAGAGTACATGTCGACGATTTCCACCAGATAGTAGCGCCCATCGGAATCGGGCACCGTCAGGACAATCGGCTCGGGGCCGAGGTCCAGGAAGCCGAAGCCGTAGATGACATTTACGTTTGGAGTGACGTAGCCAGCCTCAACCGAGAGCGCCGGAGTGGAAATGTTCTCCATGCGCCAGATCGAGTTCGGGGCTGCCTTCGGTTTTGCTCCAACGGCGTCGTTGGACCGCAGGTTATACATGATGACCGCTGGAGAGCCCCAATTGGCGGCGTCGAGTGCCACGGCATAGGTCCAATCTTCCAGAGCCTTGGCTTGCTCAGGCGTGTACTTCGTTTTCGACTGAGCGGCTGTCGCCCCTTGTGCTTGTGCTACTTGAATGTGCGCCGCTGAACCCAGCGCCGAAGCGGCGGCAAGGGTTGTTGTCGCCAGCAGAATTTTGCGACGGCTGACATCGAACGCTACATTGCGTTCGTCTTTCCCGATCATGTCGGTGTGCAACAGTTGTTTATGCATGTGAGTGTCCTTTCGGGCTGCAGTATTTCCTAAGCCCAACCATCAGGACTTCTGAGTCAGCGTACGGCCCAGTTCCACCGATGACTGATGATGACTGCTAGCCGACACTCAATCGTTGATACTTGACGCAGATCAACCAGCGGTGTTGACACCGATCACATGTTCGCTGTCGGAATTGGAGGACATCGCACGGCGATGCATATCGAGCGGATCGATTTACCGCTTGAATAATCACCATCGTACAAATTTACCGTCGAAAGAAAATTTTTTGTCCAATGGGCGCAGCAGTTTGACGCTATTCAGGACAGTACGGTTGTCCAAACAAAATTTGACGACGTGGCGGATAATCAGCGCAATTCAGTAATCCACCTTTGTTGATTCTGTATCAATTCATGGCAGCGTTGCGGGCGTAAAAGGGCCTATGCGCGTTTTATCGAGAATCCTCTTTTCGACCGCCCTTGTCGTGATGGGTGCTTCCGCTGCTTTATCAAAGGACGATGTCCCTAAAATTGATATTCAGAAACAATGCCAAACGACTGAGCACGCAGTCGATGCATTGACCGGCACCAAAAATCCCGGGGCTTTTGATTTGTGTATAAAGTCCGAACAAACTGCGCGAGAAAAGCTTGCCGAGCGGTGGCCCACGATTACGCCATTGGACAAAACAAGCTGCGTTCGTCCGGCAGATTGGTCACCAAGTTATTTCGAATGGCTCGGATGTCTTGATACGAGAGTGTATGCGCGAGAGCTTCGAAAAGAACATCCGAGCAAAATGCCTGCCTCGGCACTTTGTCCGACGGTAAATTGGCAATCAGACGGTTCGATCACCGGCATTGTCGCATGTCAATTACGCTAGTCCCCAACCATGTCGATGGGATAACAAAATGACTGCTCCAACATTATTGGCATTCGGCGCAACAGCGTTCCTGTTTTCTATTTCGTTGAGCCTTGCTGGTCCATGCTCCGAAGATATTGTCAAAATGCAGTCACGCATCGATGCCAAGGTGGGAGCAATCGCCGCAGCGGGACCGACTGCTCGTCAGGGAGTTGGCGCCGGAATGAGCGTGCAGCCAACGCCGCGATCAATAGCTGCCGCCGAGGAAAAACTTGGCGAGCTGCCCCCAGGGACGGTCGCCACGGTCAGACAAGCGATGCTGCGTGCTCGAGCAACGGACAGTGCTGGCGACAAAAGCGCGTGCGAGCAAGCACTCGCTGACGTGCAACGCGCCATAGGCCCATAGTCACAGCCTTAATATGTGATGCTATCGCCTTTGGTCAGAATACAGGCACTCAGCGCGGCGCCGCACCCCACCCAGTAGCATCACAAATGTGTTGTCATGTCCGCTCTTGGCACTTAGCGGACATTACCGAGCCGCTCTCGGATGTCCGCTTTCGGGGGTAAAGCGGACATGGCTGCCAGTGCCTCCGATAAAATCCGTTATTGGAACCAATAACGGTCTAACGGACTATTGTCGTTGCATCCTTGCGCTTCATACGATCGTTTGAATCGACGCTAAGTTCGCCTTGAGGATGAAACAGCACGCCGGTCACCTATGGCTCCTCCCGGCCTTCATCGGCGTCAACGTCAGCAGGCTGCGGCCATCGGCGATGGATAGCGTTTTCAAAAGGCCCACCAAAAACGAGTAAGATCAAAACTATTAGCAGACCGGGGAGTACAATCCGCCATTCGCTAAGTCCACAGGCGGCGCCAAGGCATGCAGTAACCCAAACGCATGCGGCAGTAGTTAGCCCGTGCACATGGCCGCCTTGAGGACTGCGAACGATGACGCCAGCGCCCAAAAAGCCAATCCCGGTCACGATACCTTGGACTACGCGGCTCGTGTCAGCGCTATCGGCATGACCAAACACGGCAACCGCTACGGCAGAGCCGAGCCCAACCAATCCGAGTGTGCGCACTCCCGTCGGCTTGCCGTGAAGTTCGCGGTTAAGTCCGAGGAATACACCGACCAAAGCCGCCGTTACCAGCCGAAGAGCAATATCGAGTATCTCCATGACGACACTTTATCCTCGATCGCTAAGAGTAAAAAGCAGACATTACCAGTTTTATCGCTGCCGCGTTTCGCTCTTCGCGACCTGCTTCGCCGCCGCTCTGCCCGCCAGGCGACCGAGAACAGTCGCCGTCAAGAGTCCATTGCCTGACAGATATCCCGCCGCAACGGAGCCCGACACGCCGGCGGCTGCACCTCCGGCTGCGAACAAATTCGGAAATGTCGTCCCGTCCTTCCGCTTCACACGGCCGTTTGAATCGATGGCGAGTCCGCCCTGCGTATGAAACAGCGCGCCGGTCACCTTGACCGCGTGGTACGGCGGTATGCACGACTGCTCGGCGATAAGTTCTCGACCGTAGCGCTCGCGGCCGCCGGCTGATTTGAGAGCTTCAACGTCATTCCATTCCGCCGCAAACGTTGCAGGCGGAACCTGCATCGCCTTTGCAAGGTCCGTAATCGTGTCTGCAGTGAGGATCGCGCCGGCGCGTTCGGCGTTCCTGAAATCCTCGAATTGTCGCGCCACCGCGGCAATGCGTGCGTCGAATACATCCCAGACAAATCCGCCTGGCTGTCGCAGGACTTCGGCCGCCTGCTCTGAATAGCCATGTGTCTCATCGCAAAAGCGGCGGCCGTCGCGGTTGATCTGGATACCGCCCTGCATGATCACCGCCCAGCTGATCAGGATATTGTGCGGCGTCGCGACCGAGCCGTGACCTTGATAGGCGCCGAGGTGAGACAGTTGCGCGCCGAGCGAGTCGCCCCAGATGACGGCGTCGCCCTGGTTGCCGGGATGGCCGAAATAAAGCGCATCCGCCATTTCCGGAATGAAGCGGCGGACGAGCTCCGGATTTCCGCCAAAACCGTTGCACGCCAAAATCAGCGCATCGCATCCGATACTTTCGCGGGTGCCGTCGTGATGAACGATTTCTATGCCACGGATTTGGCCGTCCGGGTCCGCCAGAATCCGTTCGGCGACGCTGCGTGTGAGAATGACGACATCGTTCGATTCAGCGGCCTGGCGCAGCCGATCGATCAGCTCCTGGCCGGTCCGGCTCGGCAGGCCGTGCATGCGCATGGCCGAGTGACCGGGATAGTTGAAGTTGTCGACCACATCGAAAGGCAGCCCGTATTGTCCGGCCAGCCATTCGACGAGCGGTCCCGCACCTTGCGCAACGGCCTCGACCACGGCCGGATCAGCCTCGTTTTTTGCCTTGCGCTGAATATCGGCGGCAAATACCGCCGGGCTGTCGGCGATGCCTTTGGCGCGCTGAAATCGGGTGCCTGCCGCAGGAATGAGCCCGGCCGACAAGGCCGTCGAACCCGAAGGCACGGCATCTCGCTCAACCACCACAGGGTCGATACCCGCCTCCTTCGCCGCGAGCGCCGCGCAAAGCCCGGCGGCACCAGCACCGACGATCAGCACCGGTACGTGCGTGTTGAATGTCTCGTTCGATCCAGTCGCGACCGTACTCATTGCGCGGGGGTGACGGCGGATCTCCGCAGATATTTACCTGTCGCAGGTCCGACGATATTGCCGTTGTCGTAAACGAGAGCACCACGCAAGAACGTGCTCTTCACCCGCCCGCTGAGTTCGAATCCCTCGAACGGCGAGTAGCCCTGCACGGATTCGGACTCGGCGGAGCGCACGACGAAGCTCTCGTGCGGATCGACGATCGCGATATCCGCATCATAGCCCGGAGCGATGTCGCCTTTACTCGGCAGGCCGAATCGTTGCGCCGGCTTCCAGCTCAAAAGCTCGGCCATGTGATTGTACGACATGCCGCGCCTGCTGCCCTCGCTCAAAACGCCAGAAAGGAGATATTCCGTTCCGCCAAATCCGGATTTGGCCAGCCAGATATTGGTCGGGTCGTCTTTCGACCACTTCTGCTCGGCGGAACAGCAGGCATGATCGCTAACGATCCAGTCGATCTTGCGATCGAGCACGGCCTGCCACAACGCTTCGACGTCCTCGCGCGGGCGGATGGGCGGATTGACCTTGGCATGCACCGCGCATTCGCAATCGGTGTCGAGCAGAAGATGGCCCACCGTCACCTCACGGCGGAACGCAATGTGCGGAAAAACCTGCTGCATGGTCCAGGCCGCATCCACCGCCTTGCGTGAACTCAGGTGCAACAGATTGATGTTCAGGCAATTGGTCTCGTTGGCCAGATAAGATGCAATCCAGATCGCCAGGCCTTCGGAATGCGGTGGACGCGCGGCGCTGTAGGCATGCAAGCCTGTCAGCTTGCCTTCGCGCTCCACGATCTTTGTATAGGCGGTAAGGATTTCGGCCAGTTCGCAATGCAGGCTGACGCTGATGTGCGCGGCCTGCTCGGGAAATTTAGCCATCAGGCGCTGCGCGGACCGCATGATGAACTCGAAATGTGCAATGTCGTAACGCTCGTCGGGTCCTATCATCAGAAAATCATTTTGCCGCGACGAGGCGCCGTGTAGCCCGTAGCCGCCGTAAAACATGAAGATCTTGAACGAGGTTACGCCATGTTGCGTGACGAGATCTTCCATCTCGTCGATGTGGCTCGCCTCGATCGGCGCGAGATGAAAGCCGTAATCGACCCAGAAATGTCCCTCCGATTGTTTGAAGACTTCGGGCATGAATTCGCGATACGGGCCCCCGCGATTGAGATAGTAGTGTCCCGTGCGCAGGTAATTCAGGCTGGAGGTCACGCCGCCCATGGCTGCGGCCTTGCTCTCCGAAACCGCGTCCTGCGCGAGCGGCGCATAGATGCCGATATGCATATGCGCATCGACGCAACCCGGAAACGCGAGGCGGTTTTTGGCATCAAAAACCTGTCTGGCGGAATCCGCCTGAATATCCGGTGCGAGCCGCGCGACCTTTCCATCCTTGATCGCAATATCGAGACAATCGACCGAGGTCTTGTTCGGACGAACCACCCGGGCATTCTTGATGACGGTATCGAAAAGCTTGTCCATGCGAGACGTTCCTTTTACCCGACTTTATTTGCCGTGATCTTTCTTGCCGTGGGCTTTTTTGCCGGCCGCCGCTTCATACTGTTTACCGAGCGCGATCAATGCCGGCGTACCGATCACGTCATTAAGCGCGGCAAAATCGTACATCCGGTCGAGGAACGGTTCGGTGGTGCCGTGTGCGGCAAGCGACGCGTAGTAGTCGCTCGCGGTTCGCGCCAAAGCACGAACAATTCCGCCGGGGAAAATGACCAGCGAAAAACCAAGCGCTTCCAGTGCAGCTGCCGCCAGTGGAGGTGTTTTGCCTCCCTCCACCATGTTTGCCACCAAGGGCACGCCTTTGAGCGCGGGCGGAATACGCTGGAGCTCGGAGCGCGTTTTGGGCGCTTCGGTAAACAGAATATCTGCGCCGGCCTCACGGTAGCTGACGGCGCGAGCAATGGCGCGATCAAACCCCTCGACGGCGATGGCATCGGTGCGGGCAATCACCAAGGTGTCGCTGGAATGGCGCGCGTCGAGCGCCGCCTTGATCTTGCCGACCATTTCGGATGCCGGGATCAGCACCTTATCGTCAAGATGGCCGCAGCGCTTCGGAAAATCCTGGTCCTCGATCTGGATGGCATTGGCGCCGGCGCGTTCGAGCAGTCGGATTGTACGATCGACATTCAGTGCATTGCCATAACCGGTGTCAGCATCGACGATCAGATGGGCGCGCACGCGGTCGCGGATCAGCGCGACGGTTTCCACCACCTCGTTCATGCTGACCAGGCCGATGTCCGGTCGGCCGAGCCGGGTATAAGCGATGCCGGCGCCCGAGACGTAAAGCGCGTCGAACCCGGCCTGCTCGGCGATCAGGGACGTCAGCGGATCGTAGACGCCGGGCGCGACGAGGATGGGCAGGCGGGCGAGACGGGCGCGTAAGGTGGCATCGGTCATGCGTCACATTCCAAGATAAGCGCGCTTGAGCTCGGGATTGGCGCCAATGTCCGCGGCGCTGCCGGACATGACGAATTTTCCTTCCGCAAGAATGTAGGCACGATTGGCCACTTCAAGACTCTGAATGACGTTTTGCTCGACAAGGAGGACTGACACGCCGTCCGCGTTGATGCGCTTGACGAGCGCAAACAGCTCTTCAACGAGCAGCGGCGAGAGCCCCAATGAAGGCTCGTCGAGGATAATCAATCTCGGTTCCGCCATGAGACCGCGTCCGATCGCAAGCATCTGTTGTTCTCCGCCCGAGAGCGTATCGGCACGTTGCGTGCGGCGTTCGTAAAGGCGCGGGAATATCGCGAAGACACGCTCGCGGTTTTGTGCGCGGCGCGCGCCGGCGCGGCGATAACTGCCGAGATCGAGGTTGTCTCGCACAGACAAATTTGGAAAGATTCGCCGGCCTTCCGGCACGTGAATGAGTCCGCGCGCAACAATGGCCGCGGGCTTTTCGCGCACGAGATCGACGCCCTCAAAGACGATCGACCCCGATCTCGCGCGCAGGATGCCGGAGATCGTTCGATTGAGCGTCGACTTGCCAACGCCATTCGATCCGAGCACGGCGACGACCTCGCCCGCATTCACCGTGAGATCGACACCACGCAGAACCTCAGTTTCACCGTAGCCGGCGTGCAAGTCCTGCACCGTGAGCATTGGGCTAGTGGGCATACGAAGCCCTCAGCTTTGCCGCAGCGCCATGGCCGAGATAGGCTTCGATGACGACGGGGTCCGCGGCAACCTGCGCCGGCGCACCCTCGGCGATGACCTTCCCTTCCGCCAGCACGAAGACGTGTTCGGCAAGGCTCATCACTGCCTGCATCACATGTTCGATCATCACGATGGTAATGCCGCGGTCGCAAAGACCGCGGATGACCGGCACGATGTCGCGGATTTCGGACGGGTTCAGGCCCGCCAGCACTTCGTCAAGCAGCAACAGTTTCGGGTCGATCGCCAGAGCGCGCGCGCTAGCTCAAGCCGCTTGCGGCCGGCGACCGTGAGGGTATCGGCCGGCCGATCGAGCTGGTCGTTCAGCCCCACGTAGCGGCCAACTTCTTCGGCGGCAGCAAGCGCCGCTGCGCGGCCACGATGATGCAGATGCGCGCCGACCAGGATGTTTTCGCGCACCGTCAGTCCGGCAAAAGGCTGCACGATCTGGAATGTCCGTGCGATGCCGCGCCGCGCAAGGCGATACGGCGGTTCGCCGGTAATGACCTCGCCGGCATAGCGGATATCGCCGTCGCTCGGTTTGAGGAAGCCGGAGATGATGGAAAAGAGCGTCGTCTTGCCGGCGCCGTTGGGGCCTATCAGCGCGGTGATGCGTCCCGCCTGGGCCGTGAGCGACGCGGCGTTCACGGCCAACAGGCCGCCGAAACGGCGCGTCACGCGATCGACGACAAGAAGCGGATCAGCCATGGCCCGCCTCATTGATGGAAGGAGCGGCCGGCGCGCTTCGGCGCGTGAACCACCCGCGCAACTGCGCACAACCGCCGATCAGGCCGCGCGGTGTAAACCAGATGACCAGCACAAGCACCGCGCCATACAGAATCAAATCGAGCCCGGGCACATCTCCGGTGATGAGCTTCGCACCCTCGCCCAGCAGCCTGACCGCGAGCGCGCCGAGCAACGGCCCGAAGACCGTGCCGACGCCGCCGATAATCGGCGTCAGCAAGGCTTCAATCGAGATCCATGTCCCGTAGGCAATGCCGGAATCGACAAACAGAAAATATTGCGCGTAAAAGCACCCCGCGGCCGCGGTCATGGCGCCGGAAATCACCATGGCGGTTGTCTTGACGCTGCTCGCATCGACACCGAGCGCTTTCGCGGCATCTTCATTTTCGCGCACGGCGATCAGCCAGGCGCCGAAGCGCGACTGCTCGATCAGCCGCGCGATGACGAGCGATGAAGCGACCAATGCGAGAATGACCCAATAAAATACGGCGCGGCTTTGAAACTGAAACGCGCGCGCGCCCATAGTCGAGATTGATCAGCGTGCCCACGCCCGCGCCGGTGATCGGCGCCACGCTGGCGATGATGCGCAGCACTTCGGCGAATGCGAGCGTGACCAGCGCGAAGTATGATCCGCGCAGACCCGAACGAAATGTCAGCGCCCCGATCAGGCCGCCGAGGGCGGCGCCACACACAATGCCCGCGCCGAATCCGAGCCAGGCGTTGACCCCGTATTTCACCTGCAAGATTGCCGTGACATAGGCGCCGGTCCCGAAGAAAGCGGCGTGCCCGAACGAGTATTGCCCGGCGTAGCCGCCCAGGATGTTCCAGCCCTGCCCGGCCAGCGCGATCATCAGCGCCACAACAAGGAAATTGAGCGTGGCGTTGGAGTGCACGACCAGCGGCACGGCGGCCAGCACGGCGACGACCACAACGATCGGCACAAAGCCCTTCATGCGCGCGCCCCGAACAGCCCGCTCGGCCGCACCAGAAGCACCACGATGAAGATGATGAAGATGCCGATCTGGCCGAGCGATTCGCCCAGGAACAGGCCGGAGAGGCTTTCCACCACGCCGATGAGCAAGGCGCCAATCACGGCGCCCGGTACCGAGCCCATGCCGCCCAGCACGACGATGGTGAAAGCGATCAGGACAAAGGCATTCCCGACCGTCGGATTGACGTAATACGTCGGGATCAGCAGGCAGGCGGCGATGGCGACGCAGGCGCTGCCGAGCCCGAACGTCACGGCATAGACATGGGCGACGTCGATGCCGGCCAGTTCCGAGCCGAGCTTTTCCTTCGCGACCGCGCGGATGGCCCGCCCGGTATCGGTGAAGGTCATGATCAGCCAGAGCACAAGCGCGACCGCAAACACGACCACAAAGCCGACCACGCGCGGCACCGCGAGAAACGTGAAGCCGAAATTGATGGTCTCGAACGCGTAAGGCACGTTGATCGTGCGGGTGTCGGCACGAAACGCAAACAGCAACAGGTTTTCGATGACGACAGCGATACCGAGCGTCACCAGCAACATGTTGCGATCATCGCCATGCGACGCCGGCCCGATGACAAAGCGTTGCAAGGCATATCCGAATACGAAGAAAAGCGGCGCCAGCAGGAATACCGCGGCGTAAGGATCAAGGCCGAACAGCCGAAAAGCGAAAAATGCGGCGAACAGGGCCGCGCTCAACAAAGCGCCATGCGCGAAATTGATGATGTGCAGGACGCCATAGATCAGCGTCAGCCCCAGGGCCACGAGCGCATAAACGGCGCCCATCAGCAGGCCGTTGAGGATCGCAGGAATCAGGATGACGGGCGACAGCACGGGCGCAATGCCTGGAAGGTCACGGCCGCCGGCGGCGCACGGTGTGCGCCGCCGGCAACGTCATGACGATCATGCCGGCATCGGGAAAACCGGCTTCGCGTTCGCGAAAGCCGCCGGCAGGATCACCTTGATGTCGTTGTCGAGCACTTGCGTGTTGACCGGCGCGGCACCCTCGTTCTGTCCGTTGACAAACTTTGTTGGTCCGTAAGGCATCAGGTGACCCGCGAAGGTCGAACTTGCCAGTGCGTCGGTGAGCTTGGCACGGTCGGCGGAGGCTGCGCGCTGGAGCGCATCGGCGATCAGCAGGACGCAGCTGTAGTTCATGTAGACTTCGTAGGTGAAGAACTGACCTTTGCCTTCGACCTGTTTCTTCAGCGCCTGCGCCTTGGCGTTGCGCGGATCGAACCAGTGATTGCAATCCATGATGTATTTGGCGGCCTCGGGGAATTCCTTGACGAACTTGTACGAGGAAGCCGCACCGCCGAGCACCGAATAGATGCCCTTCGGTTTGACCTGCTGCTGCTGCATGGTGCGGGCGAGCAGGACATATTCGTTGTAGTAATTCGCCGGAATGACGATATCGGGGTTCTGCGCCTTGATCTTGAGCACGACGTTGTTGAAGTCGCGCGTCGGCGTCGGGTGCGGGATGGTCTCCAGGATCTGGAAGCCCAGCGCCGGCAGCTGTGCATTGAGCAATTTGGCAAGGCCTGAGCCGAACAACGAGTCCTCGTGGACGATCATGACGGTCTTGGCGGTCTTGCCGGCCTGATCGTTGATGGCGGCGAGATTGGCCAGAGCGGTTTTGGAAATTACGCCGAAGCCTGGACCAAACCGGAAGGTGTTCTTCAGGCCGCGCGTGACGATGCCATCCGCAACCCCGACATCCACGACATACGGCAACTCATAGCGCGCCGCCGCTTGCGTTGTGGCGAGGCAGATGTTGCTCGCATAGCCGCCGACAATGCAGGCGACGCCGGCCGAATTCATCTTCTCGACTTCGGCCGTGCCGCCCTCGGGCGTCGACTGTGCGTCGCCGAGCACGGCGTCGATCTTGCCGAGCCCCTTGATGCCGCCGGCAGCATTGATTTCCTCGATGGCCATCGTTGCGCCGAGCCGACCTTGCTGGCCGGAGTAAGACAGCGCGCCGGTGACCGGGTGCAACACGCCAAGTTTTACCGCGCCACCTTGGGCGCGCAGGATGGACGGCATGGCGACACTGCCGGTTGCTGCCGCTGCCGCGCCGAGCGCGGTCGTGGCAAGAAATTTGCGGCGATTAAATGATTGTTTTCTGGTCTGACATTTTGACTCTCCCTACTGGTTAGCGTTGCCGCGCCGGCTCCGCCGGCTTGGCCTTGTGACTTGAGATTTTCGAATTGAACTTTGCGGTGCGGCTGCCTGGCCGTTGATGGATCACCGGCGCCCAGGCTTTGGTATCGGCCGCGCCCGAGCGCACGAGATCAATTTCGAATGCGTAGCGATCCGGCCGGTAGAGCGCGTGCAGATGCTCGACGCCACGGCCGGATTGATCGAAAACGACGCGAACAAGCTCGATCAGTGGTGATCCCGTATGCAGCCCGAGCGCCTCGGCAACGTCCGGCGTTGCAAGTCCGGCGCTGATGCGTTGGCGCGCGTGCTCGACTTTCACGCCTGCGCGTTCAAGCAGTTCCAGCAAAGGCCGCGTGGCGAGATCCTGCCGGGAAAACGTCAGCGACACGCTCTCGGGAATATGCGTCGTGAGGTAAGAAAACGGCAGGCCGTCGACCGAGCGCACACGCACCGAACGTTGCAGCAATTGGTCTGGCGCGGCGCCCAGCGCCTCCGCGACCACGCCTTCCGCCGGCACATAGTCGAAGGACAAAAGTTTTACCGCCGTGCGCCGGCCCATATCCGCGAGATTGGCGAGCACGCCGGAAATATCGGCGCTCATCGGGGCCGGCGATGGCCGGTAGACAACCCGAGTTCCCGCGCTGCGCCGCCGCTCGATCAATCGTTCGCGCGCAAGCTCGCCGAGCGCGCGGCGGACAGTGACCCGGGATACGCCGTGGTATTCGGCTAACTCGTTTTCATTGGGAAGCTTGGTGCCGAAGCCGACAGCGCCGCTCAGGATGCGGTCGCGCAGGACAAGATAGACCTGTTTTGCCTTCGCTTCGCCCAGCCAGTCACGCAAGACCGCGTACCCCTACCCCGAGCGCCCGCCACCGGCTGACGCTTTACTTGGTATTTTTTAGCATACAATATTGCAGACCCTCGACAAGCCTGCCGTGGCTGAGGCAAACGCGACCCGACATGAGCGAACCCCGCACCCTGATCGACAAATTGTGGTCGTCGCACGAAATCGTGCGCCGCGAGGATGACGCTGCCTTGCTCTGGGTCGATCGGCACTACGTGCACGAAGGCTCATTCCACGGCTTCAGCCAGATGAAAGCGCGCGGTCGCACGGTTGCTGAACCGCAACTCACGTTTGGCGTCGCCGATCACTACGTGCCGACCCGCGGGCGCGCGGACGGCATCGCCAACCCGGAAATCGCCGCGATGGTCCGCAACCTTGAGACCAACGCGACAGCTAACGACATCACGCTTTTTGGTCTGCGCGATCCACGCCAGGGCATCGTGCACGTGGTCGGTCCCGAACAGGGATTGACCTTGCCAGGCCTGCTGATCGTCTGCGGCGACAGCCACACCTCCACGCATGGCGCTTTCGGCGCCTATGCCTTCGGGATCGGCGCGTCCGAAGTCGCGCACGTGCTGATGACGCAAACGCTTTGGCAGAAAAAACCGCAGCGCATGCGCATCGTGGTCGACGGCCAGACCGCTGTCGGTGTTGCGGCCAAGGATATCGCACTCGCCATCATCGCGCGTATCGGCGCCGACGGCGCGCAAGGCCACGCCATCGAGTTTACCGGGACGGCCATTCGGGCCCTTTCGATGGAAGGCCGGATGACGCTTTGCAACATGTCGATTGAGGCCGGCGGACGTTGCGGCATGGTCGCGCCGGACGCGACGACTTTCGCTTATCTTGGCGACCGCCCCTATGCCCCCAAGGGTGCCGCGTTCGAACGTGCGGTCGATACCTGGTCGACACTCGTCTCTGACGCCGACGCCACATACGACCGTGAGGTTACGCTTGATGCCGGCCAGATTGCGCCCATCGTGACGTGGGGAACGACACCGGATGACGCCTTGCCAGTCGATGGACGCGTGCCCGATCCGTCGCGCGAAGCCGATGCCACGCGGGCGCAATATCTGCGCGAAGCGCTTGACTATATGGGGATCACGCCAGGCACCAAATTGACCGATATCGCCGTCGATCGCGTCTTTATCGGTTCATGCACCAATGCCCGCATCGAAGACTTACGTGCCGCAGCGGCCGTTCTCGCCGGACGCGTCAGCAAAGTGCCCGGCCTTGTTTCGCCGGGATCATCGTTGGTGAAAAAGCAGGCCGAGGAAGAAGGGCTCGACCGCATTTTCCGCGAAGCGGGACTGGAGTGGGCGGACTCCGGTTGTTCGATGTGTGTCGGTATCAATGGCGACCTGGTGGCCGCAGGTGAGCGTTGCGCCTCGACCACCAACCGGAATTTCCGCGGCCGGCAGGGTCAGGGTGCGCGCACCCATCTGATGTCCCCGGCCATGGTAGCAGCCGCCGCAGTCACCGGTCATCTCGCTGATGTGCGGCCACTGCTCGCCGGCCGGAAAATGTGAGGGCGGCGCATGGAAAAAGTCACGCGCCTCACTGCCAAGGCCTGCCCGCTGGCGCTGCCCAATCTGAACACCGACCAGATTCTCCCGGCGCGCTACCTCAAATGGCCGCGCTCGCGCGGCCTCGGCCAGGTGCTGTTCCAGGACATGCGTTTCGACAGCACCGGAAAAGAACGCGACGATTTTCCAATCAACCAACCGCGTCACCGCGACGCCAAAATCCTGCTCGGCGGACGCAATTTCGGCGGCGGCTCTTCGCGCGAAGCGGCGGTCTACGCCCTCTACGATCACGGCTTCCGCTGCGTCATTGCTCCGTCGTATGGCGACATCTTCGCGCAGAATTCCGTAAAGAATGGATTGCTGACCGCGATCGTCCTCGAAGCCGACGTGGCTGAGCTCGCGGCCGCGGTCACGGCTCATCCCGACCGCCCGGTCACGGTCGATCTCGAGCAACAGACAATTACCTGCGGCAATCGCAGCTATGCCTTCGCGATCGATCCCGTCAGCCGCAATCAGCTACTGAACGGGTGGGATGACGTCGATTTGACCGACAGCTACCGCGACCGAATAGCGGCGTTCAAAAGCGAAGACCGCGTGCGCAGGCCATGGGCTGTGCCAGCCAAACCCTGAGTCGTATGGCAATGAAGAATGTGCCGATCACTTTCCTCCTGGAGACGGAACTATGATGAATATTCTCGCGAAAGCTGGAGCGGCAAACTTGGGCGCGCTCTGCCGTATTGCCGTATCGACAATCCTTTTGGTTTCGACATCGGCCTATGCACAGGACTATCCGACACGGCCGATCCGGGTTATCAGCCCTTACCCCGCTGGAAGCGCTTCTGACACAGTCACGCGCGTCGTCGTCGATCAGGTTTCACAACTCATCGGACAACCGATGGTCATCGAAGCCAAGCCTGGCGCCGGAGGAAGCATCGGCTTCAGTTATGTCGCGAAGGCCGAGCCAGATGGTTACACCCTCGTGGCCAGCACATCATCGATGGCAACCGAAAGCGTGCTGCACAGGACCCTGCCCTACGATCCTGTTCGCAGTTTCGTGCCGGTCGTTCTGATCGGCACGTCGCCGAACTTGCTGGTTGCCTCCAAAGCGAGTGGCTTCACGACAGTCGCAGACCTCGTCGCAGCCGCAAAAGCTAGCCCCGGGAAACTCACTTTTGCCTCCGCCGGTATCGGCTCCTCGTCGCATATGGCGGCCGAGCGTTTCCGTCTCGCCGCCAAGATCGACGTCCACCACATACCTTTCCGCGAAGGCGGGCTTTTAGAAGTCATGGCCGGACGGATCGATTTCTATTTCATTCCGCTTGCGGCAGCAGCCTCGGCGCTCAAGAGCGACAAACTGACGATATTGGCCGTGAGCTCGCCGAACCGGGTGCCGCTTTTGCCGGACGTTCCCTCGATCGTCGAAGCGGGTTATCCGGATGCTGTGTTCCGCTTCTGGAATGGACTATCGGCACCGGCGAATACACCGCTCGGAGTTGTGCAAAAGCTGCACGACGTGACTGTAAAAGCGCTGAACGATCCCGCTCTCCGTGAAAAGCTGGCCAAGCTTGGCGTCGAGCCAATGCAGATCAGCGTGGAAGAATTCGCCAAATTCTTTAATGATGATCTGGCCGCGACCGTCGATCTCGCCAAACAAGCGGATATCAAACCAATCGACTAAACTCCGGTTGACGTACAGCGTTGTTGAGATGCCCCGCGGGCATCGCCCGTCTTTAGTTCAGGAACCCCCTCAAATGACGATCGTCCCGCCACGTATCGGCCCCCAGCCGTGGGAAGTCGTGCGAACAAAGCTCGACCAGTCGCTGCCTTTCGCCAACATGCGCGACACGCCCTATTACCGCGATGCCGTGTGGGAGCAATTCTCAAAGGCCGAATATGAGCGCCGCTATCGTGCCTTGCGCGAGAAAATGCGCGAAGACAAACTCGACGTCGTGATTGTCCCGGGTGGACCGAGCCACTGGAGCTTTGGCGGCGGGATGCTGTGGCTCACCGGACATTGGGAGTGGCACGCACTATCGAGCTACGTCCTCGTTCCAGCCGAGGGCGAGCCCACCTTGATCTATTCAATGGGGGGCACGCACGCGGAAGCGGTGCGCCGGCAGGTCGAGATCGCCGTCAAGGATGTACGTCATAGCCGTAACGGCCGCTACGCGGACATCATGGTTGAACGCATCCGCGAACTGAAACTTGAGCGCGGCCGCATCGGCATGATGGAGATCGATCCGCGACACGCTGATTACCTTCCGGTCAACCAATACAATGTCTTGCGCGAAAACCTTCCCGAGGCCGAGCTGGTCTTCACCAAAGGGTTTTTGCACGAGCTGCTATCAATCCATAGCGCCGAGGAGCTCGACTGCGTCCGCAAGGCCGGTGTGCTGTGTCGCAATGCAATGGACGCCATGGTGGCGCGCGCCCGTCCCGGCGCGAAAGAGTACGAACTTCGCGCAGCGGCCGGCGCCGCCATCCTCGAAGGCGGCGGCGATATCGATTTTCTGATCATCGGGTCAACGCCAATGGCGAACCCGGCAATGGTTTTTGGCAACCCGCGTCCCTCTGCTCGCGTGCTGCAACAAGGTGACATCATTAATATGGAGCTCGCCGCCGGCTATCGCGGCTACACCGCCCAGATCGGTTCACCAATCTGTGTCGGCGAGCCCACCGAAATGGTGAAAACATTCTGGAATGAAATCACGCTGCCGGGCTATCAGCGCATTATTGCGGAAATCGCGCCTGGAAAACCGGTCGAGGCTATGCGTACCGCGAGCAAATTTTTCCGTGATAACGGCTACCAGTCACGGCCGACACAGTGCCACGGCATCGACCTTGTCACCGACAAGCCGCACGTCGTCGCGGAGCACGTCGCCGCCGAAAAATTCGAAGAAATCCTGAAGCCAGGCATGGTCATCATGGCGGAACCTAATCCGATCACACCAGACGGGCTTTTCGGTATTTTCCTCGGCCACACATTCATTGTTACTGACAGTGGACACGAGGTCGTTGACGACTTTCCGCTGGAAATCGCTGTCGCGCATTATTGATTTACGAGGTGCAGCCGGTCGTTCACTGGCGCACGGTCAAACGATCAACGCGCCGCCATCGATGTAGACAATCGATCCGGTCGCAAAACCGACGGTCATGAAAGTCAGAATTTGCTGGGCAATATCGTCGCCCACGCCGACCCGGCGGACCGGCAGTGCGGCCGCCGCTTTTTCGAGCATGTCACGGCGCGCGGCCTCCGGCATGCTGGCGCGGATGGGCGTATCAATCGTGCCCGGCGATACCGCGTTGACCCTGATTGGAGCGAGCTCCAGTGCGAGGCCCCGCGTCAAGGACTCAAGCGCGCCGTTCACCGCGCCGACAATGGCCGCGCCCGGGCGAGGACGCAGACTTAGATAGCCGGTAACCAGCGTCAACGACCCGCCAGCGCGGATTTCGGCAGCGCGCGCAACACGCCACGCGCCCCAAAACTTGCTTTCCATGGTCGCGCGCACGTCTTCCATCGAAACGGTCTTGAAGGGGCCGGTCTTGAGCTGTGCAGCGGTGACCGCGACATGATCCACCGGTCCACATTGCCGGAAGCAATTGGCAACGCTTTCGTCGTTGGTTACGTCGGCCGCGATCGCGGTAACGCCGATCTTGTTCGCTGCGGCTTTCAGGCGTTCGACGTTGCGCGAGGCAATGACGACTTCAGCGCCTTCTTTCTTGGCGCGCTCGGCTGTCGCCAGCCCAATTCCGGATGATCCTCCGATGACGACGACTTTCTTACCTGCCAGCAGCATCATTTTCCCCTTGGGTGTTTTCTTGTGCAAAGAACTGGAGCCCGCAACCCGGCACGAGCTCCGTGAATATTATTGCTCGGTCTCACGTCATCACTGAATAGGCGACACGCTCCCGCCGCTCGAGCAGCGGCACGGCACGTTCCAGCACCAGCGTTTTGAAATGCGGCGTCTGCTGATGATCGATGAACGCCTGCTCGCTTTTGTATTGTTCATAGAGCAGAAATTCATTCGGATTTTCGAGCAACCGGTTGACGACAAACATGAGATTGCCAGGCTCCTGCGCGTATCTTGGGGCCCAGCTCACGCAGGATCGCCTCGACCTTCTCGGTTTGACCGGCGCGCGGCCGCCAATACGCGACAACAACGTGTGTCATGATGTTTTACCTGGTGGACGACTTGGAAGCGCCGAATGCTTCCGACAAACTTTTTGCAGCGTCCATGAGGTCGCGAGCCTTGGTCTGCAAGGTTTGAATCGACAAGCGCCAGACCGGGCCGGAAATTCCGATCGCGCCGACCACCTGCCCGCTGAAATCGTGCACGGGCATGGCCGCGCATCGCATTTCATTGTCGAATTCGCCATCGTCAATCGCAATTCCCGACCGACGGATTTCCTGAAGCTCACGCCGCAGGCGTTGCGCATTGGTGATCGTTTTCGATGTCAGCGCCTTCAATTCGACGCGCTCGAGATAGCGATCGAGCTGGTCCGGCCGCAATGCCGCAAGGATGACTTTGCCCAAAGCCGTGCAGTAGGCCGGCCGCACGACACCGACACGGTCAGTCAGCTGAAATGCACCCGGGCCCGGCGTTCGCGCCATGACCACGACGGCATCGCTCATGCGCGTGGCAAAATGACTGCTTTCACCGGTCGCGCGCGACAAATCATCGAGTACGGGCGTCGCCATGCTGACCATTTCCATCTCGTCGAGGGCGCTGGCCGCCAACGCAAACAGCGGCCGACCAATGCGATAGCGCTTGCTGTCCTTGAGCTGCCGGATATAGCCGAGCGAGACCATCGTCTTGACGAGATGAAAAGTCGTGCTGTTGTGCAAGCCGACCTTCTTGCTGAGGTCGGCAAGCCCAATGCCATCCCGGTTGCGCGCGACCTCTTCCAGAATGGCGAAGGCCCGGCCAATCGACTGCACGCCGCCGCGCGCTCGGTCCTCAACGTCATCATCGATATCTGAAAGCGGACTTTCGACCACCCGCGCGATTGTGCCAGCCGGCCGAACAGGCCGGACACGGTCAACGCGGCTTTTTGGTTTTGTGCGGCTTCTCAATCTTTATCTCCGGCGCTTCCGCGGCGTGTGACGCCATTGCGGCCTATTCAACACAACAAGCCGCAGGTTAGCATCCGCGATTTCAAATTGGCAAATCCTCACTCACATTGTCGGATAGGCGTTGACTCGCTGCCGTCGGGCCATACACTGCCGCGCAAAACAACGGATCGAAACTCATGTTGCCGACTTCAAGTGATGTCATCGTGGTTGGTGGTGGCAATGCGGCGTTTTGCGCTGCCCATGCAGCCGCCGAACACGGCGTATCTGTACTCGTGCTCGAACGCGCGCCGGAGGATGAATCAGGGGGCAACAGCCGTTTCACGGCGGGCGCGTTCCGTTGCGTCTACGACGGCGTCGAGGATCTGCGCGCGCTGATGCCCGACCTGAGCGACGAAGAGGTCGCCAATACCGACTTCGGCACCTATACCCAGGAAAAATTCTTCGACGACATGGGCCGCGTCACCGAGTACCGGACCGACCCCGACCTGTGCGAGCTGCTGGTGACGCGCAGCAAGGAAACAATGCGCTGGCTGCAAAAGAAGGGCATCCGCTTTATCCCGATCTACGGCCGCCAGGCCTACAAAATCGACGGGAAATTCAAATTCTGGGGCGGTCTCACCGTCGAATCCTGGGGCGGCGGCCCGGGACTGGTCGAGGCGCACACCAAGATCGCCAGGAAAAACGGCATCACAGTCGCCTACAATGCGCGCGCACTTTCACTCATCGCTGACGATGACGGCATTCACGGCGTGCGCGTGAAGCACGATGGCCGCACCGTCGAGGTCAAGGCGAAATGCGTGGTGCTCGCTGCCGGCGGCTTCCAGGCCAATACCGAAATGCGCACGCGCTACCTTGGACCCACCTGGGAGCTCGCCAAGATCCGCGGCACGCGCTTCAACACCGGCGACGGCATTCGCATGGCGCTCGACATCGGCGCCATGCCGACGGGTAACTGGTCCGGCTGTCATGCGGTGGGATGGGACCGCAACGCGCCCGAATTCGGCGATCTCGCGGTCGGCGACAACTTCCAGAAGCACTCTTATCCATGGGGCATCATGATCAATGCCAATGGCGAGCGCTTCGTCGACGAGGGCGCCGACTTCCGCAACTACACATATGCCAAATACGGCCGCGTCATCCTGATGCAGCCTGGGCAATTTGCCTGGCAAGTCTTCGACAAGAAAATCATTCCGATGCTGCGCGACGAATACCGCATCAAGCAGGTCACCAAAGTGCGCGCCGACTCGCTGGAAGAACTGGTGAAGAAGCTCGACGACGTGAATGCCGAGCGCGCGCTGGAAACAATCAAGACCTACAACAAGGCGGTGCGCAAGGACGTCAAGTTCGATCCCAACGTCAAGGACGGCCGCCGCACCGAAGGCCTCGCCATCAATAAATCGAACTGGGCGAACACAGTCGATGAGCCGCCGTTCGAGGCCTATGCCGTCACCTGCGGCATTACCTTCACGTTCGGGGGACTCAAGATCGATACTTCCGGCCGTGTCATCGACACCGACGGTCAGGTGATTGCCGGCTTGCATGCCGCGGGTGAGCTGGTCGGCGGTCTGTTCTATTTCAATTACCCGGGCGGCACCGGCCTGATGGCGGGCTCGGTATTCGGCAAGATCGCCGGAACCACGGCAGGCCAGCGGGCCGCGCAATCGCCCACCTGAGCGGCGCGAAACTAGACGGGCTCGTCAGTGACCGGCGAGGTGGCGACTATAAATACGAGATCGACCACCCCGGTATTATTGATCGAATGCGGCACGCCGGGCGGCAGATAAATCACATCGTGCTTGCGCACGACGTGGGTCTTGTCGCCCACCTCCATCAGCCCTTCGCCTTCGAGCACGTGGTAGACCTGCTCCTGGACCTTGTGGCTATGCTTCTCCACATAAGCCATCGGCTGGTACATCGAAATGCGGTAGTCGAGATGCTTCGAATGCATCGTCTCCGGCATGACGAGCGGCTTGGAGAGTGCGCCACCGAAGTGATTGGGAAACTGCCGCCACGGTGTTTCCGCGACATTCTTGATGGAGGCGCGGCGCTCGTCTTTCGACATGGATGGCCTCACTTCACCGGCGCGGCATCAGGCAAAAAACGCTGCCCGAACACGGGTTCCTTGTAAGGGGTCGGCGGCAATTCCCATGCGCCGGTCGACGGCGGACGCACTTCGGCGTCGACATGCACGTCGAGCACGAAGGGCTTGTTGGCCTTCACGGCGTGTTCGAGCGCGCCTTTGAAGTCCTGTGACTTGGTGATGGTCATTGCGTCGACGCCAGTGGCCTTGGCCCAGGCGGCGAAATCCGGATTATACGGCTTCTTGTTCTCACCTTGGTGGAACATGGTGCCGTGTTCGCGGCCACCGAACATGCCGAGCTGGATGTCGCGGATCGATACCCAGCCGAAATTATTCCAGATCACCCAGACGACCGGGATGTTGTATTCGACCGCCGTGCACAGCACGTGCGGAACCATAGTGAAGCAACCATCGCCTGCGATCGCCACCACCGGCCGGTCCGGCGCCGCGAGTTTGGCGCCGAGCGCACCGGCCGCGCCGAAGCCCATGCCGGAGAAGCCCCACGAATTGAGCATCGTCTGTGGTTTGCGCGCGTTCCAGAACTGCATGTACCAGTTGTGATTGACGCCGACGTCGCAGGCGAGAATGGCGTCATCCGGCAGAACCGACTGGCAATCGGCGACGATGCGCTCCGGCCGGATCGGTGAAGCATGCAGATCGAAATTCGGCTTGGTGAACCTGTCCCATTCAGTGCGCCAGGTTACGATATCGGCAAGCCATGCTTTGGTGTCGCCGCTTTTATTGCGACGGCGCTCAAGCTCGGTGATCAGCTGACGCAGGAACGTCCGCGCGTCGGCAAGGATGCCGAGGTCTGGCGGATAGTTGCGGCCGATCTCGGCCGGGTCGACATCGGCGTGGATGAGCTTGGTCGTGGGGAAATTCCACGAGTAGCCCGGCATCCACGACGACGCCGATCGGTCATCGAAGCGCGCGCCGATGGCCACGACCAGATCGGCACGGCGGCCGGCTTCGTTGGCCGGAAATGCCCCATTGCGCCCGATGAAGCCGAGCGAGAGCGGGTCTGTCATATCAAAGCAGCCCATGCCGTTCGGCGAAGAAATCACCGGGATGCCAAGCTTCTTGGCGAATTCGGTCAGCTCGCGGCTCGCCTCCGACAAGGTGACGCCGTGACCGATGAAGATCACCGGGCGCTGCGCATCCAGAATCATATCGAGCGCGGTCGAAATCTCCTCCGGCGAGGCGCCGCTGCGCTGTGCATTGAGCGGTGGCGCAGGCGGCGGAACCTCGACATCGTCCTCTTCCTGGAAAACGTTGAACGGAACGTCGACGTTCACCGGGCCCGGCCGGCCCGACAGCATCGTTGTGGTCGCCTGGCGCAGCGCCAGCGGTAACATATCGACACGCGTGGGTTGATAGCTCCGCTTTACAACCGGCCGCACGATGTTCACGAAGTCGGCCTGGAAATGCTTGTTGATCTCCTGAAAGGGGCTGCGGTTGAATTGCGACGTCGGAACATTGGCGGTGATCGCGAGCATTGCCGAGGAATCGGTGAGTGCACAGGCAAGCGGCATGATGATGTTGCAGGAGCCCGGTCCGCACGAGGTCAGCGTCGCTACCGGTTTGTGTTTGATGCGGAAATAGGCGTCCGCCATGTGCGCGGCGACCTGCTCGTGACGGGGCGAAATCAGCGTGATGCGGTCGCGCGCCTGATAGAGTGGATCGAGCATCCCCACATTGCCGTGGCCGCAAATGCCGAAGACGTACGGAATATCGCTGGCAATCAGATATTCGGTAATCAGCTCGGCGCCCTTCATTCTCGGCATAGTCACTCCCTGCCCGCCTTCGCGGGATGAACGCCCTCACCATGTGAGGGCACAGCGGCTTGGACAGCAGCCGGACGACACTATGCCCGTGGCCGGCCTCATCTCAAGACTTGAAAGCCGTTCTGACATTGTGAGATGCTGCGGCGCTATCCGGCAGAACAACAAAAGCCGGAGCGGAAGCGTCAGAACAAACCGGCAGCGCTAGCCGCCGCACATCGGAGGGGACCAGGGATGACCAGCAAGACACGACGAAGCCTATTGCAAGGCGGCGCCGCACTCACGGGCACGCTCGCGCTCGGCTTTCCGGCGATCGTCCGCGCGCAGACCGACAAGATCAAGATAGGCCACCTTACGCCGCTGACCGGGTTTCTCGGCGCGCTCGGCGCCTATGCCCAGCTCGGCATCCGTATGGCGCAGGAGGAAATCAACAAGAGCGGCGGCGTGATGGGCCGCGAGCTCGACATCATTTCGGAAGACTCGGTCAATCCCGCGACCGGCGCGACCAAGGCCCAGCGCATGCTCGATCAGGACGGCGTGGCGTTCCTGATGGGCGAAATCAACTCGGCCGTGGCCGTGACCATCATGCAGGTGGCCGAACGCAACAAGCGCTTCTTCCTTCAGATCGGCGCCCGCTCCGATGCGCTGCGCGGCAAGAACTGCAATCGCTACACCTTCCATGTCGATATCCCGAGCACGGTCATGGTCAATTCCGTCGGCCTTGCGCTGGTGCGCGACAACATGATGAAGGGCAAGAAGTTCTATACGCTGACCGCGGACTACCTCTTCGGTCACGACCTCGCCGGCGCCGCCAAGAATTTCTTCAACGCCAATGGCGGCCAGCTGATCGGCGACGAACTGGTCGCAACCGATGTGACCGACTTCAGTCCCTACCTGCTGAAGATCCGGCAGGCCAAACCCGACATCGTCTGTTCCAACCTCGCCGGCAATCAGGTGACCAACCTGATCAAGCAATATGCCGAGTTCGGACTTCCTTATCCGATTGTCGGGTTCAATCTGAACACGGCCGATGCCTGGGCAGCGGGCGAAGGCAATCTAAGTGGTACCTGGCCGACGGTCTGGTATCACACGCTCAATCTGCCGGCGTCGAAGACCTTCGTTGACAACTTCATCAAGAAAAACGGCAAGCCACCGGAAAACCACGCCTGGATCGAATACATCTCGCTCAAGATGGTCGCGCAGGCGATCAACGAGACGAAATCGACCGACACGGACAAGCTGATCGCCTATTTCGAAAGCGGTGCCCAATTCGACATTCTAAAGACCCGCAAGGCTTACTTCCGGAAGTACGACCATCAGCTCATCCAGGAAGCCTATCCCTTCACCGTCAGGAAGAAGGGCGAGGCCAAGGACAAATGGGACTTCCTCGCACTGGGCGCCGCGGTGCCCAATGCGGACCAGCCGCTTGAGATTCTGAATCCGACAGAACAGCAGAATCCCTGCACGTTCAAAGCCTGATCAGGCGTTGGAAGCGGGCGCTACTGCGCTCGCTTCCAAACACGGCTCGCCTGCAGCAGACGCTCGCTGCCGGCGCATCCCAATAGCGGCGACGGTCTGAGAATTCCGTTCATGTTCTTGCTGGAACAGGTGGTCAACGGCCTCGTCCTCGGAGGCTACTACCTGCTGATCGCACTCGGCCTGTCGCTGATCTTCAGCGTCGGCGGTGTGGTGAACCTGGCGCACGGCGCGTTTTACGCTTTCGGCGCCTATGTCGCGGTCGAACTCACGAGCCGTATCGGTTTCGGACCCGCCATCGTTGCCTCCCCCATTGCCGTCGGCATGCTCGGGATCCTGTTCGAGCGGTTCATCCTGCGCCGCTTTTACACCTCCGACCCCATTTTGAGCCTGCTGGTGACGTTCGGCCTCGCCATGATGGCGGAACAAATCCTGCGCATTATCTGGGGCGCGGCACCCTTGTCGCAGACGATGCCGCAAAGCCTGAAAGGCGCGGTCTTCGTCGGCGACTTTTTGTTTTCGCGCTATCGGTTGATGCTGCTTGCCGTGGTCGCGGCCATTCTGCTCGGTGTCTGGTTACTGTTGCAGAAGACGTCATTTGGTCGCGTCGTACGCGCCGGAATTCAACGGCCGGACATGGTTGCCGCGCTTGGAATCAGGTTGCAGCCCTACATGACCGTCATCGTCGCGCTCGGCGTCGGAATGGCGGCCATCGCCGGCGCGCTGTTTGCTCCCATCACCATCGTACACCCGGCGATGGGCGCCGAGATCATCACTGTCGCGTTTGTCGTCGTCGTGATTGGCGGGCTGGGCAGCTTCTGGGGCGTGGTGCTCGCCGCGCTGCTGGTCGGCGTCGTGCGCGGTATCACCATCCATTTTGCGCCGGCCGCGGGCGAAGCCTCGATCTACATCCTGATGTTCCTCGTCCTTCTGTTCCGGCCGCGTGGTCTGCTCGGCGAGCGCATCGAGAAATTCGAATGAAGAAGGACTCGTCGCATTCGAAATACAGGCCGCTGTGGATCGCGGCGGCCGCGCTCATCGCCTTGCCGTTCCTCATGCACGTCCTTGGCCTGTCCGTGAACACGGCATCGATGGTGGTCATCCTCGCCATCGCGACCATGGCGCTCAATCTGTGCGTCGGCTACACGGGCCTGGTTTCCTTCGGTCACAGCACGTGGTTCGGCATCGGCGCCTACGCGGCCGGCCTGATCCAGCTCCATTGGTTTCACGACCAGATCTGGCTGCCGATCCTGCTGTCGATGGCCGTCGTCGCGGTCTTGTCGACTGCTGCCGGGATGCTCATCCTCCGCCGGCGCGGCGTCTATTTCTCGCTGCTGACGCTGGCTTTATCCGCGCTCACTTACACCGTGTCGTTCCGCTGGACGGAGGTGACCGGCGGCGAGGATGGGCTGAGCGGCCTCAAGCGCGGCACGATCGGTCCCATCTTCCTTGACGACGGTCTCGCCTTTTACATTGTGGCCGCCCTGATCGGGTTGGGCGTCCTGTACCTGCTGCTGCGCGTGGTGCGCTCACCGTTCGGGCATGTGCTGGTGGCGATCCGCGAGAACCAGTTGCGCGCAACGTTCCAGGGCTACGCGATCGACCGCTACAAACTGGCGGTTTTCGTCCTGTCCGCAGTGGTCACCGGAGTAGCGGGCGCGCTACTCGGCTTCCAGACTTACCTGGTCTCAGCGGAAGCGGTGTCCGTACCGTTCTCGGGCGAACTCCTCGCCATGGTTGTGATCGGTGGCATGCATCACATCCTCGGGCCGGCGCTCGGTGCGCTGTTCTTCATCCTGTTCCGCGAACTGTTCTCAATCTGGACGCAGAACTGGCTGCTCTGGTTCGGCCTTATATTCGTATGCTTCGTGCTGTTCTCGCCGAGCGGCCTCGTCGGTATCTGGTCCACGGTCCGGAGGCGGTGGAGCCCACCACCCGAAGAGGTGGCGGCGATGAGCAAGCGAAAGATTTATGAGGGCTTGCCCCTTCCCGCCTTCCTGCGTCCGGATGCCGCTCAAGGCACCGTGCTCGAGGTCAGCGGCGTGTCCAAACATTTCGGCGGCATTCGCGCTGTTTCGGGCGCGAGCCTTTCGCTTGGCGCCGGCGAAATCCATGCCTTGATCGGCCCCAACGGCGCCGGAAAGACCACCTTATTTAATCTGGTGTCTGGTCTGTACTATCCAGACCAAGGATCGATACGGTTGGGCGGTCAGGACATTCACGGCCTTCCGGTCCAGCAGATCTGTCAACGCGGTCTCGCACGTTCATTCCAGATCACAAGTCTGTTCCGGACGTCGTCGATCTACGAAAACATCCGCCTGTCGCTCCAGGCGCATCATCCGGCGCGATTCAATATCTGGCGCAACATTGACAGCTACGACGATATCAACGCCGAAACGACCGAGCTGATCCGGTTTCTCGGGCTCGAGGGCATTGAGAATATCCAGGCTCGCGAACTTTCCTATGGCGGACAACGGCTGGTCGACCTTGGCATCGCGCTCGGCTCAAGACCGCAGGTTTTGTTGCTCGACGAGCCGCTCGCCGGTCTCGCTGCGGCCGAGCGCGAGCGTGTGTCGAACCTGATCAAGAATATCGTGAAGAACATCCCTGTCCTGATCGTGGAGCACGACATCGACCGCGTGCTCGGCTTCTCGCGCTACGTCACCGTTATGAACCAGGGCGAAGTTCTGATGACCGGTAGCCCCGACGAAGTGCGCAACGACCGACGCGTGCAGGAGGTTTATACCGGAACCGGCACGCCACCAGCAGCCGAGCGTGCGGCCGGCGCAGGAAAAGAAAACCGCGTCTTGCGCTTCGAAGACGTCAATGCGTTCTACGGTGAGAGTCACATTCTCAACAATGCCAGCCTCGACGTGCGCGAAGGCGAAATCGTCGCATTGCTGGGCCGAAACGGCGCCGGAAAGTCGACATTACTCAAGGCGCTATGCGGGCTCGTACCCCCGGCATCCGGTACAATAGAGTTCGAGGGCAAAAATATCGGCGGCCTTCCCGCACCTGACATTGCCCGTATGGGTGTCAGTTATGTGCCGCAGGGACGCGGCTTATTTGCGGGCATGACGGTTGCAGACAACCTTGCGCTTGGGCGGTTAGCGCGGAAAACCGATGGCAGCACCGGCGTCGTATGGACCGAAGACAAAATCCTCAGTTTTTTCCCGCGCCTGAAGGACCGCATGAACGTTGCGGCGGACTATCTGTCCGGCGGTGAGCAGCAAATGGTTGCTGTTTCACGAGCACTTTCGGGAAACACCAAGCTGCTGCTGCTGGATGAGCCGTTTGAAGGCCTGGCGCCAACCGTCGTACTGGAACTGTTTCGTGTCTTTGACGCATTGCGGCAGCACGTCTCAATTATCATCGTTGAACATAATCTCGATCTGGTTCTGGCGCTGGCTGATCGCGTCTTTGCGCTGGAACGTGGCACCGTCATTCACCAGGGGCCGGCAAGGCCTTTGCTTGAGGATCTGGGGTACCGCAAAAAGATCCTGTGGCTCTAACGGCTACTCCCAGGGAAATTCAACCGGCAAATAAGGTCCGCCCCTGGTGCGACATTCACGCTGGCAATAGCGATCGCATTTGTCGGTGAGTTTCAAACAGCGCCCCTGCAAATCTTCCTGTAGGCAGCCCGCCATACCCCAAGCGCAATAAGAGCCGCATTCGGTCCAGCACGCACGCGAGGCCCAGACCAACTCCGCACGCTCGCTCCGCGGGAACGGCGGCTCTGTCTCGTGCGCGTTAAAGCGCCAGCGCGGGGCCTGGGCATCAACGGCGGCCGCCGATCCGAGGAACCCGGACAAGACGATACATAACAGCCCCAGGAAGGTGATGATTCGTCTCATGTGCCTTTGTACCACCGAGCGACACAGTAGCGCTGCGGACGCCGGTCCGCCATCGATGTTGCGGCTGACTGTGGGAACTTCCGTGCGTCGTGGGCGATTGCTATTGTGGGCGCGGAAAGTGTCTGTTTTTCGCGGGCGGCGCGGAGGATAGCGGCCTTGAGTAGCGTTGCAGAGCAGCAGACCCGTCACGATAACGACCCGACCCAAAAATTCGGCACGACTGGAATAAAGCCATTAGAGCGGCCCAGTCTGATCACCCGCTTCTTCATGCGCCTCGTCGCAGGGGCGGAACGCCTCAATCTCGCTCGGACCAAAGTCGGCAATCCGCCGATTTTTGACAAGGCCGCCTTCCCCTGGGTCACCACAATCGAACGCGACTGGCGCGCAATCCGGGCCGAGCTCGATCGCGTGCTCACGCGCAAGGAAGAGCTGCCTGGGTTCCATGAACTGGCAACCGACGTTTCGACCATCAGTCAGGATCGCGGCTGGAAGACCTTCCTGCTCGCCGGCTACGGTTTCCGCTCCGAAAATAACATCAGGCTGTGTCCGGAAACCTGGCGTGTCTGTCAGAACATCCCGGGGCTGATCACGGTAATGTATTCGATCCTCGAGCCCGGCAAATATCTACCGCCGCATCGCGGGCCTTATAATGGTGTTCTGCGCCTGCACCTCGGACTCGTCGTACCGGAGCCTCGTGACCAACTTGGTATTCGTGTTGAGAACGAGGTCTATCGCTGGCGCGAAGGCGAAGCCGTAATTTTCGATGACGCCTATGAGCACGAAGCCTGGAATCGAACACCCCATACGCGTGTGGTGCTGTTCGTCGACTTCAGGAAGCCGCTGCGCTTTCCTGCCAATGCCATCAATTGGCTGTTGCTGCATTTGGCCATGTTTACGCCCTTTATCCGCGAGGGCATGGATAATCAGAAGGCCTGGGAAAAGAAGTTCTACGAAGAGGCGGAAGCGCTACGGAACGGGTAAATGTCGCAAACCGCATGGGTTGCTATTCGGTGCAAACGCCATTAGCTCCATGCCGGTATGCGTGACCCCATAGCAAAAAACGACGACTATTGCCGCGCCCAAGGTGAGTTTCGTTTCGCTCGGCTGCCCAAAAGCGCTGGTCGACAGCGAACGCATCATCACGCGCTTGCGCGCGGAAGGCTATGAACTCTCGCGCCAGCACGAAGGATCAGACCTTGTCATCGTCAACACTTGCGGCTTTCTCGACAGCGCGAAAGCGGAATCGCTCACCGCGATCGGAAATGCGCTGAAGGAAAACGGAAAGGTGATCGTCACCGGCTGTATGGGTGCCGAGCCGGAAAGCATTTCGTCAGCCTATCCGGATGTACTCGCGATCACTGGCCCACAGCAGTACGAAAGCGTCGTGGATGCAGTGCATCGCGCGCTGCCGCCGAAACACGACCCCTTCCTCGACCTGGTGCCGCCTGAAGGCATCAAGCTCACGCCCCGCCACTACGCCTATCTGAAGATTTCGGAAGGCTGCAACAATCGTTGCACGTTCTGCATTATTCCTCGCTTGCGCGGCGATCTTGTATCGCGCCCCGCCGGTGACGTCCTCCGCGAGGCGGAAAAACTGGTGAAGGCCGGCGTCAAGGAATTGCTGGTGATCTCGCAGGACACCTCAGCCTACGGCCTCGACATCAAATACGCGACGAGCCAATGGCGCGACAAAGATGTGCGCGCCAAATTTATCGACCTGGCAAGCGCTTTGGGAGAACTCGGCGTTTGGATTCGCCTGCACTACGTCTACCCCTATCCGCATGTCGACGACGTTATTCCGCTCATGGCGGACCGAAAGGTCCTGCCTTATCTCGACATTCCGTTTCAACACGCCTCGCCAGAGGTTCTCAAACGCATGCGGCGGCCGGCCGCTCAGGAGAAAACCCTGGAGCGGCTCGCGCGCTGGCGCGAAATCTGCCCCGACCTGACGCTGCGCTCGACCTTCATCGTCGGATTCCCCGGCGAGACGGAAGAAGACTTCGAAATGCTGCTGCAATGGCTGGAGGAAGCCTCCCTCGACCGCGTCGGCTGCTTCAAGTACGAGCCAGTCAAAGGTGCTGCCGCCAACGAGATGGGAACGCCCGTGCCGGACGAGGTCAAGGAACAGCGTTGGCACCGTTTCATGCAGACGCAGCAAAAGATTTCGGCGCGGCGTCTCAAACGTAAGGTCGGCACCAGGCAAAAGGTGATAATCGACGAAGTTGGCCCGAGCATTGCCAAGGGCCGGTCCATGGCCGACGCACCTGAGATTGATGGCGCCGTCTACGTCGCCAGCCACCGTCCCCTGCGGGTTGGAGAGATCGCGACGGTCAAGATCGAGCGCGCAGACGAGTATGATCTGCATGGCAGCGCGGTCGGCTTCTAGACGTCAAATCCGGTAAAATTTCACCGCGTTGTCGTGCAGCACCGCGCGCTGCTCCGCATCGGTGTATTCGGACAAGACCGTACGATAAACGCCAAGAAAGTCCGCATAGCTTGCGTGCAATTTTTCGAGCGGAAAATTGCTGCCGTAGATCGTTCGCTCAACGCCGAAGATCTGAATCACATCCCGGATCACTTGCCTGGCCTGCTGCACCGTAATGCCGTTGCTGTACATGCCGAGCCCCGAAATCTTCACGTGCAAATTTGGAAAAGCCGCCATCATCGTGAGCGCCGCGCGCCATTGGTCGATCCCCGCCTGAGTGCGCGCGGTCAACATGCCGGCATGCACCAGGATCATGCGTACGTTCGGAAATGCTTTGAGCGAGTTCAACAGCGTAAGGCGCCTGCCCGGCATAAACCTGTAGTTCAAAATGAAGATCGTGTTTCTCCAGGAGTGCAAAGCCTCGGCGGAAGTTCGGATCGTTGCAGAAATCTGGTCGCGGCGCGCCCTGCCGCACTATTTCACTGTCCCAGTACAGCATCTGGCGTACGCCACGGAAATTGGGAAATTGTTTTTGCGCCTTCAACGCGCTTTCAGCGCTCGAATCTGCGAGATCGGTATTACAGACGATCCCATGCGGAAAGCCATGCTTGTCAGCGACCGATTGCAGCCATTTGGACTCGTCAATCGCGCGACCCGGGCCCCACATTGCGGTGACGTGCACCGATTTGGTGACGCCTTGAGGTTTGACATCCTGCATGAACTCTTCGACCGGATAGTCGCGCCGAATCCCGAAATAGTCGCCAAACATTCGTGGGATTGGGGGGTCCGCAAGCCATGCCACGTCCTTGCGCAGCCAGATATGATGGTGAGTGTCGATCAGCGGTCCGCTATACGCCATTCCAGTCTCCCTAATATCTTGCTTCGCGCACAATTTTGACAACCGCGTCCGTCAGCATTTTGAGGTCGTCGGCCGAGATCGTGAAGGCCGGGGTGAGATAAATTACATTTCCGATCGGTCGAACGAATACGCCCAGTTCGACGAACCGTGCGCGGATCGCGTTGAGGTCGCCGATATGATCGAGCTCAACCACGCCGATTGCGCCTTTAACGCGAACGTCCCTTACGCGCGGCAATCCACGACACTGCGAGAGGCCACGCTCAAGCGCGGCGGCAATTTCGCTAACCTGCTTCAGGCGCGGTTCACTGTCGAAAAGATCGAGCGAGGCATTGGCGGCCGCGCAGGCCAATGCATTGGCCATGTAGGTCGGCCCGTGCATGAGTGCCTTCTGCGGATCGTCCGACCAAAAGGCCTCGAAGACTTTCCGGATTGCCACGGTGGCCGCAAGCGGAAGCGTGCCGCCGGTAATGGCCTTCGACAACGTGATGATGTCCGGAACAACCTCTGCCTGCTCGCAGGCGAACATACTGCCTGTGCGGCCGAAGCCCGTGAAAATTTCGTCGAATATCAGGAGGAGTTCATGTTTGTCGGCGAGTGTTCGCAGCTGCCGGAGCACAGCGGCGTTATGAAACTTCATACCGCCAGCACCCTGGACGAGTGGCTCGACAATGATACCGGCCAAATCGTCTTGGTAACGCTCAAGCACGTGATCGAGCACACGCAATATTTCTTCATCGTGCGGCAGCTCGACCACGGGATGGCTGGGCGCCAGGTTCGCTAACTGACCATGCATCCCGATTTCGGGGTCGCACACCGCCATCGCCCACGCGGTATCGCCATGGTACCCACCCCGGAAACTCACAAAACGTGTCCGCGACGGCTGGCCGCGATTGATCCAATACTGGGCCGCCATTTTGAGCGCGACCTCGACCGCAACCGAACCTGACTCGGAAAAAAACACACGCGTAAGGTCGCCCGGCAGCAATGTCGTGAGACGACGAGCAAGCCGTAACGGCTGCTCATGGACCATCCCGCCGAACATGACATGCGGCATCTGCGCAGCCTGCGTTTCGACGGCCTGTCTGATGTGCGGATGGTTGTAACCGTGACATGCGGTCCACCAGCTCGCGATGCCGTCAACCAGTTCGCGGCCATCCGCCAGCACAATGCGCGCGCCATCGGTCCGTACGACCGGCAATGGCGGCGTCATTGTCTTCATTTGGGTGTACGGCAGCCAGACGTGATCCAGCCCATCGACAAGCCAGCCCGGCATCGCATTGTTTTTGTTGGCTCTGTCCGGCATTTGACTCGTCCCTGCCCCGTTCGTGCTAAGCATCTGGCTCGCTGCCTTGCAAGGTCCTCTCATGCACTCGCTCGACCGCTTTGCGCAGGATAAGCTTGACGATCTCAAACGCCGGCACCTTCACAGGGCGCTGAGCGAAACAATACGCGAGGACGGTATTTGGCTTGAGCGCAATGGACGTCAGCTCCTGTCTTTTTCCTGCAACGACTACCTCAACCTGACCCAGCATCCCGCGATCAAAGCTGCCGCTATCGCAGCAATCGAGGACTATGGCGCTGGCTCAGGCGCCTCCCGGCTGGTGACCGGCAATCACCCACTTTACGCCCAACTGGAATCGCGCCTTGCCCAGTTCAAGCACACCGAGGCGGCTTGCGTTTTTGGCTCGGGCTATCTCGCCAATTCCGGCATCATCCCGGTGCTGATCGGCGAAACGGGGCTGGTGTTGGTCGATGAATTATCGCACGCCTGCATCTATGCCGGCGCGCACTTGTCGCGCGGCAAAGTGATGACATTTCACCACAACGACCTTGCTCAGGCGCGTGAATTGCTTGCAGCACATCGCTCCCAACATGAACACGCTTTGATTGTCACCGACGGCGTGTTTTCGATGGACGGCGATCTGGCGCCCCTTGCCGATTTGCTTGCGCTCGCCAACGAATACGACGCGTGGCTCATGTCCGACGATGCCCATGGCATCGGCGTGGTCGGCGGCGGACGGGGCTCGAGCTTTGTCGGCAATTCGCATATTCCGGTGCCGCTACAGATGGGCACTTTGTCGAAAGCTCTCGGGTCTTATGGCGGCTATCTTTGTGCATCAGGGCCCGTGATCGAACTGATGCGCAATCGCGCACGCACGTTGATTTATTCGACAGGTCTGCCACCTGCCTGTGTGGCAGCCGCTATTGCCGCGCTCGACCTGATTGACCGCGAGCCGGCTTATGCCGCCTTGCCGGTTCAAAAAGCCAAGGCATTCACGAAACGTGCTGGGCTGCCCGAAGCGCAGAGCCCGATTGTGCCGATTGTTATAGGTGACGAAGAAGCGACGATGACCGCCTCGCGGCATCTCGAAGACGAAGGCTACCTGGTCGTTGCCATTCGTCCGCCCACCGTGCCGCCCGGCACTGCACGCCTTCGTCTGACGTTCACGGCACAACATCCCGATGATGCTGTCGACCGGCTGGCCGACATCGTCCGCGACAAGATATTGGCATAACCAGTGGCTTCCTATTTCGTCACTTCGACCGGTACTGACGTCGGCAAAACCTTTGTTACCTCGGGTCTAATTCGATATCTGCGCGAATCCAACCAGCCGGTTGCCGCGCTCAAACCCGTGGTCAGCGGCTACAACTCCTCCGTGGTCGAAACCAGCGACCCCGCGGTTCTGCTGACAGCTCTCGGCCGACAGGTCACTGCTGATGAAATCGCGCGCATCGCACCTTGGCGTTTCCGCGCGCCTCTTGCGCCGGATATCGCTGCCGCCCGCGAAGGTCGTGTAGTCGATTTTGACAAATTGATCGCATTTAGCCGTGATGCAATCGCCGCGGCGAAAGGGCCTTTGTTCATCGAAGGCGTCGGCGGCATCATGGTGCCGATCGATGCCCGCCGCACGGTTCTCGACTGGATGGCCGCGCTCGATATTCCGCTATTGCTCATCGTCGGCGGATATTTGGGTACGATTAGCCACACACTCACGGCGCTCGACGTACTCGCACAACGCAAGCTGACCATCGCCGCCATAGTTGTGAGCGAGCACGAACGCGACACAGTTGAACTCGACGATACCGTTGCGAGTATTTCCCGCTTTGCAAATGGCATAGAGGTCGTCGGTCTGCCGCGCTTGCCGGCCGGGCTCTACCATCATCCCGCCATCGCCCGGATTGCCGCGCTGCTTTGACCACCATGACGGCGTATCTATCAGCTGCTGGCACTCAATAAAGTTTCGATCATGCCTTCCAGATTCACCAGCCCATGCAGCAGCATGGTCAAAAGGGTGGAACCGGTGACCCAGCGCATCCATCCAAACAAGACGCCAAAAGCAAACACCTGGCCGATGAGAAACCAGTCGTACTGGACATGGATAATGGCGAACAGTCCTGCGGTCAGCGTAATCACCGGCCAAGCGCCGCGCGGAGACTGGAGCCAGCCCCGAAATAGAAAACCACGAAACAGGCTTTCTTCGCCGATCGGGATCAAGATACAGATGGCAAACAACAATAGCGGAAACAGGTTCGCTTTTTGTGCGGCCTGATAAATGTCCCTCTGAAATGGATCGACAATACTTCGGCCAGCCAGCAAGCTAATGACGTCACCTATGAGGATCAACGCTGCGAGCGCGGCAATCCCAAACAGCACCTCGCTTCGCCGGGGAAGTTTGTAACCAAGATAGGCAGCGGCATTGCCCTTGTAGCCGGCCGCGGTCACCAGCAACGCCACCTGAACCGGTGCGGAAATGCAGATGAACAAGATGATGCCGCCGCCATCACGGCTGATTGTTCCTATCTGTTTTAAATCGAAGCCATAAAGCCCACTGACCGCCACGATCCCGGACAATTGGCCAACAAGCAGCGCGATCGCGCCGAGCGCGAATGTTGCAAAAATACCCCACGGCTTCACGTCTTCGCTCACGGCTGTTCTCTGAGCCACCGACCAAGAGCGCTACGTTCGTCATCGGTCATGGCAGTTTGATTGCCGAGGGGCATGGCTTTGGTTTGCACCGTTTGTGTGTATATCGCTACCGCGTGCTTCCGGATTTCGGCAATGGTTTCCAACGTGACGTTTTTCGGCGCATTCTGGAAGCTCTCGTGTGTGGGCTTGACCGCGTGACACATCACGCAGTGTTTGCGAACGATTGCCAGCGCCTCGGCATCAGATATGCCGTCCGCAAGGACGGGCTGCGCGGTGGCGAGGAACGCAAGCGCCGCCACCGCGCGAAACATCGCCTCGCCGGCCGTTAAGTCAACAGGATGGATGAACCGGTCGTATCGCGGCCTTCCATGTCCTTGTGGGCCTTGGCGGCGTCTTTGAGAGAATATTTCTGGTTGACTGGGATCTTCACCGCACCGGAACCGACCACCTTGAACAGATCCGCCGCAGTGGCAATCAGATCGTCTCGCTTGGCAACATAGTGGTTGAGCGTCGGCCGCGTGGCGAATAGCGAGCCCTTGGTCTGAAGGATGTTGATGTTGAAGGCATCGATCTGGCCCGAGGCGCTGCCGAAGCTGACGAAGTAGCCAAGCGGACGCAGGCAGTCGAGCGAAGCCGGGAACGTGGTCTTGCCGATGCCGTCGTAGACCACATCGCAGAGCTTGCCGCTGGTGAACTCCTTCACCTTCGCCACAAAATCCTCGTCGCGATAAAGGATCGTGTGGTGACAGCCGTTCTTCTTTGCGAGTTCGGCCTTTTCTTTGGAGCCAACCGTTCCGATGACGGTTGCGCCGAGATGGTTCGCCCACTGGCAGGCAATCAAGCCAACGCCACCCGCGGCAGCGTGAATGAGACAAATCGTGCCTTTGCCGACCTTGTAGGTTCGGTTGACCAGATACTGAACGGTCATGCCCTTCAGCATCATGCCGGCCGCTTGTTCGTAAGTGATGTTGTCCGGCAGCTTCACTGCGCGGTCGGCAGGCACCAGACGCTCGGCCGCGTAACCGCCGAGCGGGCCGACGAAGCCAACACGATCGCCTACTTTAACGTCAGTCACGCCAGGACCGACCGCCACGACCTCGCCGGCACTCTCATTGCCGGCAATGAACGGCATGCCGACAGGAGATGGGTACATGCCCATCCGAAAATAGGCGTCGATGAAATTGACGCCGCAGGCGTGCTGCTTGATCTTGATCTGGCCCTGGCCGGGCGCGGCAATCTGAACATCCTCGTAAACGAGGGCCTCAGGACCACCGGGTTTGTGAACGCGCACTGCCGCGACCATGTTTCACTCCTTGAATACGTTTGTGTTTGTTATGGGGGATGGACGTCGGCGGCGATCATAGGCAGCCACGCGACAAGCGCAAGGCGGTTCAGCGCGCACCCGAAACGCGCAAGTTCGCGCCGTTGATGTAGGAAGCCGCATCGGAAAGCAGAAACAGGACAGCCTCCGCGACTTCGTCGGACTGTCCCGCCCGGCCCATCGGAAGCATAGGTGTCACGCGCTCGATGCGGCCCGGCGGCTGAATATCGGTATCAATGACACCCGGCGTCACCGCATTGATACGCATGCCTTCCTTGGCGACCTCGCGGGACGCACCGATCACCATGGAGTCGACTCCGGCCTTGGCCGCCGCATACCAGACGCATTCATTCGCGCCGCCGAGCGGGGCCGCCATGGACGACAGCATTACCACTGCACCACCCTTGCCACCGTGCTTTGTAGACATGCGACGCATGCACGCCCGCAGGCAAAGCAGCGCCCCGAACGTATCGACGTCTAACACCTCGCGGATGGTTTGTGCGCTGGCGTCATCGAGCCGCGAATTGTCACCGATGATGCCGGAGCTATGCACAAAATGGGTAAGTGAGCCCAATGTGTCGCTGGTGGTGTCGAATACCCGCTCAATATCATTCTCCAGCGCCATATCGCCCTGAATAGCGATCGCTTTGCCGCCGGCCTTTTCCACGGCCTTGACGACCGAGGTCGCCGCATTCGAATTCGTTTTGTAGTTCACCGCAACATCGTAACCGCGCGCGCCTGCAAGTTTTGCTGTGGCGGCGCCAATACCACGGCTTCCGCCGGCAACAAGCAGGACTGGTCTAGACATTGGCTACTCCAGAATGAGCGATAGCGGATCGAACACGATCAGGCAGGCGTTCGCAACAAACCCACCGCGAAAAAGTACACAGCGATGAGCGATAGTGGCAGCGTGATGTAGATGCCGGGCGATAGATCCTGGACTACCGCGACAAAGGCCAGCACGGCCCACAACGCGAGCAGCGCGATATTAAATGCCTTCCAATGTTGCACGCGCAGCGGATGGAGAAACTTGATTGGTGCGAAGCTCAACACGGCCAGAACCACCACCGCAATCGCCGCCACCCATTCCGGCGGCTCGAGCAGATAAAGATAGAATGCCGCCAGATTCCAGACAGCCGGAAAGCCGCGGAAATAATTGTCTTTGGTCTTCATTTCGCGGTCCGCGAAATACAGGGCCCCACTGATCACCACAACGATACCGGCCGGGATCGCCAGCCATTGAGGCAACAGTCCGCTCGCGGAAATCGCATAGGCCGGGACAAACACATAGGTCGTGAAATCCACGACCAGGTCGAGCGTGTCACCCGACCAACGCGGCAGAAGTTTCTGTACGTCGAACGCGCGCGCCATCGGCCCATCGGCGCCGTCAACGACTAAAGCCAGACCGAGGCAGAGAAACATCGCCGCCCAATGACCGCCCGTCGCAAGAATCATTGCAAGCAACGCCAGCGCAGCGCCGGTCGCTGTGAAGATATGAACCGTAAACGCTCGGATGCGCTCGAAATTCGCCACTTAGCTGTTGCCCCAATCAAGTTTGACGATCTCGGCAGAGCGGCCTGCTAAATTCCAGTTGCGGCCGAAACCGCGAAAACGTGATTTATCGGCCCGCGAAACAATAACATCTGGCCCGATCCAGTATTCGCTGTTGCGGATCACGACGTTTTGCCCTGCTTCCTTGCCACGCACCGGTGTGATGGCGCCATCGACATATTTCTCGATGCGCACGATCCGTGTCTCGCCTTTTGTTTCGTAGGTGATCGGCACCTGACGCACGCCGAGAAATTGCCCGACCAGGATCGATAACAAATGCGTTGTGCCGCCGACGCGGCCGGTAAAAATACGGGTCAGACCTTTTATCGCGTACGCCGAAGCGTTGTCGTCGACAAAAAGCGCCGCCGTCCAGTTGCCGCGCGACATGATGCCCGGCAGATCCATCATCAGCCCGACCTTGAGACCCGTCAGATCGACATTGTCGACGTGGCCATCGTCGATGCGAATGCCAGCCCAGGTCTGACAACGGTCCTCAGTCGGCGGATGCTCGCCGAGTGACAGCACACACGGGCAAAACACCGTGCAGCTGCACGACAGCGCCATCTCGCCTTTTATGCTCCAGCTCTCTGTCAACGCATCACTCCCGTTTCTTTTCGTTCCTAGCTCAACCCGACCGCATCGGCCAATGGGCAGCCACTGCCGTCACGATAGTCGCAGCACCGGCAACAATCAGCACCACACCGACAACGTAAGTGAACCGCCGTCCCGCGAGCATTTTTTCGACCGCCATGACGATGCCAATGCCGGCCATCCAGAGCACATTCATCACACCGACGGCGAACATCACGAGCATCATCGCCCAACAGCAGCCGAGGCAATAGAGACCTTGTTTCACGCCGAGACGGAATACGCCCCGTGACGTCGTCGCCCAGTTCGCAAAGAAAAACGGGAACGGATGCTGGCAACGCTTGAGGCAGGCATGCTTGAGCGCGGAGAACTGGTAAACGCCGGCGCCGATGAAGATTGCGCCGGAGAACAAACCGCTCGATGAATTCATGCCGGCGTCAAGCAGCGCCGCGCGCGTGATCGCCATCTGCACAAACGTTGCGATGAAGGCAAAGCCAAGCCAGACCACGGTGTAGCCAGCAGCAAGCACGAATGGCGAAACGATACGTTCGCCTTTGCGCGCGGCCGTATCGGCTATGCCTGCGTAAGTCATGATCATAGGCGCAGCGCTCGGCAGCATCATCGCGAGCGTCATTGCGCCCCACATCGTCGCGATAATTGCAACGGCGCCCGCGGTCCATGTACCGTCAGGCAGTGGCCGGCAAAGCGCCTGCACCATGCCGGCCGCGTACCCGCCGAACGACCCACCCATGCCAGCCAGCAGCAGCGCAAGATAAATCCAGCCGAGAACCGCCAGGACGACCACGCACAGCACCGCCACCAGTTTCGGCCGCGCAAACACATGGCCGAGCCCGGCCGCTCCGGGCGGCAAGTGGTTGAAGTCGTGTCCGGCCGCTTCGCTCATGACAGCCTCTTGCATAGCGCATCGGGAGGGCGCGGGGTACCGTCAGGTCTATCCGCGTGGTTTCCGCGCCGGCCGATGCGTGCTAGTGCGATTAACAGAAAACCAGCACGTGAGCTTTGATGCCGGACAATCAGCACAATAGCCGCACGGCAATCGTCGTCGGTGGCGGGCCTGCCGGCTTAACCGCAGCGATCGCGCTCGCCGAAGGCGGTATCCCCACGGTGCTCGTGGGGAAACGGCCGGCAAAACCGGACAACCGCACCACTGCCCTGCTGGCAGGTTCCGTCACCGCACTGCAAACGCTGGGCGTGTGGGATCACTGCGCGGCGCATGCCGCACCCCTCAAGATCATGCGCATCGTTGACGACACCGGCCGGCTTTGGCGCGCGCCCGAAGTTAAGTTCGACGCGAGCGAAATCGCGCTCGAGGCCTTCGGCTACAATATTGAGAATTGCCATTTGGTCGAAGCGCTCGAGCGGCGCGCCGCGTGCCTTGTCAACGTTGCAAATTATCGAAGGCGAAGTCAGCGCCGTCTTGCCGCAAACCGACACAATAACGGTTGAGCTGAAAGATGGTGTTGCGCTGCATGCGGCGCTTGTCGTCGGCGCTGACGGGCGCCGATCCCTTTGCCGCGATGCCGCCGGCATTGACATCGACGATCATCGCTACCCGCAAGTCGCTCTCACCGTATGCATGCGGCATTCGCGGCCACACCACGACGCCTCGACCGAATTCCACACTCCGACCGGACCTTTCACCTTGGTGCCTTTGCCCGGCCTTCGTTCGAGCCTGGTCTGGGTCCTCAATCCGGCCCAAGCCGACGAGTTTGCCGCGTTGGATGACCAGGAGCTTTCTGGCGAGATCGAACGCGCGTCGCACTCGATCCTCGGCAAGATTGAGGTCGAGGCGGGACGCGGATTGTTTCCGCTTCACATCGCCACCGCGCGACGTTTTGCCGACAAGCGCATCGCTTTGGTCGGCGAAGCCGCCCATGTTGTCCCACCGATCGGCGCACAAGGATTGAACCTGGGACTGCGCGATGCTGCCACCATCGGCGAACTCGCCATCGGCGCGTATCGCCGCCGACATGATGTCGGCGGACCCGACGTCATGGTCCGCTACGACCGTATGAGGCGCAGCGACATCGGTAGCCGCACGCTCGCCATCGATTTGCTCAACCGCACGCTGCTCACGGATTTTTTGCCAGTGCAAAGCGCGCGTGGGCTTGGTCTCTATATGATAGACCGTATCGGCCCTCTGCGACGCGCGGTGATGCGTGAAGGTGTGGCCCCTGCCGCCGCGCAGCCGCGCCTGATGCGTGGCGAGGCGCTCTAACCGAGCTTTGGCGCGCTTCTTCGATCCCGGCGTGTCCCGAAATTCCGGCGCAATCGGCAGCGGCAACGCCGGGAACGTTTTGCCCGAGGCCGTTGCAACTTGATGCGCGAATAGTCCCCGCTCGACGAAGTGCGGATCGCGCATGGCCTCCTCCAACGGCACGAGGATTGTTGTGCAGCAATCGGCCGCGGCAAAGATCGGCCGCCATTCGTCGGACGTCTTGGCTGCGATCAGCTTGGCGACCGCATCGCGCGTCGCCTTCGGATCGCGCATATCGTTGATGAACTGTTCCGGCAGCGCGATCGACTTCGTGAATGCGTCCCAGAACTTCGGTTCCAATGCTCCGCACGCGACCAGTTTGCCGTCCTTCGCCGGATAGAGCTGATAGCGCGGAGATCCGCCGACGAGCCACATCTCGCCAGGTTTTGGAAAACGTCCGGTCGCCGCGCCGAGCGCCAGTGCCGCCCAGGCAAAGGTGAACATTGCGTCAGTCATCGCGATGTCGATGTGGCAGCCCTGCCCGCTTCGGTCGCGTGCGCGCAATGCCAGAAGTATGTTGATCACCGCCGGAAAACTTCCGCCCGCTATGTCGGCCGCCAGCATCGGCGGCACAACCGGGCGATCGGCTGGCCCCGGCTGCAGATCCAGCAGTCCGGTATTGCCGATGTAGTTGATGTCGTGGCCAGCTTCCTGCTCGCGCGGCCCGCTTTGGCCGTAGCCCGAGATCGAGCAATAAATCAGCTTTGGGTTAAGCTTGCGCACGTCCTCGTAAGCCAAGCCTAATCGCGCCATGACACCGGGGCGGAATTGCTCGACCAAAATGTCAGCGCGCTCAAGCAAAGGTTTAAGTTGAGCGCGGTCCCCGTCGTTCTTGAGATCGAGGGCAACGGCTTTCTTGCCGCGGTTGAGCATGGCAAAGGCCGTGCTCTCGCCGTCGATCAACGGCGGAAACCGCCGCGCGTTCTCACCGCCTGGCTGCTCAATCTTGATCACCTCGGCGCCGGCCTCCGCGAGCATCAATGTCGCCAATGGTCCCGGCAGCAACGTACTGAAATCGAGAACCAGAAGGCCGGACAAGGGTTGCATGAAATTACCTGAACAAAAGTGGTGGCAGCGTGTGCGTCTTTACCGTCCACATGACCGATGTCAGCGTAACGACAGAAATCAGGGTTCCAACCAACACCGCCCCGGACGCTTGTTCGACCCATGTATCGTATTGCCGCGCGAACACGAACACATTAAGTGCTGGCGGTAATGCCGCCATCAACACGGCTGTGTAGACCCAATCCTGATCCGCAATTTTAAACAGCGAAAGCAACAGGAATACCAGAATTGGATGCAACACGAGTTTGACCGATACCAGGAACGGCACCTCCCACGGCATCTTCTTCAGCGGCCGCAACGCGACGGTGACGCCGAGCGTAAAGAGCGCACACGGCGCGGCTGCATTTTGCAAAAATTGCAACAAACGTTCCAGCGCTAGCGGCGGCTGGAAATGCACAGCGGCAGACGCAACACCGACCGCCGTCGCGATCACCAGCGGGTGGGTCACGATACGTTTGACGACGTCGACCGCGGTTGCGCCGATGCTCTTTTGCTACGGGACTGGCCAGCGCCATCAGGAACGGCACCAGCGAGAACAGCAGCAAGGTATCGAAGCAAAAGATCAACGCCACCGGCACCGCGGCCTGCGGGCCAAGCGTTGCCAAAGCGAGACCCGGTCCCATGTAACCGATGTTTCCGTACCCGCCAGCCAGACCGGCAATCGTGGATTCTCCGATGTTGCCGTGCCGGATCATCATCCCGATGGCGAAAGACACGGCGAAGGCCCAGAACGTCGCCAGCGTGGTGGCGAAAATGAAATCCACCTGCGCCAGTTGCTCCAGCGGCGTCTGGGCAAGAATACGATAAAACAGGGCTGGCAAAGCGACGTAGACAATGAAGAAATTCATCCACGCCAGCGCCGTATCGGGAATCTGCTTGAGCTTCCCGCAGGCAAAACCAATGAAGATGAGCCCGAAATACGGCAGCGCTAGATTGAGAACATCGATCATTCCGGGCCCCAACTGCCCCCACTTTTGGCCTACTTGGCGCGGCCTTTGCATTGCTCTAAAGGGCAGAACCATCTTTTGGAAGGTGTCATGAGGCTGCCGCGTCAGTTCTTTGCCCCACTCGCCATCGGCGCGCCCGCGCCGCTGCGCGAGCTGCCGGTGCGGCTTGAGCGCATGATTCATTTTGTGCCGCCGCACAACGAAAAGGTTCGCGCAAAAGTTCAGGACCTCGTGCGGCAGGTGGACGTCGTCCTCGGCAATCTCGAGGACGCGATCCCGGTCGAAGCCAAGCAGGCCGCGCGCGCGGGCTTCATCGAGATGGCGAAAGCGGTTGATTTCGGTTCTACGGGTTTGTGGACGCGTATCAATGCACTCAATTCGCCCTGGGCACTGGACGACATTTCCGAAATCGTGAGCTGCGGTCGGCAACAAGCTCGATGTCATCATGCTGCCCAAGGTCGATGGCCCCTGGGACATCCACTACCTCGACCAGTTGCTCGCGCAACTCGAGGCGCGCCATAAACTGCGCAAGCCAATTTTGATCCACGCCATTCTTGAAACCGCGCAAGGCGTCAACAACGTGGAAGCGATCGCGACTGCTTCGCCACGCATGCATGGCATGAGTCTCGGTCCCGCCGACCTCGCCGCGTCACGCGCAATGAAAACGACACGCGTTGGCGGCGGTCACCCGGACTACAAGGTGCTCGCCGACGCACAGGGCAGCGCTCCGACGTGTCGACGTCCCAGCAGGACCTCTGGCATTACACAATTGCCAAAATGGTCGACGCCTGCGCGGCCGCGGGCATCAAACCATTCTATGGACCGTTCGGGGATTTCTCCGACGCGGCGGCATGCGAGGCGCAATTCCGCAATGCGTTCCTGATGGGTTGCCTTGGCGCCTGGTCGCTGCATCCATCGCAAATCGAAATCGCCAAGACCGTGTTTTCACCCGATCCCGGGGAAGTGGCTTTTGCCAAAAAGATCGTTGCCGCCATGCCGGACGGTGCCGGCGCGGTCATGATCGACGGAAAGATGCAAGACGACGCAACATGGAAGCAGGCCAAGGTGCTTCTCGACCTGGCCAAACTGGTTGCGGCCAAGGACCCGGAGATGGCCGCGCGTTACGCTCTCTAAGGCGCACGGCAAGGATTTTTGTAATGGACAAGATGCGTAACGCCAAATTCAAGATCGGCCAGGTGGTCAAGCACCGGCTTTATCCGTTTCGTGGCGTGATTTTCGATATCGACCCGGTGTTCAACAACACCGAGGAATGGTGGCAGGCGATCCCGGCCGAGATCCGCCCGCACAAGGATCAGCCATTCTATCATTTGTTCGCCGAGAATGCGGAGAGCGAATATATCGCCTATGTCTCCGAGCAAAATCTCTTGCCCGACACCTCCGGTACACCCATTCGTCACCCCGACGTCGCCGATGTCTTCGAGCAGGATGACAGCGGCGACTATCGGCCCCGCCATAGCCAAATGCACTAAGCGCGCGTCGGACCCACGCGGATAACAAAAAGGCGCGGCCCTAAGCCGCGCCTTTCTCTTTCGCGTTGGTCGGATGCGTCGCGCGCTATTTCTTTTGCGCCGGCGCTGGGGCGGTTGCAGGTGCCGGCGCGCCTGGCGCCTGGCTCTGCTGTCCTTCGAGCTTCTTGCGAGCCTCTTCGGCTTTCTTCTGCAGCTCTTCCTGCAATTTGCGCTGCTGCTCTTCAAACGCCTTGGGGTCGGTCGGCGGCCCGTCATAGGCCTTGGCGAAATCGCCAAGCGGGAGCGGCAGGCTGATCGGCGTGCCCTGCATGTTAATCGCCTGCACGACGATATTCTGGCCCTTCTTCATCTTGGCAATCATGTCATCGGGCACCTGATAGTCGGCCATGCAGCCGACCGGGAAGCAGATGCTGTAGGGCGATTGGGCGGGCGGATTTTGATCGATGAGCAAACGCGTCCCGTGCGCAAGCTGCATGCCGAGCGGAACGGTGACACGCAACACCTTCGCGACCGCCTTCCGGCTCGAACAGTTGCACGATCGCAACCGGCATGCCGTTTTCCAGCCGGCCGTCCTTCGTGATGACGCAGACCTGTTTGTTGTTGGTGTCAGGTCCCTTGCCGCAGACTTTCATCCAGGGCGAATACATCAGCTGCGGCTGCTCGCCGCCGGCTTGCTGGCCTGGCTGCCCGGGCTGCGGTGCCGCAGGCTGCTGCGGCTGTGCCGCGGGCGCCTGTTTCGGAGCCGCCGCCGGCGGTTTGGGGGCCGGCTTCTGTCTGCTGGGCGAGCGCGCTCGACCCCATTGCCATCGCGGCAACAAAGCCGGCAGCCAAAGTGGCGGTCAGCGCCCGGCCCCACGGCCGGGCCGATGCGATCCGATAATTCATTTGCATTGTCCCTTGTTCTTGACCGTTCGCGGCCCACCGCCCCCGAACGACGCCTCACAACCGGCTCTCTCCGTGCCAAATACGGCGGGAGCGTGACACTCAATGGGTGCCTGATAGCCCAATTCGCGCCTGCAATAAAGCCACGAATGCGCCGAAAATGCAGCCCGGCTAACGTTCAAGCCCTGTGGTAAATTCACGCAAAACCGGAACGAATCGCATCCGACACTTGCCCGCGCCGTACTTTTCCTCCGCCGCCCTGACGCAATGGCGCGCGTCCCGGCGCACGGTCATGCTTGGCGCGTTGCTGGCGGGTTCCGGCATTGCCGTCCCCCGCGCGGAAGCCCAGGTCGGCCCGTCGCACGCCATCGCCATGCATGGCGCGCCCGCATGGGGGCCAGATTTTGCCAGTCCAACTTATGCCAATCCGGCGGCCCCCAAAGGCGGGCAACTGGTCCAGGGCGTCCTCGGAACATTTGACTGTCTCAACCCATTCATCGTGAAGGGACTGCCGGCGGCCAACATTCGCGGTTATGTCGTCGAAAGCCTGCTTGCGCGCGGCTACGACGAACCGTTTACGCTCTACGGATTGCTTGCCGAGAGCGTCACAACGGACGCGGCGCGCTCGTTCGTCTCTTTCACCATCAATCCGGCGGCACGGTTCTCGGACGGCAAGCCGGTCACTCCTGACGACGTCATATTTTCCTGGGAGTTGCTGCGCGACAAAGGCCGGCCGAATTTTCGCACTTACTACATCAAAGCCACGAAAGCGGAAGCAACCGACAAACGCACCGTGCGTTTCGATCTTTCTGGCGCCGACGATCGCGAACTTCCGCTGATCATCGGCCTCATGCCGGTGCTGGCGAAACACGCGATCAATCCTGCAACCTTCGAAGACACCAGCTTCGAACCACTGCTCGGCAGCGGGCCTTACATCGTCAGCGCGGTCAAGCCCGGTGAAAACGTCACCTTCAAACGCGATACAAATTATTGGGGCCGTAACTTGCCGATCAATCGCGGCCTCTGGAATTTCGATACCATCCGCTACGACTATTATCGGGATGGCAACACACATTTCGAGGCCTTCAAGAAAGGCCTCTATGATTTGCGCGTCGAGACCGATCCAGGACGCTGGCAGACCGCCTACGACTTTCCGGCGCTGCGCGAAGGCCGCGTTGCCAAGGAAGATTTGCCGTACGGATTGCCAAAGGGCATGCAAGGCCTGGTGTTCAACACCCGCCGTCCGGTGTTCGCTGATATTCGCGTGCGCGAGGCCATCCTCCAGTTGTTCGACTTCGAGTGGGTCAATCACAACTATTTCTTTGATCTCTACAAACGCACCGCGAGTTATTTCGATGGCTGCGATCTATCCGCTCATGGCGTCCCGGCCAATTCGCGCGAGCGCAAGTTGCTTGCGCCGTTTCCGAACGCAGTGCGCGCCGACATCATGGACGGCACATGGTCGCCGCCGGTCACCGACGGCTCGGGACATGACCGCACGAGCCTGCGGCAAGCCTTCACCCTTTTCAAAAGCGCCGGCTATGAACTCAAGGGAACGCAACTGGTTCATGCCGCGAGCGGCCGTCCGCTGTCATTCGAGATCCTCACGACAACGCGCGACCAGGAACGCCTTGCGCTTGCTTTTGTTCGAAACCTGAAGCGCGCCGGTATTGAAGCGCGGGTACGGACGGTCGACGCCACGCAGTTTGAACGCCGCCGTATCAGCTTCGACTTCGACATGATGGACTATCGCTGGGAGCAATCGCTCTCGCCCGGCAACGAACAGCTGTTCTATTGGGGCTCGGCTGCCGCCGACCAGCAGGGCAGCCGCAACTACATGGGCGTGAAATCCAAGGCGGTCGACGCCATGATTGCTGCGATGCTCGGCGCAACGGACCGGGATGATTTTGTCGCCGCCACCCGGGCCCTCGACCGCGTCTTGCTTTCGGGCTTTTACGTCGTGCCTCTCTACTTTCCACCCGTTCAATGGGTGGCGCGTTGGACGCGAATCGAGCATCCCTCGCGAACCTCACTGTTCGGCTATTTGCCGGAAACCTGGTGGCAAAAGGACCAAAGGTCTTGAGGCCTCGCCCATGATCCTCGGGGAAGCCAGCCGAACGGCGGCTACCGCCGCCACACTCGATGATCTTTTTCGCCGCGCCGGCGTGAGTCATCCCGACACACTGGCTCTCGCCGATCCGCCCAACCGTGCTGGATTTCACGGACGGCGCACCGCGTCGCTTGAGCTACGCGCAGGCCGACCGGGCAATATCTGCGGTCGCCGCCAAATTGCGCGGGCTTGGCATGCATACCGACACGGTGGTGGCAATGCAGCTGCCGAATACGGTGGAGAGCATCGTTGCGTTTCTGGGCGTGCTGCGTGCGGGCATGATCGCGGCGCCAATTCCGCTGCTCTGGCGCCAGCAGGATATTGTTTCCGCGCTCGGCGGCATCTGGCGCCAAGGGCATCATAACATCGTCCCGGATCGGAACGGCTGCTCATGCAGAAATCGCGATGCAGTCTGCGGCCGCGTTGTTCCCTGTCCGCCAGGTCTTGCGGGTTCGGGCACGATTTGCCGGACGGAATGGTGCCGCTCGACGATGTGTTCGGGTCCGCCCAGGTTGATATGCCGGTCGCTTCAACCCGGCCCGGGCCCGCCGCCGCGCACATTGCAGCCATCACATTCGATCGCGATTTGGTCCCGGTCGCGCGAAGCCACGTTGAACTCGTCGCCGGCGGATTGGAAATGTATCTGGAGGCCGGTTCTGCTGCCGAGGCACCGACACTATCGACGATTCCGATCGGCTCTTTCGCTGGCATCTCGTTGACGCTGCTGCATTGGCTGTTGTCCGGTGGATCACTGCATCTTCACCACGGCTTCGATCCGGATGTCTTCGCTGCGCAGTGCCGCGAAATCACTGGCCGCCGCCGTCATGCTGCCCGCCGCTACCGTCTCGGCGGTTGCGGATGCCGGCTTGCTCGATGCGCGCCAAACCGTGGTCGCCCTATGGCGCGCGCCGGAGCGAATGATTTCGGCCAAAGCATGGGACAATCCGTCAGCAATCGTCGACGTAGCGAGTTTCGGGGAAATCGGGATCATCGCCGCTCGCCGCGGCCCAAATAACTTACCCGCTCCCCTGCCGCTTGGCGCCGTCAGTGCGGCTCGCCGTGTATCGGGCGCGCCAACCGTGATCGAAACCAACCGCAATGGTGCGGGCATGCTTGCGTTGCGGGGCCGAATGGTGCCGACCCATGACTTTGCACCGGGCATCGAACGCGGTCATGCCCCACACCTTCAGGCCGATGGTGCCGGCTATATCGATACGGGCTTTCCCTGCCGATCCGACCACGAGGCTCGCGCGCTTCACGTGACAGCACCCCCGGCCGGTATGACGGTTGTCGGCGGCTATCGTTTTCGCCAATCCGATGTCGACGCTGTGGTCGCGCAGGCCGACCCCGAGGCAACCATCATTGCGGTGCCAGACGGATACCTCGGCCAACGCCTCGCGGGCGCCGCGGCAGACCGCCCGGCTCTGTGCGCCGATTTGCGGGCGCGCGGCATCAATCCTCTGATTAGCGGGGCCTTTAAGGCCCGTGGTGCTGCTGAAGCCGCGTAATTTCAACTTGTCATTGACGAGGTATTAATCGCACACGGCTAAGGTGGTGCGCATTCTGTAAACCGTGCGTGCGCCCCCGATGTCGCTTCAAGGTCCACTGATCGTGGTCGCCGAGCAACCGGCGGCCGACTTGGTCGAAGCGCTCAGCGCCGCCGGCGCCTTTCCCATCGTCGAAGCAAAATGGGCCGATGCGCCGGCCGCCTTTCTCACCGTCAAGCCAGCCGCGATCGTCGTTGCCGAACCCGGGCCACCGGCCAATGAAGCCTCGGCGCGCATGCTTTGTTTGCAGGTTGCCACTCTCAATGGCCCGATCGTGCCGGTGATCGCGCGCGTTCGCGGCGATGAAGATGCGGCCATCCCGATCGCCATGCCGGCCGACGCCACGCTGCCCGCCGAACGGCTGCTCGCACGTCTGCAATCGGCCATGCGTGTACGGGCCCTCCACGCCACCGTTTTGCGTCGCATTGAGCTTTTCGCCTCACACGATGGCCGGCTGCCAATGCTGCCAGTGGGTGACGCGGTTGACGACGCGACAGTTTTGATTGTCGGCCGTGGACCCATGTACCCGACGCTCAGCGTCGCCATGGGCGAGCGCGTTAAAATCGCGGGCGCACTCAGTGTTGAGGCCGCCGCCAGACATCTCAACGCACGCGACATCGATGGCGTCGTGGTTGGCGACGGATTTTCTCCACGTATGGTCGAGGCGTTTCTCACAGTCCTTGCGCAAGAACCCCGTTTCCGGGACGTGCCCGTGGCGGTGATCGGTGAAGCTCCGCCCGAATTCGCCGAGGCGTTGCCGAATATCGATCAAGTTGCCGCAGATCCGGCGCGACTGGTCGCGCGTATGGTGCCATTGGTGCGGATGCGCGCTTTTGAGGCGCGGCTCCGCCGCATGCTCAAGTCGCTCGACGCCGAGGGTATGTTCGACCCAGAAAGCGGTTTGCTGACGCGTGAAATCCTTCTGGCACGATCTTGGCAAGGTGGCGGCGGAATCCGCTGACCGCAGCCTCCCGCTGTCCGTTGCGCGTTTTACATTCACCGGAACGCCCGACGCGCGTCGGAGCCTCGATGCCGCGCGCCTGATGACACGGCTAATCCGGAATATCGACTTCGCGACCCGTGACGAAGAAGGCGCAATTCTCGTCGCTTTCACACAAACCGATTTGCGCGGGGCGCATGTGTTCGTCCGCCGCCTGGCCGGCACGCTCAAGAATACAATGCTCACCTCGCAGCACACCGAGCCGTTCACTGCCAATGTCACGCTGGCGACGCTGAAGGCCGGCGATACGCTCGACACCTTGATGATGCGCGTCATGGGCAGCCGCATGGTTGCGGCGGAATAGCCGGCGGCTTAGGCTGGCGCCGAAAAGGAGCCAGCCATGTCCAGCCACCAGCCCGTTCGCGTCGACGTCGTCTCCGACGTGGTCTGCCCATGGTGTTTTATCGGCAAGCGTCGGCTGGAAAAAGCCATCGCGCTCAATCCTGACATTCCGGTCGAGGTGCATTACCGACCTTATTTTCTCAACGACTGGATTCCGCGCGAGGGCATCTCGCGCGAGCAATATCTGACAACAAAATTTGGCTCGCCCGAGCGTTACAAAGGCATCGCACAACGCGTCGCCGCGGCGGCAGCGTCCGAAGGTCTCACTTATGCGATGGACAAAATCAGCCGTCAGCCCAACACGCTCGACGCGCATCGCCTGATCCGCTGGGCGGAAGGGCTCGGCAAGGCAGCCGAGATGAAGCAGAAGCTGATGGACCTTTATTTCACCGAAGGCGCGGACCTGACCAACCACGCCGTACTGGTACAGGCCGCTGCCGACGTTGGCCTCGAAGCTGAGGATGTCCGGGCCGCGCTCGAAAGCGACCAGGACGTGGCCGAAATCGAGCGTGAAGCGTTGGCCGCCAAGGAAGCCGGGATTGAAGGCGTGCCGTGCTTCATCTTCGGCGGCAAGTTCGCGGTGTCGGGTGCGCAGGCGCCGGAAGATATTGCCGAAGCAATTGCACGCATGGCGCAAGACGCCGACGCCGCAGAGTAATTCCGGACATCGTCTATGAAGATCACCGCCGCCGTCGTGCACGAGCGTTCGGGTCCGTTCAACGTCGAGGAGGTCGACCTCTGCGACCCGCGCGCCGACGAATTGCTGGTCGAAGTCGTCGCCTCCGGCATGTGCGCAACCGATATGCACGGCCGCGATGCCTATTACCCGACCAAATTTCCCAAGGTGTTCGGCCACGAGGGCGCCGGCGTCGTGCGCGCGACTGGCTCAAGCGTGACCAAATTCAAACCCGGTGACCATGTGGTCATGGCCTATCCGTGGTGCGGCGAGTGCCCGAATTGCAAGACGCAGCGGCAAAGCTACTGCTTGCATGCTTTCGATTTGAAAATGAACGGCACCCGCGCCGACGGCTCGACGCTCCATTCGAAGGACGGAAAGCCGATCTACAGCGCGTTCTTCCAGCAATCCTCATTCGGTAATTTTACCATCGCCAATGAGCGCTTCGCTGCGAAGGTGCGCAATGATGCCCCGATCGAGCAGGTTTGCGCGCTCGCCTGCGGAGGCCAGACCGGCGCCGGTGCCGTGCTCAATGTGATGAAGCCGCGTGCCGGCGACAGTTTCGTGGTGTTCGGCGTGGGAGCGGTCGGCCTCTCCGGATTGATGGCGGCGAAGATCGCCGGCTGTGATCCAATTATCGCGGTCGACGTGCACGAGCATCGACTTGCGCTCGCACGCGACCTCGGTGCCACTCACACGATCAACCACAACGGCCGCACCGACGTCGTCGCAAAAATCAGGACAATCACAGGCCTTGGCGCGCGATTCACGCTGGAAACGTCCGCGCTGCCCGAAATCTTCCGTGAGGCGGTCGATTGCCTGATCCCGGCCGGTACTTGCGTGCTACTCGGAAGCGCGCGCAAAGGCACCGAGGTCTCATTCGAAACGCCATTCCTGCAAAATGGCCGCACGGTACGCGGCGTGATCCAGGGTGACAGCGTTCCGCAGGAGTTCATTCCGCAATTGGTCGATCACATCATGGCCGGCCGCTTCGCTGTCGATCGAATGATCACGTACTATCCACTTGCCGAGATCAATCGCGCCGCGGCGGAGTCGGCCGCAGGCAAGACCATCAAGCCGGTTTTGCGCATGCCGCACTAAGCGGCACTACCGGAAGGCAATACCGATGCGTTTTTCACTGCGCCATACAACGTGGCATGCGTGCTGGCTGTCATCCTCACCGATTACAAGTTCGAAGTCGTCGGGAATGCCAAACGGGCTGGCGACGTCGAGACATGCACCCACATCCGACAGATTCCGAACGGTGCAGTCTATGCCACCGGTCCGGTTGATTGAAATCGTACCGGCTTTCAGGACCCGACGGCGTTGTGATTTTCGGTTTTCAGTCATGGCAAAAACTCCAGGCCGCTCGCACCCTGGAGCGCGAGAGTTTAACAACCAAGAAATTCCGACCTAAGGATGAATACGTAGCGCGCCAACTCGCTGGAGCATCGACGAAACTCAGGCTGCCTTCGCTTGCTCTGCAATCGAAGCGAGCTTGCGCAACACCGCGGCAGTACCTTTCAGCCGATCCTGTGGTAGCGGCCAATCATCGAAGAACACGAGCTGCTGGCCTTTCGCATTCTTCGGGTCATTGCGCATTCGCACGCCGCTGCCCTGCTCCCGGATAAAGGCGATCAGCCCGTCCGGATTCGCGAAGACGTTGTCGCGGAAGGCGAGCACGATGCCTTTCGGCCCGGCCTCCACGCGTTCCACATTGGCGCGCCGGCTGAGTGCCTTGATCGCCACCACCTGCAACAACTGCTCGACCTCGACCGGCAGCTTCCCGAAGCGGTCGACAAGCTCGGCAGCGACACTTTCGATTTCGTTTTCGTCTTCGATTTCGGCCAGCCGCCGATACAGCGACAGTCGCACCGAAAGATCGGCAACATAGTCTTCCGGAATGAGCAGGGCCGCGCCGATGGTGATCTGCGGCGACCAACGATCAGCCGCCGGTGCGGTGATGCCGGCCTTCAGACTCATCACCGCCTCTTCAAGCATCTGTTGATAAAGTTCGAAGCCGACTTCCTTGATGTGGCCCGATTGCTCTTCGCCGAGCAGATTGCCGGCGCCGCGGATATCCAGATCGTGCGACGCAAGCTGGAAGCCCGCACCCAACGTATCGAGCGACTGCAAGACTTTCAGCCGCCGTTCGGCCTGCGGCGTGATCTTTTGCTGCGTCGGCAGCGTCAACAGCGCATAGGCGCGCAGCTTCGCGCGCCCCACCCGGCCACGCAGCTGATAAAGCTGCGCCAGGCCGAACCGGTCAGCGCGATGCACGATCAATGTATTTGCTGTCGGAATGTCGAGGCCGGATTCGATAATGGTCGTGGACAGCAGCACGTCGTACTTCCCGTCATAAAAGGCCGACATGATATCGTCGAGCACCGTCGGCGGCATTTGTCCGTGCGCGACCGCGACACGGATTTCCGGGATGTTTTTGTCGAGGAAATCTTTCGAACCCGCCAGATCCTCGATGCGCGGACACACGTAGAACGCTTGCCCTCCACGATACTTTTCACGCAGCAAGGCCTCACGCACTGTAATGGGGTCGAACGGCGACACGAACGTGCGCACCGCCAGACGATCGACCGGCGGCGACGCAATAATGGAGAGATCCCGAACGCCGGTAAGCGCCAGCTGCAAGGTGCGCGGAATTGGCGTCGCCGTCAGCGTGAGCACGTGCACTTCAGAACGCAGGGCCTTGAGCTTTTCCTTATGGGCAACGCCGAAATGTTGCTCCTCGTCGACCACCAGCAAAGCCAGATCCTTGAACGTGATGCCCTTGCCGAGCAGAGCATGCGTGCCGATCACGATATCGACGCTCCCGTCGGCCAAGCCGGCTTTCACCTTGGTTAGTTCTGCGTTGGGCACCAGCCGCGACGCCTGCGCGACGTTGACCGGGAAGCCGCGGAAACGTTCGGTAAACGTCTTGAAGTGCTGGCGCGCCAACAACGTCGTCGGCACCACGACCGCGACCTGTTTGCCGCTGATCTGCCGCTAAAAATGCCGCGCGCAGCGCCACTTCGGTTTTGCCGAAACCGACGTCGCCACAGATGAGCCGGTCCATCGGCCGCCCTGAGCCGAGATCCTTCATTGTCGCGTCGATTGCGGCGAGCTGATCGTCGGTCTCCTCGTATGGAAAGCCGGCACAGAACTCGTCATAAGCGCCCGGACCAGCGGTTAAACGCGGCGCTTCACGCAATTGCCGCTCCGCTGCAATTTTTATCAGCTCACCCGCGATTTCGCGGATGCGGCTCTTCATACGCGCCTTGCGCGCCTGCCAGTTTCCGCCACCAAGCCGGTCGAGCTCGACGTTGGTTTCCTCGGAGCCGTAGCGCGAGAGCAGATCGACGTTTTCGACCGGCAGAAACAGCTTGGTGTCGTCGGCGTAGCGGATCTCGAGGCAGTCGTGCGGCGCGCCGGCGGCTTCGATCGCCTGCAAGCCGGCAAAGCGCCCAATGCCGTGGTCGACATGCACAACAAGATCGCCCGGTGCGAGACTGGTCGCTTCGGCAATGAAATTCTCGGCACGGCGGGCAGCGCGGCGTGGGCGCACCAGCCGGTCGCCGAGGATATCCTGCTCGCTGATGAATGCGGCGTCCTCGGTCTCGAAGCCGGATTCGATGCCGAGCACTGCGAGCGCAACCGTAGGCTTGGGGAGGCTCAACGCCTGCGGCCATGAGCCAACCGACGTCAAGTTGTGCAGTTTATGATCGGCGAGCACGTGACTCATGCGATCGCGCGCGCCTTCACTCCACAACGCGATTGCGACGCGCTTGCCGGCGGCTTGCAGCGAGAGCACGTGCGCGCTCACGGCCTCAAATACATTCGCGCCAGGTTCGGCACGCTCAGCGGCAAAATTGCGCCCCTGCCGCGCCTGGACGTCGATTGCACTTGAATCCGGCACGGCAAATGGCGTCAGCCTGGCAATTGCGGATGTTTCGAGCCGCTCTTTCCATTCGGCCTCCCCAAGATAGAGCCGCTCCGGCGGCAGCGGCTTATAGGGAGGCGTGACACCCTGTTTCAGCGCCTCGTGGCGCGCGCCGTAGTAGTCGGCAATTTGCGTGAAGCGCTCATGCGCGGCGTCTTCGGCCAGATGCTCAAGTGCGAGCGCAGAACCAGGCAGGTAGTCAAAAACCGTCTCAAGTTTCCCGTGGAACAGCGGTAGCCAGTGCTCCATACCCGGATAGCGACGGCCTTCACTCACCGCTTCGTAAAGCAGATCGTCTGGCGTCGTCGCGCCGAATTCGGCGACGTAACCCGTTCGGAAACGGCGGATAGTCTCGGTGATGAGCTGGAATTCGGCGACTGGAACGAGATCAAGACCGCGAAGCTGTTCCTCACTCCGTTGCGTTTGCGCATCAAAGGCGCGAATTGTTTCCAGTGCATCGCCGAAAAAATCGAACCGCACCGGCATATCCATACCGGGTGGATAGAGATCGAGAATGCCGCCGCGCACGGCATAGTCACCTGGCTCGCGAACTGTCGAGGCGCGTATATAACCGTTGAGTTCCAGCCACTCGATCACGCCCTGCATTCCGATCACGTTGCCGGATGCGACTGAAAGTGCGTGCGTCGCCAGAAATTCGCGGGCGGGTACCCGCTGCAGGACGGCATTGATGGTCGTGAGGAGCACGGACGGTTTGTCGCGACCTTTGACCCGGGTGAGCCGCGACAACACCGTCATCCGCTGTGCGACCACGACCGCATTGGGCGATACCCGGTCGTAAGGCAGACAATCCCACGCCGGGAATTCCATGACCTCGATGTCGGGCCCGAAAAACGCCAATGCGCGCGACAGCGCTGCCATGCGCTGACCGTCGCGGCAGATCACGACCAGCGAAATTGGGGGTGCGTCTTTGCCCGCAGCGATCGCGCGCGCGAGATCGGCCAGCACCAGGCCTTCAGCCCCGTCAGCGACCTGGGCCAAAGTGAGCACTTTGCCAGGCTTAAGCTGTTCGGCGGGTGATTTAACGGAGGTACTCACGCAACGCCCTTCCCGCGAAAATCACGCAAGCGGCGAAACAGCCCGGTTTCGATTTCGGGCGGCGCAGGCTCCATTCCGTTCACCCAGGCAAACATCTGCTGATCGGGGATCTCCAGCCAGCGCTCAAGCTCCGTGAGCTCGACCTCGCTCAGGGACGCGAGCTGTTCATCGGCAAAGCGGCCGAGCACGAGATCCATCTCCCGGATGCCCCGATGCCAGCAACGAAACAGCAGCCGGCGTCTGCGCGCATCCAGCCCTTCGCTCGACCTGTTCGTCCCGGTGGTCACAACGTGTCTCCAACGCCAAAAACCCGGACGGGCCGGGCGAGGGTTTATATAGAGGGGCTGCCGCGCGATGTCAGCCGCGCTTTGCACAGACCCGCATTGCGCTGGTATTGCGTGCAAGCCAGCATGGGCACCCATGCGGCCGCCCGTCCTCAATCCGCTCTTTGCCTCGCTCACCAGCCTGCCCGGGGTCGGCCCGAAGCTGGAAAAGCTTTATGCGCGCTTGTTCGAGCGCGAGGCGCCCCGCGTCGTCGATCTCCTGTTCCACCTGCCCTCCGGCGTGATCGACCGCCGCGCCCGACCGAAGCTGCGCGACGTCCAGCCCGGGCAGATCGTCACCGTTGCTGTCGCCATCGGCAAACACCGCCCTGGCCCGCCGCGCCGTTCGCGCGCGCCCTACCGTGTCTACACCAGCGACGACACCGGCGACCTCACGCTGACTTATTTCAACCCGAACCGTGACTATCTGGAAAAGCTGCTCCCCGAGGGAGAGATGCGCTACGTCTCCGGCACCGCGGAATTCTACGACGGCATGTTGCAGATGGTGCATCCCGATCGCGTCGTGGATGAGGCGGGCTTTGCCGCGTTGCCGCTGGTGGAGGCGGTTTATCCACTGACCGAGGGTCTCGCGCTCGGCAATGTCCGGCGCGCCATGGATGGCGCGCTCGGCCGGTTGCCGGATCTGCCCGAATGGCAGGACGAGGCCTGGGTCGCACGCGAACGCTTCCCGACTTTTTCGGCAGCCTTACGGCAATTACACCGGCCGGCAGACCCCCACGACATCATTCCGGAGACCCCCGCATGGACCAGGCTTGCCTATGACGAGTTGCTGGCAGGCCAACTCGCGCTTGCGCTGGTGCGCGTCCATATGCGCCGGCAATCCGGTCGCGGCAGCGCCAGCGAGGGGCGCTTGCGGGCGCGCATCCTCAAGGCGCTGCCCTACGCATTGACGCATTCGCAGCAGAAGGCGCTCGACGACATCACGACCGACCTCGCCCGCCCGCAACGAATGCTGCGTCTGCTGCAGGGTGATGTCGGCTCTGGAAAAACCGTAGTCGCGCTCGCAGCGGCCGCAGCTGTGATCGAGGCCGGCCGCCAGGCCGCCTTTATGGCGCCGACAGAAATTCTCGCGCGCCAGCATCTGGCTACCATTGCCCCGCTGGCCGAAGCCGCCGGCATTCGCGCCGCAATTCTTACCGGCCGCGAGCGTGGACCAGGACGAAAAGAAATCCTCGATCGTCTAACTCTCGGCGATATCGATCTCCTGATCGGAACCCACGCGCTTTTTCAGGAAGACGTCGCCTTTCACGATCTTGCATTGGCTGTCGTTGATGAGCAGCACCGTTTTGGCGTGCACCAGCGGCTCGCGCTCACGCAAAAGGGCGAGGCTGTGGATGTGCTGGTGCTCACAGCCACGCCCATTCCACGCACGCTGGTACTCACTTATTTCGGCGATATGGATATTTCCGAATTGCGCGAGAAGCCGCCCGGGCGCCAGCCGATAGATACCCGCACAATTCCCCTGTCACGGCTCGAAGAGGTCGAAGAAGCGGTCGGCCGCGCGCTTGCCGACGGCAAGCGCGCTTACTGGGTCTGTCCACTGGTCGATGAATCCGAGAAAGTCGATCTCGCCGCCGCGCAGGAGCGCTTCGAGGAGCTGCGCCGAAAATTCGGGGACAGTGTCGACCTCGTGCATGGACGCATGAAAGGCAGCGACAAAGACGCTGCCATGGCGCGTTTTGCGTCAGGCGAAAAGCAATTGCTCGTCGCCACGACCGTGATCGAGGTCGGCGTCGACGTGCCGGAAGCCACCATCATGGTGATCGAGCACGCCGAAAGATTTGGCCTCGCACAATTGCACCAGCTGCGCGGCCGCATTGGCCGCGGCCCCGGCGCCTCGACGTGTTTACTCTTATACAGAGCCCCACTCGGTGAAACCGCCAAGGCGCGGCTCGCCATTCTTCGCGAGACCGAAGACGGTTTCCGGATCGCCGAGGAGGATTTGCGTCTGCGCGGCGAAGGCGATGTGCTCGGGACGCGGCAGAGCGGCCTGCCCGGTTTCCAGATCGCGCGGCCGGAAGTGCATGGCAAATATCTGGGTGCTGCGCGCGACGATGCGGCGCTCATATTGTCGCGCGATGCGATACTCGCGACGCCCCGCGGCGAGGCCTTGCGGCACCTCCTCTATCTTTTCGGAAAAGACGAGGCCATCAAACTGATCCGCGCGGGTTAACCTAGGTTACGGGCGCGGCCTTGCGCTTCGCCCGTGCCGCTTTCGCCGTGGCAGCAAGCGAGGCCAGCTTCTTCTGCGCCTCGGCATCCGGCTGTACCATGCCAGCGGAGATCAATAGCGTCATCGCGTTTTCGACCGACATATCGAGCTCAATGAGCTCCTTGCGCTTCACATAGAAGAAGAAGCCCGTCGTCGGATTTGGCGTGCACGGCATAAAGGCCGAGACATACTCACCTTGCGGCAGTTTCTTCGCGAGATCCGCGCTCGGTGGCTGCGACAGAAGCACGAGAGACCACATGCCGGGCGCAGGAAATTCCACCAAGGCCACTTTGCGGAAACTTGAACCCGTTTTTGAAAACAGCGATTCAAAGATCTGCTTCATCGTATTGTAGACCGGCCGCACAATCGGCATGCGATTGAGCAGGCCTTCGCCGAGTTCGACGAGCGTGCGTCCGACGAGGTTGGCGGTGAGAAAGCCGAGCAGCGTGAGAACAACAAACGAAATGATGAGGCCCGTTCCGGGTATCGGCCAGGGCAGATAACTTTCAGGCCGGTATGGCGGCGGAATGAGCGGGCGCACGAAATCGTCGGCCCAGGTGATGATCGACCAGATCAGCCATGCTGTAATTGCCAGCGGCCCGGCCACCACCAGACCGGTCAGAAAATAATTGCGGATGCGGCCGGCAAAACTAGTTTGCGAGGCCGCCACCTTCACCGCCTCGACGGGCGTTGGCGCGCCGGGGCTCTGGTCAATTTCTGTCATCACGCCAGTCTATTCCACCGTGACCGATTTCGCGAGGTTTCGCGGCTGGTCAACGTCGGTGCCGATGGCCGGGGCGGTATGATAGGCAATCAGCTGCACGGGAATGGCATAAACCAACGGTGTCACTGTCGAAGCCATGTCCGGCAGAGTCAGCGTCTCGACCAACTCAATGGTGGCCTCTTTGGCGCCTCTACGCGTCGGTGACCAGGATGATCTTGCCGCCACGTGCGGCCACTTCCTGCATGTTCGATACCGTCTTTTCAAACACGCGGTCATGCGGCGCGATCACGATGACAGGCATGGTTTCGTCGATCAGTGCAATCGGCCCGTGCTTGAGTTCACCGGCGGCATAGCCTTCCGCGTGAATGTAGGAAATTTCCTTGAGCTTGAGTGCACCTTCCAGCGCGATCGGGAAGCTGGTGCCACGGCCGAGATAGAGTACGTCGCGCGCCTTGGCGAGATCGTGCGACAGCCGTTCGATTTGTGGCTCAAGCGTAAGCGCGGCCGCCATCAGGCGAGGCACCTCGATCAGCGCATGCACCAGTTTCTGTTCGTCGACTTCCGACAACTCGCCGCGCGCGCGGCCCGCCGCGATGGCAAGACATGCCAGCACGCTGAGCTGACAGGTAAAGGCCTTGGTGGAGGCAACGCCAATCTCCGGCCCCGCCAGCGTTGGCATTACAACATCGCTTTCGCGTGCGATGGTCGACGTCGGCACATTGACTACGGAGAGAATGTGCTGCTTGTTCTCTTTGGCGTAGCGCAGTGTCGCAAGCGTGTCGGCGGTCTCGCCCGACTGCGAAATGAAGATTGCGAGATCACCAGCTTCGAGCGGCGCGCCGCGGTAACGGAACTCCGACGCGATATCGATCTCGACCGGCAATTTCGCAAAGCGTTCGAACCAGTATTTTGCGACCAGCCCTGCGTAGAAAGCGGTGCCGCAGGCAGAGATCGACAGCCGTTTGAGTTTCTTCCAGTCGAACGGAAGTTTGCCGGGCAGTGCGACGCGTTCGTTCACCATGTCGATGTAGTGAGCCAGCGTATGGCCGACCACTTCCGGCTGCTCGTGGATTTCCTTGGCCATGAAGTGCTTGTGGTTGCCTTTGTCGACCATTTGCGCCGACGCCGTGGACTTGACGATTGGTCGCTCGACCTTTCGGCGCTGTTCGTCGCGGATCTCGGCGCCCTTATGCGTGAGTACAGCCCAGTCGCCGTCTTCCAGATAGCTGATCATGTCGGTGAACGGCGCAAGCGCAATGGCATCGGAGCCGAAATACATTTCACCTTTGCCATAGCCGATGGCGAGCGGTGATCCCTTGCGGGCGCCGATCAGCAGATCGTCCTTGCCGGTGAAAAGGAACACCAACGCAAAGGCGCCGCGCAGTTGCTTGAGCGACGCTGCGACTGCATCTGCCGGCGTTTTTCCGCTCTTTAATTCCTGCGTCACGAGGTGCGCGACCGCTTCGGTATCGGTTTGGCTGACGAATTTGGAGCCGCGCTTGGTGAGTTGTTCACGCAACTCGCGAAAATTCTCAATGATGCCATTGTGGACGACCGCCACCAGCTCAGTGGCATGAGGATGTGCATTGTCTTCCGTTGGACGGCCGTGCGTAGCCCAGCGCGTGTGACCAATACCGATGTTGCCGCCGAGAGGTTCCTGCGCGAGCCGGGCTTCGAGCGCATTCAGCTTGCCTTGCGCACGGCGGCGACCCAACACGCCGTGATCGAGTGTGGCGATGCCCGCCAAGTCATAGCCGCGGTACTCAAGCCGCTTGAGCGCGTCGACCAGTTGGCCCGCAACCGGTCTGGTTCCTATAATTCCGACAATTCCACACATCCGCTTGGATGTCCCCTTTACCCGTCACTCATGGTCTAGCTGCCGCCGGCGTGTTCAAGGAAATCAAAACCCATTTCGTAGTGTGACAGCGGCGCGCAGACGTAACGGAGGCTTTAAGGTCGCTCCGGTTACTTTCTCGGCTTCTTTCTGGTCAAGCTTTTGCCCAACGCTTTCACCTGCCGCAAGCGTTTAGCCCAGCCTTCCTTAACCGACTGTCTGGCGCGGGCGATCGCAAGAGCGCCGGCGGGGACATCCTTGGTGATAACACTTCCGGTGCCGACATAGGCGCCATCGCCAATCTTAACAGGAGCGACCAGCGCCGAATTCGAACCGATGAACGCGCCTTTGCCGATGTCGGTGTGATGCTTGGCGACGCCGTCATAATTGCATGTGATTGTGCCGGCGCCGACATTGGCATCAGCGCCCACACGCGCATCACCAATGTAGGCGAGATGATTGGCCTTGGCGCCCGACTCGATTTTGGCCTCTTTGACCTCAACGAAATTGCCGATGTGCACATTTTGCCCAAGGTCTGCGCCGGGCCTAAGTCGTGCAAACGGGCCCACGCGCGCGTTTTTGCCGACACGCGCACCTTCGAGATGTGAAAACGAACGGATCGTCGCGCCGTCATCAACGGTGACTCCAGCGCCAAACACGACATTCGGCTCGACTGTCACATCCTTGCCAAATTTGGTGTCCGCAGAGAGAAAAACCGTTTCCGGTGCGATCATGGTGACGCCGGCTTCCAGCGCCGCAGTGCGCAGCCGTTTCTGCAATACGGCTTCCGCTTCAGCGAGCTGCGCTTTGGTGTTGATACCGCGCACGTCATCCTCCAGCGTTTCGATCGCAACCGCCTTCAAGCCCATCTCCCGGGCAATGGCAACTGCGTCAGTAAGATAGAATTCGCCCTTGGCATTGCTATTGCCGATGCGTTTGAGAATGGCGAGCGCGTGCTTGCCGGCAAGCGCCATTAAGCCTCCATTGCAGAACCCGATCTTCCGTTCTTCGGGCGTGGCGTCGCGATCCTCCCGGATCGCCACTAGCTCATCATCACGCATCACGAGCCGTCCATAGCCGTGTGGGTCAGCCGGCTTGAAACCGAGAACTGCTACGGCAATTCCTTCCGCGAGCGCACCCCGCAATTTTGAAAGCGTTTCGGCGCGCACCAATGGTGTATCGGCGAAAATCACCAGAACGTCATCGGCGCCGCTCTCGATCGCCTTGGCAGCGGAAAGAACCGCATGGGCAGTACCACGCCGTTCCCGTTGCTCGAAAATCTGCGCTTTTGGCGCGAGCTTTAGCGCTTCCGTCGCCACCGCGCCGTGGTCCGGACCAACGACAACAGCCAGATTGCCGGTCCCGGCCGCACTTGCAGCCGTCATCACGTGCGCGAGCAACGACTGCCCGCCCAGCACATGCAATGCCTTCGGCTGCGCCGACCGCATGCGCGTGCCCTCGCCGGCCGCGAGCACGATGGCGAGACATGTTCGTCGAGGCATCCGCCTTGGCTCACGCTTTCGCTGGATTTGTGGGCATCCCATAGCCGAGCCAGTGCATCGGCAAAAGACCACCGCCTGATCCCCGTCAGTTCGGCGGGCAGAAGGCAAGATTTGCCGGATTCTGCTAACGTTTTCAATGATTCGCCCCATCGAGGCGCCGTATGGCGACTGAACAGACGCCGCTGGAACCCGATTTGCGCGAGCCGCGCCGGCGTAGCCGCGAATTCAACGCGCTTTTGTGGCTGGGCGGCTGGGGTGGCGCTGCGGCAATCGCTCTGACCGCTTTGGCTATCGCAAGCCAAACCAAAACCGCGGGCGACCGCCTGCGCCAGGTCTTTGCCATTACCGAGCCTGCCGCCATCGCGCAGATGCCACCCCGCGTCACCCAGCTCGAGTCCGACGTGCAGCTTTTGGCGGCACAAGTGCGCGCACTCACCGTCGAGCGCGATCGGCTGGCTGGACGCATTGCACTCCTCGAAAGCAGCATCGACGACATGACTGGCGCCATCAAACGGCAGGCGGCAGCCACCGCCGCTGCCCTCGCCGCAAAAGCGGCACCGCCGGCACCGAGCGCACCTGCCACAACAACACCCGCCGTCGCGCCGACCGCCTCAACCCGCGGCGACAGCAGCCGCGCCTGCGCCAAAAGCCGATGCGTCAAACGCGGCCGCCGTTCCAATGCCGCCGACCCGGGTAGCGGCCGTCGCGACAAGCGAACCACCGCCAGCCGCCATCGCTCAAAACGAATTTGGACTCGATCTCGGCGGTGCCCCGACCTTGGATGGCATCCGCCAACGCTGGATCACGGTGAAAGCCAATTTCGGTCCTTTGCTAAGCGGCATGTATCCGCTCGCCGCCCATGAACATCGAGCGGGAGCATCAGGCTATCGCCTGGTTGTTGGGCCTCTGCCGAACAGCCCCGCGGCGACCGGCCTATGCGCCCATTTTGCGGCCGCCCGCACCGCCTGCAAATCGGTTAAATTCGACGGCGAGCAGATCGCGGAACGCTGATTGTCGCGGCACCGGCGCATCGGCATACTACGCTCATGAAATTGTTCCTGCCGAGCGCGCGCGCGACCAATTGGCTACTGATCATCGGTTTTTGCGCGATGGGCTACGCACTCTACATGCGCTACCTCGCGGTCGAGCAGTCGCCCGTCGGGCTTGCCTGCCAGGCCGGGTTAAACACGTGGCTCTGCGTCACGCGGCAGATCACCATTGCCCTATTCACCTACTCGGTATTCGGCTGGTTTGCCCTGATCGTTGCGGCGCTGAATTTATTGCGCCCATCACTGATGCTTTTCGGAGCGGCACTCGCCGCCGCGTGCTGCGGAGTCGTTCTTTACAATATTGCCTTGTCCGCGGTCGCCGCCGGACTGTTGGTGCTCAGCTTCGCGCGTCGCGCACCAGAGCCAGATTGATCGCGAGCCCCGCGAGAGCCGCACACGTCCACAACGACTGCCAATTGGCGAAGCCTTCATTGAACACGATGTAGCAAACTGACAGCGCGATCACGGCCGCGCCTGCGGTCTCCGCAACACTGCGCGAACCTTTCGGTCGCGCCACCGTCAACTTGTGCATGAGAAACGGAACAACCGCCGCGGTCAGCGGGGCAAACGGAAAGTCACGGTAGCGCGGATCGAAGACGAGGCCGAGCGCCACGACAAACGCCAGCAAGAACAAGACGACTGAAATTGCGCCAACCGCTAGCGCGACAGGGATCTGCGACCCGTTCACTTTTCGGACCGAGCAGGCGCGCGAAACTCGGCGCGGACATGCCGCGCATGATTGCCACGCTCAATGCCGGCGGCGCGGCAACGGCGACTGCCGCGAGCGCAACTGATCGCGACCAGCCACCGAACCCCAGGCTTTCAATCGGAATGTTTTCAATCGTCCAGCCGAGCAAAGTTCCGCCAGCGAAGGCATTCACGCCGACCGCCAACCATAGCGAAAGCGGCGTCTCTTTGGTGCGGACGAGAATCGCTGCGCCAAAAACGATCCCTGCGAATATAATTCCGCCGGTGGCCTGCCAGAGCCACAGTGGATGATTGGAAATAGCCAGCGCTCCTGAAAATTTCGGAACGCGCGTTGCGGCTTTGAGAAGCCCCCAGTGTCCGCCAACGGTGCCTTCGAGAGCGCGCTTCCAGGGTTGGTCGAAAGCTTCGATCACATTGACGTTGAAGTGCTCACGCTTGCTCAACGCCAAGACATCCAGAATGACGCGCGCCTGATTGACCGGGGACGGCAACGCACCTTCGCGCATGCGACCGGCGCTTGGCCATCCGACCTCGCCGATCAGCACTTCCTTTCCGGGAAATGCGTTGACCACTTGTTGGCGGATCGCCTCCACATGCGCGACGGCATCGCGGGCCGAAACCGGAAAATCCTCCCAGTAAGGCAAAATATGAATTGTGATGAAATCAACAACATTCGCGATTTCAGTGTTACGCAGCCAGAACTCCCAGACATCCGCATATGTAACCGGTACTTTCACGCGCGCCTTGATTGCACGAATGGTATTGGCGAGATCAGTTGCCGTCATGTCGCCGCGCAGCAGTACCTCGTTGCCGACCACCAGAGAGCGAATTGTGCCGGGGTATTTATTGGCAAGCGCGACCGCAGTTTCGATCTGGTAGGAATTCTTCGGCAAGCTGCTTGATAGCCAGAGCCCCTGCATGACCTTCAGGCCGTGCTTTGCCGCAATGCCTGCAATCTGATCCAGCCCGAAATCGACCGAATATGTACGCACGCACTCCGTGATTTTGGCGAGGCGCGCCAGGTCATCCTCAATCTGGGCCGCCGGTATCATGGTTGATGGATCGAGCGGCGTCTGACTCCCCTAAAAGGGGTGTAGGACACGCAATAGAGCTTTTCAGGGCCGGACTGGGTGCGCGGCAAAGGCATTGGACTGCCCAGCCAGGCCCAGACCCCGCTTATGGCCATCGCCGTGAGGAGAAGGCAGGCTAACGCATGACGCATCGAGGACCCGATCAGCGATTGGCGGCAGGACAGCTGCAAGACGGGCTTATCGTGCGTTACCGTCCCTGCCAAGCCGACCCCATGCCGAAGCGTCTTAAGCAAGGGAAACGGTTAAGCTGGACAAAATCCGGCAATTGGGGCCAATTCTTGTAATTCGATTTTTCACGTAACGCGTGCCGCCGGATCAAGAGGGCGGATTTACAAGGTAAATCATCGCCGTATTAGCGTCCCAATCGGGTCCCACACAGAGCCGACGGACGGGCGTACGGGCAAGATCAAACATCCGACGGGGACAATGCGGTTCACTATCAAGTTGCGTCAGGCTCTTGCCGTGCTTTGCTGCATGGCGGCCCTCGGTTTCAATGGTCCAGTCGCCTTCGCGCAAAGTGGCGGTAACGGCAAGCCGCCCGAACCGCAAAAGCCAGCCGCTGACTCTGCCAAGGAAAGTCAGAAAAAGATCGACGAAATCGCCGAGGCGACGCGGCTCCTGACCGGTCCAGCCGGCAATCCGGAATGCGTCTGGCTCGGCCGGCGCGTCGTCACCCTGCTCTGGCGCGACGATCTTGATACGGCTTTCCGCCACCTCGACCTTTACGACCGCTTTGGCTGCCCGAGCGCCCACATCCAGGCCACCTTCCGCTGTCTCGTCCGGCAGGGAAACATCGATCCCAAGGCCCAGGAGACGCTTAACGGGCGGGTGCATGCCTGCTGGCTTAACCCTACCTTGGAGCCGACCCCCGCAGCCGAAGTCAGCCCAACCTCCGGAGGCAACCTCCGGCGGAACTACCCAGCGCTGAAGTGCGTTGCCAATCATAAAAATTTAGTCGGGGCGCCATGCGTCTGCCTAGGATTTGCCATGTCTGCTAATTACTTGAATATCCACCTTACGCCGCGCTACGCTGCATCCTTGCAGACGGAGTATCGGCTGAGCCCAGGGGACGGGTTCGAGGGTCTGCCATTCTGCCCCAGTTGGTTTTGAGTTCTATGCGCACCGTTGCTGCCGTCGTCGCCCTCGTGGCGTGCGTGCATGCCGGGTTGTGGGCATTAATGCGCGAGAATGTTCGCGCCCCCAACTTCGACGGCCAGCTTGCGAGCGTTTCCTACGCACCATTCGAAGGTTCAGTACATCCTGACGCCGGCGGCAAGGCGCAGGCCGCACAAATTCGCGCCGATCTCAAGATGCTGGCGCCACTGACGCGCGCAATCCGTACATATTCGGCAACCGGCGGCGTGGAGCTCGTGCCTGGCATCGCATCCGAGTTCGGATTGCGCGTCACGGCCGGTGCGTGGATCGACAAGAACCAGGATCGCAACGAGCGCGAAATTCGTTCCGTCATCGATCTCGCCAAACGGCACAGCAACATCAACGGCGTCATCGTCGGTAACGAAACGATCTTCCGCGGCGAACAGAAAGTCAGCGATCTCATCCAGATGATTCAGCGCGTGAAGCGCTCGACCAACGTTCCGGTGACGACCGGTGAAATCTGGCACGTTTGGATTGAACATCCGGAACTGGTATCGGCCGTCGACTACATCGCGGCGCACATCCTGCCTTACTGGGAAGGCTTCTCTGAACAGCAGACGGTCGATCAGGCGATCCTGATCTATGACAAGCTGCGTCAGGCTTACCCGGGCAAGCGCATCGTGATTGCCGAGTTCGGCTGGCCGAGCGCCGGATACAATATGCACAATGCGAATCCCGGCCGTATTGAGCAGGCCGTATTGCTGCGCGACTTTGTGACTCGCGCGGATGCCTACGGCATTGACTACAACATCGTCGAAGCAATCGATCAGCCTTGGAAGACGTTCGAAGGTGGCGTTGGTCCCTACTGGGGATTGTTCGACGCCTCGCGCCATCCAAAGTTTGACTGGAGCGGCCCGATTACGGATCCCAATCATTGGCGCCTTGCCACGATCGCGATCCTGGTGAGTATACTTTTGTCGCTGCCGCTACTCGCAATGAGCACTGTGACATTGTGGCAGGCGGCGCTGCTCGCCGGCGCGGCCAACGGGGTCGGCGCTTGGTTTGCGGCGGTGTTCGGGTTCTGGAACGGCCACTATTTCGTGCCGGGTTCTGCATTTGCGCTTGGCCTCGGCATTGTTCTTCTGATTCCGTTGATCGTGATCGCGCTTGCGCGCATCGAGGAAATTGCGGCCATTGCATTTGGCCGCAAACCGTTACGGTTGATCGCAAGCCCGCCGCTGGCCCCACAGGCCGCGGGCCCGAAAGTTTCCATCCATATCCCGGCCCACAATGAGCCGCCGGAGATGCTAAAACAGACGCTCGATGCGATCGCGCGGCTCGACTACACGAACTACGAATGCGTGGTCGTCATCAACAATACTCCGGACCCCGCACTGTGGCTGCCGATCGAGGAGCATTGTCGTGCACTCGGCGAACGCTTCAAGTTTGTACGGGCGGACGATATCGTGGGCTTCAAGGCCGGCGCGCTCCGTCTTGCTTTAATCCATACAGCGGCCGACGCTGAAGTGATCGGCGTGATCGACGCCGACTACATGGTGCATCAGGATTGGCTCAGGGATCTCGTTCCGCTGTTCAGCGACCCGACCGTCGGTCTGGTGCAAGCACCGCAAGATCACCGCGATGGCGAACGCAGTGTAATGCACCATGCCATGAACGGCGAATACGCCGGATTCTTCGACATCGGCATGGTCCAGCGCAATGAAGTCAACGCCATCATTGTGCACGGCACGATGTGCTTGATCCGCCGCGCCGCCATCGAGGCTGCTGGCGGCTGGTCAAGCGACACGATTTGCGAGGACACTGATCTCGGCCTTACCTTGCTCGAGCTTGGCTGGCAGGCGCACTACACCAACAAGCGCTATGGCCATGGCCTGCTGCCGGACAGCTTCGAGGCCTACAAGAAGCAACGTCACCGCTGGGCCTATGGCGGATTCCAGATTCTGAAGAAGCACTGGCGACGTTTCCTGCCGGGAGCGAGCCAGTTGACGCGCGAGCAGAAGCGCGAGTTCGCGCTTGGCTGGCTCAATTGGCTAGGCGCGGAAAGTATCGGCGTCGCCGTGGCCATCCTGAACATTCTGTGGGTGCCGGTCGTCTCCTTCCTCGACATCGCGGTGCCTGACCGGATCCTGACCGCACCGATCATCGTGAGCTTCGCTGTGTCGGTCTTGCATTTTACGACGCTTTATCAATTGCGCGTGCGCCCCCGCAAAGGCCAACTACTCGGGTGGGTGCTTGCCGCCATGTCGGTGCAGTGGACCGTCGCCCGGGCCGTGACCCTTGGTCTGGTCAAGGATCACCTGCCCTTCGTGCGCACGTCCAAAGGTGGCATGCGGCGCTCGGCCGATTTCCATGCATTCTGGGAGGCAATCCTGGCTGGCCTGCTGCTTCTCGGCGCGGTCGTGCTCTATGCGTTCAACGTCAAGGAAATCCACGAAATCAATATTTTCGCTGTCGTCCTCGTGGTGCAAAGCCTGCCATTTATTGCGGCCGTCGGGCTTGCCGTAATCGAACGCACGCGCCTCAATGAATTCGCCTATTGGCGCAGCCTCGAGGCCCGCGCCGCCGAACTGCTGCCGATTACCCGGCGGACGGCCACGATAACCGAAGCGGCGCGTCCGACCCCGGCGCCCAAGCCTGGCGAATTGGTTCAGTAGTCGCTCGGATTAAACCGCCAGCGCGGTTTCAACAAGCTTCACCCAATACGACGTCCCGAACGGAATCGCTTCGTCGTTGAAGTTGTAGGCCGGATGATGCAGTCCGGCACTTTCCCCGTTTCCGATCCAGATGAAGGCGCCGGGCCGCGCGTTAAGCATGAACGCGAAGTCCTCCGCGCCCATCATCGGCGGCAGCGATGTATCAACCTTGTCCGGGCCGGCGATTTCACCGGCGATCGACGCAGCGAATTCCGCCTGTTGCTCGTGATTGACCAGTACCGGATAGCCGCGCCGGTATGAAAGCTTTGCGGTCGCACCATAGGCAGCCGCCGTGCTCTCCACCACGACATGCAAACGCTTTTCAAGCAAATCGCGCACGTCCGGCGCGAGGCTGCGCGCGGTGCCGCGCAACTGGACGGTCTGTGGAATGACGTTGTCGGTATTACCTGCGCGAAACATGCAGATCGATACCACCGCCGATTTCAACGGGTCGACATTGCGCGATACCACCGATTGGATCGCATTAATGATCTGCGCACCGACGAGCACCGCGTCGATGCCGAGGTGCGGGCGCGCCGCATGGGCACCCACGCCTTCGATATCGATGGTGAGCGCGTCGGCCGCCGCCATCACCGGTCCAGCGCGGATGCCAAAGGCGCCGACCGGCATGCCTGGATAGTTGTGCATCCCATAGACCTCGCCGATGCTGAAGCGATCGAGCATTCCGTCATCGAGCATCGCTTTGGCGCCCGCACCGCCTTCTTCGGCCGGCTGGAAGATCACCACTGCAGTGCCGGCAAAATTGCGCGTGTCGGCAAGATAGCGTGCGGCGCCGAGCAACATGGCGGTGTGGCCATCGTGGCCGCAGGCGTGCATTTTGCCGGGAACGGTCGATTTGTACGGCAGGTCGTTGGCCTCTTCGATCGGCAGCGCATCCATATCCGCGCGCAGCCCAATCGTCTTGCCTCCAGCGCCCTTGCGTCCGCGAATGACGCCGACCACACCGGTCCGTCCAAGGCCGGTGACCACTTCGTCACAGCCAAAGGCTTTCAATTTCTCGGCGACCGTGCCGGCCGTCCGCTGCACGTCATACATCAGCTCCGGATGCATATGGAGGTCGCGGCGCCAGCCCGTGATCTCGCTGTGCAGGTCGGCGACGCGGTTGACGATTGGCATGGGTCTCTCCGGGCGGCATCGGGCCGCGGCAATAGTCTAGCAAATCTCGAACCTTGCGCGAGTTCAAGAAGGCGGCACCCGCCTATTGACCGGGCAGGCCGTCGCCCCTACACAGCGCCAAGCGCAGGTCGCAGGCACGGCCATGCGCCCGGTGACGAGCGCGTAGCTCAGGCGGTAGAGCAACTGACTTTTAATCAGTAGGTCGAGGGTTCGAGTCCCTCCGCGCTCACCATTTCGCGGCAGCCGGTTTACAAAATCGTCGAAAATTTGTTCGCCGCAGCGCACGCGTCATTACTCATAAATCGGTGAAAGACTCCAAACGGCGCGCGTTTTAGGCAAAAACGCCCACGGAAGCGACGCAATTTATGTCGCAAAAGTTTAGCTATCCGGCCACCACAGTTTCACCAAAGCGTCTCGTCATCGCCATGATGCGCCGTTACTCCCGGGCAGGATCGAAGAAACAGAAGGAGCCATGACATGCAGCTTCATCGCCATTCGGCGAAGCGCTCAGCCATCCGCACCTTCTCGGCCCCCATGCGTTGTCCCCATTGTGGGGACTGGATGGTCGCGCCTGTCTCATCGGAATTCGTGGAGGGCGGCGAGATCCGCCACCATTGGGAATGCGACGGTTGTGGCGAATTCTCCAGCAGCTTCATCCCGCTCACGTCACATTGAAGGGCACCCGCAGGAATAAGTGCTAGATTTGAGTGTTCACCTCAATGTCTTGCATTTTGCGATATTCCAATGGGAGGAACTGTATGACGAAGTCGCTCGTGCGGTCGGGTTTGACCGCTCTCGCCTGCGCTGCCGCGTTTGCTCTTGCGAGCCCCGCGATGGCCGCCACGGTCAATCTGAAGGCCGACCTGAAAGCGGCCAGTGAAGTCCCGCCAACCGATAGCAAAGGAAGCGGTTCGGTCACGGCCACCTTTGATACCGCCAGCAAGAAACTGTCCTGGAAAGGCACCGTGTCGGGCCTGACTGGCCCAGCCACGGCGGCGCATTTCCACGCCGGCGAAGTCGGCAAGAACGGCGGCGTCGTAATCCCAATTGCCGGCGCCGACAAAGGGTCGTTTGAAGGCTCCGCGACCCTCACCGATGCGCAGGCGGCCGAGCTGACGGACGGCAAGTGGTACGTCAACGTTCATACCGCCACGAATAAAGGCGGCGAAATCCGCGGTCAGGTGACCAAGTAGGCGCTTGGGAGAACCCAGGGCCATCCTCCAACATCCACCCGCCGGCGTCTTGCCGGCGGGTTTTTTAATTGTGAAAGCGCTCTTTGCGTCCGACGCTCACTGGTTTTATGGTCAGAACAATAGTGGTTTGAGTGAAGTGAGGTCGTGCCCATGGCTCGTACGAATGGTGGTTCCGCTCCCTTCTTGATCTCCGGCGGCGGAATCGGCGGCTTGGTCACAGCCTACGCCCTGGCCCACCAGGGCTTTCCGGTCCGGCTGTTCGAGCAGTCACCTGAATTCCGCGAAGTCGGCGCCGGCATCCAGCTCGGGCCGAACATTTTCCGCGTCCTGGAGAAAATCGGCCTCAAGGATGCCGTGCTGGCCGACGCGCATCGCCCCCCGGCCCAGGAAATGCGCAACGCGCTGACCGGCGATCTCATCACCAATATGCCTCTCGACGCCAAATTCATGGAGCGCTTCGGTCAGCCTTACGGCGTCACGCACCGCGCCGACATCCACGGCGCATTCCTGAAGGCCTGTCAGGGCAGCAACCTGATCACGCTCGAAACCAGCCGGCGCGTCGATGCCTTCAAGGATCACGGCGACCGCGTCACAGTGACGCTCAACAACGGGGAAACGGCCGAAGGGCGCGCGCTCATCGGCTGTGACGGAATGTGGTCGAAAATCCGCGACACCATCGTCGGCGACGGCAAACCCCGTGTTTCGGGCCATATCGCCTATCGTGGCGTACTCAAGCGCGAGGAGGTCCCTAAGGATCTCTGGCGGCCCGACGTCGTATTGTGGGCTGGCCCCCGCACGCACTTCGTGCATTACCCGCTGCGCCGCGGGGAACTGTACAATCTGGTCGCCGTGTTCCATTCCGACCGTTACGAAGAAGGCTGGAACGCCGAAGGCGCCAAAGACGTCATGTGGCAGCACTTCAAGATGCAGGTGCCGCAGGTCACGCGCATGCTCGAGCTGATCGACACCTGGCGCATGTGGGTGCTGTGCGATCGCGAGCCCGTGAAGAACTGGAACAAGGGCCGTGTCACCCTGCTCGGCGATGCCGCTCACCCGATGTTGCAATATCTCGCACAAGGCGCCTGCATGGCGACCGAAGATGCCGTAGTCCTCGCGGAGAAGGTCGCGCAGAAGCCCGATGATCCGGCGGCAGCTTTCACCGCCTATACCCAGGAGCGTTATTTGCGCACGGCGCGTACGCAGATCATGGCGCGGGTCTATGGCGAGTTCTACCACGCGCGTGGCGTGACGGCGGAATTGCGTGATATGGCAGTCGGCGGCCGCACCAACGAGCAAGCGCTCGACGGCATTGCCTGGCTTTACGGCGGACCGTAGCGAAACGCTGTCCCTTCGCTACTTGGACGATTCCTTGTCGGGCCGATACTTGGTCTCCGGCTTGAGTCCTTTGCGTTTCAATTTTTCGCTGATCTTGCCATTATCGATATAGCGGCCCTGCGCCGCACGTTTGGCAGCGTCGTCCCACTGCGGCAACCAATCACCGAGCGAATATCCGAACCACGGCGCCTGCGGCCGCAGCGGCCGGAAGCCGAGCTCCTGCCAGATCGCCTTGGCGCGCTCCATGTACTCCTGTTTTGGCAGCGCCAGCGGCGGCAGGTCGCCTTTCATGGTGGCGTCCATGAGCATGGTCGAATCTTCTTCCTGGTCATGCTCGCGCTTGGGGCCGTGACCCTGTCCGCGGTGCGGCACCAATTGCACGTCCTCGATTGGGTTCATCCGGTAGGCCATCGCCCAAAGGAGTGCGTCGGCATTGTCGACATCGATATCCTCGTTGACGGCGATGCAGATCTTGCCGCAATCGCCCTTGAAGAAGGCGGCGCCTTTGAGCGCGCGCCAGATCTCCGTGCGCGGGACGCCTTTCTCCAGCGTGATCACGGTGACCCGCAACAACCCGGTCAGAGGTTCATGCAGCGCCACTTTTTTGACGCCCTTGATACCAAGCGTGTTGCGCAAATGCGCAGTGAACAGCGGCTCGTAGGCGACCCGCTTGATCACACTCAATTCACTCGGTGCCACCTGGCTGATATAGGACGGGATCACCGGTTTCTTGCGATGCGTGATTGCGGTCACCCGCATCGGCATATTGAATTCCTCGAGCGCGACATGGCCGTGCGATTCACCGAAGGGCGCTTCGGGTTCGAGATATTCGGTGTCGATCAAACCCTCGATGACGATTTCGGATTCCGCCGGCACCGTCAGGTCGACGCTACGCGCACGGACGATATTGATCGGTCCGCCGGCTAAGCCCGCCGGCAACGGTCATCTCGTCGACACCGATCGGCAGTTTCTGCGGACCCATGAAGGCAACATAAGGCGGGCATCCAAGCACGATGGCGCAGGGCATCGGCTCGCCGCGCTTCTGGTATTTTAGATAGTGCTGGTAGCCGCCGGCGCCGCCGACGCGCGTCGCCATGCGCACCACCAGTCGGTCGGGCGCCTTAAGTGCCGCGCGATAGGTGCCCATGTTCTGCACGCCGGTCTCCGGATCGCGCGTGATCACATTAGTCGCGGTCAAAGTCGGCGCGCTGTCGAACCCCGGTGTCGAAATCGGGATCGGCAACCGGTCGAGACCGTTGCCGACCTCCTTCAATGCCGGGCCCTCGATCACAACTTCATGGCACACCGCATCATTGACCAGCCGCGGCTCAATCGGATTGGCGATCGCGTGATCCCACTTGGCCTGGATGTCAGCGAGCGGTGCGCGCATGCCGATGCTGTAAATTTCCGCATTGGCGGCGATGGCGCCGACCACCACGGGCATGTCGTATTTCCGGCCCAAGCCGTCGACGATGTTGGTGAACAGGAAAGCCTTGCGCTCGGCCTCGTCGATGCCGCCGACGAATTGCCAGCGCACCAGCGGATGCATTTCCGCATCCTTGTCGATCGGCCGGTCGATCCGCTGTAAGAGCCCGCGCTCCTCGAGCGCAGCGAGATGCTCGTGCAGATCGGGATAGTCTCGCGGCGCGGCGCTCATAGTTCGCTCCTTGGCCGGCGTACGGACGACCCGATTTCGTTTCCGTCGCCGCCTACTTCCGCGGAATGCCCGCCTTGTCGACCACGTCGTTCCATTTCTTGATATCTGCCGTGAGCCGCGTCATCAGCTCAGCGGGAGTGCTGGCATGCGCTTCCACGCCGACCTTGGCGAACTGTTCTTTTACTTCGGGGCTTGCCAGCACGTCGTGAATGGCCTTGTTCATCGTGTCGATGACGGCCTTCGGCGTGCCCTTGGGTGCACCGACGGCATTCCACGAAATCACCTCATAACCTTTGACGCCGGCCTGCTCGGCGGTCGGTATCCCTGGGAGCAACGGCGAAGGCTTCGGGCTAGAGGTGGCAAGAATGCGCAGCTTGCCATCATTGACCTGCCCCTGCACCGCCGGCGGGAATTCGACCATCATCTGAACATCATTGCGTAACAGCGCGACTACGATATCCGGCGAATTTTTGTAGGGCACGATCTGCACATTCACGTCTGCAAGCGACTTGAACAGTTCGGCTCCGAGATTTTGCGTGCCACCGACCGCTATGGTGCCGATATTGAGTTTCCCGGGCTGCGCCTTTGCCGCCTTGATGAAGTCGCCCAGCGTCTTGTATTCGGATTGACTATTGGCCACGAATACCAGATCGAACGTGCCGACCATCGACACCATCTCGAAATCCTTCACCGGATCGAACGGCAGACTCTTGAACGCCGCCACGCTGATCGCGGTCCCATTGGTGACCAAGGCCATCGTATAGCCATCGGGCGGAGCGTTGATGACGGCGCGCGCGGCATTGATACCGCCCGGTCCTGGCATGTTTTCGATCACGACACGCTGGCCGAATTTGTCACTGAGCTTGTCCGCCATGATGCGAGACGTCACGTCGGCAACGCCGCCGGCGCCGAATGGCAGGACGATCTTGATCGGCTTTTCCGGCCAGGCCGCCTGTGCACCATTCAATGGCGCCAACGCCAGAACCGCGGCCGCTAACAGCGCACATCGACGCGCGCTCCTGAAAATGCCCGTTGCTCCATGTGCGTCTCCTCCACCAATTTTTTTATGAATTGAAATTGTAGAGCCTTGCCGGATTGTCCACCAGCAGGCGTTTCTGCGCCAGCGGGTCGGGCGCGAATTGCGGGACCAGATCAACCAGATCGGCCTCATCGGCCTCGTGGGTCGCATTCGGATGCGGAAAATCGGTGCCCCACAACACGCGATCTGGGGCCGCCTCGACCAAGGCATGCGCGATCGGAACGGCCGCTGCATAAGGCGGCATCGAGATACGCTCGGAGCCGCACACCTTGATCCAGCAATTTTCCAGGCGCGAAAGCTCGATCAAGGCGCGTAAAGGCGGCTGATCGACACCGGCAGCCGACGGCACGCGGCCCATGTGATCGACGACGAAAGGCAGCGGCAATTTTCGCATCAAGCCCGAAAGCGGAATGATGTTGGGCGCGTCGACGTGCAGCACGCGTGCCAGCCGCGGCCTTTGATGCGGTCAATGACGCGGCCAAACACGGCCAAGTCGGGGGCGCCGCCCAGATGTTTGACGAAATTGAAGCGCACGCCGCGCACTCCGCCCCGGTCGAGCGCATCAAAATCCTTGTCGGTGAAACTGTCATCGACGATGGCCACGCCGCGATACCGCTTCGGGTCCGAAGCGATACAGTCGAGCATCGCGGCATTGTCGGTACCATGGCAGCTGGCCTGAACGATGACAGCGCGCTCGATTCCGAGATGCGCGTGCAAGCGCCGCCAGCATTTCTTTCGGTGCGTCGTCGGGCGTGTACCGCCTGTTGGGTGCATAGGGGAACTTCGCTGCCGGCCCGAAAACATGGCAATGCGCATCACAGCTGCCCGGCGGCAATTTGAAGTGCGGCTTGCGGCGGTGGCTGAGAAATCCGGTGTGAACGTTCATGCGTTGCGTTTAGCCAACCAGTCGGCGGCGGACAACCCCTGCCTAGAGCGGTGCCAGATCGCCTCGCTCCCAGCCCCCTTCGGTCGCAGCTTGGAAGTCCGCAAAGCGTCCCGCGCCAATGGCCTCCCGCATGCCGCCCATGAGCTCCTGGTAATAGGCGAGATTAATGGTCGAGAGCAGCACCGCGCCCAGGATCTCATTGGCCTTGGTCAGGTGATGCAGATAGGCGCGCGAATAAGTTCGCGCTGCGGGGTGTGCGCTTTGTTCGTCGAGCGGACGCGGATCGTTGGCATGACGCGCATTGGCGAGATTGATTGCGCCGAAACGTGTGAACGCCATGCCGTGGCGGCCGTTGCGGGTGGGTAACACGCAATCGAACATGTCGATGCCGCGTTTGACCGCTTCGATAAGGTCATGCGGCGTCCCGACACCCATCAGATAGCGCGGACGCTCGGCCGGCAGAAGTGGCGCCGTTTCAGTAACAACCTTGAGCATGACGTCCTGCGGTTCACCGACCGCCAACCCGCCGATGGCATAGCCCTGGAAATCCATGCCCGTAAGCTCGCGTGCGCTCCTTGCACGCAACGCGAGATCGTCGCCCCCCTGCACGATTGCGAACAACGCTTGACCTTCGCGTGCCCGGCTTTGGAAACTGCGTTTGCTGCGTTCCGCCCAGCGCAGTGACAATTCCATCGCGCGTGTTATTTCCTCCGCCCTCGCCGGCAGCTTGAGACATTCGTCGAGCTGCATGGAAATATCGGCGCCGAGAAGGGCCTGGATTTCGATCGCCCGTTCGGGAGAAAGCTCAACCATCGCACCATCGAGATGCGACCGAAACGTCACGCCCTGCTCGTCCAGTTTGCGTAGCTCGGAGAGTGACATCACCTGAAAGCCGCCCGAATCCGTCAGGATCGGCAGCGGCCAGTTCATGAACGTGTGCAGGCCGCCCAAGCGCCGCGATCCGTTCGGCGCCCGGTCGCAGCATCAGATGATAGGTATTACCGAGGACGATCTCGGCGCCGGTTGCCCGCACATCATCCGGCATCAGACCTTTCACCGTGCCTTGCGTACCAACTGGCATGAAGGCGGGCGTCTGAACGCGCCCGTGGGCGGTGACGAATTCGCCGCGCCGCGCCGCGCCGTCGGTCTTGATCAGCCTGAAGGAGAAGGGTTCGCTCATTGCTCGCAGTGGCGCTTCTTTCTTCCCTCTCCCCTTGTGGGAGAGGGTGGTCCGAGCGAAGCGAGGACCGGGTGAGGGGTCGGACTCTCTTGAGGTGCTGACCCCTCACCCGCCTCGTGCTCGCTATCGCTCCGCACTCGCCACCCTCTCCCACAAGGGGAGAGGGTTAGCGAGCCCGCGGCTCGGCCGGAAATAACAAACACGCATCGCCGTAGGAATAGAAACGATAGCCGGCCGCAATCGCGTGCGCGTAGGCGCGTTTCATGGTGTCGAGGCCGCTGAAAGCGGCCACCAGCATGAACAGCGTCGAGCGCGGCAAATGGAAATTGGTCAGCATCAGGTCCACCGCGCGGAATTTATAGCCGGGCGTGATGAAGATCGCGGTTTCCGCCGAAAATGCGCGCAATCGGCCGTCCTCGCCCGAAGCGCTTTCCAGGATCCGCAGCGCGGTCGAGCCCACGGCCACGATGCGTCCGCCTTTGGATCGCGCAGCATTAAGGGCTGCGGCCACTTCGGCCGGAACCGTGCCGAATTCGGTATGCATTCTGTGCCCGTCAGTGTCGTCCGCCTTTACCGGCAGGAATGTGCCGGCGCCGACGTGCAGCGTGACCTTGTGAAGGGTAACGCCACGCTCCTCGAGCGCCGCCAGCAGCCTGTCCGTGAAATGCAGGCCGGCGGTCGGGGCTGCGACCGAGCCCTCATCATGGGCGAAAATCGTCTGATAATCGGCCCGGTCCTGCTCATCGGGCTCCCTGCGGGACGCGATATAGGGCGGTAATGGCATTTCGCCGCGCTCGGCGATCGCCTGATCAAGCACCGGGCCATGAAAGGAAAATGAGAGGGTTACATCCCCTCCCTCATCTTTATGTGAAACTTGAGCATCGAGTTCACCCAGGAAACACACGCGCCCCTCGGTACCGAACCGCACCGTGTCCCCCACGTCGAGCTTTTTCGCCGGCTTCACAAAGGCCCGCCAATGCGAGCCATCGACCCGCTTATGGAGCGTCGCCTCGATCGCCGGCTCGGCACTGCCCCTACCGATCCGCCGGCCATGGAGGCGTGCCGCAATGACCTTGCTGTCGTTGACCACCAGGCAGTCGCCAGGCCGCAGCAGGTCCGGGAGGTCGCTGACGTTGCGATCTTCGAAAACATCTCCGTTCGTCCCCGCGAAAGCGGGGACCCGGGGGCCACTATCGCCACCTTCGCTGCTCTGGGCCCCCGCTTTCGCGGGGGTGAGCGGAGGCGGGGTGGTGGCACCCGGCCCCTGAACGCCCGGCTTCACGACGAGGAGCCGCGCCGCGTCGCGCGGGCTTGTCGGCCGCAGCGCGATGCGGTCCGCGGGCAACTCGAAGTCGAAAAGGTCGGTGCGCATGCTCTTCTCCGTCATCCCCGCTTGCGGGGCGAGGGTCGGGGTGAGGGGCAGGGTCTGACAACGCTGGCGCTGCTGAGATGGCCCCCTCATCCGGCTCGCTTCGCTCGCCACCTTCTCCCGGCTGGCGGGGAGAGGCCTTACGCCCCCATCGTCGCCTTGACGATCTTGTCGGGATCCTTGACGGGCTCGCCCCGCTTGATCTTGTCGACGTTCTCCATGCCTTCGGTCACCTTGCCCCAGACCGTGTACTGGTTGTCGAGGAAGCGGGCGTCGTCGAAGCAGATGAAGAACTGGCTATCGCCGGAATCCGGGTTGCCGGCGCGGGCCATCGACACGGTGCCGCGCACATGCGGTTCCTTGTTGAACTCGGCCTTGAGCTTTTTGCCCGAACCGCCGGTGCCGGTGCCCTGCGGGCATCCTGTCTGCGCCATGAAGCCGTCAATGACGCGGTGAAACACGATGCCGTCGTAGAAACCGTCTTTCACCAGCTCCTTGATGCGCGCGACATGGCCGGGCGCAAGGTCGGGCCGCATTTCGATTGTCACGTTACCCTTGGTGGTCTCCAACGTCAGCGTATCTTCTGGCTTGGCCATCGTACTCTCCTTTTCACAAATCGTTCGTGCGCCTCAGCGCTCGATGGTGGCTTTCTTGACAAAATCGAGCCGTGAAAATTCCTTCGTCAGATAGGCATTGCCTTCATTCTGGATTCGACTCTGATCCGGACCGCGGCCGCGCGGCGCGCCTTCGCCATATTCGGCGTTGAGCGCATCGACGACGTTCATCCCGGACACGACGCGACCGAACGGCGCGAAACCCATGCTGTCGAGATTGCTGTTGTCGGCAAAATTGATGAACACCTGGCTGGTGCGCGTGCCGGGGCCCGCGGTTGCAAACGTGATCATGCCGCGCTTGTTGCTCTGGGTGACCGGATCGTCGGCAATCTGCGCAGCGCGCCAGCGCGCCATGACCGCGGGATCGCCATTGATGCCGAACTGCACCATGAAGCCGGACACCACGCGAAAGAAACGCACATTGTCGTAGAAGCCGTTCTTCACCAGATTGTAGAAACGGTCGGCGCCCTTCGGTGCCCAGGCGCGCGTCACCTCGATCACGAACACGCCCTTGCTGGTGTCGAAGCGCGCTTTATAGGTCGCCGGCGCCTGTTCGTGCAGCGCAGCCGGATTTTCGAGCGGCGATTGTGCCAATGCCGGCGCCGCGGCCGTGGCGGCGGCCATGGTGAAGACCAATGCGAGCGATAGGATCGTACGGCGGTCGGTCATTGCTTCCCTCGGTTCAGGATGCGGCGCGTCAGCGCGCGAATTTTTTCTTCAGTCGCGCCGCGACGGATGCCGGCACGAAGGCGGATACATCGCCTCCCATACCGGCGATCTGACGCACCAATGTGGCGGTGATCGGGCGCGCCGCTGGTGAAGCCGGCAGGAACACTGACTGGATGCCCGGCGCCATGGCCTCGTTCATCCCGGCCATCTGCATTTCGTAATTGAAATCGGTGGTGTCGCGCAGGCCCCGCACCAGCAGCGTGGCGCCGGCCTTGCGCGCGGCCTCGATCGCCAGCCCGGAGAAAGGAACGCAGGACAGTTCGCATTTTGCTTCGCGCGCGACCGGACCGCAGACCTCTTCCAGCATGGCGACCCGCTCTTCGGTGGCAAACAACGGCGCTTTGCCGGGATGGACGCCGACCGCGAGCACCAGCCGGTCGGCCAGCCGCACGGCATGGCGCACCACGTCGAGATGGCCGTTGGTTACCGGATCGAACGACCCGGCATAAAGTGCGATTCTCGGCATAAATTGGGGTCTAACCCGCCCCTCAATACCCTGCAAGGCCGCGCCCTTTTGGCGTTGAACCTTTTCCCCGGTCACCGCGACCCAAGTTGGAGGGCGGGGTCTCCAAATGCGCCTATCTGTGACTTCGGTCACAGCGGCCGACAGGGGCCTCCCCTATGGTGATCGTCGCCGAGAGCAAAAAAGCTCCGGCGGACAAGCCAAAACAGGGGGCTGTCATGTTGAAGTCTCTCGCCGCTATCACGCTCGCCGCGACTATCGCCGCCGCCATTACCGTTTTGTCGGCGCCGGCCACCGACGTCGTCGCCAGTCCGCTCCCGCAGCCGGCTGCCGACGCCATCACGGCCTGCAAACAACGGCCTTGGCCCTACCTCAACTGCGTCGGTACCGAATTCGGCAATCCGCACGTCCGGCTGATCGTCACCGATCGCGTCGCGCAATAGCGCCCCTTACCCACCGGCTCCTTCGCGGCTAGGCTCCCCTCGACGCAATTGCCCGAGGGGATGCACCATGCGCCGGGTTGCTCTCGCCACTGCCGCATTGATGTGGGTCGCGTGCGCTTTCGCACAGGATTATCCGGCCAGGCCGATCCGCATCATCGTGCCAACGCCCGCCGGCGGACCGGTCGACGTGATGGCGCGGGTGCTCGCCAACGCGCTACCGCAGGTGCTCGGGCAGAACGTCTTCATCGAGAACAAGCCCGGCGCCGGTAATACGATCGGCTCGCGCCAGGCAGCTGCCGCTGATCCTGACGGCTACACGCTCATGGTTTCGGCCGCCAGCGGTCTCATCATGAGCCCGATGATCGTCAAGAGTGCCGGCTACGACGCCGCGAGCTTCGCTCCCGTGGCCCTCGTTGCCGAAACCCCGCAAGTGCTCGTGATCAATTCGCAGTTGCCATTCAAATCGGTCGCGGAACTTGTCGCCTACGCCAAAGCCAATCCCGGCAAGCTCAACTATTCGACCGGCGGCGTCGGCACGCTGCCGCATCTCAATGCCGAACTGTTCAAATCGGTCAGCGGCACAAACATATCTGCACGTTCCTTACAAAGGCGGCGGGCCCGCCCTCACCGCGGTGGTCGCCGGTGAAGTGCAGATGACGTTCGACACCGTCAGCACCTCATTGCAATTGATTCAGGATGGCAGATTGCGTGCGCTTGCCATTGTCGGGCCGAAACGCGCGCCGGAATTGCCGGACGTGCCGGCAATGCCGGAGGTCGGATTTCCCGCTGTCACCAGCGGCGCCTGGACTGCACTGATGGCGCCGCGCGACACGCCACCCGCCATCATCGCCAAGCTCAACGCCGCTACCAACACCGCCTTGAAAGGCGAGCAAATGAAAAATGCGCTCGCCAAGCTCGGTGCACAGCCGCGCGGCGGCACGCCGCAGGATCTTTCCGACCATATCCAGCGCGAAGTCACAAAGTGGAAGCCGATCGTGGCGGCGCTGAACCTGCATGTCGATTGAAATGCGCGTATTGTTGACTGCATCCCACTCACCCACCCGCTCGTCCCCGCGAAAGCGGGGACCCAAGGTCGCTATGCTCAGCTGGATTCCCGCTTGCGCGGGGATGAGCGAAGTGAAGTTATGCGTGCACGTCACATGGTTACTTCTGGTGCTTGCGCTGACAGTGCCGGCTTCAGCGCAGATTGCGCCGAGCGCGGCCGAGCTTCAGGCCTATCAAGGCCTGCATGCGGCCGCGGCGAAAGGTGATGTCGCCGAGATCGAAAAGCTGGTGCGCGCCCGCACCCCGATCGATGCGCGCGACGGACACGGCCGCACGCCACTGCATGTCGCCGCCTTCATGCACAAGAACGACGCGGCGCGCGCGCTGATGCGGCTCGGCGCCGACGCCAACGCGCTGGAAGCGCAACAATACGATATCGTCACGATCGCCGCCGTCGCCGATGACGTGCCGATGCTCAAGATCGCGCTCGCGGGCGGCTGCAAGGCCACCAACATCACCAGCCCCTATCATGGCACCGCGCTGATTGCCGCCGCACATCTCGGCCACGACGAAGTCGTGCGCACATTGATTGCGGCCAAGGCGCCGCTAGATCACGTCAACAATCTGGGATGGACCGCGGTCATCGAGTCGATCGTTCTCGGCGATGGCGGTAAACGCCATATCGCGACGCTAAAGGCGCTGGTCGATGCCGGCGCCAACATCATTCCTCGCCGACCGATCGGGCGATACGCCGCTCACGCTCGCGAAAAGACGCGGCTATACGGAGATGGTCGCGATGCTCACCGCCGCTGGTGCTCGCTAGTTTACGATTTATCCCGATTGAAACATTGTTGTGGGAGATTGACCGTTTGGCGGCTCCACAAATTCGGGGTCATGCCCGGGCTTGACCCGGGCATCCATGATGAGCGGCAGCAAAGAAGCGCCTTACGGACGATTGATGTGGTGGAACTGCCTCATGGATTGCCGGGTCAAGCCCGGCAATGACAGCGGATGAGATGCGCTCAGCATCTGCTCGTCCTCGGCGACCCAAGCATTGAGAATGCACACTACTCGCCGTCTTCCTCGCTCAAGCGCTCGACCGAAACCACCCGCTCGTCTTCGGCGGTATTGAGCACGATCACGCCTTGCGTCGAGCGGCCGGCAATGCGGATTCCCGATACCGGCGTGCGGATCAGCTTGCCCTGGTCGGTGACCAGCATGACCTGGTCGGCTTCCTCGACCGGGAATGAGCCAATGATCTTGCCGGTCTTCTTCGTGAGTGACATGGCGACGATGCCTTTGCCGCCGCGGCCCGTCGTCCGGTATTCATACGACGATGAGCGCTTGCCGTAGCCGCGCTCGGAGACCGTCAGTACGAATTGCTCGGCCGCCGAGAGTTCGACATAGCGCTTCTCGCCCAGTTCGATCGCGCCGACTGCCTCCTCGGCTTCGGCCGCTGCCGGTACTTCCTCGTCGCCCACGCCGCGTCGCACCGCGCTGGCGCGCTTGTGATAGGCGGCGCGTTCCTCGGCCGTCACCTCGACATGGCTCAGGATCGACAGCGAGATGACGTGATCCTTGTCGGCCAGCGTGATCCCGCGCACGCCGCGAGACGTGCGGCCCTGGAACACGCGCACCTCCGGCACCGCGAAGCGGATGCACTGGCCGCCATTGGCGGTGAGCAGCACGTCGTCCTTCTCGGTGCAGATCTGCACATCGACGATCAACTCGCCATCCTCAAGTTTCATGGCAATGATGCCGGACGGACGAACGTCGACAAAGTCCGAGAGCTTGTTGCGGCGGACGGTGCCGCTGGTGGTCGCGAACATCACGTCGAGATTGCAGCCCACGTCGCCTCGTCTTCAGGCAGCGGCATGATGGTGGTGATGGTTTCGGTCTGCTGAAGCGGCAGAATATTGATGAGCGCCTTGCCGCGCGCCTGCGGCGCCGCGATCGGCAGCCGCCAGACCTTTTCCTTGTAGACTTTGCCGCGCGACGAGAAATACAGCACCGGCGCGTGCGTCGACGCCACGAACAGCCGCGATACGAAATCCTCTTCGCGCACCTGCATGCCACCGCGGCCTTTGCCGCCGCGGCGTTGCGCGCGATAAGTCGAGAGCGGCACGCGCTTGATGTAGCCCTGGTGCGAGACGGTGACCACCATCTCCTCGCGCGTAATCAGGTCTTCTTCCTCAACGTGGCCGGTCGCTTCCGCGATCACGGTACGGCGCGGGGTGGCGAATTCCTTCTTCACCGCGGCGAGTTCGTTCTTGATGATCGTCTGGATGCGCGCGCGCGAGCGCAGGATATCGAGATAGTCGGCGATCTCGGCGGCGAGCTTGTCCAGTTCTTCCTTGATTTCGTCGCGGCCGAGCGCGGTCAGCCGTTGCAGGCGCAGATCAAGGATGGCTTTCGCCTGCTCGACCGAAAGCCGTGCGGTGCCTTTGGAACTGACCTTGTGACGCGGATCGTCGATCAATTCGATCAGCGTGGCCGCCGTGGTTGCCGGCCATTCGCGCTTCATCAAGGCTTCGCGCGCCTCGTTCGGGTCCTTGGCGGCGCGGATCAGCTTGATGACTTCGTCGATATTGGCGACCGCAATGGCGAGGCCGACCAAAATATGGGCGCGGTCGCGCGCCTTGCCGAGCAGGAATTTGGTGCGCCGTGATACGACCTCTTCGCGGAATGCGATGAAGGCGACCAACAGATCCTTCAGCGTCATCACCAGCGGACGGCCGCCGTCGAGCGCGACGATGTTGCAGCCGAACGACGATTGCAGCGGCGTGAAACGGTAAAGCTGATTGAGCACGACGTCGGGCACCGCGTCGCGCTTGATCTCGACCACGACGCGGTAGCCGTCCCGGTCGCTCTCGTCGCGCAGGTCGGCCACGCCGTCGATTTTCTTGTCGCGCACCAGTTCGGCAATGCGCTCGACCATCGATGCCTTGTTCACCTGGTACGGAATTTCCGTGATGATAAAGGCTTCGCGTTCCTTGCGGACGGTCTCGATCTCGACCTTGCCGCGCATGACGATCGAACCGCGCCCTTGGCTGTACGCCGAACGGATGCCGTCACGGCCGAGGATGATGCCGCCGGTCGGGAAATCGGGACCGGGCACGATCTTGATCAGATCATCGATGGTGAGCGCGGGATTGTCGATGAGCGCGGTCGCGGCATCGATCACTTCGCCGAGATTGTGCGGCGGGATGTTGGTCGCCATGCCGACGGCGATGCCGCCGGCGCCATTGACCAGCAAATTCGGGAAGCGCGCCGGCAACACCACCGGCTCTTTTTCGTTGCCGTCGTAATTTTCCTGGAAGTCGACCGTGTCCTTGTCGATATCGTCGAGCAGCGCCATCGCCGGCCGGCCGAGGCGGCATTCGGTGTAGCGCATGGCCGCCGGCGGATCGCCGTCAACCGAACCGAAATTGCCCTGCCCGTCGATCAGCATCAGGCGCATGGAGAAATCCTGCGCCATGCGCACCAGCGCATCGTAGATCGCCTGATCGCCGTGCGGGTGATATTTGCCCATCACGTCGCCAACAACACGCGCTGATTTGACGTATTTCTTGTCGGGCGTGTGCCCCTGCTCGTTCATCGAATGGAGAATGCGACGATGCACGGGCTTCAGGCCGTCGCGCACGTCGGGCAACGCACGCGACACGATTACGCTCATGGCGTAATCGAGATAGCTGCGCTTCATCTCCTCGGTGATGGAGACCGGGCGCACATCGGATGGAGTTGCGTCCCCCGATTTCGGAGGTTCGGTGTCGGCCAAGGCGACGTCCTGCGTGGAATTTTTGTTGCGATTTTTGTAGCTGATTCAGGCCCGGTCTGTCACCCGAAATCAGACCCTATACAGGCTATTTTCTACATTTAATTCAATATGTTATATGGCCTCGGCTCGCCCTGTACGGGTGTGGTTTTCGCACGCCAAAACAGGTCGAAAACGGCACGACCGGCGTCGCCTTCCTACCGTTCGTCCCCGCGAAAGCGGGGACCCAGACTTATTCAAAAACTGGACCCCCGCTTACGCGGGGGCGAACGGAGTTCGTGGTACTTTGCTCGCCACGCATGCCGCTCGAATTCCTCATCTCCGCGCTCGTCACATTGGTCGTGGTGGTCGACCCGCTCGGCCTCGTTCCCTCCTATCTGGCGATCACCCATGGCTTGCCCGAACACGCCCGGCGCAGCGTCGCGCTGCGCGCCGCGATCATTGCAGCGGTGATCCTCGCCGGCAGCGCGCTGATCGGCGGCTGGCTGTTGCATACTTTGTCGATCGGTTTGCCGGCCTTCCGCATCGCCGGCGGCCTTCTCCTGTTCTCGATCGCGTCCGAGATGGTGTTCGGCGTGCGCATTGAACGGCAGGCACGCCAGGCCGAGGAAGCCATTGAAGAGCACGTGCGCAACATCGCCGCTTTCCCGCTCGCCATCCCGCTGATGGCGGGCCCCGGCGCGATCACCGCGACAATCCTGCTCGCCGGCCGCGGCAGCGGCGGTGCCATGCAGCTCATGGTCCTGCTCGCGGTCATCGCGGCGGTGCTCACGCTTTGCTTTGTCGTGTTCACGCTGGCCGCACATATCGCCAGATGGCTTGGGGTCACGGCCAATGTCGTTGCATCGCGCTTGCTCGGCGTGCTGCTTGCAGCCCTCGCAGTCCAGTACGTGATCGATGGTGCCCGCGCCGCATTGACGGGGTGAAACGGCTACTTCCAATTTTATTCCGCCCATTCCCGCGCATAGCCGGCCGAAGGGCGGCGTGCTTCGCACACCATGCGGGAATCCAGTGTGACGTTAAAAAGTCGGTAACTCGCGCTCTGGGTCGCCGCGTTCGCGTGGACGAGCGCTCGCAGGGGCGCAGCGCGTCAGAACGAATTTCATCGTCCATGTCGTCGCGTTTGATCCGTCAATTGACCGCGGCCAAACGCAGCAACCACGTTTCGCTATCAATACTTTCAGCCGCTTCGTCAACTTGATGGGTTAAATGATCAAATCAGCCGCATTGCCGCCCGCGAGGATCGCGCCGGTGAAACCTCCGCTGCCCGCGTATGACGAGGCCAGATAGAGCCCGCGAATGGGTGTCTTCGCCGAACGGTCAAGCCCACGCCAGATCGGGGCGGACGGCGGCAGAGGGGCAAAACCGTAGATGGCCCCTCCAGGCGCATTGAGATGATTTTGCATCGAGAGCGCGGTGTTGAAAACTGAAGTGCCGACGTGCGAGGCGAAGCCCGGAAATTCGCGATCCAACGCGGCCATGACGGCGTGCCGCCACTGGTCCCGTTTGGTGTCATAGGCGGCCTTGTCGAGCCCCGACCAATTCACGGGCCTGTCGACGCCGACCACGGACACTGGATAAGGTGGACCTCCCAGCCCGGAGTCGATGGCAGAATAGTCGACGACCGTCATCAGCGGCAGCTCGTACCCCGGTGCGGCGCTGAGCAGATCAGCGCTGCGGCGATGGTCGGAAAGTGTTTTCATCCAAGGCGGCAGCAGGATTGTCGAATAGGTGCGCAATCCAAGCGCCGCCGGACGCACCGACAAACCGAACGTCGCCGAGAACAGCGAGATTGAGAGGCGACGGCCGGCATACGCCGACCAGAAACGCTCGCGCGCCGATGCCGGTAACATACCCGCAACTACGGCGGGGGCCGCATTTGCGACAACGATCGGTGACCGAGCCTCCACCGGCGCGCCGCCGTTGCGGCCCACATGTACGACCCCGCACGGGCACCCGTCGGCGTCGAGGCGAATGTCGGTCACGTGGCGGCTCAACACAATCTCGCCGCCTGCCTGCATCGTTGCATCGGCGAGTGCATTGCTGAGGCGCACCGAGCCGCCGCGCACATAACGCCCTCCGGACGCCAGATATCCGCCTTGCGCAGCCGCGAACAGAATCCACCACAATGTGTCGGGATCATCGTGCCAATATGGAAGGTTCGCGGCCAGCGCACATTTGACCGCCTCGTTGCCGCCGAACGCACGATCAAAAACTTGAGTGACGGAACACCGCCAATCGCGAACCATCGGAGCGAGTTTGATGAGCGCTCCAAAACCTTCTCGCAGGTTGCGGAAAGCGGCCCGACCCCGGCTCAGTGTCCCAAGGCCAACCGCGATGCGTTCCATATCGCCCAGCAACGCAGCGACACCTGACGTGGCGGAAGGGAATCGATCCGCAAAGGCGGCTTGAGCCGCCGCAAAATTGTCCGTCAGAATGAAAGGTTGTCCGACGGGTCCTCCCCGAACCTCGTAAATCGGGCCGGTCGGCACCCATTCGACAGCGTCGAGAACCCCAATGCGAGCAAGGATAGAATGCTTGGGATCAATCGGATCACCGGGGTCAGCGGTTTCGTGCAGTGATGCTTCGACGACCAGATCGTCGACTTTGTAGGTTGATGCCGCGCCGCCAACTAAATCATTGCGTTCGATGACGAGCGTCTTGCGGCCGGCGCGGGCGAGCAGCGCCGCTGCCGTCAGCCCGCCAAGACCAGCGCCAATCACAATGACATCGTACGGCTCGGCCATCTACGCAGCCGATGTCATCTGTCGAAAAATTGAAATGAATTTCCCCTAGAACGGAATTTCGTCGTCCATGTCGTCGCGCTTGCCACCCGCGCCGGCCATCGCCGGTTTGCGTTCACGCGACGCTGTCGGACCGGCCGAGCCGAAGTCGCCCTCATCCGCCCCTGCGCTACTGCCACCGCCGCCGCCAGCCCGATCGAGCATGGTCAGCGCTGAATTGAAGCCTTGCAGCACCACCTCGGTCGAATAGCGGTCCTGCCCGTCTTTGTCCTGCCATTTACGCGTCTGGAGAGCGCCTTCCAGATAAACCTTCGAGCCTTTTTTCAGGTACTGCTCGGCGATCTTTGCGAGGCCTTCGCTGAAAATGACGACGCGATGCCATTCGGTTTTTTCGCGCCGCTCGCCGGTGTTCTTGTCGCGCCAGGATTCCGAAGTCGCCACCCGCAAATTGACGATCGGCCGGCCGTCCTGCGTGCGGCGAACCTCCGGGTCGGCTCCGAGATTGCCGACGAGAATGACCTTGTTGACGCTACCCGCCATGATGCTCTCCGCGTGGCGATTTGCGTGTGCCGCTTCGCCTGAAGCTGCTGACGCCCGCCGTTTGAGGGCCGCGTGCCGCGCGCGCCCCGTTGAAAACCCGAACTCACCCTAGACTTCGCCCGGGGTGCGGCAAGCGCGTTTGCCCCTAATCCACAGGGGTTCTGCCGCGCCGATCACTCCAGCCTTGAATCATCTCTCAAAATAGTGTTCCTGTTATGTTCTAATCACTTTCTCCGAGGTTTTCAACCGCTATCCGGGGGACCCGCTGGCAAAATCCGCCCTTTCTTACTACGTCCGCCGTAGCAGGCCCGAACGGCCCCGCATTTCGTGGGTCCGCGGGGACAGCTTTGCCTGACAGGGACTATGGCCGAACGCTCCACCAAGGCTGCCCGCGACGCGCGCCAGATCACCATCCGCGGTGCGCGCGAGCATAATCTCAAGAACGTCGACGTCGCCATTCCGCGCGACCAGCTGGTCGTGTTCACCGGCCTGTCTGGCTCGGGCAAATCCTCGCTCGCCTTCGACACGATCTATGCGGAAGGCCAGCGCCGCTATGTGGAGTCACTCTCGGCCTATGCGCGGCAATTCCTCGAGATGATGCAGAAGCCGGACGTCGACCAGATCGACGGATTGTCACCGGCGATTTCCATCGAACAGAAAACCACCTCGAAGAACCCGCGTTCGACTGTCGGCACTGTCACCGAGATCTATGATTACATGCGCCTGCTGTGGGCCCGCGTCGGCGTGCCCTATTCGCCGGCCACAGGCTTGCCGATCGAAAGCCAGACCGTCTCGCAGATGGTCGACCGCGTGCTGGCGCTGCCGGAAGGCACCCGCATCTACGTGCTGGCGCCGGTCGTCCGCGGCCGCAAGGGCGAATACAAGAAGGAACTCGCCGACTTCCTGCGCAAGGGCTACCAGCGCGTGAAGATCGACGGCGCCTTCCACGAAATCGGCGACGTGAAACCGCTCGACAAGAAATTCACTCACGACATCGACGTGGTGGTCGACCGCCTGGTCGTTCGCGGCGACATCGGTACCCGCCTTGCGGACTCGCTTGAGCAATGCCTGAAGCTGGCCGACGGCCTCGCCGTGGTCGAACTCGCCGACACGAAAGCCTCCGGCGCGACCGCCAATCGTGGCCGCAACGCCAATGCCGAGCGATTAATTTTCTCCGAGAAATTCGCTTGCCCGGTCTCCGGCTTCACCATTCCGGAAATCGAGCCGCGGCTGTTCTCGTTCAACAATCCGTTCGGCGCCTGCCCGGAATGCGGCGGCCTCGGCGTCGAGCAACATATCGACGCCGATCTCGTGATCCCCGACCGCGACGCGACCTTGCGCAAAGGCGCCATCGCACCCTGGGCAAAATCGAGTTCACCGTATTACACGCAGACGCTCGACGCGCTCGCCAAGCACTTCCGTTTTACGCTTGATACCAAATGGAAGGACCTGCCGAAGAAAACGCAGGATGCGATCCTCTATGGGTCCGGTGAGGACGAAATCAAATTCGTCTATGACGACGGCCTGCGCGGCTACACCACCAAGAAGCCGTTCGAGGGCGTCATTACAAATCTTGAGCGCCGCTTCAAGGAAACCGAGAGCGAGTGGGCGCGCGAGGATCTGCAGAAATATTTCACCGACGTGCCCTGCAAGGCCTGCCACGGCGCGCGGCTCAAGCCGGAAGCGCTTTGCGTCAAGATCGGCGGGCAGAATATCTCGCAGGTGGCGGAACTCTCGGTCCGGCGCGCCGGCGAATGGTTCACCGAGATTCCCAAGCAGCTCAACGCGCAGCAGAACGAAATCGGCACCCGCGTGCTCAAGGAGATCCGCGAGCGGCTGAAATTCCTGGTTGACGTCGGCCTCGATTATCTCACGCTCTCGCGTGCTTCCGGCACGCTCTCCGGCGGCGAAAGCCAGCGCATTCGTCTCGCCTCGCAGATCGGATCCGGCCTCACCGGCGTGCTCTATGTTTTGGACGAGCCCTCGATCGGCCTGCATCAACGCGACAATGCGCGCCTGCTCGAAACCCTCAAACGGCTGCGCGATCTTGGCAACACCGTGATCGTGGTCGAGCACGACGAAGACGCCATCCGCACGGCCGACCATGTGCTCGATATCGGCCCCGGCGCCGGCATTCATGGCGGCGAGATCGTGGCCGAAGGCCAGGTCGAGGACCTCATCGCCGCACCGAAATCATGGACCGGCAAATATCTCTCCGGCGAGCTGTCGGTGGCGATCCCCGAGCGCCGCCCGCGCTCGCGGCGCGCGCTCAAGGTCGTTAACGCCCGCGGCAACAATCTCAAGAACATCACCACGGAAATCCCGCTCGGCCTGTTTACTTGCGTCACCGGCGTATCCGGCGGCGGCAAGTCGACGCTGCTGGTCGACACGCTCTATGCCGCGGTAGCGCGCAAGCTCAATGGCGCTTCGCTCGCCCCTGCCCCGCATGATCGCATCGAGGGCCTGGAGCACATCGACAAGATCATCGACATCGATCAATCGCCGATCGGGCGCACGCCGCGCTCCAACCCGGCGACCTATACCGGCGCGTTCACGCCGATCCGCGAATGGTTCGCGGCGCTGCCCGAGAGCAAAGCGCGCGGCTACGAACCCGGCCGCTTCTCGTTCAACGTCAAAGGCGGCCGCTGCGAGGCCTGCCAGGGCGACGGCGTCATCAAGATCGAGATGCACTTTCTGCCCGATGTCTACGTCACCTGCGATGTCTGCAAAGGCAAGCGCTACAACCGCGAGACGCTGGAGGTGCTGTTCAAGGGCAAGTCGATCGCCGACGTGCTCGACATGACAGTGGAAGAGGCGCTGGAATTCTTCAAGGCGGTGCCGCGCGTGCGCGACGTGCTGGCGCTGCTGCATCGCGTCGGTCTCGACTACATCCATGTCGGCCAGCAGGCAACGACACTCTCCGGCGGCGAGGCGCAGCGCGTCAAGCTCGCCAAGGAACTGTCAAAGCGCGCCACCGGGCGAACGCTTTATATTCTCGATGAACCCACCACCGGCCTGCATTTCCACGACGTGGCGAAACTGCTCGATGTGCTGCACGAACTCACCGACACCGGCAATACCGTGGTGGTGATCGAGCACAATCTGGAAGTGATCAAGACCGCCGACTGGGTGATCGACTTGGGCCCCGAAGGCGGCGACGGTGGCGGCGAAATCGTCGCGTCAGGCACGCCCGAAGATATTGTGAAGGTGAAGCGCAGCTACACCGGGCAATTTCTGGCGCCGGTGCTGGGTCGCCCGACGCGGCGGAAGAAGCGGATCGAAGCGGCGGAGTAGTTAGAGGTGACAGTCACATACCAGCCTGCATCGAAAGACAGCACCTACACCGTCTGTTAGTTTGGCACCTAACGGGAAGCAAAAATCAGTCTGAAGAGCGTTTCTATTCTGGGGGATCTATGAGCTATTCGGTTTCAATCGCTGCAATTTCCGCTGCCCTGCTGGTCTTCGCCGCCGATGCCGCCTGGCACAAACCGCCCCATCCGCCCCCATGACCAAGCGCGCGTTACGCCAGCAGGACCGCGGGGAGTGCTCGAAGCAGGTCAACGAGCATCAAGCCAATGCGTTTCTGGAATGCATGACGAACCGCGAGGCCGCGCAAAAGGAGGCCGCCGCTGCAGCGAAGGCCGCCAAACGCGCCGAGTGCAAAAAGCAGGCCGACGACCAGAAAACTTCATTTCGTGAAGCGGCTGCGCTTTATCGAAAAGTGCGTCGCGGCGAAATAATTTGCGGCCGGTTTACTAAAACCGCGACGGATTGCGCCAGCGCGCGTTGAATTCCTTCAGCGCCTGCTCGCGGCTCACGGCATAGCCGCGGTTTTGCGTGCTGTCGGGATCGCGCGCGGTAATGACCCAGAACCACGGCGTGCCGGGCGGCGCCTGCGTGGTCAGCGTGATGCGGCCGACCTGCGCCTTGCCATCGAATACATCGTAGTCGTCCGCCGACCATTCGCCGCTGGGATTTTTCGACGTGCGGACGAGATCCAGCATCGCGCCTGGCGGTTTATTTCCGCCCCATGACCCACGCGACCACGATCAGCACAACGCCGAGGCCGCCCGACAGCAAACCGTGCTTGACGCGGATGCGCGCGAGACCTGCTTCGTGCCCCGGAAAAAATCCCGGCAATGCGTCCGCCGGCATCATGAAATAAATTCCGGCAATCACAATCAGCACCAGACCGAGAATAAGTACGATGTTTTTCATTGTCGAGTTTTCCCCTTTACTATAATCCTGTCGCAAAGCGCGCCATCACGACGATAATCGCGACCTGCATTGTACCCTGCACCGCCACGACGCGCACATAGGTTTTCATCCAGCGCGCGATTTTTTCTGCATCCGGCTGCGGCTTCTGCACCTCGAAATAAAGCCGCAGATTGGTCGGCAGCAGATAGCCGAGCCCCTGCACTGTGAGCACGGTGACGATCGCAAGTGCTGCGATCACCCACCAGAATTCCGGATAAGACACATCGAGAAATCCCATGCGCACCGCCAGGAACCAGCCGGAGGTGGATGTGATGGTCGACAGCGTCGGCATCAAAATCAGCGTGCGCGGAATAAGTCCGGCGATGATCGCGCGCCGCGTTTCGAACGACACCTTGCGCAACACGGGACCGACGATGAAGCCCATGAACAGGTCAATGCCGGTCCACAGCGCGCCGGTCATCACATGCACGAAATCCAGAAACCACAGGCTGGGGCTCAGGATCGCCGCCGTCATCGTCGCAAAGGCGGCCGCCGCCGCGACGAGATACCAGAGCCGCAATGGATTGGCGGCGCGAACAGGCGGCGCGGTCAGCGTGGTGTCGGCCAAAGCGGTTGCCCGTGTGATTACCTTTGCGTGATTGCATTCAACCGTAGCGGGCTAAACCCGCGCTTGCCAAGGGCCAGTATCATCCGTGATAAGCGACTGCATGGATACTCCGGCCGACGCATGCAAGATCTCGCCTGTCGCGCGCGACGTTATTGCATCGCTGTCCAGCCACCGTCAGATCGCCCCGTTTACGTCGCGGCCGGGCGGCCTGACGCTTGCCGACGCCTATCGCGTCACGCCCCAGCTCCGAGGCGCCTTCGAGGCGCGCGGCGAGATAATCATCGGCCGCAAGATCGGTTTCACCAACCGCGAAATGTGGAAAGTCTACGGCGTCACCGCTCCGGTCTGGGGCTACGTCACGGACCACACGACCCATGAGCTCGCGCGCGTGCCCATACAGCGGGTTGCGGATTTTGCCGAGCCTCGCATCGAGCCGGAAATCATATTTGGCATGAAAGCGGCGCCATTGCCGGATATGGACGAAGACACCCTGCTCGACTGCATCGAGTGGGTATCGCTCGGCTACGAGATCGTGCAGTCGATTTTTCCGGGCTGGAAATTCCAGGCCGCAGACACCGTTGCGGCCAACGGTGTGCATGGCGCGTTGCTCGTCGGGGCGCGCCATGCGATTGCGCCACGCAAGGCAAAATGGCTGGACGAGCTCGCAACATTCAAGGCCGAACTCTCTTGCATGGGACAACCGGCTCAGCACGGCGGCGGTGCACTCGTGCTCGACAGCCCCCTGCTGGCGCTGCATCATCTCGTCAATTTGCTTGCAGACGATCTGCACAATCCGCCGGTCGGCCCCGGCGAAATCATTTCAACGGGCACGCTCACGCTTGCCATGCCGGTTCATGCGGGCGAAACCTGGACGACAAAGGTTTCCGGTATCCCGCTCGAAGAGATCAGTCTGCGATTTGAATAGTGGCGTCAGGCGGCTTTCGCCACCGCCGCATCGCTGGCGTGATCGTGCCCACTGTTCTGGTGGTGGTCCACGCCATAGTCGATATCGATCTGGAACAGGACAGCGCGCGTCCCGTGATCGGGGCTGCCATTGAGCACGCCTTCAATATCGGCGATCTCGCGCTTCAGAATTTCGATTTCCTGCGCCGTTCAAATCGACGTCGCCGACCGCGATCTGCGCGTCGGTTTCCAGCGACTTCAGAAATTGCCTGAGCCGGGCCAGATCGACATTGAGGGGCGTCTTGACCATGGCTCAATCATAATCCCCGACCCCCGCGCGCAAAGCGGTTATCCACTCACAAATGCGTCGCGGCGCTTTCTTCTGTGGATGACTGGCGGGGCGGAACCCAGCACCGGTCAGGCAGCGGGACCGCGCACAACAGCCCTACCCCTCGCCTTCAATGCGGCCAGCAGCGTAAACTCGCGCCAACACGCAGGCACACGGAGCAAACGACCATGGCGGGTAAGACCATACAGATCCACGGGCGCGCGGGTAGCGATTTCGATTGCTATCTCGCGATGCCACAGGCTCCGGGTCCGGTGCCGGCGGTGGTGCTCGCGAGTGCCGTCCATGGCGTCGACAAGGACCTGCGCGATCTCGCCGACGAATTTGCCGCGCACGGTTTTATTGCGGCCGCGCCCGATCTGTTCTGGCGCACGGTCCCCGGGCCGCTCACCCGCGCCGATGGCGAACTCACCGGCAAACGCTCGCAGCCACGGCCGGAAAAAATCAAGACCGGCGAAGCCGACATCGCCGACACGCTCGACATGCTGCGCAAGCTGCCGGAGTTCAACGGGCGCGCCGCCGTCATGGGATTCTGTTACGGCGGCCCCTACGCCATCATCGGACCGAAGCGGCTCGGTTATGCCGCCGGCATTTCATGCCACGGCACACGCATGCAGGATTATATCGGCGAGCTCGACGGCCTCACGGCGCCGATCTGCATCATCTGGGGCGACGAGGACAACCAGGCGCCGCCGGACGTGCTCGATGCGTTTCGTGCGGTGCCGCCGCGCATGAGCAACGTGGAGCTGCACATTTTTCCCGGCGTCAAGCACGCCTACATGATGCCGGATGCCGGCGCCGCTTACAGCAAGCAGACGCGGGATTTTTCCATGGCGCGGGCGCTCGCCATCCTCGGCGATTTGCGTGGCGGCGGCGAGACGATTGCGCAAGGCGTCGTGAACTCGCAGTAATTTCAGCCGTCGTCCCGCGAATGCGCGGGGGCACCGCATCGCGCCGTCTCATCCGGTCATCCCCGCGAAGGCGGGGATCCAGTACCGACTGCCCTGTCGGTGATTACTGGATCGCCCGGTCGAGCCGGGCGATGACGCTGGAGAAAAAACGCGTGAGGAAAACTCAGACTACGCCGCCTGCGCGGAGAGCTCCTTGTCCTTCTCTGCCGCGCGCTGCGCCGCCGGCCGCGCCGCGAAGCGGCCGATATAGTCCTGGAATTCCTTCCGCTCTGGGATCAGTTTGAACATCATGCCGTATCGCAAACCCGAACCGATAACGACATCCGCGGCAGTAAACTGCTCGCCCATCAGATAAGGTCCCTTGGCGACGGCCTTGCTGACGATGTCGAGCACGGTGTCGAAATCGCGCCAGCCGAGCGCGGCCGCGCGCGGATCCTCCTTGCGGGGAAAAGCACGGTCGGTCATCGCCGGCTCAATCACGCTCGGCCCGAAGAACACCCACTTGAGATATTCGCCGCGGCGCGGCGTGCCCACGGGCACATTGAGCTTCTTGTCGGGAAATTCGTCGGCAAGATAGGTGCAAATCGCCGCCACCTCGGTGATCACCGTATCGCCGTGTTTAAGCGCGGGAACCTTGCCCATCGGATTGATGGCAAGATAGTCGGGCTTCAGGTTTTCGCCCTTGCTCAGGGTCACCAGCTTGATGTCATAGGGCTGGCCTATTTCTTCCAGCATCCACAGCACGATGGAGGAACGCGACGGCGAGGCGTGATAGAGCGTGATTTTGGCCATGCAATAATTCTCCGACCTGTCATGCCCGGGCTTGACCCGGGCATCCATGATGAGTTGCCAAACCTATATGACCTACATATGGCAAACATTGCGGAACCGCATCATGGATTGCCGGATCAGGTCCGGCAATGACAGGATTGCGCAAGGATCGCCGCGTAGGCGCACCTCGTGGCAAATAATAAGAAGGAAATCAGAATGTCCAATAACGTTCGCGACAACACCGAGCGCCATCGCTTCGAGCTCGACACCGACGGACATGTCGCGTTCTCGAACTACAAGCGTTCCGATGGGCTGCTGACGATCCTGCATACCGAAGTACCGAAAGAACTCGAGGGCCGCGGCATCGGCTCCACACTGGTGCGCGGCGTGCTCGATATTGCCCGCACGCAAGGTCTCAAGGTCCATGCCGTGTGCCCCTTCGTAAAAGCCTATCTCGATCGTCATCCCGAATATGCCGACTTGCGGACATAGGCGGCGCAGTACGCCCGATGCGCAGACGATCGGTGACGGTCAACGACAAAATGCAGAAGGGCTATCGCTATGTGCTGAGCGCGCCGCCCGGCCGAAGCTTTGATGCGGAGTTCAAGCCGCAGCTGACACCCCCGCAAATGCTCAGGCTTGGCGTGTTCGGCGGCAAGTACATGACCGACTGCCGGCGCGAATTTCCCAAATCCTGGTTCGCAAAAGCAAAGCTGTCGCCGCGCGGCTACGATATCGACTGCAATTTCTTTGGCGTCGACGCCAGCCAGCCGCTATCGGAATGGAAGCGCAAAGGCTGGATTCACCCCGACGATCCGCGCGGCTGGTTTCAATGGTACTGCCGCTACTACATGGGCCGCCGCATGCCGGACGAAGACCGCCGGCAAATCAAGCGCTGGAAAGCGATCCGCCGTCACCTGCGCCAGGTGCAGAAACACTGCGAGCCCGGCGACCTCCTATGCCGCCGACGGCAGCGGCAAGCGCTGCTGCACTGGGCCTATGACAGTCGCAAGATTTGACGTTCTTATTCCGCTGCAACGGCGCGCGTCTGCACGGGGCGCGCCTTCCAGCGTCCCATCACCGCGTCGATAACGACGACCACAAGGCCGGCGGCAAGCACCTGCCAGCCGGGCCGGATGCCGACGTCAAAGTCAAAGATCATGCCAAGCACCAGCATCGGCGAAACATGAAAAGCAATCGCAATGCCGACGGCTTCGCCCAAGAACGTGACGATCGACGTGACAAGCGCGAGTATCAGCAGGCTTTGCGTCGACAATTCGTTTGTGTCCTGCCACCACGCCAGCAGGCGATATGCGATCAGCCAGAAAAATAGACCGGCGGCGAAAGTGGGCACTGTCACGTCGGCCTTGGTCTGTTGGAAATAGTGAATGAGCGCGAGCAGCGCGATCCCGTATATAATCTGGTGCAGCCGCCGCCAGCGCAACGCGCCGAGGCGGCGCACCATGCCGTCAGTCGACGTCGTCGCCAGCGCAGCAAGGCCGACCCACGCTGTTGCGCCGATGATCAGATACACGCGGTGGGTAATTTCGTGCACGGCCTTGCCGACATCGTAGCTCTGGTCAGCGAAAAACAGCGTGAGGTGCGTGGCGATATAGCAAAAGGTCCCTACTCCCAGCATGCGCCGGATATCGACCAGATTGCCGTAGCGAAAAATCCGCCGGAACGGCGTCACCGCCAGCGTCAGGCCAAGAAAGACCAGCGCCCAGAATCCGGCGCGATGGATCAGATCGTTAAGCGGCCGTGCGCCATGCGCGATTGCATCCGCTTCGAACAACGCCTTGGCGAGCGGCAGCAGCAAGATTGCAAGCGTCGCAATGCGCAAGGGCGACAGCCGCCCACGCCGGTCACGCCAAACTTGCCAGGAAACCGCCTTTGAAACCGCCATCGACACCTTCATTGCATGCGTAGTTTTACCAATTCCATCCGCCGCATAACGGGTATACCGCATCGCACAATCTGCCTACACAACCGCAGCGTTCGTGCTAGCATTTTGCAGTCGCTTTGATTCGTCACAATCGATCAAAAGCGTGCGTGCGGATAAAGGCGCCGCAACGGACCAATATCCGGCGGGCCGCCAATTACGGGAGACGGACGAGGAGCAGTTCAAGACGCCACAGCAACGCTGCGCCGGGAGGTTTTAATGGAGGCCACCGATGTCGCGAACACTGTTTCGCTCGCTGCTTGTCTTTGCGCCCGCGTTTATCGTCAGCACCACTGTCGCATTCGCACACGATAGTTGGATCAACCGCGGTGGGTTCAAGAATACCGCAGGCGAATGGTGTTGCGGCGACTACGACTGCAAGAGCTACACGCGCACGTCCTCGACAGCCACGGGTTGGATGATCGAAGGCGAGCTGGTGCCGTTCGATGAGGCGATGCCGGTGGCACCACCCGACGGCCAGCTGACAATATGCCGGCGGCCCGACGGAACGCGACGCTGCGTTTTCGGTCTGAAGCCCGGACTGTAGGCGAGGTTTATTTCGAACAGAAATGTGCACGCCGGGCAATGGCGCGCTCACTCATTCAATTGTCCGCTCAATCGTGATCGGCGGGCTCCGTGCCCGCGCGCAAAATCAACGCGATAATGCCGGCGGTCCCGATCAGAATAAATGCAGCGCCGATATTGTCGTGACCCACGAAGTCGGCAATGCCCGCAAGAACAATGGCGCAGAAACCAAGTGACAAGCCCCAGAGCCCGAGCCAGTCGATCGTGGCGATCGTATCGCCCTTGCGCGCGCGCACTGCTTGGACACGAGCCTTTGGCCGCAGCTGTATAGGCATGGCAAAGCCTCCACTGTTGCTGCGACCCTCGCTCGCAATTTCCGTGCCTGCCTTGATCTAACGCAAAAATTCTTTTCAAGTTCCTTGCGGATAGCCAGACAAAATCAGCAGATTATTGAATTAAATTCGCGGCAGCGGACGTCCGCCCGCCTCTTTTGATGGCACTTTCACCCAGGCTTCGCCGTCAAGAACAACGTCTCCGCCGACCGAACAGGTGCATGTCAGCCGGGCGCGGGTTTTTTCGGGCATTAGTTCGGCAACGACAACGTTGACATCGACCGTGTCACCGATCTTGACCGGTGCGCGGAAATTCAAGGTTTGCGAAATGTAGATAGCGCCAGGACCCGGAAGCCTGGTGCCAAGCACCGCCGAGATCAGGCTGGCGGTGTAAAGCCCGTGCGCAATGCGAGTGCCGAACGGTGTCCTGGCGGCAAAATGCTCCGACAGATGAATTGGATTGCGGTCGCCGGTGACCTCGGCAAAGCCTACGACATCGGAGGCGTCGATCGTCTTATGGAGCGTCTCGGTCATGCCGACCGCGAGGTCCTCGAAATACAGCAGGCGTAATTCTAAGGGTTTCAATTGGTTATCTCGCATTTTTGGTAGAATTGCTTCCCGGGAGCTTGAGTGGGAAGCACATGGGAAGCAAGAAAAGTTCTCCTGTTGTTCGCTTCCAGATAGGGCAAAATGTAGCAGCTATCTCCAGCAATCTTTCTCGTCCGATAGTCGACCAAGAGCATTTCGGAACCCTATGTGCGGCCATTTCACCCAAGCCTACACATGGCGCGAACTGGTCGCGCTCTATCGGTTGACGTCCCCGCAAGCAACCTAGAGCCGCGGTACAACGTTGTGCCGACCACGCGACCAAGAGGACATCTGAAATGACGGCCGGATTTGTGCAAACAGCTCTTGATCTTTCCCAAATTAATTGGGGAGACATTGAGAAAGACAACGCAACTTTGGAGCGACTGCAGAGCCGACGAAAGAGTGAGATCGTTGTGAGTGGTCCTCTTGTTAAATCAAAACCAGCATGGAAATTTGCGCTTCTTCAACAATCAATATTGTACCGTGTGTTAGCGCTTGCGAACGGCTGCGCCGATATGTGGAATACAAAAAATGTCGTTTGTTCAATCCTAGCTGCACGCGGATTACTCGAAACGATTGCAGTAAGCGAGTACATTCGTTCAGTACTCAAGCAATATGTGCAGGCACGCGATATTGATGCAATCAATGACATGGCAAACAAACTCCTGTTTGCCACCCGCGATCCAAATATCATTTCCAAAAAATTTGGCTATGAAGCTACAAACGTGCTGACCTACATCGATAGGTTGTCTGAAAAGCTTCCGGGAATTCGGGAACATTATGATTTTATATCGGAATGGTGCCATCCAAACGGTAGCGGACATTTTTTCACATTCGCAGAATTAAATAAGAAAAATGGAACCGTAACATTTTCCGAGCGCACACCACGCATCGTCGGCATTCAAGGTCACGTCATCGCGATTTACGGCATGATAGCTTTTGTCGAGTTAGCAATGAATGATTTCGACGAAATAATTCCAACTATTGCTGAGTTCGATGACGTCGGACCTTGGCTGCCTACTGATCAAATATGATGTCATCCCCACGCGCCGGTCAGCCCAAGGTAATGAACACCGCACATATCGAATCGCGCGCGATCAGCTTTTGGCAGCGTGTCTGTGAGCGTAGTGTTCTACACGTTTGCGCTCTTCAAAGTGTCGTCGCTCCATATAATGCGGGTCATTGAGCACATCGCACCACGCTCGATCCAATACATCTTTGGCAATTGCCTGTTTGTGCTCTCGCACTGTCCATACAAGCCAAACGATGCAGGCAACCCCAATCAATGCAATCATCATCTCCGGTATGGCGAAAATTGCTGTGTATGTTTTCATGGCAACCTCCTGCCATCAAACGACGTAAATTTATGAACTGCCGGACCTTCGCCTTCCACATTGATCTGGATCAACGCAGGTCAGCGGCTAAGGGTCACACCAACTACATTTAGAACTAGACTAACTGATGTGGCATGTCCGCTTTGGGTCATTAGCAGACATTTCGGCAAGCAGCGTGATGTCTTCTTTGGCATCGAAAGCAGACATTCATGGGCGCGATGAAAACGTCGGCTAAGTGCCAATAGCGGACATCGCGCGACGCAAATTGAAAGACCGCCCCGAGGCGGTCTCTCCGAACTTCAACTTGACGCTTTGCTTGCACAGCGAGCGCTGCCGCTTTGTTAGCAATCTTGCGACAATTTTCCTCCCTCTGAGCATACATCAACAATGAACGCACGCGACTTCGTTGATTTCGTGCGCATCGCTGTAATCTCTTTTGAATTGTCATAATATGCTTTCGCTTTAGCTTCATTATCGAAAGCGACGATAACAATTGCTTTCGGAGCAGTGCCATCGAGAGCGGTCACATTTTCAGTGCGCGCGAGGTAGCGACCATCCTCGAATTGCGCCTCTACAGTTGCCTGTGCACCCATTTTCTTCAGAACCTCGAAATGGTCCGCATCCGTTATCTCATCAAGCTCGATTACAACATACACCTTCCGCGTGGGAGCGGGTAAACCGTACGATGCAAGGATTGTCAGCCCTAATCCAATGGCAACCGCCAACGTTATTGCGTGCCGAATTTTCATAGTCATTGTCTTCCCTCATCCAGTTTGGGCCAATATCCGCCGTTGTCCGCTCATTGCATGCCGTATTAAGAAGAGAGTCTACCTATGTCTTCACTGAACTGAATACGCGTGTCCGCTTTGGGTCATTAGCGGACATATGCAGCGCAAAATGGCATGTCCGCTTTGCCCCCGAAAGCGTCCGAGGTGTGGTATTTTATATCACATGCAGCGTTTCATTGTCGCCTTAACCGTTGTCGCCGCATCGGCCATTGTCGCCCAAGCCATGCCGGTCGGACGCGATCATGGGCAGCAAAGCGTGATTGTCGCAGTGGCTGACAAGTGCGGCATCAACCGCTTTCGCGACGCCAATGGCGTGTGCCGCCGCACGCATCAGATCGCTAAGCCTCCAAAGCAATTCTACAGCACATGCGGCGGGGTGAATGCCCATCGCGTCTGTAACTGGACCGGCCAATGCTGGATGGTCTGCGATTAAGTAGAGCCGCCCTACTCCGCTCGCATGTCCGCTTGCAAGTTGGCAAATTCAAACATTCCGGCCGAGAGGTCCTCGAAATACAGCAGGCGTAATTCTAAGGGTTTCAATTGACTATCTGCATTTTCCTTGAGGCCGCGGATACTTTAGCCGTCCTGCCTGGGACGCCGGACCCACACGATCAAAAGAACCACGAGACAGCCAACGATGGCGGCCGCAAACGTCGCGGCAAATGCCCAGTTACTCAGTACCATTTTCAGTGCCCTCCGTGGTTCATCGTCCTCACATGTAGCACGGAAATCCGGGGTTTGGTGGTGTCAGACCTTGTTAAGCGGCAGGGGTTAAAGCCCCTGAAGGCGATCGTTCTTAAAATCCGGCTTGCCGCGCTTTCGATGTCCCCGGTCATTGAACAGCAGGACGCAGAATTTGAGGACCTATTCACTCGAACAAAGCAGGAGCCGCGACCATGAAAAAGACAGTGCCAGAGAAAATGTTCAGCGACGATCAATCCCGGTTGACGACGCTTCGCAATTGGGTACTCGAGAACGAGGTCACCGAGATTGAGATGAGCGAGCGGCAATTCTGGAATTTCGCGCATCTCCAGCCGATCTCCGAGAAACCATCGATGACGTTCATGGGTCGTCAATTGCGGGTGCCGCAGATGCCCGCCGAAGCGCAAAAGTGCCTCGGGATCGACGACAAAGCGGCTCCAGGCTCAATCTGAACGCGCGATGCCAGCGCCGACGCGTCGTTGAGCTCGCTTTTCAGCGATCGCTCTGAAATATGGCGGCACCAAAGATACATATATATATCGGTTAAGGCGCAGCGTCTTGTTATTGCCGCCCGCGTATACAGCTACAAGGAGTATCAGGTTCGTATTTAGGGAATTCTTTTATCTCCGCGGTCGAACTCCGCAGAAAGGCACTTATGCGCATCTTTATTTTCAAGTCGGACAAAAGCCCGAACTTGCGTGCATTTTCGGACGACCAGGAAGGCGAAAAGCTGCCGGCGCAATTCCGGCCATGGCACGCGGTTGGCGTTGTCCGGCCGGACTCAGTACCTCCCCACAATTTAAACCGCGACCTGATTGAAGCATCGATTACCAGTGATGGCTTCCAATTGTGGCGGGTGAAAAAGCAAGCCTAGTAAATCTCGAGTTCTCAATTTGACTCAGGCTTAGGAGAATTTTTTGCGCGCTCTTCTGCGAGCAAGCGTATTTCCATTGCTCGCCGCTCCGGGTCGGTTTCGGTCTTCAGCAGCAATTTAAATCTCGCGATATTCGCCTTTACGATATCCATGACGGGCTCCCCTGAAACATATGCGCCGCGTCGTATCTGCAGCACTATCCCGCCTGTTCGCTTGCTACCGTCTCCTGTAACTCCACAGGCGTGTACACGCGCGTGATCGGTTCAAATACCGTAACCCGAATCGCGGGGAACGTTTGTTTGAGTTTTGAACCTGCGGCCAGGGCTTCCGCCTCCGTCTCGTATCGCATCTTCGACTTGCCATCGACCGTCAGGACATAGCCGTCGGATGGCATCGCATTCACGCGAAGGTTTGTTGGTTTCTTTGGGTCTTGGCTCATAGACTATTCCTTTTGCCCTCTGTTGCAGCTTGTTGGACTCGTCAAGCTCGGGGCCACAGAATGAAATTCAAATATCATCGACATTGAGATCGTATGTGCCCCTTCGTCCCCGGGCGTAAACCTTCGCGGCAATTGAGTAGATGCGCTCACGGTTGGTGTCGAAGGCTTGCAGGATATCGTTTGCATCAAATCGAAGGTTCGGCTGCATCTGCTTCAATGTATCCGCCATTATAAAGAACGAACTCTCCATGGACCGGTCATATCCCCAGAAGCGAACCGCCCGCCGCGTCGCATCGTAACTACGGCTACGGTTCGGAAAATTGATCGTCATGTTTGCTGTCCGGCAAATCGTCGATTAAGCCAGTAACATCATCAGAATGGTTATCATTCAAACAACGCCTTTATGTGGCGACGAATTCTCAAAAGCACAGGGGCGAACGCTCATCTGATTGAAATAAACCTTTGCGGTAATTGCGGGCATTGAACAGCCAATTGACGCTCCAAGTGCTCAAACTGCGTGATAGCCGTCGCAATTCGGCCTAATCGCCCCCATATACAATCAGCAACATCCAACAGGCAGAATCTACGCCGCCGTCGAGCGCCATATCGGGGCTCGGCGCTTGCCGCGCAGGGAGCATCACATGTTCACGGCAAAGCAATTTCGTCAGAAAGCGGCAGAATCCGCCAAATCGCTCAAGCATACCGATGTTCCGAGTGAAATCCGCAAACTCGAGCGAGCAAAGGACAGTTTCGCCGCCTTGGCGGAAAACGAGGATTGGCTGGCAACCAATTTCGACAAGATCATCCACTCGCAGAGCATCCCGCCTGCCGATGACAGCGCTGGAGCACCCGTAGCGCAGGTAACTGATGCTGAAGTCGAGGAGCGTATTCTTCGTTGTCTCGGTGCGGCCGTTATCATGCAGTGGAACACAATTCCGACGAAGCTCCAGCGAGAGCTTTTCGATACCGCAGGTTCGGTGGGAGACGTATTGAAGTCATCCGAACTGAGAGCGCAAATTGCCCGCTTTCTGCACAAGCAAAAAGATGAAACGAGCTCTGCCTGGTGCATTTCCAAACAAAAGTGACGAAAGGAATTCTTGATGGCACATAAGCTCAAAATCGGTCAGATCGTCGAACTTGCGCCTCACATCCTTCGATCAACAGCCCAAGGCCCTTACGAAATTCGTCATCTCATTCCCGCCTCGGACCGGGATCCTGAAGACCCCTGCTACCGCATCAAGAGTATCGGCGAAAAATATGAGCGGGTCGCACCTGAAAGCGATCTCACGCTTTCGGTCAGCGTATTTGCCTGAAGCGAGAAGTGAGCAAGTTAACGGGCGACGGAAGCTTCGCGTCTCCGCCACTCAGGCCGCCTGATCCCGCTGATGGGCCTCGGCAAGATCGACAGGATCGACATTGACCATTTCGATCGAAGACGGCTGGCCCGCATCGGCAGGCAAGAAGATCAGTGTGGCGACACGACGATAAACCGGGAACGACACCTCCTCGATCAGTTCTTCGTCCGTCACCACTTCATAGTCGCCGGCCGCAAGCCGCCGGTCGACGCCTTTGAGTGAAAATGGATGCTGGAACGTCAGTGTTACGCGTTTCGTGCGTACAACCATTACAATGTCCTCGTTGCCAACGTGTCTCACCGGCCTTTGCCAAGACAATCCTTCAACTTTTCAATTTCCAAACGGATTGCTTGTTCAAAACTTTCCTGGTCAGTCACTGCAGACCGCGGCGAGAAGCGATCGCGTAAGGATTGCTCGCGCCCCTTCCGTTCCTCGGCAACACCCTTCTTGTAATCGGACTTTATTTTTGTAATCGCCCGCGTGTAATCCTTGATGCAGGCGTCGGCCGCGGTGCATTGCGGACATTGCTGGGCGCTTGCGGCCTTTGCGAACAGAACGATTGTCAGAACGAAAAGTACGCGCATGCTGGCCCCCGTTTGCCGTCGCCCCTTGCTAAGCTATACGACTTCAGGCGGCCTACGGAACAGCGACGCCTCTGGCTTCCACGCCATGGCACTTTGGACATTCAAAGGTAAACACGTCGCGGCCCGGACTCTCCGGCTCGGTACCGACCAAAAACAGTTCCAGCTTGCAGTGCGGACAGAGGATAAGCGGCGGCGCAGGAGGGATCGTCGCCATTGGAGCTTGGTCCATAATGATAATAGTGCGCCTCCCGCAGTCGAATAGCGAGGCCTAAAAGGCCGGCCTTAGAGACACCTCACCAGCACAACGACGCGAACGGCTCGCGTTGCTCGATCATGCGGGCCGACGCCTAGCGTTTCGGACGGCGGTGATAGAAACCGGCAACGACCCAGGCGCCCACAAACCAAAATAGAAACGCGGCAAGCATCGGCCCGACCGCAAGAGCAAGGTATTTGGCGACGATCGGACCGAGCGGAATGACGTAATCAAAGTTCATTCCCTTCGCGAAGCAATCAAAGGGACTGCCAAGTGCCGGCTCCGCCCTGCGCGCATCAACGCATGCATCCTGGATTGCCGCCAGAGATCGCGGCGCGACCACGGCAATATAGAAAAACCAGCCCACAACCGCCGCCCAACACGCTGACGCAACGATCCAAAGCCTGAAAAACCCCAGTTTCCAGTTCATAGGTCCCCCGTCGCTAAATTCTGCCGGTCCTTTACGGACTTGCCAAGCTCCATCCGCACATTTCAGCGCTCGCTGTCCGAGGCTCACCTGCGCATCAGTATTTCTCCGTCTTGCCGGACCCCGGCGGCAATAAAATAAAGCATCCGCGCGGGCAACATTTCCGCCGCTTGCGAGTTAGATGAATGGCGGCTGGTTTGGATGATCTTGAAAGAGATTACAGCCCGCACCCGGTGTTTCAATTTGAAGTCACGCCGTCATTCTCTGGAAACCATACGTGCCATGATCCTCATTCGTCTCGCCATCAGTATCTTCGCCCTGATGTTGATCGGAACGGCATTTTCGCTAAATGTGGTGCAAAGCGAGCAGGACTCCACGTCCGCCGAATCCGCAGTGATCACCCGTCAATAGACGGTTTGCGGCACAGCCACCACAATACGACGATCAGCACCACATTGATCAGCGCAAGCAACATCAATATTCCGATGGTCGCATCGGAGCCGCGCGCCTCAATCATGAGCGCGCCAGCCGATGGGGCGAGCGCTTGCACGATCAGGCTTGGAAAGGCGAGCTTGCCCATCAGGCGCGGAAAACGCACAGGCCCGAAAAGGGCAAGCGGCAACGTGCCGCGCCCGATCCACGAAATTCCGTAGCCTGCGCCATAGAGCAAGATCACCAGCAGCAACGCGGGAACAGCACCAAACAACAGCAGCAGACCGATGGCCATCAATGTACACGACGCAATCATGGTCCAGATCGGGTGATAGCGGTTGCCGAACAGGCGCTCCACGACGCGCGCGCCGACTTGCGCCGGACCGAACAGCGTGCCGAGGGTCACCGCCGTTGCGAAGTCCAGTCCCCTCGCCTGCAGAAAAATCAGCAGATGCACCACGACGATCGAACCGATGCCGGCTGCAATCGAAAGCACAATCGCGAGCAGACCAAAAACGAGTGTTTCGTTGTCGATCGATGATGTGCCGCCGGAATCGATCATTCCGGTATCTGTACTTTTTGGACCTGTTCTTGGCGCCGCGCGCCGCACGACTGCCATTTGCAGCGGTAGCGCGACGAACACATGCATCGCGGCGTAGATGAAGCAAGCGCTGCGCCATCCCGCATGCTCGATCATGAAGGCGCTCAGCGGCCAGCAGATGGTACTGGCAAAGCCGCCGAACAGCGTGAGATTGGTGATCGGGCCGCGCGCTTCGCTGCCGTACATGCGGCCGAGCGCAGCGAAGACCGCATCGTAAAGACCCGTGCCCATGCCGATGCCGATCAGCACCCAGGCGAACAGATAGAAAGGCAGTGCCGGCGCGAGGCCGACACCGGCAAGCCCCGCGGCATAGAACGTGGAGCTGGCCAGCAAGACCGGACGTCCGCCGCGCGTATCGATGACGCGGCCAACCTGGGGTGAGATCAGCCCGGCCGTGAGCAAGCCGATCGACGTGCCGCCGACAACCCAACCGAGCGACCAGCCGGTCTCGGCAACGATCGGTTCGGCGAACACTGCGGGAAAATAGAACGACGTGCCCCAGGCCAGGATCTGGGCGATGCCCAGCGCGGTGATGACGACGCGGCGGTCGGGCGCGCGCGTCTCTGCCATTAATTCCAAAGGGTGCCGTCCTTAGTTCGCCGGCTCCATGCCCTTGGATTTGAGCACCGCAGCAGCCTCGGCACCAGAGAACACCTGCATGAGCGCCTGCGCGGCGGCCTTGTTCTGCGTGGACGCGCTCAACCCCGCCGCATAGGTCGTGGTGTTCTGGATCTCTTTGGGCAGCGGACCGACCAGCGCCGCACCCTTCACCGGCACGATTTCGCTGATCTGGTGCAGTCCGAGCTCGGCTTCGCCGCTGACAATGAGATCGGCAACGTGACCGCCTTTCTTGAGCTTGGCTTTCGGCCGGACCTGATCCGCAATGCCGAGCCGTTCAAGCAGCTTGTCGATGTAGATGCCGCTGGAGCCGCCGCTGGCAGGGTCGATGTAGGCAACGGACTTGGCCGCAAGCAGCGCGCGCTTGAAGGCGTCCACGGTGCTGATGTCGGGCTTGGCCGCGCCCTCCTTGACGACCACGCCCACACCAACGCTTGCAACGTTGACGCTGCTTGCGGCGGCAATCTTGCCGCTGGTGGTCAGCTCCTTGAGCACGCCAGGCGTGATAACGGCAACGTCGAAGGCCTCGCCGCCCTCGATCCTCGCCTTAAGGCCGCCGGCGGTATCATTGTCGACGACAACCTTGTTGCCGGTCTGCTTTTCGTAGGCGGGCACCAAGGCCACCACGACCTGTTTGAAGGCGCCCGCGGTAAGCACCTTGAGGTCGGCGGCCGAGACCGCCGTCAGCCCACCGGAGACCAGCAACGTGGTGACTGAGAGGGTGCGCCAGATATGCGAATTCATGGGTCTTCGTCTCCCGATTTCGGGACATAACCTACACGAACGCCATTCGTTTCGATGGCAGACATTGAGTTTTTGCGCTGCCGCAATTCTATGACGCAAGCGGGACCAAAAAGCAGGCCGATTTTGAGTTTTTTCGTTAATTCCCAGTTATTTAAGCTATGCGTTTTTCACCTAGCTGCAGCGCAACAATGTTGCTTTTCAACAGCCGCCAAATGCCTATTTTCCTTTCGAAACGATCGACCGGCGCCGCCGGACTGACGAAAGAAAGAAGGACACCATGATTGCTGCACTCGCCCGCTTCATCCAGGAGTGGAAGCGTTACAACCAGAGCCTGAGCGAATTGTCGCGTCTCGGCGACCGCGAACTCGCCGACATCGGCATCAGCCGCTCTGACATTCCGCGGGTTGCCTGGAACGCCGCGCACGAACATTAATTCAATCCGTCGCTGATTGAACTGAAAACGCCCGCGGCCAAGCCGCGGGCGTTTCGCTTTTTGCGCCCCGGCCAAGGCTAGATCGATGGCTTATTCAATCGCCTTCCAGTGATCCAAAGGCATGACTTCAAGCGCCTGGCCATAACCCACCGTCCAGGAGTCAATCGACCACTTCGTGCCCGTCGCCTTTTCAACCAATACTGCGGTCGCGTGCGGGGGGCGCCCGTCGATGAAAAAGCCCCGCGCCTCAGGCGCATCCACGTCGTGATGGCGCAGCAACTTGAGCTGATCGAGCACCAAGAGGAGGCTCGTGGTGTTGCGGCTGGTGTCGATGCAATCGAATTGGTGGACGTCGTACATGTACTTGGCGCCTGCGCGCGCCACATGATTTCGCGTGCCGGCCACCGGGCCGACGCGACGATCGAACCAGGCACCCGCTGCGGCGACCGCCTTACGCTCCGCCGCCGCCGAGGCCCGGCCCGCCGCGAGAATTTGCGTCAGTTTCGCGCGGTCCCCCGCGGTCAAATCCACCTCATCGCGGTATTTGCACCCGAATCCGTGGCACACGAAGACCATGGTCGGCGTCGGAGGGGTGACCGACAGGCCCCCATAGGCCGCATCGACGACATTGGGGCTTGTTGCCGCAAACGCGATGGCCCCGCCCACCACATAGACAACGCCGCCTGCGACTGCGCAGACCATTAATTTCCTGAGCATATGGAACCCTTTACCACCATTGCGGCTAGCTGCCTGCCGGCCTAATGATCATCGAATGACAAAGAGCCAATTTCAAGCCGTCCACGTCGTCGGGGGTGGCCTCGCCGGGTCCGAGGCGGCCTGGCAGCTGGCGCAGGCCGGCGTACCGGTCGTGCTGCATGAAATGCGACCTCTGCGTGCGACCCCGGTCCACAAAACCGACGGTTATGCCGAGCTGGTGTGCTCGAACTCGTTCCGTTCGGACGATCATGAACACAACGCCGTCGGCCTCCTGCACGCCGAAATGCGCCGGCTCGGATCGATCATCATGAACACCGCGGATGCAAATCAGGTGCCCGCCGGCGGCGCACTTGCGGTCGACCGCGACGGATTTTCCGCGGCGGTTTCCGGCGCGCTCGCCGCCCATCCCATGATCACGCTGGAGCGCGGCGAAATTGCACCACCGCCCGCCGAATGGGACAATGTCATCATCGCGACCGGCCCCCTGACGTCGCCCGACCTTGCCGCAACGATCGCCGCCCTGACCGGCGAGCAACAGCTGGCATTCTTTGATGCGATTGCGCCCATCGTACATCGCGACAGCATCGATCTGACACAGGCCTGGTTTCAGTCGCGCTACGACAAAGCGGGCCCCGCCGGTACTGGCGCCGACTACATCAATTGCCCGCTCTCGCGCGAGCAATATGGAGCGTTTGTTTCGGCGCTCCTTACCGGTGACAAGACCAGTTTTCACGAATGGGAATCATCCACGCCCTATTTCGATGGCTGTCTGCCGATCGAGGTGATGGCCGAGCGCGGTCCTGAAACGTTGCGGCACGGCCCAATGAAACCCTTTGGCCTGACCAATCCGCACCAACCAGACGCGAAAGCTTACGCAGTTGTGCAGCTGAGACAGGACAACAAGCTTGGCACGTTGTTCAACATGGTCGGCTTCCAGACCAAGCTCAAACATGGCGAACAGGTTCGTATCTTCCGGACAATTCCGGGATTGCAAAATGCAGAATTTGCCCGGCTTGGCGGCCTCCACCGCAACACGTTTCTCAATTCGCCGCAATTGCTCGACGAAACCCTGCGACTTAAGGCAAACGCCCGCTGGCGCTTTGCCGGACAGATCACCGGATGTGAGGGCTATGTTGAATTGGCCGCGATCGGTCTGCTCGCGGGCCGCTTCGCGGCGGCCGAGCGCCGCGGCGAAAAAATCGTACCGCCGCCGGTAACAACGGCACATGGCGCGTTACTCGCTCACATTACGGGTGGTCATATCGAGACGATCGATGCCGGGCCATCCTCGTTCCAACCGATGAACGTTAACTTCGGCCTGTTTCCGCCATTGCGGGAAACGCCATCGCACGCTGAGCCGAGCAAGCTCAGCCGCGCCGCTGCCAAAGCGCAGGCGCGAAAAAGCGCATTGTCCCGCCGGGCGCTCGTCGATCTCGAACATTGGATCGCTGGCGAACCGCCGGCGGTCGCCGCCGAGTAAACGCTAATCGCCAATCCGGCGCAGGGACTTTGCCGCGCGCCAGATGCGCCATTGCCGCCGCCACTGTGGAACCTCCGGCGGGTGGAACGGGTCATAATCGTTCCGCTCCATCGCGAGCAGCCACTGCCGCAGCGGCGCCAACGATAGAAATGCGGGTCGGGCAAGCTCGGAAATTTCGGCGTCCGCGATTTGCGAAAGATGCCGGCGCGCGCGCAAGCGCAGTTCGGCCAGCGCGGCGCGCAATTCCGGCGTCGCATGCATGGCATAGACATCCGCAGGTTCGGCACCATAGTGCCGAAGAACCTCGAGTGGCACGTAAAGCTGATGGTGCGCCGCGTGTCGCGGCAGGTGTTCGATCAGTCCGCCAATCGTTTCGGCCTGGCCGGCCTCCCTGGCAGCACCGACAAGCGCTGCCTCTGGGCCAGCGAGGATCCGTGTTGCGTATTCGTAGATCGTACCTGAGGTCGCGGCCGCATAGGCCTGAAGCTCCGCAACACTCGACATCGGCTCATCATAGATGTCAAAACGATGTGCTTCGATCAACTCGACAAGACGCTCGCGTGGCAAATTGTGGCGCGATATCGTTTCCAGCAACGCGATCGCCACCGGATGGGCTGCCGCCTCACCGGTCCGTTCCCCCAGGAGCACTTCGCGCCACCACTGCAGCCGGATTTCGCCGGGCATCGGTTCGCGCGCCAGCTCGCGGATGCGCGAAATCTCGGCACTAAATGCATACAAAGCGAAAAGCGCGTCACGTCGCCCTGCGGACGCAAACAGCGTAGCGAGATAGCGGCCCCGATCGACCTCCCGCACGAGCGCGGTGCAATGCTCGAAATGACCCTGCATGAGACACGATCCAGCGCCGGTCACGCGATGGCAATGAGCCCCGCGCCGACACGGCGGTTTTCCGCGAGCAAGATGTTATAGGTCCGCACCGCCGCGCCGGTCGGCATGCTGTCGACCGAGAGTGACAGCTCGCGGAATCGGCCACGCAGCTGTTCCGGCAGTACCCATGGATCGCGCCCCGCGCCGATCAGGAAAAAATCGAGACTCTCGGCCCGACCGAAAGCCGCTTCCAGCGTGGATTCGGATAGCTCGGCAATACTGTTGACCGGCCAAGCCCAGATGCCATCCGGAAAACACAGCAACGAGCCGCGATGCGACATACCGCCGAAGCGAAAGCCACCGTCGCCATAGGCATCGATGGGCGCAGGGCGCGGCAGATGCGGAGCGTCCGCCCGCCCGCCGACAACCATCTAGGTCTTATCCCGGTCCGGCGCGGTGAGTGAATCGCGACCCGTACCGACACCGAGATAGATAAGGATCGGCGACGCAATAAAGACCGACGTATAGGTTCCGACCAGGACCACGCCGAACATCATGGTCGCCGTGAAGCTGTGAATGGCCTGCCCGCCAAAAAGCAGCAGCGCCAGCAAGGCCAGAGACACCGTCACGTGTGTAATCACCGAGCGCGATAGCGTCTGGTTGACCGATGCATTGAGCAATTCCGGCATCGGCAGTTTTCGATAGCGACGCAGCATTTCGCGGATACGATCGTAGATGACGACAGTGTCATTGAGCGAATAGCCAAGGATCGTCAGCAGCGCTGCGATACTTGTCAGATCGAAATCAATCTGGGTGACCGACATGAAGCCGATCGTCAGCACGATGTCGTGCACGTTGGCGATCATCGCACCCAGGGCAAACTGCCATTCGAAGCGAAACCAGAGGTAAATCAGAATTGCGAAAATCGCGAGCATCAATCCGACGACGCCGTAGGACAGCAGCTCGCCCGACACGCGCGGCCCGACCACCTCAACGCGCCGATAGTCGACCTCGTTGCCGAGCGCGCCGCGAACTTTGGTGACCGCCTGTTGTTGCGCTGTTTCTCCGCCTGGCTGTTCGGCGATCCGGATCAGCACGTCGTTCGGCGCGCCGAATTGTTGCAATTGCACTTCGCCGAGACCCAGCTCGCCAAGCGCGGCGCGCATTTTGGAAAGATCGGCTGATGGCGCCTTGGATTGAACTTCGATCAGCGTGCCACCCTTGAAGTCGATACCGAAATTCAGTCCGTGAAAGAAATAAAGCGATATCGCGATGATCGACAACAGGGCCGACACAGGAAAGCTGATGCGCCGAAAGCGCATGAAGTCGAATTTGGTGTCGTCGGGAACGATGCGAAGCAGGCGCACGGGCGCGGTTCCTAAATTGGCACGCGTTGCGGGCGCCGCCAGCGCACCCAATAGGCCACGATCAGTCGGGTCAATGTAAAGGCGGTAAAGACCGTGGTGATGATGCCGATGCCGAGCGTGACGGCGAAACCGCGAACGGGCCCGGTACCGATGTAGAACAACACCGCTGCAGCAATAAAGGTGGTGATGTTGGAATCCAGGATGGTGGCGAGCGCGCGCGAAAACCCTGCATCGATGGCGTTAATCGGTGTGCGGCCGCCGCGCACCTCTTCCCGGATGCGCTCATAAATCAGCACGTTGGAGTCGACCGCGATTCCGACGGTGAGCACGATGCCGGCAATGCCCGGGAGCGTGAGCGTTGCATTGAGCAGCGACAGCACGCCGAAGATCATCGCAACGTTGATTGCCACCGCGACGTTGGCGAACAGGCCAAACAATCCGTAAGTCGCCAGCATGAACACGATCACCATCGCCGCACCGACGTAAGACGACACCTTGCCTTTGGCGATCGAATCCTGGCCGAGCCCCGGACCAACCGTTCGCTCCTCGATGATGGTCAAGGGCGCCGGCAATGCGCCGGCCCGCAGCAGGATCGCGAGATCATTGGCGCTCTCGACCGTGAAACTGCCCGATATCTGACCTGAACCGCCAAGAATGGGCTCGCGGATAACCGGCGCCGAGATCACCTGGTTGTCGAGGACAATGGCGAAGGGCTTGCCGACATTTTCCTGCGTGACTTGCGCAAATTTACGCGCGCCCGAGGTATTGAATCGGAAAGAAACAATGGGCTCGCTCGTGCGTTGATCGAACCCCGGCTGCGCATCGGTCAGGTCACCACCCGAAACCAGGATGCGCTTCTCGACCAGATAGGGCGTCTTGGGCTGGGTGGCGCTGTAGAGAATTTCGTCATCCGGCGGCACGCGTCCCTGCGCCGCCTGCTCCGCCGGCATCGACACGTCGACCATGCGGAAATCCAGCTTGGCGGTCTTGCCGAGCAACTCCTTCAACCGCGTCGGATCCTGCAACCCCGGCACCTGCACCAATATGCGGTCGGTGCCCTGGCGCTGGATCAAAGGTTCCACGGTGCCAAGTTCATTGACGCGCCGCTCGATAATCTGGATCGACTGCTCGACGGACTGGCGCACCCGGTCAACAAGCGCAGGTTCGGTCACGGCGAGCCGCACCAGGCTTCCCGCCTCGGTCGTAATGTCGAGGGTCGTCTGGCCGGTGCCGCTCAGAATTCCGCCAAGCGGCTGGGACAACTCACGCAGCTTCGCAACGGCCTGATCGAAATTGCTGCCCTCACGAATGCGCACTTCCACGCTGTTGCCGCGCACCACCAACCCGGTGTAGCCGACACGCGCGTCGCGCAAGACGCGACGAACGTCATCACGCAGCGTCTCGAGCTTTTCCTTGCGAACCGCATTGGTGTCGACTTCGAGCAGGATGTGCGAACCGCCCTGGAGGTCGAGACCCAACACGATATGCCGCTGCGCCCACTTCGGCCAGCTTTGCACCCACTTGTCAGGCAGAAAATTTGGAACGGCGAACAGGCAAACGACGAGTGCCGTCAGTACAATCGCCAGCGCCTTCCACCGCGTGAAATAAAGCATGACGTCCCGACTTGCGGCTCGAAGGCCGAGGCTGCTGCCGCTTAACCGGCTGCAGCCTCTTCCTTGACAGGTTCACCTTTGGCGCGAACGTCGGAGACCATCTGCCGCATCTGGCGGATGCGTACGTCGTCCGCAATCTCGATTTCGATCTGGTCGTCGTCAATCACCTTGGTGACCTTGCCGACAAGGCCGCCATTGGTGATGACCGTGTCGCCCCGCCGAACGTTCTTGACCATTTCCTGATGCTGCTTCACCCGCTTCTGCTGCGGACGCAGGATCAGGAAATACATGATGACGAAAATGAGCGCGAACGGCAGCAGCGACATCAGCATACCGCCGTCGCCGCCTGTACCGCCGCCGCCGAATAAAGACCCCAGAGACCCTTGCGCAAACGCAGGCGTAACGAACATCGAAGCTTTCCTTGCGTGGTTTCCCGAGCGCCCCGAAGGCGCTTGAATTTCGCGCGGACTATAGCGGCCGCCCACCCAATTGCAACGCTGCGTTACCCCTGAAACCAGCCATTTTCAGCCATTTCCCCGCATGGCCGCTTGCGGGGGCATCGCCGCCCCGCTAAGAGCAGCGCGATTTCCGGAAAGACCCATATGGCCAAATCAAAGTCCCGATCGACGCGCCGATCCACGCCGAAACCGAAAGCGGGTTCGCATTCCGCCAGCCAGGGCGACGTACTCGAGCGCATCGCGACAGCGCTTGAACGGCTGGCCCCGCAACGCGCGGCCCTGCCGGACCTTGGCGCCGCTGATGCTTTCGTGTGGCATCCGGATGGCCGGCTTGCTCCCGTAACACGCGTCAACCGCGTCGAGATGTCGCTCCTCAAAGGCATCGACCGCGTCAGGGATGTGCTTGTGGAGAATACCGAGCGGTTTGCAAAGGGCCTGCCCGCCAACAACGCGCTGCTCTGGGGCGCCCGCGGCATGGGCAAGTCATCGCTGGTGAAGGCCGCGCATGCCGGCGTCAATGCCGCCTTCGCACGCAACAGCAAGACGGGGCCTCTCAAGCTGATCGAAATCCACCGCGAGGATATCGACAGCCTGCCCGCGCTGATGTCGCTCACGCGCGGTTCGTCGCATCGCTTTATCGTGTTCTGCGACGATTTATCGTTCGACGCCGAAGACACGACCTACAAATCGCTCAAAGCCGTCCTGGAAGGCGGCATCGAAGGGCGGCCGGACAATGTCATTTTCTACGCTACGTCGAACCGTCGCCACCTGATGTCGCGTGACATGATGGAGAACGAGCGGTCAACCGCGATCAACCCCGGTGAGACTGTAGAAGAAAAGGTCTCGCTATCGGACCGCTTCGGGCTCTGGCTCGGGTTTCATCGTTGCAGCCAGGACGAATATCTCGCGATGGTCGACGGCTATATCGCCCACTTCAAAATTCCGGCAAGCGGTGAAGCATTGCATCGCGAGGCGCTGGAATGGTCGACCACGCGCGGCTCGCGCTCGGGTCGCGTAGCGTGGCAGTTCGTGCAGGATCTGGCCGGGCGTCTCGGCGTCGCCTTGAAGTCTTGATACCCGACCGCTCATTCGCGCGCATAGCCGTCCGAAGGACGGCGTGCTTCGCCCGCCTATGCGGGAATCCAGAATGAAAATAATATTGCGCTAGGTCCCCGCTTCCGCGGGGACGAACGACCTCGTCAGGCGCCGCCGAGATATTGTGCCGGATCGACCGGGGTCGAGCCTTTGCGGATTTCAAAGTGCAACTGCGGCGACGTTACGTTGCCGGTCTGCCCCGCATGCGCAATCACCTGCCCGCGCTTGATCGTGTCGCCACGCTTTACCATCAGTTCGCTGGCATGCGCATAGGCCGAGACGAAGCCATTGGAATGGCGGATCAGCACCAGGTTGCCGTAACCTTTGAGCTCGTTGCCGGCATAAGCAACGACGCCATCATCGGCGGCCTTGATGGGCGTACCTTCCGGCACCGCCAGATTGATGCCGTCATTCTGCGTGCCGTTCGGCTTGCTGCCGAAGCCGGCAATCACCCGGCCCTTCACGGGCCAGCGGAAGGACGGCATGGCGCCGCTCGGCTCTGCGGTCTTGACCACGGTTTCGGTGGTGCGCGGCTCTTCCTTGGCGACGCGCGCATTCTGCACCGGAGCGGCACTCGCAACCTTGGTCGCTGCAACCGTATGCGGTTGCGCAACCTGCGGCGCCGGCGCGGGTGCCGGACGCACAGGCGCAGGCTGCGCAGCCGCGACCTGGTGGCCACCGCCGGGAATCGTGATGCGATCGCCGATGTTCAGTTTGCTGCTGGTCTGGAGCCTGTTCGCATGCGCCAGCGCCGTCAGCGTCACGCCATTGTGGCGCGCGATGCTCATGAGCGTATCGCCATTCTGAACAACGTGAACGTTGCCGCCGCCCGCGACGCGGACCGGAGCAGCAGCAGGCGCGGCCGCCGTTTGCGCTCCGCCCGAAACGTAACGCGGAATGACGAGACGCTGGCCGGGCCTGATCTGGCCCGCCTCGCGGATGCCGTTGGTCTGCATCAGTGCAGCCACCGGCACGCGATGCTTGTGCGCGATGCTGTCGACGGTTTCGCCGTATCCGACCGTTACAGGAGAGCCACCATCCCAGGTCCAATGACCGTGTGACGCAGGCGACGCCTTCGGCGCCGCGACCGAGCCGGTGATGTCAGAATATTGAGCTGTTTTGCCGATAGGCGCCGGTGCCCTGCGAATTGTAGCTGTAGTTCTGCGAGGCCGGCACAGTCGCCGGCTGGCTCGGCGCGGGCAGCGGTTGCGCCTCGACGCGTCCGTATGACTGCGGCGCCGGCGCTGGGCGCTGTGGCGACATTCTGCGGCGGAGCCGGACGTCCGGCGTCGTATGAGCTGGAGTCGAAGCGCGCGGAGTCCGCACAACCGGCGGCGGAGATACCAACCAGCGCGAGAACAACGACGCGCGGCCAAGCAAGCGGGCGAGATTGCACCTGGAGGCGCGGCATGTGGTTACTCACTCGTACGCATGAAACGTAGAGTTTGAAATAAAGCAGCCGCGAGTAAACAAGGCTTTAATTATTAACGCGCGGAAACCGGCGCATTCGTCGCTTCAGGACGCATGCAAGCCGCTCAAAATGTCACAGTTCTTCCGCTTGTCCCGGTAACATGGGGACAAAACGCACCGCGATCAGATTTTCGCGCCGGGTTCCCGTTTGCGACTTGGTAAGCTTGATTAGATGTTGCGAGCCTTCATGCGAGCCGAGCGGCAAGATCATGATGCCATCCTCGGCGAGCTGATCGAGTAGCGACTGCGGCAACGTTTCGGCCGCGGCAGTGACGATGATGCGATCAAAGGGTGCCCTGCCCGGCACACCGACGAAGCCGTCGCCGACGACGATCTCCACATTATCGTAGCCGAGCGACTTCAATCGCTCTCGTGCCGCATCGGCCAGCGTGCGATAGCGCTCGACGCTGACCACTTCACGGGCCAGCCGTGACAATACGGCGGCCTGATAGCCCGAGCCGGTCCCCACCTCGAGCACGCGATGATGTGACCGCACCGCAAGCTGCTCGGTCATATAGGCCACGACGTAGGGCTGGCTGATGGTCTGCCCGCAAGCAATGGGCAGGGCCTGGTCGGCATAGGCGCTGTCCGCGAAGGACGCCTCGACAAAACGGTCGCGCGGGACTTCATCCATCGCCCGCAGCACGCTCTGGTCGCTGATGCCGCGCCGGCGCAACGTCAGCAGGAATTCCATCCGAACGTCGTCCTGCTGATGGCGCGGCGTTTTCGACACGTTTAGGCCCCTTTCGGGCGTTATTAGCATGTTTGCTGAGAGTTGAGGTAAAATGGAACTCTGGTGCCCTCGCTGAGTTGTAGGGCGGGAGATATCAATGACAGATTCCTCGGCAACGCGACGCGTCCTCGTGGTCGAGGACGAATACCTGATCCGTATGCTGCTCGAGGACATGCTGGACGAGCTCGGCTATGGCGTGGCCGCGGCCGTCGGCACCATTTCCGAAGCACGTCAATTTGCCACTGACGGCGAATTCAACGCTGCCATTCTCGACGTCAATCTCGACGGCCAGGAGATTTATCCCGTCGCCGATATTCTGGCCGGGCGCGGCTTGCCATTCGTTTTCGTCACCGGATATGGCGAGCGCAGCCTGCCGGAAGCCTATCGCGGCCGCCCTGCGCTTCAGAAGCCATTCCAGGCCGAGCAACTCAAGACCACGCTCGCCGGATTGATGGCTTAGCCGAAAATACCTGCCAGCTTGGTCATGAACGGCTCGTCTGTGAGATCGAGCCGCAACGGCGTCACCGAAATACGTTTCTCGTTCAACGCCGCGAGATCGCTTCCCGGCGCCGCGCCAACGATGCCGCCACGTCCGAATGCGATCCAGTAGTAAGGATTGCCGCGACCGTCGTGACGCGCTTCGATCCGTAACAGCTCCTGATCGCGCTTTCCCTGCACGGCGACCGCAACGCCGGCCACTTCATCAGGCAGACAATCCGGAAAATTGATGTTCACCAGGACATCGCGCGGCATCCCGGTATCAAGTACGCGCTTGATGAGATCGGGCGCGAATTTGATTGCGGTGTCCCAATAGGGATGATGCTTGGTGGTGAATGCATAGGCCTGCGAAAGCGCAAAGGATGGAATGCCGAGCACCGCGCCTTCCATCGCGCCTGCGACCGTGCCGGAATACGTGACATCCTCTGCGCAGTTGCGGCCGCGGTTGACGCCGGAGAGCACGAGATCTGGTTTGTCTTTCATCAGATGGCGCACGCCCATAATCACGCAGTCGGTTGGCGTACCTTTGATCGCGTAGTGCCGCTCGCCGACTTCGCGCATGCGCAGCGGGTCGTTCAGCGACAGCGAATGCGACACGCCGGACTGGTCCGATTCCGGCGCCACGATCCACACGTCGTCGGACAGCGCGCGCGCAATTTTCTCGCAGGCTTCAAGCCCCGGCGAATGAATGCCGTCGTCATTGGTAATGAGGATACGCATAAATTTACTCTGTCATGGCCGGGCAACCGGGTCCGGCGATGGCCGGCCCGGCTGTACTTGTCCCGGCCATCCCGATAATGGAGCCGAGGCCTTGCCTACCTAAGCGAGATCGCCGGGACAAGCCCGGCGATGACAACGAAAGTTGCAATGCGTTTGCCATTCAATTGCGCTCAATCTTCGTCACACCGCCCATATAGGGCTTAAGCGCTTCCGGAACCACGATCGCGCCTTTGTCGTCCTGGTAAGTCTCCATCACCGCGATCAGCGCACGGCCGACCGCGACGCCCGAGCCGTTGAGCGTGTGCACATGCCGCACGCCGTCCTTGGCGCGATAGCGCGCATTCATGCGACGAGCCTGGAAATCACCGCAGACAGAGCAGGAAGAAATTTCGCGAAACATGTTCTGGCCCGGCAGCCAGACCTCGATGTCATAGGTTTTTTGGGCGGCAAAACCCATATCGCCGGTGCAAAGCGTGACCACGCGATAGTGCAGATCGAGTTTCTTGAGCACTTCTTCCGCGCAGGAAAGCATGCGCTCGTGTTCTTCTTTCGATTTTTCCGGCGTCGTGATCGACACCAGCTCAACCTTCGTGAACTGGTGCTGGCGGATCATGCCGCGCGTATCCTTGCCCGCAGCTCCCGCCTCGGCGCGGAAGCACGGCGTGCAGGCTGTCAGCCGCATCGGCAATTGCGCTTCTTCGACGATGGACTCGCGCACGAGATTGGTCAGCGGGACTTCGGCGGTGGGGATGAGCCAGAAATCCTGTTCAGTAAACTGACGAACTAGCTCATCGCGCCCCGCCATATCTTTTGGCAAAGCAGCAAGAGCAGCTTCCAAGGCCGATACATCTCCATTGAAGTATGCCGTAATGACGTGCTTTACCGCTTTGTCATCCTGGACAAAAAATTTATTTAGATCAATTTTCTTAATTGACGCGGCAGCAAATTGGTCTTCCGCAAACTTCGGCAACTGTGCCGTTCCAAACATTGTCGCGTCCCGCACCAGCAGCGGCGGATTGACTTCCGTGTATCCGTGCTCCTTGCCGGTATGCACATCGAGCATGAATTGCCCGAGCGCGCGCTCCATGCGGGCCAGGCTTTTCTGCAAAACGACAAAGCGCGCGCCGGACAATTTGGCGGCCAGTTCGAAGTCCATCATCCCGAGCGCTTCGCCCAATTCAAAATGCTGTTTGGGCTTGAACGAATAGTCGCGCTTCTTTCCGACGACGTGATGCTCGACATTGCCGCTTGCGTCGGCGCCATCCGGAACGTCGTCGAGCGGCATGTTGGGAATTTGCGCCAGCTCCTTGTCCAGCTCGGCGCCGAGCGTTTTTTGCTCTTCTTCAAGTGCCGGCAAGGTAATCTTGAGCTCATTGACCTCGGCCATCAGCTTATTGGCCCTGCCCTCGTCTTTGGCCTTCTTGGCGTCACCGATTTCCTTGGAGGCGGCATTGCGGCGCGCCTGCGCCTGCTCGAATTTGGTGATGGCTGCCCGCCGCCTTTCATCGAGCGCCAACAGCTTTTTCGATAGCGGCTCCAGCCCGCGGCGCTTCAAGCCGCGGTCGAAGGCGTCCGGGTTCTCCCGAATCCATTTGATGTCGTACATGGCGAGCCGCTTTTAGCTCGTCTCACGGCCGGGCAAAAGGCGCGAAGCGCCGTCTTGAACCCAAATATGTCCCGGCCATCCACGACTTTCTTGTGTGCAGCAAGACGTGGATGCCCGGCATAAAGCCGGGCATGACGAAGTCAATACCGGGCTCAACCCTACTCCGCCGGCTTCGCGGTCGCCGCGGCGGCATCGGCGGCGGCTTTAGCTGCGGCCTCTGCCTGCGCCTTTTTCTCCACCATGCGCACCGACCAGATCGAGCCCTCGTACAATATGAGCAACGGCACCGCGAGTGACATCTGGCTAATCACATCCGGGGGCGTCAGTACGGCAGCGAGCACGAAAGCGCCCACGATGAAATAGCGGCGCTTGGCCTTGAGTTGCTCGGCGGTGATGATGCCGATACGCCCGAGCAGCGTCAGGATCACCGGCAGCTGAAACGCCACGCCGAACGCAAGCACGAGCGCCATCATCAGCGAGAGATATTCGCCGACCTTCGGCATCAGAGCGATCGAGGCATCCGTGCTCGAGCCGGGCTGTTGCATGTGCAAGGAGAAACGCACCAGCATCGGCAGCACAAGGAAGTAGACCACCATTGCTCCCAGGGCGAAGAAAATCGGCGTGGCGATCAGATATGGCAGGAACGCCTTGCGCTCGTGTTTGTAGAGTCCGGGAGCGACGAACATGTAAATCTGACCGGCCACGATCGGAAACGACAGAAAGGCAGCGCCGAACATCGCGAGCTTGAGCTGGGTGACGAAATATTCGAGTAGCGCGGTGTAAATGAACTTTGAATTTTCCGGCCCGGCGATCCACACGAACGGCCACACCAGGACATTGTAGATGTCCTTGGCGAACACAAAGCAGATTGCGAACATGATTCCGAAGGCAATCAGTGCCTTGATCAGCCGCGAACGCAGCTCGATCAAATGGTCCATCAACGGCGCTTTGGTCGCCTCGATGTCCTCGTGGCTCATGCGCCGCCTCCGGCCTGCTTGGGCGGCGGCGCCTCGGCGGGAGCAAAATCTTTTTCGCTGACAGGCGACGGCAGCTCGGGCAGCGGCACGTTGACCTCGACCTGCGGTGCAGGCTCAGGCAACGCCGCGGATGGAGTTTCGGCGGACGCTTCACTCGCCGGTCCCTTGTCGGCCGCTTCGAATGCGCTCTCGATGTCTTTCTGCGTGCTCGCCATTGGATTGAAATTGGTGATATCGCCGACCGAGCTCTTGATATCCTCGGCGTGCTTTTTCAGATCGGCCATCTCGGCCTCGCGCATGGCTTCCTGGAACTGCCCCTGGAATTCGTTGGCCATGCGCCGCACTTTGCCCATGAATTGGCCAAGCGTGCGCAACACAGTCGGCAGCTCTTTCGGCCCGATCGCGATCAGCGCGACGATGCCGATGACGACGAGCTCGCCCCAACCAATGTCGAACATGGATTAGTCAACTCCAAGTCGCTTCCAAATCGCTGAAGCGCCGATGCCGCTGCGACAATCGTGCCGGCTTGCCGCTCGCGCCGACGCCGCGATCAGGAACGCACGCTTTCGGCGCGCCGCTCGGCTTCCGTCTTCGTCGCGCTGCCTTCGATCGTTTTGACCGGCTCGGTCTTGGTGTCCGCGGACTTCTCGTCTTCGGACATGCCCTTCTTGAAGGCTTTGATGCCCTGGGCGAAATCACCCATGAGCGACGAAATCTTTCCACGGCCTCCGAACAGGACCATCACGACCAACAGAACGATGATCCAGTGCCATATGCTTAGGGAACCCATCGGCAAATCCTCCGCAGCGACGGGCGTTTCGGCTCGTCCCGCCATGATTTGAGTGAGAAACTAGGCTCCGCAAGCGGCAAAAACAAGGACTTAGGCCCGGTCAAAGAGCCGCGCAGCCCCTTGAATTTACGGAATTTACCCTAATTGGCGCGCGTTCACTTCTCGGAACGAGACGGCGGCGGCGCCAGGCCGAGATCGAGGTCGCCCGGCTCGAGCGGATCTTCGTCCTCGCGCAGCGTTGAATCGTCGGACGGCAGGGGCACGGCAAACCCGGGAGGCAGATTGCCCTCAATCAGTCCGGCTCCTTTGAGCTCGTCGAGGCCCGGCAGGTCGCCAACCTCCTCCAGCCCGAAATGCGAGAGGAACGTTTCCGTTGTTCCATAAGTAATCGGTCGGCCCGGCGCCTTGCGGCGCCCGCGCGGACGAATCCAGCCGGTCTTGAGCAGCACATCAAGCGTGCCGGCCGCGGCCACAACACCACGAATCTCTTCGATTTCCGCGCGCGTCACCGGCTGATGATAGGCGACGATTGCCAGCGTCTCGATTGCAGCGCGCGACAGCTTGCGCGTCTCAACGATCTGTTTCGTCAGCAGCCAGGACAAATCGCCGGCCGTGCGGAACGTCCACTTCTTGCCGACACGCACGAGATTGACGCCACGTGTCGCATACTCGTCCTTGAGCTGCGCGAGCATGGCCTTCACGTTGACGCCGTTGGGCAGCCTGCGCCCCAGCGTCGCCTCGTCGAGCGGTTCACCCGCCGCGAACAGCAGAGCTTCGAGCAGCCGCAATTCTTCAGGACGCGCGGCTGGTGCTGGCGCAGCCTCTGGCGCCGGCTCATTGTTTTGCACCACCACGAGCTTCTTGGCCACGCTCGGCATGGAACCCTTCCCCTTATGCGTTTTCTTGTGCGTCATGCGTCGCAGCATTTCCATTCGCGCCGACACGCTTGCGCATGTAGATCGGCGCGAATGACTCTTTCTGATGGATCTCGGCAATCCCTTCGCGCACCAACTCAAGCGCGGTGGCAAACGAAGACGCGAACACGGTCGCCGCGAGTGCCGGTTCAACCACATACCTGATCAGGAACTGGTCGATGCGTGACCAGTCTGCCGATTGACCAATCAAGCGCTCGAGCGCTACGCGCGCTTCGGCCAGCGACCACACGGTGCGCTGCTTGAATCGGACGCGCGAGAGCGCACTGCGCGAGCGCTGCGTGGCATAAGCGGTCAGCAAATCGTAGAGCGTCGCTGACCATTCCGGCTGTTTGATTTCGGCGATCGGTTCCGGCAGGCCGCGCGCGAACACATCGCGATTGAGTTGCGGGCGCTCCATCATCTGGGTTGCCACGTCGCGGATTGCCTCCAACCGGCGCAACCGGTTGGCCAGCGCCAGCGCCATATCTTCTGCGCTCGGGCCCTCGCCCGGCCCTGAATTCGGGCAGCAACAGGCGCGATTTCAGGTAGGCCAGCCACGCCGCCATCACGAGATAGTCGGCCGCAAGTTCGAGCCGCAACTGCCGTGCCGCTTCGATAAAGGTCAGATACTGGTCGGCAAGCGCAAGGATCGAAATCTTCGCAAGATCCACCTTTTGCTGGCGCGCGAGCATCAGCAGAAGATCGAGCGGGCCCTCGAAGCCCTCGACGTCCACGATCATCGCGGGCTCAGTGGCGCCGCGATCAGCACCAAGCGTGGTGTCAAAATCCTCGCTGCTCATGACCCGGTCTTCCGTTGCGTCCGTTCGTCGGCAACCATTTGCGTGAACACTCTGCGCGCGGCATCGGTATCGAATTCTTCCGCCGCCGAGCGCCTTGCGAGCGCTGCGTCGGCTCGACTGGCCGCATCGCCCGCCAACTCCGGTACGACACCGGCAACGGCCGACATTTCGGTCAAATCCCCGTTGCAGTGAAGCACGACATCGCAGCCCGCCGCCAGCGCGTCGCGGCTACGCTCGGCTATGGTGCCGGACAGGGCATTCATCGAAACATCATCGCTCATCAACAAGCCTTGGAATCCGATCAGTCCGCGAATCACTTGCCTGACTATTGTGACCGAAGTGGTGGCCGGTGCGACTGGATCAATAGCGCTAAACACAACATGTGCGGTCATGCCGAGCGGCAGGCCGGCCAGCGGCTTGAACGCCGCGAAATCCGTGCTTTCCAGGGTTGCGCGATCGGTATCGACCACCGGCAGCTTGTGATGGCTGTCGGCCGTGGCGCGGCCATGACCCGGCAGGTGCTTCAACACCGGAAGCACGCCACCCGCTTCCAAGCCGTCAGCGACAGCTTTTGCGATTGCCGCGACTTTGCCAGGCTCACAACCATAGGCGCGGTCGCCAATCACCGGATCCCCGCCGGCAACCCGCACGTCGGCAATCGGCAAGCAGTCTACGTCGATGCCCAGCGGCTTGAGATCGGCGGCAATCAGATGGCCGGCGAGCCGCGCCGCCGCGAGGCCCGACGTCGGGTCACGGTCGTAGAGCTCGCCGTAACGCTCGCCGGGCGGGTAAGCCGGCCAATGTGGCGGCCCGAGCCGCTGAACGCGACCGCCTTCCTGATCGACAAGCACAGGAGCTTCCCATCCAACGATGTCGCGGAAAGACTGAATAAGTTCCTGCACTTGAATGGGGGTATTCACGTTTCGCTTGAAAATGATGGCGCCCCAGGGCTGCGCATCGCGGAGAAAGGCACGCTCATTGGCGGAAACACTCAGCCCCGCCAATCCGGTAATGAATGCGCGTGCCGCCATTGGCGCGGATTAGCCCGCGCTCGCCGCGTGGGTCAAGTTTTAGCCTGTTAATTCCTCTGGACGAGGCACTGACCGCCGGCCGCTTTGAGGCTCGAACACAATTCAACAGCCTCGTTGGCATTGGCAAAGGGCCCGACCATGGCCCGGTAGTACGTCCCCTTGGCACCCAGATCGACTTTATGGACCAGCGGCTGGCGGCTGCCGAGCTGGCTGGGGAACTTTGCCTGCAAGGCGCGGAAGGCCGCCTGGGCCTCGGATTCGCTGCGCTGTGAGGACACTTGGACGTAGCTGCCGGGTCCGCCGGCGTTGGCGCTGCTCGCGGCAGCAGGCGGCGGCAGCGAAGCGGTGCGGGTCGGCGCGGCAGGCGCTGGTGCCGCTCGCGCCGGTGCCGCGTTCGGGTTCAAGGACAACGGCACGTTACTGCTGGGGGCTGGCGCGGCCTGCCGGACAGGCGGCGCTGGACGCGCTGCCGGAGCCGGTGCTTGGTTTTGCTCCGCATCAACACTAGCCGTGTCGGCCGAGGCGCGCGCCAGCGGTGGCGCTGACCGCGGCGCCGCGGCCTGCGGTGGTGGCGTTGGCACTGCTCTTGCGGGCGTCGCTGCTGCGCCGAGCGGCGATGACGGCATAGTGTCAGTGACCGCGGACTGGTCCGGGTGAATTGCAATCGTCCGGATTTTCTTCGGCTCGCCCGCAACCACCCCGCTACCGAGCGCCGCCTGCGGTGCCGATTGCGACAGCACGGCCATTGCCGGCTTGTCGAGCGGCTGTTCCTCGCGCGAAACCAATTTTTCGCTCTGGCTCCGCTCGTTCATCCGATCAGTGATCAGCTTATTCGATTGGGTATCTTTGCCGGTCGTCGCGGGTACGACCTTGCTTGGGCCCGCATCGGCTTTGATCACGGGCGGCGGCTGGGATGACCCGGATGACCCAAACAGCGCACGATAGCCGAAGGCGCCTGCCGTCCCGATCACCGCCAATGCGAATACGCCGGCGATCGCCATGACGCCCAGGCGCCTGCGTGAGGGCGGTACGTCCTCGTAATATTCCTCTTCGACTTGTTGATGCGTGCCGTCCTCGTAGCCGTCCTGCTCGTAACCGGCCTGATCCAACGGGTAGCCGTGCGCATCCTGCTCGGCCTGATAGTGCTCATCAGCACGCGGCAACGGCGCGCCCGCGTAGGGTTGGCGCCCGTAATTCTGGCTCGCGTAGTTTTGCGGGGCGCCCATCGGCTGTTCAACACGCTCCGGCCTCGCAGGGAAGTAGCCATTGCCACCCAATTTCTGCGGGGCAGCCGGAGCACGCGATGCAGCGCCCCCTTGTGACGCGAAAGGAGATCCAAGCGGCTGTGTGTTCCAATCGCTACGCTCGCCCGGTTGCGGCGCAGATGCACGACGAGCGCTCTCGCGGCCGAATTCTGCGAACGGGTCAGTCTGGCCGATGAGGCGCGCAAGTTCCGCGAGTGGATCGTTGCCAGACGGCTTGGCCGCACTGCGCACGGGCGGTTCACTTGCACGATAAGGTCGCTGGCTTTGGTCGTCCGCCATTCGGTCCCCGGTTACTGAACTCGCCCTTGCCCCGCTCGTATGGTCGCTCGCGATCCATGCCAAGCGCCAAATTGCCGCGGACGAGATTTATCGCATTTCTTCCGGCGCACTGACCCCCAGAAGGGCGAGACCCGACGCGAGTATGGTGACTGTCCCTTCCACCAAGGCAAGCCGGGCCGCCGTCGTTTCTCGATCATTCTGGATAATGAAGCGTAAATGAGGCAAGTCTTTTCCGCGCGTCCACAGCCCATGAAATTCACTTGCCAATTCATAGAGATAGAACGCAATCCGGTGGGGTTCATGGGCGACAGCGGCGGCTTCGACGGTACGTGGGTAAAGCGCGATCCGCCGCAGTAAGGAAAGTTCTCCTGCATCGCTGAGGCGATCGAGCGGCGCGTTCTTGAGCAAGGCCGCCCTTGCTGTCGACGTTGCGGGCAAATCCGGCATTTCCTCGCGCGCATTACGAAAGACTGATTGCCCGCGCGCATGGCCATACTGAACGTAGAACACAGGATTCTCGCGCGTGTGCTCGATCACCTTGGCGAGATCGAAATCAAGCACGGCGTCGTTTTTGCGATAGAGCATGTCGAAGCGCACGGCGTCACGGCCAACTTCGTCAACAACTTCGCGCAACGTAATGAACTCGCCCGCCCGTTTTGACATCTTCACCGGCTCGCCTGCGCGCAACAGGCGCACAAGTTGCACGAGCTTCACATCGAGTTCAGCCTTGCCACCGCTGACCGCTTTCACAGCCGCCTGCATACGTTTGATGTAGCCGCCGTGGTCAGCGCCCCACACATCGATCAGGTTCAAGAAACCGCGCGCAACCTTCGATCGGTGATAGGCGATGTCGGACGCAAAATAGGTATAGCTGCCGTCAGATTTCTTGAGAGGCCGATCGACGTCATCGCCAAAATCGGTTGATCGAAACAGTGTCTGCTCACGGTCTTCCCAGTCCTCAAGATTGCCTCCCTTGGGCGGAGGCAGACGCCCTTCATAGACCTCCCCGCTCTTGCGTAGATCCTCGATCGCAGCGCCAACGTCGTCGCGCCCACCTTCGATCAGTGAGCGTTCCGAGAAAAACACGTCGAAATTTACATTGAGCGCGGCGAGATCGTCGCGGATCGTGTCCATCATCATCGTGATGGCCTTCGCGCGCACTACAGGCAGCCATTCGGCCTCTTTCATGGTACTGAGCTTGGCCCCGTGCTCAGCGGCGAGCTCGCCACCCACCGGCCTGAGATAATCACCCGGGTAAAGTCCTTCCGGAATTGCACCAATGTTCTCGCCCAGACCTTCGCGATAACGCAGGAAAGCCGAGCGGGCGAGCACATCGACCTGAGCTCCCGCATCGTTGATGTAGTATTCGCGCGTGACATCGTATCCGGCGAAGGCCAACAAATTTGCGAGTGCATCGCCGAAGACCGCGCCGCGGCCATGCCCGACGTGCATCGGTCCGGTTGGATTGGCCGATACATATTCAACGTTGACCTTCCCGCCTTTGCCGATGGCGCTGCGGCCATAGTCCTTGCCCATCTCCAACACGAGACGCAGCTCTTCGGCCCAGACATGAGGCTTGAGAGCAAGATTGATAAAACCGGGCCCGGCGACGTCAACTTTGGCGATCTTGTCGTCGGCGCGCAGTCTGGTGGCAATGGCTTCGGCGAGCTCGCGCGGCTTCTTCCCGGCATCCTTGGCAAGCACCATTGCGGCATTGGTCGCCATGTCGCCGTGGGTCGGATCGCGCGGTGGTTCGACCACAACGCGCGAAAGGTCCGCGCCTGAACCGAGCACGGCGGCGGTCGCGGCGCAGACGCGCTCGAGCATGTCGGCAAACAGATGTTGGGGTTTGGATGGGCTCGACATTATGCGCTGCGGCTAACGTAATTCGGGAAGGGAGTCAAAAATTGGTCGGCATCTAGAGCCTACGATCGGTAGCCATCGGGCCTGTCATCGGATCGTCGCTCCGCTATCGACCGACAGGATTTGCCCGGTGGTGATCGCCGCCTCATCGGACGCGAGATAGACCGCCATGTTGGCCATGTGGATCGGCAGGCCGAGCCCATGCAGATGCGTCGCGGCCAGCTTCTCGATATCCTTCGAGCCTTCCAAAAGCTTTTTCACCCGCTCGGTGAGCACGACGCCCGGGGCGATCGCGTTCACCCTGATCTTGTCGGGCGCATATTCGACTGCCATTGAGCGCGTTAAAGCGGCAACGGCGCCTTTTGCGGCGGTGTAGCAGTCGCGCCCGGGCAGCGCGCGCAGGGCCACAATCGACGACATGTTGATGATCGAGCCACCGCCTGATTTGATCATGTGCGGAATGCCGAGCCTGGAACACAGGAACGTGCCGTAGAGATCGAGCTTGATCACGCGCCAGAACTCTTCCTCGGAGACATCCGTTACGCGACCGTCCTCTGGCGATGAACCACCCGCGTTGTTGTGGAGGACATGCAAGCCGCCGAAGCGCCTGACGGTCTCGGCGAAGGCGGCATCTACCCGCGCATGTTCCCGAATGTCACATTCGATGAAGTGGGCGTCGCCGCCGGAATTCTTGCCGCGCGCGCGTGCGGAATTTGCGGCCGCCGCACCGCGCGCCGCATCGATCTCCGCAATAACCACTTTCGCGCCTTCTTCGGCAAAACGCTCAGCTGTGGCGCGGCCAATGCCCCCGCCACCGCCTGTTATGAACGCAACTTTTCCTGCGAGACGCCCCATGAAACCTCCCCGCAAATGATGATATTGACCGGACACCAGCCGGCGCAAGGTACGTTATTCCGGCGGAATTCTTGCGTGCATCACCGCGCGATAGGCAAACACGACGGCTGGACCGAGCGTCGTGCCGGGGCCCGGATAGCTCCCCGCCATGACCGAAGCCATATCATTGCCGCAGGCGTAAAGACCGGGGATCGGTTTTCCATCATTGCCGAGCACGCGCGCATCGGCGTCGGTTGCAAGGCCGGTGCTGACCGCAATGTCGGCCGGCCAAACCGCAAGCGCATAGAACGGAGGCGTTATGACCGGTCCAATGCACGGGTTGGGCTGGTGGCCGGCATCACCGTTGAATCGGTTGAGTTCGGTCTCGCCCTTGCCAAAATCGACATCGACGCCGGTCTCGGCGAAGCCGTTATAGCGCGTGACCGTGTTGCGCAATTGCAGCCCGTCAGCGCCAATCTTGTCGGCGAGCTCGTCGAGGGAGCAAGCACTCACGAGATAACCGTTCGCGACGAACTTGCCGGGATTGCGGTGCCCCGGATAGACAATGCCAAGGCCGTATTTTGCGATGAAAGCCGCGTCGCAGATCAGCCAAGCAGGAATCGAAGGCGCAGCTTTGTTACTCTCAAACATTGCCAACACGAAATCATGATATGAAGCGGCTTCATTGACGAAGCGGCGGCCCACAGAATTCACCGCGATCAATCCCGGCTTGGCGCGGTCAAGCACAAGATGTGGGAATAGGCCGTTTGTGCCGTCAGAACGCGGCACGATCGACACCGGCGTCCATAGGCCGCTCGTGGATTGTTCTGGCGCGAGCGCTGCACCCAAACGCCGACCGATGTCGAGGCCATCACCGTGATTTCCTTCGTAACTCATGGAATATTCGGGAACCGGCTGCGGCATGAAGTCCGAGCGGAAACTTTTATTGTGTCCGTAACCGCCGGTCGCAAGCACGACGCCCCTACGGGCTCTCACCAAAATTTCCTTGCCGCCACTATTGAGCCGCGCACCTTTGACGCCACTCCGATCGCGAGCAAGATCGACGATCGCCGCGTCGAACATGATTGGCACGCTATGCCGACGCAAACTGTAGAACAGCCGACCGACGAGCGCATTACCCATCATGAGACGCGTGCCGCGCGGATATTTCAGACGGTCGATGAGGTAGCGCACAATAAGTTTTGCCGAGTAGATAAAATTGCCGATTGAATTAAAGCGGCCAATAAGCCGGGAAATGTCGGCCTTGCCGACCATCATGCCGCCGAACAGCATGAACTCCGGGACCGGTGGGCGAATGCGCCAAAATTCCGAGCCGAGCAGGCGTCCATCGAAGGGTTCCGGCACGATGGCACGACCGGCGATGGCGGCGCCTGGCATGTTGCTGCGATAGTCCGGGTGCACTCCGCACGCGAGGAATCTCACGTCGGATCGCTCACACAGGTAGTCGATCACGGCCGGCCCGGTTTGAAGGTAGGCGTTTCTGACTTCGCGATTGCCTCCCTCCCCGATCAGCGCGTCCAGGTAGCGATCAGCCTGCGCCGCACTATCGCTGAACCCCGCAACCCGACTTTGACTATTGCCTGGAATCCACAACGTCCCGGCCGACGTCGATCCGGTCCCGCCGACCTGATCGGACTTTTCGCACAAGAGCACATCGAGTCCCTCGAGCGATGCGACGAGCGCGGCTGTCATGCCGGCCGGTCCAGCGCCCGCGATCAGAAGATCAACTTCGATGTCGCCGCTAACATTCATTGGTGTCCGGCTCTCACCGCAATTCCGGCGTTCCTTTGAAATATTTCGCATGCTCGATCAGCGCGTATCGATCGGTCATTCCGGCGATATAGTCGCCAATCCGGCGAGCGCGCTCGGACGTATCGGTAATATCCAGACCTTCGCCCCATTCCGTCGGCAAATCAGCCGGTGTCGTCGTGTAGTGCGCGAAAAGATCATGCACTACGCGCTCGGCATCGGCCATCACGCGCATCACTCGTTCATGGCGGTACATTCGCGGGTAGAGAAAACCCTTGATGGCGCGATCGGCCTTTTCCATCGCCGGCGAGAACCCAACCACGGGCCGCGGCGCATCGCGCACATCGGCAGCAGAGCGCGGCTTGAGCATCGCGATACGACGGCCGGTTTCGGCGATCACATCTTCGATCATGCGCGTAATGAGCGCGCGAACAGTCTCGTGCACACGCCGCGCCGGCTCGATACCAGGATGCTGTGCGTCTATCGCGCTCAGGATTCTTCCGATCAGCGGAACACTGGCAATATCATCAAGCTTAAAGAGGTCGGCACGCAGGCCGTCGTCGATGTCGTGGGCGTCGTACGCAATGTCGTCGGACAACGCCGCAACCTGCGCTTCCGCGCTGGCATAGGTCCACAATTCCAGATCCTGAATCCTCGAATAGGCAATGATCGGTGCCGGCGCGCCTTGCCTTGCATAGCGACCAACGGCGATGCCTTCGCGATCGACAACAGGTCCGTTGTGCTTGACCAGACCTTCAAGCGTTTCCCAACTCAGATTGAGGCCGTCAAACGCTGCGTAGCGTCGTTCAAGATCCGTCACGATACGAAGCGCCTGGGCATTGTGATCGAAGCCACCGAAGTCGGCCAAACGGTCGTCGAGCGCCCGTTCACCCGCGTGGCCGAAGGGCGAATGGCCAAGATCGTGCGCCAATGCCAGCGCCTCGCTGAGGTCCTCATCGAGGCCGAGCGCGCGTGCCAACGAGCGGGCGATCTGCGCGACTTCGAGCGTATGCGTCAGCCGTGTCCGGTAGTGATCGCCCTCATGATAGACGAACACCTGCGTCTTATGGGCCAGCCGCCGGAATGCAGCAGAGTGAATGATCCGGTCGCAGTCCCGGCGGAAGGCATTGCGCGTCGGGCTCGCCGGCTCCGCATAGCGGCGCCCGCGGCTTTGCGCCGGATTGGTGGCATATACTGCCCGTTCGAGCCCAGTTTCGACTGCCATTCCCGCATTGACCTCACTGGCCCGCGCACTTAACTATCCGTTGGGCCATCTGCCAATAGGATGGGCTCGAAAAGGCGAACGATGAGCACGAGCATTACGGTCAGCGAGCGGGCTGCGCGGCGGATAGGCGAAATCCTCAAGGGTGAGCCGAGCGGCACCATGCTGCGCGTCAGCGTCGAAGGTGGCGGCTGCTCGGGGTTTCAATACAAGTTTGATATGGAGCGCGCCAAAGCAGCCGACGATCTCGTCATCGATCGCGATGGCGCCGTCGTTCTGATCGACCCGGTGTCGGTCAATTACATGGCCGGCTCGGAAATCGATTTTGTCGACAGCCTTATCGGCGCATCGTTCAAGGTCAATAATCCGAAGGCGAAGGCCTCCTGCGGCTGCGGCACCAGCTTCGCGCTTTAGCCCTGCCGTAGCGCGGTCACCTCGATCTCAACCTTCATTTCTGGCTTGATCAATCCGGCAACGATCAACATCGTCGCTGCCGGACGAATATCTCCAAAATATTCACCGCAAACCGCCAGCACGTTATCCGCATCCGAGCGATCCACTATGTAATAAGTCGCGCGCACAACGTCCTTGAGGGAGAAGCCGGCCTCCGCAAGTACATTGCCGATTGTCGTGAAACAATTGTTCGCCTGTTCGCGAACATCGCCAGGCATCACCATCGTCGCATAGTCGTAGCCCGTCGTGCCGGCAACGAAACAGAAATTGCCGTCGACAACAGCGCGGCTGTATCCGGCGGCTTTCTCAAAAGGCGAACCGGTCGATATCAGACGGCGGCTCGTGAAGGCGGAATCCATCCGGAAAGTTATTCCGCGGCAACCGCCGGCGGCGCTTCCTCGACTTCCGCAAGCTGCGGTTCGAGCCGGCGCTTGATCAGACGGTCGAAGCGATCCAGGTAGACGTAGATCACCGGCGTGATGTACAGCGTCAGGAGTTGCGAGAGCACCAGGCCGCCAACGACCGCAACGCCAAGCGGCTGGCGCAATTCAGCGCCGGCGCCCGTTCCAAGCGCAATCGGCAACGATCCGAAGATCGCCGCGAACGTCGTCATCATGATCGGACGGAAGCGCAGCACCGCGGCTTCGCGAATGGCGGCCTCGGCCGACAATCCGACACGTCGGCGCTCGATTGCGAAGTCGATCATCATGATCGCGTTCTTCTTTACGATGCCGACAAGCATCACAATGCCGATCATAGCGATCACCGACAGATCCATCCGGAACAGCATCAGTGTCAGAATTGCGCCGATGCCGGCCGACGGGAGACCGGAGATGATGGTGATCGGGTGGATGAAGCTCTCATACAGAATTCCGAGCACGACGTAAGCGGCGAAGATAGCGGCGAGGATCAGAATGCCCTGCCCGCGCAACGAGTCCTGGAACACCTGAGCGGTGCCCTGGAAACCGGTTGTGATGGTCGCAGGCAAACGCTCTTCCCGCTCAAGATTCTGGATGGCATCGACGGCCTGGCCAAGCGAGAAACCGGGCGCAAGATTGAATGCGATCGTTACCGCTGGCTGCTGGCCTTGGTGATTGACCTGCAACGGGCCGACGCTGCGCTCGAAACGGGTGACCGCCGAGAGCGGCACGGTCGTGCCGTTCGATGTCTTGAGATAGACACGCGCCAGGTCATCCGGACCGACCTGGTACTCTGGCGCGGTTTCGAGAATGACCTGATAATAGTTTACCGGACTGTAAATGGTCGCGACTTGTCGCGCGCCGAAGGCGTTATAGAGTTCTTGCCGCACCTGATCGACGGTCACCCCATAAACCGCCGCCTTCTCGCGATCGACATCGATGGTCACCTGCGGATTTGTCACATAAAGATCGGTGGTGACGTCGAGCAAGCCGGGAATCTTGGAAATTTTTTCGCGCAGTTCCGGCGTTATCCGGTAGAGCGACGCGGTGTCATTGGATTGCAGAGTGTATTGATATTGGCTTTTGGCGAGCTTGCCGCCGAGATTGATATTTTGAATCGGCTGGAAATAGATCGCGAGACCCGGCACGACATTGGCCGTCTGGCGCAAACGCGCCAGAATCTTCTGCAGGCTGTCGCGCTCGTTACGCGGCTTGAGCGCCACGAGCATGCGACCACTGTTGCCGACCGTGTTAGGACCACCAGCCCCGGCCGTGGAGTTCACGTAGGCCACCGCCGGATCGGCACGCACGACGTCGGCGACCTTGCGTTGAAGCTGCGAGATTTCCGGGAATGAAATGTCGGTCGCGCCTTCGGTAATCCCGATGACGTAACCGGTATCTTCCTGCGGAAAGAAGCCCTTGGGCACGATGACGTAGAGAATGATGGTGGCGAAAAACGTGCCGAGCGTGACCATGAGCATGATCGATTTGAACGCGAGCACGCGGTCGAGCGTCCACTGGTATGTTTTGAGCATGGTTTCGAAGAGCCGCTCGAACATGCGCAGCACAAAGAACTGTTTCTTTTCGTCCTCAGGGTGATGGCTGCCGAGCACGCGCGCGCACAGCATCGGCGTCAGGGTCAGCGACACAAAGCCGGAGATAACGATTGCGACGGCGATCGATACTGCGAATTCGCGGAAGACGCGGCCAACCATGCCACCCATCAACAACACCGGGATGAACACAGCGATCAACGAGAACGTAATCGACACGATGGTGAAACCGATCTCGCGCGAACCTTTTAATGCTGCCTCGAAGGGACGCATGCCGCCTTCAACGTGGCGCACAATGTTTTCCAGCATCACGATCGCGTCGTCGACGACGAAGCCGACCGACAAAGTGAGTGCCAGCAGGGTCATGTTGTTGATGGAAAAGCCGAAGGCGTACATCGCGGCAAATGTACCGACCAGCGAAACAGGCACCGCTAGCGCCGGGATGATGGTCGCCGAAACTTTGCGCAGAAACACGAAGATCACCAGGATAACGAGCGTGACTGCGATCGCCAGCGTTTCCTGAACATCGGTCACCGCCGCGCGAATCGAGAGCGAACGGTCGAACAACGGCTGCATCTGAATCGAGGGCGGCACCTGAGCGCGCATATTCGGCAGGCCCTGGCGCACAAGGTCGACGACCTGCACGGTGTTGGCATCCGGCTGGCGCTGGATCGCCAGCACAATCGCGCGCGCATCATTGAACCATGTGGCAATCTTGTTGTTTTCGACGCTGTCGATCACATGGGCAATCTGGTTTAATTTGATCGGCGAACCGTTGCGGTAAGCCACGACCACGTCGCGATAATCGGACGCGTGCGGCATCGCGCTGGTGGCTGCCAGCGTTACACTTTGTTTTGGTCCCGTCAGGACGCCGACCGGCGTGCTCGAATTGGCCTTGGCAACAACACTGCGCACATCTTCAAGCGCAATATTGCGGGACGCCGCCTCTGTCGGATTGACCTGCACGCGCACTGCGAATTTCTGCGCGCCATAAACCAGCACCTGCGCGACGCCCGTTAATTGCGAAATCTGGGGTGCCAGAACGGTTTCAGCATAATCGTCAACCGTTGACAGCGGTACGGTGTCGGACCGCAAGCTGATGTAGAGCACCGGAAAATCGCCCGGGTTCACCTTTCGGAACGACGGCGGGATCGTCATTTCGATCGGCAGCAGACGCGCCGCAGTCGCGAGCGCGGTCTGCACGTCGAGCGCCGCACCGTCGATATTGCGGCCGAGATCGAACTGAATCGTGATCTGCGCCAGGCCGAGCGACGACGACGAATTCATCGACGAGATGCCGGAAATCGTCGACAATTGGCGCTCGATCGGCGAGGCAACCGACGACGCCATCGTTTCCGGACTGGCGCCCGGGAATTGCGCCGTGATCTGAATGGTCGGAAAATCCACCGCCGGCAGCGCCGCCACCGGCAGCAGCCGATAGGCAAAGACACCGAAAACGATCAAGGACGCCGTCATCAGCGTCGTCAACACCGGGCGGCGTATGCAGGTTTCCGAGATATTCATGGTTCAGCTGCCCGCGACCTTGGGCGGGCGAATGTTGACGTGCGTTCCGCTCGACAACAACAACTGTCCTTCGGTCACGACGGTCTCGCCACCATTGAGGCCCGACTCGATCACGCTTTCGGTGCCGATCTGGCGCTCAACCTTAACCGGCTGGATCTGAGCAACGTTGTCTTTCACGATGAATACGAAGGTCCCGGTCTGGCTCACCTGCACAGCATTGGATGGCACGACCACGCCCTCTTCATTCCGCAATGTCATGTCCGTGGTGACCAGCGTGCCGGGCCAGAGCAGTTCGTCCTTGTTCGGCATTGTCGCGCGCACCGTCGCCATACCGGTCGCCGAATCGACTGTGTTCTCGATCATGGTTACCTGACCGTTGGCGCGTTTCTGGTCGCCCGGAATGATCGCCTCTACCGTCGCTGTTTCGGCGGCGACAGCCTTGCGGATGTCCGGAAGATTTTTCTGCGGCACCGTAAAGGTCACATAGACCGGCACCATCTGATTGATTGTCGCCATCGGCGAGGTGTCGGCCTGGCGTACAAAATTGCCGACTTTGACATTGGCCATGCTGATGCGGCCGGAAATCGATGCGCGGATTCCACAAAAGCCGAGTTGAACCTTGAGGTTCTCAAGCTGCGCGCGGTTCGAATTCAGCGGTCGCCCGCGAAATATTGACCGCGGTCTGCGCGTTGTTGAGCGTAACGATCGGGGTTGCGTTACGCGCCACAAGATCGGTGTAGCGCTCGACATCGCGCTGCGCCTGTTCAAGCGATGCCTGCGCGCCGTCGATTACTGCCTGGACGCGCTTCATGTCGGCTTCGATCTGCCGGCAATCGAGCGTGAACAGCAAATCGCCCTTTTCGACATGGGCGCCGTCGCGGAAATGGACCGCCGTAATGGTGGTGTCGACCTGGGTCTTGATGGCGACGCTGGCAATGGGGGTGACATTGCCGAGCGCGGAGAGGCGCACCGGCATGGTTTTGCGTTCGGCAATCGCGGTTTCAACCGGAACCGCGCGAGCCTGGACCTGGCGGGCGGCAACGCCATCCGTCGTCCAGAATCCGCGCACGAGCACGGCGATGGCGATCAGGACGAGGACCGCCCCCCCAATGAGCCACTTGCGCTTGATCATCGGCAGTATTTGGTCCGGACTCATGATGCGCTTGCCCGGACTCTCCCTAATCCGCGGAACGGCTTGTACTCACAGCACTTTGGGGCCGCGTTAGCGGCTTACCTAGCATATAAACGTTACTGAGTGCATATCCCTGCGGCTGTCTGATAAACACTGGAAATAAAGCCTTATTCGCCCCACCGGACCCTGAAATCCATGCGAATTGCCACCTGGAATGTCAACTCCATCCGCCAGCGCATGGACAACCTGCAGGCGTGGCTCAAGGAACGGCAGCCCGACATCGTTTGCCTGCAGGAAATCAAATGCATGGACGACGCTTTCCCGCGGGAGCCGATTGAAGCGCTCGGGTACAACGTAGCGGTGCATGGCCAGAAGACCTTCAACGGCGTGGCGCTGCTTTCCAAACTGCCATTCGACGAAGTCGCGCCCGGTCTGATCGGCGACCAGGGCGATGTGCAGGCGCGTTTTCTGGAAGCGATCGTTTCCACCAAAACCGGCGCGCTGCGCGTGATCAGCCTCTATCTGCCTAACGGCAATCCGCCGGATACCGATAAATACAACTACAAGCTCAATTGGATGAACCGGCTGATTAATTTCTCACATGAACGGCTTAAACTAGAAGAACCGATGGTGCTGGCCGGCGATTACAATGTCATCCCTACCCCCGCCGATGTCCGCCGCCCGGAGGCCTGGAAGAGCGATGCATTATTTCTTCCGCAAACGCGCGAGAAATTCCGCGCTCTGATCAATCTGGGGCTGACGGATGCCGTGCGGGCGGTGAGCGACGCCTCCGACCTCTACACGTTTTGGGATTATCAGGCCGGCGCTTGGCCAAAAGACGATGGTATCCGCATCGATCATTTGCTGCTGTCACCGCAAGCCGCCGACCGGCTCACTGACGCCGGCATCGACCGCCATGTGCGCGGCTGGGACAAGCCGTCCGACCACGTCCCGGTCTATGTCGATCTGGATATTGAGGCGCGGTAAACCGTCATTCCGGGGCGCGAAGCGCTAGCGAGCGAACCCGGAATCCAGAAGCTATGCATGAGCTTGCCTCTGGATTCCGGGTCCGGCGCTGTCGCGCCGTCCCGGAATGACAGCAAAAACTACTCCCTGCGCGTCTCCAGCCAGCGGCGGAGATAGACGGCGGCCAAAGCCCGCTCGTCCTCGCTCGCCTGCTGCATGGCGCTGTCATAGAGCTTGGTGATCCAAGCCTGATCGGCGCGCGCACTATCTTTTGCAAGTGCAAGCCACATCAAACCGCGCGCGGCCTGCCGCGGAACGTGATCGCCCTCGAACAGCATGGCGCCGAGCATGGCTTGCGCCTCGCACTGGCCCTTCTGCGCAGAAAGACCGAACCAGCGCGCGGCCTGACGCGGGTCGCGTGGCGCGCCGTTGCCGTTGAGATAGAGCCGCGCCAGATAGTACTGCGCATCGGGATCGCGGAAATACGACGCCGCATAGGCGAACATTTCGCGCGCACGATCCGGATCGCGCTTGACCTCGGTCTGGGGAATGCCCTCGAGATAGTAGTGACCGAGCGCAACGAAGGCGTTGGCGACGAAGCGCGCCTGCGGCGTGTCGGGATTGTCCTCGGCGTGGCCATCCGCGATGCGGCGGAAATATTCGAAGGCCTTGAGATCGTTCTGCGCGACACCGTCGCCTTCGGCGTACATGCGTCCGAGCTTCCACTGCGCCAGCGCGTGACCTTTTTCGGCGGCGTATTCGAGCGAGTTGACCGCTTTGACGGTTTCACCGGTCTTGAGCCAATGCGCGCCCGAGCGGAATGCCTCGACCGGCGTCATTGGCGGCGGAGCCATGCTGCCGTCGGTCTTGCTCCCGTCGAGCGCGAATGCCGGCGCCGCGGCTATCAGGCCGCCGCCGATCAGCACCACACGCAACAGGGCCTCAAGTGTCCGCATAACACTCTTTCTCAGCCGCGCCGCCGGGATGCGTCACCGCGCCGTTAACGGCGGGTCCCACCTGCTGCGCGTATTTCCACAGATAGCCTGAACCGAATTCACTCTCGCGCGCCTTCCATTGGCTCTTGCGCTTGGCGAGCTCGTCGGCGGAAAGCTTGACGTCGAGCGTGCCCTTCACCGCATCGATCTCGATGATGTCACCGTCACGGATCAGCCCGATCGGACCGCCGATCGCGGCTTCGGGGCCGACATGGCCGACGCAGAAACCGCGTGTCGCGCCGGAGAAGCGGCCATCGGTAATCAAGGCGACTTTTTCGCCGGCGCCCTGCCCGTACAGAGCTGCTGTCGTCGATAGCATTTCGCGCATGCCGGGGCCGCCGCGCGGACCCTCGTAACGGATCACCAGCACGTCACCTTCTTTGTACTTGCGATGTTTGACCGCGTCGAAGCAGGCTTCCTCGCCGTCGAAGCAGCGCGCCGGGCCGCTGAACTTCAGCGTCTTCATGCCGGCAACTTTCACGATAGCGCCTTCGGGTGCGAGATTACCCTTGAGCCCGACCACGCCGCCGGTTGCCAGCAGCGGCTTATCTGCCGGACGAATAACGTCCTGGTCGGGATTCCATTTCACGTTTTTCATATTCTCGGCGATCGTGCGTCCGGTGACCGTCAGACAATCGCCGTGCATGTAGCCGTGATCGAGGAGCGTTTTCATCAGAAGGGGCACGCCGCCAGCCTCGAACATATCCTTGGCGACATAACGGCCGCCTGGTTTCAAATCTGCGACATAAGGAGTCTTTTTGAAGATTTCGGCGACTTCGAACAGCGTGAACTCGATACCGCACTCATGCGCGATCGCCGGTAAATGCAGCGCGGCATTGGTCGAGCCGCCGGTCGCGGCGACCACGGCCGCGGCGTTTTCCAGCGCCTTTTTCGTGACAATGTCGCGCGGGCGAATGTTTTTGACGATCAAATCCATGATCATCTCGCCGGCGAGCATGCTGAACTTGTCACGGATTTCGTAAGGCGCCGGCGCGCCCGCTGAATAAGGCAGCGCGAGTCCGATGGCTTCCGAAACCGTTGCCATGGTGTTGGCGGTAAATTGCGCACCGCATGCACCGGCCGAGGGGCAGGCATTCTGTTCGAGAGTGTCGAGATCCTCGTCCGACATTGTGCCGACGGAGTGTTTGCCGACCGCCTCGTAGACGTCCTGAATGGTGACCTCTTTGCCCTTGAACTTGCCGGGCAGAATCGAGCCGCCGTAGATGTAGATCGACGGCACGTTGAGACGGCACATCGCCATCATCATGCCGGGTTGCGACTTGTCGCAGCCGGCAATTCCGATGAGCGCGTCATAGGCGTGGCCGCGCACGGTAAGCTCGACGGAGTCGGCGATGACTTCGCGCGACGGCAGCGACGCCTTCATGCCGGCGTGGCCCATCGCGATACCGTCGGTAACGGTGATGGTGCAGAATTCGCGTGGCGTAGCGCCGACCGAAGCGACGCCCTTCTTCACCACTTGCGCCTGGCGCATCAGCGAGATGTTGCAGGGCGCGGCTTCGTTCCAGCAGGTCGCGACGCCGACGAAAGGCTGGTGGATCTGTTCCGTGGTCAGACCCATCGCGTAATAGAAGGCGCGATGGGGCGCGCGGTCCGGCCCCTCAGTGGCGTGCCGGCTCGGCAGCCTCGACTTCAAACTGGTCTTTGCGTCCATAGTGCCTTGTCGCCCCCGCCCCCCGGTTACCGCCGCCGGATTGGACCCGGCTGGCTCATTGAGGCGATCACCCGGCCGGGCGGCCCTCGATGTCGTTGAAGGGTATGGCCGAATCGCGGCGCGGCGAGGGTCATCGGGGGGTATGGCTTAAATGTTCTAAAAGTGTTGCGCGCCGGACACAGGTGTGACTGCCGCGCGTCGGCCTTGATCGTGGTCACTGCCGTCCTGGGCGAGCGGTTTAGGGCCCTGCCGGCCCACAAACCCCCCTGGGTCCCCGCGAAAGCGGCGACCCAGGGGGGCGCGCCCAAGCGTATAGCCTTCAACGTGGCTCTGGATCACCGCTTTTGCGGGGCCGAACGGCCGGGTACATGGAGAAACCGCCGATCACCATGCCGCAGCCCCCTCGCCTTCGCCGTTCCTTTTTCGACCGCTCGGTCCACAAGGTCGCGCCCGAACTTATCGGCGCGACGCTGCTGGTCGATGGCGTGGGCGGCATCATTGTCGAGGTCGAGGCCTATCACCACACCGACCCGGCGGCGCATTCCTACACCGGACGCACGGAACGCAACGCGGTGATGTTCGGCCCGGCCGGCTACGTCTATGTCTACCGTTCCTACGGCATCCACTGGTGCGTCAACTTTGTGTGCGAGGGAGATGGCAGCGCCAGCGCGGTGCTGATCCGCGCCATTGAACCAACCAACGGACTCGCCGCCATGCGGCGGCGGCGCGGCCTCAAAGACGAGCGCGCGCTGTGCTCGGGTCCAGGAAAACTGTGCGAAGCACTGGCCGTCACGCACAAGCACAACGGCCTGCCGCTCGATCGGGCGCCGTTCGAATTGCACGCGCGCAGCAAAAGACCCGACATTGTGACAGGTGAACGCATCGGCATCACAAAGGCGGTCGAGAAGCCGTGGCGTTACGGCCTGAAGGACTCACGGTTCCTGAGCAAGCCGTTCAGGACCTCATCCTGATTCTGGACTGAGGATCGAAACCGAAATCCCGCTTGGCCTTTTCGCTCGATACGGCGAGACCATCTTCCGCAATATTGTAGATGCCGGGCTTTCCCTTGGTGAGCGCCTGCAGCGTTGCGCGCGCCGCGGCATCGATGTGGATCGATGGTGCGCGCGAGGGCACGTCGGACCAGGTCCCGGGTCCGTAGAAATAGCCGAAACGCAACACGATCCCCTCCGGAAGCCCGAGCACCGCCTGCTCCAGCGCCGCGACCGCTTCGGCGCTGCGGCCGGCGATGCCTCCGGCGCCAAGATTCAGTGGATCGCTTTCGACACGCGTCCCGTTCACGGGCGCGTAGGCGAACGCAACGCTTTGGGCGACCAATCGCTTCACATTCGCCGCCCGCGCCGCAGCGACGAGATTGGCGGTTCCCTCGATACGCAGGCGAGCATTGCGCGCAAGGCCTTCGTCGTATTGCGGCGTGCCCGGCGCAAAGGCGAGATCCGTAAGCTGGTGGATGATGACCTGTGGCGCCGCCGTGCTGACAGCGCGCGCGAGCGCTTCCGCATCGAAAACGTCGACCACGACCGGCTCGGCCCCGAGCTTGAGCAGGGCATCGGTCTTGTCGGCCGAACGCGTGGTGCCGACAACGGTGTGTCCGACCGCGCGCAAGAGCGGCGTGAGCGTGCGCCCGATCGCTCCGCCTGCGCCGGCCAGAAATATTTTCATGCGATCAGCCGAATTCTTATCCGCTCATTCCCGCGAAAGCGGGAATCCAGGAGCCGAGAACTCCGAGCGTGCAACCCTGGGTCCCCGCTTGCGCGGGGACGAGCGGAAATGGTGCTTGCGCCAATTCCGGGCACTACTCCGCTCCCTTCAACCGCTCCAGCGCCTCGGCGATCTTGGCCTTGCGGCCGGCCGCCTCTTCGCGTTTTTCTTTTTCTTCCTCGACCACCTCTTCGGGCGCGCGCGCGACGAAATTTGCGTTACCGAGCTTGGCATCGACACGGGCGATATCCGCGTCGGCCTTCTGCATTTCCTTGGCGAGCCGCGCGCGTTCGGCGGCGAGGTCGATCACGCCCTTAAGCGGCAATGCCGCCACCTCGCCGCGCACGACGAGCTGCACCGAACCTTGCGGTGCAGCCGGCGCCGAGGAAATCTCTGACACGCGCGCGAGCCGTTTGATGAACTCGGCCCACCGTTCCGCACGCGCCGCGGTCTCGGCGGATGCGCTGGCGAGCACCAGCGGAATCGCCGCGGTAATGTTCATTTCGGCGCGGATCGAGCGGATGGCGGTGATAAGCTCGATCACCCAGCCGATTTCAGCCTCGGCCCTCTCGTCGGCAAGGCCGTCAAGTTTTGGCCAGCTGCTCAGCGCGAGCAATTGGGAACGCTTCGGCCCCTGCTCCGCGGTCACCGCCCACAATTCCTCGGTGATGAAAGGCATAAAGGGGTGGAGCAGCCTGAGAATTTCATCGAGCGCCCACGCCGCCATTGCACGTGTCTCATTTTTTGCGGGACCGTCGGGACCGGTCAAAAGCGGCTTCGACAGTTCGACATACCAATCGCAATAAACATTCCAGACAAAGCGATAGGCCGCGCCTGCCGCCTCGCCGAAAGCGTAGGCTTCGATCGAGCGCGTGATCTCGGCGGCGGCCTTCGCCGATTCGTGCGCGATCCAGCGGTTGAGCGTTTCTTTCGCCGATTTCGGATCGAATCCCTCAACCCGCGCCGCCCCGTTGAACTCAACAAAGCGCGCCGCGTTCCACAGCTTGGTTGCAAAATTGCGGTTGTTCTCGACGTCCTGCGGGCCGAGCCTGATGTCGTGGCCAGGCGCAACATTGCGCGCCAGCGTAAAGCGCAGCGCGTCGGCACCAAACTCGTCAATGACGCCGAGCGGGTCGACGACATTGCCTTTCGACTTCGACATCTTGGCGCCGGAGGCGTCACGCACGAGGCGATGGATGTAGACGTCGGCAAACGGCACGTCGGGCATGAAATGCAGCCCCATCATCATCATGCGCGCGACCCAGAAGAAGATGATGTCGAAGCCGGTCACCAGCGTCGCCGTCGGATAATAGCGCGCCAGCTCAGGCGTTTTGTCGGGCCAGCCCAATGTCGAGAACGGCCACAGCGCGGACGAAAACCATGTGTCGAGCACATCTTCGTCGCGTTTCAAAAGTATGGGCTGAGTTGACCCGTAAATGTAATTACTACGCCATGCCTGCCATTCTTCTGCGCTACGCGCGACGTCAACCTGGATGCCCTGGTAAGTGGCTCTGGCGGCTGCAAGCGCCTCCTCTTCGGATGAAGCAACGAATATTTCCGGAATCGTTGAATCAGCGTGTTTTCCATAAGGATGTTGTGGCCCGTACCAGGCGGGAATTTGGTGGCCCCACCAAAGCTGACGCGAGATGCACCACGGCTGGATGTTTTCCATCCAGTTGAAGTAGGTCGCTTCCCAGTTCTTCGGCACGAAAGTGGTTTTACCTTCGCGCACCGCGGCGATGGCCGGCTTCGCAAGCTCTGCTGCGTTGACGTACCATTGGTCGGTGAGGAACGGCTCAATGACGACATTCGAGCGGTCGCCGTGCGGCACCACGTTGGTGTGGGGCTCGATCTTCTCGATCAGCCCCGTCTCTTCCAGCCGCGCGACAATCGCTTTGCGCGCAGCAAAGCGGTCGCGGCCTTCCACCAGCTTTTTGGTTTCTTCGAATACTGAAATGTCGTATCCGGCAGCCGCAAATGCTGGATCGTTAAATGCGATCTTCGCTTCGATTGTCAGCACATTGATTTGCGGCAGTCCATGCCGCTTGCCGACCTCGAAGTCGTTGAAGTCATGCGCCGGCGTGATCTTCACCGCGCCGCTGCCCTTCTCGGGGTCGGAATATTCATCCGCGATGATCGGGATTTTGCGCCCGACCAGCGGCAGGATCACATTCTTGCCGACCAGTTTCTTGTAACGCTCGTCGTCGGGATGCACCGCCACCGCGGTATCGCCAAGCATCGTTTCAGGACGCGTGGTCGCGACCACGATGAAGGTCGACGGATCGTTCGGATCGAAGGTCTTGCCCTCGATCGGGTAACGCAGGTGCCAGAGGTGTCCCCGGGTCTCGACCTGCACCACTTCGAGATCGGAAATGGCGGTGAGCAGCTTGGGGTCCCAGTTGACCAGCCGCTTGTCCTTATAGATGAGGCCCTCGCGATGAAGTTCTACAAAAACTTTAAGAACGGCCTTGGAAAGCCCCTCATCCATCGTAAAGCGCTCGCGCGACCAATCGCACGATGCACCTAGCCGCTTGAGCTGGTTGACGATGGTGCCGCCCGATTCACCCTTCCACTCCCACACGCGTTTGAGGAAAGCTTCGCGGCCCATTTCTCGGCGGCCGGGTTGCTGACGTTCCATCAACTGCCGCTCGACCACCATTTGCGTCGCGATGCCGGCATGATCCGTGCCCGGCTGCCAGAGCACGTCCTTTCCGCGCATGCGCTCGAACCGGCACAGGATATCCTGCAGCGTGTTGTTGAGCGCATGGCCCATATGCAATGAGCCGGTGACGTTCGGCGGCGGAATGACGATAGAGTAAGGCTTCGCTCCGGCGCGCTCGGGGCGGCCGGCGCGGAAGGCGCCCGCCTGCTCCCAAGTCCGGTAGATGCGGCCCTCGACCTCAGAAGGCTGGTAAGTCTTATCAATCATCGGCGTTTTGCTTGAAATCGTTCGCGCGGTAGAAAGCCTGCCGAGCCTGCCGGAGTCAACTTTGCCCCCCAACCCACCTGTGTCCAGCGGCAGCGCCACCTCCGCCATCACTTTGCTGGCCATTGTCGCCTTCGCCGCCCAGGCCATGGTGCGGGTCACGGATTCGCTCCTTCCGCAAATCGCCGCCGATTTCGGCGTGACGGTCGGCGCCACCTCGATCGTGGTGACGGTCTATTTGCTAGCGCATGGTTCGGTCCAGCTGGTAATCGGCCCGATCGGCGACCGCTTCGGCAAATACCGGTGCATGGCCTTTGCCGCGGCCGTATCGACGGTGATGGTGGCGATCTGCGGGCTGGCTCAATCTTTGCCTGTCCTGATCGCGGCGCGCCTCGGCAGCGGGCTCGCCACCGGCTGGATCATCCCGCTGGCGCTCGCATTTGTCGGCGATGTCATCCCCTACGAGCGGCGGCAGCAGGTGATCGGGCGTTTCCTGTCCGGACAGATCCTTGGCCAGTTGTTCGGCCAGGCGGCGGGTGGCGTACTCGGCGACTGGTTCGGCTGGCGCAACGTCTTCTTCCTGCTCGCCGGCCTGCTCGCGCTCGCGGCCATAGGCCTCTGGTACGAGCTGCTGCGCAATCCGATCACGCATGCACGCCATGCCAGCGCGCAGCCGGGCCGCGGGTTCATCGCCGACTATTCCACGGTGCTGCGTTCGGGATGGGCGCGCGCGCTGATCGCCTTCGCCTTCATCGAGAGCGGCTTGATGTTCGGCGCGTTCACTTACGTCGGCGCTGATTTGCATTTGCGTTTCGGCGTGAGCTTCACGCTGGTGGGACTCTACGTTGCAGCGTTCGCTATCGGCGGCTTGATTTACAGCCTCTCGGTGCGCGTGCTGGTCACGCGGTTCGGGCAGATCGGACTCGCCACGCTCGGTGGCGCGCTGCTCGGACTGGCTTTCATGACACTTGCGTTCGAGCCGCACGCTTACATTGCGCCGGTTGCGATCACCGCCATCGGTCTCGGCTTTTATATGTTGCACAATACATTGCAGACCAACGCCACGCAGATGGTGCCGGAAGCGCGCGGCACCGCGGTCGCCATCTTTTCATCGGCGCTCTATCTCGGACAGACCGCGGGCGTTGCTGCCAATGGCGTGATCTTCGACCGCTTCACCGCAGTGCCGGTGTTCTTGATCGCGGCGGCGGGCTTGACCGCGCTTGGCTTGTGGTTCGCGCGCGCGCTCAAGCGCCGACGTGAAGACGGTGTCTAGGACGAAGTGCCGGTTAAGGCCGGCCGCGGGAGACGCGTTCGATCTCCGCGCGCACGATGCGCTCGACCATGCCCGGCAGATTGTCGTCGAGCCAGGATTTGAGCATCGGCCGCAACATTTCGCGCACGAGATCTTCGAGCGTGCGCGCATTTTGCCCGATCACCGTATGCGCAAGTGAGTTAAAGGCGCTGTCGACGGCCGCGATGGTCTCGTTTGAGATCAGAGCACGTTCAGGCATGGGCTCGGGTGCCTTGGTGGTGAAAACCACGTCGGACGTTCCGTCAATCGTCTGGAAGCTCGGCGCGGGTTTCGGCGGTGGCGCGACCGGTGACGTCATCGATTCAGTCAGATCGAGAACGTCGGCGGCGGGCAGCGAAGTTGCAGGCGGCGCCGTCGGCATCGGCACAGGCATCGACGGCGGCATGGGCCCCGACCTGCCGGCTGCTTTAGGCGGCCCATCAAGGTCGGCCAGCATGGCGTCGATTTCGTCCTGACTATTGGCGGCGGCGGCCGGTGGCGGAGCGGGCTTTGACGGTGATGGCGTCGCTGGAGCGGCGGGCTTTGACGGCGCCGCTGACGGCTTGCCAGGCGCCGCAGCCGCGGTGCTGGACATCGTGGCCGCCGGCTTCGCTGGCGCAGCCTGCTCAGGCGCCTTGGCGGGCTTGCTGACGTCGTCGTCTGCAATGATCCGCCGGATGGAGGCGAGGATTTCCTCCATTGAGGGTTCTTGCGCCTTTGCCGCCTGGGTCATTCCCTGAAAATCCCGACACACTCCCTACGTTCCGCGGGGCAAGGAACCCTCGCCGGCGCGAATCGCTCTCGTATACCTTTTATACGCCAGAGAACCGCTGGTGTGGCAGGTGGAACCTCAGCAATGCGCAATGAACTGTGGACACGAAGGCGGTGTTACGCCGCGCCTGATTCGAATCAGCGCCCGTCGGGGGTGCGCACGCCGGCCCATGTATCGCGCACCTGCTGGTAGTGGACATTGGAGTCATAGACCGGGGCCCGCAGGCTGAGCACCTGCGGCGACAGGCGTCCCACCGCCGAGAGCAATGTATAGGACGCCACGACGCGGTCGCGCTGGGCGCTGACCAGCGCCACGCGGGCATTGACCAGTTCCTGTTGCGCATTCAACACGTCGAGCGTGGTGCGCTGGCCGACGCGCGCTTCCTCGCGCACACCGTTGAGCGCGATCTCGGAGGCCTGCACCTGCGCCTGGGTCGCATCGATATTGGCTTTGGCCGCCTCGAGCTGGCCCCACGACTGCACGACCGTCTGCCGCGCCTGGTCGCGCGCGGTATCGAGATCGAGCCGCTTCTGACCGAGCGTTTCCTTGGCCTGACGGATCAGCGAATATTCCGCCCCGCCCTGGTAGATCGGAACGGTGAGCTGGCCGAGCACCGCAGCGTTGAAACTCTTGAGCGAGGTCAGGCTGCTCTCATTGCTCTGCTGCGCGCTGCCCTGCAATGACAGCGTCGGATAGAGCGAGCCTTCTGCGACCTTCACCTGTAACTGCGCTGCGTCGACATTGTATTGCGCGCTGGTGACTGTCGGATGGGTCGCGGTCGCAACCCCGACCGCCGTCGGCAAGTTGCCTGGAGAAAAGCGGTCGACCGGCGAACCCGGCGTGAGCTTGCCCGGCTCAACCCCGATCACCTGCCGGTAGGTCGCCACCGAAGCTTTGTAGGTGGCCTCCGCGCTGAGCACCTGCGAGCGCCCGGACGCCAGGCGCGATTCAGATTGCGCAACGTCCGTGCGTGTCACTTCGCCGACATTGAAACGGTCGCGCGTCTGCCGCAATTGCTCCTGCAACACCTCGACGTTACGCCGTTGCAGATCGAGGATCGCGCCGTCGCGCAACAGGTTCATGTAAGCGGTCACCGCACTCAGCAGCACCGTCTGCTCGGTCGTGCGCAAGGTCTCGCGCGCGGCTTGCACCTGGCTCTCCGCCTGGCGCGTTCTGTTGGAGGTCTGGAAGCCGTTGTAGAGTGTCTGCGTCGCGGTCACGCCGTAGCCGTATGGCGTCATGTTGCCGGATTGCTGCAAATAGGCAGCTCCGCCGCTCAGAGCCGACGACGTGAGTTTGCTCGTCGTGTCCCAATATTGTTCGCCGAGCGAAGCATTCGCGGTCACCTTCGGGCGATAGCCCGACAGGGCCTGCGGAACGCCTTCATCGGTCGCCCGCACCAAGGCACGCTGCGAGTTCAACGACGGATTGTTCTGGTACGCCTGCGCCAGGGCACCCTCCAGGGTATCCGCCGAGGCTGAAAAAGGCGCGATCGTCCATGCGGCGCACGCAGTCATGCCGACCGCTAGCCCGCGCGCCCACCTACCGAAACTCCAACCCGTCATCCCCACATCCCGTCCATAGCGCGACCGGCATCGTGCCAAATTCGCACCGCCGCGACGAACCGCGAACCATAGGCGGACCAGCCCCGCGTTAAAACCCCCTCCGGCCACCTACCCCACAAATTGCCGGTGAACTGGGGTATTTCCGCAACGTTCGGAACAGAACGCAATTAGAACGCGAAAACCGGCGCCTCCGCAAAGCCCGGAAGCAGACCCGCAGTGGCATCGAAGATCGGCCGACCCCCCATTTCGTGACCACTTCGGCAATAAAGCATGCCTTTGGCGCCAGGGACACTCCCTTGGACGCAAACCAGCCGCCCGCCCTCCCTGAGCTGGCTCAGAAAGGCCTGCGGTACGATTTCGGTCGCGCCTTCCAGCACGATAACGTCATAGGGCCCGCCCTGCGGCCAACCGGCCGTCAAGGGCCCGGTGACGACGCTCACATTGGACTGGGCGGCGAGTGCCGTACGGGCCGCCTGCGCAAGGCCGGCGTCCTGTTCGAGCGCAATCACCTGACCAGCGATACGGGCAAGCACGGCAGCGCCATATCCGGTGGTGCAACCGACATCCAAAACGCGATCACTGGATGCAATGTCCGCCGCATGGATCAGCTTGGCGAACACCATCGGCTTGAGCAGCCGACGCAAGCCATCGCCAAGGGGCAAATCGATGTCGAGATAAGCAAGCTCCGCGGACGTCGGCGGCACGAAATGCTCGCGCGGAATATCCATCATGGCGGAGATGATACGCAGGTCCGTGACGTCGGCGGTGCGGACCTGGCCATCCACCATATAACGGCGTGCGGTGGCAAAATCGGTCATCGCGGTCCTCGAAGAAAACGCGGAAGGCGCGGTTCTTGTGCGGCAATGGGACCCAAAACGCAAGGCTCGACTCTAGGCTTGGCTTGCGATTGTCGTAAGGCTTTCGCTCCTATATAGGCTGGGATCGACCCTACGCCCTTTATTTCCTACGGTTGGCCACGTGGCGGAGTGGTTACGCAGCGGACTGCAAATCCGTGAACGCCGGTTCGATTCCGGCCGTGGCCTCCAGCCTTCGCTGCTCCGCAGCTTCGGCTCGCAAGCCCTCCTCGACGAAGGCTGCCGCGCCGTAGCCCGAAGGGCGAAGGCGGGCCGACTGCTCCGCAGCTTCGGCTCGGCAAGCCCTCTCGCACGAAGGCTGCCGCGCCGTAGCCCGAAGGGCGAAGGCGGGCCGAGCTGCTCCGCAGCTTCGGCTCGGCAAGCCCTCTCGCACGAAGGCTGCCGCGCCGTAGCCCGAAGGGCGAAGGCGGGCCGAGCTGCTCCGCAGCTTCGGCTCGGCAAGCCCTCTCGCACGAAGGCTGCCGCGCCGTAGCCCGAAGGGCGAAGGCGGGCCGAGCTGCTCCGCAGCTTCGGCTCGGCAAGCCCTCTCGCACGAAGGCTGCCGCGCCGTAGCCCGAAGGGCGAAGGCGGGCCGAGCTGCTCCGCAGCTTCGGCTCGGCAAGCCCTCTCGCACGAAGGCTGCCGCGCCGTAGCCCGAAGGGCGAAGGCGGGCCGAGCTGCTCCGCAGCTTCGGCTCGGCAAGCCCTCTCGCACGAAGGCTGCCGCGCCGTAGCCCGAAGGGCGAAGGCGGGCCGAGCTGCTCCGCAGCTTCGGCTCGGCAAGGCCTCGCGTACGAAGGCTGTCGCGCCGTAGCTTTAGCGAAGGCGGACAACCTTCAGCAGCCTTTCACGCTTTGCAAAGGAGGCTGGCTTTGTTATAGGCCCGGTGCTGAAGCGCCGGCAGTGTTCCCGGGTAGCTCAGTGGTAGAGCAACCGGCTGTTAACCGGTTGGTCGCTGGTTCGAATCCGGCCCCGGGAGCCATTCACTTTTTTCCATCGTCGACGCACCGCAACCTGCAGGCTACGCTTTCCGAATTCACCAGAGCCTGCCGCGCGCAAGGCACCATGACGCCCGTCACCAGTCCGCTCACCACCGATCTTTACGAACTCAATATGATCCAGGCCTATCTGGATCGCGGCGAGGACAAGCAGGCCGTCTTCGAATTTTTCGTGCGACGGCTGCCGGTCCGGCGCGGCTTTTTGCTTGCCGCCGGTCTCGACGATGCCCTCACCTATCTTGAGACGTTACGTTTCACCGATGCCGAGATCGATTGGCTAAGGAGCACGAAACGTTTTCGCGGCAACCTCATCGACTATCTCGCGGACTTTCGCTTTACGGGCGATGTGCATGCGATTGCGGAAGGCACTGTCTGCTTTCCCAATGAACCCTTGATCCGCATCACCGCGCCGCTGCCGATGGCGCAATTGGTCGAAACTCGGTTGATCAACATCCTGCATTTCCAGACCATGATCGCCTCGAAGGCCGCGCGCATGGTGCTGGCGGCGCCAGGGAAAATCCTGTCGGATTTCGGCTTGCGCACCGCGCATGGCGCCGAGGCCGGTCTGTTTTCTGCGCGAGCGAGCTACATCGCGGGCTTTGCCAGCGCCGCCAATGTGCTCGCCGGCGAGCGTTACGGCATCCCCATCGTCGGTACGATGGCGCATTCTTTCGTGCAGGTGCACGACGACGAGATGACCGCGTTCGAGAATTTTGCGCGCGCGCGGCCCGAAGGCGTCATCCTGCTGATCGATACCTACGACACCGAAGCCGGCGCCCGCAAAGTGGTGGAGCTTGTGCCGAAACTGAAGGCAGACGGTATTGCGATCCGCGGCGTGCGCATCGACAGCGGCGACCTCGCCGTGATGGCAAAGAAAGTGCGGGCCATCCTCGACGCCGGTGGATTGAAGGATGTGATCATCCTCGTGAGCGGTGGCATCAATGAAGATGTCTTGCAGACGATGATGGCCGCCAAGGCGCCGATCGACGGCTATGGCATCGGCGTCAATCTCGATGCATCGATCGATGCCCCGTCGCTCGACTGCGCCTACAAGCTGCAGGAATACGCCGGCACGCCGCGCCGCAAGCTGTCCGAAGGCAAGGTCACCTGGCCGGGACGCAAGCAGGTGTGGCGCGCGTTTGATAGCAGACGGCCGCATGCGCGGAGACATTCTGTCTCTGGAAAATGACACGCCGCCGGGTGAAACACTGATTGCGCCGGTGATGCGCAAGGGCAAGCGGATTGCGCCGGCGCCGACGCTTGCGCAAATTCGCGAGCGCGCGGCGCGTGATCTCGCGCGCCTGCCGGAGCCGCTTCGCCAACTCAAAAGCGGGACGGACTATCCCGTGACGATTTCAGACAGCTCAAGGCGCTGGCGCAACGACGACGGAACCCGCTAGGGCGAACGATACCCTGTCTGGGTGATACGCGAGTACCGTCGGTCGACACGAGCGTCGAAGGCCCTTGGCACGATCATGACCGCGGGAGTCTAGGCCGTCATGGGCGCGATTGGCGCTAGTGATAATACCTATCGCTTCAGTCCACTGAATGGCACCGGCAGCATATCCTCTGACGCTGCGCATTCTCACCGCGCTACAAAGCGGAATATCCCAGACTGCTGACGTGTAACGAGCTGGTGTACCCGCGTGGCCTTGCGGATACCGCGTGCATGCACGCTTCGGGCTGTAATGAGCGTCCTAATGCGGTGGCATGTTCTTGCTCCCCGCCAGGTTCCAGCCGCGCGCGCCTTCGCCGTAGATCTCGTGGCCGGTTTCGGTCACGACCACGGTATCCTCCAGCTTGATGAAGCCGCGCGACGGATGCTTGAGCGTGGTCTCGACCGAGATAACCTCACCGACTTCGAGCGGAATATTGGCGTCGTCGGCCGGATAAGGCACCGGCCCGTGATCGGTAAGCCGCGGCGCTTCGTGGCTGACCATGCCCATGCCGTGCGCGAGGAATTCCAGATTGTTGTGGTGCTTGGATTTCTTTACCAGCGGTTCAGCCGCGGCATAGAGTTCGCGGCCCATGGCGCCGGCCCGCACTGCCTTGAATCCCGCGCGCTGGATCTGCTCGATCTCGGCCAGCAAATCATTGAGCTCGGCATCCGGCTCGCCCTGGATCGCCATGCGGCAAATGTCGCCGATATAGCCGTGATAGTTGCCGCCGCTGTCGATCGACATGATCTCGCCCTTCTGCCATTTCTGGTCAGACGGCGCGCGGTTCATGCTGGTGCCGCAGGTGATCAGGCAATATTCGAAAGTGAGCCCGCGATTGGTCTCCTCGCGCCGCAGCGTCTCGACGACGTCGGCTTTGGTCGTGCCCGGCGGAGTCTGCGGCGATCGTCGCCTTCATTGACTCGAGCACCGCTTCCGACGCGACCTTCAGCATCTTCAGTTCGGCAGCGGATTTCTTCACACGCTGGCGTTCGAGCACAAACAGCGCGTCGACCCAGTCGGCGTCCGGAAAGCCGGCGCGCAGCACTTTTGACGCGTCATAAGGCAGGAATCCGAATTCGGTCGCGATGCGCCTGGTCTTGATGCCGGTCTTGCGGATGTAGTCGACCGCCTTCTGCATGGCATCGACCGAACCCGCGGTGTTGGTCTGCGTCTCCGGCGTCCACAATGGCTTGGCCTGGTGCTGGAAGCTTTCCAGGCGGTGGCCGATATAGGCCGCCTTCTCCGGCTGGCCTTTCGGATAGACGAAGACCGGCAAATAACGGGTAACGCCGGTCGCATCCATGTAGTCGAAGAAATTGGCGCGGTGTCCGCCTAGCAAATACTGCACATTGTGCTTGGAGGTCGCGAGCACCACGTCGATGCCCGCCTCGTCCATCAGCCGGTCGAGTCGCGCGTGGTCGAACGGGATAGCGAGGCCTTTCGCGGACTGCGTATTGACGTTCATGACATCGGCTCCGGCGGTGAACGGTTAGCCTAGGACCAGAGTTCCTTGCTCGCAAGCCGTGCGCCGGCGACCAGCGCCTCAAGTTTCGCCCACATGATCGAGGGATGCACGCGGCGGTGGAACGGCCCCTGCGCAAAGCCGCAATCGGTGCCGGCAATGACGTTTTCACGGCCGACGATTTTCGCCAGACGAACAATGCGCTCGGACACCAGTTCCGGATGCTCGACCACATTGGTGGCGTGGCTGATGACGCCGGGGATCAGCACCTGGCCGGGCCCGAGCTTGGCATTCTTCCACACCTGCCATTCGTGTTCGTGGCGCGGATTGGCGCCCTCGATCACATAGGCACCCACTTTCACCTTCAGAATCAGGTCGACGATATCTTTCAGCGGCACATCGCTGACATGCGGGCCGGGCCAGGAGCCCCAGCACACGTGATAGCGGATGCGGTCCTGCGGAAGCCCCTCGATCGCGTGATTGATGATTTCGACCTGCTGCGCCAGCCAGCTCTTGTAATCAGCGAAGGTGGCCGGCGGCACCATGCGATCATAAGTGACCGCATTGCGCGCATCGTCGAGCTGCACGAGAAAACCTGCATCGATGATCATCTCGTATTCGGTGCGCATGGCAGCGGCGATCGCAGCCTGCAGCTCGTCATCACTCTTGTAGTACTCGTTCTTGCGGTCGGGGATCACGCTCGCCGGCGCGGCAACCGGCAAGAATGCCTCCTCGACTTTTGCGGTCTTGAGCGCAGCCTTGAAGTTGTCGATGTCGCGCTGCAATTCAGCTTGCCCGGTATATTTGATCGGCCCGACACAAATGGCCTCGGTCGTCGTTGCGACCCCTTCGCGCGCATCGAGCTCGGCATAAAATTCCGCAAAGCGCGTGCGGTCGGCGCCACGCTTGAACGGATTGGCGGCCTCGCTCTTGATGGCGCGGCGCTCGAAACCGGAAAGCCGCTCCAGCGCATATTGCGACCAGCTGATCGACTTGCCGAATTCGCCGTCGCTGACGACGTCAATGCCGGTCTTTGCCTGCTGGCTCACGACTTCGGCGACGGAGTCCGTCAGACACTTTTGATAGGCGGTCTCGTCGTAAGGCTTGCCGCTTTGCCGGGCGCGCAGAAACTCCTGCAAGGCCGCGGGACGGATCAGGCTGCCGACATGGGTGGTGAGGATGCGATTGCTGCTGCGTTTCATGGGCGCTCTATGCCTCCGGCGCGCATGGAACGCAATGCATGGGCGGTGGTGGGCAAATGCCCCGCCCCTTGTCATGCCCGGCCTTGTGCCGGGCATCCACGTCTTTACAAAATTGCACGAAGAAAGGCGTGGTTGGCCGGGACAAGCCCGGCCATGACGGAGAGAGCTTTTACGCCTTCACCACACCGATGAGTTGCTCGAGCTTGGCGGGATCGTTGCGCAAGGTTTCGCTCGGCCCGTCGTAAACGATCCGCCCGCGATCCATCACCACAGCGCGTGACGCAATATCGAGCGCAAGGCGCGAGTTCTGTTCAACCAGGATCGTCGCCAGCCCGCCAGCCTGCGTCAGCCGCTTTACCGCGCGCGCCAGTTCCTCAACGATCACCGGTGCAAGACCCTCCGACGGTTCGTCCATCAGCAGGACGGTCGGATTGCCAATCAGCGCGCGGCCAATGGCCAGCATCTGCTGCTCGCCGCCCGACAGCTGATTGCCGCGATTGCCGGCGCGCTCGGCCAGCCGCGGAAAGAGTTCGAACACCTTGTCCATTGTCCAGGGCCCCGGCCGCGCCGCCACCTCGAGGTTTTCACGCAAGGTGAGCGAGGGAAAAATCTCGCGCTCCTGCGGCACGTAACCAAGCCCGGCAACCACCCGGCGATAGGTCGCGAGCGTCGAGATGTCCTTGCCATGGAGCGACAGGCGGCCGCCATGCAGCGCGGTGTGTCCCATGATGGTCGCGAGCAATGTCGTCTTCCCGACGCCATTGCGCCCGATGATCGAGACCGTCTCGCTCGCCCCGAGATTGAAGCAAATATCCTCCAGCACGACGGTCTCGCCGTAACCGGCGCGGACATTGTCCAGCACGAGCGCGGGCTCAGCCATGGTGGCCTCCGCGGTGGCCTTCCTGACCGAGATAGACGTCCCTCACCTGCTCGTTATTCATGATTTCATCGGGCGTGCCATGCGTCAGCACCGCGCCCTGCACCAGCACGGTGATTTCCTTGGCGAAGCGGAACACGACGTCCATATCGTGTTCGATGATCAGCACCGCGATGTCCGGATCAAGCGCGGCGACGACATCAAGAATGAGATGGCTTTCCGAAGACGGCACGCCAGCCGCCGGTTCATCGAGCAGCAGCACGCGTGGCTTTTGCGCGAGCGCAATAGCAATCTCCACCAGCCGCTGACGCCCGTAAGGCAGCTCCCGCACCAGCTTGAGGGCATCGTCAACCAGCCGTAACGATTCCAGATGGTCAATGCGCCTCGTCGATCACCGAGCGCTTGGCGCCGGCCGAACGCCACAGATTGTTGCAGTTGCCGTCGCGCTCGCCGATGGTCATGCAGAGATTTTCCAGCACCGTCAGCCCGCGAAACAACTGATTGATCTGGAAGGTGCGCGCCAGTCCACGCCGCGCGCGCTCTGCCTGGCTCAATGTGGTGATGTCTTCGCCGTTGAGCAGAACCCGGCCGGAATTCGGTTTCAGCGCGCCCGTGATCAAATTCACCAGCGTTGTCTTGCCGGCTCCGTTGGGGCCGATCAGCGCGCGCCGTGCGCCACGCTCGAGCGTGAGATTGACGTCGCGCGTGACCGGCAGCGCACCGAACGCGCGGTTCAATCCCTCGACTTGCAGCGCCGCCGTCACGATTTTTTCCTTTCGGCGAAATACTGCCCGGCACTCTCGAACAGGCCGAGCACGCCGCGGCGCGCAAACAGCACCGCCAGCACCAGCATCAGCCCGATGCCGAATTGCCAGAACGTCGGGCTCAGCTTCGAGAAGTAATCCTCCAGCACCATGTACACGACCGCCCCGAGAAACGCGCCGTAAAGTCGTCCGGTACCGCCCAGGATCAGCATCACCATCACCTTGGCGGAATTGTCGAAATCGAACACCGTCAAGGTGACGTAGGCATTCGTCTGCGTGAACAGCGCGCCGGCAACCCCGGCGATGGCCGCCGCGATGGTGTAGACCGTCACCAGCCGCCGATGCACGGGCGAACCGATGGCGTGCATGCGCCGCACGTTCTCCCGGATGCCGGTCAGCGCCTGCCCGAACGGCGAATAGACTATGCGCCGGACGAAATAGAACACGACCGCCAGCACGGCGAGCACATAGAGATAATAAGTGTGGCCGTAGAGGTCGTAGTCGAATTTGCCGAAGAGCGGGTCAAACGTCAGTCCCGGCAGGCCATCATAGCCGCCCGAAATATCAGAGCGGAGATTTCCTGTTTCCTGAAGCATGATGGCCGTCGCCAGCGTCAGCATCAGCAGCGTCAGCCCGCGATAGCGCAGCAGGAACCAGCCGGTGATGAAGCCGACGATGGCCGGCCGCGATCGCGGCCGCGAACAGCCCGCTGATCGGTTCATTCCATTGCAAACGCGCCGCCATCAAACCAACCGTATAGGCACCGATCCCGAAAAACGCCGCGTGCCCCAGCGTCACGATGCCGGCGTAGCCGAGGATCAGATCGAGCGAGAGCGCGAACATGACCATGATCAGCACCTGGCTGCCGAAAGTCATGCGGTCGGGAAAGATGAAGAAGGCGGCAATGGCGATCAGCCATGGCAAGGCCTCTGCCGGACGAAACCGATGACGCCTGAGCAGATATTCCGCTGCGCGCTCGCGCGCGCGTTCACGGCCGCTCTCGCTCATGATCTCACTCTTGGTCTCACTCGCGGCCATAGAACCCCGCCGGCTTGATCAGGAGGACGGCCACGGTGACCGCATAAATGAAAAAGCCACCCGCATCGGCGAGCAGATATTTGCCGCCGGTGTCGAACACCCCGAGCACCAGCGCTGCGAGCAGCGTGCCCTTCAGGCTGCCCAATCCACCGACCGCGACCACGATCAGGAAGAGCACCAGATAGATCACTGCAAAGCTGGGCGAGAGGCCGAACAGCTGGATGGCGAGGCCGCCGCCAAGCGCGGCCAGCCCCGATCCGACCGCAAAGGTGAGCGTGAACAGCCGGTCGACATTGATGCCCACCAATTCCGCCATGCGCCTGTTGTCGACCGCGGCGCGGATCTTGGCGCCGATATTGGTGCGCTCGAACGCGTACCAAAGGATCGCGATCAGCGCGGCGCCCAGCACGATCAGGAAGGCCCGATAGCTCGGAAAAAAGCGAAAGCCGAGATTGACGTCGCCTTGCAGCCACTCGGGCAGCGGCACCGATTTTGGAATCGGTCCATAGAAATATGTGGCGGTGGCGATCGCCATGAATGCCAGCCCGATCGTCAGCAGCACCTGCTCAAGATCGGTCGACCGGTAGAGCCTGCGATAAAGAAACCGCTCGAACGGAATGCTCACCACCCCGATCGTCACCGAGGCGATGGCCAGCGCCGGAACGAAATCGATACCGAGCGAGCGCGTGAGCGAAACAACGATGTAGCCGCCGGCCATCGCGAACGCGCCGTGCGCCAGGTTCACGAAACCCATCAACCCCATCGTGACCGAAAGGCCGACCGAGGTGATGAACAGGAACATCGCGTAGGCCAGGCCGTCGAACAGAATGCTGACGGCTATGTTGGCAAAATGCGGCACGAGCCCCACCCCGTTATCGCGACAACGCCGCCGCGCCTTTATGCGCGGCGGCGCCGTTGAGTGTCAAATGTCGCCGGCGGTCAGGAACCGCAACGCCCGACCTTGAGCTCCTTGCACTCGTCTTTCACCGCGCTGGTGGTGCCGAGTACTTTGATGCCAAGCTTGCCGTCCGGCTTGCGGATGACTTCCATCGCGCGTTCATCCTGCACGATGTCGCGCGTGGCCGCGTCGATCGAAACCTTGCCGCGCGGGCCGTTGGTGGACCAGCCCTTCATGGCATCGATCACCTTGGAACCGTCATCGACTTTTCCATTGAGCTTTTTGATGGTGTCGAAGATCGCGTGCATGGTGTCCCAACCGGCCGCCGACATGAAGTCCGGATATGAATCCTTGCCGTACTCCTTGTGCCACGCGGCGTTGAACGCCTTGTTCTCGGCGTTATTGAGATCGACCGCGTAGTTCCCCATCACGATGGTGCCGATGGCGGCATCACCCATGTCCTGCAGTTTGTTGTCGGGGATCAGATCCATCGGGCCGATGAGCTTGACGCCGGCCTTTCGCATGCCGAGCTCGCCATAGGCCTTCATCACGCCCGCCGCGTGCGCGCCGGACGGAATGAAGACATACATGCAGTCAGGATGCGCATCCTTGATCTTCTGGAAGAATGGCGTGAAGTCCGGCACCTGCACCGGGCTGCCCATCGGGATCGAGTCGGTGATCTTGCCGCCGGCTTTTTCGAAACCGGTCTTGAAGGCTTCGGTCGAATCCTTGCCGGGCGGGAAATCGGTGTAGGCAAGAGCCGCTGTTTTGCAGCCGATCTTGTCATGCGCATACGCGCCCATCGGATAGCCATGGTGCCACATGCTGAACGACAGCCGCACGATATAGGGCGACAGGTTGGTGATCCAGGCAGTACCGGCATTGGCGATGACCATCGGCACTTTCGCCTGCGTAATCACGGGCGCGAGCGCAATCGCCGACGGTGAGAACACAAAGCCGGTGACAATTTGCACCTTGTCGTTGGTGATCAACTCGGTGGTGACGGTCTTGGCCACCGCCCCGGTCGGCGGGCCTTCATCGCGCTTGATGATCTCGACCTTGTTCGGCGCGATGTCGTTGGCGTGAAGCTTGACGTACAGATCGAATGCCTTGTCGATCTGATGGCCCAGGTCGGCATTGGCGCCGCTGAACGGCAGCACGACGCCGACCTTGACGGTCTCGGCCTGTGCAGCGCCGCCCACTGTGAAGGCCAGAGCCGCAAGGCCCAGCCATCCAATCATACGCATCTTATCCTCCCTACATCCTTGAATTAGTTTGGAATCCCACTATTCCATGGGCCGGCATTGCGCTGCCCATCACCCTAAACTGGACTAAGTCGAAGGCCTTGGTCAATCGGGAATGGCGCGGCAACGCGTCTCGCCACAACGCAGTTCGCTCAATTTTACGGCAATGCAGCGTTGGCTGGCTCAGGCCGCGCTCTTGGCGGCACTCTTGGTGACGCTCTTGACGCCGATTGCTGCCGCCGCGTCGGCCGCCGTGGCGCGTTCGACCATCATTTCGAGCGAAGCAACCTCAACACGGTTGCGGCCGCGTTCCTTGGCGCAATAGAGCGCTTGGTCGGCCTGGGCGAGCAGTTCCGGAAGGTCGAGCGCCGGCGCCGCGGTATGAACCAGCCCGATGCTGACGGTCGCGCAAACCGCGCGCCCGTCGACCTCCTGCGCCATCTGGGCAAAACTCTCGCGGATCCGCTCCGCCACCTCGACCGCCTTGTCGCGGTTGGTATCGATGAGCATGGCGGCAAATTCCTCGCCCCCGAGCCGGCCGATCAGATCCGACCCGCGCGTCGATTTGCGCGCGGCATCGGTGAAAATTTCCAGCACGCGGTCCCCGAGCGCGTGGCCAAAACGGTCATTGATCGACTTGAAGCGATCGAGATCGATCAACAGAACGGCGGTCGGACGCGGATCGGCGATATGCTGTTTCGCCATCAGCGCAGCATCCTGCATGAACGAGCGACGGTTTGCGATACCAGTGAGCGGATCCACCATTGCCGCCGTGCGGTGACGCAACTCGCTGCGCTCCTTGGCCATCGCCAGCAGGATGAACGCGCTGGAGATCGTCAGCAGCAGAGATTCCGTGCTGAGCACCGTCATCCAGACGCTGGCGAACAAGGTGTCATTCGCCGCCGCCGATGGCAGCATCGCGACCAGCGGCGTACGCAGAATGTAAAGTGCGCCGTGGGCGAAGAACATGAATATCGCAGGCCAGCGCGACACCAATGCTTCGCTCCGTCCGCGCCAGAATTCATAAGCGGTCAGCCAGGTATAGGCGGTGATAATGCCAGAGGCGATCAGCGCCCGTGCATCGAGATTGTCCGCAAGGATCGGCAGACGGCAGATCAGCAACCAGAGCACGGCGCCGGTCACCAGATAGACCGGCTCGACCGGGCGGCTATCGAACACGCGCGCGCCCGTCCAGGTCGCCGCGAAGGCGGTGAAGAGCAGCGCGTTGGCGAGATCGATGCTGACGATGTCGGGCACCTCCCCGTACATCCCGAAGAACCAGATCGAGACGAGACGGATCAGGTACGCGAAGCCCCACCAGCACACGGCGCGAAGCGCCATGTTCTGCGCCCAGACAAACAGCAGCAGCAGGCCGAGGATCGCCTCGACATAAACCGTCACTAAGAACAGCGTGTGGACGTCGAGGGTCATTAGTCCGTAGCCAACCTGCGCCGTGGGCCGGTCCGTCGACCGGTCCTTTGGGCCCTGTCCTGGGGCGCGGGATCCGTACTTTTACGAATAGAGCCGCGCGGGAAAAAACTGGTGAATGCGGCGGCTCCTGCCCGCGCAAAGCATTGCTATGGTTTCGTGAACCTTTCCAAACTGCGGCGAAATGAATCCCCGTTTTCCCGATTTCGGACGAGAACGCCGCCAATTCAGGGGCCAGTCCCGGTCTTGTGGCGCGAATTGCCCTCCACTAGGTTCAAATGTCTCCCACCAGCCTGGAACCGGGCATGCATATCCGCGACGGGGTTATCGAAGCTATCGGCCACACGCCCCTCATTAAACTTGAGCGTGCATCCGAGGCGACCGGTTGCACCATCCTCGGCAAGGCTGAATTCATGAATCCTGGCGGCTCCGTGAAGGACCGCGCCGGCCGCCAGATGATCCTTGAGGCCGAAAAACGCGGCGAGCTGCGTCCGGGCGGCCTGGTGGTCGAGGCGACAGCCGGCAATACCGGCATCGGTCTGGCGCTCGTCGCCAACGCGCGCGGCTATCGCACGCTGATCGTCATCCCGGAAACCCAGAGCCAGGAAAAGAAAGATGTGCTGCGCCTTTATGGCGCCGAGCTGGTCGAAGTGCCCGCCGCCCCTTTTTCCAACCCCAACAATTATCAGCACGTGGGACGGCGGCTCGCTGAAGAATTGAAGAAGACCGAAAAGAACGGCGTCATCTTCGCCGACCAGTGGAACAACCTCGACAACAGCAAGGCCCACTACGTCTCGACCGCGCCCGAACTCTGGGATGATACCGGCGGCAAGATCGACGGCTTTATCTGCGCAGTCGGTAGCGGCGGCACGCTTGCGGGCGTATCGCGCTATTTGAAAGAGAAGAACAAGGACATCGTCATCGGCGTGGCCGATCCGCGCGGCGCGGCGATGTACCATTTGTTCAAGGATGGCCAGGCGAAGGCCACCGATGGCGGCTCGATCACCGAAGGCATCGGGCTCGGGCGGGTGACGGCCATCGTCAAGCAGATGATCGTCGACAAGGCCTATCTCATTCCCGACGAGGAAGCCTTGCCGCTCATTTTCGACACCATGCTGCACGAGGGTCTCTGCCTCGGCGGCTCCTCCGGCATCAACATCGCCGGCGCAATCCGGCTGGCAAAAGAATCTAGGCCCCGGAAAAACAATCGTCACCATCCTTGCCGACTACGGCTCACGCTACCAGTCCAAGCTGTTCAATCCGGACTTCCTGCGCAGCAAGAAGTTGCCAGTGCCGGATTGGCTGGAGCGCAAATCGACCATCAAGCCGCCGCTTGAAAAGGCCTGACGATGCCGACCGAGTGCCTGTTCCGCGACGATTCATATCTGCAAAGCTGCGACGCGCGCGTCGTTGCACTGACGGAGCAAGGCGGCATCGTGCTCGACCGTACGGTGTTCTACGCGACCTCCGGTGGCCAACCGGGCGACACCGGAACGCTCACGGCGGCCGACGGAGCGCGCATTCCGATCGAGACCGCCGTCTATACGGACGCCGCCAAGAGCGAGATCGCGCACGTGCCGGCCGCAGGCTCCGCGGCGCCAAAAATCGGCGACCCGGTCACCGTGACAATCGACTGGGACAAACGCTATGCGCGCATGCGCATGCATACGGCCCTGCATCTCCTGTCCGCCGTATTGCCCTATGCGGTGACCGGAGGCTCGGTTGGCGACGTCGAAAGCCGACTCGATTTCGATATTCCGGAGGCCGGCCTCGACAAGGATGCAATCACCGCGAAAGTCACCGAGATGATCGCGATCAATGCCGCCGTCAGCAGCCGCTGGATCACCGATGCAGAACTCGACGCCAATCCAGGTCTCGTCAAGACAATGTCGGTTAAACCGCCGATGGGGACCGGCCGCGTGCGGCTGATCGAAATCGCCGGCCTCGACTTGCAGCCCTGCGGCGGCACCCATATCCGCGCCACCGGAGAAATTGGCGCGGTGCGCGTCACCCAGATCGAAAAGAAGGGCAAGCAGAACCGCCGCGTCCGGCTGGCTTTCGCATAGTTGCCGTCAAGGAACGATTGAGCGATGGTGCGCATTGACTCCATCGATTGGCAAAACTCATGAACGCAGCAAACCCCGCAAGCCCGAAACCGGCGAGCCAATGGCTCAAAACTCCCGAATGGTTGGCTGGCCAGATCGGCAAGCCGGACGTCGTGATCGTCGACGGCTCCTATTATCTGCCCACGCAGAACCGCGACGCCCAGGCCGAATATCTCGCGGCGCATGTCCCGGGCGCGGTTTTTTTCGATATCAATGCGGTCGCCGATCATTCGACCGATCTGCCGCATATGTTGCCCGGTCCGGATCAGTTTGGCGCCGCGGCTGGCGCGCTCGGAATTTCAGAGAACGACACGATTGTCGTCTATGATGGGACCGGCCTCTATTCCGCACCGCGTGTGTGGTGGACGTTCCGGATCTTCGGTGCGCGGAAGGTCTTCATTCTCGATGGTGGGCTGCCAGCATGGAAGGCGGAGGGCCGCCCGACGGAAGCCGGCCAGGTTAAGAGGGACAAGCGCCCATTCAATGCCAGCATGGACACCGGCGCGGTCGCGATGGTCAGCGATGTCCAGATGGCGCTGAACGACCAGAACACACAAGTTGTCGACGCGCGCTCCGCGGCGCGCTTTGCCGGACGCGAAAAAGAACCGCGGGCCGGCCTTCGCCCCGGTCACATGCCGGGCGCATTCAATGTCCCTTTCACCGAGATTGTCGAAAATGGCCGTCTCGTTTCGCCCGAACGCATCGCGCAGGCCTTCAAAAAGGCGGGCGTTGATCCCGACAAGCCCGTGATCACCAGTTGCGGCTCCGGCGTCACCGCTGCCATCCTCATGCTCGGCCTCGATGCGCTCGGCAAAAAACCGGCCCGCATCTATGACGGCTCATGGGCCGAATGGGGCGCCCGCCCTGACCTGCAGGTCGCCAAAGGCTAGCCAAGGACTAAGTCCTTTTATTGCCGCGATTGATCTGTAATATATAAAATATTGCATATGACCCTTGTGACTTTCGGCGACCGCGCAGGCAACCGATGATTTTCCGCCAGCTCTTCGACAGCGTCTCCGGCACGTACTCCTACCTGCTCGCCAGCCGCAGCGGCGGCGAAGCGCTGATCATCGACCCGGTGCTGGAGAAGGTTGACCGTTACCTGCAATTGATCGCCGAGCTCAACCTCAGGCTGGTCAAGGCCGTCGATACGCATCTTCATGCCGACCACATCACAGGCCTCGGCGCTCTGCGCGACCGCACACATTGCATCACTGTGATGGGCGAAAATACCAAGGCCGACGTGGTGTCGATGCGGCTTGCCGAAGGCGACAAGCTCACCATCGAAGGTGTGAGCATGGACGTGCTCTACACCCCCGGTCATACCGACGATTCCTACAGTTTTCTCATGCGCGACCGCGTATTCACCGGCGATACGCTGCTGATCCGCGGCACCGGCCGCACCGATTTCCAGAATGGCGACGCCCGCGCGCAATATGAATCTCTATTCGGGAAACTGCTGCGTTTGCCCGACGAAACCATGGTGTTTCCCGCGCACGACTATAAAGGCGACACTGTCTCCACCATCGGCGAAGAGCGCCGCTACAATCCGCGCCTGCAGGTGAAATCGGTGGACGACTATGTCGCGCTGATGGCGAACCTGAAATTGCCGAATCCGAAAATGATGGACGTGGCGGTGCCCTCCAACATGAAAATCGGGTTGGCTCAGCAGGAAATCGCGCGGCGTGGCTGGGCACTCGATGCGGAGCGCGCGATAAAGCTCATCGGCCGCCCCGACGTCGCCTTCGTTGACTTGCGCGAAACCGGCGAGCGCGAAAAGCACGGCAGCATTCCGGGTTCGCTCGCATGCGCCCTATGGCGACCTGCAGGACAATATCCGCGCCGGCGGGATATTGCGCGAACTCGCGCGCGCGACCGACAGGCGGATCGTGTTCTACTGCGCATTCGGCGAGCGCTCGGCCATGGCGGTGCAAGCGGCGCAGGATGCCGGCATGCTGTCCTCCATTCACATCGAAGGCGGCATCGACGCCTGGAAGCGGGCGCAGGGTCCGTTAGCGCGCTAGCGCCTGACGCGTCCAACCGCACTCTCGTGCGCGCTAACTTTTTTGTTTGCGCGCGATCTTATCCGAGAACCGGTTTCCACTTTTCGGGATCGCGCGACAGCCCGCTAGCGCAGGATCTGGCCGAGGAACAACTTGGTCCGCTCGTGCTGCGGATGGGCGAAAAATTCTTCTGGCACGTTGGCTTCGACAATCTGCCCTTCATCCATGAACACGATGCGGTTTGCGACCTGCCGCGCAAATCCCATTTCGTGGGTGACGACCAGCATGGTCATGCCGTCTTCGGCCAAGGCCACCATCGTATCGAGCACTTCCTTGACCATCTCAGGGTCAAGCGCCGAGGTCGGTTCATCGAACAACATGATCTTCGGATTCATGCACAGCGCGCGCGCGATCGCGACCCGCTGCTGCTGGCCGCCGGACAGCTGCCCAGGGTATTTCTGCGCCTGTTCCGGGATTTTCACCCGCTTCAGGTAATGGAGCGCCACCTCCTCGGCCTGCTTCTTCGGCATCTTGCGCACCCAGATCAGCGCCAGCGTGCAATTGTCGAGCACCGAGAGATGCGGAAACAGGTTGAAGTGCTGGAACACCATGCCAACCTCGCGCCGCACCTCGTCGATTTTCTTGAGGTCGGCCGTTAATTCCACGCCGTCAACGACGATGCGCCCGGCCTGGTGCTCTTCAAGACGATTGATGCAACGGATCATCGTCGACTTTCCCGATCCGGATGGACCGCAAATAACGATGCGCTCGCCGCCCATGACCTTGAGATCGATGTCGCGCAGAACGTGAAAATCGCCGTACCACTTGTTCACGCGGGCGAGTTCGACGGCCGTTGCCGTCTTGAGCTTTGCGGGCTTGAGCAATGATCCCGAGTTGCCGGCGTCGGTCATATGGTCCCTCTCACCGTCGGTCGCTCTTGGCAAGCCGCGCTTCCATCGCATGCGCATAGCGCGACATGCCATAGCAGAAGATCAGATAGAACATTGCGGCCACCGCATAGCCCGTCGTGCTGGTGACCGGCGTCGCCCATTTTGGATCGATGCGCGCTACCTCGATCGTGCGCAGCAAATCGAAGATGCCGACGATGAAAACGAGCGTCGTATCCTTGAACAAGCCGATATAAGTGTTGACGATATTCGGGATCGTAACCTTCAGCGCCTGCGGCAAGATGATCAAACGCATCATCTGCCAATAACGCAGGCCCACCGCCATCGCGCCCTCGTATTGACCCTTCGGGACAGCCTGCAGGCCCGCGCGCACCACTTCCGCCATATAAGCTGATGCAAAGATCGCAATGCCGACCAGCGCCCGCACCAGTTTGTCGGGCGACAGCAACTCCGGCACGAACAGCGGCAACATGACGCCGGCCATGAACAGCACGGTAACCAGCGGAACGCCGCGTACGAATTCAATGAAGATGATCGACAAAGTTCGCACGGCGGGCATGCGCGAGCGGCGCCCGAGCGCCAGGAGAATTCCGAGCGGCAATGAAAACACGATGCCGACCGAGGCGACCACGATGGTCACCAAAACGCCGCCCCAAAGCACGGTGTCCACCGGCTGCAAGCCGATCGCGCTCCAGCCGGTGAGCAGGATGAATGACGAGATGGGCATGATGACGAAGAAATAGACGGCACCGAGCTCGCGGCGCGGCGCATTGAGCCACAACAACCAGACGATGCCGACGGCGAGCAGCGCGAAGAAAACATCGACGCGCCAGCGTTCGGGAATCGGATAGGAGCCGTAAATGAAATAGGGCAGCCGCTCCCACACAAACGGCCAGCACGCACCGATGTCGCGATGTTGGACGGACTCGAGACAAGCGTCCCGATCAGCGCCGCTCCAGACTGCATCGATCAGCAGAAACCTGATCAGCTCGGGGATAATCCAGGCGAATAACAGTGCGAGCAGGATCGTGAGCGCAATGTTGAACGGTGATGAGAAAAGGTTTTCGCGTAGCCAGCCAACAACGCCAGTCATCGTCATCGGCGGCGGCTGCGGGGCAATCGTAGAATGGCGCACGAACGCTATTTCGATGACGGCGAGATCGCCTTCGGACATGGTCATGGGCGCGCCCTCACCGCTCCGCCAAAGCCATGCGGCTGTTGTAAATGTTCATCAGCAACGACGTGCCGAGGCTGATGCACAGATACACAAGCATGGTGATTGCGACGACCTCCACCGCCTGGCCAGTCTGGTTGAGCACGGTGCCGGTGAAAACCTGCACCAGGTCCGGATAGCCGATCGCGACTGCCAGCGTGGAGTTCTTGGTCAGGTTGAGATACTGGCTGGTGAGCGGCGGAATGATCACCCGCATCGCCTGCGGCACCACCACCAACCGCAATGTCGGCCCAGGCTTGAGCCCAAGTGAATAGGCCGCCTCGCTCTGGCCGCGCGACACCGCCAGGATGCCCGCGCGTACGACTTCGGCGATAAATGCTGCGGTGTATATCGAAAGGCCGAACAGCAGCGCCGCGAACTCAGGCAGAATCTCGATGCCGCCGGTGATGTTGAAGCGCCCGGCTTGCGGAAATTCGAATCCCAGCGGTCGCCCCGCGAGCATAAATGCGGCAAGCGGCAACCCGACGAACCAGTGCGAGCGCAACCCACAGCACCGGCGCCTGTTGCCCGGTTCGCTCCTGTCGCTTGCGCGCCCAGATATAGAAGACAACCGCTCCCGCGATCCCGGCAAGCAAAGCGATTACCACGGCGCCGAAGCCGTTTTTGAAAACCGGCTCCGGCAAAAACAGGCCGCGATTGTTGAGATAGAGGCCCCCGCCAAGGACCATGCTGTCGCGAATATCCGGCAGCGCCTTGAGCACCGCGTTGTACCAGAACAGCAATTGCAGCAGCAGCGGAAGGTTGCGGATGATTTCGACATAGCCGCCGGCAACTTTCGCCACCAGCCAGTTGCGCGACAGGCGTGATATGCCGACGACAAAGCCGATGATGGTCGCAAAGACGATGCCGACCCCGGCCACAAGCAACGTGTTGAGCAACCCGACCCAGAACGCGCGCCCGTAAGTGGAGCCCCGCGACGAATATTCGATCAGCGTCTGACTGATATCGAAGCCGGCCGTGTTCTCCCAGAACCCGAATCCGGATGCAATGTGGGCGCGGGCGAGATTTTCAATCGCGTTACTGGCAGCGCCATAAACCAAAAATGCGACGGCCGCGCAGAGAGCGAGTTGATAGACAATGCTGCGGACCTTGGGGTCGTTGTAAAAAACGACCTTCGCAGGGTACGCCGCGGCCGGAAGCTCACTCGACATTTTCCCCTCGTCGGGCCTGCGGCGCGGAGACGTCCTCCCGGCGGATTGCCGCGGGCCTCAATGCCCGCGGCTTTTTCAGTTTACGGCTAGCGGATCGGTGGTGCGTACTGGATGCCGCCCTTGTTCCACAATTTGTTCAAGCCGCGCTCGATTTTGAGCGGCGAGCCCTGCCCGACATTGCGCTCGAACGACTCCCCGTAGTTGCCCACCAGCTTGACGATGCGTGCCGCCCAATCCTTGCTCAGGCCGAGTTGCTCGCCGTAATTGCCTTCGGTTCCGACGAACCGCTGGACCTCCGGATTGGTGGATTTCATCGCTTCATCGAGGTTTTTCGAATTGATGTTCAGCTCTTCGGCGTCGAACATCGCAAACAGCGTCCACTTCACGACATCGAACCACTGGTCGTCGCCGTGACGTACCACCGGCCCAAGCGGCTCTTTCGAAATGATCTCGGGAAGAATGACGTGGTCGTTCGGATTGGCAACACGCAAACGCTCGGCATAGAGCGCCGAAGCGTCCGTCGTGTAGGCATCGCAGCGGCCGGCGTCATAAGCCTTCACCGCCTCATTGGCCGTTGCGAAGGTGACGGTCTTGAGTTGCATTTTGTGCGCGCCGAAATAGTCCGCGAGATTGAGTTCGGTCGTGGTGCCTTGCTGCACGCACACCGCCGCGCCGTTCAGTTCGAGCGCCGAATTGACCTTGAGCGCCTTGCGCACCATGAAGCCCTGGCCGTCATAATAATTGACGCCCACGAAGTTGAGGCCGAGCGACGTATCGCGTGACGACGTCCACGTCGTGTTGCGCGCCAGCACGTCCACTTCACCGGATTGCAAGGCTGTAAAACGGTCCTTAGTCGAGAGCGGGACAAATTTGACCTTGCTGGCGTCATTCAAAACAGCCGCGGCGACCGCCCGGCAAAAATCCACATCGAGACCCGTCCAGTTTCCCTGGGCATCGGGAAGGCCAAAGCCGGCGAGCGTGCCGTTGGCGCCGCAATTCAGCATGCCGCGATCCTTGACCGCCTTGAGCGTTTGAGCGGACGCGCTTTGCGCGGCGACAGCGAGGATGAGCGCTAGAACGGTGGCAATTCGCTTCATGTGGCGTTTCCTTCAAAACGGGCTCGGATACAACGGCCCTGCGGGACTCTCTGAATCACTTCCGCCGCCGGAGCGACGCTCGGCGGCAATACAAGCCGTTTCCGGCCCCTTCTATCCCGAAGACCCCTCAACTTTTCATATCACAGAACGATCGGCTTGCTGGGTCAAGGGGTTGACGCTCGTCGCTTATGCGGACGTATATGTCGTCGCCGCAGCAGGCGCGGTTCTATCAGCGGTCTAAAGGCGCATGACGAAAAAAATCAAAGTCCCGATCAAGCCGGCAACCCGGCTGGTCACGTCCGGCCGCGATCCGCAGGCCTATCACGGTTTCGTCAATCCGCCCGTCTACCATGCCTCCACCCTGCTCTATCCCACCGCGGAAGATCAGGTTGCCCACCGGGCGCGCTACAGTTACGGGCGGCGCGGCACGCCCACCTCGGAAGCACTGGAAGACGCGTTGCGCGAGCTCGATGGCGAGGCCTGCGCTGGCGTCGCATTGCTCCCGTCGGGACTGGCGGCGATCTCCGCCGCCCTGCTGGCCACCGCGGGCGCCGGCGACCACATCCTTGTCACCGACAGCGTCTACCGGCCGACCCGCAACTTCTGCAACGGCGTGTTCAAGCGGCTCGGGCGTGGAAACGACTTATTATGATCCACTGATCGGCGCCGGCATCGCGAAATTGTTCAAGCCGAACACGCGGGTCGTGTTCGCCGAGGCGCCCGGCTCGCAAAGCTTCGAGATGCAGGATATTCCCGCCATCGCCAAGGTCGCCCACGAAAAGGGCGCGATCGTGCTGATGGACAATACCTGGGCGACGCCACTTTATTTCCGCGCCTTCGAGAAAGGCGTCGATATGCAGATCCAGGCCGGCACCAAATATATCGGCGGACACTCCGACATCATGTTCGGTTGCGTATCGGCCAACGCGGCCACGGTCGCGCGGCTAAAAGATACGGTCTACACGATGGGGCTCTGTGTCGGGCCCGACGACATGTATCTCGCCCAGCGCGGCCTGCGTACGCTCGGCGTACGGCTTGCCCGTCACTATGAAGCGGGACTGCAGATTGCGCGCTGGCTGGAGCAGCGGCCGGAAGTCCTGCGCGTCATGCACCCGGCGCTCGAAAGCGATCCAGGACACGCCATCTGGAAGCGGGATTTCACGGGCGCCTGCGGCTTGTTCAGCATCGTGCTCAAACCGACCAGCGAAAAATCCGTGCACGCCTTCCTGAACGAGCTCTCGCTCTTCGGCCTCGGCTACTCCTGGGGCGGCTTTGAGAGTCTGGCGATCCTGTTCGACTGCGCCGAATATCGCACGGCGACAAAATGGGCGCCGGGCGGGCCGACCGTGCGGTTCCATATTGGACTGGAGGATCCCGAGGATCTGATGGCCGATCTGGAACGCGGGTTTTCAGCGCTGGCCGCCGCCAAATAAATCAGGCCGCCGCCGCGGTTCCGCCACTGCGCATGACGAACTGCAGATTGCGCAAATAGACGAAAACACCAAACGCCTGCCCGATGATAAACACCGGATCTTTGCGGTAGAGCGCATAGCCGAGCAGCATCAATCCGCCGCCGATCGAGAAAACCCAGAAGGCCGTCGGCACCACGCTCTTTCCGGCGCGTTCCGACGCGATCCATTGCACGACGAAGCGCATGGCGAACATGATTTGCGCGACATACCCGATCAGGATTCCCCAATCTGCGTTGCCGATGAACACGTCGTGCAGATAGCCACCGACGGCATGCGCGATGTCGATCAGCATGGACTCTTACTCCTTCGATATTTCCGGAATTCGCTTCTTGCGGCGGATCAGCCACCACACCCCGGCGAGATCAAGAATGCCGACCCAGAGCCGGTCCCACATCCCATAGTTGGAAACGCCGTGAGCGCGCGGACGGTCGACCACGTCGACATAGGCAATGTCGTATCCCTCGCGCCGCACCAGCGCCGGAAGGAAACGATGCAAACCATCGAAATACGGCAGATTCAAAAACACATCACGACGGAACGCCTTTAACCCGCACCCGGTATCGCGCGTTCCGTCCCGCAATACAGCGCCACGCACGGCATTGGCGATGCGCGACTGAAGTTTTTTGAATCCGCTCGCCTTGCGTCCGACGCGTTGCCCGGCGACCAGCCCAACGCGCGGCGCACCCGTCTCCAGGGCGCGCACAAGCGCCGGAATGAAAGCCGGATCGTTTTGCCCGTCGCCATCCAGTGTCACGACAAGAGGCGCGCGGGCCGCAGCCACGCCGCTGCGTACGGCCGACGATTGTCCGCAGGATTGCAGGTGGCGCACGCGGCGTAGCCACGGATGCTGCGCCCTCAGCCGCACAAGCTCGGCATCCGTGCCATCGGTCGATCCGTCATTGACGTAGACGACCTCGAAGGGCCATTGCCCATCAAGCGGCCTTGGCAATCTCGGCCACCAGTGGCGCGATATTGCCCGCCTCATTGCGCACCGGCACTACGATGGAAATCGCCGGATCAATCGTTGCTCATGGCGCGATGTCTTATGGGGCCAGGAGCCCGCGGGCAACCGCTTTGATGCGCCTGAGTGAGGGGCCGGCATATTGATGAATGGTGCCGTCAGGGCCAATCGCAAAGCCCAGCCGGCGTTGCGCAAAATAATGGCGTACCAAGACCGCGCCGGCTATCCCGACCAACGCCCCGGCCAGCACATCGGTCGGATAGTGCGCGGTCACCACCACCCGGCTCACCGCGATGAGGAAGGCATAAACCAGCCACAGCGTGCGGGCGCGCGGCCACAGCGTTCCGAACGCTACCAGCGCCGCAAAGGCCGTGGTCGCATGTCCCGATGGCATGCTGGCATAATCCGCGCGCCACACAAACGGACTGTACAGAAACGGATCGAGGCTGCCGCCGACCAGCGGACGCGCCCGCCCGATCAGGCGCTTGATGATCGTGTCAAACAGGCTCGGCACCGCAATCGCCGTGAACAGGAACCCGATGCGCACCATGATCGCCGCAAGGACCCGCTGCGAAACGGATGTCAACATCGGCGGCAACGCTGCGAGCGCGAGGAATATCAGGCCAAGCGGCCAGAGAAACCAGCCCGACTTGCCGTAGTCCGTAATGTCGTCAAACGCCGACACAATCCAGCGCGGCAGATGACCGACGCCACGGATCGCGGCCGCATCGATCGTCACCATCAAAAACAACAGCACCGCAATGCCAATTCCAGCCGCGATGGCCATCTGGCGCGGTGCCGACAGCCACGGCCAGGCCGCATGCAAGCGCGCGGGCCGCGTCAGCATGGACATCGCCGTCCTGACATTGGCCAGGCAACGCCGCAGTATTGCGGCACCTTCGCCTTCGATGCGGTTAAATCCGTTGGCCAGACTCATGGGTTTGCCTGCGAACGGAAGATGGTCAACGTCACAGGCTTTCCGATGCTGATATTGAAGCCCTCGATGCGTTGGGCGCGCGAATATAACAGGCCGGTCAACTCCGCGTGCTGGACGAAGCTGCGCTCGCTGCGCGGGTCGATCAGCGCAAAATGGCAGGGCCCGGACCGCAGAAAATCGGCGGCGCCTGCACCATCGGTAAATCGGGTCTCGGTGCCGAGCAGGAATACCAGACTCGGCTCCTGATAGGCGAACGTCGACGCGACATGCGCATCCGGACAATCGCTGCCACGTATCTCATCGGCGACGAGCGCGCTCGGAAACAGCGACGGCAATGATGGAAAGGTCACCGCGTAGACGGTGACCGCCACAAGGATGGATGCCAGCATGGCGCGTAGCAACGCGCGCTCCGCCCCGTCGACTTCGTAAAGCCACCAGGCGAATAACCCGAAAATCAGCGCGACCGCGGCAAACGGCCACGCAATCAAGCCGAGGTCGCCGCCAAACATAATGAAGGCAGCCAGCACGGCCACCGCGACCGCGCTGGGAAAGAGGAACCAGCCAATCGTTCCTCGCACGATCCAGCGCGTTTTCGACAGGCCACCAGCACCGAGAATCCCGGCAATCAGAATGGCGATGGCCGGATATAACGGCAGCACGTAATGCGGCAGTTTGGTCATCACCGCTTCGAAAATTATCCACGATGGAATGAGCCAGGCGAGAAGAAAGCGCGCACCGGGATCGCGGCGCGACCTCCACACCGCCGGTGCCGCCAGGCCCGCCAACAAGGAGCCCGGCCAGAATGTGATCCAGAATAGCGCAAGATAAAATCCCGGCGGCGCGCCATGCGCTTCCTGGCCGCTGGTGACCTTGTCCAGCATGTCATGGCCGATCGCCTCTGCGAAAAAACTGGTGCCCGATTTGGCGATGATGGCGATGAACCAGGGCAGCACCAGCAACACCAGCCATGCCAGGCCCGCGAATGGCCGCATTGACCATATCCAGCGCGCCGACCGATCGACGATCGACAGCGTCAGCCCCGTCAGCACCACGAACATCAGGACCAATGGCCCCTTGAGGAGCATGCCGCCTGCCAAGGGCGGTCCATAGAATTGCCGGCTCGGTCCAGCCGATTTTCGTCTCAGGCGTTCTTCGGCTGGCGAGATAGATGCGTGCGAGCGCACCCATTGCCGCGACCGCGGTGAGCAGCAGCATCGCGTCGGTCTTGGCAAGTCGCGCCTCGACACCGAGCAGAACCGAGCTCGCCATCATCATTGCGGCAACAAGGGCGGCTCGGCGCGCGACGAAGGCCAGCGCTGCCCAATATGTTATGAGGACAGCAGATGTTGCGCCGACAAGCGAGGGCAGACGGTAGAGCCAGATCGTCGTGCGCGCCTGCGGCACACCCAGCGCTTCGCCCGCCTTCACCGCGGCGGCTTGCAGCCAATAGATGCCCACCGGCTTTTTGTAGCGCACCTCATCCTGAAAACGGATATCGACGTATTCGCCCGTCTCCAGCATTTGCTTGGTGGCCTGCGCGAACCGCGCCTCATCGCGATCAACCGGCGGTATCTGGAAGAACCCAGGCAAGAAGGCGATCAGCGAGAATGCCACGAGCAGTGCGGCGGCGCGCCGATGCGACCCGACAGCAAAGTCGAGCGCGGCGGCAAGTCCGCGCGCCGGAGTAAAACTGGGCCGTGCGTCGTCTGTGGTCGTGCTCACGCTCGTGCGCCTTGAATCCACGGTTTTGCCCGGACAATAAGCTCTGGGCCCTGCCCTGTCATTGGGCGCGCATGGTGCCAATTAGTCTGAGGCGGGATGCGGGAAAAGCCCTGCGCCGGTACGCGTTCCTTACTGCAACCGCACGGTGACGCTGTCGGTAGCGCCACGGGCGTCCATCACCGTCAGCCGCACGAAGCCTGGACCGTCAGGCTGGAAATACAGGACACGTCGCCCGTTTTGCGGGGTCAGCGGCACGCCATTCGCCATCACCGTGAGTGGCGCGCGTCCGCCCGCAATCTTGAGCGCAATAGCATCGGGTTGGTTCATCGTTGCGAGCTCCAGACGCGCGCCATCGGGCGGAAACATGATACGCGGCGGCTCGACGGCTTCTGCGGGTCCCACACCGGCGCCAAACCGCTGCAGCGGCGGCGGCAGTTTGTTGCTGGCAGCGAAAACCACGCCTTTCGGTGCGTGCGGCAGCGGTGTGGGCGCAAAACCTGAGCGCGCGAATGCATCGAACAGGATTGGAGCGGCCGATGCGCGGCCAACCAGGCCCGGCACCGGCGCACCGTCCGGCCGCCCGACCCAGACGCCGATGGTCATTCGTCCATCAAATCCGATGGCCCAAGCGTCACGATAGCCGTACGACGTGCCGGTCTTGAAGGCGATGCGGCCGTGCGGCGCGTTTTCCGGAGGCGGCGCACCGATAAGGATATTGCCGACATACCAGGCCGCGACTGGATCAAGCAGCCGGCGCGGACTCTCCGGAGAGGCCCCGCTCCGCTCGACGAGCGGCGACGCAACGCCGAGCCGCGCGAGACCGGTATAAAGCATGACCAAATCAGAAACCGGACGCCGACGCCACCGAGACCCATGGCCAGTCCGGGCTCGTCGCCTTTCGGCAAAACCAGCGCAGCCCCCGTCTGCGCAAGGCGTGCGCTCAGGCGATTGACGCCGACCTTGCCAAGGACCGCGACCGCCGGAACGTTGAGAGACAATTGCAGCGCCCGGCGCACGGTCACCGTGCCCTGAAACGTCAGATCGAAATTTTCCGGCGTGTAGCTACCGTAGCGCGCAGGCTTATCGTCTATCAACGTATCGGGATGGATCAGACCGTCCTCGAAAGCCAAGTCCATAAATGAACGGCTTCAAGGTCGACCCCGGTGAGCGCAGGGCCTGCGTCATATCCACCTGGCCGGCGCGGCGCGCATCAAAATATTCGGCGGACGCCACGCGCGCTCTCACCTCGCCGCTCGCATTGTCGACGGCAAGAATGGCAATCGACATATCGGGACCAAGTGCCCGTGCGCGTTCGCGCGCGAGATCCTGCAGAACCTTTTGCAAATGCAGGTCGATGGTGAGCCGATGAACGCGTCGGTCCGGCTCCAGAGCGACGACCTGATCCGCCGCATGCGGCGCCAGCATCGGCAATTGCTTGCGCTCGCGCGGAATATTTTCGAGCTTGGCGCGTTCGCATTCGTCGCGTGGGATCGCCCCTGCCAATAGAACCCGATCGAGCACGCGATTGCGCGCATCGCGCGCGGCGGCGGGGAAACGATCCGGCCGGCGCAATTCAGGTGACTGCGGCAAGGCAACGAGCAGCGCGGCTTCGGCGAGCGACAGCTTGAGCGGCTCCTTGCCGAAATACGCAAGTGACGCCGCGCGAATGCCTTCGAGATTGCCGCCATAGGGCGCGAGCGTCAGATAGAGCGAAAGAACGCCCTCTTTGCCGAGTGCGTGTTCGAGCTCAAACGCGCGCACAATCTGCCGCAGCTTCGCGCCGAGACTGCGGTGCTCGCGCGGCTCCAGTAAACGCGCGACCTGCATGCTGATCGTGGACGCACCGGAAATGATGTGGCCGTTGGCGACGAACTGGAAGGCTGCTCGGCCGAGCGAGAGGGGATCAACTCCGAAATGCGTGGGGAAACGCTTATCTTCATAGGCAAAGAGTAATTTGAGAAACCGGGGGTCGACATCCTTCCGGGTTGCGGGCAAACGCCAGCGGCCTTCGTTGGTCGCATAGGCCCGCAAAAGCCTGCCGTCACGATCAAGCACGACGTGCGAATATTCGAGGTTGTTGCCGAGCGGCGCGGGTCCGAGCGACTGCGCCCAGATCACTCCTGCAAGCAGCGCGATGGCCGCGCCGCCGCCCAAGCCTGCAAGAATAGCGTGCTTACGCTTCATTTTGGCGCGATCTCGATTTCGCCGGTTGCGGTTCGCCCGAACCGGTCAGGCCGGTACATGTCTTCCACCTTCGCCTGCGGCAACACATAGGTGCCGGGCGATACGGCGCGCACGACATAGGCGACCGTGAATACAGGCGACGATTCCTGATTGCGGTCGAAGGCCGCGCTGAACCGGTCATCGCGAAATTCGGTGTTTACCGGATCGGCGGCGTCCGTGATCCAGGACAGCGTACTCGTCTCCCCCGACGACACCAGCCGCGGATTGTCGATCTCGAATCCGCTGGGCAGGTAATCGGCTACAATGACGCGGCCAAATTGCGGTTGCGGCTCCGTCATCTTCAGCACCACGACGAAGCGTTGGTTCTGCTTGGCTTTGCTCGCGTCAACTTTGTCGCCATCGAGCGTTGTAATACGTCCGTTCGATCTTGAAGCCCTGCTCGGCGGCGGGCTCCGGCGTCAACGGCGAACCGCTCACCGACACCACAGCCTGCACATTGCCGTCACCGTTGTTTGTGATCGCTATTGGCGCGACGAGATCCTCCGGACGCAGATTGCGGTAGAGCGCGCCCTTCCTGGCCTCACCATTGACCGCAAGCGAGATCGCGTTGAGCTGCTTGCTCAGTGCACGGGCGGCAAGCACGAGCCACGCATCTTCCTGCGTCGACGTGCTGGCGCTCAGCGCCCGCGCGGCGTCGATGCGCAACACCGCATCGTCGATGGTCTTCTGCGGGGCGCGACCTTCCGAGGCCAGCGTCACGAGCGCCGCCGCGTCGCGCAGCGCCGAGCCGAAATCGGCACGGCCAAGATCGAGCTTGGGCTGCGGCGCAATGGCGTTGAGCGCCGCCAGATACACGTTATCGGCGCGCGCCTTGTCGCCGACCATGGCAAGAGCCGCGGCAATTTGTGCCTTCGCGATCGGCGTCGCCACGTCGGACAGCTTCACGTCAGCGATGTATCGCAAGTCGCCGATCGGCGCCGCGCCATTGCGCGCCAGCACGTAAAGCGCATAGGCCAGTTCGCGGCCCCCGTCCTTGCTGGGTTCGGGAGCGGCGGCGACATAATTGCGCAGGCGATCGACCGCGAGCGTATAGGCCACCGCCGGAACTTCGAAGCCTCGTTCACGCGCGCGCGTCAGGAAATCGGTGATGTAGGCATCAAGCCACGGATCCTCGCCGCCGACCGACCACAGACCGAACGAACCGTTCGATCCCTGCCGCGCCAGCAATCTTGGAATGGCATCCTTGATGCGCTGGTCAATCTCGCCGTCGGGCGCGAGCCGCGCCTGCGCCGCGAGCTCGTTGACGTAGAGCATGGCCATGGCACGGCTTGCGATCTGCTCCGAGCATCCGAACGGATAGCGATCAAGCGCGTTGAGCAATGTCGCAGCATCGAGCGACGTCGAAACCGCGATCGAGAGGCCCGCGCGTCCGGTGCCCGGCACGAAATCCGCGAAGAGGTCGTTCGAGAGCGTAAGCGTCTCGCCTTTCGCCAGCGTCCGCACGCTGCGACGCGTCAGAATTTGTGTCGCCGGCCGCACATCCAGCGCATAGCTGCGCTCAAGCGCGAAATTATCAGGTCCTCGCTACTTTCACGGTGACCGTGCTTGGTCCCGCCCCAGCCGCAGCCACTGGCACGGAAATGCGGTCGCGCTGCTTGGCCGCGAGCTTCAGTGTCGACGGTTTGTCGTTGTCGAGTTTGATCGAGCCATCCGCGACGACGGCAACGTTGTAGTCGCCGGCAGCGCCTTCCACATTGTCGAGCTCAAGCTGCACCGAGCTCTTGTCTCCGGTGCGCAGGAAGCGCGGAAGCGTGGCCGTCAGCACGACGGGATCGCGCACCACCACGTCGCCGGACGCTTTGCCGACTTTGTCCTTGCTCCAGGCGACCGCCATCACGCGGACGGCGCCGGCAAAGGCCGGAATGTCGAATTGAACCTGCGCCGTGCCGTCGCGACCGACAGTGACAATGCCGGAATAAAGCGCGAGCGGTGCCTGCGCCGGAGGCGATCCGGACAATTCCGCGCCGCCAACATCACCGCCGGAGCGAATCTGGCCGCGCGCGCCCTGCATGCCGTCGATCAACTGGCCATAGAGATCACGGATTTCCGCCGTCAGGCGGCGCTGGCCGAGATAGTAGTCGTCGGGCGCAGGCGGCTTGTAGTTGGTGAGATTGAGAATACCGACATCGACGGCCGCTACAACGACGCGCGCCTCTTCTCCCGACGTCAGTCCCGCCAGTTTGATGGGCACGCTCAACCGCGAACTTGGCCGCATCGCCGCCGGTAACTTCATATCCAAAGCAAGCGTGTGCGCGGCCTTGTCGATCGAGAACCATTGCACACCGATGGCGCGTCCCGGCATCCGCTGGGCCGGCGCATCAAGCGGACGTCGCAGCGTGGCAACCATGTAGGCGCCGGTGCCCCAGTCCCTGCCGACAGTGATGCTGACGCGCGCCGCGCCCGGTTTTACATCTTGCGACTGGCTGGCAACGAGACGATCGGTGAAGACATTGACCGTGAGCCGGCCAGCGGCGCGCGCTGTCACGGCAACATTCATGGTCTCGCCCGATTTGTAGTCGGGCTTGTCGAGCGCGACTTCCAGCAGGTCCGGCGTATCGGCGCTCGATTCCGCATAGAAGCCGGCATCAAAGCCAAGCGAGGTGACGGGGCCGTTCGGCTCACCGGTTGAAACCTCCAGACGGTAGCGGCCCCATTTTACCGGTAACGAGAGACGCGCCGGCTTGTCGGCGGTGACATCGAGCGCGCCATTGGCAACACGTTCCGTTCGCTTGACCGGTTCGTACTGCCACTGCCCGTTCTGCCGGTACCATTGGTAATTGCTTTCGACTTTGAGCAGGTCGTAATGGAGGCCAGACTTGGCCAGCGTTTTGCCGTCGGGTGCGGCCAGAACCACATCAAATTCGGCGTTGGCGCCATCGCTCAACGAGCGGCCGGAGAACATCGGCTTGACGCCAATCATCGCGGCATCGGGCGTTACCGGCAGCGTGAGCTTTCGTTCGACCGCGCGGCCGCCCGACTCCGCCATGCTCACGGTCACCTGCGCTTCCAGCAACCCGCTGCTTGCGGGCACGTTGTCGAGCTTCAGCGGGAACGTCGCTTTGCCCGCGGCGTCGCTGTTCGGCAGGTCATCGAGTGTTTGCCGGACCGCGGTCACCTCGTCGTCGAACAGACCGAACGCGTAGCCGGGAAATCCGGCGCGCTCCTTGGCGGCGGCAATTGTCGCTACGCCGGAAAGCTCCAGATTGGAGGCCGGCGCGCCATAGAGAAAATGTCCATCGACGCTGAGTTGCGCGGGCGTGTTGCGCGAAATTTCCTTGGCCGCCGAAGTGAGATCAAACTCGATGCGATCGGGCACATAGTCCTCGACCATAAAGGTGGTCTCGCCGACGGGCGGGCGTTTGGGGTCGGTATAGGCCACCACGCGCCATGTGCCGGTCGCCGCTGAGGCAACGATCGGAACGCTCAATGCGTGGCCGCCGAGACCCTGGTCAGCGACCACCGCCCGGCGGTATTCGACGCCATCGGGGCGCTCGACCACCACAGTGAGCGGCGCATTCGGCGCGGCAATCCCGCGCGCATCGCGCAGCAAGGCGGTCACGGCAACCGTTTCTCCGGTGCGATAGACACCGCGCTCGGTGTAGACGAAGGCATCAAGGCCGGCGGGAACGAGACGTCCGGCAACGCCACGGTCGGACAAATCGAACGCGGGAGATTTCAGACTGAGGAATGCATAGTCAGCCTTCTCGCTGGCCACGATTGCAGCGGGCGCTACACCCCCTTCACCACGCGCAAGCCCGGCCTCGAAATGGATGAAGCCGTTGCGGTCCGTCTGCCGGACCGCAAGCACTTCGTTGTTACGAGCCATCAGGCGGACTTCGACACTGCCGCGCGGCTCGGCGCTCGCCAACGAATGGATAAAGACGTCGATCCCGTCATGCGCGCTGTAGGCGGTCAAACCGAGATCGGAAACGATGAACCATTGCGTCGCCTGCTGCCCATATTCATTGGAGACGCCATCCTTGGCTTCCGCCGTCATGGCGTAGACGCCGGGGCCGAGGTCTTTGACAGCCTGATCGAGCGGAAACGCGGTTGTCACTTCGGTATTGAGTTTTGACTCGACGGCAAGCTCGCCGGTCCAGATCTTGGCGCCGCGCTCGTTTGCAAGCTGTTCCGCCTGGTAGCGGCTTAGATTGCGTTGAAAGTCGTACCCAAGAAGCGTGTCGACGAGATTGCGGTCACCGATGCGGTAAATCGACAGCGTTACGGTATTGGTGTTGACGCTCAGGACCGGAATGCCGCGCTGACCAGTGCGCGGCAGCACATAGGCCTTGCCGGAAAAGCGCACGAATGGCTTGCGATCGCGCACAAAAATGGTGAAGTCGGCCGACTTTGCCAGGGTTTCCTTGACCACCGACGGCAGGCCGGCACGCAGCGTGACCGAATAACGTTCACCGTGTTTGAGACCCTCGACGCAAAGCTCCTTTTCATTCGCCGACGTCGCCGGCCGGTCCATGCCCGCAACCGAGACAAAGGGCGAAAAATCGGTACGCCGCCCGGGCAATTCCTCGGAAAACTGGAAACAGACGCGCGGCGAAATCGCGTCGGAATCAATTGTGTAGTCGAGCAAGCGGAAGCCGTGTTCGGCCCTCAGCTTTTCATATTGCCCACGCAGATCGGCGGCTTCATGCAATTCAAGCGACAGCCGCAGTGAATCGAGCGCCGCGCGCCATTGTTCGCGATCGGCGAGCGATTTGCCGAGCACAGACAGGCTGTCCGCCTCGAGATTGCGATCGCTCGCGCGTTGATAAGCGATATAGGCAGCAGTCGAGGCGCGATCGAGCAGCAAGGCTTTCTCGCGGTCATCCCGGGGCTTGATTTGCAGGACCGTGCGCGCGAGGCGTAGCCAGCTCGCCGCGTCCGTCGGCGCAACCGTGACAAGCTGGCCGAGAACCAGCATGCCGGTGCGGAACTCGTTTTTCTGGAAGGCGGCATCGGCGTCGCGCCGCAGTGTCGCCGCAGGCTTGGTCACCGTTCCGGCGTCGCTTTTGATCTGCGCTTCCAACTTGATCGCGGAGTCGTCGAGCGCGCCTTGCTTGAATGCCTTGTCGGCTGCCATGCGCCGGGAAAAAAACGAGAGCAACAAGCGCGGCGACAAGGCCGGCGCGAACGACGCAACGCATGGGGCGAGACCTCCGGAGGCAGCAGGCTTAGGCGATGATCAGTTGAGCTCTTGATGGTGTCGAGGACATGTCCGTCCAGGTTCAACGGGTCCTCAAGCCAGTTTTGGCAGCTCAAGACTAGGCCGGAATAGGTCCGCTGATCAAAAACCTCTGCCGATATCCTCAGAATTAACCTGAGGGAAGCGAGGAAATGGCTGCAAGACTTTAATTTAACAGCGAAAAATACTTGTCTGCCTCAGTGCCTGGTGGCTCCGCGGACCGGCCCACACTGAGCCGCAAGCAGCGGCCGGCCTGTTTAAGCACGTCTTACGGCTTTGCGCCGATAGTGCCGGACCGCTAAACCAAGCATGCGCTGACCCCGTAGCTCAGCCGGATAGAGCATCAGCCTTCTAAGCTGAGGGTCGCTGGTTCGAATCCAGCCGGGGTCGCCACTATCTCTATCTCTTGCCGAGCCAATGTTTTCAGGCTCATTTGCAAAGATTAGTCACCGTTTTCAAAATGGTTAGTCACCCGATCTTGCCCGTTCGGCCTCATATGCGCCTGCCTTGGAATGACGCTAAAGATGCACCCCGTGACAGTGTTTGAACCTCTTTCCGGATCCGCACGGACAGAGATCGTTCCGGCGCGTGTTAAGATCGAACAAAATGTTTAGCTCCTTGAGCAACGAGAAATTCTCCGACAAAAAATTAGACAGATGTCTGTCTTGCGCCATCCTTAAAAAGGAATTCTGAAATACTCGCATATAAGTATTGCAGCCGTAACCATTTTTCGAAACCGACAGGTTCACTGTGGCAATGTCGCGCCCCGGCTCATGAAAAGCTGTCGCATGAGCAAAAATGCTTTTTTTCTCATCGCAATACACACCATCGTCGCAAACGGATATTTTTCTCAATAAAGAACCATGAACGTTCCAGACGCGTGGGTCGAGCCTCATGACTTCATTTGGATTCCGGCTACATATAAGGTTGAGTGCATTTTGTTCCCAAAGCCAGTCTCCTTCTAGAGAGTTCGCCACAACCTCCCAGTTGTCGAGCACTTTGACATCCGGGAAAAATACAAGACCTGAGTTGAAATACATTTGGTCCAATATTTCGGGCGAGTGCGCCACAGTCGACTTGAACCTTGGAATGCGTTCCTCGGATTCATAAAGTTGTCTAATCGTAACCGGTTCTGGCCCCCCACCGTGGTCGGGGGCAATAGCAATCATCTTCCGCTGGTCAATTAACCTATGCGCTATTTCTATTAGCTGCTGGCTTTCAGCCGCGACGGCGATGATATCCGAGTTGATCCAGATAGGCATAATGCTGGGTTGATCGCGCAAGAATGAGCGCAAACTGCTTTTCAGCTTGTAGGCATGGTCGGTCTTCTTCAGATGTGGAGGCAATTTCAATAGCCGCTTCTTGCTTTCAAAAAATCTTGTTTGAGTGTCAGTAAGTCCAAAATCCAATACGAAACAGGGAATTTCAGGAAAGAACTGTTCGAGGCTCTGTAATAATATGTTGCAGATAAAAAAATATTTATCATCCGCTCCCGTAACAAAACTCAACGTTGGCTTTGTCATAATTGTGGTCTGTTACTTTTTCCAATCGGACGCGTTGAATAAACTGAATTGGAAATTTAGCTGCAGCGGTCGACACGGGCAAACGAGCGCTCGATCAATTCCTTTACTCGCAGTTGATGTTTAGCCTTGAATGCTTGCCACCATGAAACAACCCTTTGACGCATTTCCTCGATTTCAGCAATGACCTGAGGAGAATTTGCGTCGGCATAGCGGGCATAGACTTCTGGCAACTCGGTCCACGTGTTCAGTAGCACGAATGGCGGGTTGTCGAGCGCGGCCGGTGCGATCACATAGGGGCTTCTAAGCATCATCGGAATTGCTCCGGCTTCTAAAACTTCGTAAAGACGAATTGTTTCTGGAGAAGCACCGCCAGGCACCAACCCGAAACGAGACATGCTCAACCAAGCTGCGTAGCTGACCGGGCCAAAACCTTGGGCGAACCCGGGTGTTTCCACGATCACAAATGGAAGCTTTGAATCATGTACCACCTTTGCCATTAGTGCGCGTTCTTCAGATTTATTTTGATCTGGGCCCCGAAATGCGCCCGAGAAAAAACCCATGATATTTCTTTCGGCCGCCGGCAGCATCGTCTGCACCGATATTGGACCTAAGCCCGTGCGGTAGCCATTCGGAATCCAGATGACTCCGAGTGACTGAGGGTTGGGCGGGGTCAATACATTTTGGAACCAGTAGTGCCGTACTACATAATCGGCGTCACTATAGAAACTGTGATCGTGATTACCTTTTTCATCGGCCATATGGAGCAGGCCGATATTGGTTGCACCTCGCGCGCGCTTCTTTCAAATAGCCGGCAAACTCCGTGCCGAAACTAACAATGAGTGCATCGCTGAGGATTGGCACCGGTTTATTTGCCTCAACAACATACGTCCGGATAGGGCGTTCTAATTTGGCTAACAATACTTCCTTGATAAAATAGCCTTCCACGACCCACTCCAAGGTTTGTCGACGCCAAAGCAAATTTAATGGTCTTTGCAAATTAACCCCCAAGTCTGGCTCCAAAATATATTGAAAGACGCCCGCTCCGCGATTCGCACGATCTTAGTTGCGTACTGATTCTTTGGCGACTTCCGCTTTGGGTTATTAGCGGACATTTCGCGGTAAAACAGCGATGTCCACTTTCACCCCCGAGAGCGGACATAACGCATGTTAACGTTTGTTAGCGCTCTGCCTGTCGGCTATCGCCATAGGTCTTTGAAAGGCCACCCGCGACATAACGGAATAGCACACGGTGCCGCCTATGCGCTGTCCTTCCGTTTCGGGGTGATACTGAAGCCAGAATCTTCGGCAGGCGGCGTGAACCAATACGTTTCCGGTCCCGTTTGTCATCCTTACGTTCGGCCTGTCGTCGCGGCTTGAGCTAGTTGCCGTATAAAATTCTGTCGCGCTCGATAATCGTTAGAATGTGAAAGGCGCGCGGCAGGCGGAGCCAATCCGAGCGATGGGGCGGGGTGGCCAATTTCCTTGAGCAAACAGGCGTCTAGCGCAGCCCACGAGCCCATACCGGAAACGCATAATTAACAAGTTTGGCACACCAATAGCACCGGGGGACCATTCAATTCCCTCGGTTTGAGCGCGCCCGCACCGCATGACCGAGACACCTGCCACATCGTCGACCGCAGCCGACGGCGCACCCGCCGTCGACGCGCCACCGCTTGCTCCGGATGGCGCCCCGATCTGTTATGTCGTGGACGAAGAACCCAGCATCCGGCATTTCCTGTCGTTGATCCTGCACGGCGCGGGTGTCGACACGGTCGAGTTTCCCGACGGCGGCTCGATGCGAAAGGCGGTCGAAGCGCGACCTCCCGCATTGGTGTTCCACAACATCTCCCTCGAATCCACCGATGCAATCGAGTCGGTGATCGCGCTCGGCAGGCTTAAATATCGCGGCGCGGTGCAGTTGATGAGCGCGCGCGGCGCAGCGGTCCTCGAACACGTCAAAGCCATCGGGGCGCAGCACAAGCTCAACATGATGCCGGTGCTCAAGAAGCCGTTCGAGACGGATACGATCATCAAGATCATCCAGGAACTCAAACTCGGCATGCCACCCGCCGTTGCGGCACGCCTGGTGCTCGACGACTGCATCAAGAACAAGTGGATCGAATTCTGGTATCAGCCGAAAATTGCGCTTCGCAAGAAACAGTTGGCGGGTGCAGAAGCTTACGCCCGGGTCCGGCACCCGCAACACGGGCTCGTCCTGGCGGGTGCATTCACGGCCGATGCCTCGGATACCGCGACGCTCAAACTATCGGAACTGGCGCTCGAGAGCGCGCTCAAGACTGGCGCCCACTTTTCAAAGCTCGGGGTCAATCTGCGGCTGGCCGTCAATATTCCAATGCCGGCGCTGGTCAAGCTTTCCATGGAAGACATCATAAAGGCGCACCACCCAGCCGACGACAAATGGCCCGGACTGATTATCGACGTTCCGGAAGACCAGATCGTTACCGATCTCGCACTTGCGACCGAGCAGTGCAAGAAACTGGAACCGCTTAACGTGCGCATCGCGATCGACAATTTCGGCCGCGCCTACTCGGCGATGGCCAAGGTCGAGGAATTGCCGTTCGAAGAGCTCAAACTCGACCGCACATTCGTTGCCGACTGCGGGACCGACAAGGTGAACGCGCCGCTATGCAAGACGGTGATCGATCTCGCTCATAATTTCGGTCGTAGCGTGGTCGCGGTCGGCATCGAAAAGGCAGCCGATGCCCTGGCCCTCGTCAGCATGGGTTGCGACTACGGCCAGGGCTTCCTGCTTGGGCAGCCAATGCCGGAAGAACGCTTTATTTCATTGCTGCGGCAGCGCGCAGCGACCCAAGGTCGTAATCTCGACGCTGTCACTGGCCAGGCTGAAAAACGCCCGGCTTGATGCATTGCCGCTACAAGATTGCCATGACGAGCGTTTAAATCCTATTCTCCACCTGAAATACGCAACATATAGACTTCGCGGAATTGTTTATTGTGGCTGCGGATCCAACATTCCAGCGAGCGCTCGCTTCTTTTCAGGCTGGAAACTTAGCCGACGCCGAGCGTCTGTTTAAGAAATTCATCAAGACCCAGCCGAAGAACCCGGCTGGTCTCAATCTTATGGCGATCGTATTGACGCAACTGGGACGCTTACAGGAAGCTGAGCAATATATACATCGCGCATTGGCCGAAAACAAAAACTCTGATTTAACGCTCTACAACTACGGAATAATTCTTACTGCATTAAAGAAACCGGCTGAAGCTCTGGAGAAATTCAATCGCGCGCTTGCCATAAATCCGTCGGTTGCAGAAACATGGAACAGCCGCGGCACTGTGTTGAATCAGCTGGGCCGGCACGACGAAGCCATAGCCGATTTTGACAAAGCCATCGCCCTGAACCCGAAATATGCCGACGCCTACAGCGGCAAGGGCTCGGCCCTCGTTGGTCTACAAACATGGGACCAGGCACTTTCTGCATATGACGCCGGGCTCGCGCTTAATCCGGCACTTTCTGCGGCATGGTTGGGTCGCGCAAAAATATTATTCTTCATACAGAAGAAGAACGCCGACGCCGCAGCAGCTTATGATCGAGCCTTGGCGTTAAAACCCGATCTTGTGGAGGCGTGGATTGGGCGAGGTAACATATTTTTCGACATAAAGTGTTACGATGAGGCGGCAGCCGCCTATGATAAAGCGGTGGCGCTGGCGCCGCGCCTCGCCGATGCATGGGTTGGCCGCGGTAATGTGTTGTACGAACTACAGCGATACGACGAGGCCGCTGCCGCGTATGATCGTGCGCTGGAGCTGCAACCCAACCTCGTTAGCGCCTGGCTAGGTCGCGCCAATGTGCATTCAGATCAGCGACATGACAATGAGGCACTTGCCGCCTACGACAAGGCGATATCGCTCAATCCCAGCCTTGCCAACCCCTGGGTCGGCCGCGGCGGCATATTTTCCCGATTAAACCGCGATGACGATGCGCTGCAATGTTACGAGAAAGCGATCAGCCTCGATCCTGAATTTGCCGAGCCATATCACAATATGGCGCTCATAAAATTGGCCCTTGGCAATTTTGAAAAAGGTTGGCCGTTATACGAATGGCGTTGGAAAACCCGAATACGCGTGCTTTCAAATCGGAATTTTAAGCAGAACCTGTGGCTTGGTCACGAAAAGCTCTCGGGAAAAACCATTCTGGTGAATTCCGAGCAAGGATTCGGGGATACGATTTATTTTTGCAGATATCTTCAGAAACTTGAGCGTCTCGATTGCAAGATCATCTTCGAAGTTCAACCGGCCTTACTCCAATTGTTTAACGCACAAAACTATTCTTTCCGTTTAGTAGCCAGGGGAGATCCGATTCCCGACTTCGACGTCTATTGCCCGTTGATGAGCTTACCTCTGGCGTTCAAAACGACGCTGGAGACCATTCCGGCGCCAATTCCATACCTTGTCGCGCCGCGCGAAAAGACTGAATTCTGGCAGGCCAAACTTGGAAAAAAAACCAAGCCTAGAATTGGCCTTTGTTGGTCAGGCAGCGCTTTATCGGTGAACGATATAAGACGAAATATCCCGCTGGAGCTGCTCCTGCCAATCTTAACCGAAAATGCCGAGTGGCATTCGCTTCAGAAAGATGTCCGTGATCGAGATATTCCGAGCTTACGTTCAAATCCAGGCATCAGAAATCATGCGGATGCCCTGAAGGATTTTACCGATACCGCCGCATTAATTTCGGAGCTCGATCTCGTCATTTCAGTTGACGCCGTTGCTGGACATCTGGCTGGCGCACTTGGTAAATTATTCTGGAGTTTGCAGGCGTTTCATCCGGACTTCAGGTGGATGCGAAACAGGGAAGACAGTCCCTGGTATCCGACGGCAAGGCTGTTCCGACAGCAGCGAGACGGTGATTGGGGAAACGTTGTCGATCGCCTGAAACAGGAACTGGATGTTTTTCTCACCTCAATTTAGTCGATAGACCGTCGCCGACGGTTTGGAAGGACTGCCATGTATGCCAACGAGTGATGCGCTGACCACGAACAATCAGTTCGACGCGCTATTTGATTGCTTCGTCATTAGTCTTAAACGCACGCCAGAGCGACTGCAATCATTCCGAGATCAAAATTCAGAGTCGAGAATTGATTTCCGTTACTTCGAAGCCGTTGACGGCGCACAAATAAAGTCGACCGACATTGAGGGTCGTGTAATTGCGAGTGGTACATCGAGTTATTCGCGCGGCGTGCTCGGCAATGCCATGTCGCACCTGGCCCTCTGGCAGAATTGCGTCGACCAAACCAAGAACTATGCCGTTTTTGAAGACGATGCCGTGGTTCGTAACGATATCAAGGTGCGACTGGCCTCTCTGGTTCGACAAATCGACGATTGGGACATCATTCTTTTAGGTTACAACACGGATGTCCCACTAGAATTAATCGTGACGCCGGGAGTAATCTATGGCGGCGGGTTCTCTGTCCCCTATCCGACCGCCCAACACCTTTCCGATTTCGCAAATTCGAGCTATCCGGTCGGATTGCACCGACTTTCAATGGCCATGGGAAGCTGCGCCTACGCGTTAACACCCAAGGGTGCACGAACTCTGATCGATCGCTGTTTTCCGATGGATAACCGCACGGTCTATTATGATTTACTTAGATATGCATTTAGAGCCCATAGCCTCGACAGCATGATGGCAACTGTCTACCCGAAGATATCGGCCTTTGCTTGCGTCGCACCGTTGGTAATGACAGCCAACGATAAAAAGGCGTCGACAACCAGTGAATGAACCCGCGTCGCATCGATCTTTCATTGCTATCGGATAACACCATCTCGTCCGCTGAATACTTACTGGGAACTTTTTACGAAATGGACCCGGCGTCTAATGGCATCGGGTAGCCGCCTACATTGGGTCAAACGCGCGTTAGTGGGTCCAGGCGTCACGGCGTTTGAAGGAAAAATTATCCGCGTAAGATATGATGCGGCGTTTTGGTGACGTGGTCTCCAATATTTGATAAACAATGCCATGCCGCTCGCAATAGGCGACTGCTTCCTCTTTGCTGGCAAAGCGGAGCCGCAGCTGTTGGCGTTGATCGCCCGATGACGTCCATCCCATCAGCGGCTCGACCTGGCGCGGCAACTCCGGCTCAAAGTCGAGCACCCAGGCCTTGGTATTGGCAAAGCCTGACTGCATGGCGGTTTTAGACGGCTTATAGATGCGCGCGAGCATAGATGAGCCTTAGGTTAATGCGACTAACCTTTATAAACGCACATCTGTAGCGTAGCAAATTGCTGTTGTCGGCGGCTTGATCGTGCACGTTGCGAGCGCGGAGCCGGTACGTGCAGTTTTAGCTGCCTCAGGTGCGATCTTTCCGCAAGCGTTGGACAACTGTGGCCGCGTTCAGACGCGTTCGCGCGACGCGTTGACTTCTTGACCGTGCCATTACCTGGCGGCGGAGCAGCGAGGATCGAATAGTCACCCGCATGCCGCCGTCGGCCAAATCCTCGAATTCGATGTGTCTGCTCGCGCCAGACTCCTTCGAGCGCCCGAACGGTCGTGCGGCGCGGCTCGGTTTCGCCCTGCTCCAGTTTGTGGATCGCTCTTTGGGTCAGGCCGATGCGATGTCCCAGTTCAGTTTGGCTCCAGCCCAACACGGCGCGTGCCAGGCGGACCTTCGCAGCAAAACATGTTTTTCGATCCGGACAACCTCGCCGGGACTGCGCGAATGCGCCGGAAGGTGTATGGCCATGAGCCGTCGAGCACCCGTTAAAGAAAAGCCCCCGGCAGTTTCCCGCCGAGGGCGCTTGATCAAACACCCATGATCACGCGATCAGGGATAGAAGTCGCGATGGACGCGGAAGCGGACCGCCACGTTGTCCATGTCCTTCGCCGGAACACTGGCGCCAGTCGCCTGGATCGCCGAGTGCGCGGTGCCAAGTGCCGCGGTTAACGCAGTTAAGCCATCGTTCGCGGTTTCCAGCTTCTGGTACAGCACGTCCACGCCCATGTAGAAGTCTTTGGTGACGTTCCACTGGGTGCGCGAACCGATCCACCAGGTCTTCCAGTTCATGTCGCAGCCGTTGGTGACAAGAGCCGACTGCCGCCGCCGCCGTTGCCGAAGTTCGCACAGCATGGCGTTGGCAGTGTCGTTGTAGCTGACGGCCGCATAGCCGCCATACAGAGACGTCCGCCAGCGCGGGTTCCAGAAGTGCTCGTAGGCCGCGTTGACGCCCCAAGCCGTGGTCAGCTCGAGGTCGGTCGCGGCAGCGTGCCGGTGCCCGAGCGATGCCGCCATAGACCGCGTCGCTCAGGACACCAAAGGCTCCAGCCGAATCCATCACTCTTGCCCCAGTTCGAGTTCGGGGTCTGGAAGATGTATTTCAGCGCGCCTTCGGTGTAGTTGACCTGGGCTTGGAAGTAGTCGCCCTGGCCGATCATCGGCGCATTCAGCTTGATGCCCGCGCCGACAGCGAAGCCCAGCTTGTCATCCGGGTGACCGCTGACCGAGGTAACTGGAGCTCAAGCTATCGCCGCCAGTCGTATTGTAGTAAGGCCGTTGACCTGATGCAGGGCACCCATGATCTGGGCAGAACCCCAAGCCTGGTCGACGCGCAGATTGGCCACGATGTCCGGCACCTGGAAGCCACCGTAGGCGCCCGCGCCCGCAGTGACCAGGCCGGTCTGCGAAACGCCAGCGGCATTGAACGCACCCGGATTGATCGAGCCGCCGGCCGAGAGAGCGCCGGAGCCTTCGTTGATGATCTGCGTTATGCGGCGCTCTTCAGCCGCGATCGTGGCCGAGAAGCCGTTGCCGAACTGCGCCGTGTAGCCCATCGACGAACCAGCCCGGATCGCCGGTGTCAGAGGCCGGGAAGTCGCCCCAGTATGAGGTCGCCGGCACGCTGTAGAAGTCATAGAACGACTGCGCCAGACCGAACGTGAAGCCCGCCCACTGGATGAAGGCGCGGTTCGCGCTGAACGTGTTGACCGGCACCGTTGAGACCGAGGTCGTTGGTGTTGACGCCAACCGCGATGTAGCCGCGCACCGTGCCGTACTCGGTCTGGTTACGGGCATCGGCCGTGATGTAACCGCGCGCACGGAACGTGCTGTTGCTCGTGCCACGGTTATTGCTGTTGCCGTTGAACGGACCCCAGGTCATGCTGCCGTTCTCGCCGTAGGCGTATTCGGCACGGACCCAGCCGCCCATCTTCAAGCACATGTCGGTGCCGGGGATGTAATAGAACCCGACGCCGTACAGGCTACAAATCTTCACGTACTGGACCGGTTTGGCCTTGACGGGAAGATCGGCTGCCTGCGCCCCAGCTACAGCAACGAGACCCGCCGCCGAACCAAGGAGAAGACTTTTCACCATCTTCATCTTGAACCTCCAAAACATTGTTTCTTGAGAGGGTTCGGTATCCGCCCAGTGCGACAGCACCCGTTGGAACTTCCCCTTGCTCCCCGCTGGCCAGGCCGAAACCCGAGCAGCACAACAGGGGGATGCCCCCCTCCGTCGCAGTTGTGACATTAACGGATGGACCCCTCTAAGCAATGAAGAAGGGGCCTTTTCACAGCCCCTCAGGGCGCTTTTCGAGCGAGTGTTGCGCAAAAAACACGCATCCACTAAGTGGCCGAAGAGACGGCCGTTCGACGTCGATGCCATCCAGCTATAGTCTATCTTTTTCAATAACTTATGGCGATGCCTGCGCAACAACTTGGCGTCGATATATTGGCGGAATTTCTTCTTTTTGGTGCAGCCGTACCGTCCATTTGGAGGGCGGCACCGGCCTCCGCGCCGTTAACGCGAGCTCGCTCGGATTAATTTTCAGGCAGGCCGCCGAATACCGATTCGGGACACTTTGCGGATTGAAAGCTGGCGGAGCCGGAGGGATTCGAACCCTCGATACGCCTTTGGAGCGTATAACGGTTTAGCAAACCGCCGCCTTCAGCCACTCGGCCACAGCTCCGCGAGCTGGAAGGCGTATAGAATCCACAAACGGTGGTCAAACAGCGGATTGAAAAATTCGCCGCGTCGGCCTTTTTTCAATCAACTGCCGAGGAGTCCCATGCCGATGAACCGCAAAGAACGGCGCGCCACATTTAAAAGAAACCAACCCCAGGACATGCAAGACGGCGCGAGCGTTGTGCAACTTCTCGAAATCGCCAAGCGCTGTCAGCATGACAACAAGCTGGAAGAAGCCGAGGCCACCTACAAAAGAGTGTTGCTCCTCGAGCCAAATTACGCAGAAGCCAGCAACAATCTTGGATGCGTACTCGCCGCGCGCGGCAAATTAGCCGAAGCTTCAGCATGTTTTGCGCGCGCACTTGAACTCACTCCCCAGCTTTTCGACCATTTCTACGTCGTCTGCGGCACGCTGACCGGCGTGCTGCCGGTGCTCAATGAAGCACTACGTGCAACGGTTGACGCGTGGCCGAACCGTTTGCCGGCCGATGTCCTTTTTGGACGCGGCGGCCTAAACGCCATAGCAACCGATCCACTGCTACTTTGCATGCTGCAGGCGACACCGGTTCGCGAAATTGCACTCGAGCGGTTGCTGACGTCGGTACGGAAGTCATTGCTGAACAATGCAACTCAAGACGTCTCCGAAGATGAATCAATACTTGGACTTTGTTGTGCGCTCGCCAATCAGTGTTTCATCAATGAGTACATTTTCGATGTTACGGCTGAAGAAGAAACTCAACTGGATCATCTCAAGTCCGCAGTTGTCGCTGCCCTCGATAGTAACGATGCAGTTCGACCGATGGCGCTCGCGGCGCTTGCGATGTATCGACCGATCCACAATTTGTCGCATGCACAGGCATTGCTTGATCGAAAGTGGCCGGCGGCCGTCGACGCTGTCATCACGAAGCAGATACGGGATGTGTTAGCGGAGCGCGATCTTCGCGCTGGCATTCCGCGCCTCACACAAATTGAAGATGAAGTTTCGCAACTCGTCCGCCAGCAGTACGAAGAAAATCCTTACCCTCGTTGGGTCGGCGTCTCAACGGGCATCGAGATGGTGCCGCTAAATCAGCACTTGCGCGAGCTATTTCCAGGCGGGGTCTTCACACCTCTATACAAAACCGATGATCTCGAAATGCTGGTCGCCGGCTGTGGCACCGGCCGGCATGCGACCTGGATTGTTCAACGATTCAAAAATACACGCATCCTCGCGGTCGATCTGAGCCTTAGCAGCATCTGTTATGCAAAGCGCAAGACACCCGCTGCGCTTTCTGATCGAATCGAATATGCGCAAGCCGACATTCTCAAACTGCCCTCGCTCAAAAGAACTTTCGACGTGATCGACGCAAGCGGTGTCCTGCATCATATGGCCGATCCATTTGATGGCTGGCGTACCTTGCTCAACATACTTCGTCCAGGCGGGCTGATGCACGTCTGCCTCTACAGCGAGCTCGGCCGTCAGGACGTCGTGGCTGTGCGCCACTGGATTGCTGAACGGGGGTTAAAGCCATCGCCAGCCGATATTCGAAGCTGCCGGCAAGAGCTATTAGAGTCGCCATTACGCGGCATCGTCCGTTTCAACGATTTTTTCAGCATGAGCGAATGCCGCGATCTACTGTTTCACGTGCAGGAAAGCCGCACAACAATTCCCGAAATTAAAAGGTTCGTCGGCGAGAACGCTCTCAAGTTTATCGGCTTTGTTTTCGATCGCAACGGCCAGAAACACTATCGGGCGCTATTCGACCAGAACCAATGGTCGCTAACTGATCTTGACCGGTGGAATGATTTGGAATCGAAACTCCCTAATACGTTCACCGGCATGTATCAGTTCTGGATACAGAAGCCGTGACGCTCGCGAAATTTTCTCGACGTCCGCTGAACTAATTTGCAATGCCGGGGGTTATTCAGGCCAAGATGTACAAGGAGACATTACGATGAGACTGGCAACCTTAACCCTTGCGGCGCTTGCGGTGCCAGCCGTGCTGACGGCCTCGCCCGCGCGCGCCTACGACATGCCTTACGATCCCTATCCCTGGTGCGCCGTGTATAGCGGCGATGCCGGCGGCGCGTCGAATTGCGGATTCCTTACCATCGACCAATGCCGGGCGACGGTGAGCGGGATCGGCGGCTCATGCGAGCCCAATCAATTCTACAATCCGCGGCCGGCGGCGCGCGCCCGCAAACACAAGTAAAGCAGACGCCGGCGCGCATTGACTGCTTTTTGCGGTCGTGCGCAATTGCGCCGCCGTGCAGTCAAAGCCTTTCAATATTGCGCAAACCTTGCAGGAGGCCGTGGGCCTGCATCAGCAGGGACGCCTGCGCGATGCCGAGAAACTCTACGCGCGCGCCCTCAAGGCCGCGCCGGAGAATTTCGACGCGCTGCATCTGCTCGGACTGATCAAGGCGCAAAGCGGCCAGATGGGCGAAGCCTATCGCCTGATGTCGGCAGCGCTGAAGATAAACCCGAACGCCCCCGACGCGCTGATCAATATTGCCAACGTGTTGCACGCGCTCAAGCGCGACACCGAGGCGCTCGAGTGCCTCGACAAGGCGCTTGCCGCGCGCCCGGGCGATCTGGAAGCCCTGCTCTACCGCGCAAACGCCTTGAGCGCGCTCAATCGCCCGCAGGAAGCGCTTGCGTGCTTCGATGCGGTGCTGGCGCGCACCCCCGGCCGCGGCGACGCACTTCTCAATCGCGGTACCGCGCTTGCGACAATGGGCCGCCACGCGCAAGCGCTCACCGATTTCGACGCCGTGCTCGCGCAGGCGCCAAACCATATCGAGGCTTTGTACAATCGCGGAACCGCACTGCTCGAACTTGGCCGGCAGTCCGAGGCGCTCACAGCCTTCGACCGCGCGCTATCGCAAGCGCCAAAACATATGCGGGCCTGGAATAATCGTGGCCGCGCGCTGCAAACGCTTAATCGGCACGACGATGCAGCGGCAAGTTTCGAGCAAAGCGATCGCCGTCGACAAAGATTATGCCGATGCCCACTCCAATCTGGCGCTTTCACTGCTCACGCTCGGCGACCTGCGGCGCGGCTTTGCGGAATATGAATGGCGCTGGAAGCGCGCCGGCATGTCCGACACGCGGCGCGGTTACCGAGGCCGACTATGGCTCGGCGAATTTCCTCTCGGCCATCGCACAATCCTGCTGTCGGCCGAACAGGGTCTGGGCGACACGATCCAGTTCGTCGCGTTACGCGCCACTGCTGGCGCGCGCCGGCGCAAAGGTCGCACTCGAGGTGCAGCCCGAACTCAAGACTCTGCTTGGTGGCGTCGATGGCATTTCATCGTGCCACCCGCGCGGCGAAACTTTGCCGGCTTATGACGTCTATTGTCCGCTCGGCAGCCTGCCGCTGGCGCTCAAGACCGAGCCGTCGACGATCCCGGCGGACATCCCCTACCTGCGCGCCGATGACGCGCATATCGCGAAATGGCGGCCGGCCATCGAGGCGCTCTCCGGAAAGCGCGTCGCGCTCGCCTGGGCCGGCCATGCGCGGCATCCAAACGACCGCAATCGCTCGATCGATCTCAAATTACTGGAACCGCTGTTCGGGATCGAAGGCGTTTCCTTCATCAGCATCCAGCGCGAATTGCGCGACGGCCGATGCTGCATTGCTTGCGCGCCACGCAAACGTCACTCACCTCGGCGCCGGACTTGCGGACATGGCCGATACCGCCGCGGTCGACCGCCCTCGCCGATCTCACAATCTCGGTCGACACATCAGTGGTTCACCTCGCCGGCGCCATGGGACGCGAGGTATGGGTGTTGCTGCCCTTTTCTCCGGACTGGCGATGGACACTCACCGGCACGCACAGCCCGTGGTATCCGCAGGCGCGGCTGTTTCGTCAGCCCGCGCCCGGCGATTGGCCAAGCGTCATTGCGGCAACGCGCGATGCGCTGCTGCGCATCGCCAAAACAGAATAAGCCGATCGATCAGGCCGCGACGCGGATAGCCCGTACCGGAGCCGGCGCCTGCGGATGTGCCTTGAGCCAATCACGCGCCGCGCGCTGTGCGCAGCCGATCTCGGCATCGCTCATCTGTTCCGCGATTTCACGGCGCAACTGCGCGGCATCCTTGTGGCCGCGCATGGCGGCGATGTTGAACCACTTGTGCGCCTGCACCAGGTCAACAGCCACACCCGCGCCTGCGGAGAAGACCATGCCAAGGCCGAAACAATCTTCGGCGTTCGCAGGCTCTGCGCCCCCTGCAGCAATCTCCATGCTCGTCATCTTGCTCCCCGTTATTTTTCCGACCGGTGCGCCCCAAGCGACCGGTCGTTACGTCCCTTGCGCGGACTCTTCGTCCGAGCGGGGCGATCATCGGGAGAAAATTTGAATGGCAGTTTAAGTGATGCGATGAATCGAACATGAACGCGCGCCGGCCGGCGCGCGCTTTCCGCGCGACAATGTCGTATTACCGCCGCAAATGGGCTGTTTCGGTGCCCGTTGAGAGATCGGTAACCGAGCTCGTTCAGCGGTAAATAACCACCAAACGATCTCGCCATGATCTAGCCACGCTTCGCCTGCGTTTCGTAATTCCGCGCGTGCGCCAAACGGATGGATGTTGAAATGAAGTCTCTGATTTTAGCCGCTACCGGGCTTTTTCTTTTGTCGAATGCTGCATTGGCCGTCTCACCCGAAGGCAACTGGCTGTCCGAGGACGGCGGTACGAAAGTCCATATCTCCAGCTGTGCCGGCAACAAGCTGTGCGCCAGGCTGGTTTGGCTTGATCATCCGGTCGATCCTTCAACCGGCAAGCCGAAGACCGACAAGCTCAATCCGGATCCGGCCAAGCGCGACCGTCCGCTGATCGGTCTTGAGGTCGTGCACGCACTGGCGCCAAGCGGCCCGAACACCTGGTCCGGGCTCATCTATAACGCCGACGATGGCCACACGTACAAGGCAAACCTCAAAGTCGAGACCGAAAGCGTCGCGAAGGTCAAAGGCTGCGTTCTTGCCGTGCTGTGCAAGACCCACACCTGGACGCGCGCGAATTAACGGCGCGATTTCGCGATGTCGCGCCCACTTCAGCGTCATGCGCGGGCTTGACCCGCGCATCCATGATGAGACGCCGCGTGTAATCGGCCTTACGACCATTCTGTGCAGCTCCACTTCATGGATTGCCGGGTCGAGCCCGCGCAATGACGCAGACGTGAGGCAACGGTGCGCCAAATGCCGGGCGCGAATGCTCACCCCGCGCTTGCGCGCTGATTGAACAGAACTGACTGCACCTTCGGATCCTTCATATCGATGCCCTGGCGCAGTTCGAGCCCGAGCGCCATGCCGCGCTTGACCGCAGGCCGCGCCTTCACGGCCTCGAGCCAGCGCTTCAGGTTCGGGAATCATTCGATGTCCTGCCCCTGCCGTTCCCAGAGTTGACCCAGCCCACCAAGCCATGTCGGCAATCGAATATTTGCCGGCAATGAAACGGTCGATCCTTGAGGCGAATGTTCATCACGCCGTAGAGCCGGTTCACTTCGTTATCGTAGCGGTTGATCGCGTAGATCAGCGTTTCGCACGGCGTAATTCTTGAAGTGGTGCACCTGGCCGGCCATCGGCCCGACGCCGCCCATTTGCCAGAACAGCCACTGATCCACCTCAACACGCGCACGCTCGTCGGCCGGATAAAACTTTCCGGTCTTGCGACCGAGATATTGCAGGATCGCGCCTGACTCGAAGATTGAGATGGGCCGCCCGCCCGGCCCCTGCGGATCAATGATCGCCGGCATGCGGTTGTTCGGCGCGATCTTCAGGAAGTCGGGATTAAACTGCTCTCCCTTGGAGATATTCACCGGCTTCAGGACATACGGCAGGCCGCATTCTTCCAGCATGATCGAGATTTTGAAGCCGTTCGGCGTCGGCCAGTAATAAAGCTCGATCGGCTTTGCGGCTTTGGCCGCTTTTTTCTTCTTTCGGTTTCGCTTTGGCCGCCTTCGAGGCCGACCGTTTCTTCGCGCGCGCCATGCCCTGCTCCATTCCCAATTGTTTTTTGCGGACAACCAGCCAGACCTAGGCCTGACGACCTTAATCCGCAACCGCCGCAGAGTGCCGCGCGCAGCGCCTCATGCGATTGCAGGATGGAGCCTGCAACCTATGCGGGTTATCCTGCGCTGCAGGTTGCGGACAGCGGCCGATTGCCGGCCGATGGCGCCCGCGCCTTTGGAAGCCACGAGGGAAATGACGTCATGTACAAAGTTGTGTTTTCTGCCGCGCTCGCCGTCGCATTGATCACGGCGCCAATGCCGCATCTCATTCCGGCCGCCGCCGCGCAACAGCAGGCGAGCGCGCCGGACAAGGATGCCAAAACAAAAAAAGAACCGAGCGCGGGCCAGCTCGCCGCACGCGAGCGGCAGAAGAAATGCGCCGCTGAATGGAAGGAAGCAAAAGCCGGCGGCAAAGTTGAAAAGGATACGACCTGGCCGAAATATTGGAGCGCCTGCAACAAGCGCCTGAAGTCGGCAGCCAAATAGCGCGCAGCAAAATTTCAAACTGCGTCGGCAAACAAAAACAGAATTTTAAAATGATTGAGGGCGTCGGCGAGACTCTGAGGTCTCGCCGACGCCCTCTATTGTCATCCGGAACCGGGGCGCCGCGGAACAACCGCGTAGCGCAGATTACTCCATGACGCACACCGGCCCGTATGACTCAATCTCCGACACGTAAGGCCGAAGATCGGGAAGCGGCGTCAGACTAGAGCTTCCGCTTCCGGCGCTTCGTCTTCTTCGCTGCTTTCGCCGCTGCCTTCTTCCTACGTTTAGCCATTGCTGCCCTCCTAGCCATGAAGTCATGGCGGGTGTCGCATCAGCACGCGTCGCGAATCGACACGCACTGCATTCCATTTACTACAGCACGACGGAAAAAAGAACGTTACCGCCTAACGAAACGTGTATGCGCGCACGACGCGACACGACTTTGCATCGTCGCGCGATCAAAATCGAAGTTGATTGCGCGCGCGCGCGACACGCGACATTCATTCGTGCGCGTGTCTGAAAAATTTAAAAACATCCGATGAAATAAGGCTTTTTGCATCGACGGTAATTTTCCGCGCGCGTGTTTTTGCAGCAAAATTTTCGCGCCGCGCGCGTTGTGTTTCGCGTTAACTCTGTTTGCTGCAAGCGCGTCGATGCGCTGAAAATTTTTTGCACAGATGACGATATGTAAGGCTCACTGACCGCCTGAAATCGATCAAAATCGAGCGAATCAGTGCCGGGTGATTCGGGTGATTCGTCTCCCCAGCGCACCAAACTTGTCGCCTGAATGAAGGACCACAAGGACGGCGACGTACTCTGACGCGGCATGCGCAAAAATGTTCGCCGGTGGCGCTCGGTCAATCGAATTTGGCAAATGCGACGTCATCGCCGCGCGTGCACAGCCAAGTGCGAAGCGCAAGTTCAAAGCCCAAGTTTCTTTTTCAGAAGATCATTGACCGCCTGCGGGCTTGCCTTGCCGCCGGATGACTTCATCACCTGGCCGACAAACCAGCCGATCGCTTTCGGATTGGTCTTGGCGTCGGCGACCTTGTCCGGGTTTTTCGCGATGATTTCGTCGACGACTTTCTCGATTGCGCCAAGGTCCGTGACCTGTTTCATGCCCCGCTGTTCGACGATGGCGCGCGGGTCGCCACCTTCGGTCCAGACGATCTCGAACAGATCCTTGGCAATTTTGCCGGAGATCGTGCCGTCGGCGATCAGATCAAGCATCGCGCCAAGCTGATCGGCCGAGACCGGAGACGATGCAGATGGTTCTGCCCTCCTTGTTCAGCCGGCCGAACAACTCGTTGATCACCCAGTTTGCAGCCGATTTGCCGTCGCGTCCTTTGGCAACGGCATCGAAGTAGTTCGCGGTTTCGCGCTCGGCCACCAGCACATCGGCATCGTATGCCGACAGGGAAAAGTCGCGCATGAACCGCGCCTTTTTCTCATCGGGCAGTTCGGGCAGCTTGGCCGCGAGCGCATCGACATAAGCCTGATCGAATTCCAGCGGCAACAGATCCGGATCGGGGAAATAACGGTAGTCGTGCGCCTCTTCCTTGGTGCGCATCGGCCGTGTTTCTTTTCTGTTGGGGTCGTAGAGGCGCGTTTCCTGTTCGATCACGCCGCCTTCTTCGAGAATTTCAATCTGACGCCGCGCTTCATGCTCAATGGCGTCGCCGATAAAACTGATTGAATTCATATTTTTGATTTCGCAGCGCGTGCCGAGCGGTTCGCCCGGACGGCGCACCGACACGTTGACGTCGGCGCGCAGGCTGCCCTTCTCCATGTCGCCGTCGCAGGTGCCGAGGTAACGCAGAACCGACCGCAATTTGGAAATAAACGCCTTGGCTTCTTCGGCCGAGCGCAAATCCGGCTTCGACACGATTTCCATCAACGCGACGCCGGAGCGGTTGAGATCGACATAAGAGTACGTGGGATGACGGTCGTGCAGGCTCTTCCCGGCGTCCTGCTCGAGATGCAGCCGCTCGATGCCCACGTTGACGCTCTCGCCGCCGTCGAGATCAACGGTCACCACGCCCTCGCCGACCACCGGCGATTTGTACTGGCTGATCTGGTAGCCCTGCGGCAGGTCGGGATAGAAATAATTCTTCCGGTCGAACACAGATTTGAGATTGATTTTAGCTTTCAGGCCGAGGCCGGTGCGGATCGCCTGGCGCACGCATTCCTCGTTGATCACCGGCAGCATGCCCGGCATGGCCGCATCGACCAGCGAAACATGGCTGTTGGGCGCGCCGCCGAACTCCGTCGACGCGCCCGAGAACAGTTTCGACTGCGAGGTCACCTGCGCATGGACTTCCATGCCGATGACAACCTCCCAGTCGCCGGTCGCGCCTTTTAGGAGCTTTTTAGCGTTGGCGTGAACAGCCATATCACCCTGTTTCATGTTTGAGGCTGCCGACGGCCGCCATTTGGTATTTCGTAGCGGCTCGCACCCGTCCGCCGCAAGCCGTCTTCGAGAACGCGGCGGGACCGACCAACAATCTCACGCTTTCGTTCCAGCCGGGAGTCATCACCATGGGTGACCACCAAGACCGTCCAGTCTTAGCGCTGCTGCTCGAAGCCCTCGTCGCCACCGCGCTGATCGGCACATTCTTCGTGTACGGATATCCAAACATCGGCCCTGGCGCCGCCGCCGCGCCCGGAGAGGTGGCCGGGCTGAACGTTCCGGAATAGATCGGCGCAGCCCGGACATTCGCGCAACGCTGCCTTGCCTGCACTGCAAGTGCATGCGTGTGCATTTCCTCGAAATGGCCCCAATTCTGCGACGAATTTTGCCGAATTCGCAGCGCATTTCCGCGCGCAATCGGAACGCGGTCGCGTGGCAGACGTTGGAATATCGTCATGAACAGAAACAGCAACGGCACATTCGGCATCATCGTTGGCGGCGTCGTCGCCGTCATCGCGGCGATCTTCATCCTCAGCGGCGGCGAACTCGGCGGCAAAAAAACCATCGAGGGCGACCAGGACCTGCCTCCGGTCTCATCGTCGGCGAGTAAGGCTTCGTCTCACCACCAGGGTTGCGGGCGAAACGTCCCGGCCGCCTGCTCGATCACGGCGCCGAGCGAGAACAGCGTCTCTTCATCGAACGGCCGGCCGATCAGCTGCAGGCCCAACGGTAGCCCCTGCCCATCGAGGCCTGCGGGCACGGCAATGCCCGGCAACCCCGCCATGTTCACCGTCACCGTGAACACGTCATTCAAATACATCTCGACCGGATCGGCGCCGCCCTTTTCACCCAGCCCAAACGCGGCCGACGGCGTCGCGGGCGTCAGCATGGCGTGCACGCCGGCCTTGAAGCAGTCTTCGAAATCCTTCTTGATCAGCGTGCGCACTTTCTGAGCGCGCAGGTAATAAGCATCGTAGTAGCCGGCCGACAGAACATAAGTGCCGATCATCACGCGCCTTCGCACTTCTTCGCCAAATCCGTCGCTGCGCGTCTTTTCGTACATGTCGATGATGTCCTGGCCGGGCACGCGCAGGCCGTAGCGCACGCCGTCATAACGCGCGAGATTGGATGAAGCCTCCGCCGGCGCCACGATGTAATAAGCCGGCAGCGCATATTTCGTGTGCGGCAGCGACACCTCGACCAGTTCGGCGCCGGCCGCTTTCAGCCAGCTACGCCCCTGCTCCCAGATTTTTTCGATCTCGGCCGGCATTCCATCGAGGCGATATTCTTTCGGGATGCCGATGCGCAGGCCCTTCACCGATTTCCCGACCGCGGCTTCGTAGTCCGGAACCGCAAGCTCGGCGCAGGTCGTGTCCTTCGGATCCGGCCCCGCCATCGAACGCAACAAAATGGCCGCGTCGCGCACCCCGCGCGCAAATGGCCCCGCCTGATCGAGCGACGACGCAAAAGCGACGATGCCCCATCGCGAGCAACGGCCATAGGTCGGCTTGATGCCGACAGTGCCGGTAAACGCCGCAGGCTGGCGGATCGAACCGCCGGTGTCGGTACCGGTTGCACCGAGACACAGTTGCGCAGCCACTGCAGCGGCCGACCCGCCCGACGAACCCCCGGGCGTGAGCGGCGTGTTGGATCCTTTCCGCCGCCAGGGCGAATGCACCGGCCCGAAGTGCGAGGTCTCGTTCGACGAGCCCATGGCAAATTCGTCGCAATTGGTCTTGCCGAGCAACACCGCGCCGTCACGCCAGAGCTGCGATGTCACCGTCAACTCGTAAGTCGGCACGAAATTATCGAGGATGTGCGAACACGCGGTCGAGCGCACGCCCGCGGTGCAGAACATATCCTTCACGGCGAGCGGAATGCCTTCCAGCGGCCCGGCCTTGCCCGTCGCAATGCGCGCGTCGGAGGCTTTCGCCATCTCCGCGGCGCGATCCGGCGTTTCCAAGCACAAAGGCGTTAAGCGCGCGCGCCTTCTCGATTGCGCTCAGGTGCGCGGCGGTCAATTCGGACGCGGAGAAGGATTTTTTCTTCAGCCCGTCGCGCGCCTCGGTCAAACTGAGCGAAGTCAGTTCCGTCACGGCGTGGGCTCATCCGCCGATTGCGGCGGCTGTTCGCGCGCGTGCCGGTTCGGCGCCAGGTTCGCACGCAAACCGCGTCTCTGCGGGCGCGGCCTTTTTCCCGCAACGCGTTTCGCTCCGCCTCGAGAGCGTCGATCATGGACCAGTATCCGAGCTCGCAGGCGATGCACATTCGCTACACCGTCCATACAATCCACGTCTGCGCGAGATCCCGGGTCTCGCTTGATGCTCGCCCGGGGATGGTGGAATGATCGTGTGCCCATCATTCCACCACCTTCGGCACCAGGAAAAAATTATCTTCGCTCATGGGCGCATTCTTGACGATATCCTCGGCAAGGCCGCCATCCGTCACCGCATCCACGCGCTTTTTCATCGCCATCGGCGTCACCGAGGTCATCGGCTCGACATTCTCGACGTTGACCTCCGCAAGTTGCTCGACGAAAGCGAGCATGGTGTTGAGCTCGCCCTTGAGGTGCTCGACCTCATTCTCGGCCACGGCGATCCGGGCAAGATGCGCGATGCGGCGGACGGTATCGGCGTCAACGGACATTGAATTTCCAAACCGGCGTTCTACTGGCGTCAGCCTATAGCAGACGCCGCTTTCACGGCGACAACCGGCTCCTAACGAAGCTTCTTACGCCTTGATCCGGCGCAGCACGTCTTGCGTTTCCGAGACCAATTTTGCGACCAATTCGCCTGCCGGCAGCTCGCGGCCGAGGGAAGCGGCCTGCCCCGCGAGCATGGGCGAAAAGTCTCCGGACCCTTGTGCCTGCGCCTTGGCATGCAGGGGCGCCAGCGCACCACTGGCGAGCGGAAATTCCGGAACGACCTCGCTGATCGGGCCAAGTTCGCGGATCGCCCGGTTGATCAAGCCGCGTGCCGGCCGTCCGCTGAGCACATTGGTCACGACGGTGCTGTCGTCACGCGCGGCCCGCAACGCCGCACGATGGGGCGGCAGCGTCTTCGCCTCCGGGCAGAACAGGAACGCAGTGCCGATCTGCACGCCGGCAGCTCCCAGCGCGAACGCCGCCACAATGGCGCGGGCATCCCCGATGCCGCCACTGGCGATCACCGGCACCGTCAGCGCATCGGCAATCTGCGGCAACAGTGCGAACAATCCCACCTGCGTGCCGACATCGTCGCTCAGGAACATGCCGCGGTGCCCGCCCGCTTCGAGCCCCTGCGCAATCACAGCGTCGCAGCCATGCGCCTCCAGAAAACGCGCCTCGGCAACCGTCGTGGCCGAACAAATGACCTTGCAGCCCGCAGCTTTCATGCGCGCAACCAATGCCTGCTCCGGCAGACCATAGTGGAAGCTCACGATCTCCGGTTTGAGCTCTTCGACGACCGCACACATCGCAGCATCGAATGGCATGCGGCTGGCTGCCGTCACGGGCGCAGCCGGATCGATGCCGAATTCGACATAATAAGGCTTGAGTTTTTCTCGCCACGCATGCTCGCGCGCATTGTTCGGCACCGGCATTTTGTGCGCAAAGAAATTGAGATTGATCGGTTTGTTGCCGGTGGCGGCGCGAAATTGCGCGACTTGCGCACGCAACTGCTCTGCATTGAGCATGCCGGCCGGGAGCGCGCCAAGACCGCCGGCCTTGGCGACTGCGATCGCAAGCTCGGCATCCATGGCGCCGGCCATAGGCGCCAGCAGGATCGGATGATCGATTTTGAACAGATCCAGCAATCGGCGGTCCGGCCACATCGGCATCATCCCGGCATCGAAGAGGGTCAGACTATCTCGTCCAGCGCCACTGATAAATTCGCAATGGCTTTACCGGGCATGGCCGTCGCGGCGAAGGCTACGTCGGACGGCTACGAAAATGCAGGCAGGCAGGCACGGAACCGGCTAACATTTCCCCATGCCCGCCCGCAGCCACAACCGCTACCCCTACTCTCCCATCTCCGCCCGTCCGGTTTACGACTGGCCAGGCGGCAAACGGCTGGCAATTTATGTTGGGCTCAATCTCGAATGGTTCTCGTTCGGCGAAGGCCTCGGAGCCGAGCTGGCGCCCGGCGGGCCGCAACCTGACGTGCTCAATTACGCCTGGCGCGACTATGGCAACCGCGTCGGCGTCTTTCGTCTCGCCGACTTATTTGCGGAATTAAAGCTGCCGGTCTCCCTGCTTGTGAACGCGCAGATGTATGAACATGCGCCGCAAGCCGTCGCAGCATTTCCGGGCGCCGAAATTGTCGGACACGGCCGCAGCAATTCAGAACGTCAGGGCGAACTGACCGAATACAAGGAGCAATTGCTGATCGAGGAAACGACCGCGGCGATCGAGAAACATTCCGGCAAGCGTCCGCGCGGCTGGCTCGGGCCGTGGATCTCGCAATCTCATCTCACGCCAGATCTCCTGCAGGAAGCCGGCTACAGCTATTTGCTCGACTGGTGCCACGACGACCAACCCATCTGGATGAAGACTCGCAAGGGTCGCATCCTGTCACTGCCATATCCGCAGGAACTCAATGATATTCCGCAGATCGTCGCGCGCAAGCGCGAGGGGTCCGAATTCGCCGACATGATCGTCGATGCTTTCGAAGTCATGCATGAAGAGTGCACCAAGCGTCCACTGGTGATGGGCATCGCGCTTCATCCGTACATTGTCGGCTGGCCGCACCGCTTCAAGCATCTGGCACGCGCGCTCAAGCACATCGTGCATCGCGCGGATGATCGCGTATGGCTTGCAACTGCCGGCGACATCGCGGCCTGCGCCGGCACGCTTCCGCCCGGCACTGTGCCATGATGTGTGCTAACGCTTGAGCATGCCCATAATCCTGCCGCTCGATTGAAGCCGCCGCGCATTGGCCCGCGCGTGGAGCACTTATCGGCCTCGATCTCGGAACCAAGACGATCGGTGTTGCCGTCAGCGATCCCGATCGCAAACTTGCAACGGGAGTCGAGACGATCGCTCGCACAGCCTTCACGGCCGATGCCCAACGCGTGCTTGCGCTCGCAGCCGAACGGTCTGTCGTCGGTTTTGTGCTCGGCCTGCCACTTAATATGGATGGCAGCGAAGGACCGCGCGCCCAATCCACGCGCGCCTTTGCGCGCAATTTTGCGAAACTGACTGAATTGCCGATCGCACTATGGGACGAGCGGCTTTCGACCGTTGCAGTTGAGCGCGAATTGATCGCCGCCGATGTCAGCCGCGCCAAACGCGCCGCCGTCATCGATGAGCACGCCGCAATTTTTATCCTGCAAGGCGCGCTCGACCGGCTTGCGCGCCTCTAAAAAAGAAGCCGCTCATGAGAGCGGCCTCTTCTTCACACCACGTCACCCAACTTTAGCGCTGCGAGTCGATCGAGAAGTTGTTGGTGTTATGCTGACCCGACCAACGGTCGCTGTAATAGCCATAGCGCGGCGCCGGTTCATAGGCGTATGAATCGGAAGTGTACGCGTCATCATACGCGTAGCCAGGCGCGTATGCGTAACCGGGGTCACCGTAGTAGTAGCCGTTGTTGTAGGCAGAGCTTGCGATCGCCGCCCCGGCTAATGCACCAACGCCAAATCCGATGGCGGCGGCGTTACGGCCATAGCGCGCTTCACTCGGTGCAGCCGCAGCCAGCGCAAGCGCGCCGGTCAGCGCCACAGTTGCGGCGTATTTTAAAATCGTCTTCATGTTTTGGCCTCCTTTTCCGTGCCGGCTTTCAACGTTATCGGTGTTCAACACGGGAACAGGTGCGACGGTTCCTTTTGGAATGCCATTGCGCAACACGAGCGCCATCACGAACATGTGGTGGGAACCAAAAGCTCTCTCACGAAAAAGGGGCGGACCGGAGTCCGCCCCGTCTCGTGTTTGACGATCCGTTCACTCGCCATGTAGTTCGCCGTTGTAGGTCGGGTTAAGCGCCGGATCATAAGCCAGCGGGTTAGCGCAGGTGTCCATATAACCGTACGGTCGGCTTGCGTCCGTGGAGATCCAGCACTGGCCGCGCCGGGCGCTCATGGCGACGGTCTGAGGCTCATAGGCATAGGAGGATGATGCGGACTGCAACTGATAGCCGCTGTTTTGTGTCGCGTTTTTGGCTTGGCGCGCGAAGCCGGGCGTGGCTGACACGGGCACAAGGACGCCGACAATGCTGATCGCCAATGCGTATGCGAAGAAAGATTTCTTCTGCTGCATGCTACTCTCCATCCATATTGCCCAGCCCGATTACGCGCATCGATAAGTTTTCGGAATTTGCCGCGATGGCGGGCGCACCGCGCCGCGCCAAACTGATCTTTGCCGAAGGACCCCGCAATCCGTGAAACCACCAACTGATCTTGCTGTTTTGTAGTTAAGGAAGCGCCGGCCATTCCCGGCACGCTGTCGCTAAATTTGACTTGAACCCGACACAAATCGGGGCGCCGATACGTGCATCCGCTATTAACGATCAAAATCATGGCCTTGTGGATCAACCGGTAAAACTCTTGCCGGACGAGCCAGTTGCGCCTATACGACTGGCTTTAATGACCATTGCGCCGAAACCCTCATTCGTACTCAGCAGGCGGCATCTGTTGGGGATCGAAGGGCTTTCCCACGAGGACATCACCGGGCTCCTCGACCTCTCAGAAGAATTCGTCGAACTCAATCGACAGGTCGAAAAGAAGCGCACCTCGCTGCGCGGCCGCACCCAAATCAACCTGTTCTTTGAAGTGTCAACGCGGACCCAGGCCTCGTTCGAGCTGGCCGGCAAACGACTTGGCGCCGACGTGATGAACATGTCGACGAGCTCGTCCTCGATGCGCAAGGGCGAGACCCTGATCGATACCGCGATCACCTTGAACGCGATGCATCCCGACATCATCGTCGTGCGCCATCACGCCTCCGGCGCGGTCGAATTGCTGGCGCGCAAGGTCGACTGCTCTGTGATCAATGCCGGCGACGGCGCGCATGAGCATCCGACCCAGGCATTGCTCGATGCGCTCACCATCCGCCGCAACAAGGGTCACATCGACGGCCTCCTGGTCGCAATCTGTGGCGATATCCTGCATTCGCGCGTCGCGCGTTCGAACATCATCTTGCTCAACGCCATGGGTGCGCGTGTGCGTGTTGTTGCCCCCTCCACGCTCCTGCCGCCCGGCATCGAACACTTTGGCGTCGAGGTTGCGCGCGACATGCGCGAGGGGCTCGCCGATGCCGACATCGTCATGATGCTGCGCTTGCAACGCGAGCGCATGAACGGCTCCTACGTACCATCGATGTCAGAATATTTCCACTACTATGGCCTGGACGAAAAGAAACTCGCCTATGCCAAACCGGGCGCGATGGTGATGCATCCCGGGCCGATGAACCGCGGGGTCGAAATCGACTCAATCGTTGCCGACGGCGCCCAGTCCCTCATCCGCGAGCAAGTCGAGATGGGGGTCGCGGTGCGCATGGCGGTGCTGGAAGCGCTCTCCCGAAATTTACCGAACGCGTGACATGATGTTGTCCGACCGCCGCCCGATCCTGCTCGCCAACGCCCGGATCGTCGATCCGTCACGCGATCTCGATATTGTCGGCGATCTGCTGATCGCAGAAGGCGTGATCCGCGAGGCGAAGAAAGGCATCGGCGCGGCCGGTGTGCCGGAAGGCACGGACGTCATCGATTGCCGCGGCAAGTTGATTGCACCGGGCCTGATCGACATGCGCGCCTTCATCGGCGAACCCGGTGAGGCCAGCCGCGAGACCCTCGGCTCTGCAAGCCAGGCGGCAGCCGCCGGCGGCGTCACAACCATTATTTGCCAGCCCGACACATCGCCCACCATCGACAATCCCGCGACCGTCGATTTCGTTCTGCGCCGCGCTCGCGACAATGCGATCGTGCATGTGCATCCGATGGCCGCCATCACCAAAGGTCTGGAAGGCAAGGAGATGACGGAGATCGGCCTGCTCAAGGCGGCCGGTGCCGTTGCATTCACCGATGGAGCAAAGAGCGTCGTCAATGCGCAGGTGATGCGGCGTGTGCTGACCTATGCCGGCGATTTCGATGCGATGATTGTGCATCACACCGAGGATCCAAATCTGATTGGCGACGGCGTGATGAATGAAGGCGAATATGCCACCCGCCTCGGGTCTTCTCGGAATTCCCAAGGCCGCGGAAACGGTGATGCTTGAACGCGATATCCGCCTGGTCGCATTGTCGGGTGGGCGCTATCACGCCGCATCCGTGACCTGCTCCGAGTCGCTTGATGTTTTGCGCCGCGCCAAAGAGGCCGGATTGGATGTCACGGCGTCGGCCTCGATCAATCACGTCACGCTCAATGAAATTGACATCGGGCCCTACCGCACCTTCCTGAAGGTGACGCCGCCACTGCGCGCGGAGGATGATCGCAAAGCTCTCGTCGAAGCGGTGAGCGCCGGTCTCATCGACGTCATCATGTCGGATCACAATCCGCAGGACGTCGAAACCAAGCGCCTGCCTTTTGCCGAAGCAGCACCGGGCGCGATCGGCCTGGAAACAATGCTCACCGCCGGCCTGCGCCTCGTCCACAGTGGCGAGATCGACCTGACGACGCTGCTGCGCGCGATGTCGACGCGGCCTGCCGAATTGCTCGGGCTGCCCGGCGGCACGCTCAAGAGTGGCGCCCCCGCCGATGTTATCGTCGTCGATATGGACTTGCCCTGGGTACTCGATCCGAACGAATTGAAGTCGAAATGCAAGAATACGCCGTTCGATGAAGCCCGGCTCACCGGTCGCGTCGTGCGCACGATCGTCTCCGGGCGCACCGTCTACGAATACGTATGATCATCCTTCTCGCTTTCGCCTTTGGCTATTTGCTGGGCTCGATTCCGTTCGGCGTGCTGCTCACGCGCGCGACCGGCGGCCCGGATTTGCGCACGATCGGTTCCGGCAATATCGGCGCGACAAACGTGTTGCGGACCGGCCGCAAAGGGCTCGCCGCAGCGACTTTGCTCTGTGACATGCTCAAGGGAACTGTCGCCGTACTCGCGGCGATGCGTTACGGCGCGGATGCGGCGCTTGCGGCCGGCCTCGGCGCGTTCCTTGGCCACCTTTTTCCGGTCTGGCTGAAATTCAAGGGCGGCAAGGGCGTCGCGACCTACATCGGTCTGCTTGTCGGCCTTCATTGGCCGGCCGCGCTCATCTTCTGTGCGGTCTGGCTCGCGGTAGCCGCGGCAAGCCGCTACTCGTCGCTGGCCGCCTTGATCGCAAGCGCCCTCACCCCCTTCGGCCTGTGGCTCCTGGGCCAGCCTGACGTCGCCGCGCTATTCCTGATGCTGACTGTTTTGTTGTGGGTCATGCACAGGGCCAACATTGCGCGGCTCCTCAACGGCAGCGAAGGCAAGATCGGGGCGAAAGCTGCCGGCCCCAACTAAACTTACGGTTGTATTTGGCCACAATCGGTTGTAGTGCTCTGCGCCGGACCAGGCAGAGCGGGGGCGCGTTGAGCAACCGAACGAAACTCAGCGACGAGCAACGGCTGGATTGGCTACGTCTCATTCGCAGCGACAATATCGGCCCGCGTACCTTCCATGATCTCGTCGACTATTACGGCAGCGTTCGCGCGGCTCTCACAGCTTTGCCCGGCCTCGCGCGGCGCGGCGGCTCCGCGCGACCAATCCGAATCTGTTCACGCGAGCAGGCCGAAGCGGAATTGATGGCAGCGCGCGCTACTGGAGTGGAATTTTTCGCATTGGGCGAGCCGGACTATCCCGCGCGATTGCAAATGATTGACGATCCGCCGCCCGTTATTGCGGTGCGCGGCAAACTCGAAATTCTCCTACGGCCGCTCGTCGCCATTGTCGGCTCGCGCAATGCCTCGGCGGCCGGCGTGAAATTCGCCGAACGCATGGCGCGCGATCTCGGCAATGCAGGTTTTGTGGTCGTGTCCGGGCTCGCCCGCGGCATCGACGCCGCAGCACATCGTGCAAGTCTCGCCACTGGAACGGTTGCCGTGCTCGCCGGTGGGCACGATCGGATCTACCCGGCGGACCACATTGGCTTGCTGGAAAAGCTTCTCATCGAAGGCGTCGCCGTATCGGAAATGCCGCTCTCATGGGAACCGCGCGCGCATGACTTTCCGCGCCGCAATCGCATAATTTCGGGGCTCTCTGTTGGTGTCGTTGTCGTGGAAGCCGCACGCCGCTCGGGTTCGCTGATCACGGCACGGCTCGCCGGCGAGCAAGGACGCGAAGTGTTTGCCGTTCCAGGTTCTCCGCTCGATCCCCGCAACGAAGGCACCAACGGACTGCTCAAACAAGGCGCGATACCAGTCACCGAGGCTGCTGATGTCATTGCGGTGATCGAGCCGATCCTCGGCCATGGTCCGAGTGCCGTCCGCGCAGGAACCGGCACAGGAACCGCTCGCGGAAGCGGACACCGAACCGGGCGCGGATGAGCGTGCCTGCCTCATCTCTCTCCTTGGGCCGACGCCGGTCTTGATCGACGATCTGGTGCGGTTGTCGCGAGCCTCGCCAACCACTGTGCGTACCGTGCTGCTGGAACTCGAGATCGCAGGGCGGCTCACGCGCCACGGCGCTGGGTTGGTATCGCTCCTGTAACGTGCGATATGACCTCCTCCACTCCGGATTCCCCCAGATTTTTCCATGATGAGCCGATATCTTTTTGCCCTCGCGCTTCGTGCTGACATTCCAGGCCGCGCCATCGCACGCGCAGGACCAGTCCTTTGCGGCTTTTGTGAATGCGCTGTGGCCCGACGCGCAAGCCAAGGGCGTTACCCGCGTCAATTTCGATGCGGCCATGAAGGGTGTCACACCGGACCAGCGCGTGATCGCCGCCACCAAACGGCAGCCCGAATATGGAAAGCCGGTCGGCGACTACGTGAACGCGATCGTCTCAAACCGCCGCATCGCCGATGCGCAATTCAAGTCGCGCGAATGGGCCAAGACGTTCGATGCCGTCGAAAAGAAATACCAGGTCGAGCGATGGGTACTGCTCGCCTTGTGGGGCATGGAATCCGATTTCGGCACCGAGAAAGATCGTTGGGACGTGTTCCGGTCGCTCGCCACACTGGCTTACGTGAAATATCGCGACCCATATTTCCGCAACGAATTGATCGTTGCGATGCGGGATCATGCAGAACAATCATTTTGCGCGCGAAAAAATGGTGAGCTCGTGGGCGGGCGCGATGGGCCAGACGCAATTCATGCCGTCGAATTTCGTCGACTACGCCGTCGACTTCTCAGGCGATGGCCGCGCCGACATCTGGACCAATGTGCCGGACGTGCTCGGCTCCACGGCGAATTATCTCCACAAATGGAAATGGAACCCGGCTTTGCCCTGGGGTTTCGAAGTTACGGTGCCGAAAGATTTCGACTACATGCATAGCCACGCCACGTTTGCCGAATGGCAGATGCTCGGCGTGCGTCGCGCCGATGGCAAGCCGTTTCCGGATTCCGGCCTGGGCATTTTGTTCTTCCCGAGCGGCGCGAGCGGCCCGGGCTTTATCGTCACGGAAAATTTCGCTGTGTTGAAGGAATACAACAACTCGGATGCCTACGCGATCGCGGTCGGCCACCTCGCCGATCGCATACACGGCGGCGGATTGATCAAGGCGGTCTGGCCGAAAGACGACCGTCAGCTATCGCGCGACGCCCGCATTGCCCTGCAGAAAAAACTGTCGGTGCTCGGTTACAAGGTGACTGACTTCGAAGGCCACATCGATTTCGATCTTCGCGACAACATCCGCAGCGAACAAAAAAAGTTCGGCATGCTGCCGGACGGCAATCCGACCGCCCTGCTTTTGGAAAAGCTCGGGATCAATGCCCCCTAGCGCGGCCCGCCGCCTAGCGGCCGACATTGCAGCGCTAACTTTTTGATAGCGGAGCTCCAATATACACGCTATGATTGTATCAAATGGTGGTCTCTTTCGTGCCCCATTTGGCTGATCTGACACGGGTTCTTAACCCGCTCATTTGACACTAGGGGTCGCCTTCCCCATGTTCCGGGCCAATCATGCGGCCAATTCCGCCCTGATTCTTACGACTGCGGGCGGATAACCCACTGGATTTCAATGAATATTGTCGTAGTCGAGTCGCCATCCAAGGCGAAGACAATCAATAAATACCTCGGCTCCGAGTACGAGGTCCTGGCCTCTTTTGGTCATATCCGCGACCTCCCCCCAAAGGATGGCTCGGTCGATCCGGACAACAATTTCCACATGCTCTGGGAGGTCGACGCCAGGTCGAACCAGCGCATGAACGATATCGCCCGCGCGCTCAAGGGCGCCGACAAGCTCATCCTCGCCACCGACCCGGATCGTGAGGGTGAAGCAATCTCCTGGCACGTTCTCGAGGTGCTGAAGGAAAAGAAGGCGCTCAAGGATCAGAAGATCGAGCGCGTAGTTTTCAACGCCATTACCAAGCAGGCGGTGACCGAGGCAATGAAGCATCCGCGCGAGATCGATGGCGCGCTGGTCGACGCCTACCTCGCCCGCCGCGCGCTTGATTACCTCGTCGGCTTCACGCTCTCGCCGGTGCTCTGGCGCAAGTTGCCGGGCGCACGCTCGGCCGGCCGCGTGCAGTCAGTGGCACTGCGTCTGGTCTGCGACCGCGAGCTCGAAATCGAAAAATTCGTCGCCAAGGAATACTGGTCGATCGTTGCCAAACTGGCGACGCCGCGCAACGAAGTCTTCGAGGCGCGCCTGGTCGGCGCCGACGGGCAGAAGATCCAGCGCCTCGACATCGGCTCGGGCGCCGAGGCAGAAGCTTTCACCCGCGACCTCGAAACCGCAAACTTCAAGATTACCAGCGTCGAGGCAAAGCCGGCCCGCCGCAATCCGCCGCCGCCCTTCACCACCTCGACGATGCAGCAAGAAGCCAGCCGCAAGCTCGGCTTCGCCCCGGCGATCACCATGCGTCTTGCGCAGCGGCTCTATGAAGGCGTGGAGCTCGACGGCGAGACCACCGGCTTGATTACCTATATGCGCACCGACGGAATCGATATGGCGCCGGAGGCGATTGCCGACGTGCGCGCCATGCTGGGACGCAACTACGGCAAGGAATACGTCCCGGCGACGCCGCGCGAGTACCACAACAAGTCGAAGAACGCTCAGGAGGCGCACGAAGCGGTGCGCCCGACCAGCGCGAGCCGCACACCTGCAGAGGTCGCCAAATATGTCGATCGCGACCAGGCGCGCCTGTACGAATTGATCTGGAATCGCGCGATCGCGAGCCAGATGGAATCCGCCGAGCTTGAGCGCACTACTGTTGACATCGTTGCCAAGGCCGGTTCGCGCAATATCGAACTGCGCGCGTCCGGCCAGGTGGTGAAATTCGACGGCTTTCTGACGCTCTATCAGGAAGGTCAGGACGAAACGTCCGAAGACGATGAATCGCGCCGCCTCCCCGCTATGTCGGAGGGCGAAACGCTTACCAAGCAGGCGATCGCGTCATCGCAGCATTTCACCGAGCCGCCGCCGCGGTTTTCAGAGGCCGCGCTCGTCAAGCGCATGGAAGAGCTCGGCATCGGCCGCCCTTCGACTTACGCCTCCATCCTGCAGGTGCTGCAAGACCGCGGCTATGTCCGCATCGACAAGAAGCGGCTCATTCCGGAAGACAAAGGCCGCGTCGTCGTCGCCTTCCTGGAAAGTTTCTTCACCCGCTACGTCGAATATGATTTCACCGCCGGCCTCGAAGAAAAGCTCGACGAAATTTCCGCCGGCACAATCGACTGGCGCGCCGTGCTCGCCGAGTTCTGGGGTCAGTTCATCGGCGCCGTCAACGAGATCAAGGAAGTGCGCAACCGCGTCGTGCTCGACGCGCTCAACGATCTGCTCGAGCCGCATATTTTCCCCGAGCACGCCGACGGCACGCCACGCCGGCAATGCCCGCAATGCAATACTGGCCAGCTTTCGTTGAAGACCGGACGCTTCGGGGCCTTCGTCGGTTGTTCGAACTATCCGGACTGCAATTTCACACGGCAAATCACACCCAACGCTGATGGCGTTCAGGGCAAGAAGGTGCTGGGCGAAGACCCCGTCTCCGGTCTTGAGGTGACGCTGCGTGGCGGCCGCTTTGGGCCCTATTTGCAGCTCGGCGAACAGATCAAGCCCCCGAAGCCGAAGAAGGGCGAAAAGAAACAGGAAGTCGAGAAGCCGAAACGCGCCAGCGTTCCGAAAGGTGTTACGCCCGACGACATCGATCTCGAAAAGGCGCTCGGCCTGCTCGCGCTGCCGCGCGAAGTCGGATTGTCGCCTGAGGACGGCGAACCGATCCTCGCGGGCATGGGACGCTTCGGTCCCTACGTCAAACACGGCAAGACTTACGCGAGCCTGGAAGACGGCGATGACGTCCTCACCGTCGGTCTCAACCGCGCAGTCACCTTGATCGCCGAGAAGAAAGCCAATCCGAAGAAAGGCCGCCGCTTCGGCGCCGATCCCGGCAAGGTCCTCGGTGAACATCCAGACAAAGGCGGCCCGGTTGTCGTCAAGAACGGGCGCTATGGTCCCTACGTGAGCCACAATGGCATCAACGCCACCATCACCGGCGACAAGACCCCGGAGACGATCACGTTGACCGAGGCAGTCGTGCTGCTCGATGCCCGTGCCGAACAGCTCGGCTCACAGCCGCGCCGTGCGGCCGGCCGCAAGAAAGCGGGCGAGCCGTCGGAAGCGCCGAAGGGGCGCAAGAAGAAAGCGGCCGATACGGGCGATACGGCCGAGAAAAGCACCAAGCCGCGCAAGAAGCCGGCAAAAAAGGCCGGCAAAATCACCGCCGCCGAATAACTGGCGAAGCTGAGTTTCGACCATTACATTTCATTCAATCGCGCCCCATTATGGGCGCATGACCTTGTCCGAAAACCGCCAGCCGGTATTCGAGGTCATGCGCACGGCGCAGGACTATTATTTTGAAAACCCAATCTAAGAAAACACCTTCCCTTCCCTCCAAGGCCGACATCCTCGCCTTTATCGGCAACAAGCCGGGCAAAGTTGGCACGCGTGAAATCGCCCGGGCCTTCGGCCTGAAAAACGCTCTGCGCGCCGATCTTAAGCGCATGCTACGCGAGCTCGCCGACGAAGGCTCCATCGAGAAGCGGCGCAAGAAGCTGCATCATCCCGGCGTCCTGCCCTCGACCGTGCTCGCCGATGTCACATCGCGCGACAGCGACGGCGACCTCATCGCCACTCCCGACGAATGGGACGAGGACGCCCATGGACCTGCGCCGAAAATCCGGATCCATGTGCCGCGCAAGATGCGGCCCGGCGAAGCCGCCGGCATTGGCGACCGCATTCTGCTGCGCGTTGAAGAAACGGAAGAAGAAGGCGGAATTCGCCATCGCGGCCGCGTCATCAAGATCATCGACCATCCCAAGCATCGGGTGCTCGGAATATTCCGCCGAAATCCGCACGGCGGCGGCCGGCTGGAGCCGGTCGACAAGAAGATGTTGGGCAAGGAACTCGCGATCCCCGCCGGCGCAACGGCCGATGCACAAGATGGCGATCTGATCGCGGTCGAAACCTCGCGCGCGCCACGCCTGGGATTACCCACCGGCCGCGTGGTCGAGCGCCTCGGCTCGCTTCGATCCGAACGCGCGGTCAGCCTGATCGCGATTCACGCTCACGGCATTCCGTCCGTATTCCGCCGCGAGACGCAACAGGAAGCGGATGCCGCGAAGCCCGCTACCTTGCAGGGCCGCGAGGATTGGCGGCAGGTGCCGTTCGTCACCATTGATCCGCCTGACGCGAAGGATCACGACGACGCCGTGCAGGCCGAGCCCGATCCTGCGCCGAACAATCACGGTGGGTTCATCGTCAACGTCGCCATCGCCGATGTTGCCCATTACGTGAAAACCGGCTCGGCGCTCGACCGAGAAGCGCTGGTGCGCGGCAATTCGGTCTATTTTCCTGATCGCGTCGTGCCGATGCTGCCGGAGCGCATATCGAATGATCTGTGCTCGCTGCGCGCGCACGAGGAGCGCGCGGCGCTCGCAGTGCGCATGATCATCGGCGCCGACGGCCGCAAGCGCTCGCATAGCTTCCACCGCATCATGATGCGGTCGGCGGCAAAACTCTCCTACCAGCAGGCGCAGCTCGCGATCAGCGGACGCACCGACGAGGACACCGAGGCGCTGGTCAAGCCGGCACTCGCGCCGCTGTATGTCGCGTACGAAACGATGGTGCGCGCGCGCACGCGAGCGTCAACCTCTCGATCTCGATCTTCCCGAACGCAAGATCCTGCTGAAAGGCGACGGCACCGTCGATCGCGTGATTACGCCCGAGCGGCTGGAGGCACACCGGCTGATCGAAGAATTCATGATCATGGCCAACGTTGCCGCCGCCGAAACACTCGAGAAGGCGCGCATCCCACTAATCTATCGTGTGCACGACGAGCCGGCGATCGAAAAGGTCAACGCACTGCATGAGTTCCTGGCAACGCTCGATATCCCCTTTGCCAAGGGTGGCGTGCTCAAACCGGAGGCGTTCAATCGTATTCTTGCGCGCGTCAAAGGCCGCGATGCCGAACAGCTCGTCAATGAAGTCGTCCTGCGAACGCAAGCACAGGCGGAATACGCCGCAGAAAATTACGGCCATTTCGGCCTAAACCTTCGCCGCTATGCGCACTTCACCTCGCCGATCCGCCGGTATGCCGATCTGATTGTGCATCGCGGTCTGATCCGGGCGATGAAACTCGGACACGATGGCTTGCCCGAGGCCGCCGATCACAAGGCTCTTGCGGAAGTCAGCGCACAAATTTCGGCAACCGAGCGCCGCGCGATGCTCGCCGAACGAGAGACAAACGACCGGCTCATTGCGCATTTCCTGTCCGATCGTATTGGCGCAACTTTCGATGGCCGTATTTCCGGCGTCACGCGCGCAGGTTTGTTCGTGAAATTGCGCGATACCGGTGCAGACGGGTTTGTCCCGGCGCGCACCATCGGCGACGAATATTTCCGCTATGACGAGAAGGGCCATGCAATGGTCGGCTCCCGCTCCGGCGAGAGCTATCGGCTCGGCGACCAGGTGACCGTCAAGCTGGTGGAAGCAGCGCCGGTTGCCGGTGCACTCCGTTTTCAGCTTTTGTCGGAAGGCCGGGCCGGACGTCCCGGCCGTGGCACTCCCCGCGAAGCCCGACCGAATGACCGCTATGTTCCAAACCGGCATCGCCGCAAGCAACGGAAGACGTGATGACGAAAGACTTCGGAAAACTTATGTCCGAGCGCATGACGACTGCGGAACGCGACACGTCGTTTCCCGATAGTGAGCCGCGCGATGCGGCGACGTTGATGCTGATTGACCGTTCTGGATCTAAGCCAAAAATTCTGCTTGGTCGCCGCCACGCCAGTCACAAGTTCATGCCGGGCAAGTTTGTTTTCCCTGGCGGCCGCATCGAACCGCTCGATCGCATGATGACTTCGGTGAGCGAACTGCACCCCGACGCGCTCGGGAAACTGATGGAACGCGTGGCGCAGCCAAGTGTGGAGTTTGCGCGCGCTTTTCCGCTCGCCGCCGTGCGCGAGACAGCCGAGGAAACCGGGCTTCTGCTTGGCGTAAAGCGCGATCGGCCGCCGCAGGTGCCGGGCGAAATCTGGGCCGAATTTGCCAAAGCCAACGTCCATCCCGACCTTGGCCAAATCCATTTCATCGCGCGCGCCATAACGCCACCGCGACGGCCACGACGTTTCGATACGCGCTTCTTGACTGCCGATGCATCGGCGATTGCCCACACGATCGAAGGCGTCGTGGGGCCGGATTCCGAACTGGTGGAGCTCACCTGGGTTCCGATCGAGGAAGCAGCGCATCTCGACATGCCGACCATCACGGGCGTCGTGCTCGAAGAGCTGCTGGCGCGCGTCGAGGCCGGTATGGGACACGACCTGCCGGTGCCCTTTTATTTCATGGTCGACCAGAAATTCCGCCGGGAACTGCTGTAAATGCTGAAAAGCAGCGCATTTCTTGACATTTGCCGCCTCGGCGCTAGGTTCCGCGCCAAAGGCACCTTCGTCGCCGCATATTGAGTTTTAAGGGAAAATTCCATGGCCAAAGCCGTCAGCCTCAAGATCAAGCTCGTCTCCAGCGCCGGTACCGGCCACTACTACGTGACCCGGAAGAATTCGCGCACGCAGACCGACAAGATGAAGAAGCGGAAATACGACCCGATCGCGAAGAAGCACGTCGAATATTCCGAGTCCAAGATCAAGTAGTCGCGGGAGGCATCAGCGGATGCTTCGCACCTTGTTCATCGCGCTGGTGTCGCTGCTGTCACTTGCCCTGACGCCCGCGAGTGCCGTCGAAAAGCATCGGCTCGCATTGCAGATCAGCGACGACGATGCGGCAAAGATGAACGCGGTGCTCAATGTCGCCGCCAACGTGTCGAAGTATTATTCGGACAAAGGCGAAGAAATCGAGATTCAGGTCGTCGCCTTCAATGCCGGCCTCAATATGCTGCGCCAGGACAAATCGCCGGTGTTGACCAGGTTGCAATCCTTCAAGCAGGGCATGCCCAACGTTGCCTTCAAGGCTTGCGAGAACACGCTCGAAGCCATGACCCGCAAAGAAGGGAAAGAGCCGCCACTGGTCGAAAACGCCGAGCGCGTGAAGGCGGGCGTCGTCACACTGATCGAACTCGGCGAGCAAGGCTGGACGATCGTCCGGCCGTAATGATCGCCGGGCGTCCTTCCTCGCATAAACGGAGGTGGCCGGCCGGAAGCGGCGGCGTGAGGCCACCCGCACCACTCCCCGGCCGGCCGAACCCCACGGACCCAGGAGATGCGGCGGACCTGAGCACTCCGCAGGGTATTCCAAAGCGCGTCGAAGACGCGCGTGAACGCGCTAAATGCGCGTTGAAACCGGCGCTGACAGTCCTTTGCGCCGAATCAGTTGGGTCGTCGGTAAAAGTAGACCAGGCGCCCCCGCCGACCAATCCGCTGGCTAAAACGCTGAAAAGACGGGGTTGTTGGCGGACGCCGGCTCTCTTCGCCGGTCAATCAACGCGAACTCAGGCTGCGTCCGGCACCACGCGATTGCGGCCGTCGCGTTTGGCGCGATAGAGCGCCTGATCGGCGCGCTTGAGAATGGTCGCTGCGTTGTCGCCGACGCCCGACAGCGCGGCAATTCCGATCGAAATCGTCACCTCGAGGTGACGCGCGCCTTTCTGGATCGCAAACGGCTCAGTCGCAATGCGCCGGCGCAGCCGCTCTGCCACCGCCGTGGCGACCGCCATGTCAGTCTCCGGCATAACGATGACGAATTCTTCGCCGCCATAGCGGCAGGCGAGATCGATATTGCGGGTTGCCTTGCGGATGCGCAGCGCAAATTCGCGCAGCACATCATCGCCGGCATCGTGGCCGTAACTGTCGTTGATGGCTTTAAAATAATCGATGTCGAGCACCAGCACTGTAATCGGCTTGCCGCGAGCGGCCGACTGATCGACCAATGTGCCGAGATGCGTTTCCATGTATCGACGGTTGAACAGGCCGGTGAGACCGTCGGTTATCGCCAGCTCGATCGACATTTGCATGTTGTCGCGCAGCCGCTCGGTGTACCGCTTCTTTTTGATCTGGGTCCGGACGCGCGCGAGCATTTCATTTTTATCGATCGGCCGCACCAGATAGTCATTCACGCCGATCTCGAGACCGCGCGCAAGCTTCGCGGTGCTGTCGGATTCAGCGAGCGCGAGAATTGGCAGATTGCGCGTCCGCTCGAGCGAGCGGATCTGGCTGCACAGACGCAGACCGTCGAATTCCTGCAGATTGAGCGAGACGACGACCAGGTCGTAGTTGCCCTCCGCCGAGCGGAATAAGGCTTCATTCGGATTGAGTTCGACATCGACGGTATGTTCCGCCGAAAGCGTCGTCACGATGCGCTCGTACGAACTTGGACGATCATCGACGATGAGAACGCGGCCGCCACGGCCGGTATCCAGCACCGCCTCGCGCTCGGGACTCTGCAGGCCGATTTCCTTGGAGGTGACAGCGCGCATGCGCAATTCGTCCGTCACCATTTTCAACCGCGCGAGCGAACGTACGCGCGAGATCAGCGCGATGTCCGTCACGGGCTTGGTGAGGAAATCGTCGGCGCCGGCTTCCAGCCCGCGCACACGGTCGGAGGGCTGGTCGAGCGCCGTCACCATCACGACCGGAATATGGTGCGTATGCGGATTAGACTTTAACTTGCGGCAGACTTCGAAGCCGTCCAGTTCCGGCATCATCACGTCGAGCAAAATGATGTCGCACTCTGCCCGCTCGCACAGCGCCAGCGCCTCGATGCCATTGCTCGCCGTCGTCACGTCGAAATATTCCGCCGACAGGCGCGCCTCGAGCAGCTTCACATTCGCCGGGACGTCGTCGACAACCAGGACACGGGCCGTCATTGCTGCACCATCACGCCGCCCCGAGGAAATGACGGATGGTCTCGATGAATTTTCCCACCGAGATCGGCTTGGACAGATAGGCCTCGCAGCCGCCTTCGCGGATGCGCTCCTCGTCGCCTTTCATGGCGAAGGCCGTCACGGCCACCACCGGAATGGCCTTGAGTTCGGGGTCGTCTTTCAGCCACTTGGTCACTTCGAGCCCCGACACTTCCGGCAACTGGATGTCCATCAAAATCAGATCCGGCCGGTGCTTGCGGGCGAGATCGAGCGCTTCGATCCCGTTACGCGTACCGACGGTTTGGTAACCATGTGCTTCGAGGAGATCGTGAAAGAGCTTCATATTGAGCTCATTGTCTTCCACGATCAGGACGGTCTTCGGCATACCCCTCCCCGCCCATTTGTCCCCAATGATGCGCATAAAGCGCGCTTGCGGCGTCGCCAGGTCATGCGCGCTCGGGCATGATGCACGGTAGTGCGGATATGTTACGGAAAGGCAAATTTGACGCGATGAATCCGGCCCCGCAGCTGACGCAAGATCGAGCAGAAGCGCTTGCGATTCAGGCGCTTACCTTCATCGCCGGCGACAGCGAGCGGCTCGGGCGCTTCCTTGCGGTCACCGGGATCGGCCCGGCCGAGATTCGAGCCGCTGCGGGTGAACCGGGATTTCTGGCGGGCGTGCTCGAATACATGGCGTCCGACGAAAGGCTCATCGGCGCCTTCGCGCACGAAACCGGGGTCGATCCTAGCGACGTCGGAAAAGCCCGCGCGGCGCTTGCCGGAAACCCTTGGGAGCGCGAGCTGCCATGAGCTTTTGCCGCGATTGCCTGGCCGACACGCCGGAGACCGCTCCGCGCTGTCCGGCGTGCGGCTCGCCGCGGCTGGCACGTCATCCGGAACTCGATACGCTGACCATCGCCCACGTCGACTGCGATGCCTTCTACGCAACCATCGAGAAACGCGACGATCCTTCGCTGGTCGACAAGCCGGTCATCGTCGGCGGCGGCAAGCGCGGCGTGGTTGCCGCCGCGTGTTATGTCGCGCGCACCTACGGAATTCGTTCGGCGATGCCGATGTTCGAGGCCAAGCGCCGCTGTCCGCACGCCGTCGTCGTCAAGCCGACGATGGCGAAATACGTTCAGGTCGGCCGCGAAGTTCGCAAGGCCATGTTTGCACTCACGCCTCTGGTCGAACCGCTGTCCATTGATGAAGCCTTTCTCGATCTGTCGGGAACGGAACGCCTGCATGGCATGAGCCCGGCGAAGGCGCTGGCGCGCTTTGCCGGCAATGTCGAACGCGACCTCGGTATCACGGTGTCGATTGGCCTGTCCGCCAACAAATTCCTGGCAAAGATCGCATCAGATCTCGACAAGCCGCGCGGCTTCGCGGCGCTTGGACAGGCAGAAGCCCCTGCATTTCTCGCCGCGAAAACCGGTCGGTTTTATCTACGGTGTTGGTGCGGTGAGCGCGGCCAAGCTCGCCAACGACGGTTTTCGCACGGTTGCCGATTTGCAACGCGCGGACGAGCGCGACCTCATGCGGCGCTATGGCGAGGAAGGCGCGCGGCTTTGGCGGCTCGCCCGCGGCATTGATTCCCGCACGGTCGATCCGGAACGCGACACCAAGAGCGTTTCGGCGGAAACCACGTTCGAGCAAGACATCGGCGAGTTTCGTCCGCTTGAGCAATATTTGTGGGATTTGACCGAACGCGTATCGACCCGGCTCAAGGCCAGTGCTCTTGCCGGCTCGACCGTGACGCTCAAGCTCAAGAGTGCCGATTTCAAGACGCGGACGCGCGCCCGTTCGTTGGGAAGCCCAACCCAGCTGGCGGCCCGCATTTTCGCCGCCGGCCGCGACCTGCTTGCCCATGAAGTGGGCACGACGCGCTATCGCCTGATCGGTATAGGCGTGAGCAATCTGGAAGACGTCGAGGGCAACGAATTTGCCGATCTCATAGATCGCCGCGCGGCCGAAGCCGAACACGCAGTCGACAGGCTACGTTCGAAGTTCGGCCGCAACGTTGTCGTAAAAGGTCTGGCGCTCGACGAGGAGCCGTCCGAGCCTACGGACAAGGCTTCGCATTTTTCAGTTCCAGCGAAGTCATCTCGCCGCTGATCGTGAAATCGGTGTAGTCGAGGACGAGCGCACGCGAAATGCCGTTTTCGTATAGCTCAAAGCCGATCGAATAGACCGGCGTTTGCTCGCCGCCCAGTTCGGTCTTTTCGTCGCTTTTGTCGAAGTAGCTGATGGTCACCGGCCAGCGCGTCAGCTTTGCCAGTGCAGGCAATTTTGCCGTTGCGTCGGTCGGCGTTTTTTCGCCGGGAGGAATGGCGCGGCCGATTACCGTAAGCGTGTTGTAAAGCTTCTCGCCGGTTTCCGAGCCGTCGTAGACCGGAAACTCCAGAACCGATTTTCCTTCGCGCGCGGCCGCAATGATGCGGCGCATGTGCTCGGTCGGAAACACGGCTCCGGCAGGCACCGTGAAGCTTTTTTCTTTCGGCTTGCTGAGGCTCACCGCGACTGTCTTCGCACTGCGCTCGGCATGACCGTCGACGGCATCGGTCTGCCGTTCGTTGAACAGATTTTCCGAGTTGAACCGAAATTTCTTGGCGTCGCCGTCTTCCCAGGTGGTGGACCGCAAGTCGCTCAGCGCCGCTTTACCTTCGCCTGAGTCGAGTTCGGAGACCTGACGGAATTGCAGCTCGTAGCCCTCACAGGCATTTCCGGAGAAATCATAGAGGATGCGTCCGCGCACCCCTTCAATGCCGCGGCTCCCGCGGGACTTGGACAGCTTGAGATCGTAGATCGCCCGATGCGGCGCAAGGAGGACCTGATCGGCGGGAGGTGCTGCCAAAGCCGGCCAATCGACGGCCGCACCGGCAATACCCATGGCGAGAATGGATAGAATCCAAAGTCTGGCGCCAGTCGTGATGTTCATAAATTCGGGCCTCTCCGTCGCCCCATCGATGCGACGCGCCACAGCAGAAAGATGCAAGATCTGGGCAAGATAGAGGCCGCAGCAAATTCCGGCAACCATGGACCGGAACCCAGCTTGCGCCGCAGCAGCCAATCGGCCAAGGATCGCGCCGGTTGTCACGCCGCGGAGGAAAGCATGGCCGGTTCTGTCGAAAAAAAGCTCGCAAGTCTGGGTGTCAGCCTGCCGACCCCAGCCAGCCCGGTTGCCAACTATGTGCCATTCGTCCGCAGCGGAAATACCCTCGTCGTCTCCGGCCAACTTTGCTTCGGCGCCGACGGCAAACTCGTCGCGAAAGGCCAACTCGGCATCGGCGTTTCCATTGAAGATGGGCAAAAGGCCGCGCGCGCCTGCGCAATCAATTTACTGGCCCAACTCAAGGCCGCGCTTGGAGATCTCGACAACGTGACGCGCGTGGTGCGCCTCGGGGGCTTCATCAATTCGGCACCAGGCTTTACCGACGGCCCGAAGGTCATGAACGGCGCATCGGATCTGATGGTCGAGGCGTTCGGCGACAAGGGACGTCACGCGCGCAGCACGGTCGGCGTCGCAGCGCTGCCAGCAGACGCGGCTGTCGAAGTCGAAGGGCTGTTCGAAATATCCGGCGCATGACGTCAATAGCGGGAATAGAATTTCACGAACATGAGCAGACCCATTTAAGGCCCGATGCCTGACCTCGATTGGCTCACCGAGCGACCGTTCGCCCATCGCGGCCTGCACGACGCCTCGAATGGCGTGATCGAGAACACAGGCCCCGGCCTTCGCGGCGGCGGTGGCTGCCGGATATGGCATCGAAACCGACCTGCAAATCAGCGCCGATGGCGAGGCCATGGTGCATCACGACGATGCGCTCGGCCGTCTGACCGAAGGGCGCTGCCCGCCTGGCCGATTTGAGCGCCGCGGACATCAAGGCTGTCCGTTTCAAGGGCAGTGCGGCGCGTATCCTGACCCTTGGCGAGTTATGCGAGCTTGTTGCCGGGCGCGTCGACATTGCTGCTGGAGCTCAAAAGCCGCTTTGACAATGATCTGCGGCTGGCAAAGCGCACCGTGGAACTGATCGCGCGCTATTCGGGGCGCGCCGCGATCATGTCGTTCGATCCGGACCTGATCGAGGCTGTCCGGCGGGCCAATCCGGCCCTGACGCGGGGTATCGTGGCCGAGCGCCACTATTCCCATCCCGAATGGGACCAGTTGCCCTTCGCGCGGAAACAAAGCCTGGCCTGGCTGCTGCACGCCCCCCGTAGCCGGCCGCAATTTCTCGCCTATTCGGTGCGAGGACTTGCCGGCGGCCCCCGCGCTGCTGGCCCGCACGTTATTCGGGCTGCCGCTGCTGACCTGGACGGTACGTAGCGAAGACGATCGCAGGCGCGCGGCGCGCTGGGCCGACCAGATCATTTTCGAGGGCTGGCGGCCCTAAGTTGCGGCGAAAGACCGAGGAATTTCGAACGATTTCGAGCATAAAGTCAGGTTAGAAGCCGCAGTCCCGATGACAGAAATCGAACTTCGTATCCGCATCGTCCAATCGCTCGCCGAGCTGCCAGCCGCGGCGTGGAATGCCTGCGCGGCCAATGCCGGGACGGACGCCAATTAAAGCAACACATGAAATTAAACTAACATCTGAGGATAACTCGTCCCCGGACTTATACACACGAGGACAAGTCGATAACCCATTTGTTTCCCACGAATTTCTGTCGTCGCTTGGAGGCGTCCGGATCGGTCGGCGGGCGCACCGGCTGGCAGCCGCGCCACCTGCTGGCGGAAGACGCCAACGGCGTCCTGCTCGGTGCTGCGCCCTGCTACGTGAAGACCCATTCGCGCGGCGAGTACGTCTTCGACCATGGGTGGGCCGAAGCCTTCGAACGCGCCGGCGGCGACTACTATCCCAAGCTCCAGGTCGCGGTGCCGTTCACGCCGGTGACCGGTCCGCGCCTGCTCGCCCGTCCCGGCCCGACCGCCGACGCCGTGCGCGGCGGACTCGCCGACGCCCTGGTTGAACTGACCTCCTCCAATGAGCTGTCGTCCGCGCACGTCACATTTCTCACGGAGCCGGAATGGCGCGCACTCGGCCCGCGCAATTTCCTGCAGCGGACAGACCAGCAATTCCATTGGGAGAACGGCGGTTACGGTTCTTTCGACGATTTTCTGGCGGCGCTCGCGTCGCGCAAGCGCAAGACGATCCGACGCGAGCGCAAGGACGCGTTGAGCCCCGGTATCGAGGTCTGCTGGCTTGACCGGCAGCGACCTGACGGAGGCGCATTTGGGACGCCTTCTTCGCCTTTTACATGGAAACCGGCTCGCGCAAATGGGGCCGCCCCTATCTCACCCGCGAATTCTTTTCGATCGTTGGTGAAAGAATGCGCGACCGGATCCTGCTCGTGATGGCCCGCCGCGCCGGCCGCTGGATCGCAGGCGCCATCAATTTCATCGGTTCCGATACGCTTTACGGCCGGAATTGGGGCGCGATCGAGCATCACCCGTTCCTGCATTTCGAGCTTTGCTACTACCAGGCCATCGACTTCGCGATCGCGCACGGGCTGCGGCGGGTCGAGGCCGGCGCCCAGGGCGAGCACAAACTCGCGCGCGGCTATCTGCCCCACACCACCTATTCCGCGCATTTTATTGCCAATCCGGCGCTGCGCCGGGCGGTCGCCGACTATCTCGCGCGCGAGCGCGCTTATGTACAAGCCGCAGCCGAGGAGCTTGCGGCGGCCGCGCCATTCCGTAAGGATTTGGTCGAACAAGAGTGACCGGGGGAGCCGATGCCGAGCTACGATCCCAACAACATCTTCGCCAAGATCCTGCGCGGCGAACTGCCATGCTACAAGGTCTATGAGGACGAAAAGACGCTCGCGTTCCTCGACATCATGCCACGCGCGCCGGGTCACACCTTGGTGCTGCCGAAGGCACCTGCCCGCAATATCCTCGATATCGGTGCCGACGACCTCGCGCATGTCGCAACCGTCGCGCAAAAAGTCGCCAAGGCCGCGATCAAGGCATTTTCGGCGGACGGCATTACCATCCAGCAATTCAACGAGGGTGCCGGCGGACAGGTCGTGTTCCACCTGCATCTCCACGTTATTCCGCGCAAGGTCGGCACGCCGATGAAACCGCCGGCCAGCGAGAAGGAAAAACCGGACGTGCTGGCCGAGAACGCCAAGAAGCTCGCTGCCGCCATCGCCGGTGGTTAGTGGCGCGAAGAGAAACCCGCCAGCCAGCAGCGCCAGCTCCCCGGCCAGGACGCCGACGAAAACCGATCGCTTCCATGCGAGGAAGGCAAGGAATCCGCACACCGCAGCCGCCACCCGCACCGATAACGGAATCGTATCGAGCGCACCGGTCGAAAACAGGATCAGCTTGGCAATGACGCCGGCGAGGATTGCGGTCGCCACTGCGCGCGACCACACGACGACTTCGGAATCCTCGTCGAGCCCGCGCGCCAGCACCAGACCAAGCACACGCCAGATCTCGTTCGGCAGATAGCCGACCAGGATCAGCACGAAATACGGCCATAGCTCGTTCCATACGGAGCTCATGCGGCGGCCTCACGCAAGCGATGGACGATGTAGACGAACGTGCCGCCACCAAAGCCCGTCCACATCAAGTCGAACTGCACCTGTTTTGCGGCCAATACGGTCCCGAGCACCAGACCGACCACAAGCGCCAGCCGGTCCACCATCAGCCGCGCGTTGCGCGCGGTCGACATCAGGAACGACATCGGCGTCAAAAACAGCAGGGCGCCGGCCAGCAGCGGCGGCAGTTCGGCCGCAAGGTGATAGCCGACGAAGCCGAAACCCGCGGCCGTGCTCATGTAGCCGACCGATAGCCCGTTGCAGTAGGCGATGCGCCGCTCACGTGGCACCACCGGCAACAGCCGCAGCGACTCCACCCACATGCTGACCGATGTGAAATGCGTCGGCAGCAAAAGGTCGCGCAGCCGCGTGCGCTCCCCGCGCAGCAAAGGCAGCAACGCCACCACCATCGGGAATAGCCGGATTGCGCTCAGCGTCACTGCCAGCGCCACTTCAAGCAATGGCGCGCCACCACCAAGCGCAGAGATCAGGATCACCTGCGCCGGCGCCGCCCACACCAGCACGGTCGACAGCGCGAACCACCACGCGCCGACTCCGAAACTGTGCGCCAGGGCGCCGATGCCGATATAGGTGCCGGCCAGTACCAGGAAGAACGCCGAGGTCCAGGCCGACTTGACGCCGCCAAAGAATGCGGCGGAATTGGAAATTTCGAGGGAGGCGGGCGCGGCCATGGCTTAAGGCTGTCCCATAGCGAGGTCATCGCCGCAACCGGGCCGCGCCAATGCATGCGCCCCCCGCAAAAATGCGAAGGCCGGGCACGCGGCCCGGCCTTGCCGATATCGGTTGTGAGCGCCGCCTAAACCTTGGCCAACGGCACTTTTGGCACCGAGCCGCGCTTCGGTTTTGGCCGCGGCGGGCGACGTTTAGCCTTCGGCCGCGCCGGCAGTTTTTCCGGTTTGGGCGTAACCGGCCCGTCAAGGAACTGGAAGCCGAGCTTGTCGCGGCCTTCCTCGTCCTTGTCGACGATCACGCGTACATGCCCGCCATTCTTGAGGTGGCCGAACAAGACCTCGTCGGCCAGCGGTTTCTTGATGTGCTCCTGGATCACGCGCGCCATCGGCCGCGCGCCCATCAGCTCATCGTAGCCATTGGCGATCAGCCAGCGGCTCGCTTCGTCCGAAAGCTCGATCGTAACGTTGCGATCGCCGAGCTGGGCTTCAAGCTGGAGCACGAATTTCTCGACCACCTTGGCGATCACATCCTGCGACAGGTGCGCAAAGGTGATAGTGGCGTCGAGCCGGTTGCGGAATTCAGGCGCGAACATCTTGTTGATCGCTTCCTGATCGTCCCCTTCCCGCTTGGTACGCGTAAAGCCGTAAGCCTGCTTGGCGAGATCCGATGCGCCCGCATTCGTGGTCATGATCAAGATCACGTTGCGGAAATCGACCGACTTGCCGTTGTGATCGGTGAGTTTGCCGTGATCCATGACCTGGAGCAGCACGTTGAACAGGTCAGGATGCGCCTTCTCGATTTCGTCGAGCAGCAGTACGCAATGGGGATGTTGATCGACTCCATCGGTCAGCAAGCCGCCCTGATCGAATCCGACATAGCCCGGAGGCGCGCCGATGAGGCGCGAGACCGTGTGCCGCTCCATGTATTCCGACATATCGAAGCGGATCAGCTCGACGCCGAGCGAGGCCGCAAGCTGCTTGGCAACTTCGGTCTTGCCAACGCCGGTCGGTCCGGAGAACAGGTAACAGCCGATCGGCTTTTCCGGCTCGCGCAAGCCTGCGCGCGCCAGCTTGATGGACGCCGATAGCGCATCGATTGCCTTATCCTGACCATAGACCACGGTCTTCAAGGTGTGCTCGAGATGCTGAAGCACCTCGGCATCGTCTTTGGACACGGTCTTTGGCGGAATTCGCGCCATGGTCGAAATCGTGGTCTCGATTTCCTTGATCCCGATGGTTTTCTTGCGACGGCCTTCCGGTAGAAGCATTTGCGCTGCCCCCAACTCGTCGATCACGTCAATCGCCTTGTCGGGCAATTTTCGATCGTGGATGTAGCGCGACGACAGTTCGACCGCGGCCTTGATGGCTTCGTTCGTGTATTTGAGCTTGTGATATTCCTCGAAATACGGCTTGAGGCCTTTCAGGATTTCGATTGCGTCCGGCACCGACGGCTCATTGACGTCGATCTTCTGGAAGCGCCGCACCAGCGCGCGGTCCTTCTCGAAGTATTGGCGATATTCCTTGTAGGTCGTCGACCCAATGCAACGGATCGTGCCCGAGGCAAGCGCAGGCTTGAGCAGGTTGGACGCATCCATTGCACCGCCTGACGTCGCGCCGGCGCCGATCACGGTGTGAATCTCGTCGATGAACATGATCGCGCCCGGATAGGCCTCGATCTCCTTGATCACCTGCTTGAGACGTTCTTCGAAATCGCCGCGATAGCGCGTGCCGGCAAGCAGCGTGCCCATGTCGAGCGCAAACACCGTCGCGCCCTTGAGCACGTCCGGCACTTCGCCATGGATGATCCGTCGCGCCAGTCCCTCCGCGATCGCAGTCTTGCCGACTCCGGCTTCGCCGACGAACAGCGGATTGTTTTTTTGCCGCCGGCACAGGACCTGGATCGTGCGGTTGATCTCGGCATCGCGGCCGATCAACGGATCGATCTTGCCGTCCTTCGCCTTCTTGTTGAGATTAACGCAGTAGGCCTCGAGCGCGTCGCCCTTCTTCTTGGGTTCGTCGCCGCCTTTGGTATCGGCTTCTTCCTCGACACCACGCACGGGGCGCGACTCCGACAGGCCCGGCCGCTTGGCGATGCCATGGCTAATGTAGTTGACGGCGTCATAGCGCGTCATGTCCTGCTCTTGCAGGAAATAGGCGGCATGGCTTTCGCGCTCGGCGAAGATCGCCACCAGCACGTTGGCGCCGGTCACCTCTTCGCGTCCCGATGACTGCACGTGAATGACCGCGCGTTGAATCACGCGCTGAAAGCCGGCCGTCGGCTTTGAGTCTTCCGCGCCATCGGTGATCAGGTTCTCGAGTTCCGATTCAAGATACGCCGTCAGACTGCGCCGCAGCTTGTCGAGGTCGACGTTGCAGGCGCGCATGACGGCCGAGGCATCCTGATCGTCAATCAGCGCCAGAAGCAGATGCTCAAGCGTCGCATATTCGTGGTGCCGCTCGTTGGCGAGCGCAAGCGCACGATGTAGCGATTGTTCGAGACTGCGGGAAAATGTCGGCATTCAGATCTTCCAGTTCATTTGTATTGAGCGCTTCCGAATCTCACTTCTTTTCCATCACGCATTGCAAAGGATGCTGATGTTTGCGCGCAAAGTCCATCACCTGTGTCACCTTGGTCTCTGCAACTTCATACGTATAGACGCCACATTCGCCGATCCCGTGGTGGTGGACATGCAACATAATTCTTGTGGCGGCTTCGTGATCCTTCCCGAAGAACCGTTCCAGGACGTGCACGACGAATTCCATCGGCGTGTAGTCGTCATTGAGAATGAGCACGCGGTACAGGTTCGGCCGCTTCGTCTGCGGCTTGGTTTTTGTAATGACCGCAGTGCCGGGCCCACCCGGCTCATTCCTGCGCTTGCGGTCATCGTCCGCCATTCGCGGCCCAGCGTCGCTCACCAAAGCCGAGGGGGTTGGACAGGTCTTATGCTCTGGAGACTTCATGATGGGGCCGTAGCAGTGATGACATTCCTTGACGTTGCACCATAGACGCGCCAGCGCGTGGCCATGCACCATCATAGAGACGCACGGACAACGATTCCAAGCCGACAATTCGCTTAAGGGTGCCCCGTTCCGGGACAAGGGCCCACACTTTCGCCGTTTTGCACGCCAAATCCAGATAGCTATTGCTTAAACGATCGCAACCCGTTTGCGGGCAAATTGAAGCGACTTTCCCCCAAATTCGCGCCGTCCTTCTCACGTTTTCTCAAGGCGGGTACCCCCATATGGGGAACTCTGGTCGTAGGTAGTTTCCACAATATTGGGTGAATCCGCATGTTAGCCCGTTTTCTCGACAACACCCGGGGCGGTGTAGCCCCCCTCGCCGCCGTCGTTGCCCTCCCGCTGATGATCGGCGTTGGCGTTGCCATGGACTATTCGAAAGTGAACGCCGCCCGTTCGGCGTTCCAGGTCGCCCTCGATTCGACCGCATTGATGCTCTCGAAAGATGCGGCGACAGAAACGTCGGACCAACTCCAAACCGAGGCCACGAATACCTTCAATTCGCTATTCAGCCATCCGGACGTGGCCCCGTCATCCGTTCATGTCACGCCGAACTTCACAACGTCGGGCGGATCAACACTGACGTTGAGCGGTACGGCAACCGTCAATACGAGCTTCATCAGCGTCATTGCCAGCACGGTCAACATCTCGGCAACGTCGGTGTCGACCTGGGGCAATACGCGGCTGCGCGTCGCGCTCGTGCTCGACAATACCGGATCGATGACCAATTCCGACAAGATCGGCGCACTCAAGACCGCCTCACATAACTTGCTCACGCAGTTGCAGGCGGCAGCCGTTCATCCGGAAGACGTCTACGTTTCCGTCGTTCCGTTCGTGAAGGACGTGAACGTGGGCCCATCCAACTACAATCAACCCTGGGTACGCTGGGATCTCTGGGAAGAGGTCAACGGCAAATGCAGCAATACGACCTATAAAAACAGGACGAGCTGCGTGTCGCACAGCAAGGTCTGGACGCCCAACGCTCACAGCACCTGGAACGGCTGCGTCACGGATCGTGATCAGAACTTTGACACGACAAACGACGCCCCGGTCGCAGGTGCCACGTTGTATCCGGCGGAGCAATATTCATCTTGTCCGTCGGCGTCGGTGATGGGATTGAGCAACAATTGGACTACGCTCAATGCAGCTATCGACACCATGACGGCGGCCGGCAATACCAATCAGGCGATCGGATTGCAGCTCGGCTGGCAGACCCTGACGGCCTCGCCGTTCACGGTTCCGCCGATTGATACCGACTATAAGTACCAGACGGTCATCATCCTGCTGACCGACGGCCTCAATACCCAGGACCGCTGGTACTCGACTGCATCTTCGATCAATACGCGCCAGCAAACAACCTGCGACAACATCAAGGCCGCGGGCATTACCCTCTACACGGTGCAGGTCAACACCGGTGGCGACCCGACGTCGACGCTGCTGCAGAACTGCGCCACCGATGCCGGCAAGTTCTTCCTGCTGACGGAGTCCGGGCAGATCGTGACCACCTTCGGTCAGATCGGCACGTCACTCTCGAAGCTGCGCCTGGCAATGTAACAGCCAATCCAGCGGCGCCGAGGTGTCCCATGTCAGGACCCTCGGCGCCGCTGCTTTTTGTCGGGATGGCGACATTCGCGCGTTCGGCCAACCGCACGTTAACGACGCGCATAATAAACTGCGTGGCATTCGCGGCATTCCCAGCAAATGACGTTTACCAACGAAGCCGCTGAAATAACGCAACTAAGTCCGGAGAGACGTCGCAAAGCCTTACTACTGCTACTGGATTTGGCCCCTAACCGTACACCAGCCCTTTAACAACGGGGCCTATCACGTAACCGAGTTCAACTCATTTCTCGCTTGGTGGGTCGCCATGATGATCGCCTGGAAGAATCTTCGTCAGAAGTTGTCGGCTTTCGGAGCCGATCAACGGGGCAATATCGCCCTCACATTTCTTCTTGTCGCATTGCCTGTCATCGCCTTCGTGGGCGCCGCGGTCGATTACAGCCGCGCCAACTCGGTCAAGGCTTCGATGCAGGCGGCGCTCGACGCGACCGCGCTGATGCTGTCGAAGGAAGCGGCGACCGACACCGACACCCAACGCAATGACAACGCGCTTAAATATTTCTCCAAGTTGTTCGATCCTCCTCAGGTGACCGGCGCCAAGCTCGACGCGAGCAACATCAAGGTCGAGGTGACCTTCGATCCGAACAACAACTCCCAAATCCTCCTCAGTGCCTCGGCGCAGCTCCCGGCCCAGTTCGTGCAAGTTCTCGGCTTCGACACTTTCACGGTGAAGGCCACCTCTACTGCAAAGTGGGGCATCACGCGGCTGCGCGTTGCGCTCGTGCTCGACAACACCGGGTCGATGGCTGACAACGGCAAAATGGCCGCCATGCAGACCGCGACCAAGAATCTTCTCACGCAGCTTCAGAATGCCGTGACGACCGCCGGCGACGTCTATGTCTCCATCATACCGTTCGTGAAGGACGTGAACGTTGGGCCCGCGAATTACAATACTGACTGGGTTTACTGGGGCACCTCTTTGGTGGACAGCAATGTCAACAATGCATCGGATCCGATTCAGGATTCGCCGGGCACCGACAACGTCTCATGGAATGCCACGAACGGCGTATGCACTGATGCTGGCGGGACGCCCCACAACAGCCAGAACACCCGAAGCAAATGCTTTGCTAACGTAGGCGTCTGCAGCAACACGACCTACACCACGCAAAGCCAGTGTACGGGTCACGGCGACTGCAGCGTGGGCGGCACGACGTCGCAAAGCACCTGCAATTCCAGCGGAACGTGCAGTGTTTCGGGTCCACAACTCACAGAGCACCTGTACGTCATCAGGCACTTGCAGCCTTTCGGGGTACAGCACGCAGAACAGCTGCAACAATGCGGGAACGTGCAGCATCGCCGGCCAGAATTCGCAGAACAACTGCCAAAACGCGCACGTCTGCACGAAGTCGCAGTACACCTCGAGGACTTCGTGCCAAAACAATGGTGGCGTCTGGCAGGCTGGCGTTTGGACATCAACGCCGGGCACCTGGACGGCCGGCGTCTGGACGCCCGCGACCTTCACGGCCTTCACCTGGGCGCACGGCACATGGACGGTCAAAAACCACAACACGTGGAACGGCTGCGTAATGGACCGTGGCTATCCGGCCTCCCCGAACAATCTGGGCGGCCAAAGCGGGCCGGACACGACCTACAACTACGACACGAATGCCGTCTCGCCGGATCCGACGACACCGCGCTGGTCGTCGCTCTATCCGGCCGAGCAATACAGCTCGTGTCCGCAGGCGGTTAAGGGCCTGAGCTATGACTGGTCGGGAATGACATCGCTGGTCAACAACATGTCACCGGCCGGCAATACCAACCAGGCCATCGGATTGCAGCTTGGCTGGATGTCGCTGGTCGGCGGCGGCCCCTTCACGGTCCCGCCACTCGATCAAACCTTCCAGTACACGCAAGTCATCATTCTGCTGACCGACGGCTTGAACACGCAAAACCGCTGGTACACCGATCAGAATTCGATCGACACGCGCGAGCAGATGACCTGCGACAACATCAAGGCGCAGCACATTCAGCTGTACACGATCCAGGTCAACACGGGTGGCGATCCGACGTCGACGCTGTTGCAGAACTGCGCCACCAGCCCCGACATGTTCTACCTGCTGACGTCAGCAGATCAAATGACTGCGACCTTCAATACGATCGGCACCAACCTGACGAAGTTGCGGGTCGCATACTGACCGCGGCAATTACGACGAGCGGGCAAGATTTTGCCCGCTCGTCGTCTCTAAATACCACTTTCGTCCGCGACAATTCCGCGCTGCGTTTCCGGGTTGGGTCATATTCCGGGTTTGCCATTAACCACCTAGACCCCCGACACCCTTGAGCATCCCGCGCCATGCAGGCGCCGTGGTTGACGATGCTCATCTCATTGTCGGCAATCAATTATACGCCCCGTCAAAGACGAGGCCTACGACAGCACCTGGATCAATTGCTGTCAGTCAAATCAAATGCAGAAAATCATCAGACGCCCCAAGAAACGCGTGCGTGCGTGGCTTCGGCTCATGCGCGCGCGCCGCGGCAATGTCGCCATCACCTTCGCGTTCTCGCTTATTCCACTCCTCGCTTTGGTCGGCGCGGCCGTCGATTTAAGCCGTGCCAATTCAGTCAGAACCTCGCTGCAGCTGGCGGTCGACTCGACCGCGCTGATGCTGTCGAAGAAGGCGGCAAACGCCACCAGCGATGAAATGAAGGGATTGGTGGAAAGCTATTTCGCGGGTTTTTTCGAACGCCGCCCCGAACATCTCCTAGCCATCACGAACATCAAGGTCAGCGCCACTTATTCGGCAACCGCCGGCTCCCAGGTCGTCGTCAGCGGCTCCGCCGATATGGACACCGAGTTCATGAGAATTCTCGGCTTCAAAACGATAAACCTCACGGCGACATCCACCGCGAAATGGGGCGCATCGCGGCTGCGCGTGGCGCTGGTGCTTGACACCACCGGATCGATGGCCAGCGACGGCAAGATCAACGCGCTCATAACCGCCACGAAAAATCTGCTGAGCCAGCTGCAATCCGCCGCCTCGGTCGACGGCGACGTTTATGTGTCGATCATTCCGTTCGCCAAGGATGTGAGGATCGAAAACAACTACGATGCGACCTGGGACGATTGGATCTATTGGGACGACAAAGCAAAATCCGATCCGAACTCCTGGGATGCAACCCATGGCAAATGCAACACTTCAGGCAGCATCCTGCTCAGGAGCGACTGCATCAGTGCTTGTTCGCTTTCGAACTATACGACGCAGAGTACATGTACCGCCGCGGGAACTTGCTCGATATCCGGCAAATCGACGCAATCGAGTTGCACGAGTGCCGGTGTCTGTTCGATATCCGGCAAATCGACCCAGAGCACCTGTACGTCCGCGGGCACCTGCTCGATTTCAGGCAACTCATCCAAGTCCGCGTGCAATTCGGCGGGGGTTTGCTCGCTGTCGCAGTGGACGACGCAAAGCAAGTGTTCCCAGAAAGGCGGAATCTGGACTTTCGGTGTCTGGACTGCGGGCGTCTGGACCGCGGGCGTGTGGACGCCAGGTGTCTGGACCGTAGCGGTATGGACGCCCGATCTTCTCTCCCGCAAAAGCTGGTCCGGTTGTACAACCGACCGCGGGCCGCTCCCACCTACCAAGCCGCCGTCCGGCGGCAATGCGTATGATCAAACCCTCAAGCCGGCGAGCCTAAGCGACGACACATCCAGATATCCGCCGGACGACAAGGTCACATGCCCTCCGGCAATGATGGAACTCAGTTACAACTGGTCGGCGATGAAAACGCTGGTTGACGGCCTCGGCACCAACGGCAGCACCAATCAACCCATCGGGCTGGTGTGGGGGTGGCAATCGCTCGTCGGTGGCGGGCCATTTACAGCTCCAGCGAAGGATTCTGCGTATACCTATGTCGATGCAATTATCCTGCTTTCCGACGGGCTGAATACACAAAACCGCTGGGACGGCAACGGTTCGAGCACCAGCACCGCAGTCGACGCACGCATGCGCGACTTAAGCGGAAACGGCACCTGCGCGAATATCAACGCTGCCAACATCAATCTCTACACCATCCAGGTCAACACGGGCGGTGACCCCACATCAACACTTCTCAAAAATTGCGCGGGCACCGCACCGACCGATACCATTGCACGGAAGTTTCCAGATCCGAGCAAGTTCTCCCTCCTGACCTCGGCCGACCAGATCATCACAACGTTCGACAAGATCGGAACCGAGCTGACGAAATTGCGCATCGCGCAATAGCGCAGGACAAACAAAAAGCCCGGCGACGAGCCGGGCTTTGTATTCCAAACGCGCACGCGACTTTAGGCTACGCTGCACATACCAACAAACAACACCACACGACGCAACGCGACTTATTTCGTCTTCGCCATAATCGATTCGAACGGCTTGTATGTCTCTTTGGCCAGATCAGCATAAAGTTCACCGATCTTGGAAGCCTTCGCCACGAAGCCTTCGTAGGCAGTCTTGGCGTATTCGGTCTGCACTTCGATCGCCTTGTCGAGCGACTTGACGCCGAACAGCTTCTCGAGGGCCGCAGTGCCGTCCTCGAACGCCTTCTTCGAATAGTCCGCAACCTCGACCGCGATCGCCTGTGTGCCCTTCGACAGAGCGCCCATGGCTTTCAAGGTGACGTCGACGTTGTCTTTGCTGACCTGTTGCAGGTCCTCTAAATTCTTGACCATTGGATCCCTTCCCGGCCCGCCATGCGGTGCCAATGTGCTGAATTTTGAACCCGGCCTCTCCCGGGAATAAAATTAACTTATATTGCACTGCACAATAAGTCAAGGGATTTTATCGCAGTGCAAAAAACCCTTTAGAATCTGGGGGATTGCCTTAACAATTTGTAAACCGCGTTCTCCTACCGTCATAAATTGTCGCGACGCCGACAGGCTACAAAACGGCCACGATAGCGGCCTAGGGGATTGCCACCACAAAACGGGGTTTGGGGAGAGCGAATGCCGCGTGGGGGAGTTTTTGGCCATCGTGGTCTGCGCTGGGGCATCCTGGGCCTGACGGTCGTTGTCGCCGTTGCCTTCTTGACTGACAGCGCCGACGCCCGTCGGCATTTCCGGGCCCGCACTGACAGCGGCGAAAGCTACAATCCCGCCTATTCCTCCATCGTGGTGGACGTGAATTCCGGCGCGGTGATGCAGTCGAGCAATCCCGACAGCCCGCGCCATCCCGCCTCGCTCACCAAAATCATGACGCTCTACCTTCTGTTTGAGCGGCTCGAGCAGGGCAAAATCACGCTAAGCACCGACCTGCCGGTATCGGCCCATGCCGCCGCGCAGGCTCCGTCCAAGCTCGGCCTCAAGCCCGGAGACTCGATCCGCGTCGAGACGGCGATCCGCGCGATCGTCACAAAGTCGGCGAACGATGTGGCCGTCATCGTGGCGGAAGCGCTCGGCGGCGACGAGCCGAGCTTTGCCAAAATGATGACCGCTAAGGCGCGCGCGCTCGGCATGACGCAGACGGTCTACCGCAATGCCTCCGGCCTGCCCGACGACCAGCAGATCACCACGGCGCGCGATCAGGCAACCCTTGGCCGGGCGATCCAGGATCGCTTCCCGAACTACTATCGCTATTTCGCGACGCGCACGTTCGACTATCGCGGCAATTCGATCCGCAACCATAACCATCTGCTCGGCACGGTCGACGGCGTCGACGGCATCAAGACGGGTTATATCCACGAATCCGGATTCAACATCGTCACGTCGGTGCGCCGCGCCAACCATCATATCATTGCGGTTATCTTCGGCGGCCGCACCGCCAGACGCGCGCGATGCGCGCGTGCTCGGCCTGATCGAAAGCAATGTCAATGTCGCAGCGGTCAAACGAACCGCTCCGCTGGTCGTCGAAGGATGGGAAACCGCCCAAGCTGCTAAAGATATCGCGCGCAAGGATATCAAGGACAGCAAGGAGGATGATCGCACAGGCTCGGCGCCCGTGCGTGTCGCCTCGGTCACGCCGACGGCGGTGGCTGCCGATGCGCCTGCGCCGGGATCCACCGAACCGATCAAGCCGAATACGGTGAAAACCGTCATCGTTCATCCGGGCAGCATGCAGACGGCATCCCTGTCGCCGTTGCCGTCCGACAACCGGCAGCTCACTCCGGCCCCCGCGGTCGCCAGCGCGGCGAACATCACCACGATCAACACCGTGAAAAGTGAGTCATCTCCCCCGCAGTTGCCACCGCCCCAGCTGCCTCCGCCGCAGTCGCCGCCACCCCGGCTATCGGCGGTCGAGCCACCGCCAGGTGCCAGGCCCGGGGTGCTCGGCACGCTACCGGCGAAAGTCGCATCCGTCAGCAAGAGCGTTCCGGTGCCGGTCGCCGCCGCTGCGGAGCCCGCCGTTAAACGCAGCGGCTGGCTCGTACAAGTCGGCGCCTTTGACGACGAGAAAGACGCCAAGCAGCGGCTGGACCTGGCTCAAAGCAAAGCCAAGGATCTGCTCGGCCGTGCCGAACCGTTTACCGAAAAAACAACCAAGGGCGAGAAGACCATGTTCCGCGCCCGCTTTGCGGGACTGGAAAAGGATCGGGCGGAATCCGTTTGCAAACAACTTAAACGCAACGAAATTCCGTGCATGTTTCTGAAGAATTGACGGGTAAAAATAATAACCGGGATGCGCCAATACCAGGAGCCGCTGATGGTCAAGTTTGTGGAGTACCTCAGCGATGGTTGCGAAGAAGGATTTCTTTGGCTTCATTGATTCGGGCCGCGAGATACGTCGAGCCCCCTTGGTCGGGATGCATTTTCTTCATCAGCGTGCGATGCGCGCGGCCGATGTCGTCGGCGCTCGCACCGGGCTGCAGGCCAAGGATCTGATAGGCCTCCTGTTCCGACATTTTTCCGGTGCTCGTGGCATGCCGCCCCGCTGTCGCGTCCGCTTGCGCGTGCTCACTCCAGCCGGGATCCCGGCGGTCAAGATAAGCCACAAGTAGCGCGCGGCTTTCCTCGTCGATCTCGTTCAGCATCGCGACAAGCGTCTTGACGTCGAGGTGCTCAAGCTCGGCGCCTTGATGGCGGCCTGCGAGCACACGTCCACGCATTGCGCCGCTATCATGGTCGAGCTCCAGCTCGAAATAGGCCGAACGCACCCGCGAGGTCTGCCCTCCGCTCTTCTGCGTGCGGGCGGAAAAGCCGGCCGGTCCGAACGGCACCCATCCGAGCAGCCCTAGCCCGAACACGCCAAGTGGAATGGCAATGCCGATTTCACCGCGCAATCCGAGAAATACGCCGAAGCCAAGCGCAAGCAGGCCGCCGCCGATTTTCGTGACGCGCGCGGCCACCTTCGGATCGACTTTGGAAATAACGCTGAGCGCCCACAGGACGAGCACCAGCGCAAGCGCACCGAAAATGAGGGTTGGCATGGCTACTTCAACTGGGTCAATAACATCTGCGCGGCAGACGAGCGCTTCTTCGACAAATCGGCAAGCGCCTTGATGCCCCCTGCGGCATAGGCCGCAACGGCGCGCAGCAGCTCACCAAGTTGATGCGCCGATCCGGCGTCAAACCGGCAATAGGCGCCGTGCGACAGCCGCGCAATTTCACGATAAGCGTTTTCCGCCACGGGATCATTGCCTTCCTGAAACATAAAAGTCCGCACACCGAGCAGCCCCAGTTCGCCGGCCGCCTGGCAAAGGTGGTCGATTGGTTCTTCCATGGCATCCCCAACGAACACCAACGCTTGTACTCTTTGGCGCGCGTACTCTTGCCGGGCATGACTTAAAATTTTACCGATCTGCGTCTGACCTCCCCGGCAATCGATGCGTGACATCAGTTCGGCCAACCGTTCACTGCTAGCGACCCAACCGGAGGCGCGGCATTCGCTCAGGCCACGGAAATAAACGAGCTGGATATCGAGGCCGCCGATACTCGCAGCTTCCCGAAACATGTCGGCCTGCAACGCACAGGCTGTGTCCCAGGTCGGTTGTCGGCTCATCGTGGCATCGAGCGCAAAAATCAAGCGGCCACGCGTTCCCGGCACGGTCGCCGGCCCGAGCGCACGAATGCGCTCGACGAATGCCTCGATTTCCGGCTTCGACGAGACCGGCGCCGGTGTCTGGTGTGGGTCCTTGCTCATGGGAAAATTCTACACTGAAATGCCGTGGCGCGCGCGACCTCCACGGCCGCCTGACGTCAGGTGCCGACATTCGCTTTCGTATTCAAGCTTAACGGGTTCTAAAAGATAATATCGTGGACCTGCAGCGGCTGGTCCATGACCGAGTACCATTCCGCGCGCGCGGCAGCCCGCCGCTTGCCGTTCTCGGACAGCGGAAGATTCAGCGAATTGAGCAGCGTGACAACTTCCTCGCGCGCCGTCAGATGCGACAGGTTCGGACGCGTGCCGAGCGTTTCCTCATCGAGATCATCAAGTGCGGTCAGCCCCCGCGGGAAGAACTCGCGATAGACCACGCGCTCGGCAAAGCCTTCGATACAGCGGAAGCCCATGCGCTTCGACAGTTCGTTGATGCCGTCGCCGACCAGGCGCTTGTTGCGCGAGGAAAGAGTGGAAAGACGGTTACGCACCACGATCCAGTCAGTCAACCGGCCGTCGACCAGACGCCGCTGCCGGCGTGCTTCGCGCACCATCTCCGCGTAATGGCTCTCGCCAGTCACGCTGAAATTGGTCGGGTCCAGCGTTGCCAGCACATCAAAATCGAGAAAGCTGTCGTTGAGCGGCGTCACCAGCGTGTCCGCCATCGAATGCGCAAGCCGCATCAAATATGTATCGGCGCCCGGCGTGTCGATCACGACCACGTCGTGGCTGTGTTCGATCGCGCTGATCGCCGCGGAGAAGTTGGCAAACTCTTCCGCCTCATTCGCTTCCAACGAATTGCCTTCAGCGCGCGCGATGCAATAGTGCGTCGGCAGCTCGAGTGCGATGCGCGCGCGCGCAGCCCAGGCGCGGCGGTTGTCGATGTAATGTGTGAAGCTCTGCTGACGGGAGTCGAGATCGATGGTGGCGACTCGCTGGCCTGCTTTCAACAAAGCGACAGCGATATGCAAGGCGGTGGTTGATTTACCGGAGCCGCCTTTCTCGTTACCGAGCACGACGACGTGCGCAGATTGGACAGTTTCCTGGATCGGTTGGATCAGCATGCCGCCCCCCACGACCGCCAAATCTCAAGATATTAGTGTACTTTAGTCAAGTTAATCCCGACTTGATCACCAATTTGCTTGGCCCCCTTTGGCCTGCCTTGCTAGGCGTAGTCCGGTTTTGCGACAAATCGCCGACAAGGCTCCAAATTATGGCAACCCGCCTGAAAGTTGTGCGTACGGTTCCTTCGCTGCGCCGGGTGTTGGAACTCTACCGGAAATCCGGCGAGCGGATTGCGCTGGTGCCGACCATGGGCGCGTTGCACCGCGGCCACATGGCGCTGGTGCGCGAAGCGCGGCAGCGCGCAAAGCGCGTCGTCGTCTCGATCTTTGTCAATCCGACCCAATTTGCGCCGCAAATGAGGATTTCGCGAGCTACCCGCGCAGCTTCGCAACCGATCTCAAGGCCCTGCGAGAAGCCAAAGTCGATCTGGTTTGGGCGCCATCGGTGGAAGCAATGTACCCGGCCGGCTTTGCGACTCGGCTTCCCCCGAAGGCGCCGCCAAAGTCGGGCCTGGAGGATGAATTCAGGCCGCATTTTTTCGGCGGTGTCGCGACCGTCGTGGCCAAGCTGTTCACGCAAGTTTCGCCCGATTTCGCACTATTCGGCCAGAAGGACTATCAGCAACTCCGCGTCATCACGCAGATGGCAGCCGACCTCGATCTCGCAGTGAAGGTGATCGGAGTTCCAACCGTGCGTGAAACCGACGGCCTCGCGTTGTCCTCGCGCAATGTCTATCTCTCGGCGGGTGAGCGCGCGGTTGCGCCCATGCTCTACCGCGTGCTCAAGGATTGCGCTGGCCGCATCAAAAACGGCGAGAAGATTGACCGCGTGTTGAATGTTGGACGGATAGAGATTGATCTCGCCGGATTCACCCTGGACTACCTCGAAGCGCGCCATGCGCTGACGTTGATGCCCATTGCGTCATCCAAAGACGGTCCAGTCCGGCTGCTGCTGGCCGCCAGGCTCGGCAAAACGCGGCTGATCGACAATATCGGGGTCTAGAGCAGGCCCAGTTCCTGCAACTCGCGCCGCATGGCCTCCGGCATTTTGGCCGCGCCCGGCGCGGCTCGCGAGAGGTCGCGTGGCGCCTCTTTCGCCTCAAGGTAGCGCCAGCCCTGGAATGCAGCGCGTGGTCTCGGCTCAACCAGCACAACCTTCCCGTCAAGGACGACGCGGCAGCGGCCGATGCCGTCTTTATCGGTAAAAGGCCGGATGTCGAGAATTCGCTCGCGGCAAGCGATCTGACCTCGGATCACCCAATAGAGCGACCCGCCGTCCGTAAGTTCCGCGGCGCGCTTGGGCACCATCCGCGTCGTATGGATATGCTCGGTCTTTTGACCCCGCCGCTTTTTCTCTTTTTCAGCTTTTGTTTGATCCAATCCTCGAGGTCGGCAACGGAATCGCAGCCAACACATAATTTGATGAGATGAAGCGGCATGTCCGGCTACTCGTTTGGCGTCGCGGACAATGACCATGATCTTGCCGCCTTCGGCCACCTGCGCATCTTGCGCAACCGCGATCTCCGTGACCGTACCGTCGATCGGCGCAACCAAAGTATGCTCCATTTTCATAGCCTCAATGACAGCGACCCGCTGGCCGCGGGCAACGCGCGCGCCCTGCTCCACCAGGAGGGAAAGCACCTTGCCATGCATCGGTGCGCGTACAAGGCCGCTTTTGTCCTGATCCCCAGCCTCATCAAGCGTTGCATCGCGTAATGTGACTTTCGTCTGACGGCCATGACGCAAAACATAAACCGCATTTCGATCTGCGACAGCCACCGCATCGGGCAGCCGGCGGCACCCCTTCCACCGAAAGAACGGGACCTTGCGGGCCGTAAACAATCTCGGCGACGAGTGTCTCACCTTCAACGGCGATCGGGAGAGCCAGCCGTCGTGCGCCTGACAACTGGAAGGCGTCGGATGCATCCCAGGGCGAAACAGGCTCGTCGGTCTCGCGCTCCTCGCACTTCATCGAGGCGGGCGCTGCTCCTGCGCCAAGAGTTCCTGCGCCCCAAGCGCCACGGCGGCGCGGTCGAGCTCTTGCGGCGCTGCGCCGAGGCCGGACAGGTTCTGGTCGATAAAACCGGTATCGAAATCGCCTTTGCGGAAAGCCGGCTGCCCGGCAAAGCTTCGCGAGAAAGCCAACATTGCTCCGGGGACCGATAATGATAGTCTCGTCGAGCGCGCTCGCCAAACGATCGAGCGCCTCGCCGCGGGTTTTCCCGTGGGCGATCAGCTTGGCGATCATCGGATCGTAAAAGGGCGTGACCTCTCCGCCCGCCTCAACGCCGCTATCGACACGCACGCCATCGGAATTGGGAAATTCCAGCGCAATGACCTGACCGGTCGAGGGCAAGAAGCCGCGCTCCGGATCCTCCGCGTAAAGCCGCGCCTCTACCGCATGACCGTCAAATTTCACCTGTTGCTGCGTCAGCGGCAGCTTTTCGCCGGAGGCAACGCGGAATTGCCATTCGACCAGATCGAGCCCGGTGACGGCTTCGGTGACCGGGTGCTCAACCTGCAACCGGGTATTCATCTCCATGAACCAGTAGCCGCCGGTTTTGAGGCCGTTCGAGCCGTCGGCGATAAATTCGACCGTACCGGCGCCGACATAGCCAGCCGCTTTCGCTGCAGCGACTGCCGCTGCGCCCATCGTGGCGCGCAATTCTGCGCTCATGCCCGGCGCGGGGGACTCCTCGATGACTTTTTGATGGCGGCGTTGCAGTGAGCAATCGCGCTCTCCAAGGTGGATAGTGTTGCCATGCCGATCGGCAAAGACCTGCATTTCGATGTGGCGCGGACTGGATACGAATTTCTCGATAAGGACGCGTCCATCGCCGAATGATGCTTTAGCCTCACGCTGGGCGCCTTCCAGCGCCACATCGAAGTCGGCATGGCGATCGACGCGCCGCATGCCTTTGCCGCCTCCGCCGGCGACCGCTTTGATCAGGACCGGGTAACCGATCTCATAGGCTTTCTGCTTGAGAAATTTTGGTTCCTGCATCTCCCCGTGATAGCCGGGCACGACTGGAACCCCGGCCTTCTCCATAATGGCCTTGGCGCGGTCTTTCAGACCCATGGCGCGGATGGCGTCGACAGGCGGGCCGACAAACGCAATACCGGCATCGAGGCAGGCCTGAGCAAATTCGGCATTTTCCGAAAGGAACCCGTAGCCGGGATGAATACAGTCGGCATGCGTGGCCTTGGCGCGTGCGATGAGCTTGTCGATCGCCAGATAGCTTTGTGCGGCGGGAGCCGGGCCGATGGCATGGGCTTCATCACAGGCGCGCACGTGGAGCGCGTGCCGATCCGCATCCGAATAGACAGCGACACTGCGCAGGCCCAGCCGCCGCGCGGTCCGGGCAATGCGGCACGCAATCTCACCGCGATTGGCGATCAGGACGGTTTTAAACATGAGGGCCCGCGTTACGTCGGCCCCGATACTAGCGCGCGGGCGGCGTTGCCGCTTGGGCCTGTGGACGCTTCGGGGGCACCGGCGGATTGCCGGTGGCGGCCTTGTCAGCGGCCGCGGGCGCTTGTCCGGCAGGTCCGCACTGATCTTTCGGGACCGGCGGTTCGGCATTCATGATGCTGACCGGCGGGATCGAAGCAGCCGAGGGAAAGTCATAGCGGCTGTCGACCGGATGGCCGGTCGGGAGCGCTTCGGGGCCGGCACTGGCAACAGGCGACGGCGCCGGAACGGCAGCTTGCGGCTGTTTGTCGGCGGCGGGATCCTTCTTGCCCCAGTCGGCGGCGTATCGGCCGACGTAAGTATCGAAAGCATGCACCTTCAGGTTGGCCTTGAGCGCTCCGGTATCCTGAAACATGGCGAAAGCGGCGCAGCGTTCGGCGGTGCATCCGTCGCGCTCCGCCAGGACATGCGCGGCGATGCCATAGCGGTCGAGTTCGATGGCGCGGCGCGTGCTCGCAAGCACGGCTTGCAGGTCGGGGCTACCGTGCTGGGCCGCGGCGAATACGTCGGACAGCAGCGACAAGCCGAGCGCCGATATAGGCGACCGCGCTCGCCGCGCTTTGCGCGTCGGCGAACACGGCTTTCTCGCAGGCGGTCTCGATCTGTTCGCCCGCGGCCCCGTCGAGGCAGGCCAAGGCCGAACCGGGCGCCACGGCGGTCAAACTGAGCTGCGTGTGACGCAAAAGCAGAGCGCGTTGCTCGGCCATCCGCTCGTTGGTTGCCATGCGCTTCGAGTACGCCAATCACGGCAATCGCCGCGACCGCAATCGCGGTCAGCGGAATCAGCAGCCGCGCGCCGCCACCGCTCGTCGCGCGTCGCACCGCGATCACGATGATCACGACGAACAACGCCGCCAGCGCACCCGCCACGGAGGCCGGCAGCACCAGCGGCGTTGAAAGCAGGCCGTTTATGAATGCGCCATCGATGGTTGGCATCAGCTTTCGATATGTTTGCGCATGACCTTTTTCGAAGCCGATTATGGCTTTTCGAGATCGCGCGCTATTGGATCTTGGCTCCCGATACTTTTACCACATTGGCCCACTTTTCGATGTCCTTGCGCAAATAGGCGTCGAATTCCTCGGGCGTCTTCACCAGCGGAATTGCGCCCTGCTTGAGCCACGCTTCCTTAACATCGGGCCGATTGATGACCTTGTTGATGGCGGTGTTGAGGAAGGTGATGACTTCCTTGGGCGTTCCCTTCGGCGCCATTACGCCTATCCAAATAGTCGCCTCATAGCCTGGAACCGTCTCAGCCACAGTCGGCAGATCGGGCGTCAGTGGATTACGCTTGTCGCCCGTGGTGGCGAGCGCCCGCACCTGCCCGCCTTTGGCCAGCGCGGACATGGTGGTCACGGCGTCAAACATCATCTGAACCGTGCCGGCGATCGTGCTGTTGCGCGCATCACCGGAAGCCTTGTGCGGTACGTGCACGATGTCTGTATGGCTCATCGCCTTAAACAGCTCGCCCGCCATATGATAGGGCGTGCCCGGACCGGAAGACGCGTAGTTGAGCTTGCCCGGTTCCTTCTTCGCCAATTCGATGAATTCCTTGACGGACTTGGCTGGAACGGATGGGTGAACCACCATCAACAGGTCGGAATAGTTGATCGTCGCGACCGGCACGAAATCGCGCATCAGTTGGTACGGCTTGTTGGGCAACAACAACTCGTTGGTCGTATGGGTGTTCGACATCACCAGCAGCGTGTAGCCATCGGGCGCCGACTTTGCGACCGCATCAGTACCGATGACGGAGCCGGCACCGGGTCGATCTTCAACGACAAACGATTGCTTGGTCTCCTCACCAAGGTACTGAGCGAGGACTCGGGCATAAACGTCGGCGGGACCACCCGCCCCAAACGGAACGATCATTTTGACGGTGCGGCTTGGGTAGGTCTGGGCCACAGCCGGCCATGCCAGAAAAACCGGCAATATGAATGTGGCCAGACGCAAAAACGCGCGCATGAATTCTCTCCCTATTTTTCGGTGACCTGTGTTCAGGTTGTTTATAACGCCGCAATACTTTGGTTATTCCCTTTGTTTATTCCTTTGGCCCGAGCGCTAGGTTCCACCAGCCGATTTGAAGCCGGGTGCAAGATCGCTCGCCGCTGCAAAAGCGCCCTTTGCTTCAACCGACGTCATGGCGACCGTCGTGCGCACGTCGGTAACACCGCCACCACTCCCCACCGCCAACAGCGCGGCCGCCATTTGCACGTCATTCGGCGCTTCCGCGATCGCCAGGAAATCGTACTCACCGAACGTCAGATAATATCCTAGCAATCGACCCCCTATTTTCGACAAAAGGCGCGCGATGGCGTCGGCGCGATCCTCCGGCTTGACAATCATGCCCTTGATCGCATCGCGCGTATAACGCCCCTGTGTGATGTAAATCGGCATGCCCTGATCTCCTGCGACGCGACACCCGCGCGGTTCAGGGGATGATAGGGTGTGGCCACGGCGAAATAGCGACAGCAAACCACCGGCGGTCAGGGCCGGTCGAGCTGGCTTTCCTTCGCGACGCGTTCGAAGGCCTCACCGGAACTCTTGATCCGGTATTGATAGTCGTCACCTTCCGATGGCAGCAGCTTGACCACGATATAGCTACCGGTCGCGGCCGCACGGCCGAACGTCGGCGATGTATAGTAGACGGTCTCGCCGACCTGGTATTTGTGCAAGCGCGCCGGAATTTCGTGCGCGGCGACCGGCTGCACGGGCGGGCTTGACGTGCGGATCATTTTCACCGTCTTCGCCGCCTCAGCACCCGCCCGCGCGGCGCGGGTCGTTTTGCCAACCGGGAGACGAGCCGATTTCGATGCTTTTTTGCCCGCCGCGCGCGAGGCTTTCTCGCTTTTCTTGGCGGTTCGCGTGGCGGTCTTACCGGACCGTCCTGCGGGTTTTGTTGAATGTCTGCTCATATACTCAATATAGCAGCAAATTTTGTTTGCGGGCAAAGTTTTTCAGGCCAGAACAGGAGCATTTCCAATAAGTTAGAGACGCGTTTGGTAAGCGCACAAGGTTAACGCGAAGGCCCCGAAATAGGCGGGTCCAGGTCACAATTGGACACTAAAAAGTCTCGGCCGGCCATGGAACAGCGTCACCGCGGTTGCGTTTGAGCTTAGGGGGATGGAGATTCATCATGCGCGTCCTTATCGGAATCATTCTAGGTGCCGTTCTGACCATTGGCGGCGCCTATCTCTACGACTCCCATAACGCGCTTGCCGCGGCCGGAGCCCAGCGCCCAATGGTGAATTGGGACGTCGTCAACACCAAGTGGGACCATCTTACCGAACGCGCCCGCGCGGAATGGACCCGGCTGACGAGCTGACTTCTCCGGTCTCATCGGCCAGGCCGCCGACCTGCTCGCGTTGCGCCAACGCGCAACGCGTCGACAACGGCGCGGCGATTCATGCGCGTGCCGTCATCCCCCTCTATCGACAGCGGAATGCGGCCGGTGCGTTCGACATGCCGCGCCCAGGCAAACGCCTCGTCGAGAGCATTAAACTGCTTGAACAACAGATTGCGATTTTTCGATCGGCGCAACTATCGGCTGACCCTTTAGGGCCGCTATACACACGATAGGCCATATTGAACCTCGTTTCTGTTGCCCCACCCGCGCCACACCCATTTAAGTTACGCATTGGGACAACGCTTCAGCGTCTTTGCGGTTCGGAGCCCAATTTGCTGACCGTCGCGGCATGCTATCGTCCGGTTCCGGAGGTGAGCCGTGCAAGCCGTCTATTATGAGCGCAATGGAACCGCACGCGAGGTCCTGCGCGTCGGCGAAGTAGAAACGCCTCATGCCTGGCGCAGGTGAAGTGCGCATCAAGCTCGCGACCTCTGGCGTCAATCCTTCCGATGTCAAATCGCGCCAGGGAACGACCAGGAAAATTGCTTACCCGCGGGTGATCCCGCACAGCGATGGGGCTGGCATTATCGATGAGGTCGGCGCAGGTGTCAGCAAAAGTCGCATCGGCGAGCGCGTTTGGGTTTGGAACGGCCAATGGAAGCGGCCATTCGGCACGGCCGCCGAATTTATTGTGCTGCCCGCCGCCCAAGCGGTAGCCCTCCCCGACAAAACGAGTTTCGAGGCCGGTGCTTGTCTGGGCATCCCGGCAATGACCGCTGTTTACGCCGTCACTCTGGCGAACGTCACAAAAGGCATGACTTTGTTCGTGTCCGGCGGCGCGGGCGCGGTCAGCCAATACGTCATACAATTCGCGAAGGCTAAGGGCGCGAAGGTCATCACCACCGTTTCTTCGGCCGAGAAAGCCAAGGCTGCCCAGGAAGCCGGCGCCGACGCCACCATCGATTACAAGCGTGAAAACGTTGGCGAGCGGGTGATGGAACTCACCGGCAAACGCGGCGTCGACGCCATCATCGAAATGGATCTCACCGCCAACGCCAAACTCATCCCAGGCGTCCTGCGGCCCAAGGGTAGCGTCATCGTCTACGGGACCGGACCCGAGGCCCCTTTGCCGGCAGCGTTCTGTCTGGTCAATTCGATCCGCCTGCAATTTTTTCTGGTCTATGAACTCGACGCGGATGAGCGCGAACGCGCCGTGTCCGCAGATCAATGACGCGCTTAAGGCAGGTCAGTTACTCAATCGGGTCGCGCATCCGACTTATGCTTTGGCCGACACCGTAGCCGCACACGAAGCGGTCGAACGCGGTACGCTGGGCAATGTCATTGTAACGAATGAATGCTAGGCGGCCGGCGGCGCCACGACCGCATCCGGAAAGCCGGCGGCATCGAGCGCCCGGCGCACCAATCCGGACGTCTTTGCAACTTCGAGCAGTTCGCTCGCGATTTTCAATGCGACCGGACGGCCCTTTGGCACGGCCACCGCGATGCCGGTTTGCTGAAAATTACCGGACAGCACGCGCGCACCCGGCAATTTCGGCAACAGGCCGGCGAAAGAGTCATGTGACAGGGCGAAAGCATCGCCCTGCCCCTTGCTCGCCATCTCGGTCATTTGGTCGACACTTGGCACCTCTTCGACGCTCGCATTGGGAGCCGTTCGCCGCGCGCTGCGCGCGGTCGTGGTGTTGGATATAGCGACAATGCGACGGCCGGGCCGATTGACTTCCTCAATACTTTTTATGGTTGAGCCCGCCGGCACGAGATACGTGCTTTCGATGAAGTAATAAGCGGGGCCGAAATCCACCCGCTTCGCGCGCTCCGCATCCTGCGGCATAAAGGCAATGTCGCATTCGCCCTTGGCAACCGCCTCGGTCACTTGGCCCGAATTGTCATAGACCTTCAACTCGAGCGGCAGCTTCAGCGCAGTGGCAAATCCGCGGACCAGGTCGACGGTCACACCCTTCACGTCTCCATTCCCGCTTTTGATGGCGAAAAAGGCTGACGCGGCTGGCGCGGCGACAATGCCGCCGCGTAATTTTCCCGTGGGTGCAAGTTGCTTGAGGTCGTCAGGGCTGGTCATAGCGCAAGCATTTAGCATGCGCCGATGAACCGGGCTACCGCGTCAGGCGAGACGGTCGAGCCGAGGCGGTTGGGCATGGTCCGCCGCGCTTACAGCGTTTGTGGTTGCGAGCGATCCGCCGAGAATGCTCGCCGGCTGTTCCGCGAACGGCGCACTTCTGTTCTTGCCCGATACACCCGGCGGCGATCCGGGTGGCGCGCTCGGGTCCTTGCCCTGTTTGGCGCTGGCCACTTCACAGGACGTCGTGCAGACATAGCCGTTGACGATGGAAATCATATGGAAGGCGCCCCTACGCAGCATTGACATAAGGCCTGCCCGTAAACGGTGTGATGAATTGGCCGATCACGCTCGCGTGACGCGCCTATTTGTGCGGCCGGTAGTCCTGGTTGGTGAACGCAGGCTGCGTCGGCCGTTTGATCACGACGAAGCCGTTTTCAGTGCCCTGATGGCAGGCGTTGCAGGCCTGCGTGAGCTTGTCGTAGCCCGCGGTGAAGCCTTTGTAGTCTTTTGCCTCGATTGCCTTCTCAAGCGCAGAGATTTCCTTGGTGATAACCGCATCGAGCATGTCGGCCAGCGGAAGATTCTTGAAGGTCGGCACAAAATCCTGCACGTCACCCATAATCTCCTTGATCTCGCCAAGCTCGTATTCGGCAAGCGCCCAATTGCGCGCCTTCGCGGCAAACCAGAGCTTGTTGTGTTCGATCAGGATCACGTTCATGAACTGCTCAAGGCCGGGGACATAAGCCTTCGACACTTCTTTTCCGGTCGGCTTGGGTGGTTCTTTCGGCGGCGTAGTTTGCTGCGCCAGCGCAATGAGTGGCAGCAGCGTTGCAACAAGCAGGACAATTATCCGGTACATGCGTTGGGCCTCGCATCACGATGCATACCAATGCATCTCTGTCACCACGCCCGGACCGGTGCAAGCCATCGATAAAACATTGGAATTTGTCTAATTCGATATTCGGCGGTGGCAAATTTGCGCACGTCTATTTAGGGTTTGAATTGCACAGATAAACGCCGGGAGGCTTGCTCATGAGGTTTATTTTCGGGGTTTTTGTCGGCGCCGCGCTGATGCTCGGCAGCGCCTTCCTTCACGACAAAGGCGTCTTACGCGCGGGTCCAAAACAGCCCTTCGTGAATTGGGACACTGTCATGGGAATGTTGGCGCGTTGAAGCGCGTCTAGAATTTTTCCACCCACGGCCGCAGTTCGATTTCCCAAGACCACGCGCTGCGCGGCTGATTGAGCACATCAAGGTAGTTCTGCGCTATGGCGTCGGGATCGAGTAGTAAATCCGGCTGGTCCGGCAGCTCGACGCGACGCGCACTGCGGATCCCACCATCGATTACAAAATGGGCAACGTGAATTCCTTGCGGCGACAGTTCGCGCGCCATGCTTTGGGCCAAACCGCGCAACGCGAACTTGCCCATGGCGAACGGGGCCGACTGTGCATAGCCTTTTATACTTGCAGAAGCCCCGGTGAACAGGATCGCGCCGCGCTTGCGCGGCAGCATTCGTTTGACGGCAGCCTGAGCTACCAGGAACCCCGCAAAGGCCGAGATCTGGATCGACTTCTCAACCTCGGACGGATCGAGCTCTATCAATGGCCCGCGCGTGCGATAGCTGGCGTTGTAAACGATGACGTCGGGCGTCACTCCCGCACCGTCGAGATCAGCGAACAGCTTTTCAACCTCATCGCGTCTGGTGGCGTCGCAGCTAAAAAGTTTTGCGCCGGTTTCCCGCGCCAGGGCGGTTAGCTTGTCGGTCGAGCGTGCGGCAAGCGCAATGCTCATACCAGACTTGGCAAACGCACGCGCAAGCGAGGCTGAAAGACCTGAACCGGCACCGACGATGAGAGCGGAAATGTAATTCATATGGGCTTCAGCACCTTTACTCACCTTACGCTTTTTCTTCCATATCAATTGCAATGTTTCAAAGAGGCTGCCGCCGCTACATTCGAAACACGCCAAACTTCGTGTCCGGCACTGGTGCATTCAGTGCAGCGGAAAATGCGAGAGCGAGTACTCTCCGCGTTTCGGAAGGCGCAATGATGCCGTCATCCCAAAGCCGCGCCGTCGCGTAAAATGGATTACCCTCAGTTTCGAACTGGTCGCGCAGCGGCTGCTTAAACTCTTCCTCCTCGACCTCCGACCATTTGCCGCCGCCGGCCTCGATATTGTCGCGCCTGACGGTTGCGAGCACGCTCGCCGCCTGTTCTCCGCCCATCACCGAGATGCGCGCATTGGGCCAGGTAAACAGAAAGCGCGGGCCATAGGCACGTCCGCACATGCCATAATTTCCTGCCCCATAGGATCCTCCGACGATGACGGTGACCTTCGGCACCTGCGCGCAGGCGACCGCCGTCACCATTTTTGCGCCGTCCTTGGCAATTCCGCCGGCCTCGTAGTCGCGTCCGACCATGAAGCCCACGATATTTTGCAAGAACAGCAATGGAATGCGACGCTGACAACACAATTCGATGAAATGCGCAGCCTTGAGCGCGCTTTCTGAAAACAGGATTCCGTTATTGCCGAGAATGCCAACCGGTATGCCATGGATGTGCGCAAAGCCGGTGATCAACGTCGATCCGTAGAGCGCCTTGAATTCGTCGAACTCGGACGCATCCACAATCCGCGCGATCACTTCTCGCACGTCGTATTGTTTCTTCAAATCCACCGGAACGATCCCGTCCAGCTCCGCTGCGTCGAACACGGGTTCACGCGATTTTCGCAGCGAAATGTCCGCGTTCTTTGGCCTGTTCAGGTTCGCCACGATCCGGCGAGCCACGCTCAACGCATGATGGTCGTCCTGGGCGTAATGGTCGGCGACTCCGGACTTGCGCGCATGGACGTCGGCGCCACCTAGCTCCTCCGCACTGACAACCTCACCGGTTGCCGCCTTCACCAGCGGCGGACCGCCGAGAAATATGGTGCCCTGATTTTTGACAATGATCGTTTCATCCGACATCGCTGGCACATAGGCACCGCCCGCGGTGCACGATCCCATCACCACCGCGATTTGGGGAATGCCAAGCGCGGATAACGTCGCCTGATTGTAAAAGATGCGGCCAAAGTGCTCCCTGTCCGGAAACACCTCGGTCTGGTGCGGCAGGTTCGCGCCGCCGGAATCCACTAGATAGATGCAGGGCAACCGATTTTCGCGCGCGATTTCTTGCGCGCGCAGATGCTTCTTAACCGTCATCGGGAAATAGGTGCCACCTTTGATCGTTAAGTCGTTGCACACGACCACACATTCGCGGCCCTCGATCCTCCCAATGCCGGTGATAATTCCCGCAGCATGGATCGCGTCGTCGTACATGCCATTAGCGGCGAGCGGCGATAGCTCGAGGAACGGCGAGCCGGAATCGATCAAATTCATCACGCGGTCGCGCGGCAATAACTTGCCACGCGCAACGTGGCGCTCGCGCGCGCGCTCGGGTCCGCCCAAGGCCGCTTCGCCGCGGCGCGCTTGCAATTCGGCAACCAACGCGCGCATGCGCTCCGCATTGGCACGAAATTCGGCAGCATTTGTGATCGATTGATGACGCCAGAATTGCCAAGGCTCCCTCCCCGATTGAGCCAAAAGGTGCCTTGGTGGAACCCGGAAGGCAATGGCGACCCCGCGACGTTACGCTTCGTCAATGTGTGGAACCGACGGGTCTGGCGGAACGTTTGTGGTGATCAGGTCTCGACATTGTCGGGAATTCGGGGGCATCCAGAGGAGACGTTCCGTGAAGAAAGCGAAACTGTTGTCGACGGTAGCGGCGGTGTTGCTGTTGAGCGCCGGCGCCGCATCGGCACAAGGCATGAATAAGGAAGCCCCGCAGCAGGCCCCCGCAGCGCAGCAGAATGCGCCTGCGGAAAAGGTTGCGCCGTCCATCAAGGGTGGCGAGCACAAGGCGCCACAGACCACCGGCCAGGCAACGCCAGATGCGAAGTCCGCCAAGCCGCACGAGACGACCGGGCAGTCGCCGAAGTCGGATGCTGACGACAAGGCCTCGACCCAGAACCGCGCCGTGGACAAGGATAAGTCCATGGATAAGGATAAGTCGGGTGCCGCGGCCACCGGCAAATCGGACGTCCGTTCGAAGAGCGAGGAAAATGGTGCGTCGTCACGCTCAAGCCAGACGACGACCGAGCAGAACCGCACGACGACCGGCCAGGGTGCCGCTGCGGGCTCTGCAAAGCTGACGACCGAGCAACGCACGAAAATTACGTCTGTCATTCGGCAGCACAAGGTCGAACCGGCTCACCTCAATGTTTCGGTGAGCGTGGGAACACGTATTCCGACCAGCGTCCACGTGTATCCGCTGCCGGTTGAAGTCATCGCGATCTATCCGGAATGGCGCGGCTACGACTACATCCTCGTGGGTGATCAGATCGTAGTCATCAATCCGCGTACGCATGAGATCGTCGCAATCGTCGAGGCGTAATTTCTCAATACGATGGTCTTGAGCCGACGGCCGGGAACTTTCCCGGCCGTTTGCCGTATCAGCGCACATTCTAGAACTTTTCCCAAAAATCGACCGGGTTCCGGGAACACTGTTCCTCCCCCTCTGTTGTCCGGAATGCCACACGCCGGCATCACACAATAAGGAGGCAGACGATGAAAATTTTGACCACGCTTACGGCCGTTACCGCGCTGATTGCGGGTATTTCCTTCGCCCAGGCTCAAGGCACGATGGGATCGCCCTCATCGGGCAGCAGCATGCAAAAGTCTCAGACGATCGGAGCTTCACCGTTTTGTATCAATACGTCGGCGAGCGGCGCGTTGAATTGTAAATACGCAAGCATGGCCGCCTGCGAGAAGGATGCGAAGCCACAGAACCTGAATTGTTCGCCGAACCCAAACAAGAGCACCACCGGCTCCAAGCAGTAATGCGTTAGCACGAGCGACTATGCCCCGCGCCTTTCAGGCTGGCGCGGGGCTTTGACGCGTCAGCCGGTATAGTTGGCCTGCATTGAATGCATCGCAGGATTCGCTGCGCGGAACGTCTTTGCGTGCCGCGGCGTTAACTCCACAACGACCCCAACAATCAGAACAATGAGGACGCTATGAACAAAGATCGCATTCAAGGCAGCGCCGCGCAGGCCAAAGGCAAAGTGAAAGAGGTTGCCGGCAAGGTGACCGGAGATGCCAAACTGGAAAGCGAAGGCAAGGCCGAGAAAGCCGCCGGCAAAATACAGAATACGGTCGGTGGTATTAAGGACACCGTTAAGGAAGCCGTCGACGATTGACGCCAGTCACACATCCAATACAAAAAGCCCGGCGCTTGCGCCGGGCTTTTTCCTTTGGTGCGCTTCACCTGACCGCCGGTGTTGTATTAGGCTGCCGCGTCTTACTGCGGAGAGGAAAATGCAGACCGCCCTCGGCGAATATAAATCACTCAAGTTGAAACTCGACGGTATTGTGCCGCCAGGGCACGGTTTTCACCGGAATTTGCTTTTCGATACACTCTACGCGTCGTTACCGCGGGATCCGCAAGTGAAGGTGCAGATTTACAACGCCGAGATTGTGCCGGGCGGCTACACAAATTGGCACTGCCACAACGGCGCAGCTTTTTTTGTGGCGTTGCAGGGCTTATTCGAGGCGCATTTTCAGGAGGGCGTCCTGGTCAAGGCAAAGGCTGGCGAATGCTATGCCGAGCCGATCGCCAAATTCCACCGCGGGCACAACCCGCACCCGGAATTACCGTACCTGTGCGTGGGCATCTGCCTCACATCACCCGACCGTGAGCACGTTACAAACTCGGTCGAGCGTCCGTGGTAAAAGGATGCGCGAGTGTCACCCCCTCGAATATAAGAACCCGGCGCTTGTGCCGGGTTTTTTGCGGCGTGACCAAAACGACCGTTTTCTTCCTTGCAGGTTGCGACAAAGAGAAAAGAGAAACGGGTCATGTCCCGCCGATCAGAAGTCAGTGCAGGCATCCTCGCCTTCCGCCGCAACCCGCAGTTCCAAGTTTTGCTCGCCCACCCGGGCGGGCCCTACTGGCGCAATAAGGACGAAGGCGCCTGGTCGATCCCCAAGGGCAATGTTGAGTCCGACGACCTGCTGGCTTGTGCCAAGCGCGAATTCACGGAAGAGACCGGCCTCGTCGCAAAAGGTCCCTTCATGGCACTGACCCCGTTGCGCCAAAAAAGCGGGAAGATGGTGCATGCTTTCGCGCTCGAAGCCGATTTCGGCCTCGGCGAATTCACCAGCAATCATTTCGAGATGGAATGGCCCCCACGCTCGGGAAAGCAGCAAAGCTTCCCGGAGATTGACCGAATTTCGTATTTCAGCCTCGCCATCGCCCGGAAAAAGATATTGCCGGGCCAGCGAGCCTTCATCGATGAGCTTGTCCGGCGCCTGAAGGACGATGAATAGGCGTGGCTATGACACCGCAACGCCGCGCACCAGCGGCCAGTCCGGCTCGTTGCCTTTCATGATCCAGGGCTCTTTGAGCGCCGCCCCACGCCATTCGTTCCACGCCGGCAATGCCATGATCGCGTCCATGTAGTCGCGCGCCGCGACGATCAACGCTGACACCATAGCTGTGCAACCGCGCCACGACCGGAGCATACATCGCATCCGCCGCTCCGAAGTCGCCGAACAGGAACGCTCCGCCATGACCGAAGCGCGTGCGGCAGTCGCGCCACAGCGCTTCTATCCGCCGTACGTCGATAAGCGCCTCTTCAGGTAGCGGCCGTGATTTGACCGGCAACCAGAGATTCATCGGACAGTTTTTGCGCAAGGCCTGGAAGCCACCGTGCATTTCAGTTGCCACAATTCGGGCGTGACTGCGCGCGCGCGCGATCATTAGGCCAGAATTTTTTGTCGGGAAATTTCTCCGCCAGATATTCAAGGATGGCGAGCGATTCCCAGATCCTCTGCTCACCGTCAACCAGCACCGGCACTTTGCCGGCCGGTGAATGTTTCAGGACCTGTTCGCGACTTCCCGGTTCGTAGAGCGGGACTACCTTTTCATCGAATGCAATGCCGCCCACCTTCATGGCGATCCATGGCCGCATTGACCACGATGAATAGTTCTTGTTTCCGATAATAAGAGTGAGGGCCATGTGCGACGTATTACGCCTTCTTCGCCTCGCCTGGCGCGGGATCGGGAGCGTCCACCGGCCCACCGGCTTTTTTCCAGGCACCGAAGCCGCCCTGAACATGCGCGACCGGCTTTAGACCCATACCGCTGCGCGGTCTGCGCGGCGAGTGCCGAGCGCAGGCCGCCGGCACAGAAGAAGACGAACTTCTTGTCCGCGGCAAAGACCGGCTTGTGATACGGGCTTTGCGGATCGATCCAAAATTCGAGCATGCCGCGCGGACAATGGAAAGCACCCGGTACGCGCCCCTCGCGCTGCAATTCGCGGATGTCACGGATATCGACAAGCACGACGTCATCACGGCCGGTCAGCTGGACAGCCTGCTCGACCGGCAAGCGTCTCGATTTCGCGTTCGGCCGCTTCGCACAAGGCCTTATAACCGACGGTGATTGTCTGTGGCATTCCACGTCTCCTTATGGCGGGTATGCTGGCAGAGGCCTGCGCCGCACTCAAGCCGACCGGTTGAAGCCTGCCGCGCAAGCAGGCACCATGCTCTCGCGGAGAATACCGACGCCGATGACAGCCCTATCCTTGCCCGATCTCGCCGCCTTCGCCTGGTTCGCCGGCGCCTGGATTGTCTATTCGATTGTGATTGAGAAGACCGCGAAGGGGCGCACCAGCCTCAACGCCCTGATGAACGCTTATCGCGACGAATGGATGGAACAACTGCTCATGCGCGACATGCGCATGGTCGATGCCCAGGTTACCGCCGCGTTGCAAAACGGTACCGCCTTCTTTGCATCCACGAGTCTGATCGCCATCGGCGGCGCGCTGACACTGCTGCGCTCGAGCGAAGAAATAATGACGCGTCATGTCGCTGCTGCCGTTCGGCGCGACGCCGTCGCGCGGACTGTGGGATTTGAAGATGATGGGGCTCATTATCATCTTCGTCTACGCCTTCTTCAAATTTGCCTGGTCCTACCGGCTGTTCAATTATTTTGCGATCATGGTCGGCGCCGCGCCACCACCGAAGGAAAAAGATACGGCTGCCGCGCAGGCTTTTGCGCATCGAGCCGCGAAGCTCTGCGCCGATGCGGGCCGCCATTTCAACCGCGGCCAACGTGCGTTCTTTTTTGCTCTTGGTTATCTCGGATGGTTTCTCGGACCGCTGCCGCTCGCGCTCACCACCACCGGAGTCGTGATCGTGATGTGGCGCCGGCAATTCGCCTCCGATGCGCGCAAGGCCTTCGAGGCAGAGCCCGCCCCGGCCCGCCGTCCAAGCAAAACGGTCAGGTCATTCCCATCAAGACGGCGATAGCCGCCACGATCATCACGCCGAGTGACGTCGCGAGGATCGTGATCAGCTGTTCTTGACGGCTAACTTGTCGCCCGACTTCCTGGAAGCCGATCGACTCCTCCGACGAGCCTGGTTGAGTGTTGAGTGTCATGGGCGCCCCCGATGGTATCGTTTCGATGGTGCACGAGCACGCCAACGCGAACTCGGGCGCACGAATCGCCCTGACGGGTAATATTACACTAATTTGACAGCCGGGATTTTCGTCGCGCCTGCTACGCGGCGGCCAGGTCCGCGAGCCGGAACTGCACGCGCTCTTCGCCCTGCCAGCGATCGATGGCGATTTGGCCGGCGGCGTGAACGACTCGGCCACGGTTTTCCAGTAGCGCCTTGCCGAGCGGCTGGCCCGCGGCACGGAACGCGATGGCGTTTACGAACTTTCCGTCGCCTGAACGGAAGCGCGCGCGGATATGATTCTCTCCGACCGGATCGGCGTAAGCGAGCCTATGTCCAGGGAGAGCCAGGACCGGTTCCGGGTTGCCCGCACCGTAGGGCCCGGCGCGCGCCAGGAGCTCTGCAAGCGAAAGATTAAACCCGCCGGCTGAAACCGCGCCGTCAATCAACAACGCACGATCTCGCCGCGCTGCCTCGACCGGCGCCGCCAACGCATTTTCGAGATATGCGCGGAACGCGCCCAGTGCGTCTTTCTTGAGCGTCACCCCGGCGGCCATGGCATGGCCGCCACCCTTAAGCAGCAGGCCATCACGCACCGCCTGCCTCACCGCGCCGCCAAGATCGACTCCGGCAATCGATCGGCCGGAACCGGTGCCGCTGCCACCAGGCTCCAGCGCGATCGCAAAGGCCGGCCGGCCGTAGCGCTCCTTGAGGCGCGCCGCAACCAACCCGACGACGCCGGGATGCCAGCCTTCCGACGCGGTGACGACTACGGCCCCCTTCTCTTCCAGACCGAGCGCGGCGAGCGCTTCAGCTTCGGCCTGGGCGAGCGTTGTCTGTTCAATCTGTTGACGCTCCCGATTGAGGCGGTCGAGTTCGCCGGCGATACGCGCGGCCTCGGTCGGGTCTTCTTCCAGCAAAAGGCGCACGCCGAGATCGGCGCGGCCGATGCGGCCGCCGGCGTTGATACGCGGGCCTAAAAGAAATCCGAGATGCCACGGTTCCGGCGGACCGCTCAGACGCGCCAAGTCCATCAGCGCGGTCGGTCCGAGATGCTCGCGACGGCGCAGCGCGATAAGACCCTTGGCAACGAAAGCGCGGTTCAGGCCTTTAAGCGGCACCACGTCCGCGACCGTTCCGAGGGCCACCAGATGCAAGAGCGACAGTAGGTCGGGCTCGCTACGCGAACCAGTCCAGAAGTCGCGACTGCGCAATTCGCGCGTGACTGCGACCAGTGTGATGAAAACAAGGCCGACCGCAGCCAGATGGCCAAGTCCGGACAGATCGTCGGCACGGTTGGGATCGACGATCGCCACCGCGTCGGGAAGTTTTTCGTCAGCTTGATGGTGGTCAATAACCACCGTGTTGAGGCCAAGTTTTTTTGCCTCGGCGAGTGGCTCGAGGCTCGTAACGCCGCAATCGACCGTAATCAGCAGCTTCACGCCGCGTTCGGCAAAAGACCGGATGGCGTCGACATTCGGTCCGTAGCCTTCGAAGATCCGGTCCGGTATGTGGACGATCGGATCAAGACCGCAATGGCGAAGGTAGCGGCAAAGCAATGCTGAAGCGGTTGCGCCATCCACATCATAGTCGCCGAAAATTGCGACGCTTTCGCCGCGGGTCGTCGCATCGGCGATGCGTCCCGACGCAACCTCCATGTCAGTCAGCGTATGAGGATCCGGCATTAGGCGCTTGATGGTCGGGTCGAGAAAGCTTTCGACCTCGTCGACATCCACATTCCGCCCTGCCAGAACCCGCGCAAGCAATTCGTCAAGACCGTACCGCTGGGCGATCGCCAGCGCGCGGGCCGATCCACGCTCGTCGAGACGATCTTTCCAGGAGCGTCCGCTGAAAGAGCGTTCGACGCCGAGAAAAAAGCGATCACTTGAACTCAATGGGATTGCGGGCAGTGCCATTGCCATAGGCCGTTACGCGAGACCGCAGCGCCCCGCGGG
>CAVYER010000020.1:0-138118 GCA_963767515.1 uncultured Alphaproteobacteria bacterium
GCAACTAAGAGGCCATGACCCAGACGAAAGCCGCCCCCGCCGGGACTTCTGGCAAATCTTGGGCTGAGCCCAAGCCAACGGCGCTTTTGGTATTGGCAGACGGGACAGTTCTGGAAGGCTTCGGGCTGGGCGCGACCGGGCACGCGGTTGGCGAGGTCTGCTTCAACACCGCCATGACGGGCTATGAGGAGATCCTGACCGACCCCTCTTATGCCGGACAGCTCATTACCTTCACCTTCCCGCACATCGGCAATGTCGGCACTAACGAAGAAGACATCGAGACCGTCAACATGGCGGCCACGCCGGGCGCGCGCGGCATCATTCTGCAGAGCGCGATCACCGCATCGTCGAACTATCGCGCCACCAAAAACCTCAACGACTGGCTCAAGGCGCGCGGCATAATCGGTTTATCCGGCATCGACACCCGCGCGCTCACCGCGCTGATCCGCGTCAAGGGCATGCCCAATGCCGTGATCGCGCACGCGCCGAACGGCAAGTTCGATCTCGCGGCGCTGAAGAAAGAAGCCAAGGAGTGGCCGGGTCTCGTCGGCATGGATCTGGTGCCGATGGTGACAAGCGGACAACGCTTTACCTGGGACGAAACGCCGTGGGGTTGGGGCACGGGCTTCGGGCGCCAGACCAATCCGCAGTTCCACGTGGTCGCTGTCGACTATGGCATCAAGCGCAATATCCTACGGCTGCTGGCGGGCTCCGGCTGCAAAGTGACGGTGGTGCCGGCCAAGACATCGGCCGAGGACATCCTGGCGCTCAAGCCTGACGGCGTCTTCCTCTCGAACGGTCCGGGCGATCCGGCGGCGACCGGCGAATACGCGGTGCCGGTGATCAGGAAGTTGATCGACACTGGCACGCCCACCTTCGGGATCTGCCTCGGCCATCAGATGCTCGGCATCGCGGTCGGCGGCAAGACGATGAAAATGCATCAGGGCCATCACGGCGCCAATCATCCGGTGAAGGATCTCACCACCGGCAAGGTCGAGATCACCTCGATGAACCATGGCTTTGCCGTCGACAAAGAGACGTTGCCGAAGAATGTCGAGCAGACGCATGTATCGCTGTTCGACGGCTCAAATTGCGGCATCGCGCTCAAGGACAAGCCGGTGTTCTCGGTGCAATATCACCCGGAAGCTTCACCCGGCCCGCGCGATAGCCATTATCTCTTCACGCGCTTCGTCGAGATGATGCGGCAGGCAAAGCGGAAGATTGCTTAGTGTGCGACTCGTAAGAATTGTGGCCGACCCTCCGTTCGTTCCCGCGAAAGCGGAAATCCAGCTCTTTTAGAAACTCTGGGTCCCCGCTTTCGCGGGGACGAACGGATCAGGCGCCGGGCGAACCACATCCGCCGATATCTGTTGCATTGACATGACGCCCAACAAGCCCCTGACCTTCATGTTCAAGGACGACGGCAAGGTGCCGAACAATCCGGCGCTGCCGGTGCTGCTGTACAAAAACGCGGTCGATCTCGACAAAAGCATCGCGCCCGCTGCCGAAATCGAGCACCTCTTCAAGGCCAATGGCTGGGGGCACGGCCAGTGGCGTAACGGCATTTATCCGTTCGTCCACTACCATTCGATGATTCACGAAGCGCTCGGCATCGCACAGGGCCGCGCCAAAGTGCAGCTCGGCGGACATAGCGGCCAGGTGTTCGACCTGACCGCCGGAGATGTGGTCGTGCTGCCGGCGGGCGCAGGGCATCAGAGACTTTCAGCCAGCGACGATTTTCTGGTCATCGGCGCCTATCCGCCCGAGGGCACCTATAACCTCTGTCGCGGCGACAATCCGGCAGAACGAGACAAAGCGCTCAATACGATTCCCAAGGTGCCTGTGCCGGCAACCGACCCGGTCATCGGCAAGAACGGACCGCTGCTGTTGCTCTGGCGGCGCTAGCGCACTGCATCGCTATGGCCGGGACACGCGCAGCACCTCGTGTGTTACTCCGGGGCGCGGTGAAATGATTCCTGCCGTCATTCCGGGGCGCGAGCGTCAGCGAGCGAACCCGAAATCCAGATGCGCGGCACGGCGCTTATGTCTGGATTCCGGGTCCGGCCCTGACGGGCCGTCCCGGAATGACGAGAAAAGTGTTCGTCATGGCCGAGGCCATGCCTTCCCAAGCGGGATCACCGGGACAAGCCCGCTGATGACAGGTTAGTGTCAAATTGCATGAGCAACTGGATCGACTTCTACGATTTCAAGCATTCGGTGATTTATGTGAATGCGCGTCACCGTGACGTGCATTACCGCACCATTGCCGAGGACATCCGCAAGCTTGTGCCCTCACCCGCCGCGCATGTGCTCGACTATGGCTGCGGCGAGGCTACCTCGGCCGATCTGGTCGCCGCGGCCTGCAGCCGGTTGATCCTGGTCGAAGCCGCGCCCAATGTACGCGCCTCACTCACACAACGTTATGCCGGCCATCCAAAAATCGCTGTCATTTCAGCGGAGCAAGCCGCCGCGTTGCCGAAGGGCTCGTTCGATCTCATCGTCATGCATTCGGTCGCGCAATATCTGAGTGCGGCCGAGCTCGACCGACTGCTCGCGATATTCCATTCCCTGCTCAAGCCGGGCGGACTGTTTGTTCTCGGCGATATCGTGCGGCCGCATCTTGCCGCGCCGGCTGCGGCGCTCGCACTGCTGCGCTTCGGTGCAGCGAACGGATTTTTCTGGGCGGCAACCTTCGGGCTGATGCGGATCTTCGTGTCCGATTATTTGCGGCTGAAGAAGACGGTCGGGCTGTCCCACTACGCAGAAGCAGACGTGCTGGAGAGACTCAAGCGCGCCGGCTACACGCCCCAGCGTGCCGGTCACAATATCGGCCACAATCAGCAACGCATGACCTTCCTGGCGCGGCCGGTGTAACCGCCGGTTAACCGCGACGCTCGAGGGCGACGGCCGTACACCGGACGGCAATTTAGTCGCCGCTAGTACCAAAAAAACATATTGTATTTTTGCAATATGTATTAGGCTCTCGACTGACCCGGCCTTTAGCCCGGCCTAATAAGCGCCATGCTTGCGCGCGCGCTGAACAATAAATAGGGGGGAAACGATCAATGCCGAACGGGAAGCATCATCAGGTCCTCATTGTCGGCGGGGGCACCGCCGGCATCACAGTAGCGGCGATTCTGCGGCGTCGTGCGCGCAACATGGAAATCGCGATCGTCGAGCCCGAGCAGCAGCATTATTATCAGCCGTCGTTTACCCTGGTCGGAGCAGGTGTCTATCCGCTGGCGAAAACGCATCGCCCGGAAGCCAGTGTCATACCGCCCGGCGTCACCTGGATTCGCGGCGCGGCCAGGAGTTTCGAGCCTGAGCAGAACATAGTCCGCTTGCAGAACGGCGACGTGCTCACTTACGACCATCTGGTGGTCTGTACCGGCGTGAAACTCGATTGGGATAAGGTCACAGGCCTCGCCGAGACACTCGGCACCAACGGCGTGTGCAGCAATTATTCGCCGAACAGCGTGAGCTACACTTGGGAATGCGTGCAGAAACTCAAGCCTGGAGACAAGATCGTCTGCACGCAGCCGCCTATGCCGTTCAAATGCCCCGGCGCGCCGCAGAAGATTGCCTACCTAATTGCCGACCGCTTGCGCCGGCGCGGCATCCTCAAACAGTGTTCGATCGGCTTCTTTACGCACGCGCCCGCTATTTTCGGCGTGCCGTATTTTGCCCGCGCGCTGGTCAAGGTCGCAGCACGCTACGGAATCAACGTGAATTATCAACAGCAACTCGTGGCCGTGAACGGCAACGCCAAAACTGCAACCTTCGAATTTGTCGGTGACAACCGCAAAGGAGAAAAGGAGAGCGTGCCGTTCGATCTGCTGCACGTCACGCCGCCGCAGAGCCCGCATGAAGAGATCAAGAAATCGCCGCTCGCCAATGCTGCCGGCTGGGTCGAAGTCAATCAGATCACCCTGCAACACGTACGCTTTGCCAATGTCTACTCCCTCGGCGACGTCTGTTCGACACCGAATTCAAAGACAGCTGCGGCGGTACGCAAGCAGGCGCCGGTGGTGGCCAATGAGATTATCACGGCGGTCGCTGGCAAGCTGGTACCCGGCGCGTATGATGGCTACGCCTCATGCCCGCTGACGACTGGCATCGGCAAGACGATTCTCGCGGAGTTCTGCTATGGCGGCAAAGTCACGCCGACCTTGCCCCTCAATCCATCCAAGGAGCGCTGGATCGGCTGGTGGATCAAGCTGACTGGCCTGCCATTTATGTATTGGCACTATATGCTGAAGGGATATGTCTGGTTCCCCAAGCACAATACGGATTTCAAGGAGGATGCGGCCTGACGTCGGGTTCATGGGCCGACGGCCAGCAACGGGCACTTACTGATACGAGCGAAGACGACCCGGCATTGACTTGGATCGATCGCAGTGCGGGTGAGAATTCGACCGACGACCTTAAGTCCGCTTTGGGTCATTAGCGGACATTGCGGCGTCAAATCACGATGTCTGCTCTTACCCCGAAAATGGACGGCCCTGTCAATCCTCGAGTCGATCGCGCCGAAGCTCGTAGAGCGTAGGCAGACGGGTTTTATTCGGCTTTTTCCGTCCACCGCTTATGCGCCGGCTGCCCTTCCCTGCCCGCCGATTCTGGTCTAAGCACCCCTCGCGCGGGGCCACTCCCCCGCTAGGGCGAGAGGACGTGCGATAGGCGCGCCCTTTTTTTGTGCCTGGAATTCTTGTCATTCCGGGGCGCACCGGCAGGTGCGAACCCGGAATCCAGACACAAGCACAGTGCCAACCTCTGGGTTCCGGGTTCGCCGCTCCGCGGCGCCCCGGAATGACGAAGGAGAGATTGCAGAAGCGGAATGCCTAAACGCACCGACATCAAATCGATCCTGATCATCGGCGCCGGCCCGATCGTCATCGGCCAGGCCTGCGAATTCGACTATTCCGGCACGCAAGCCTGCAAGGCGCTGAAGGAAGAGGGCTACCGGATCATCCTGGTGAACTCCAATCCGGCGACCATCATGACCGACCCGGATCTTGCCGACGCGACCTACATCGAGCCGATCACGCCGGAGATCGTCGCCAAGATCATCGAGAAGGAACGCCCCGACGCGCTGCTGCCGACCATGGGCGGCCAGACCGCGCTCAATTGCGCGCTCAGCTTGCGCAAGATGGGCACGCTGGAAAAATTCAACGTCAAGATGATCGGCGCCACCGCCGAAGCGATCGACAAGGCGGAAGACCGTGAACTCTTCCGCGAGGCGATGACCAAGATCGGCCTGCCGACGCCGCGTTCGCACCAGATCAAGACATTGCCGCAGGCGCTGGAAGCGCTCGATGACATCGGGCTGCCCGCGATCATCCGTCCGTCCTTCACGCTCGGCGGCACCGGCGGCGGCATCGCCTACAACAAGGCGGAGTTCATCGACATCGTCGAAGGCGGCATCGACGCCTCTCCGACCAACGAGGTGCTGATCGAGGAATCGGTGCTCGGCTGGAAAGAATTCGAGATGGAGGTGGTGCGCGACAAGAAAGACAACTGCATCATCATCTGCTCGATCGAAAACGTCGATCCGATGGGCGTGCACACTGGCGACTCGATCACCATCGCGCCGGCGCTCACGCTGACCGACAAGGAATACCAGATCCTGCGTGACGCCTCGATCGCGGTGCTGCGCGAGATCGGCGTGGAGACCGGCGGCTCGAACGTGCAGTTCGCGATCAACCCCGCCGACGGGCGGCTGGTGGTGATCGAGATGAACCCGCGTGTGTCGCGCTCGTCGGCGCTGGCCTCGAAAGCGACCGGCTTCCCGATTGCGAAAGTCGCGGCAAAGCTGGCGGTAGGCTACACGCTTGATGAAATTGCCAACGACATTACCGGTGGCGCAACGCCCGCCTCGTTCGAACCCACGATCGATTACGTCGTCACAAAGATTCCGCGCTTTGCCTTCGAGAAATTCCCCGGCGCCTCGCCGGTGCTTACGACCTCGATGAAATCGGTAGGCGAAGCCATGGCCATCGGCCGCACCTTCCAGGAAAGCCTGCAGAAAGCATTGCGCTCGCTGGAAACCGGCCTCACCGGCCTCGATGAAATCACCATCGAAGGCTTCGATGTCGCGAAGGGCATCGATGATGCCGACAACAAGGCGGCGATCCGCGCCGCGCTCGGCACGCCGACGCCGGACCGCCTGCTCAAGATCGCGCAGGCCATGCGGCTCGGGGCGACCGATGAGCTCATTCACAATGCCTGCCGCATCGATCCCTGGTTCCTGAACCAGATGCGCGAACTGGTCGATATGGAAGCTGAAATCCGGGCCAAGGGCCTGCCGACGACGGCCGGCCCGTTTCGCCGGCTCAAGGCCATGGGCTTTTCCGACAAGCGGCTGGGCAAACTGACCGGCAACGACGCCGAGACAGTCATGGCCAAGCGCCGCAAACTCGATGTGCGCCCGGTCTTCAAACGGATCGATACTTGCGCCGCCGAATTCGCGTCACCGACGGCTTATATGTATTCGACCTATGAAACGCCGTTCGCCGGAAGGGTCGCGGACGAAGCGGCGCCATCTGACAAGAAGAAGGTCATCATTCTCGGCGGCGGGCCGAACCGCATCGGCCAGGGCATCGAATTTGATTATTGCTGCTGTCATGCCGCGTTTGCGTTGAAAGAGGTCGGCTACGAGACCATCATGATCAACTGTAATCCGGAGACTGTGTCGACCGACTACGACACCTCCGACCGGCTCTATTTCGAGCCACTGACGCCGGAAGACGTGCTGGAGATCATCGACACCGAGCGCAGCAACGGCACCCTGCACGGCGTGATCGTTCAATTCGGCGGCCAGACTCCGTTGAAGCTTGCCGAGCCTCTGGAAAAAGCCAAGGTGCCGATCCTCGGCACCTCGCCTGACATGATCGACCTCGCCGAGGACCGCGACCGCTTCAAGAAACTTCTCGACAAGCTCAAGCTGCGCCAGCCACAGAACGGGATCGCGACATCCCCCAATGCAGCGCGCGCGATTGCCGAGGAGATCGGTTATCCGGTGGTGATCCGCCCCTCCTACGTCCTCGGCGGCCGTGCCATGGAGATCGTGCGCGACACGGCCCAGCTCGATCGTTACCTCGCGCGCCTCTCATCCGACCTCGACAGGCCGAGCGAACTGGTCGTCTCGAAAAAGAGCCCGCTGCTGATCGACCGTTACCTGTCCGATGCCACCGAGGTCGACGTCGATTGTCTTGCCGACGGCAAGGACACTTTCATCGCTGGCATCATGGAACACATCGAGGAAGCCGGCATTCATTCCGGCGACTCGGCTTGCGCGCTGCCGCCGCATTCGCTCGACAAAAAGACACTCGCCGAACTCGAGCGACAGACCCGCGCGCTGGCCCTGGCGCTCAATGTCGGTGGACTGATGAACGTGCAATACGCCATCAAGGACGGCGACATCTATGTCCTGGAGGTCAATCCGCGTGCGTCGCGCACCGTGCCTTTCGTCGCCAAGGTGATCGGGCTGCCGGTCGCCAAGATCGCTGCCCGCGTGATGGCCGGCGAGACGCTCAAAAGCTTCGACCTCAAGCCGTCGCATCTCAAACACCGCGCGGTGAAGGAAGCCGTGTTCCCCTTCGCGCGCTTCCCCGGCGTCGACACTGTGCTCGGGCCGGAGATGAAATCGACCGGCGAGGTGATGGGGATCGACGGCTCGTTCGAGATCGCATTCGCCAAGAGCCAGATCGGCGGCGGCACCAACCTCCCGCGGAGCGGGACGGTGTTCGTCTCGGTGAGGGATGCCGACAAGTCGCGCATCCTGCCGGCCGTCAAAATTCTGGCCTCCCTCGGCTTCAAGACCATCGCGACCTCGGGAACCCAGCGTTACCTCGCGGAACAAGGGGTCGAGACGGCCAAGATCAACAAGGTACTGGAAGGCCGGCCCCATATCGTGGATGCCATCAAAAACGGCGGTGTTCAGCTTGTTTTCAATACCACCGAGGGGGCAGCGGCCCTGGCCGACAGCCGTTCCCTGCGCCACGCCGCCCTCTTGCATAAAGTGCCGTACTACACCACTCTTTCAGGGGCCGTCGCCGCGGCGCAGGGTATCAAAGCCTATCTTGAGGGCGACCTCGAGGTTCACGCGCTGCAGAGCTACTTCGGCGATCGGGGCTGACGGCCGTTTTGGCCCCCAGACCCCGGGTGGCGGCACGAGTGAGGCCGGAAAATTAAGGGTCGCGGCATCAGGTGAGGCTGGCCGCGACGGGTTTTTTTGACCGGCCCTCGTTCACATGACTCCGGTTTCGCGGGTGACCGTGGCCGGAGTTGTATTACGAGTTGATTGGACGGAACTTCGACGGTGAAAGGTTCTTGGCGGCGCTGAAAGTCGTTCTGGTTGTTTCGGGCGTTCGCCGGGAGGAGATGAGATGGTGGAAAAGATTCCAATGACGGCCGCCGGCTATACGGCGCTCGAGACCGAGCTCAAGCATTGCCAGCAGGTTGAGCGGCCCCGCATCATTCAACAGATCACCGACGCGCGGACGCACGGGGACCTGTCGGAAAACGCTGAATATCACGCCGCCAAGGAGCAGCAGTCGCTCAACGAGGGCCGCATCGCGGAGCTGGAAGACAAGCTCGCGCGCGCCGACGTGATCGACGTGTCGAAACTGTCCGGCGACACCATCACCTTCGGCGCGACGGTGACGCTGGTCGATGAAGACACTGACGAAAAGAAAGTGTGGCAGATCGTCGGCGAGCCCGAGGCCGACGCCAAGAAGGGCCGCATCTCGATCACCTCGCCGCTCGCCAAGGCGCTGATCGGCAAGGCGAAGGGCGCTTCGGTCGAAGTGAACACGCCGGGCGGCGCCAAGGCCTACGAGATCAAGAAGGTCGACTGGAAGTAGGCGCGCACTTCGAAGCAGTCATCGTCAGCATGTACGTTGTCATTCCGGGCGCCGCGAATGCGGCGAACCCGGAATCCAGGTCGAGGCACGGAGCGTGGTTCTGGATTCCGGGTTCACGCGCTCAAGGCGCGTGCCCCGGAATGACAGAAATTGTTACGCCGGTCGATCTTGTCATTCCGGGATGCACCGCAGGTGCGAACCCGGAATCCAGCCGATAGCACAGTGCCGGTTTCTGGACGTGAGAGTTATTAGATCTGGCCACCTTTGTTCCACTAACTCCCGGTGTCATTCCGGGGCGTCGCGAAGCGACGAACCCGGAATCCAGGTCGAGGCACGGAGCGTGGTTCTGGATTCCGGGTTCACGCGCTCAAGGCGCGTGCCCCGGAATGACGTGTGAGGTGTTCGATCTGGCCACCTTTGTTCCACTAACTCCCGGTGTCATTCCGGGCGTCGCCAAGCGACGAACCCGGAATCCAGACACTAACGCCGGCGCTGCATCTGGATTCCGGGTCCGGCCTGCGGCCGTCCCGGAATGACGTTTGAAATGTTCGCTCCGGGCACTGTCGTTCCACTAACTCCCGGTGTCATTCCGGGGCGTCGCGAAGCGACGAACCCGGAATCCAGGTCGAGGCACGGAGCGTGGTTCTGGATTCCGGGTTCACGCGCTCAAGGCGCGTGCCCCGGAATGACGTGTGAGGTGTTCGATCTGGCCACCTTTGTTCCACTAACTCCCGGTGTCATTCCGGGGCGTCGCGAAGCGACGAACCCGGAATCCAGGTCGAGGCACGGAGTGTGGTTCTGGATTCCGGGTTCACGCGCTTAAGGCGCGTGCACCGGAATGACGGTCACCCCTCCATCGGCACCATCGCCGCGTCTTTTGAATTGCGCAGCGTGAGCGACGTCTTCACGTTGCGCACGTTGGGCGCGGCGGTAAGTTTCTCGACGAAGGCCTGAAAGGTCTTGAGATCGGGTGCGACGCATTTGAGCACGAAGTCGATTTCACCGGAGAGCATCCAGCATTCGCGCACCAAAGGCTGCGAGCGCACGAATTCCTCAAACCCCACCAGATCGGCTTCCGCCTGGCTCGCGAGGTGCACCATCGCGAACACCGTTACCTCGTAGCCGAGTTTTTTCTCATCGAGCAGCGCGCGGTAACCCTTGATGTAGCCGGCCTCCTCCAGCGCCCGCACCCGGCGCAAGCACGGCGGCGCGGAAATTCCCACGCGGCTCGCCAGCTCCACATTGGTGATGCGGCCGTCGTCCTGAAGTTCTTTGAGAATCTTTCGGTCGATGGCATCGAGACGGGCGGGCACGAACGCACCTCTGGCGGGGTCACTGGCGCCAACATTCATAACGCGAAATATTATTTCGCGAAAGAATATTGCGCGCCCTACTGTTCGTGATCGTGCCTGTCCGCCAAGTCTGTGGGCCGGGGGGTTGCGTATCTTGCATAGCTCAGCCGAAAGCCATACATCGAGCAGGGCAAAAGAGCCGGCCAAGGTCCGGCCACCCGCGCGACAAGCGCCAGACAACGCCCGTCCAGGGGGGCGTACAACATGGCAAAGACCACCCACGCCAAGGTCATCATCATCGGCTCGGGGCCGGCAGGCTACACGGCCGCAATCTATGCCGCCCGTGCGATGCTGGAACCGATCCTGATCCAGGGCATCCAGCCGGGCGGCCAGCTGACGATTACCACCGACGTCGAAAATTATCCGGGCTTCGCCGATGTCATCCAGGGCCCCTGGCTGATGGAGCAGATGCAGGCGCAGGCGACCCATGTCGGCACCCGTATCGTCACCGACCACGTCAGCAAGGTCGAACTGTCGCAGCGGCCGTTCCGCCTGACATGCGATTCCGGCGACACCTATCTCGCCGACTCTTTGATCATCGCCACCGGCGCCCAGGCGCGCTGGCTCGATTTGCCCTCGGAGCATAAGTTCAAGGGCTATGGCGTGTCGGCATGCGCAACCTGCGACGGCTTCTTCTACCGCAACAAGGAAGTCGTCGTGATCGGCGGCGGCAATACCGCAGTCGAGGAGGCGCTGTTCCTGACGAATTTTGCCTCCAAGGTAACGGTCGTGCATCGGCGCGATGCATTCCGGGCTGAGAAGATCCTGCAGGACCGGTTGTTCAAACATCCCAAGATCGAGGTGGTCTGGGACAACGTGCTTGACGACGTCGTCGGCGGTGACAACCCCCTGAAAGTCAATGGCGTGCGGCTCAAGAACATCAAGACCGGCACGGTGAGCGAACGCCGTGTCGATGGCGTCTTCATTGCCATCGGCCATTCGCCGGCGTCGGAGCTATTCACCGGGCAACTCCAGATGAAGTCGTCCGGTTACATCGTGACCGCCAGCCATTCGACCGCAACTTCGGTGCCTGGCGTATTCGCCGCTGGCGATGTCACCGATGACATTTACCGCCAGGCCGTGACCGCCGCCGGACAAGGCTGCATGGCAGCGCTGGAAGCGGAGAAATTCCTGGCTGCGCATGAGCATGACCGCGCGGCAGCGGAATAGGCCATGGCCGGGACAAACACATCGATGGACTGGGACAAGCTGAAGGTGTTTCATGCCGCGGCCGAGGCCGGTTCGTTCACGCATGCCGGCGAGCGGCTCGGCCTGTCGCAGTCAGCGGTGTCACGTCAGGTTTCAGCGCTGGAATCCGAACTTTCCGTCTCGCTATTCCACCGTCACGCGCGCGGTTTGATACTGACCGAGCAGGGCGAATTGCTTTACCGCACTGCCCACGAAGTCTTCATGAAGCTGGAGGCCGCACGCACAAAGCTCACCGACAGCCGCGAACGACCGAATGGCGAGCTCAAGGTGTCGACGACGCCCGGTATCGGCGTGCATTGGCTGACCCCGCGGCTCGGCGAATTTCTCGATCTGTATCCCGACATCCACATCACGCTCATCACCACGGACGAGGAGCTGGACCTGGCGATGCGCGAGGCCGATGTGGCGATCCGGCTGCGCCAGCCGACCCAGCCCGACCTGATCCAGCGCAAGCTGTTTTCGGTTCACTTCCATGCTTATGCCTCGCCGGATTATCTCAAGCGATTCGGCACGCCGCGTGCGCATGAGGAACTCGACAAGCACCGCATTATTCTGCTCGGCGGCGGCGTGGTGCCGGCGCATCTGCAGAACCGGCGCTGGCTGCTGGAGATTAGCCGCGACGGTCAAGGGCCGCGCACCCCGCATTTGACGGTGAACAACGTGCTTGGCGTCCTGCGCGCGTGCCAGCGCGGATTGGGCGTCGCCATGCTTCCGGATTATCTGGTGGAAGAAAACGGCGGCCTGGTACAGCTGTTCGGCGAAGCCGACACGCTCGCGCTCGACGCGTATTTTGTCTATCCGGAAGAACTCAAGTCGGTCGCGCGCATTCAGGTCTTCCGTGACTTTCTGGTGGCTAACGCGCAGCGCTGGCATTTCTGATTGTCGATGGCGCAAAAATAAAAACATTCGCGACTCGATATATGGGAGTGCCCATGGACCGGGCGCCTTCAAATTCCCAAAGCGTTACGGATACGCATGGCAGTCATGCGGGGATCGGCGTTGCTCGAGTTGCGCTCGCTTCGCATACTTGCATCTCGCTGTTGCGCCGGATGGATATCCTCCCAGAATCGCCGGTGCACAGCATGTTCCCCTCTGGAAGATGTTGCCGGCCCCCACGTCGGCAATCACTGAAACCGGGCCCCCATGGGGCCCGGTTTTTTTCATGTACCGCAATCAACGAATCGTGATCAGCGGAATCGGGCAATGTAATAGGCGAGGTCCGCGATTTGTTCGTCGCTTACCGGAGCCAGCACCTCGGCCATAACGCCATCATAGCCGTGTCGCACGTTCGTCTTGTACTCCCGTAGCGTCCGCGCGAGATAGTCCTCACGCTGATTTGCGATGTGCGGGATGTTTTCGCGACCGGTCAAATCCAGATTGTGACAGCTGTTGCAACGATTTTGTGTAATCAGCGAACTGCCGCGCTGCATCCGTGCGGGATCGCCCGCATCAGCGGGCGGTTTTGGAGCCGGCAGTTTGGCTATGAAATCCGAGAAATTCCGAAGGTCATCGTCGGTAAATCCTTTCGTCATCTCCGACATAACCTGAATCATCGGATCGTCTTTTTTGAGCGGCGAAGCGCGCTGGTTTTCCCGAAACAAATAAAGCTGGATCAAGAGGAAGGGCGCGGGCTGTCCACCAAGCGACGGGATTTGCGGGGTCTCCGACTGGCCGGATTCGCCATGACAAGCGAGGCAAGGCGCGGCGCGCTCGGCGGTCGTTTCGCCGCGAACCGGCAAAATACCGGCGCAAACAAACAGCGCCACAGCGATCGCGCGATGTGCAAAAGTTACGGTCTGCATGACTGACGAGGTTGAATAAAAAAACGGCCGAGGCAGCAAGCCCCGGCCGTATGTTTGTTTTACTTGCTGGCGGTGCGCGCCTTGCCGTAAGTGATACGATAGATTGCGCCGTTCCAGTCGTCGGAGATCAGCATCGATCCGTCTTTCATGAACTCCACATCCACCGGGCGGCCGATATATTTGTTGTCAACCAGGAAGCCGGTGATGAACGGCTCCATCGATTTCACGGTACCGTCCTTGTTGAGGTAAATGGCGACAATGTCGCCACCAAACTTATTTGTCCGATTCCATGAGCCGTGCCGGGCAAGGAAGATGGCGTTCTTGTATTTCGCGGGGAACATATTGCCCGTGTTGAAGCGCATGCCGAGGCCCGCAGAGTGCGGCCCAGTCAGCGCGACGGGTGGGGTGAACTCGCTGCACTTGTGGCCCCAGCCGAATTCCGGATCGAGGAGATTGCCCTGATAGCAATAGGGCGCGCCGAAATCCTCGCCGATTTTCGTTACACGATTGAGTTCGTCCTGCGGGACGTCCTCGGACAACCAGTCGCGCCCGTTGTCGGAGAAGTAGAGCTGTTTGTTCACTGGGTTCCAGTCGAACCCGACCGTATTGCGAACGCCGAGCGCAACGGTTTCGCGGCCGGTGCCATCAAGATTGATGCGCCGGATCTGGCCGTGATCCTTGTCGTGCAGTACGTTATTGCCGGGCTGTCCGACCGGAATATAGAGCTTGTTGTCCGGACCGACGGCGATGAATTTCCAGCCGTGCGCCTCGTCCTTCGGCAGATCGCTGTAGATCACCGTCGGCTTCGGCGGGTTGTCGAGAACTTTCTCGATGTTGTCGATCTTGGAAATCTGCGACAGCTCGGCGATGTAGAGCGTACCGTTGTGGTAGGCCAAACCATTCGGACGATAGAGTCCGGACGCGACCGTCTTGAGCTCTGTCTTGCCGTCTTTCTTGACGATCGCAGTCACCTTGTTGCCGAAACGCGTGCCGACAAACACTGTGCCGTTATCGCCGACACGCAACGAGCGTGTGTTGGCGATGCCACTCGCATAGACCGCAATGTTGAAACCCGGTGGCAGCTTAAGGTGCGCAGTCGGAAGCTTGTCCGCCGCTGCCGGAATTGGCGGCGGCGCGACCGGCGCGAGTTTACCGGCAGCTTCGTTGCCTTCCGGGCGTCCAATCAAGGGCGAGCCGGGCGGCAGCGCAGGAGCCGCAGCTGGTGCAGCGGCGGGCGGAGCGGAGGCTGGCGGTTGCTGGGCGAAAGCCGGTACGGCGAGCAACATACCAGCGATCGTGCCGGCAAGCAGAATAGAACGCTGAGCCGTGACACGCGGAATCATCGAAGTCCTCCCCTGATATGGAGGCGCTTGACTCGCGTGGTCCAATCGAGAACGGCCCCGGAGCGCGCCCCCTTCAGAGCAAGTCTCCAACATTTCGCCCCTCCGTTGCAATCGGAGAGTTGGCAATTCGCCATGATCAGGTGGTTCGGTAACTGTAGGCGACGTCTGCGCGCGCAGCCGCTAGCTGTTCGACGCGGTCATGATGCGGTGAAAGGTGGCAGACCGGGTCCGCAGCGTGTGCATTGCCAGTGATCAGGAACGCCTGGCAGCGACAACCGCCGAAATCCTGTTCCCTGCGAGCGCAGGATCGACAGGGCTCCTCCATCCAGTCGAGGCCTCGAAACGCCGAAAATGCCGGCGAGGCGCGCCAGATATCAGCGAGAGCACGATCACGTACGTTCCAGAACTCAAGGCCGGGAATAACCTCCGCCGCGTGGCACGGGAGTACCCTGCCCGCTGGAGTGACATTAAGTGACCGGCGGCCCCAGCCGCCGACGCAGGGCTTCGGAAAACGCGCGTAGTAATCGGGTACCACGGCGTCGATAACAATCTTGCCATGGTGTTTGGCGCGCAGCATTTCGACCTGACGCACCGCCTCATCGACCTGCTCGCGTGTCGGCATGAGTGCGGCGCGATTTTTTAGCGCCCAGCCGTAGTACTGCACGTGGGCGATTTCCACCCGACTGGCTCCGAGCGACAGCGCCAATTCTACCATCGGCTCGATGCGGCCAATGTTGGCGCGATGAACCACCATATTGATTGTAAGCGGCAGACCCAGCTTCACGACCTCGGCCGCGAGCGCACGTTTGCGGACCGAAGCCCCCTTGTAACCAGCTATATGATCGGCGGAAAATTCTTCGCTGTCCTGTACGGAAATCTGCACGTGGTCGAGACCGGATTCGGCCAGGATAGCAAGAGTCTGTGCCGTCAGCCCTACCGCCGAGGTGATCAGATTGCTGTAGAGGCCGGCCTCACGCGCACCAATGACAATGTCGGCCAGATCGCGCCGGGCCGCCGGCTCGCCGCCCGAAAGATGGACCTGCAATACGCCAAGTGCTGATGCCTCGCGAAAAACGCGCGACCAGGTGGCCGCGTCGAGTTCGTCGTCACGCTTGTCAAGCGCCAGCGGATTAGAGCAGTAGGGACAACCGAGAGGGCAACGGTGTGTCAGCTCGGCAAGCAGACCGAGTGGCGCAGGCAGCAAGTCCAACGCAGCCACGCTAAAGCTCCAATAGTTTCTTGTCCGCGAGAGAGCCCAGCAGTTTCACGACATCGGCATGGACACGCTCACGCGGCGCAGAAAATGTATCAGCAAGATCGCCGACGATTGCATCAAGAGTAGAGTCGCCGGTGCAGCGTTTTAAGATTTCGGCCGTAATTGCATCCGCCTTGAACACGCGCTCGGGCGCGAGCAGCACCCATCCGCCCTGCGCATCGTTCTGTGTCAACCGCACGCCGCGTCGCAACCGCGGGCGCGCCGTGTCTGAAATTTGCGTTACGGGCTCCATCAAAAGTCCTTCGGCACAAATGCGCCCGGCGGAATCTGTTTAGGCATCACGTAAGCGTAATAGAGCGCATCCAACATAGCCCAGAGCACATCGCATTTGAATTCGAGCGCCGCAAGAACTGCTTGCTGCTGCTCCGGGGTCCTGGCGTTTTGCTTGACATAGTTGAGCGCAAAATCAGCGTCGCGCTGGGCCTGCGGCGGTCGCTTGTCAAAATAGCTCAGTGTCTCACGCGTGATAAAATCGTAGTTGGCCAACATGCCTGCCATACGCTCACTGATGATTCCGGGTGAAAACATTTCGGTGAGCGATGACGCGATTGCTTCGACCAACGTTTTCTCGCGCACGAAGCGTACATAAGCTTCCACGGCGTAACGTGTACCCGGCAACAATCCGCGCAATGACGTGACATATTCACGTTCGAGGCCTAGCCCATCGGTGAGCTTGAGCCAGCGTGCGATACCTCCGTCACCATCGCGCTCGCCGTCATGGTCGACAAGACGAGAACGCCATTCGCGGCGCACGGCGGAATCCTCGCAGCGCGCAATCAAGCTCGCATCCTTGATCGGAATCATGGCCTGGTAGAAATAACGGTTGAGCGCCCAAGCCTGCACCTGGCCCTTCGTGCACTTTCCGCCGTGCAGCAGGCCGTGAAACGTATGCAAGCGATGATAACGCCGGGCTCCAATGTCACGTAGCGCGCTTTCAAGTTCGTCCGCTGAAAACAACTTCACAGCGTGATCTCCATACCATCTTCAGCGACTCGCCAACCAGCAGCCTCAACTTTGCTCCGTTCGGCTGAGCCATCGATCAAAATTGGATTGGTATTGTTGATATGGACGAAAATACGTCGCGCAGATAGCCCGTCGAGTGCGCGCAAGGAACCATCCTTGCCGTCGATCGGCATATGGCCCATGCGGCGGCCGGTTTTCTCACCCGTTCCGGTACGAATCATCTCGTCATCGACGAACAATGTACCGTCGAACAGAACAACGTCAGCGCGCGCAAAACGCTCGCGCATTGTATCGGTGACTGCCGCGGCGCCAGGCACGAATACAATTCGCACATTTTCGCGGACCAATTCGATGCCGACATTGGCAGCGGTTTCGGTATCGAGTTCGGGAGTTTCGCCTTCGAGATAGAGCGGCAATTTACCCGGCACCATGAACAGAGTTGCCTCGATGTCGCCTGCCAATGTGAATTGTGCGCCTGGACTAACGGCGCGCCGCATCATCGAACTCATCGCACCGAACATGGCGTTGGATGCGACGGCGGCGTGGGTCGCGGGCGTTGCGTAGAGCGTGAACGGAGTGCTCTCGCGTAGCGACAAGAGCCCTGCTGTTTGGTCAATTTCCGCACCCGTGAGCACCACGGCGTCAATCGGGCTACCGCGCAAACTGCCTTGCGGGTGCAGAACAGGCGTCGCGCGAATTTGCACAGGCAAGTCGGGCGAAGCGTTGATCAGAGTCCAGCGCCCATCATTTGCGGAAACCGCAATACTGGCCTGCGTGCGCGGCCTCACGCGAGGATCGCCTGTCCAAGCCAACGTGCAGACCGGACAGCGGCAATTCCATTGCGGAAATCCACCTCCGGCCGCCGAGCCAAGAACAATGGCGGTGAGGCGCCCCATCTAACGGGGTCGACCAGAAAGGGTCAGCGAATCAGAACTCGGCCGGCAGATAGCCGTTGATCTCGAGACCAATGCAAATCTCGACGAGGATCGGGGTGGTCCAAGCCATGGCGTTTCCTTTCAGCAGCGGTCTTTTTCGTAGCGCCTTATTTCAAACTCTAGCGCGCGGACAGAAAGCGCCGCAAGGGGAATACGCCAACGGGTCCAACAACGTCGCTCCATTGTCGCGTCAGACATGTATTTTTGGGCCATGCGGGAACGCCTCACGCAAAAGTCATAGGAATTACCGATGCAAACAGTCTAGGAACCGCCAGCCCAGCCCGTTGTTGCCTTAGGCTTCTACAGCCCGACCCGCCAAAACCGGCACGAAACGCTCTTTTTGACCAGCCGTGCAAAATAGCCACAGTCCACAGGTCTTCTGGGTGAATTATTGGGAAATACGTAACTGGCTATGCACTATCAGTTACAATGGCCTGTACATATAAGGGGGCCGCGCCTGCCCCTCACAGCTTTGGGAGATACGTGGTGAAAAGTGCCCGATTTGACCGCCTGCTGGCCTCGACCGCGCTCGCGCTGGTGCTGGCCCTGTCCAGCCATGCCGGCATGGCGCAGCAAAGCGATTCCCGTGTCGTAGCGGCGGTGCCGGTCCCGGACACAACTCTCCCCCCGCCCCTGACCGCGAAAGACCTGAGTGCAGCGCCGGCCCCGGCAGCGCCTGCCGCACCGCAAGCCGCACCAGCGGCGCCGAAGCAGGATGCAGCCGCACCCGCCGCCGAACCGGCCAAAGCTGCAGCAGCTCCGGTCACCACCGCGGATGGTGGCATCGGCGACAAGATCCGCGACCTGATCTCGGGCAAGCAATTCGAGCACCTCGTTGGCCGGAAGGCCGACCGTGCCGGTATCGAGGCCTATTACAGCTCGCACAACTACGCCCCGCTATGGGTGAGCAACAACGGTGCGAACGAACGCGCGAAATCAGCGATCGCTTATCTGGCCCAAGCCGACGCCGTCGGTCTTGACCCCAGCGACTACCCGGCCCCCGATTTCAAGTCGGCCTCCAATGCTGACGCGCTGGCTGAGGCCGAGCTGAAGCTCACCGCCTCTGCGCTCACCTTCGCGCGTCAAGCGCAGATCGGCCGCATCCATTTCACGCGTGTCGGTTCCGACATTCAATTCGATCTGAATGCGCCGGATCCGGCGGACGTTCTTGCAAAACTCGCCGACGGCAGCGACGCGGGCAAGGTGCTCGATGGCTTCAATCCGCCACAGCCGGAATTCAAGGCACTCAGGGCGAAGCTCGCCGAGTTGCGCAGCGGAAAAGTCGCCGACAACAAGGCCGAGGACAAGCCGGCGCAGCCGCGGGTGCATGTAGCCGAGGGCAAGATTCTACGTCCTGGAATGAAGGACGCGCGCGTTGCGGCGCTGCGCAAGCGGCTCGACGTCGCGGGTGATAAAGACAATCAGCTTTACGACGACGCGGTGCGCGACGCCGTGAAGACGTTCCAGACGGAAAGCGATATTGGTGTCGATGGCAATCTCGGACCCAACACGGTGCGCGCGCTCAATGGTGAGCAAAAAGAGGCCCGCCGTTCGACGGCCAATCCGGTGGATACCATCATCGTCAATATGGAGCGCTGGCGCTGGTTGCCGCGCGATCTGGGCAATCCGCACGTTGTCGTAAACGTACCGGATTACAGTCTGACGCTTTACAACGATGGCAAGGTGTACTGGCACACGAAAATCGTCGTCGGCAAACCCGACAAGGCGACGCCGATGGTCAGCGCGGAGATGAAGTTCATCACCGTCAATCCGACATGGAATGTGCCCCCGTCGATTATCGAGAAAGAATATCTCCCGGCCCTGCAGGAAGATCCTCAGGCGCTTGACCGCATTGGTCTGAAATTGACGCAAGACGCGGATGGCACCATTCACATCTCGCAGCCGCCCGGCGCCGGCAACGCGCTCGGTCGTATCCGTTTCAACTTCCCAAACAAGTTCCTGGTCTACCAGCACGACACGCCGGACAAATATCTCTTTGCCCGTGACAAGCGGGCCTACAGCCATGGCTGCATGCGCGTGCAGAATCCGCTCACCTATGGCGAGAAGCTGCTTTCGCTGGTGCTCCCGAAGGAGCATTACACAGAAGCCCGGTTGGAGGGCATGTTTGGCGGCAGCGAAATCAACATCAACTTCCCGAAGTTCATTCCGGTCCATCTGACGTATCAGACGGCCTTCGTGGATGATGCGGGCAAGTTCCAGTTTCGTGACGACGTATACGGCCGTGATGCGAGGATGATCGCAATCCTCAAGGGCAGCGAACGCAAAGTCGCCGACATCGCGGTTGAACGTGCGCCGAATACCTCGTCCAAGCCGGTGCGTATGCCGGTCGGAATGTATGGCGGCAGCGGCGGCGGCTACAGCTACGGCGGCGGATCGAATTTCTTCGACTGGATGTTCGGCGGCGCGCAGGCCGGCCCGCGCCCCTACCCGCCGCGCAACGTCCCGACCGCCCCACGAGGAAACGGGAACGGCCGCTACAGCGCGCGTTAAACCTGAAATTTGCAGTCAGTAACAAACGCCGGCGAAATATTTCGCCGGCGTTTTGTTTCAACAATCGACATTGGCAAGATGGTACAGGCGGGTGGACTTGAACCACCGACCTCTGGTTCCACAGACCAGCGCTCTAACCAACTGAGCTACGCCTGCATGCGTGATCGGCATCGTCTGATGCCCGATCCAAGCGGGCGGAACCTAGGTGCCGCCCACGTTTTTGGCAAGCGGGGCATGGCGACCGCCACACCTGAATAGACAAAGCCCGGACTTTGCGGTCCGGGCTTTGGCCAGCCTGCTCCCCAAGCGGGGCGACTTATTGCGAACGCGTCAGGCCGCCTTGTTGAAGGTGCTGCTGATGCTTTCCTTGATCGGCTCGGCAGTTTCAGTCGCTACCTTTTGCGCGTGCTCAGAGAGCTCCTTGGCCTGGGCAATCATGGCGTCGAATTGCTTGCGCATATAGGCGCTCGAGAGCTCGACCATCTCGGAATAGGACTTGGCAGCCATAAGCTCGGACATCAGATCGAAGGCCGCATCGCTGTTCGCGCGCGTGGTCTCGATCAACTTGAGGCCGTAGCTCGCGCAGCCCTTGGACGCCGTAGAATAGGTGTCCTCAAGCACGTCGGTGGCCTGCTCGGCCGCGGTCTTGACCTTGTCGTAATTTTCCTTGGCCTGCGCGATGCCTTTTTCCGCAAACTCTCGAAATGCAGTCGGCACCTCGAATTTGGGCACTTCAAACTTGGGCATTTCAAACTTCGGCATGTCAAAAGCGGGCGCATTGACGGCGACCGGCTTTGGTTTCGTTTTCGGCGTGGCAGCCGCACTGGAAGTTGTTTCAGCCATGACAGTCATCCTTGACTTGGGAGGGCGCTGTTCGCGTCAGGGCCGTCACCCTCGACAATCGGCCCGCGCTGTCGCGATGCCACCGGGCGTCAACCTCTCTTGCCGCGCGGTGGACTGAATAAAGCTCTTATAATCCAATTTTTGATGCATTGCAATAAAAAATATTGCATCGCACAATAAGAGCATAACTATCCTGCGCCGGATCAAAAAGTTCCGGCATATAAACGCCTCGAACGCGGATTGCGGCCTCAGTGCTGGGTGTCTTGGTTACCCATTTTGGCCGCACGCTTGCTCAATTCCTTGGCCTGGTCGGTGAGCGTCGCAATCTGGCTGTTCACGTAGTCCGTATGCAGCGCCACGACGTCCTTGGGGTCCTTCGCCTGAAGCAGTTTCTGGGCGAAGGCGAAAGAGGACGCGATGTTGCGCTCCGCGAAGCCGACCGCGAGCTCGCTCATCTCTTTGGCGCCAGCGTGCGCATTGGCCGCGTGGGTTTCAGCAGTACTCACCGCGTGCTGAGCCGCAGAAATGAAAATATCAAAAGCCTGTTTGGCCTGTTCGACGCTCTTTTCCGCCAACGCACGCATGTCGGCGGGGATCTCAAACCGCGTGCCATCGTCTCCTGCCATGAATCCCTCCTGCATGTCCGTCGCCAGTAGTCTTAACCTTATCTAGGGCGATACGTTGCACACGCCAGTGATGGAACTCGGCTGCATTAAGGTTATTGCGGCTTGCACCCGGATACCCCCCGCAAGTCGTGGACGCCGCTCACCGGCAGCCTTATTAAGGTTTCATTAGCCGTAACTAGTGCGACACCGCGATGACGGAATCCGATCTGCATTTCAAATATTTGCGCGAGCCGCGGCTTGCTGCACACGCGCTCAATCCCGCGCCAGCCTGGCTCTGGAGCGCGGGTGCCGATCGCATTCTCTGGGCAAACCCGACCGGTGCTGCAATTTTTGACGCGGCCTCGCCGGCCGAAATGGCCGCGCGACAATTCGAACTCACAGCACGTGGCGGCGGCGCAAATCAAACGTCTCGCGGGCACGCTGCCGCAAGGCGGCGCGCCGCGGCTCGAGCGCCTGCGCGGCTTCGGCGCCAGCATCGGTGGTGCTCTGATCTGCCTGTGTTCGCGCATGACGCTCGCGGATAACCAGACCGTCGTGCTGGTGGTATCGACCGAACGCGCCGGCAAAGAGCTCGCCCTGCCGGAACGGGCGCGCCGTTTGCTCGAAAACGACAGTGCGCCCGCGGCGATTTTTACTGCGGATGGTGAGCTGATCCAGGCGCAGCCGACGGCACGAGAGCGGCTGGGCAACAAGCTCGATCTTATGGCCTTCGGCGCGGATAAACTCGCTCGCGAAGCAACCCTTAATGGTGCCGCCGAAGGCGAAACACAAGCCGGGCATGTGAACGTGATCAAGCTCGGTGCAGGCGCCACATTTGTTTTTCTCGTCGTCTTCGCGGCGCAGCAGGCCATTGCGCACGATGCTGCGCTGAAATCCGAACCGCCATCCGTACCCAACCCTGCCGGAGCGGAACCCGCTCTACAGCCGTTTCCTTTTCGTTTCGTTTGGGAAACCGGTGCCGACGAGCTCTTCACGCTGGCGAGCCAGGAATTTACTGATTTGCTTGGTCCCAAAACAGCCGCTGCACTTAACCGCAATTGGCGAGAAACAGCGCGAGCCCTGGATCTCGATCCTGAGGGGAAAATCGCGGCCGCGCTCACGGCGCGAGAAACTTTCAGCGGGATTATCGTCACCTGGCCGGCAGATCAAACTGAAGAGCGCATAACGGTAGAAATGTCCGGTCTGCCTGTGTTCGACCGTGACCGCCAATTCAAAGGCTTTCGCGGTTTTGGCATCTGCCGCAACACAGATAGGCTGAGGGATATTCGCCGTCGCCGCGCAACGCAATCACAACCGGAGCCGATCGTTTCCGGGGCGCAAACCAAGGTTTTGCCGTTTCCGTCCGCGCCACCGCAGCCAGCCGCGGAAAAGCCGGTGCTGAATGCTCGCGAGCGCAGCGCGTTTCATGAACTCGCGCGCGAACTCAGCGAACGTCTCAAACGACCTTCGGCCAAGACCGAGGCAGCAGCTCCCGACGATTTTGGCATCGAGCCAATTTCTGCACCTGCCCAGCCGCCACGCGAGTCGCCGAAGACCGGCCGCGACGCGCAGGAAAGCCGTCCAATTCTCGATCGCTTACCCGTCGGCATTTTGGTGTATCGCCTGAACACGCTGATCTATGCAAACCGGGCGTTTCTCGAATGGACTGGCTATCCTTCGTTGGAAGCGCTGAGCGAGGCAGGTGGTCTCGATAGCCTTTTCATCGACGCAAAAAGCGAACCTCCATCCAGGGACACCAGAAGCGGCACCAAGTCGCTCACCATTGCGACCGTCAATGGAAAGCAGAAACCCGTTGAGGGCCGCCTGTTCGGCGCGGTCTGGAACGAGGAAAACGCGCTGGTTCTTGTGATCAACACCCATGCCGGGGGCGACGTCGCGCCGACGGATATTTCACTGCGCCGCGAAAACGACGAGCTCAGGGCGATCCTTGATACCGCCACCGATGGAGTGCTGGTGCTCGATCGGGCCGGTCGTGTGCTTTCGGCCAACCGCAGTGCCGAGGCATTGTTCGGCTACGAAGCAAAACAATTCGCCGAACTGTCGGTCGGCGAGCTGCTGGTGCCGGAAAGTCGGCACGCCGTGCTTGAACATCTCGACCGGCTCGCGCGAGGCGCAGGGGCCGGCATGCTCGATGCCGGCTACGAAGTGATCGGACGCGTCCGCCAGGGCGGACTTGTTCCGTTGTATATGACCATGGGCAGCATCGAGGATGGCGAAAAGCTTTGCGCCGTGCTGCGCGATATTACTGCCTGGAAACGGAGCGAAGAGGAATTGGTAGGGGCGAAGCGGGCGGCCGAGCAGGCGTCTACCGCCAAGTCGGAATTTCTCGCCAAGATCAGCCATGAAATTCGTACGCCGCTTAATGCCATCATCGGCTTCTCCGAAGTCATGATGGACGAACGCTTCGGCCCCATTGGCAACGAGCGTTATCGGCAATACCTCAAGGATATTCATTCTTCGGGCGGCCATCTGATTTCGCTGGTCAACGACCTGCTCGACCTATCGAAAATCGAAGCTGGAAAGCTCGAGCTCACATTCGTGAGTGTCAATCTCAACGACCTGGTGCAACAGTGCGTTGCCATCATGCAGGAGCAGTCAAACCGTGAGCGCGTGATCATCCGCACCTCGCTGCCTGCAAATCTGCCGCAGATTATCGCTGATGCGCGATCGATGCGTCAGATCGCCCTAAATTTGCTATCGAACTCGATCAAATTCACGGGCGCTGGCGGCCAGGTTATTATCTCGACGGCCTTGACCGACGACCAGGAAGTCGTCCTGCGCGTGCGCGATACCGGCGCCGGGATGAGCGAAAAGGAGTTGCAGACCGCGCTCGAACCATTCCGTCAAGTCGCGACCGCAGCACGTTGGGGTTTGAGCGGGACGGGGCTGGGCCTGCCAATAACCAAAGCACTGGCTGAAGCCAATCATGCCCGCTTCCGTATAACCAGTCACGTCGACGACGGCACGCTGGTCGAATTGGCATTTCCCATCACACGGGTGCTGGCGCAGTAATTCCGAAATCGGATAGGCTCCATATATGAGCCAATGGTTCCGCTGCGTGATCGTCGTACTGGCGTTCTCGTTTGGCGCGCCCGCATTGCGCGCGACCGCAGCCGAACCCGTTGACCTGCTCCTCGTTCTGGCGGCCGATGTATCGCGAAGCGTCGATAGCCAGAAGTTCCAGTTGCAGCGGGAAGGCTATGCCGCAGCGCTCGCTAATCCCCGCGTCCTCGACGCGATCCGCGCCGGTCGGAATGGCCGCATTGGCGTGTTGTTTCTCGAATGGTCGGGACTTGGCAACCAGAAGGTCGTGATTGACTGGATGCTCGTTGACGGGCCGAAAGCCGCGCAGGCATTTGGTGACCGGCTGTTGGAATCGCCGCGATCTTTCGCCGACCGCACCTCCATCAGCGGTGGTATCGATGCCGCCATGGCACAGCTCGCACGGGCACCATTTAGCGCTGAACGGCGCACGATCGACGTTTCCGGAGACGGTACCAACAATGCCGGCCGCGATATCGGCCAGGCGAGGGACGAAGTGCTGGCGCTGGGCATCACAATCAATGGGCTGGTTATCCTCAGTGACACGCCGCTGCCCTGGAATCCCGAGCACACCAATCCGCCAGGAGGCCTGGCCAAATACTATCGCGACAACGTCATCGGCGGGCCCGGTAGCTTCGTGTTAGAGGCCAAGGACTTCAGTTCGTTCGGCCAGGCCATCATCAAGAAAATGATCGCGGAAATTGCCGATGCCCGCCAAGGCGGATCGTTCCAGCGGTAGGATTAAGCGGGCAGACAGCCAGCCATGAAAGGGTCACATAGCCCGTTCAGGTATGGCGGCAGCGGGGCCGATGCTATAGTCCGTCGGCATTGACGCTGAAACTACCGGAACACCCCCTTTGACCGCCGCCACCGGCCTAAAACGCCTGGGAATTGTCTTGCTCGCCGTAATCGCGGGCGGGTTGGTCGTGCTCACGACGGCCGGGTACCTGATTTCGGCCGACGCCGTGCGCCAACAGGTCGTCGGAGAAATTCGTGCGGTCACAGGTCTCGAACCGGTGCTGCGGGGCAAAGCGAGCGTCTCCCTGTTTCCTACGGGCAGCGTCAGCTTCGCCGACGTGGTCCTAGGTGATGCCGGGCAGCCAGCCCTTACTGCCGAACGTTTGACCGCGCGTTTGCGGTTTTTTCCGTTGCTGATTGGTCGAGTCGAAATTGCAGACGTCTCGTTGGACCACCCGAACATTGCCGTCGAATTGCAGTCGAACGGCCAATCCAATTGGTCCGGCCTGATCGAAGCGCTGACGCGCAGCCAGAGCGCGACGCAGCGCCTAGCTGCTTTTTCCGAGATGCGAATCGACGGCGGCACCGTCGTGATTCGCGATGAAGCGCGCAAGCTTGTCGAAACATTGTATGGGGTGGAGTTTTCGCTGGCCTGGCCCTCGATCTCGAAGAGCTTTGGAGCAACCGGACATTTCATCTGGCACGACGCACCGATGGATGCGAGTTTGGCGCTTGCTGATTTTCCAGCAGCGCTTGCTGGCAGTCGCACTGGATTGAAATTGCGCCTCTCCGGCTCACCCGGGAAGGCCGCATTCGAGGGGGCAATCAGTCTCAAGCCGACCCTCAAGATCGAAGGTACGCTCGCAGCTGACGCCGCGTCCCTGCGGAACACATTGGCCTGGGCCGGACAAAAGCCGCTCCCTGGCGGCGGGTTCGGCCGTTTTTCGATCAAGGCGCGGACCAATGTCGTGGGAGGCACCATAAGCCTGTCCAGCGTCAACGCCGAGCTGGACGGCAACAGCGTCGAAGGCGTCCTCACTTTTGCGGCCGACGGCCGGCAGACCCTGCAAGGCACGCTTGCCGCGGACACGCTCGATTTGACGCCCTATATTTCCACAGTCCGTCTGCTAGCGGCCAACGAGCGCGCTTGGAACAACGGACGTATCACGCTTGATGGTTTGGCAGGCATTGACCTCGACCTGCGGCTTTCGGCAGCCAATGTCGTGGTATCCAATGCCAAGCTTGGCCGGACCGCCATCGCTGCCAACCTCCGCAACGGTCACCTGGTGATTACCGTGGGTGAAGCGCAAGCCTATGGCGGCGTAATCAAAGGGTCGCTGGCCCTTGCCAATTTTGAGCAGGGCGTCGATGTCAAATCGCAATTGCAATTCACCGACGTCGATCTTGAAAGCTGTCTCGGTCAATTGTTCGGGCTGCGGCGACTCGAAGGTAAGGGCAATATTTCGCTCGCGGTCGAAGGCACTGGCGACAGCGTACTCGCGGTGACGCATACGCTGAATGGCACCGCTGGTCTGGTGGGCACAGACGGCGCACTCGCCGGACTGAATGTCGAACAGTTGCTGCGACGCCTGGAACGCCGGCCCCTGTCAGGTGGCGGGGAATTTCGTAGCGGGCGTACGCCCTACGACAAAATTACGGTCGCCCTGAAGATCGCGGAAGGCACCGTTACCGTTGAAGACGTGAAGATTGAAGGCACGACAGTCAAACTGGCGCTCGCAGGCTCGGCATCGATTCCAGAGCGAGAACTCGACCTCAAAGGCACTGCCTCCTTGGTCGCACCGCCAAAGCCTGGTGTCGCACCCTTCGAACTGCCATTCATTGTACAGGGCTCGTGGGACGATCCGATCATGCTGCCCGATCCCGAGGCACTGATCCGGCGCTCAGGCGCTGCCGCCCCGCTCCTGAATGCCGTGCGAGACCGTCGAGATCGCGGCTCGGTACGATCGGTGATCGAACGCCTGACAGGTGGAACGCCGCCCTCCGGCACTATTCCGACGAAGGATCAACCGACGGCGCCCGCCGCATCGTCCGAAAAGCCCCAATAGGCGCCAAGAACCCGCAAGTTGAACGGGCACGCACGTGCTGTCGGCCGGTCATTGCATTATTATCTCCTCGTAGACGAATCACCCGCCGGCAGGTCGGCGGCGTACGGGCTGCGGATGCTGAACCCCCTCTTTCGAACGCTGGTCAAGGTCGCCGTTGCCTCGCTTGTGGTCGGAACGATCCTCGCGCATTTCGGCATCACGGCCGATCAGTTGATGCATGCGTTCGGTCTCTCAACCGAACAACTCGAGGATTATGCACGGCAGGGCTTCGCGTGGGCTTGGCCGAATGTCCTGCTCGGCTCGGTGGTGATTGTGCCGGTCTGGTTCCTGGTCTTCTTGTTCCGTCCGCCCGGCAAGAGCAGCAGCGACTAGGGTCTTATTCGGCAAAAATCAAACCTGCGCACCCAATGCCGCACGGTCACGCCGCGCGGCACCGCGCTTTGCCATCAACGAAGCCGCGATCGTACCGAACGCGACAATCGCGATCATGATCGTGCACACCGCATTGATTTCCGGCTTAACGCCCATACGCACTTCCGAATAAATCCGGATCGGCAAAGTCGTGGCGCCTGGCCCGGTGGTGAAGCTCGCAATCACCAGATCGTCGAGCGACAGTGAAAAGGCCAGCATCCAGCCCGCAGCGATTGCCGGCGTAATCAGCGGCAATGTAATGGTCAGAAAGGTCTTGAATGGCGGACACCCGAGATCCATAGCCGCTTCTTCCAGGCTACGATCAAAGTCAGCGAGCCGCGACTGCACGATCACAGTGACGAAACACATGGTCAACGTGGTGTGTGCAATCACAATGGTCCAGAACCCGCGGTCCACGTTGAACGCGACAAACAACAGCAGCAGCGACAATCCGGTGATCACCTCGGGCATCACCAGCGGTGCGTAAATCATCCCGGAAAACAACAGCCGCCCGCGAAAGCGGCCCATGCGGGCAAGGGCAACAGCGGCGAGTGTGCCGAGTATCGTGGCGGCGCTGGCTGATAAGGCAGCGACACGCAGGCTGATCCAGGCTGCCTCCAACACAGCGTCATCGTGCAGAAGCTCGCGGTACCACGCAAGCGACCAACCGCCCCAGAGCGTCACCAGCCGGGACGCGTTGAATGAAAAGATCACAAGGATGGTGATGGGCAAATAAAGGAAAGACAGACCGAGCGCGACCGACGCAATATTAAAGGGTGAAGCGCCGCGCTGCATTACCGGTCCCCTTCCAACGACCATTGCTGCAAACGTTCATAGAAAAGGATCGGAACCAGCAGCAACATCAACAACGCAATCGCGATAGCGGAGGCGACCGGCCAGTCGCGATTGGAAAAGAATTCGGTCCACAGCGTCTGCCCAATCATAAGCGTCTCTGACCCGCCGAGCAGATCCGGGATGACAAATTCGCCGACGATCGGGATGAAGCAGAGCAGCGCCCCAGCAGCGAGACCCGGCAGCGACAATGGAAAAGTCACGAGCCAGAAGGCTTTCCAGCGCGGACAGCCAAGATCGGCGGCCGCCTCCAGCAAGCTTTCGTCCATCTTCTCCAGCGTGGCGTAGAGCGGCAGCACCATGAACGGCAAATAAGAATAGACCACGCCGATATAAATCGCGGTATCGGAGGCCAGCCATGCGATCGGCGCGTCGATCACGTGCAGACGCAGCAAAACCTCGTTGAGCAGCCCGTCGCGTTGCAAAATATTGATCCATGCGTAGACGCGGATCAGAAACGACGTCCAGAACGGCAATATAATCGCCATCACAAGGAGTGGCTGCCAGGCGCGCGGCGTACGCGTGATGCCATAGGCAACCGGGTAACCGATCAAGACCAGGATGGCCGTCGAGACCGCAGCGATCTCCAGGCTCTTGAAATAGGACAGCAAATAAATGGCATCAGAAGCCAGAAGCTTGAAAGAATCGACAGAAAGCTGCGCGGCAAATTCTTTCAATCCTGCCCAGCCTGCGGTCAGGTCGAATACCGGCAGATAAGGCGGCTGGGCCAGCGCGGCTTGCGACAGGCTGATCTTGAGCACGATCACAAATGGCGCAAGGAAAAACAGGACGAGCCATAGATAGGGCAGCAGCACGACCACGCGCGCATGCCACCTTCGTTTGTCAGTGCGTGGCGCCATTGCCTATCCCGTCAGCAGGACGCCGGCATCCGGCCGCCACGAGAGCCACACCAGGTCGTCCACCGCGAAGCGCGCCGTATCGCGCGGACTCATGTTGGCAAGAGCGACTTTCATAAGCGAGCGGTCCGCGAGCCGTATCTTGTAGATCGACATGTCGCCACGATAGCCAATCTCGAACACGGTGCCGGCAACTGCGTTGAAGTCTCCATTCGGCCGCTCCGCGTTCATGCTGATCTTTTCCGGGCGCAGCGCCAGCCAGGCCGATTCCCCTGCTTTAACCGCGCCAGCATTCCCAACGCGCAGTTGACCGAGCGCTGTGCCGATAGTAGCACCGGCCACCATCCGTCCTTCGATCAGGGTTACTTCGCCGATAAAATCGGCCACCCAACGCGAATTGGGTCGTTCGTAAATCTCCGACGGCGCGGCTACCTGCATCAGCCGCCCACGATCCATCACGGCGATCCGGTCGGCGACGATCATCGCCTCCTCCTGATCGTGCGTGACGATGACGAAGGTGGTGCCAAGCTTCCGCTGCAATTCCATCAATTCGAATTGCGTTTCGGCGCGCAGTTTCTTGTCGAGCGCAGCCAACGGCTCGTCGAGCAGAAGCATGCGCGGACGCTTGATCAGCGAGCGTGCCAGCGCCACCCGTTGGCGTTGCCCGCCGGAGAGCTGATCGATCCGCCGGCCACCAAACCCTTGCAGACGCGTCAGCGTGAGCATCTCGGTAACACGTTCCGCAATGTCTGCCCGGCTCACCTCCTCCTGGCGCAGCCCAAAAGAGATATTGCCCTCGACCGTAAGATGCGGGAACAACGCATAGTTCTGGAACATCATGTTGACCGGCCGCTGGTGTGGCGGCACTGCGACGATATCCTCGCCGTCCAGCAAGATCCGGCCTTCACTGGGTTTTTCAAAACCAGCCAACATGCGTAATAGCGTGGTCTTGCCACAGCCTGAGGGACCAAGCAGCGCGAAGAACTCGCCCTGCGCAATCTCGAGGGTGAGCATGTCAACCGCAACAATCGGTCCAAAGCGTTTACCGACCGCTTCGAAGCGGACCAGTGGCGGCCGCCCACTGGCCGTCCCTTTTTGTGCCGCTTCCCCGTCGTCCGCCATCGATTCCCCGTGTCGTGGCGCGCACGCTAGCGGGACGCAAGAGCCCGCTCAACCCAGGACATTATATCGCCTGGTCCGACGATACGGGATTTGTCAGCGTGCGACGCACCGCGTCTCTCCAGCCGGAATATTTACGTTCCCGTTCTTGCACGGTCATGCGCGATTCGAAGCGGCGATCGAGTCGCCATTGCGCGGCAAAGCCGTCTAGATCAGGACAGACCCCCGCCGCCCGTCCGGCCAGGTAGGCCGCACCCAATGACGTCGTTTCCATGATCACAGGGCGATCGACTGGACTCGTAAGCATATCGGCGAGAAATTGCATCGTAGGATCACTAGAGGCCATTCCACCGTCGACGCGCAGAACTGTCATCGAATGTTTCGATGCAGGCCAGTCGGCGCGCATGGCTTCGAGTAGATCGCGGGTCTGATAGCCGACCGCTTCGAGCACCGCTCGTGCGAGCTCGGCGGCTCCCGAATTACGGGTCAAGCCGAAGATTGCGCCGCGCGCTTGCGCATCCCAATATGGCGCGCCCATGCCGACGAAAGCAGGTACCAGGTAGACCTGCTCGGCCGGGTCGGCCTGCTGCGCCAGCTCGGCAACATCCGACGCTTTTGCAATAAGTTTCAAGCGGTCACGCAACCATTGCACGGCGGCGCCGGCGATGAAAATCGCGCCTTCAAGCGCATAACATCGTTTCCCTTCGAGCTGGTAGGCAATGGTCGTGAGCAAGCGGTGGCGTGAGACAATTCGTTCCGTGCCCGTATTCAGCAGCGCGAAACAGCCTGTCCCATAGGTTGATTTCACCATGCCTGGTGTAAAGCACCCCTGCCCGACGGTAGCCGCCTGCTGATCGCCGGCCATGCCCAGAATGCGGATAGGCGCGCCGAACAGGTCTGGAAGTGTCTCCCCAAATGTGGTCGCGCAATCGCGCACGCCAGGAAGCAAACCTTTCGGCACACCAAACAACCGGCAAAGGTCATCATCCCACGCTCCCGTTCCAATATCGAACAAAAGGGTACGCGCCGCGTTGGTCGCATCCGTCAGATGCGCCTTGCCTCCGGTAAGCCTCCAAAGGAGGAAACTATCAACCGTACCGAAACAGAGCCTGCCCACCTCGGCTGCTTTTTTCGCCCCGTCCACATGGTCGAGCAGCCAGGCGATCTTGCTGGCGGAGAAGTATGGATCGAGCAGCAATCCGGTCTTGCGAGCAATTTCGTCTTCGTGGCCGGAACGGTGAAGCGCTTCGCAGAAATCTGCGGTACGGCGGTCTTGCCAGACAATTGCATTGTGGATGGGTTTACCGGAGTCGCGATCCCAAATGACGGTGGTCTCCCGCTGGTTGGTGATACCGATGCCAGCGACATCTTTAGCGGTGATCCGGGTCTGCGCCATGACGGCACGAACCGTAACGACGACTGCTGCCCAGATTTCTTCCGGATCATGCTCTACTTCGCCCGGCGCCGGATAGATCTGGCGTAACTCTTGTTGTGCGGTTGCGAGCGGTCGCAGCGAGCCGTCAAATGCGATCGCCCGCGTCGACGTTGTGCCCTGATCGATAGCAATGAGAACGGTCGACACGTTTTTGTCCCCGGCCGCGCCGTCCGGCGCCTGCCTTTTGAGTTTATTTCGTCGCGCCCAGCGATCCGATGTAGCGATCCAGCACCGCGGATTCCTCGGCCGTCGCCTTTAATCCAAGTTTGCTACGTCGCCAGAGCACGTCGTCAGCTGATTGCGCCCATTCATTTTCGACCAGATAGCGCACTTCGGCGCCTGTCAGATCGCCTGCAAAACGCGGGCCCAAGTCGTCCACGCTTTGTGCATCCTTGAGGAACCGCTCGACCCGCCGGCCATAGGCGCGCGCCAGCCGCCGCGCGTGCGATCCCGACAGGAATGGCCACCGCTCGATGAATTCGCTCACGAGGGCATCAAACCCTTCGGCAGGAAATTCGCCTCCCGGAAGTCTGGACGTCGCAGTCCACGGCGGCATCGCCTCAAAGAAGTGGCCGATCTGCGCCATCGCGGCCTCCGCCAATTTACGGTGCGTGGTGATCTTGCCGCCATAGATTGTGAGCAGCGGCGCTTGGCCATCGCGCTTGTCGAGCACAAGTTCATAGTCGCGCGTGACATCCTCCGGCTTGTCGGCGCCATCATCATAAAGCGCGCGTACGCCGGAAAAGGACCACACCAGTTCATCAGGCGTAATATTTTTGCGGAAATAATGATTCACGGCGTCGCAAAGATAAATGATTTCGTCCGGATTGGGCGCTGGTGAGTTCAGATCACCGACGAAATTCAGGTCGGTAGTGCCAATCAGGGTGAAATCTTCCGCAAATGGCAGCGCGAACACGACCCGCCGGTCGGGTGCTTCAAAAAGGTAGCCGTCGTCGTGTTCGAATTGCCGGCGGACCACGATGTGACTGCCTTTGATCAGCCGCACCGGCCGCGCCAGCGGTTGCCTGATAATGGTGTCGGCGACGTCGCCGATCCACGGACCTGCTGCGTTGACGAGAACACGCGCGGTCTTCACGTCACGGCGGCCGCGCGCATTGAGCACGAGTTCCCATTCGTCGCGCCGTTCCGCGCGCGTGCATCGCGTGCGCGTGCGAATGACGGCCCCATGTTCGGCCGCATCGAGCGCGTTGAGCGCTACCATCCGCGAATCGTCGACCCAGCAGTCGGAATATTCGAAGCCATAGCGAAAATCTCGCTTCAGCGGCTGGCCGACAACGTGATGAGTAAGGTCAACGGTTCGAGAAGGCGGCAGCAATTTGCGCGCGCCAAGCCAGTCATAGAGCAAGAGGCCGAAACGTAACAAAAGAGGCGAGCGCAATCCCGGCAGCGGCGGAAGCATGAAGCGCATGGGGCGCACGACGTGCGGCGCCATCCGCAAGAGCACTTCACGCTCGTTCAAAGCCTCACGTACGAGGCGGAACGCCCCGTGCTCGAGATAGCGCAAACCGCCATGGATCATCTTACTGGAGGCGGAAGAAGTGCCCGACCCGAGGTCGTTCATCTCGACAAGAAGAACGCTGATGCCGCGGCCGGCGGCGTCTCGTGCGAGACCCGTTCCATTTATGCCGCCACCGATGATGGCGAGATCGAAGTCGGCCATTGCGTGCTGATTCGCTTTCGTTGGGCAGAATGAGCGGCTTATGGAACGCACTCAAGAACAAGAAGCCGTTAACCCCGCGTTTGGGCAAAAAAATTCGCTGCGATTGCAAAATGGCCATGGCACAGCCATATCAAACGAACCAATCCTTGTTGTTCGCGTCCTGGCTATCCCCAGGGAACCTGAAACAAGCGCCGATGCCCTCGCCCCGCCTGCTCGTTATTGAAGGTAATTCACCGGACACCATGGCGGATCACGTGGCGGTCGGTGGCACAGTCGCGAGCAAAGGCTACTCCGACCTGTTGCGCGAGCTTCTGCCTGGTGCCGAGGTCGACATCTGCTATCCCGGCGATCCTGCCGCACTATTACCAGAAGGCGCCTCGCTGGAGGGCTATGACGGCATCACCATCACCGGCTCGGGATTGCATGTTTACAATGCCGGCCCCGAAGTGATGCGCCAGATTGAATTGGTCCGTGCCGCGCTGAAGACCGGCACACCCCTGTTCGGCTCGTGTTGGGGCCTGCAGGTGATCACCGCGGCAGCCGGCGGCAGTGTCCGGAAGAATCCGAAAGGCCGTGAAATCGGCTTCGGCCGCGGCATTCGCCTCACCGAAGCAGGCCGCAAACATCCGATGTACGCCGGCAAGCTCGACGTGTTCAACGCGCCCACCGTTCATCTCGACGAAGTGGAAGCACTCGCGCCCGGCACCACCGTCCTTGCGACCAATGCTGTCTCGGATGTGCAGAGCGCTGAAATCCGTACGAATGGTTCGGTCGCATGGGCCGTGCAATATCATCCGGAATATCCGCTGCGCGAGGTTGCGGCGATCGTCAGACGTATTGGCACGCGCCTGATCGAGGAAGGCTTCTTTGCGGACGAATCCGACATCAAAACATTTGCACACGATCTCGACACACTCGACCGCGACCCTGCCTGCAAGCGGCTGGCCTGGCGGCACGGCGTGAGCAAGAATGTGCTCGACAAAAAACTGCGCGTCAGCGAAGTCGCCAACTGGGTTGAATTTCAGGTATTGCCGACGCGCGTGAAACGCGGCCGAGGCTAGCGATGGACTTTTCCGGCAGGCAAGTGATGGTGACTGGCGGTACCGGGGCCTTGGGCATTGCGGTTGTCGCCGAACTGCTCGCGGCCGGCGCGACCTGTACCATTCCCTATGTGCATGAAGCGGAGGCGCAGCGCTTTCCCAGTCGCGGCGATCCGAATGTTGCGCTGGTCGCAGTCTCCGATCTTTCCGACGAGACCCAAGTTACAAAAGTCTTTGAAGGATTAAAGCCTTGGGCTTCGATCCACATTGCCGGTGGCTTTGCCGCCGGCAAAGTCACCGAGACCGACGAGAAGGCGCTCATGGCGCAGATCGACAGCAATCTTGTGTCTTGCTTCCTGTGCTGTCGGGCCGCCGCGAAAGCGATGTTGGCCGGCGGCGGGGGACGCATTGTCAACGTCGCTGCTCGACCCGCTCTGGAGTGGCGGAGCGGCAAGGGCATGACCGCATATACGGTCGCCAAGGCCGGCGTCGCCGCGCTTACGGTGGCGCTCGCCGAGGAAGTTGCGGAGGACGGCATATTGGTGAATGCGGTTGCGCCGTCGATCATGGACACCCCTGCCAATCGCAAGGCCATGCCAAAGGCGAATTTCGACGCTTGGCCGAAAGTCGAAGAGGTTGCGGCGACAATCCTCTTCCTCGCCTCATCCGACAATCGTGTCACACGCGGGGCGATCGTTCCGGTATACGGGAAATCCTAGCCGGCGATCGGCACCAGCTCGAGTGGTGTGCGCAAGAGTCGCTGTACTGAACCAGAGGCGACCACCGTAGGGCCCTCCGCATAGGCTTCGTGGTTCTTCTCGATGTCGTCGAGATCATACTGGTAGTTCACCATCAGACCGTAGGCCTGCGTCAATGCCCGCTCTGATGTATCTCCGAGCCAATTGATACGCTCGAGGCGCGCGCCATTGCCGAGATGGAACCGCGCCACCGCGTCGATCGGCAGGCCGCGCTGGTTGCGCGCGCGAAGGAAATACCACGCGGCCGCACGCATGACCGTGTCCTGCACCTGCGCAGCCGTTTCCTCGTTGGTCCCCCACGCAGGTCGATCGAGCAATGCGAGCACCGCTTTGTCGGCCTCATTGAGTGCGGCCGACTTCTCCTCCGCGCGTTCCCGCTTGAGCCAGTCGGCAAAACTGGTCACCGGCGACAGCGTCACGAAAATCGAGAGCTTGGGCATCTCGCGGCTGACTTCCTCGACTACCTGCTTGATCAGAAAGTTGCCGAATGAAACGCCGGCGAGGCCGCGCTGACAATTTGAAATCGAATAAAACGTTGCGGCGCGGGCCTTTTCGGGCTCCATCAGCTCGCGTTCTTTTCCGAGGATGGGCGCAATCGCAGCGGGAATGTCGCGCGTCAACGCGACTTCGACGAAAATAAGCGGCTCATCCACCAGCGCCGGATGAAAGAACGCATAGCAACGCCTGTCGGGCGAATCGATGCGCCGGCGCAAGTCTTGCCAATCGTGGATTTCGTGCACCGCTTCGTAACGGATGATTTTTTCCAGCACGATCGCCGGCGTCGACCAGTCGATCCGGCGCAGCACCAGGAACCCGCGGTTGAACCAGGACGAGAACAAATGGACAAAATCGTCGTCGACCGCGCGCAGATCTTCTCGGTGGTCGAGCGAGTCCATCAACTGCTCACGCATACGCACCAGTGCGCCGGTGCCCCCCGGCGCAAGGTTAAGCCTCCGGAACAGCTCCTGCCGGCGCGGTTCCGACGCGGAATGCACTTCTGCGGCGGTCGCATCGGACGGCGTCGCGCGCCAGGCGGCAATCGCCTGTTCCATGCGGGCCGGATCGGCACCAAAGCGCTGCGCCAACGCCTCGAAAAAAGCGATACGAGGGCCGATGGTGAGCGTCGCGTAACGGCCGAGGATTTCGCGCGCGCGCGCAACGCCCGAGGCCTCGCCGCGGCCGGACAGTAAATCCTCGCACAGCTCGACGAGGCTTTCCGAGTGTGCGGACGCCTCACCGCGCCGGTCGCGCGCAAGCAGCGCGCGGCCACGCTCGGAAATCGTCTGCAACAGCTCGCCGAAAAACGAGGTGTTCATTTAGGCCCTATGGCAACGCCCATCATATGATCAGGCAACCATGTGGCAATTTCAGGAAAAAAGCACAAGATGACGATCGCCAACATCATGCAGACGACATATGGTGCCGTTCCCCACATCACCTGCGCGAGCGGAACGTCCGGCGCGATGGCACTGACGATATAGATATTCAGACCGACCGGCGGGTGGATCAGCCCGATTTCCATGTTGATGGTCAGGATCACGCCGAACCAGACCGGATCGAAGCCGGCTGCCGTAATAATGGGCAGCAGGATCGGACTGGTCATCAGGATGATCGCCGCCGGGGGGATGAAGAAACCGCAGACAAGAAGGAAGATGTTGATGAGGAACATCAGCATCCACTTATTGGCGTGCAGATCGGCGATCGCCTGCGCCAGTGTCTGGGTGAGATAGAGCGACGTGAGCATGTAGCCGAACAATACGGCGGTGGCGATGATGGTCAGGATCATCACCGATTCCCGCATAGTGTCTCGAAGGATGTGCCAAATCTGCCCGGGACTCCAAAGGCGATAGATCAGAATCGCCAGGAACAGGCACAATGCCGCACCCACGCCGGCCGCTTCCGATGGCGTCGCGACGCCTCCGTAGAGCGCGTACATCACGCCGAAGATGATGAAGAGGAACGGCGCAATCTTCGGGACAGACTGAAATTTCTCTTTCCACGAATAACGGAAATCAATCGCGTGCGAACGGAACCCGCGTTTCCAGATGATGAACAGGGTCCACAGCATGAACAGGCTGGTCAGCATGAGGCCAGGCAAGACACCGGCGATAAAAAGGCGGCCGATCGATGTCTCTGTAGCGATGCCGTAAAGAATAAATGTGACCGATGGCGGAATCAGAATTCCGAGCGTGCCACCAGCGCAGATTGAGCCGGTGGCCACATCGTCCGGATAGCCGCGGCGACGCATTTCCGGAATGCCCATCTTGCCGATGGCCGCGCAACAGGCCGGCGATGATCCAGTAAGCGCGGCAAAGATGGCGCAAGCGCCGATATTTGAGATGACCAACCCGCCGGGCAAGCGATAGAGCCAGCGATCCAGGGCCTCATAGAGGTCCTTACCCGCTGGCGAAGAGCCGATCGCCGCGCCCATCATGACAAACATCGGGATAGCAACGAGCGTGAATTCATCGAGCCCGGACCAGAACGTCTCTGCGACGACATGCAGCGCATCAAATCCCTGAAAGAACACCAGGAAGGAAATGGCGATCGCGCCGAGCCCAAATGCGACTGGTATCCCCGATACAAGCATGAACAACGTGACAATGAGGACGAGCGTTCCTTGCGTGGTCGGGCTCACGGCGCGCCTCCCAACGCTTCCTGCGCCTGCGCGCGCGCCACGTCCTCGGCAGCCAATTGATCTTTAATACCGAACGGCGGTGCGCGCCCGGTCACAAGGCAGAGCAGGTCCGCCAGATATTGGAGGACGAGAAGGCCGAGACCGACCGGCATCGAGAGATAGGGAATCCAGAGCCGCGCACGCCAAACTGTGTTGGAGAGCCAGCGCTCTGAATAGGCTTCATACCAATAAGCGGTACAAAGAATAAAAATGACGACGCAAAACGCGATCGCGATAAGGCTGGTGAACAAAGCAAGCCAATAGCGGGCACGGGGACCGCAGTGCAATGGCAAGATGTCGACGTTGACGTGCCCACGCGTCATCAAGACGTAGGAACTGCCGACAAACGTCGCTCCGACGATGCTGTATGTCACGACGTCGATCTGCCAGATCGTCGTCAGACCCAAAATGAAGCGCTCGACTACGATGTCGCAAATGACGAGCACGGCAAGCGCGATGAGTAGTGCCGCCGTTACCCCTGCCACGCGCGACAGAAAGTTTACAGCCCGAATGTAAGTATCCATGGGCCTATCCAGTCCGATTTATTGGAAATTCCGTAACGTATGCGGCGCAACTACGCTTTGAAGGTCAGCCGGCGGGTTAAATTCCCGCCGGCCGGCCATTGCTGCTATTTCACCGAAAGCGCCTCGTCGATCAGCTTCTGACCGTTTGGCACGTTTTTGGAATATTCCGCGTAGGAGCTCTTTTTCGCGACGTCGAGCCATGCCTGATAGTCGGCATCGCTCAGGGTCACCACTTTCACCTTGTGGTCTTCGAATGCCTTGATCGCGTCTTTATTCACCGCATCGGCCTTGCCTTCATAATAGGCCTGCGCCTTCTTGCCAGCGGCGATCATGGCGTCCTGCTGCTTCTTGTCGAGTTTATCGAAACTCTTTTTCGACATCAGCACTGGCTCGTACATAAACCAAAGCGCGTTGTTTCCGGGAGCCGTGAGGCAATCGGTCACTTCGTACAGACGCATCGACTGGAAGGTGCCAAGGCTCGTGTCGGTGCCATTCACGACGCCGCTCTGGAACGCGTTATAGATTTCGTTCGACGGCGGGCTGACGATGCTCGCGCCAGCCGTTTCCCACATGCCAGCGAAGGTCGGACCGGCCGCCCGGAACTTACGGCCCTTCAAATCATCGGGACGAACGATGCAGCCACCTTTAGCTGCAACGCCACCGGCGAACCAGGCGTCGGATAGAACGATGACGCCGCGCTTTTCGATCTCGGCGCGTATGTCCTTCATGAATTGGGAATTGTTGATGCGCTTGGCGCGTTCCTGACTGCGGATAAGACCAGGCATCAAAGTCGCGCTGAAGACCGGCGCCTTACCGCTGGCATAGTCGAGCGGAAACAACGTGATATCGAGTTGGCCATTGACCATGGCATTCCACTGGTCGTTCGGCTTGAACAATGAGGCGCCCGGATAAACCTGAATGTCGATACCGACATTGGCATCCTTCACGTCCTTCGCGATCATCTGCACCATGTCATCGCGGACGTCGCCTTTGCCGCCCGGAAATTGATGCGACGCTTTCATCGTCATCTGTGCGTGCGCCGACGCCGACAACGCGATCACCGCGGCCGCCGTGGCGAATAAAGTCGAGATTTTCCTCATCGTGTGTTCCTCCATGGGGTCTTTTTTGGCAGCGGTAACGCCGCTGCGTTTGGTCGATTTCGAACAATAACCAAAATCCCCTCGCCGCACCCGGTTTCAGATTAACCGCCGGTGCGACCTAGCGCCATAGGCCCGATGTTAAATTTGCCTGTAACCGCATGCGACTAAAAGATAATTCCCACTATGGCCAGCCTGCACCGATGTCCTTATAACCCCCCGTCATCGCTATTCATTCCGTGATCTTCCGGGGAGTTTCTTTACATGCCGAAGCCATTGGCGGGCCTCCGCGTCCTTGAACTTGCCCGCATCCTTGCCGGACCCTGGGCCGGACAGGTGCTGGCCGACCTTGGCGCCGACGTCATCAAGGTCGAGCGCAAGGGCACTGGCGACGATACCCGTGGCTGGGGCCCCCCGTTTGTTGAAGGCGCCGACGGCAACCACATCGGGTCGGCTTATTTTCACTCTGCCAATCGCGGCAAGCGTTCAATCGAGATGGACTTCGAGAGCGATGAAGGCCGGCGCATCGTGCGCAAGCTTGCGGCGCGCTCCGATGTCCTGATCGAAAACTTTAAGGTTGGCGGGTTGGCGAAATTCGGACTGGACTACAAAAGCCTCGCGCCCGAATGCCCGCGACTGATTTATTGTTCGGTGACTGGGTTCGGACAGGACGGCCCCTACGCCAAACGGGCCGGCTATGACCTGATGGCGCAAGGCATGGGCGGCGTCATGGATCTGACCGGCATGCCGGATGGCGAGCCCACCCGCATCGGCATTCCGATGTCGGACATCTTCACGGGCGTTTATTCGGTCGTTGGCATCCTCGCCGCGCTAAACGAGCGTCAGAAGACTGGCAAGGGCTGCTACGTCGACACCGCGCTGGTCGACTCTACCGTTGGCGTGCTGTCGAACCAGGCGCTCAACTATTTGGTCTCCGGAAAGGTGCCCAAGCGCATCGGCAATGCGCATGCGAATATCGTCCCTTACCAGGTGTTTCCGACTGCTGATGGTTACGCCATCGTCGCCACCGGTAACGACAACCAATACATCAAATTTTGCAACGTGCTGGGCGCCCCCGAACTCGCACAGAATCCCGAATACAAGGACAATGTCGGCCGCCTCAAGCATCGCGAGGTGCTGATCGGAAAGCTCTCTGCGCTCACCGCGCGCATCAAGCGCGACGACCTGCTCGAAAAACTCGAAGCGCAAGGCGTGCCGGCGGGTCCGATCAACGATGTCGAACAGGTTTTCAACGATCCGCAGGTCATCCACCGCGGCATGAAGCTCACCTTGCCGAGCGACGCTGCCAAGTCCGGCAGTATGCCCGGCGTGCGCACACCGATCGTCATCGACGGTTGGAAAGCGGCCTCCGAGCACCCTGCCCCACGCCTGGGACAGCACACGGCGGAGATCCTGCGCGAGATTGGAGAAGGCTAAGTTTGCGCCACCGCGCCAAAAGCGGCGGTTCACAAGCTCAGTCGATCGGAATAACCGCGGCGAGGCACTCGTCCGCACCCTTAACCCGGGTGCGATGGCCCTTGCCGCCGACGTCTTCCATCAAGACGCTGTCGCCGGGACCGAAGCTGCGCTTCTCGCCGTCGCTCGCCGTCACCTCGATATGGCCCTTCAGACAGATCAGAAACTGCTTTTTGGGCGGATGAATGGAATCGGCAGCCCAGCCGGACGGTAGCCGCAAGAATTGCACACCATCAGTTTGATAGACGTGCGACACAAAGGCCAATGGAGCCGGTGGCCGGTAGTCGGCTTCGTCGAGGTCGAGTGTGGCCTGTGCGAAATGAGTATCGCCTTTATTGTCGACGTGTAATCGAACGTACTTCATCACCGGCACTCCTCTGCCTTGAACGAGCTGGCAAGGTATTTCTAACCTTGATGAGGGGTCGCCGACTTTGACGTGGGTCAAAATTTGAGACGATTTAGTGCTTGTCAAAACCCCGGCTTTAGCGGTGTTTCAAACTAATTTTCGTTAGGCGACTGCAGTTGGAGCGAGCGCCTCGATATCGGTCGCCACATCGATCACTGCCGGCCGCTTGGCGGCAAGCGCCTGTTGCAGCGCGGGCGCGATATCGGCCGGTCGTTCCACACGGATGCCAAGTGCGCCCATGTCCTCGGCGAGCCTGGCGAAGTTCATTGGATTGTAGGTCCACAACTCACGCGCCTGCGCGGTCTGCTCACCGCCATAGGCGCGGTCGAAGCCGCGTTTTGACTGATTGCCGCCGCCGTTGTTGTTCACGACAGTCACGGAGTTGATGCCCCAGCGCACCGCCGTTTCGACTTCGGCGATGTGATACCAGAAGCCGGCGTCGCCGGTGAAAACCACTACCGGTCGCTCCGGACACGCTGCCTTGGCGCCGATGCCGGCGGGGAATGCCCAGCCCAGATGGCCGGCGCTGCGCATGTAGCTCTGGGTTGGCTTGCGTAAATCGTACATGCCGCCCATCCACATGCCGGCATGGCCGGTATCGACAACGACAATGGCGTCATCAGGCACGTGTTGCGTAAGTTCACCACAGATGCGTGCCGGATGAATCGGCACGCTGTCCGATTCAAGCATCGGCTTGTATTTGGCATACCAGTCGCCACGCAATACTGAGATTTCCTTGATCCAGGGCTCGCGCTTGGCTGCGCTCGATTTGTCGATTTGGCCCAGCATGCGCACCAGAACGCTCTTGGCATCGCCCAAGACACTCGCCTGTAAGGGGTAATTGCGTCCCAGCGACTCCGCTTCGATGTCGATCTGGATCGCCGCTGTGCCGATCTTTGGCACCGCCCAGAAATGCGTGGTCATGCCACCGGTCTCGGTACCGATGAAACAAACGAGATCGGCCCGATTAACTGCGCGATTGGCGCTCTCCCGCGAATAACTTCCCACGACACCGACGGATAGCGGATGCGTGCCCGGAATGATGTCCTTGCCGTTGAGCGAGGTGGCAACCGGAATTTGCAACGCTTCGGCAAGCGCGACCAGTTCGCGCCCCGCGCCCGATGCGCGTGCGCCGCCGCCGGCAATGATGATCGGACGCTCAGCCTTCTGCAGCAGTTCGAGCGCGGCCTTGACGTGTGCGCTTTCCGGTTCGGGCCGGAACGGCGGCACGCTGGCGAACTGCGCCTCCACCAGCGCTTCCATCTCGGCCTCTTCGACGTCTATCTGGCCTTCATTGCCGCGAAATTGCAGGTGCACGGGACCGGGCGCGCCCGTTGTCGCGACACGAAACGCCTGCCGCACCATATCCGGTATGCGCGCGACGTCGTCGATCGTAACGTTCATCTTGGTCACCGGCTCGAATGCCGGCACGTCATCGATTTCCTGGTAGACCTTGCGAAATTTTGTCTTGGGGTCGCGGCCACCCGTCATTGCAATAACCGGCGAATGCGCCAGGTGCGCATCGCGCAGACCAGCGGCGAGATTGAGCGCACCGATAACCTGCGCCATGCAAACGCCGGGCCTTCCGGACGCTCGCGCATAGCCATCCGCCATGTAAGCGGCGGATTTCTCGCCGTGACAATGCACGCGCGCGATTTTCGTTCGCCGTTCCATTTCGGCAAACGTGCGCCGCAATACAGCCGGCACCATGAAGACATGCGTGACGCCGTAGCCCGCCAGCATATCCGCGAGAACTTCAGCGCCGAGACGTTTGGCGTTATGTCCGACTGTTACCATGCTGTACTCACGCGGGCTCGAATTTAAGCGCGACACCGTTGATGCAGTAGCGCAAATGCGTCGGCGGCGGCCCGTCGTTGAACACGTGACCAAGATGGCTACCGCAGCGGCTGCAGTGAACTTCGTCGCGAACCATGCCGTGGCTGCGGTCCGTCTCGCCTTCGACCGCGCCGGGCAACGGATCGTTGAAGCTCGGCCAGCCGGTTCCGCTCTCGAATTTCACTTTGGAAACGAACAATGGCTGGTCGCAAGCCGCGCAGCGAAAGGTGCCTGCGCGTTTCTCATTCAACAATGCGCAGCTGCCCGGAATTTCGGTGCCGTGCTCGCGCATGATCGCGTATTGCTCAGGCGTGAGCAGCTTGCGCCATTCCGCTTCGGTGTGAGTGACCGGATATTGCTTCTGCATGTCTCGACTCCATTCTTTCATCCGCCCTCATCCTGAGGAGCCCGAGCGCAGCGAGGGCGTCTCGAAGGATCGAGGGCGGCCCCATCCTTCGAGACGCCGCCTTCGGCGGCTCCTCAGGATGAGGCCGAGAGGGTTCACTTGATCGCCAGCGGATTAACCGGCGAGCCCACCGCCCCTGTGATAGGTATCGCCGGCGCGACGAACAAAAACTCGTAGACCTTATCGTCCTCGCAATCGTCAGCGAGTTCCTTCAGATTGAAAATCTCGCCCATCGTCATGCCCATGATGGGAATTGTGATCCAGTGCCAGGGCTGGTTGATACCCTCTTCGCTCTCGTTCGGGCGAACCTCGCACCCCCAGGTATCGCTCGCGAGCGCGGCAAGCTGGGTGTCCTTGACGAAATCGAGTGTCTCGAACGCAAAGCCGGGCGCATCGCCGCCGGGATAACCGTCCCAGCTTCCAGCCTTTTGACAGCGCTCCATCATGCCCGTACGCACGATGATGTAATCGCCGCGCTTGAGCTCGACCTTTTGCTTATTGGCCGTCTTGTAAAGATCGTCATTCGTGATGCCGTAACCGTCCTCGAGCGACTCGACACCTTTGTAGCGGGCCACATCGAGAAAGACGCCCCGCCCCACCATCCTGTTCTTGGTCTTCTCGATTCCACATTTCTGCGCGCCGGCAGAAGTGACTTCGCGGCAATCATAACCGTTCCACATATAATTCTCATAAAACACGTGACCGAGGCCGTCCCATTGCGTGCCACACTGGAGCGGCATGGTCACCATGTCATCGGCGGCACGGATGCCGCGCTTGTCGAGCACGCCGGAATAGGCGTCGGTACCGGTACGAAGCATGCTGTGGATCGGGTTGGTGCGCCCCATGGCCGGATACTTGCTTTTCGCACCCTGCGGGCCGGTGTGATCGAAATTAAGCGCAAGTGAAATCACTTTGCCCTTTCTTGACGAGGCGCGTCGCGGCAACAATGTCCTCTGGCGTCGTGTAGTTAAGCGTGCCAACCTCGTCATTGGGGCCCCATTTACCCCAGTTTTTGTATTTCTCGGCGGCGTCGCGCATGTCCTGACGGGTGATCTTTCGAGCCGGCATTGAATTTCCTCTGACGAAAAGGGGAAGGCGGGGGCCGCGGGAATACAGCCTGTGCACGCGGGCGATGCAAGCCCTACTGGCGCTCGTCCGGCGCAATGTTACGATGCTGAAAAATTGGGACGATGAGGATGCCAAAAAATTGGGAGGAGTTCATGCGCGTGTGCGTAAAGGGCCTGACCGTCGGTGCGGCCCTCTTTGCGGCAGTCGCCGGTACCAAGCCTGTTGGGGCCGCAGGTTACCCCGAGCACCCGGTCAAGATCGTGGTGCCGTTCGCAGCCGGCGGTCCGACCGACGTGATGGCCCGGTTGATTGCACAAAAACTGTCGGAAAAGCTCCATCAGCAGTTCTTTATAGAGAATATTGGCGGGGCCGGCGGAAACCTCGGCACTGTCAACGTCGCACGCTCGGCAGGAGACGGTTACACCATCCTGATCGCGTCCTCGAGCTATGTGGTCAACCCGAGCCTTTACAAGAATTGTCCTTATGACCCTTACAAGGATTTCGTCCCGATCATCCTGGCCGCAATCACCCCGAATATCCTGATCGTTCATCCTTCGGTGCAGGCCAAGACGGCGAAGGAATTGATCGAGGTCATCAAGGCCAATCCGAACAAGTTCACGTTCGCTTCACCCGGCCTCGGCACCACGCCGGATCTCGCAAGCGACCTGTTCAAGGTCACCTACAACCTGGATTTTGCCATTGCTCCCTACAAAGGCGGCGGTCCGGCAGCACAGGCCGTGCTGGCCAACGAAGTGCCGGCATCGTTCGTCGCGATGACGCCGACCACGCAACTTGTTCTCACCGGCAAACTGCGCGCGTTGGCGGTGACGACCAAGAAGCGCTCCACGGCGTTGCCCGATGTCCCGACATTGGCGGAAGCAGGGATCACCGGGCAAGATTCCGAAACCATGCAAGGCGTTTTCGCGCCAAAAGGAACACCTAATGAGATTGTCGCCCTCCTGCAAAAGGAAATTGCGGCAATCGTCACGAACCCCGACATGAAGGCTAAAATGGCGCCGCTCGGCTTCGAACCGGTTGGCGGCTCGTCAGCCGAGTTCGCCGCTTACATCAAAGCGGAAGTCGAGAAGTGGGCCAAAGTGATCAAGGACGCAAAGATCCCGCAAATCCAGTGAGAAGATGGACGACCCTCTAAACGTCATGGCCGGGCTTGTCCCGGCCATCTCGCTTAGTAAGGCACAGTGCGTCCCTAATCGGGATGCGCGGGTCAAGCCCGCGCATGACAGTTGAGAGGCACAGAACCATAGATGCGCATCGTCGATATCCGCGAGACGGCAGTCCCGCTCAAGTCGACGCTCGCCAATTCGAGCATCGACTTTTCCGAGATGACGACTTCGGTGGTCGCCGTGATCACCAATGTCGTGCGCGCCGGCAAGCCGGTATGCGGCTTTGCGTTCAATTCTACCGGCCGCTACGCCTGCGGCGCACAGATGCGGGCGCGTTTTATTCCACGTGTCCTCAAGGCGAAGCCCGACTCCTTGCTTGACGGCTCCGGCAATTTCGCGCCGGAAAAAATTCTTGCCGTGATGATGCAGAACGAGAAATCCGGCGGTCATAGCGAACGTTCCGTCGGAATCGGGACTATTGAAGTCGCTATCTGGGACGCCATCGCCAAGATCGCCGACAAGCCGCTGTATCGCGTACTTTCCGAACGCTTCAATGGCAGGAAATTCCCCGACAAGGTTTTCTGCTACGTCGGCGGCGGCTGGTACGCGCCGGGTAAGACAACCAAGGACCTGCAAAACGAGATGCGCGGCCATCTCGATGCCGGCTACACGATGGTGAAGATGAAGGTCGGTGGGATGCCCCTCGACCAGGATCTCGCGCGTGTCGAGGCAGTGAAATCAATCCTGCCGTCGGACACGATGCTCGCGGTCGACGCCAATTCGAAATTTGATCGCACGGCAGCGCTCGCCTACGCGCGCGGGCTGGAGCCATTCGGCTTACGCTGGTTCGAGGAGCCGTGTGATCCACTCGACTTCGCGCTACTCGCTGAGATTGCCGCGGTTTACCGGCCGCCGCTCTCGACTGGCGAAAACTTGTTTTCGACCCAAGACGTCGAAAATCTCGTCCGTTTCGGCGGACTAAGGCCTGAGCGCAACGACGTTATTCAGATCGATCCGCCGCAGGCTTATGGCATCGTGCAATATGCCCGCACGCTGGAGATGCTCGCGCATCATGGTTGGCCACGCGCCTGCATGTTTCCCCATGGCGGCAACCAGATGTCGCTCGCGATAGCGGCGGGCTTTGGCCTCGGCGGCGCCGAATCCTATCCCGGTGTGTTCGGCGATTTCGGCGGCTTTGCCGATGACGCACGCATTGAAAATGGCAAGATATCGCTCTCCGACCGGCCGGGCATCGGCTTCGAGGGCCAAGCCCGGCTTTACCGGATCATGCGCGAGTTGGCGGGGATTTAGGCCGCTATTCGGCGCCTTCCAGCACGCTTGGTATCTCGATAGGCGCTTTGGGGCCGCGCAGGCGGACATAGATCTGCAGCCCGATCAGCAAGGCGCACAGGAAAATGAATACCGCGCTGATCGGCCGCTCCACGAATACGCCGATGTCACCCCGCGAAATCAGCATGGCGCGGCGGAAGTTCTCCTCAAAGCGAGGCCCGAGCACAAAGCCGAGCAGGATCGGCGCCGGATGGAAGCCGAGCCGCAGCAGCACATACCCCAGAATGCCGATGGCAACGGTTTCGCCGACCTGGAACATGTCGTTGTTGGCGGCGTAGACGCCGATGCTGACGAAGAAGAGTGCACTCGGGTAGAGGTATTTGTATGGGATCGTCAGCAGCTTCACCCAAACGCCGATCAGCGGCACGTTCAGCAGAACGAGCATGATGTTGCCGATCCAGAAACTGGCGACGAGGCCCCAGAAAATATCCGGATGCTCCTTGATCAGCTGCGGGCCGGGCACGATCCCCTGAATCATCAGCGCGCCGAGCAATAGCGCCATTACGGCGTCGCCCGGAATGCCGAGACTCATGGTTGGAATGAAATCGCCCTGCACCGACGAATGGGTCGAGGCCTCAGGTGCAATCACGCCTTCGATCAGGCCTGTGCCGAACTTCTCGGGATGTTTCGAAATTTTCTTTTCCGTTGCGTAGGCGACGAACGACGCAATGGTTGGACCCGTGCCCGGTATCAGCGCGCACAGGCTGCCGACCAAAGTGCCGCGGAACATCGGCGCGATCGCCTGCTTAATCTCCTTCTTGCTCGGACGCATGTCGCGCAGGCGGACATTCGTATAGGCAGTATTGATCTGCGACACCTGGTTGACACTGTTCATGAACTCGGCGATGCCGAACAAGCCAAGCGCAAGTGCGACCAACTCGATGCCGTCATCGAGATGGGTCATCCCAAATGTGAAGCGCTCGGCGCCGGTCTCAAGATCGGTGCCAACGATGCCGAGCATCAGCCCGAGCACTGTCATCGCAACGCCCTTAATCGGCGATCCGCGCGCCAGCGTCGAGCCGGCCAACAGGCCGAGCAGCATTAACGAACATATTTCAGCCGGACCGAATTGCAGCGCCACGCGCACCAGGATCGGCGACAGGAAGATCATTTCCGTGATGCCCCACGAGGCGCCGACGAATGACGCCATCACGGTCAGGCCGAGCGCCACACCGCCCCTGCCCTGCTTGGTCATGGGAAAGCCGTCGAGGCAGGTGACCGCGTGCGGTGGATGACATGGCAAATTGAGCAGGATCGAGCAGATTGCCCCGCCGTATTGCGCGCCGTACATCACGCCGGCGAGCATCAGGATCGCTCCCACCGGTTTAATGCCAAATGTGAGCGGCAGCAGGATCGAAATGGTCGCCAGCGGGCCCATGCCCGGCAACACGCCGACCATGTTGCCGACGAGCACGCCGATAAAGCACCACATCAGGTTATGGGGCTGCAGCGCGACGCCGAACCCGTACCAGAGATCGGTCAGTGCGGTTTCAATCACAGGCCTCTCCACGTCAGCAGCGGCATCGGCACCTGCAGCAGATATGAAAACAACCCAACGCCGAAAATAGTCACTACCGTCGCCAATACGATTGAACTTTTTAGCGTCGCCGTACGATCACCGAGAGAGGACACAAAGACGCAAGCGAAAATGCCCGGAATCAGGCCGAAGTAACTTCCGAACAAGATGAAGCACAGGGGTCCGGCAAGAATACAGGCCCAGCCGAACCACTCGGGGTGCTCAGGCAGGATGCGCTCGTCCTCGCCCTCAGGCGTCACCAATGCGGTTCCCATAATGAGAAGCCCAAGAAAGATCAAAATGATACCGAGCGCTGTCGGCAAAAAGCCTGGCCCCATGTGCATCAAGGTGCCGAGCCGATAGCTCGGTCCCTTCAGCGCCATAACCAGGCCGAAGAGAATGACCAGCCCGCCCGCATAGAAATCGCGCTTCCGCACGAGACTATGAACGAGCTGCGCGACCGGACCACGTTCGGAGCGCAAAGTTTCCTCCACCATTTTATCGTTCTAAACCCTCGTCCGTTGAGGATTAGGACGCCTCGACAATACAATCAATCCCTGTGCCCCGGAATGCGGAACGGCCTGATTCCAGGCCCTAAGGGACTGTATTTACGCCAGTAAAACCTTTGTAAACGTTGGCCGGGCATACTGCTGACCAACGCGGCCGTGCGACATCGGTTCATGAGGTCTGGAACCGCCATTCCTGGTCGCGCGACGCCAGAAATATATTGCGGACGCAAGCGACTGAAATTTGAACATGAACGCCGCCAAACCACCCACCGTCGCGTTTGTCATCCCCTGCTATAATGAACAGGCAGGTCTTCAGCACACGCTTGCGCGTCTCGTTGCCGATCTGGACAAGCTGGAAAAATCCAAGGCCGTCTCATCCAAAAGCTATATCGTCCTAGTGGATGATGGCAGCACCGACCGCACGTGGAGTTTGATCGAGGCCGCATCGCAAACGAACGCGAAACGCATTCGTGGCCTTAAGTTGTCGCGCAATGTCGGACACCAAAACGCGCTGCTGGCCGGCCTGCTCGGTCAGATCGGCAAAGCCGACGCGGTCATCTCCCTCGACGCTGACTTGCAGGACGACATTTCAGTCGTCGCAAGAATGATCGAGCATTTCAGCAACGGCGCCGAGATTGTTTTCGCCGTGCGCGACGGACGAGCCACGGACAGCTGGTTTAAACGCGGTACTGCCGATCTCTACTATCGCACACTCAATTGGCTTGGCGCCGATATCATCCCGCACCACGCCGACTTCCGCCTGATGGGCGATCGTGCGCTACGTGCGCTTTCGCTCTACGGTGAAACTCACATATTCCTTCGCGGGCTCGTCGTTCAACTCGGCTTCAGGACCGCGACAGTCAAGTTCGACCGGCTTCCGCGACTACATGGCGAGACCAAGTACACGCTCGCAAAAATGGTCGCACTTGCCATAAACGGGATCACCTCACTATCGGTGCGGCCGATCCGCATGATCGCCCTGATGGGGATTATATTATTCGTCGTTTTCATGGCGATGAGCCTCTGGGTCTTTGGCACCTGGCTGGCAGGTCAGACGGTGCAGGGCTGGACCTCGGTCATGCTGCTGTTCCTGCTTATCGCTTCGTTTCAAACGTTCGCGATTGCGGTGATCGGCGAATATGTCGGGAAAATTTATTTCGAGGCTAAATCACGGCCTCGCTTTATCGTCGATCGGGAAACAGGCGCAGCCCCTGCGCAAAGCTTGAGCCCGCATCTACGGGCGGTCGAGCGCCGATAGTCGGCCGCTAAAATTCGCAGTTCACGCGCGACGTTGCGATCGGGTATGGTGCGGCGGCGGCCAACCCCGCCGCAGCCTGTTTCGGATGATCGCGATGGATACCGATACCCTCCGCCAACTCCACTATGCAGCAGCCATTGCCTGCGGTGTATTCGCGGCGCTGGTCATGCACATTCTGCTGACGGTTTTTGGGCTCGGCCTTGACGCGGTGCTGCGCGACAGCGCCACCGGCAACAAGCAGCAATTTGTCTCGGCAATGGCCTGGTGGGCGATCGGCGGCGCGGGTTTCGTCGGTGGCTGGGCCACCGCCGCCTATCTGATCGCCGCGGCTCGTGAACGCGAACTGGTTTACCGGCTCGCCCAGCGCTTCCTGATTGCATTGGTCTTCGTGGCTGCCACCGCAGGCGGGATCTTGAGCAAGACCGGCAATCTTGGCGGCACCGTCGATGTGATTGCTGGCTTGTCGGCATTGGGATTGGGGATGGTTTGCGCCTTTTGTGGCGCAAGGCTCGCCTATCTCAACGCGGAGCAGGTCTAACGGACCAGATCGGGTCTGCGCCATACAAGAAACCCGCCGGCTTCTGGCCGGCGGGTTCCCATCGCTGTTCTAGGCTTTCTGTTGGAAAGCGATCACTCGCCGAAGCGTTCGTGGTGATCGTGGTCGTCGTGATCGCGGTCGTGGTGCTGCTCGGCAAGATCCTCGACCTTGTCGATCAATGCACGCGCGCGATGGCCGAGACCGTCCTCAGTGCGCTCGGTGACCGGCTGGTTGTTAAAGGCAGCGCCGTTGAGCGCCGTCTTGATCTGGTCGGCCAGCGCGTCACGCTCGGTCGTGATCGACCCGATCTTGCTGAGATATTGCGCGTAGGTCGCGTCGTCGCTGGTAACCGAGCGGTTGGCCCAGACCAGGCTCTTGCGGCCGAGCAATCCGAGCGGAGCATTGAGCTGCTTGTACACCTCGGCAAGCTCGATGAAGTCTTCCGTGCGATTGCGGATGCCTTGCGGCAGCGCATGCGACTCCAGCCACTCCGCCAGCACGCGGCCGTCATGGACATAATCGTCCTTCAGGCCGAGTAGCGCCAACATGGTCGGGCGCACATCGGTGTGATCGGAGAACACTCCGTCGTGCCGGCCGAGATGCCGGACGCCTGGTCCCGCTATACCGAACCAGGTACGCGTGATGTCCTTCTGGAAATCACCGTGGTTCCAAGCAAAACTTGACGTCACAAAGATGCAGTCAGACTGCACGGCGCAGGCTGCATTAGCCGTAGTACCGCTGCCATTCTGGAAGAAGTAGTTGTCGTCGCCGAACATCGTGAAGGTCGGCGTGCGCGCCGGGCTCGATGTGACCATGTGGAGAAGCTTCATCTCCGCCTGGTCGGCGAGCAGCTTGGACAGCTTGTCCGTATTGCCCGTCATCGGGTTGGTCGCGACCAGCGCGTCCATGTCGTGCTGGAGCGTGCGCGTCACCGCGTCAGTCTGCGCCGGGTTGCCGTTGATATAGACGGTCGGTGCGTCGTCAGAATGCACCTGAGAACGTTGTCGCGTTGCCGCGCTGCGTGATCAGCAACCGGTTCAGCAGGGCGGTGATTTCGCCCTTCTGGCCCGCCGGGTAGGTGCACGGCACGTTGACGCCGTCGCAATTTGCCGGGGTCGGCGTCCCGCCGACGAAATGGTCGTTTTCATCGGGAACGACGACGAACAGCGTGTTGTCCTTGGTGATACCGTCAGCGGCCAGACGCGCGAAGAACTGGCCAAAGGCTGTGTCGTACTGCTTGAGCTGGGCGACGTAGCCCGCTTCGCCGGGGCCGAATGTGCCCGGGGCGCTGCGGTTGTCGTGCGCGTCGGCGATGTAGACGTAAACGACCTGAACGCCCGCTTCCAGCATCTTCGCCGCGTAGCCGAGCGACTGGGTGGCCGTCGGATTGAAGATGTTCGGGAAACCGGGATTGCCCATCGCGGTCTGGATAATATTGCCGTCAAGATCTTTCACCGGGCCGCTTGGCGAGATCACCGGCTGGACGTGCAAATTGCCGAACAACGCCTTGAAGCCCGTGTAGCCGCCGGGCTCATCAGGCAGCAGATCGTCCTTGCCGTGGATATTGTTGCAAAGCGGGCTGTTCACCGCGCAATGAATCGCGATGCCGAGGAAGTCGGCGTTGGACTTGTCGCGGGCCGCCGGCGTGCTTGTATTATTTGCCTCAATGCCTTCCGGCGAGCCTGCTCCGAACACGGTGTTCACGTCGGCCGGAACGCTCTCGAACTCGATATTGGCGACCGAGAACCCGCCGACATCGCAGCCGGCGCGCGTGAATGCCACCCATGGCGCGGACGCGGTCTTGCCGTTTTCATTGACCATCTGCGGCTTGCCGTCGCCGGCAACTGCGGTCCAGTACAGGAACGAGCTGCTAAAGCCTACGCTGCCGTCGGGACGGAAGAAGCCATAGGCGTTGGCGACCGGGATGCCCATGCGGCTTCCGTAGACGCCGGTCTGAGCGGTGAGAATATCTGTCGCGGTGTGCGAAATCAGCGGCGTGTGATGATTACCGCTGATCGTGCCGTTGTTGAGGATGAAATTGAGCAGGTTTGGCATCTGCTCAAGGTCGGACGGCACATTCGGATTGTCGCGCCTCAGATGCACGTTGTCGAATACGATGTGGACAACATGTTTGATATCGCCGCCGGGTGATTGCAGCTGACACGTCGCGTTCGCGGCAACCGATGCACCGGTCGCAAAAGCAACGCCGAGTGCCAGAGGGACGGCAGCACCCAAAAATTTTCTCAGTCAAATCATCGCTCTCTCCTGTGATCGTCGGCGCTTCATTCACGAATTGCACAATTGCCGCCGACGGGAGCGAATAGGGCTGTAAAGTTGTTGCGGGCGAATGACGCGGTTGTGACAACGCACAGTCACACCGTGAGCACGGCGTGTCGTTTAAAGCATGCTTCGCCGGAGCGCGACGGTCGTCGCCACGTCACACGCTCAGCTTGAAAATAAAAATATTCTGACGACGCGCCATCCGAGGCGATGACAGATGCGATCAGTGCGATGATCAATTCAAATTTTTGTCATCATCTGGGGTGCGGGTTGGCGATACACGCGGCAGGACGGGCAACGCGAGAGTTGCCGTTTTGTCGCCCTTCTCCAGCACGGTCTCGCGACTTCGAACCTTGCGAAGGACCCAACCTTTATGCTCCTCGCCGGTCTTGAGCCTGAGCACTGTGTTCGCGGAGCGATCGAGAAAAATGCCAAAACCTTCCCTGTCACCGGCGATGGTTCCGACGAGTGACAGTTGCGGGCGGTCAGGCTCCGCCGGTTTTGCCGGTTGCGGCGGTGGCGTGTAGGACGAGGCTGCAACAGCCGGCGTCGGCGGGCGACGCGAGGGCGAAAAGATCGGCCGGTCACGCGTGGCGGACAACTCCTTGAGTGGAATAGCCCAAAGCGGATTGCCGGCCGGCGCCTGGTTCGCCACGGCCACACGATTGTCGCCGAAATTCAACAATCCCGGAGCGGTGTCGGCCGCCACAAGGTCCGTAGGGGAGGTCGGCACCGCGGACGCACCGCCCGCGGCGCTCGACACGACAAGCGCGACGATCAAGCGTCGAAGTATAATAGATAACGTCATTTTGCCTGCCATTGACCCGACACGGCCAGCAAAATGTGCATACGACCTTCCTGATTGGTCGAAGACTCGACCGGCGCCTGCACGACCAGTTGATCGATAAAGAGGAACGGCATTCCTGCCTCAAGGTCGTAAAGCAATTTCTGCAATGCAGGTTGGCCGAGTTCGCAATTGGCAATGACGCCGACAAACCCCGCCTTCGACTGCACTCCCTGCAATTCCACCTGCGACGAGAGGATATTCCCGCCAACTTTGGTCACTGCGCCGGCAACCCGCTGCAACAGCGAGGCGCCGGCGACTGTCACGGTTGGCCCCTCCAGCGTCGGTGAGCCGGACGGCACGACGTCGGCCGCACCTCGGGCGTGAGGAGACGCCGGCCGACGCCCTTCCAGCCGCCCCAGAATGTCGTCCGCCGCTGCAACATCGGCACGTTGGTGGACGAGGTCTGCAATTTCGCCCCAGGTCCCCGCAATGAACAGCAGAAGAAGCACGACATAGGCGGCTGCGGCGGCCCGGGGAAAGCGCAGGACAGCACGCTGTACCGCGTTTTGCTCGCTCATCGATGCACCTCGAATCCCGGCATGATCCGCGCTTCGATGTGAAATCGTTCGCCCGGATCGCCTGGCGAACGTGTCGTCGGCGCGAAGAATGTCGCGCGCGTGAAGTGCGGGGATTGCTCGATCAGGCGAATGAGCGACGGGGCGTCGTGCGTGATGCCGACCACTTGCAGCTTGTCCCCTTCAACCCGAAGTTCGGTCGCATAGGTGTGATCCGGCAGAATATTCGACAACGCCTCAAGCACAATCACGCTGGACGGCGTCTCGCGCTTGCGCTGCTCTAGCGACGCCTGGGTCGAGGATGCACCGGCTGAGCCATTGCGAAGAATCGCAGCGCGGCGTTCCGCGACGCGGTGCAAGACGTCAATCTTCTGTGCATCTAGGGCAGCGCCGGCAATCTGGCCGGCCGCCATCGCGAGCGCCATCAACAGTGCCGCCGCCACCAGAACGGCCGTCAACCCGCGGCGGATGCGGTCGGTGTCGAGCGCGCTTGCGCCGCTCTGCTGTAGAATCCCAACCGGAACGGCGTTATCCCCGTCAACACTGGGAAAAGTCGAAACGCTGATTGATGCCGCACCGGCATCGACGAGCGGCTGCACGTAGGGCGCAACACGGGCGCGTGCCGTCGCTACAACGGTCAATTCAATTCGGTCTTTTGCGGCTTCGTGAGGCGGCGTCCAGCCAAAGACCGCGTCCGCCGCGCTCCACGGTGTCAGACGATCGATCTGTGAACGAACGATCCCCTCAAGGAATTCACCGGCGCGTTTCGGCAGATCAAGCGGCCGGAAGATAAAGCGATTCGACCGCAAAATCAGGTCTATTCGGCTGCCTTGAAGCGCCTCGCCGAGCTGATGAGGCAGCGGACCAACAATGGCACCGTCAGCGATCCGAATACGCCCGGCGGAGGTTTGGGCGTCCTTGTCGCCCGGCATCAGATCTACCTTAAACGTGTCTGCGTCTTCTTCCGTGATCCGGACCCTGTGGGAACGACGGACGGAGGCAATACCGCCGCTCAATGTTGCAGCAACACTGTCCATCCAGATCCGGAACGTGTCGCCGACATCACTCAGGTTCATGATCGCCCTCGCCCGATGGTCCGCACCGTTGATTGCATGTCGGCGTCGCTTCGCCACGCCAGCACGCGGTAGGGGTCATTGCGGCCGTCGATCAGGATGACCGCTTCAGCGCCAATGGCACGGCCGTTGTCGAACATCATGCTCACGGTCACGCGCATCGCTTTACTGCCTTCGGTCGTGACCATCGTCATCGCCGCGCCCGGGGTCGTTGCTGACGACCGCTCCATGAGAGATTGACGATCGCTGAGTACCGCATTGAGTTGTTCGGGCGTCATTCCGGGCAGCGCGGCTATGACTTCCGGTGCCGCATCACGAATATTGATTTCCGGCCGTCCGCTGAAGACAGTGACATAAGGCATTGCCCGCTCGGCCATGGCCGGCGGCACGCCAAGCACGAGCGCGAGCTCGGCGGCATGGGTGAACGGCGCGCCGCGCGGGCCGTAATTCAGGCCCGCGGCCCGATACAACGACCCTTCTGGGTCTTGCGAATCAGCAGGTGGGGGCGAGCGCCAGCCAACGATCCGATCCGCATATTCTTCTGCATCATTTGAACTGGCGCCAAGCGCGCCGAACAGACCGGCCAGCAAGTCCTTCGACGCCTTGTTGAGATCGACGCGCGCGGCCTCCGAACAGAATTCCACCGCGGCGTTGGCTCCGTTCATCCGGAATTCGAACCGGCCACGCGACAGCCGGTCTTTCGGGGGCGCCGCCGTCACCTGATAGGCCGTCAGCTCAAGCGCGGCCGTGACCACCGCTTCTGCACGAAGGGCATCGTCGTTCACGGCGACCGAGGTCGCGGCATTGGCGACATAAACCGAGTAGATGGACGCCAATGCGGCGAGCGCGCCCAAAATCCACAACGCCGCGACCACGATGAAACCGTCGCGGCCACGGCCGAGATCCTGCGCTCGTTGCCCAGCCCTCATTCGCCACCACCCGATTGAGATTGCGGATCATTTTTCTTTTTTTTCCCGGGCTCGTCGCAATCGTCCACTGAAGTCGCGCAGTCTGCCGGCAGATTGGTATGAACCACGGCAACGGTAGAAATCGGCAAGACGCGGTCGGTAGCGGCATCGCGAATGCTCAGGCGCACCGCCGTTGGCAGCGTGGCGGCGTCGTGCCAGCTGCCCGTCCAGACGCCATCTTTGTCCGCATAGGCTAACGAAATCCGATAGGGCGCGCGCAACAACACGACCGGGTCGCTGAAGAAAATCTGGTCGATCGAGCCGGGACCGGGCGCGAAAGCCGCCTTCGACCTGACCACGATTGGTCCTTGCCGATCCGCCGATTCTGAAATTCGCACAACCTCGAGGCCGGACCGGGTATTCGGTCCGATGGCCGAGCGCACAAAGGTAGCGGACAGCTCCGTACCTTCAAACAACGGGTGATCGGTCTTGCGGTTCGGCGGGACGAACTCCGCCGCCGCAAAATCGGCCGCGAGCCGCTCGATGGCAATGGCCAGCAGCTCGGTGCGTTGCACGCGCACAAAGCCGCGATTCCAGTTGGGAAGCCATTGCGCGGTCACGGTCGCCAGCGCCGCCAGGATCATGCCCATCAACACCGTCGCGACCAGAGCCTCCACCAGCGTGAAGCCAGCCGCCCGTGATCGTCGCAAGCGAGCCCGGATCATTCCTTGGCCCTCCGACGAAGACGCACGGTAGCGAGCTGAAAGGCAGCACCGGTTGGTGAACGAACTGTGACGACCACCGTCTGCGGTACCCATGGTGACGGTAAATCGGGGTCGATGCCTCCCATGCTGAACGGCAGAACGTCAACGCGCCATGGATGACCGGCAAGGACGCCGGAGAAATCGCCGAGAGCGATCTGGTCGCGCTTCGGCAATCCCGATTCAACAGCGCGCGCTGTCTCGACCAAGGCAACATGCTGTTCGAGAGCACGGGTCCCACGTGCCGATACTGCAATCAGCCCGCCGATCGCCGCAAGCGCACCCGAAACAATAGCGAGCGCCACGAGCGCCTCGATAATCGTGAAGCCCGCTTCACGGGATCGGCTAGGTTGCGCGACGTGGGACAACTTCAACGCCTCCCGTCAACCAGTTAACGCGGATTTCGTAGCTCGCCCCCAGGCGTGTGAATACGATCGATCCACCGCACGACATTCCGGATGGCAGAAAGCTGATGGTCGAAAACGACGGACGATTGTTGCAAAGCCTCGGCAATACCGCGTCGAAAACGACGTCGGACGGAACGCGCACCGTGCGTCCGGTTGCCGCCGAGCGCACCGAACGCGCCGATGCGTTGACATCGGTGGAAATCTGCATGTGCCGGCGTATCGCCGCGTTCCGATCTGCGGAGAGCAGCGCGGCGGTCTCGATCGCATAGGCTTCCAGCCGCGGCCGCGACGTGCCGACAGGTATCCTCGGCAGAAGGATGGCCGCCAGAAGCGCGATAATGGCAAGAACGCAGACGATCTCGAGCAAGGTAAAGCCATCCCGCGCACTGTCGCCATCACGGCGACCAGCTCGCAATATCAGCCGCCGTTCCACTTCCGCCTTCCTGTCCATCAGAGCCGAGGGAGATAACGTCGTAGGCGCCGTGTTCGCCCGGAGATCGGTACGCATATGCTTTTCCCCAAGGATCCAGCGGCACGTTTCCACCTTTGAGATAAGGGCCATTCCAGGTCGCGACACCGCCAACCGGCTGCACCAGCGCAGCCAGTCCTTCGGCGCTCGACGGATAGCGTCCGGCGTCGAGATAGAAGAGATCGAGCGCGCTGCCGAGACTCTGGATTTGGATTCTGGCGGTCTTGACCTTCGACTCGCTCAAATAGTTGAGGACGCGTGGTCCGACGAGCGCCATGATGAGACCGATGATCGTGATGACGACCAGAATCTCGACCAACGTGAAACCGCGTTCACCGCGCCTGCGGGAACGTCGGCTTTGCTTGCGCGCGAGAGCTAATGTGCCTTGTTCCATGGAGCACCTCCTATGGTTACCCGACGACCTGACTGACCGATAACAGCGCCGTCATCACCGACACGATGAGCCCGCCAACGACGACACTGATGACAATGATCGCGGCCGGCCCCGCGATGCCGACAATGCGGTCGAGGCTGCGCTGTAGCTTGGCTTCGTAGAAATCGGCGACACGCCCGGCCAGCGCGCCGAGCTGTCCTGTCTCCTCGCCCAGGCGCAACATGCGCGTTGCCATTGGCGGCAATATCGAGGTTGCGGCCAGCGCTTCCGAAAGTTTCCCGCCGTGGCGCACACGATCGGCCGTTGCCGCCCAGACGGCGACGCTCCCGGTCGTGGCCATCATGTCGACCAGGATCCGAAGCGTGGCGGTCAGGTTGACGCCGCTGCCCAGGAGAATTCCAAGATTTCTGCAGAACAGGGCCGAGCGATAGTAGTTGAAGACCGAGCGAACGAACGGCACCCGTGAGAACTGGCCGACGAGCGCGGCGCGCACCGAACCTCGCCGCAACAGGAGCCACAGCGCGATCAGGATCAGCGCCGAGCCTGCGCCAAATTCGGTCGTGTGCGCGTGCAACGTATCCGACAGATTGAGAAATACGCTGACGACAGGGTCAAGCTTGGCGTTGAAATCCCGAAGCACCGCTGAAAATTGCGGCAAGACGAAGAGCAGGAAAAATATCAGCACGCAGCAGGCGGCCGCCAAGACAAAGGCCGGGTACTGCAACGCATCGAGCAGCTTGCGCCGCATGGCGCCAGCGCGCGTCCGTTCGTTGGCGAGCAGTTCCAGGATGTGATCGAGCGTCCCGGAGGCCTCCCCAACCCGCACCAGCGCAACATACATTGGCGAAAACAGCGCGGAATTCCGTGCGATCGCATCAGCGAAGCTTTCGCCCGTAAGCACCGCGGCCTTGATTTTCCCTACGGTGGGCCGCAATCGCCCGATATCCATATCGGTGGCGAGCAGATCGAGCGCATCATGAAGACGGGCGCCGGCCCGCAGCAGCAATGCGAGATCACGCGTAAACACGGTAACATCCTCGGGACCCGGACGGCTGAGGAATGCCAAGGTCATGCGCGAAATGGTCGCGCCATGCTCCACGATCGCTTCAATTGGGACGAGACCGAGATATTCGATACGCCGCGCGACTTCGGCCGCCGACGCCGCCGAAATTGAGCCGCTGACGACCTCGCCGTTTTGAGTCAATGCGCGATATTGGTAGTTCGGCATCGCATCACCGGATCGTTGCAACACGCAGAACTTCGGCGGGCGAGGTTATGCCGGCCCGGCACTTCGCGATGCCGTCATCGATCATCGTTGTCATGCCAGCCGTCATGGCTGCCTTGTCGATGGTCGATGAATCGCTGTCCGTCCAAACGAGATGGCGTACGTCTTCGGTCATCTCCAGCACCTCGAACACGCCAACGCGGCCACGGTAACCGGTGCCGCCGCACCGTTCGCAGCCCTTCGGGTCGTGCAAGATCTCGCCCGGCTTAAAACCAAGCGCCACGTAACGTGGATCGGCGGCGAGATCAGCCGCGGTGAGTTTCCGCGAAGGTTTGCACCGGTCACAAAGCTGGCGCACCAGGCGCTGCGCAATAACGGCGCGCAACGTCGACTTGAGCAGGAAACTTTCAACACCGAGATCAAGCAGACGCGGCACTGCGGCTGCGGCAGTTTCGGTATGGAGTGTCGTGAGAACCAGATGACCTGTGAGTGCAGCGTGAATGGCAATATGCGCCGTTTCCGCGTCGCGGATCTCGCCCACCATGATCACATCGGGGTCTTGCCGCACGAAGGCCCGCAAGGCGCTCGCAAAGGTCAGCCCGATCGAAGGCTTCACCTGGGACTGGTTCACGCCCTGGATTTCGTATTCGACCGGATCCTCGATGGTGAGGATCTTGCGCGTTGATTCGTTGAGAATCGAAAGGATGGTCGCAAGTGTCGTGGTCTTCCCGCTGCCCGTTGGCCCGGTCACGACAATCATCCCATGCGGCAGCTGCAACAACCGGGCAAGCTTGCCGTCGTCGGCGCTGGACAGACCGAGTTTGTCGATCGTAAGCAGGCCACGGTCTTTCGGCAGCAAACGGATCACGGCCAATTCGCCGTGCTGCGTCGGCATAATGGCAACGCGGATGTCGAGATCCGTTCTTGCAACACGAAGCCGCGCCGCCCCATCCTGCGGCAGACGCCGCTCAGCGATATTGAGGCCGGCCAATATCTTGATGCGCGAAATCACCGCCTGCGCCGGCACTCCGGTGGGGGTCGACACGGCTCGCAACAGCCCGTCGATCCGCATGCGTACCACCAGCGCGGCACGGAATGGCTCGATGTGAATGTCACTCGCGCGCAATTCCAGTGCCTTCTCCAGGAGATCGTTAACCGCGCGCACGACCGGGGCACCGCTCGCAAGATCGCGCAGGCTGTCGATATCATCGTCGGCGCGGCCGAATGGCCCTTCGCCGTCGGGACCGGCCAGCGACGTGTCATCACCGCCGATTTTTTCCGTGAGCGCGGTCGCAATATCCTCAAACGATGCGACTTCGACCGCCACCGAGCCCCCAAGCACGATTTCGGCGGCACGAACGCAGGCCGTATCTGTTGGATCGGCAATGGCAAGGCGCAGGCCGCCCTGCTCGTCGCGATATGGAAAAGCTTCCGTTTCGCGCAAGAAACGGCGGGAAAAGCTTTGCACGAGCGCGGCAGCGGACAGCAATTGCGGCAGATGCACACGCGGCAGCCGATAAAATGCTGCCACCTCATCGGCAAATTCGTTTGCCGGAAGTTCAGTCCGTTCCCATAATTTTCGCAGCTCGCTTTGCCCATCTGCAACCAGGGCATCGGCGTGCGCGTCCACATCGCGCGGAATGTGATTCTTTCCGTGCAGATAGTCTACGAACTCTGCCGCGCGCGTAACCATTGTGAACGCCATCCTCTTCAACAAACGTCACTGCCCGCAGCGCGGAGATCCGCGTGCGGACAGTGTTTGGCCCGCCCGCACCGTGCTCGTATGCGAGTCGCGGTGCGGGTGAGACTCTTCAGCTCGTTCGTCTAGTGTCGGTCATCGCGATCGTGATCGTGGTCATCGTCGTCATGTGAGGCGACAATCTTGACGACTGCGCCCGTTGCTTCGTCGAGGAATACCTTGCGTGGCTGTTCGTCCTGCTTGCGGAAGTCGAACATGTTGTCGAGAGGACCTGCGATCGTGTCGAACGATGCGCCCGGCTGGATGCGCTCGCCGTTGAGCCAGTTATCTTCGACAAACCGCAGCACCGAAGTCTGGTCGGTCAACGTATGGTCGACGTGGTTCTTCTTCGCGAATGGCGAGACCACCAGCAATGGCATGCGGGTGCCGTAGCCGCAGCGGCCCCACGCGGGCTGGCCAAAGGCGCCGTTGAGTGGTGAAGCCGGGGTCGGGTGGCCTTGTTGCACCCCGTTGTTGCAGAGGCCGGGACCGTTCAGCGTGTCCACGGTCGGATTGAACGAGGGGTTCACAACCGGCGGCATCTGATGGTCGTACCAGCCGTCGGAATCGTCATAGAGGACAACCACGGCGGTCTCCGACCATTCGTTGCTCTTTTGCAGGGTATTGATCACGTGGACGAGGAAATTCTGCTCGTCGATCGGATCGGAATAGCCTGCATGGCCATCTTGGAAGGCGGGTGCCTTCACGAAGCTCACGGCCGGCAGATTGTCGGCCTTCAGCGCAGCAAAGAAATCGTTGAGGTCATACTGATGGTTCGCCGGATCCAGTGTATGCGTGTGCGGAATCAGGCTGTGACCAATCGCCGCCACAGAACTCGGACGTGCGTGAGTGGGATTGCGCGTCGACGCGTAATACTGGAACCACGCGTGGTGCGGGATGTAGTCGACCGACGGCGACAGTGGCGTACCGACCGGAGTTATCGCAACTGTCGGATTGGTGAGGCGCGCGCAACCTGTCGTTCCGTTGGCATTGACGACACCTAGGTCGAACCCGCCCATGAACGAGCCCCAGGTAACTCCCTTGGCGTTGAGCAGGTCACCGATATTCTTGCCATGCATGGTGACTTGATCGATTGCCGCGTTGGAGCAAACGTCGAGCAGCGGATCGCCGTCGCCGATTTCGGTGATTGCGCTCGGCGTGTGTGCCGCATCGCTGAATGCTTCGTGCGTCGAGTGGAGCAGATTGCCCGTTGGACCAAGCACATTGAACGTCGCGTCAACACCGCTGGTCTGCCCTGAAATCAGATTGAGGGCGCCCGGAGTCGATGGACCAAACTGCGTCGTATAGTTGTTATCGTTCAGCGAGAAATGCTGCGCATAATTCCACAAGGCGGTGACGGTGTTGCCGTCGAAATAGCCCATCACGAGTGCCTTGGGATTCGGCAGCCCGCCCGGTGGCGGCGCCGCCGTTCCAACAAACTTCGGAAACAGATCCATTTTGCCGTTGTCATAGGCACTTTCTTCAGGGCTCTCGTTATGTCCCTGATCCGACGTCAGCGCTTGCGCGGGCGAAAGGCGGAATGGGTTCGAGGCGCCGGCACCGTTTAGCGTAGCGCCGCTGCCGGTCGGGCCGTTCGGGTTATTGTGGATGAGATCGATTCCCGTGACCGGGGCAAAATGATTGTCCGGATTAAGCGGCGTCAGCAGATTGTTGTTCGGGGGCGTGTGCGGAGACGCCAGGAACGGGGTTTCGCCCGGATGATTCTCTGCGTGCGGATACGTACCAAAATAGTGGTCGTATGAGACATTCTCCTGGAATATCACGACCAGATGCTTGATCGGCGTCGCGGTGTGAACGTGACCATCGTCACGGTCGTCCGCCATGGCACCGGCCGTTGCAACCAGGAAAGTCGCGGCAAGACAGCTGAATTTAAGACTGCGCTTCATTGTGTTCGCTCCCCGAGACACGAGAATGGTGGGAATGGATGTCGACCGCGCGGGATATTGCGAGGCCGAGACGCCGACAGATGGCGACGGGAGCGAACGTAGTTTCGGCGTGTAACAGTGATGCAACGTGTGCATGACGCGTAAACTCGTACCCACTACTTTTTATTATACGTCGACAAATGAATTTTGTTTTATAAGTCGAGCAATTACTTTAACGACGTTCGCGTCGTAGGCATTGTAGATGTCGTTTAAAGCCTAGTCGGGTATTGCGATACGCAGATCGCGCTTGAAAATTGCGTTCGCGTCGGTGGAATAATTTTCTCGTTTTCTTCTCACAGATTTTTTCAATGCCGATTTCATGTCGCAGTTTTGAAAGTCATGTCAGCGCCGACATCGGCCGCGGCACACTGGTCCTTCAAACCCCTTGTCGGAATGGGCATAAGCCATAGCGGCCAGGTCCAAGCTCGACCGGCGTACATCCCGTAACGTGACCTGTGCTCTGATTCGGGCTCTATAAATCTGTCACATAACTCCGTTACTCCTCTTCATCCCGCTACAGCATCCCGCTCTTCGCGGGATGGTCCCGTGCGTCTGCAACAATGGTGGAGTTACGTGGTACGGGTCGGTAAACCACCGCGCGGGCTTTTATCCGCGCGCAGCATGTTAATTGTTGCTGCCTTTGCATTCAGTGGCGTGTGTCTTGCCGCCTGCAACCTCGTCACCCTCAATGACACTGAAAGCTATCCTCCTGACGTTTTTGACCGGGTCCGGTCGGTAGACCTGCTGCCGCGCTCCCCTGTCGCGCAGGAACCAAATGCGAACGCGCAGGATCGACGGCGGCCGGCTGTCTACACCAGCGATGCCGTTACCGCGCTTGCGGCCAGCGATACGCGAGGGGCGACAAGAGCGGCCGAAGGTGGCGAGGGCTACGAACTCAACTTCGAAAACACGCCTGTCACAAACGTCGCGAAGGTCGTTCTCGGAGACATTCTAGGCGTCGGATACACGATCGATCCACGCGTTCAGGGCACGATCAGCCTGGCCTCGGGACGGCCCGTTCCGAAAGCAGACATATTGTTCGTGCTCGAGAACGCCTTACGCGTCAGCAATGTCGTTCTGGTGCGGGAGACCGCGGGTTACCGGATTGTCCCTCTCGGCGATGCCATAGGCTCGGGCAATGTCGATAGCGACCCGGCGCGGGCCGAGCCGGGCTACGGCGTTTCGGTCGTTCCTCTCCAATACGTCTCCGCGCCAACCTTGATCAAACTGCTCGACAGTTTCGCGACCAAGCCTGGCACGATCCGGGCCGATGCAGCGCGAAACATGCTCCTCATTCAAGGCAGCGGCGCCGAACGCCGTGCGGCGATCGAAACCGTTCTCAGCTTTGATGCTGAGTGGATGCAGGGCCAATCGGTTGGGATTTTTCCGGTACGCAACAGCACCCCGGAGCCGATCATCGCAGAACTCGAAAAGATCGTGGATTCTGGCGAGGGCGGTCTTGGGCAGAATCTCGTCAAATTCCAGTCGATCGTACGCATGAACTCCATTCTCGTGGTTGCTCGCAAACCCCAGCTCCTGAAAACCGCGGCAACCTGGATCAAGCGCCTCGACAACGGAGACAATACGGCGAGCACCAGCGTGCGGGTCTATCGGGTTCGCTATGGCGAAGCCCGCCAGATGGCGAAAGTTCTCAACGATATATTTCTCGGCAGTGGATCTGGCAGCGGTCTTGAATCGCCGGTCAATCAAATTGCTCCTGGCTCGGGGGCGGTTGCGACCTCGAGCGGCGATCAGATCGGCTCCGGTGGACAATTCGGGTCGGGATTCGGAACGCCGTCGGGCGCCAACAGCCGCGTGCGGCAGCAGCTCGGCATGACACCTCCCAATCAGCGCTCCGCCGATGCAGCTACCTCACCTGCGGGAGCGGGCTCCATTGGGACGCCCGCAGACACGCGGACCGGTACGGCCGGCGGCGCACCGATGCTGTCCGGCGTGCGGATAACACCCGATGTCGTCAACAACAGCCTGCTCATATACGCCAGTCAGGAGAACTATCGAATTATCGAACGCGCGCTCCAGCAAATTGACCGGCCGCAGATGCAGGTCGCAATTGATGCGACGATCGCCGAGGTGACGCTCAACAACGATTTGAACTATGGCGTTCAGTTTTTCCTGACCAGTCACAATCTGGGTTTAAGGCCGGACACCGGTTCGGCGCTCAATACGGCGGCATCTCAACCACCAGGGGTCAATGCATCGGGCATCGCCAATGCATTCCTGAACCGTGCGTTCCCCGGCTTTAATTTTCTGGTTGGGCCGGAAGCGCAACCCCAGCTCATCCTCGATGCATTGCATGCCGTGACGAGCGTCAAGGTCCTGTCCAACCCGTCGCTGGTGGTGATCGACAACCAGCCGGCGATTCTTCAGGTCGGTGATCAGGTGCCGGTTTCAACGGGTAGCGCGACCGTGCTGACAACCAGCAACACGATCGTCAACACGATCGATTACCGCGATACCGGCATCATTCTGCGTGTCGTGCCACGAGTGAATGTGAACGGCATCGTGCGCCTCGATATCGAACAAGAAATCAGCAATGTGACCCCAACCTCGGGAAGCACGGGTACCAATCTCACGCCGACAGTATCGCAGCGCAGGGTCAAGAGCTCAGTTTCTGTCACAAGCGGGCAGACGGTGTTGCTGGCGGGATTGATCAGCGAGCGTCAGGAACGTGGGAGCAATGGCATTCCTCTGCTCGATCAGCTGCCGCAACCGATTGGTGATCTCTTCGCAACAAACCGTACGAACGCCCTCACCCGCACGGAATTGATCATCTTTATTCGACCACAGGTTATTCGTGACGGCGTCGATGCGCACTTCGTGGCCGAAGAAATGCGGGCGAAACTGAGAGGCATCGCTGGTGCGGAGGCGCCGAGCGGTCCGCTGACCACCAAACTTCGTTGACGAGGCAAGTGTCCATGTTGGCAAATCCAGCGGGCATTGGACCATGGACCTACGTCCACACAGCTGCCGCCGGGGCCGCTGCGGCCGCTGTCGCAACAAGCCTGGCGGTGGCACCCAATGCGCAGGGCCTGTTCGGAGCCGGGCTGGCCATGCTCATGGTCGCCATCGCCGCGGTTGACTGGCGCAGTTACGTCATCCCCGATGAATTGAATATTGCCGCATTCATTTTGGCGCTCGCGGCCGCGGGATTCCAGAATGACGGTGGCGCCGTTGAAGAGATCGCCTTGGCGGTCGGGCGCGCCATCCTGCTGTCACTTGCCTTCCTCGCGCTTCGGCATGTTTACCGGATGCTGCGCAAACGCGATGGCATGGGGTTGGGCGATATCAAGCTCGCCGCCGTCGCTGGTGCATGGCTAGGCTGGCAGACAATACCGATCGTCGTGGAAATCGCCGCCCTTGCCGCGCTCGCGGCTTACGCTACGCACCGTTATCTCTCCGGGCGTTCCTTCCAGGCCACACACCGGCTGCCATTTGGACTGTTCTTTGCGCCGGCCATCTGGCTTGGCTGGCTGCTCGACACGTTAAATGCGTCCGATGTCTGGCGCCTCACGCAATTCCTGCCATGAGGACTAAATGGGGGCTGAATTGAACAAGATCGTCATCATCCTGCTTGCCGGCTTCGCGGCCCTGCTCGCGGCAGACAAATTCGTTTGGGCGGCATCGCGCGCGGGCGAATCAGCCGCGCTGACACGCGGAAGCGACACCGCCGCGGTGAACAGGGCTTTGCCGCTGGCCGAACGCGGCAATGCACGCGCGCAGGCATTCCTCGGTTTTATGTACGAACATGGCCGCGGCGTGCCGCAAGATTATGTGGCGTCGGTCTATTGGTACACGTGTGCCGCCGAACAGGGACACGCGACCGCGCAATATTTGCTTGGGCTCATGTATGACAAAGGGCTCGGTGTCGAGCGCAGCGATACCCTGGCCTACATGTGGCTCAACTTAGCGGCCGCACACGCGCCTCCGCACGCAAAGGAATATTACACTCGCATTCGTGATGCGGTGGCGGCCAAATTGACGGCGGCGCAAGTGGATGAAGCGCAGTGGCGCGCGTCGGGCTTTTTCCCAAATGCACAGCGTTAGCGGCGCGGCTTGCGTGCGCTCTTAAGACCGGAGACCGCCTTGGATTTAGCACTGTCGCGCGCTTGAATTTTCACCGATTCCGCCGCCGGCAAACCGTGCGACAGGTAAGCCAGCAACTTCAATTCGCGCCGGCCGCGCGTCACGGTGTCGAGGATGAGGCCAACCGCAGCGGACAAGAACGCGAGCAACATGAGGCCTGTCGACAGAACCGCGGTCGGCAGTCGTGGCACCAGACCGGTTTCAAGAAATGTCGTGACGATCGGAATTGCGAGACCGACCGAGATCAACGCCAGCACCAGACCAATGCCGGTAAAAAACGGCAACGGGTGTTCGGCGCGATACAGGTTGCCGATGGTGCGAAGGATGCGAAGGCCATCGCGCCATGTATTTAGCTTGGACAGGGAGCCCTGCGGCCGCGCGTAATAAGGCGTATCGACCTCCTCCACCGCCAGACCCAACACAAGCGCATGCACGGTGAGTTCAGTCTCGATCTCAAATCCGCCCGACAGCACCGGAAACGACTTGACGAAGCGGCGCGACAGCACGCGATACCCTGACAGCATATCGTTGAGGTTTGAATCGAACATGCGCGCCACGAAACCGGTCAGCAGCCGATTGCCGGCGCGGTGTCCGGCGCGATAGGCCCCCTCGTCACGATCCACACGCGCACCCACGACCATGTCGAACTGCTTTGCGACCAGCCGCCCGATCATCCGCCTGGCGCTTGGCGCATCATATGTCGCATCGCCGTCAACCAGCACATAGATGTCCGCGTCCACATCCGCGAACATGCGGCGCACGACGAAGCCTTTTCCTTGGCGCACCTCGTGGAAGACCTCGGCACCGGCCGCGCGCGCCACGCGCGCTGTATCGTCGGTCGAATTGTTGTCGTAGACGAGAATTGCGGCTGCCGGCAGCGCGGCCCGGAAATCGTCGACAACTTTGCCGATGGACTTTTCTTCATTGTAGCAAGGCACGAGGACGGCAATTTTGCAGGCGCCGAAACGGCCGGACTTGAAGTCGGCCAACGTCGCGTTTTCACGTTTCAAAACATGCCTCCCGGCCGAACTTCGTTCGATTTTAGCAGCGCCGTGGCCGCAGCGGAGAATTTTTTCCCGATCATCGTGCAGGCCTGCTCACGAAAATTTCACGCAATAAATGTCCGCATCCGGTGTATCCTTTAGCGGTATAATTCACGCGTTTTGAAATATTGGGGCCTTTCATGCGTATTCTGACTCTTGTTGGCGCGCTTGCGGTTATCGTTGGCGCCGGTGCAGCGGTGTTTTTCTTTGGCGGCTACTACAACGTCGCCGGAACCGCCGAAGATCCGGGCATCGTTAAATGGGCCTTGATCCAGGTGCGTACGGCATCGATCAACCGTTACGCCACCGACATCCCGCCCGCCAGCGTCAGTGATCCTGCCAGCGTACAAACGGGCGCAAAGGCCTACAGCGCCCTGGGCTGTGTCAACTGCCACGGCGCGCCCGGCGTCAATTGGGCCAAGTTTTCGGAAGGGCTGCACCCGGACCCGCCGGATCTGAAGGACGTGGTCGATCATCGCACACCCGCGCAACTGTTCTGGGTGGTCAAGAACGGCATCAACATGACCGGCATGCCAAGCTTCGCCCTCGCCGGCGCCAAAGATGACGAGATCTGGTCGGTGGTTGCGTTTTTGAAGAAACTGCCGAGCATCAAGGACGCCGAGTACAAGGCCTGGACCGCGCCTCCACCGCCGCCAGTGCCTCCGGCCCCGCCTCCAGCCGCAGCGCCGCCGCCTGCTGCCGAACCGCCGGCAGCCATTCCCCCGGCACCGCCAGCCCCTCCGGCGGAGAGCAAATAGCGCATCAAGCCGCTACAATGGCGCTATGAGTTTTGTCCGCCTTTACGGGCGCGTCCTCGATCAGCTGGGGCCCGACCGCCGCGTCGGCTGGTTGCTGGCGATTGCCAATGTTGCCCTGGCCATCGCGCTGTTCGCCGAGCCGGTGCTGTTTGGCCGCGTCATCAATGTGCTGGCCGGCGCGCAGGCCAATCCGGCGACGGCGGATTGGGCGCATCTGTGGCTGCTGCTTCTTGCCTGGGCGTGCTTTGGCCTCTTCACGATTGTCTGCGCAACAACGGTTGCGCTTTTTGCCGATCGGCTGGCGCATCGCCGGCGTCTGGCGGTCCTGACCAGCTACTTCGAGCACGTGCTGCAATTGCCCCTCGCCTATCACGGCGAAGTCCATTCCGGCCGGCTGATGAAAATCATGCTGCAGGGCACCGATACGCTCTGGGCGTTCTGGCTTGGCTTCTTCCGCGAACATCTTGCGGCGTTCGTGTCGCTGGTCATCCTGGTGCCGGTTGCACTCACGCTCAATTGGCGGCTGGCCATACTGCTGATCGTCCTCTGCGTGCTGTTTGCGGCGCTCACCGCGCTGGTTTTGCGAAAGACTGAAACGCTGCAAAACATCGTGCAGGCCCACCACTCGGACCTCGCCGAGCGCGCATCGGACGCGCTCGGCAACATCGCGCTGGTGCAGAGCTTCGCGCGCGTCGAATTGGAGGTGCGTGCGCTTCAGTCGGTGAGCGAACGGCTGCTGGCGGCGCAGTTTCCGGTGCTGTCATGGTGGGCGGTGGTGACCGTTCTCACGCGCGCGTCGACGACGCTGGCGGTCCTCTCCATTATCGCCCTCGGCACGTGGTTGTTTCAGCGCGGTCTGATCACGATCGGCGAGATCGTGACCTTCATGGCGCTGGCCGGCATGGTCATCACCCGGCTCGAACAGGCGGTCAGCTTTGCCAATCGCATGGCGCTCGATTCTGCCCAGTTGCGTGAATTCTTTCGGGTGCTCGACACCATTCCCGCGATGCACGACAAGCTCCACGCGATCGACCCCGGCCGCTTCGCCGGACGCGTCGAGTTCGACGACGTTTCATTTGCCTATGATGGCACCCGCCCGGCGGTGTCAGGGCTCACCTTTACCGTGGAGCCCGGCGAGACGGTTGCGCTGGTCGGAGCAACCGGCGCCGGCAAATCGACCGCACTCATGCTGCTGCATCGCGGCTTCGACCCACAGTCGGGCTGTATCAAAATTGACGGCAAAGATGTGCGCGACATGCAGCTCGGCGCCCTGCGCCGCAATATCGGCGTGGTTTTTCAGGAAGCTTTGCTGTTCAACCGCTCGATCGCGGAAAATCTGCGCGTCGGCAAGCCCGACGCCAGCCACGAGCAGATGCGCGCCGCCGCCGCGCGCGCGCAGGCGCTCGATTTCATCGACCGCAATCCGGACGGCTTCGATGCCGATGTCGGCGAACGGGGGCGGTCACTGTCCGGCGGCGAACGTCAACGCCTGTCGATTGCGCGCGCGCTGCTCAAGGATCCGCCAATCCTCATTCTCGACGAAGCAACCAGCGCGCTCGATGCCGCAACCGAACAGCGTGTGCTGGCGGCGCTCGACGAGGTCATGAAAAACCGCACCACTTTTGTGATCGCGCACCGCCTCGCGACCATCCGCAAGGCAACGCACATTCTGGTGTTTGACGGCGGCCGGATCGTCGAGTTGGGCACATTCGACGAACTGCACAGGCTGGGTGGCCGCTTCACGCAGCTCACGAAGGCGCAGTTTTTGCCGATTGACGCCTGACCGCGCTGGCGGCCGCAACGACACCGCCGGTCAGGCTGGCGAGCACGGCCCAATAGGCATAGCGGAAGTCGGAGGCTACGCCGACGGCATAGAAAGTCAGGACATAGACCGCTGCCGAGCCGCAAACGCCAATGATATAAGCCCCTTCCGGCCGGTCTCGCCTGCCCCAGCCAAAGACGCAAATCGCCATACAGATGAGCAACCAGGAGCCGGCGCGAAATAGCGGCGTCGGCTTGAGCGCGTCGTGGACATTTTTTACGGCAACGAAGGCCGGACGGTCCGGAAACGGTATTTTCTCCGGATTGTAGACGTCGGTCACCCACATCGTAAGATTTGAACCGGCGAGAAAATTCCACATGAACGCCGTGCGGTGCTCGAGATAGGCAATCGGATGGCGCATGATGGCGTAGGCCCAGGCACTGGTGACTGCCGGTGTGCCAAATAATTTTTCCTCTTTTTCCAGTTTGTGCATCACGAATTCGCACGGTTCGAGACGCCAGTAGATGTCCCACTCGGTCGGCTTGTAGCAACCATTCAGGACCATTGCGTTCTCCGCCTCGCTCCAGCGGACGGGAAACTGATTTTGCTTGGAGAAATGGCTGATGCCGCCGAGATCGAAGACCATGATCGATTGCAGCGGATGCTGCCGGGTTGCGCCCAGAGCTCCGTAATAGACAAGCTGCACCAGGGCGAAGAACGCAGCAACGGCCGGCACGAACACGATGGCTGTCCGCTTCCAGCCAAATTGATTGGGCCAGATGATGTAAGCCGCGAGCAGCGGCACCGCGATAAGCGCGTTCGGCCGCAGCAAGACGCCGAAGCCACACAAAGCGAGCGCGAGCGCCTGAAGGGATAGGCGAACGGCAAAGCCGCGTTCGGCTGCGACAAAAGCGATAGAGGCGGCCACCAGCCAGGTGACCGAAAAGAGCACGTCGCGCCAGATAGTCCCGACGAATACGAATGCCGGCGGCGTCAACGCCAGCAGCGGAAGCAACAATGCCAGCATCACCGCACGCCGGACCAGCGCCAGCGCCAGCAGCCCGAAGGCGAGCCAATATGTGGTTATGATCAACAGGAACATGCTGGCCGACCTCGGCGCGATCGGATTGATGAGCCGCCACAGCACAGTCATCGCCGGCGATTGCCAGTCGCCCAGCACGTTCTTGGCAATGTCCTCGTATACGAAACTGGCGTCGTAAGTCATGACGCCCGGATAGAAAACCAGCAGCGTCAGTCCATAGCCGGCCAGGATCAGTGCAATGACCGCGAGGCGCGAGGGCCATGGCAACTCGTGGACATCGTCACGCAGCGGCATAGATGTCCCCGGAATTGGCTTCATGCGGCAACTCGGTGAGCCACGCGCGGATCGCCACACGGTCAACCCAGCCAGCATGAGCGAACGTTTGGCTCTCGCCGAGCGCGGCATTGAATCGCGACAATCCGAGAGTGACACACCGATCAATGCAGGCGAGCGCGATTGCGCGCTGGATCGTGGTAAACTCGAACGACAGTGCCTTCACGGGTAGCGATAGCCCTTGCAACGCCTCCGCCTCAAACCCCTCGACATCGATCTTGATGAAAGATGGAACGCCGTGTCGTGCGATCAGCGCGTCCAGCGTTGTCACCGGCACGACCAGCGATCGAGTCCAGCGTTGTGTCTCCCATCCCGGAGCATTGCGTGCGGCACTGACAAAATCCTGCGACGCTGTTGAAACAGTCGGATTGTCAGGATTGATCATGATGCGCGCCGATCCGGTCTCGCGGCCGACCGCCACCGGCTCGATCACGACGTCGCGGCTCCGGCCGTAGATCAATCCGAGCAATTTGGCGAAGGCCGGCTGCGGCTCGACCGCAATGACGCGGGCGCCCAGGCGGCGAAAGGAGGCAATGCGGTCCCCAACATGCGCGCCCACGTCAAATACCAGATCGCCACGCTGGACGAATTGGCCATAGAGCCGATCCATGGCCGGTGCACGCGATCGATCGCCATAGTAGATACGTAGAGAGCGGATGACGCTGCGTGCGGTCCGAAAAACGTCGAGCACCGCTTCAAACCGTGCTGGGCCGTGGAAACGGCTTTGCTGTCTCTATGGCAGGCAGCATCAAGGCATGCAGCGCGGCCGGAGGCGCTAATTCCTCGGGCAGCCGCCCAAGGCCGATACGCGCGGACAGAGTCCCCAGCCACGGCCACGCGCTGATTATCGCGAACGGGATCGCCAAGGCGGGTCCGCCCGCAAGAAACAGCGCATATGGAATCGCTCCCGGGTGCGTCAGCGTCAGCGTGCCGAGCGTGGCAAAGCCAAGCAGCGTGTGCGGCCAGAGATTGTGGAATGCCAGTGTGAAGGGCACGGCGTGATCGTCGCGCGTTTGACCTATCCATCCTATCTCTCGGCCGAACAGCAGCCCCGTGAGGAACATCGTGTGGCCGAACCACAGGATCGGGCACAACAGGACCGAATAGATGGTCTCGATCGCGTAATTGATCAGGAAACATGCAGTCCCGCCAAATTGCCGACGAAGCGCGGGCCTCGACAGAATATCGATGGCACTGGCAAGTTTCGGCGAGAACCACATCACCAGGACGCAAATAAAAAGCGCCACGCCTGCATCGGCACGAATGTATTGGCCCGGCGCTTCGACAAACGCGAGCGAAAGCGTCGCGACGACCAACATGCCGATCCAGGCCGGCGATCCGATGAACATCAAAATCGCCAGCGCAAGCTGATAGCGGCTCACCCATTTGAGGCCGGGCATCACCAGAAACTGCCAGTACTGCATATTGCCCTGGCACCAGCGCAAATCGCGGCGAATAAATTCGATCAGGGTCGGCGGGTTTTCTTCCCAGCCCAGGTCTTCTTCGGGCAGCACCCGCACGTCATAACCGGCGGCGCGCATGAGCGCGGCCTCGATCTGGTCATGGCTGAGGATATGCCGGTCGTCGGATCCATCCTTCGACACGACAGGCAGCGCGCAATGCGCGATGAATGGCTTGAGCCGAATCGCCGCGTTGTGACCCCAATAGGGCCCGCAATCGCCTTGCCACCAGGCGCTGCCGATAGTGTAGGAGCGCATCCCGAGCCGCATGCCGAATTGAAAGACGCGCGCGAAGGCGCTGGTTGAGGGAAGGCCGACGACGAGGCCCTGCAGAATTCCGAGCTTCGGATCGGCCTGCACGATCCGGACCAGGCGAAGGACAGCGTCTGCGGTCATGAAGCTGTCGGCGTCGAGCGTCACGGCAAACTCGTGCTGCGCGCCCCATCGCTCGCAGAAGTCGCGGATGTTTCCAGCCTTGTAGCCCGTGTTGATATCGCGCCGGCGATACGTGACCGCGACACGGCCGCGCCAGCGATTGGCCAGGAGATCGAAGTGCCCCTCTTCCTTCGCTGCAATATCCGAATCGCTGGTGTCGCTTAGCACATAGAGATGAAAGCGATCGCCAAATCCGGAAGCAGCGAGACCGGCCAGCATCGGCTCGAGATTGCGGATCATGCGATCGGGCAATTCGTTGCGGATGCAGAGCAGGATGGCAGTCGATGCGTTGAGCGGTTCATCTCCGCGCAGCTGGCCCGTGATCGGCACCACCACCGCAATCGGATCATCCGAAAAACGCATGATCAAAAATCCGATCATCGCGTTCCAGAATCCGGCCACCATCCACGGCAAAGTCATCGCAAAGAATACAAGCAGCACAATATCGATGACACCTATGCCGCCCGGCGACAGCGCCAGGGCGGCAAGCAACAAAGATCCGGCCATCGTGGCGGCAAATAAAACGCAAAACAGCACACGCCGGCCGGCCATGGAATTCCCGGCAAGAGCGATTTGCGTGGGTTGCGATGGAAGGCGCTTTAACACGCGATTACGACTTCTAATCCCCGGCGGACCGTGCAAGTTTGGTAATATAACACGTGAAATGGCTCCAATAGTCCAATCCGGGTAGTGAGACACAGTGGTTACCAGCAAGACGGACAAGCATGCTCAGGCACTCTGGTATATCGCGCCTGGTCAGGCCGAAATACGACAGGAAGCGCTTGCGCCGGTTGGGCACGGCGAGGCGCGGGTGCGCTCGCTCTTCGGCGCACTCAGCCGGGGAACCGAAGCGCTGGTGTTTGCCGGTCGCGTGCCAGAGAGCGAACATCAGCGCATGCGCGCGCCACTAATGGCTGGAAATTTTCCGTTCCCGGTCAAATACGGCTACGCCGCGGTCGGCCAGATCGAGGACGGGCCGCAAGACCTGCGCGGGCGCAGGGTCTTTGCGCTTCATCCGCATCAGAGCCTGTTCAATATCTCGGCCAAGCTCGCTGTCGTGGTCCCCGACAATATCCCGCCGCAACGCGCGGTGCTGGCGGCAAACATGGAGACCGCACTGAATGCCGTCTGGGATGCAGGTGTCGGCCCTGCCGATCGTGTGGCCATCGTCGGCGCCGGCACGGTTGGCGCACTGGTTGCGTTTCTTTGCGGCAAGATCCCCGGCACCGATGTCACGCTCGTCGATATCAATCCGGCGCGCGGGGAATTAGCGCAGAAGCTCGGTGTTCGCTTTGCGAAGCCGGAAGCGGCGAAGGGCGACTGCGACATTGTGTTTCATACGAGCGGGAGCGCGGCTGGACTTGCCTCGGCCATCGCGCTCGCGGGCGAAGAAGCAACGGTTCTTGAAATGAGCTGGTACGGCGACATGGCAGTGGCGGCATCGCTCGGCGGCGCGTTCCACAGCCGCCGCCTTCGACTGATATCCAGCCAGGTCGGACAGATTGCGCCGTCGCATCGGCCGCGATGGACGCACGCGCGTCGGCTCGCCGCCGCGATCGCATTGCTCGGCGATGCCCGCCTGGATGCCTTGCTCGCGCCCGCGGTAGCGTTCCATGACTTGCCAAAGAAACTTGCTTCCATTCTCGACCCGAAGAGCGGCACCCTTTGCCAGCTCATTGCCTATTGAGGGGGTTCCCGTGTTCGCTGTCGAAGTTCGCGACCACATCATGATTGCCCATTCGTTTCGCGGCGATATTTTCGGCCCGGCGCAGGCGTTGCACGGCGCGACATTCGTGATCGATGCCGCGTTCATCGCGGAAAAGCTCGACGCCAATGGCATTGTCGTCGATATTGGTCGCGCGCACGACGCGCTCAAAGCCGCCCTGGCGCCGCTCAATTATCGCAATCTCGACGATCTGACGGAGCTCAAGGGTACCAACACGACCACCGAATTCCTCACCAAGCATATTTTCGATCGCCTGGCGGCTGCTGCGCGCGCCGGCGAACTCGGCCGCGCGGCGCGCGAACTCAAATCGATCCGCGTCACGCTTTCGGAATCACATGTTGCGCGCGCCTGGTACGAGGCGGATTTGTGGTGAAGCGGTTCGCCTTCGCGGTTCCGGGCGATCTTTCAACCCCGACCGGAGGCTATGCCTATGACCGGCGGATGATTGCCGAGCTCGGCAAATTGGGCTGGCAGATCGATATCATCGATCTTGGCGCGGGTTTTCCTTTTCCAAGCGATACAACACGCAAGACGGCGCACGAATGCCTGCTCGCCATTCCCGCCGACTGCATCGTTGTCGTCGACGGGCTGGCTCTCGGTGTCTTGCCTGAAACGGCACGAGCGCTCGGTCATCTGCTCGCGCTGGTGCACCATCCCATCGCCGTCGAATCCGGGATCAGCCCCGCACAAGCCGAAAGTTTGCGCGTCACCGAACAAACGGCGCTATCCGCGGCGCGGCATGTTGTGGTGACAAGCGCTGCAACGGCGCAACAGCTGTCATCCCACTACGCAGTCCCCGCGGAGCGCATGACCGTCGTGCGGCCCGGCTCCGATCCAGTACGTCCGGCGCCGCGCAGGGCGCACAATACGGTACGACTGCTGTCGGTGGGCGCTGTCGTGCCGCGCAAGGGATATGACGTATTGATCGCCGCGCTGGCGACCCTGCCCGATTTGCAATGGAGTCTGACAATTGCCGGCGATTGCACGCGCAACCCGAAGGCAGCAGCGCAATTGAAGGCCGATATTGAACACCGTGGCCTCGGCAACCGCGTGGCCGTTCTCGGCGCGGTCTCAGCGCAGCGGCTGGGCGAATTGTATGCGGAGGCCGATATCTTCGCCCTCGCCTCCCGCTTTGAAGGTTATGGCATGGCCTACGCCGAGGCCATCGCACACGGCGTGCCGGTCGTCGGAACAAATGCGGGCGCGATTCCGGGCACAGTACCAGCGGACACCGGGCTGCTCGTCGCGCCAGACGATGCGTCTGCCTTTGCGGCAGCGCTACGCCGTTTGATCGGCAATGCGGATGAACGGCGACAATTTGCGGATGCCGCGCGGAAAGCGGCGGCGCAACTCCCGACCTGGCCGGAGTCCGCGAAATTATTCGCACGCGCGCTGGAGGCGGTAAAATGACCGGCTTTTCAGCTGACTGGCTGACGCTGCGTGAGCCGTTCGATATGCGCGCGCGCAATCCGTCGGTTCTCGATGCGGTCGCCGCTTCGCTTGCGACATATCCCTCGGTGCGCATCGTCGATCTTGCTTGCGGTACGGGTTCGACGTTGCGCGCATTGACCGCGCGCCTCCCACCCCGGCAATACTGGAAGCTTGTCGACAACGATCTCGGCCTGCTGGCGCGCGCGACGGCAACACAGCATTCCGACAATGTCGTCATCACGGGGGTTCCGCTCGATCTCAATCGCGACCTCGAAGCGGCACTCGACGGGCCGGTCGACCTTATCACCACGTCCGCGCTGCTCGATCTCGTCTCCGAGCCGTGGCTGGAGCGGCTGGCGGTGGAAATTGCCGCGCGCGCGGTCCCGTTCTATGCGGCGTTAAGCTACAACGGCACCATCGATCTTGCTCCGCGCGATCCACTCGATGCGACTGTCGTTGCCGCCATCAATGCGCATCAGCGTACGGACAAAGGCTTCGGCCCTGCGCTGGGGTCGGCGGCGGCGGACGCCGCGATCGCGCGTTTTGAATCGCTTGGCTATTCCGTGAAACACGGCCGATCCGATTGGGTCATGGGCCCGCAGGATCAAGACATGCAAAATGAAATCCTCGCGGGCTGGGCGCATGCCGCGCGCGAGATTGATGCACTCACGCTCGCCGACACCGCGGCCTGGCTGACACGGCGCCGCGGCATTGTTGCGAGCGGACGCTCATCACTCCGCGTCGGTCATGTCGACGTCTTTGCAATGCCGATCGGGACACGCTGAGCCGACAGATCGCAGTCATACAGCACTTCGTCTTCGATCTGGTGGACATGCATGGGCACACGCAACGCCTGATCGGCGCGTTCGATTGGCGGTAGCGTGAAACTGGCGTGCCCCGCACCAAGAATGACCGGCGCCACCATCACATGCAGCCGATCGAGGCAACCGGCGGCAAGAAATCGCGACACCGTCACGGCGCCGCCTTCAATCAAAACTCGGCGAAGCCCGCAGCCGGCCAAAGCGGCAAGAATCGCCGCGGGAGCGATCTGTCCGTCACTTGTCGGCAAGGCAATTGTTTCGACGCCAGGTGGCGGCGCGCACTGTGTGCCTTGCGCAACGATCAGCAAGCGGCGCGTCCCATCGGGAGCAAACACCCTGGCTTCGCGGCCAAGCCGGCCTTTGGGATCGATGACCACGCGCGCCGGATGCCGCCCGGAAACACGCCGCACGGTGAGCTGCGGATTGTCAGCGATGGCGGTACCGACACCTATAACGATACCGTCAACGAGCGCCCGCAGCCGATGCAGATGGGCGAGGCCCGCCGGGCCATTGATGTATTTCGAGTGTCCGGACTCGGTCGCGATGCGGCCATCGAGGGATTGGCCGATCTGGCCGACCACCACGAGATCGTCCACGGCGCCCTTTCGCAATGGGCCAAATATAGCGTCCCAAGGCTGAGACAAAGGCTGAGACAAAGGCTGAGGCAAAGGCTGGTCCGCAGAGCGGAAAATATTGCTAAAGTCCGCCCACGGGTCGCCAGACCCTTGTTTGCTATGGTTACCGCCACTTGATGGCACGATGTTTTTTAATGACACGAGTTGACCAAAAGTACGATCCGCGCGTTGTATCTTGGTGGTTGCCATCAAGCTGGCATAAATTCGGTCTATTTACGACCGGGACTAGAAGACGATCTACGGTGTTTGTTATTGCAGCCAATAAAAAGCAGGGTGTTTTGTAATGACTGCGGTGGGGACGAGCGTTAGCTCAGCGCTATTCGGCACTCGAGGACATACCAGCGTCAGCCGCGGCCTTGCCGAATTCCAGAGCCGGCGGCCCGTGCTCATCAAAGGAGCCGGCGAAACGATCTTCGCTTTGCCCGTCGAGGGTCTCGATCGGCAGCGGCTGGCGGAATTCAGGGCGCTGTGCGCGCCATCCGTTCCGCGTCTCATCGTCACCGCGCGCCGTGCGTTTGCGCTCGGCATTCATGCCGATGAACCGATGGCCCTGGTTATCTCCGCGGCCGACGACGCGAAGACAATCCTTTCATTCGTAACCGACGCGACCAGCGATCGTGTACCGGAAGCCGTTCCAGCGGGGCGCGGGGAAGCGGCCGCGATCCAGCTTGTCAAATTGGCACAGGGGCTGCCGGCAGTGCTCGCCGCTAACGTTGCGCCCAACGCAATTTCATCCGCGTCACCCATCATCACGGTCGAGGCCGCCGGAGTGGCGCGCTTTGCCAACGATGCAATCCAGTCGCTGACAATTGCGAGCGAAGCGTCAGTGCCGCTCAATTCCGGTACCCGCACGCGCTTTGTCGTTTTTCATGATGCAATCGGCGACAGTTCGGTCGCGATTATTGTCGGCAAACCTGATTTTACCAAACCGGTCCCCGTGCGGCTGCATTCGGCCTGCCTGACCGGTGACGTCTTTGGCTCCAGGCGCTGCGACTGCGGCGATCAGCTTCGTCTTGGGCTCGCCTGCGTCGAAGAACTTGGTGGCGGCATTATTCTTTACCTGGCGCAGGAAGGCCGCGGCCTTGGCCTCGCCAACAAAATGCGTACATATCAGTTGCAAGACCATGGCTTCGATACGGTGGATGCCAACACAACGCTTGGCTTCGATGACGACGAGCGCGATTACGGCATCGCGGCCCGCATGCTCCAGATGCTCAACTGCACGCGCATCGTGCTGCTCACCAATAACCCGGCCAAGCTCGAAGGTCTTGCCAAGGCCGGGATTGATATCGCCAGCCGGATGCCGCTTGAGGCGCCGATCAATGCCGATAACCGCCGCTATATGACGGCCAAGGCAGAGCGCGCCGGACACCGGCTCGATCATCTTCTGGCATCGCTCGGCGACCCTTCCTGATCGCAACGATTTGGCCGAGGCTGGCAACTTACGATGGCACTGGGTATCCTGATGCCAAGCGCCACGTTATAGGCGCGGGCGGGGATGGTAACGGCCATGGCGGGTAATGTGCCAAGCCGGTTGATCGGCGAACTCACGTTTCAGGACGTTCCGAAGCGTCTCGGCGCGACGTCGATTCTTTGCTTGCCGATCGGTTCGATCGAACAGCACGGCCCGCATTTGCCGCTCAACACCGACGCCGTGCTGGCGGAAGAATTCACCCGACGCATCATTGGCCGCTGGGTCGAAACCTACGATCTGTGGCAGCTGCCGACACTCACGGTCAGTCTTGCCCGTGAGCATGAATGGGCGCCCGGGACTTTGTCACTTTCCATTCAAGGAATGACGGCTCTGGTGCGCGACCTTGGCCGCGAGATCGCGCGTAGCCTGCCGGCCCGCAATGTCGCGATCATCAATGGCCACGGCGGCAATCGCGGGATCCTGGAAGCACTGGCGCAAGATCTGCGCGCCGACTTCGGTCTTAATGTCTGCATCCTGCACCCAGCCGTGTGGGCGGAAATGGGCACCGCCGCCGCTATACCGGAAATCCATGGCGGAAAAAATGAGACGTCGATGATGCTGGCGATTGCACCGCAGCTGGTCCGCCGCGATCTGATCCCGCAAAAAATCAATCTGGACGCTGATGCCGTGCACGCGGCTATCCTCGACCAGGCCGTGACGTGGCCCTGGACGACGAACGAAAAACAAATCGCCGATGCCGGCACGATCGGCGACCCGAAGAGCGCGTCCGCGGAATTTGGCGAACGCCTGCTCGAACAGGTGGCGAAAAACGCCGGTCGTGTTTTCAAGCAACTTCTGGATCGTCAGAACCGTGACCGCAGTTAGAGAAGACGCAGCGACACTATCCTGGAACGCCGCGCGTTCTGGCGCTGACGTCCTTCGCGCGCTCGTGGTCATCATTGGCCTCTGCTGGTCACTCGCATTTATCATCGTGGCCATGGCGTACGAGTTACAGCTCTATGGCGACGGCGCGATGTTTTCCTATGCGGTCGCGGCGCAGGATGTCTGGGCGTTCCACTGGCACAATATTTCCGGCCGGCTGACGGTCTTTCTCCTCACGCTATGGCCGGCAGAAATGTTTGCCGGCGCGACCGGCAATCCCTGGGACGGCGTCGTGGCCTACGGATTTCTGTTTTACGTTGCGCCGCTGATTGGGCTGCTTGCGACCTTCTCGGCCGACCGGTCGAAAAGCCGCATCATTTTTACCTATGCCTGTTTCTCGACCGCCCTGCTCTGCCCACTCGTGTTCGGATTCCCGACCGAGATGTGGATGGCACACGCGATTTTCTGGCCGACGCTTGCTGTCGCGCATTACGCGCGGCGCACCATCGCCGGCGCTGTACTGGTGTTTCTAATGCTGCTCGCGCTGACACTGACGCACGAGGGCGCCCTGGTGCTGGCACTGACGATCGTGGCCACGACCGCGCTCCGTGGCACGCGCGATTCCTCGTTCCGACGCGCGGCGGGCGCGATGGTCGCAGCTCTGATGGTTTGGGTAGAAGTCAAAGTGCTGTTGCCACCCGGCAATTACTTTGCCGGCGTCTTCGTTGCGGCGGCGCTGCACTTCTTCGACCCCGAAACCTTCGAGGTCAATATTGTCTTTCTGCTGTGTGCGTCGCTGGCTGGTTATGGCATTGCCTTCGTCATCCTGTCTCGATTTGTCCCGGGCAAAGCGCATCTCTGGGCGGCCGCGATCGTGACCGCGATCCTCGCCATTTACTGGTTCGGTTTTGACCAGGCAATCCTTGCAGACCACAGATATTACATGCGCACCGTGCTGGTGATCGCCACCCCCGCGTTCGGCGTATTGGCCGCATTCTATGCATTGCGCGCCGACGGGCTGGCTCTACATTTGCCCGGTCTGCCACGCGCGATGGCCGCCTTGGCCAATGCAATCACAGCCGAAGCCTTCGCCGGCGCGTTTGTGATTGTGATGCTGGTCTACACCGTCGAAACCGGGCAATTCGTCTCTGCCTGGGCGGACTACAAAGCGGCCGTGAAAGCGCTGGCCATTGGCACGGCAGCCGACCCGTCACTGGGCGATCCACATTTCGTCTCGTCCAGCCGCATCGAAGCCGATCTCAATCGTTTGTCCTGGTTTTCGACGACGCAATATCTCTCGGTGATCGTCGCCAATTTTGCACCAAACCGGCTCGTCGTTGATCCGGCGAACGCGTACTTCTGGCTGTCTTGCGAGACTGCTACGGCAAACAGCACAGCCGATCGCATGATCTCGGCGGCAAGCCGTGACCTAGTGCGAACGTATTCATGCTTGCATCGCTAGCGGCTGACGTCGCGCGAACGCCATGGCCGCTCTACCTCGGAATGCAGACATTCGACGACGCGATTGGAATGTCCGCTAAGTGCCAATAAGCGACATCGCGCTCGCGGCTCGCCCAAAAACAAAGAGGCCGCCAACTGGGGCGGCCCTACACTCCATCGCAAGCAGGAATTTGGACCGCTCCCGCGGAAAATGCCCTGGACAAAATGTCAGCTGGTGCGGCGGCAGTATTATTCTTCAATTGGCTTTGATCTAACGCAAAGATCGCAACGAAAGGGTGATCTAAAAATTTAAAATGGCTGGGAGAGGATTATGGCTTTCCCCGGCCTGACGGCTCCGGCCGAACGAAGTCTGACGAGATTTCGCGGTTGGAGCCGCCCATTCCGTGGTGGATTAGGGGAGATACCAATGGAAGAGCCCGGCCTCGATAATCGACACCGCGACAAGAATGGCGAAATCAGCACAAAGCACGGCAACACGCTGATTTCGACCCTGCGTCAAACCTATGGGCAGAGCTTTGCTCCCGGACAACCCGGCCACAAGAAATTGAGCGAAATTCTCCACGAGTTAGACGTCGGCTCGCTGAGCCAGCTCGTCAAAGGCCTGCCGCCGCTCCCATATGTGTGACAAAGCCGCGTCCTCCGCGAGGAAACGTTGCCAAAAGCGGACACGATGAAAGAGGCCGCCAACTAAGGCGGCCCCTCATAGTCGTAGGATTGTTCAAGAGGCAGCATCGGCAAGGCCTTTGCGCCTGCTCCGCTCCTGCGCATTTCAGATGAGGCAGGGTCATAAGCGGACATGCCGACGGAAACATGCAGGCGATATCGGATAGGGCGCGATCTTATTCGTACCAGTATCGAGAATGCCAATGCCGGTACGAACGATGATACGCGCGCCGATGATAGGCATATGCATTGCGGCCGGAACGAGTCACCCCTGGCGGATTCGTGCCGCTCGGCGGTTTGCCGAAGCTGTCACCGGTCGAGGGGGCGTTTGGGCCGTAATTGGGCATGCTTTGCGCCAACGAGACGGTCATCGCGCTCAAAAGCACCGCAAATGCCGCAAGGATTGTCTTGAATGTCATGGCTCGATCTCTGGTTTTTCGTCTCTTGTTCTTGAAGCACACACCCTCACACTTCCATTCGATGAAGGAAGAGAGCCCGGCTCGGGGGCGGCCGGGCTCTCTTAAATCACGCTGTGTGCGTGACCGAAGCGTAGGCGTGGACAGGGAGACTACCTACGCTGACAATTGGCACCGACAGATCTTCGAAGCCAAAGTTCTTTGATACTTGCTCATAAAGACGACCCGGATCGCGCTCACCGTTCTTGGCGGCTTGAATAATCAGATTCGCTATAATCTCAGGGACGGCAGACCCGAAGTTTCCAAACGATTTGCAGGCACGGTCGAAAGCCTCGCCCATCGCCGAAGTCGCGGCGTCGTCGAACCAAATATCTTGGATCGAATTGATAGTCACACGAACCTCACCAAGCGCGAGCGGGAGCGCAGGAGCGTCTCTCAGTCACCGAGGCCCGAATCTGTTTCGATGATGGTGCAGGCTGTTCCTTCGATCTGGAACCCGCTTTGATCCAGATCAACTATGTCTGAAACCGGACATAATACATTGTGTTTACAGTGACAAAAGCAGCCGATTTCTGCCGCCGCACGGGAAAATAATCATGCGGAGAACAATATTGTTCGTCAGTGCCGCAATAATTGGTGTGAGCTTTCTCGCCGCACACTCGATCTTCTTGTGACCGATAAAATGGTGCTTGGCACTAAGCAGAGAACAAATCGGCTTCTGACTCTATTGTCGGATGAAGATTACGAGCGATTGCGTCCGCATTTTTCGATATCCAAGCTGAATTATCGAAAGGTTTTATACGACGCACGTCGTGAAATTAGAAATGTCTATTTCCCAATCGACGGCGTCGCATCGCTCGTGCTTGAAATGGGAAACGGTGCCGCTGTGGAAGTCGGCACGATTGGCAGCGAAGGAATGGTGGGAATACCGATTGTTCTCGGCGATCGACATGCGCCCTCGACCGTTTACGTGCAGGTTCCGGGTCAAGCGCTGAGAATGGATGCCCGCGTATTTCGTCAGGAGCTTAAACGCAGCCCCACGCTCCACTCAGTTTTGCTTCGTTATATCCACGCCTTGTTTAATCAGGTGGCACAATCCGCCGCCTGTGCTCACCTTCACAAAGTTGAACAGCGATGCTGTCGGTGGCTGTTGATGACCCGCGACCGGATGCCCTCCGACGAATTTCTGCTGACGCAGGAGTTTCTGGGAATGATGCTTGGTGTCCGGCGGCCAAGTGTTTCTCTGACAATGACGGATTTGCAAAAAGCCGGCCTCATCCGGTATTCGCGCGGCCGCGTCAATATTCTCGATCGCAAGGGCCTGCAAAAGCGCGCATGTGAGTGCTACAAGACTTCAAAGCTTGAATTTGACGCTCTGCTCGGTGATTCACTCGCCAAACCGAGGGTCGGCAAGACACATCGGCTCGTTAGCGAAATCGGATAGACCGATACGCTGGCCGCGTTCCCGTCGAAAATGGTTGAACACGTAGACGCGGATTGCAGACGATAGATTACAGGTTTCGCGGCTGCGATCGATTTCTTCCACCAGCACAGGAACGGTGATGTGTTCGTGGTCGGCAATCTCGCGCAGACCGAGCCAGAATTCGTTTTCCAGCGACACGCTAGTCTTACGTGAATTGATGAGAATGGAGTGCTTGATGACGGCTGATTTCTTGATGTGTCCGACCTGATCCATCAAACACCTCGGAATAGGTCGTGTTGCCAACTAGAGCCGAGGCGGTCTCTCATCATTGTTCTGCTCAGGCCCATTGCCGTCCAACCTGTTCGCGCCATCCTCCCGTTCGATCAGTTCGACAATACGGCGGCGCTCTGTTTCGTCAGTCGTGCGTGCCAGAACCTGGCGAAGATGCCTTAGATTTTGATCGTGGACGAAGCGGTTCATGGGAGCCTCCGTAAGACGCCCCAATCATCAAATTTTAGGTTGCGCCTCAGAGGGTCGCATGTCGAGTCAAATGTCCGGTACCGGACATAGTATTAAACGGTCCCTCAAGCCACGTCGGTCCGTTTGCTCCAAATTCACCGGGCAATCCCAGCGTCGTCCGGTAATACTCTTGAGCGCAAAATAAAAGAGGCCGCTTCGGCGGCCTCTCTCTTGTCAGATTGTAGCGGACGGACCGGCGTTACTGTGCCCGTTCGGTGTCATGGCTTTACTCCCGAGGTTGAGCATTGAAGGTTCAAGGCAACGCGCGCGATCGATTGACGCGTGAGGCCGCGTCTCGCGAGGTCGGCGCCGGAAAGCTGTGACAACTCGTGGTAGCGGGTGGCGATTTGCCGGCCCTCGCGGCACCCCGCGGCAAGCGCACTGCAATGCGCGGCCAAGGCTTCAATCAAAGCGGCGGCGCGAACGAACAGGCCGGATGTCTCCGCGCGACAGATGATGCCGGTCATTTTGCTTTCCCCGATTGGGCCGAAACGATTGGTTGCCTCCAACACCACCGGATCTGTCGCCATGGTTCCTCCTTCCGGTTGAACGGATGCAGTTGCGGCGCTCACGGGTGCAGCGTCGGCAAGCAGCCAACCGCAACTTTTCCGAGACGCGAATTTGAGTGCGGCCGTCATTTGTTCAGTCCGCCTTGATGCCTGCGAACTTGATTACCTTCGCCCACTTGTCGGTTTCCGATGCGATCAATGAGCCAAATTCGTGCGGCGACATCGGCATCGGCGCGCCGCCCATGCTAACGAGTTGGTCTTTAAGTTTCGCGTCGGCGAGGCAGGCGTTAATTTCGTTGTTGAGCTTGTCGATGATCTCGCTCGGTACATTCCTCGGCGCGCCGATTCCAAACCATGCCGTCGCCTCATAACCCGGCACGAACTCATTGAGGGCGGGAACATCCGGAAGCGCCTCGGAGCGCTTCGCCGAGGTGACCGCAAGCGCGCGCAGTTTGCCGGCCTTGATGTGGGGTAGCGTTGAGAACGTCGGCTCAAACATTACTTGAACCTGCCCGGCAAGCAAATCAACGAGCGCGGGGCCGCCGCCGCGGTAGCCAACCGTCACAAGGTTGACGCCCGTCATGTATTTGAACAGCTCGCCGGCAACATGAGGCACGGTTCCGTTACCCGCCGTGGCCATGTTGATCTTGCCGGGATTGGCTTTCGCATGCGCGATGAACTCGCCAACTGTCTTCGCCGGCAGCGACGGATTGACGACCATGACTTCGGGGACGCGCGCGATGCCCGCGACCGGGGCAATGTCGCGGATGAAGTTGAAAGGGAGATTGTGGTAGAGCGTCGCGTTGATCGCAGCAGGTGCCGGCACAAGGAGCAGCGTGTAGCCGTCCGCCGGCGCGTGAACGACTGATTCTGTTGCGATATTGCTGCCGGCGCCCGGCCGATTTTCGACGATGACCTGCTGCCCGAGGCGCTGTGATAACCATTGCGCGATGAGGCGAGCCGAGATGTCGTTAGGGCCACCGGTCGCGAAACCGACCACGATGCGAACGGGGCGCGCCGGAAACGTTCGCGCCGCCAACACCGAGCCCGGTGGTGTGAGAAGCGCTGCCGTACCGAATTGGATAAATTTGCGGCGCGAGACTGGTATGGCATTCCTGAAAGGCGATGACATGGCTAAGGTCCTCGATCATTCAAGAGATTAAGTTGGCTTACGAGCTGTCGCGAACGTGAGATAGCGCTCAAGGCGAATGCCGTCCGGGCCGCGCTTGACCTCAAGCATGCGCCCGAGCATCTCGATGAAGCGGTCACGGTCGGCATTCGAGATACCGTTGAGGAAATTGCCGAACGTGCTGCTGCTCGCCCAGCCGAGCACGGCCTGCACGTCCGGGAAGGTATCGACGAAGGTCCGCTGCTCGCTATGGATTCCGGCAAATCCCGCAGCGCCTATTTGCCCACTCAGTTCAGCTTCCGAGATGCCAAGCGACGGATAACCGAGCTCCGGCGCCAGTTCGGTTTGCGCCGCGATCATCGCGCACCGGACCAGAAGCCGCACATCGTGCGGACGAGCGGGGTCGTGGCAGTTCACGCCGAGGCGGCCACCGGGCCGCAGCACGCGATAAATTTCGCGCAGCGCGCGCGCCTTGTCTTCGACCCAATGAAACACGCTGTTCAAGTAGACAACGTCAAAGCTGCTGTCGGGAAATGCGGAGAGATCTTCGGCGCGGCCGACCTTTGCTTCAAATTGTCGGGCCGCCCTCGCTCTTGCCATATCGACGCGTAGCGGCAGCGGATCGATGGCCACCACGCGGCCACCTTCGCCTACAATCTCCGCAACATAGGCGGCTAAACGCCCTGTACCGGCACCGATATCGAGGACGCTTTCCCCTCGCGCGATGTGCAACAGCTCCGTCAGCCGCTTGCCGTGCTCGAATTGCAACATGCCGAAACGGTCGTAAGCCGCCGCAAGTTCAGGCGAATCGAGGCTGTCGCTGATGAGCGGCGGGGTCTGGCCGCGCCGTGCGGCCGAAGCTGAAAGTGTCATCGCGGCCCCTTGTTGCTCGAACTTTCAAGCGTCGCCACATTGCGCGCAATGGTGGTATAATCTCAATCCTAAATTATTGATGGTTCGATATATAGAAGGTTATGGCACATGGACAGCGGACGCCGCATCGCGGATTGGGAAAATTGGATCGGGCGGCATCTGCGGCTGCGCGATCTCCACGTTTTCGCAACCGTCGCCAAGGAAGGCAGCATGGCGCGGGCCGCGCAGCGGTTGGGCATTACGCAGCCGGCCGTTTCCAAGGTCGTTGCCGATCTGGAATACACGCTCAAAGTCCGTCTGCTCGACCGCGGCCGGCGAGGCGTCGAACTCACCGCGTACGGCCGCGCCTTGCTCAGACACGGCAATGCCGCGTTCGATGAACTCAAACAAAGCGTGATGGACATCGACTTTTTATCTGACCCGGCAAGCGGCGAGCTACGCATCGGGTGTCCGGAAGCCATCGCGGACGCCAATCTGCCGCCGATCCTGCTGGATTTTTCCCGGCGTTATCCGCGCGTGTCGCTTACCGTGATCGAGGCGCCAGCTCCCGTGCGGAACCTGACGGCGCTGTACGAGCGCACCTGCGACATTATCCTGGTGCGAATGGAAACGGCCGCGTCCGATCATACATTGGGCGATGATGCCAACGTCGAGGAACTGTTCGAAGACCGGGTCGTCGCGGCCGTGAACAAGACCAGCCGCTGGGCACGCCGCCGCAAGATTGACCTTGCCGATCTGGTCGACACGCCCTGGATCCTGACCATGAAGAATACTTTCAATCATAACTCCGTCATGGACGCATTCCAGTCGCGCGGACTTCCTATGCCGCCGGTCATCCTGATGTCTCAACTGGTGCCGCTGCGGGCTTATTTCCTCGCCCACGGCGACTATATCGCGACGTTCGCCACGTCGATACTAGAGTTCAATTCCGAGCTATATGATCTGAAGGAATTGCCCATTCGCTTGAGCGACAGACGTTCGATCATCGCTATGGTCACGTTGAGAGACCGCACGCTGAACCCGATCGCTGAGCGCTTCATCGCACACATCCGCGAATTTACGAAATCCATGCGTGCGCCGCACGGTCGCGACTGAATCGTGACGAATGGGCCTGTTCCTCCTTGGTCACATTCAGGGCCCGACCAAAAAATTGAAGGGCGACGGTTCTAACTAGCTGACGGCCCCGCTTACTCACCCGGCACGTTGAATGAGAGATGCTATGCGGCCACGCTTCAATGTCCGCTGAGTGCCGCCGACCGAGATTCAATCAACAGGCGCGGAGGTCAGTCTGCGGGCAAGCCTTCAATCCGAAATCGGCCGGGTCTGATTCAAACATTCGCGAACATCTGCGAACGTAAAGTGGTGCCCAGGGGCGGAATCGAACCACCGACACTGCGATTTTCAATCGCATGCTCTACCAACTGAGCTACCTGGGCGCCGGATTGGCCCTGAAAGGGCCAATCAGTGAAGCGCGGGCGTTATAAAGGCCCTGCTCCACACTGTCCAGAACGCCGCCCTCGGCCTCTTGAATCATGGATTCAGGCCAATTGCGGCGCGGAACCGGTTCTTCAGCGCGACGCCGTCGCGCAACGGAAGCACGCGCGGCGGCTCGTCGGCGGCGATCAGCACGCGGGCGAAAAGCATCTCATTGAGACGTTTCAGACGGCCGGCAAGGTCGGCCAAAGTGGCCTCATCACGCACATCGAGACAGGTGCCGATGCCGCAGGCTCGCGCAACGCTGATGAGATCGACGCCGCTCTGGGTATGGCTCGGCTGCATCCCGGTCTCGCCATAGACGCCATTGTCGAAAACGATGACGGCAAGATTGCGCGGTTTCTGGATGCCGATGGTCGCAAGCGCGCCCAACCCCATCAGCATTTCACCATCGCCGGTGATCACCGCGACACGCCGGTCGGGTTGCGCCAATGCGAGTCCCAAACCGATCATGGCGGCGCCACCCATGGCGCCCCACAGATAGAAATTGCGGTCATTGTCGCCGGCAGCGGCAGCGTCCCACGCCGTCGAGCCCAGGCCGGGGACAACCAGCAGGTCATCGCCGCGATCGGCGAGCAGCGTGGCCATGGCGGCGCGGCGCTCAAGCTTCATTTGGTCCACACCTTCTTGCCGATCAGCTGCTGCGACAGGATGACAGCGGCGATGCGTTCATCGCCAAAGGCATGCTGCAGCGCGCGCTCGGCCGTGCTGGCAACCTCGCCCGGCGTTTGCACGCGGTAAACGTCCGCCTCGCACAATTTGAGCACCGGCTCGACGATCGAGCCCATCGGTACCTGCCAGGGATTGAACTCCTCCCATTCGCCGCGCATCGTGATGAACATCAGCAGCGGAAAACGGCAGGCTCGCGACAGCGACAACATGTTAATGCAATTGCCGACGCCGCTCGATTGCATCAGCAACGCGGCACGCTCGCCGCCAAGCCAGGCGCCCGCGGCCAGAGCCACGCCTTCTTCCTCCGTCGTGAGGACGACATCGCGGATCTCACCGTCGGCACGGCAACGGTCGATCAGGCGCGAATGCCCGGCATCGGGCACATACCCGATCTGCCGGATGCCGCCGCGCTTGAGCGTGCCGAACAGTTGATCCGGCCAATTACCGGGGTCGGCACTCATGTCTCACCCGCCTCACCGTCGGCGGGCCGCTCGCCGTCCTCGTCCTCATCGTCCTTTGCCGGAATTGCGTAGACGCCGGAAAGCCAGCGGTTGAGATCGATATCGGCACAGCGCTTGGAGCAGAACGGCTTGAAAGCCGTTTCCACCGGTCTGCCGCAGATCGGGCAGCCTTGCCCGGGAGATATCTTGCGATTGATTTCGTTCATCGCGAACGCCTTGCGCTAGACCGCGTTGAGCCAGCCAAAGCGAACCGGGTAGCCTTCGCCGCCCAGCAGCGTCATGACTTCATAAAGCGGCAAACCGACGACATTGGTGTAGGAACCGACAATCTTGACCATGAAAGTACCGGCGATGCCTTGCGCCGCGTAGCCGCCGGCTTTTCCGCGCCACTCGCCCGAAGCCAGGTAAGCCTCGATGTCCTCTTCGGTCAGGCGCTTGAAGCGCACGCGTGTTTCCACGAGACGCTGGCGAAATGCTTCTTTGGGCGTGACCAGACAGATCGCCGTGTAGACGCGGTGATTGCGGCCCGAAAGCAAGCGCAGGCATTGCGCCGCCTCGTCGAGCAGCTCTGCCTTCGGGAGAATGCGGCGGCCAACAGCGACAACCGTGTCGGCGGCAAGGATAAAGGCGCCGCGCAATTCATCGTCGAGCTTCACATTTTCCAGCGCCGCAGCAGCCTTGGCATGCGCCAGCCGCGTTGCGTAGGCGCGCGGGATCTCACCGCGCCGCGGCGTTTCATCGAGGTCCGCGGGCTTGAGCGCATCCGGCTCGATGCCGGCCTGATTGATCAAGGCAAGCCGGCGCGGCGAACCGGAAGCGAGCACGAATTTGGGGCGGCCGATCATTATGTGCGCGTGATGCCGATGATTTAAGGGACGCTGAGAATGGGCGCGGAAACTAGCGGAACAGGCCCATTTTCACAACCCGAGGCAGCGGCGCCGGCCTCATTCATTGCCGCCGCCCGGCCGCCCGAAGCGCTCGCGGATGCGCGCCACCAACTGGTCCCGCACTTCGCGATAGGCGCCAAGCCGTTGCTCACGGTTACCCTCCGCGGCGGTCGGATCGGATGTCGGCCAATATTCCACGTCGGCTGCCATGTTACGCGTTATTTCAAGGGCCTTGTGATGTGCGGGCGGCGACAGCGTCACGATCAAATCGAAATTGAGTCCTTCGAGATCGTCCAGTTCTTCAAACGTGGTCGGCTTGTGGCGGGAGATGTCGATGCCGATTTCCTCCATGGCAGCAACCGCAAAGGGATCAAGTTCGCCCTTCTGGACCCCCGCGGAACCGACATAGACCGTGGTTCCGAGCATTTGCTGGAGCAACGCGGCCGCCATCGGCGAGCGCACCGCGTTCATGCCGCAGGCGAACAGCACCGCGTGGGGCCGCGAAGGAGACTCGGGCGCGGTCATCCGCGAATTATTCCCTGAGCATGAACTTGCTCGAAAAACGACATCCGCTTTCCGGGATCATGCTCTAGCCTTTCCAATGCAGCACGCAGAGCAGCGTGAACAACCGGCGCGCGGTGTCGAGGTCGAGGACCACTTTTCCCTTGAGCCGCTCCATCAGGATATTCGAGCCGTCGTTGTGGATGGCACGCCGCCCCATATCGATGGCCTCGATCTTGTCCGGCGTGGCGGTGCGGATGGCCTGATAGTAGCTGTCGCAGATCATGTAGTAGTCCTTCACGATCCGCCGCAGCGGCGTCAGCGAGAACAGGTGCGCGACAACCGGCGTGCCATCCTCGCGCCGGATATCGAACACCAGGCGATTGCCGTTGATGCTCAGATGAAGCGTGAACGGTCCATCACCATGCCCTACCGGCGCAAATGAGTTCTGTTCGAGCAGGTCGTAGATGGCGACCTGACGCTCATGCTCGACGTCGGGATTGGAGCGGCCGATTGATTCCTCGTCGAGAACGACCCCGACGAGGCGCCGCTTCATGGCAGCAGGCGTTGATTTTGCCGCGTTCATTTTTGATTGAGTCGAATGGCCACTGAGCGTGCATGGGCGCTCAGGCCTTCCGCCTCGCCGAGCGAGATAGCGGCAGGGCCGAGCGCCCGCAATTGCTCCGGCCCGCACTTGAGCAACGATGTGCGCTTCATAAAATCAAGAACGCCGAGCCCCGACGAAAAGCGTGCAGACCGCGCGGTCGGCAATACGTGATTGGAGCCGGCGACATAATCGCCGATAGCCTCGGGCGTGTGCGCGCCAATAAAGATTGCGCCGGCGTTTCGGATGCGAGCAACAAGCGGCTCGGCATCGGCGGCGACAATTTCCAGGTGCTCGGGCGCGAGCTGGTCGACCAGCGCAATCGCCTCGGTAAGCCTGGGCACGACAATGATCGCACCGAAATTGCGCCACGACGCGCCGGCAACATCGGCACGCAACAGCGTCTTGAGCTGGGACTCGACGGCCTTTTCGACCTGGCTCGCGAGCGCGGAATCGTCGGTGATCAGAATCGATTGCGCGCTGACATCATGCTCGGCCTGCGCCAGCAGATCCGCCGCGATCCAGTCCGCATTGCCGGTCTTGTCCGCCAGCACCAGGACCTCGGACGGCCCTGCAATCATGTCGATGCCGACCTTGCCGAACACCAGGCGCTTCGCGGCCGCCACATAGGCATTGCCGGGCCCGACAATCTTGGCAACCGGCGCAATCGTGTCGGTGCCGTAGGCCAATGCGGCCACGGCTTGGGCGCCGCCAATGCGATAAATTTCGTCGACGCCGGCAAGTTTCGCGGCTGCCAGCACCAGGGGATTGAGCTTGCCGTCCGGCGCCGGGACCACCATCGCCAGCCGGGGGACGCCAGCGACTTTCGCCGGCACCGCATTCATCAAAACGGACGACGGATAGGCCGCGGTGCCACCCGGCACATAAAGACCGACCGCCTCGATCGCCGTCCATTTCGCGCCCATCTCGACCCCGAGCGGGTCGGTGAAGCGTTCATCAGCGGGCTTCTGGCGGCGGTGATAACTTTCGATGCGGTCGCGCGCGAGCTTGAGCGCGTCCAGCGCCGCGCCCTGGCAGGACTTCTCGGCCGCTTCGATTTCGGACGACGTCACGCGTAAGCCGATCTTGGCGAGATCGATACGGTCGAATTTGGCGGTCAGCTCGAACAATGCGCGGTCGCCGCGCGCCGCCACGTCCGCGACGATGCTGCGCACGGCTTGCTCAACGTCCTGCGCCGCCTCGCGCTTGATCGCGAGAAGGCTGCGAAAACGCTCAGGAAACTCCGCGCTCTGACTGTCCAACCGAATGGGCATGGCCTGATCCCGCCGGCATGCAGCCGGATTGACAGGTCAATGGGTGATGCGCGCCTTGGCGTCAACCCTCACGCGGCACCCCAAAACAAAAGGCCCCGCCGCGAGGCGGAGCCCTGACGCAGCCCGATATTGAAGGTTTATGCGGATTTCGTCCTCGCTCTGTCGACATCAGTATGGGCAGGACACGACGCCGCGGTCCATGACGGACCCAGATCCGCCAGTTCAGCCTCAAGGCATTCGACCTCGAGCCGCACCGATGCCCCGCCTGAAAAAGTCAGCATGACCACGCCCGACGGCGCTTCGGTTTCGGAGAATTCGACTGCCAGAAGATTGAGGACGGCGTCCTTGCGCACCGGGTCAACCTGCCGGCATTTGCAGGACAGCACACGCTCGAAGCGCAAGGCCGCCCGCCGCCGCCGGTATTGCGGTTCGGCGCCCTGGGCGCTCTCCCAGTCGAACCGATTGAGCGCGACCACAACGCGCTTTTCCTGTGGACGCCACAGGATGTCGGAGACCTTGACCACCGCATCTTGCAGGTGGGCCGAAGCGACCTCGAGATCTTCCTCGTCGAGAACGACGAATTTCAGCGGACCCATGGCGTTCGCGCTCCCCTCCCCGCGTAATTAGGCAAGCCAGTCATAACGCGCAAGATGCTCAGCGGTCGGGAAATGCGGGCTCCAGCCCGGCCGCCGTCCAGCGCGGACGGGTCGCCGGATCCGTCAGCTTGCGCAGGAATTCAGATGCGCGGGCGCGGTCTTGTGCGCGTGTATGAATGGCCGCGGAATACGTGTTGGCGCTGTGCAATGCCCCCGGCAGCGGGCCGACCACCTTGGCGCCCTTCACCGGCAGGACTTCGCTGATGAAGGTCGTGCCGAACTCTGCCCTGCCTTCGGCGATCGATACCGCCACGTCATGGCCGCCCTTTCCGAGCACCGCCTTCTTGTTGATCTCGTCGGCGATGCCGAGTTTCTGCAATAACGCGGCGAACATGATACCGCCCGAACCGCCTGCCTTTGGATCCGTGTAGGCGACGGTGCGCGCATTGAGCAAAGCGCGCTTGAAGGCCTCGGGCGTGGAAATGTCCGGAATTGGCGCTCCCTCGCGCACGACAACGCCGGTAACCGTCCGGCCAAGATCGATGCGGGTGTCGGGCACGACAAGACCGAGTTTTCCCAACTCGGCGATCGCGGATTCCGACAGGATGACGAGGTCAGCCACTTCGCCGCCCTTGATGCGGTCGCGCAGCGATCCGGCCGTACCGAAATTCAAATCGAGCTTGTTGCCGGTTTCACGTTCGAACTCGGCGCCCAGCGCAGCGACCATCGACTTCACGGCGCCAGCACTCATGACTTTTGTTGCAGCCACAGCAGTTTTCTCCTTCTTGCGGGAGGATCGTGGCCGAGCAAAACAATTTCGTCTAGGCGCTGATCCGTTCGATCGCCGCACCACAGCGGGAGAGCTTCTCCTCAAGCCGCTCGAAGCCGCGATCGAGGTGATAGACGCGGTTGACCATCGTCTCGCCCTCGGCGGCGAGCGCAGCAATCACCAATGAAACAGAAGCCCGTAAATCGGTCGCCATCACCGGTGCCCCCTTCAGGCGATCGACGCCATCGATGGTCGCGGTTTCTCCGTCGAGATGGATATGTGCGCCGAGTCGTGCCAGCTCCTGCACATGCATGAAACGATTTTCGAAAATGGTCTCGGTAATGTGCGATGTGCCCTTGGCGCAGGTCATCAAAGCCATGAACTGCGCCTGCAGGTCGGTGGGAAATCCAGGGAACGGCGCCGTGCTCACGTCCACCGGCTCAAGTCGTGCGCCATTACGGGCAATACGAATTCCTTCATTGGTGGGAGTAACTGTTGCTCCCGTTTTCGCCAGCACATCGAGCGCTGACTGCAACAGCTCGGGGCGCGCGTTCTGGAGCAGCACGTCGCCACCCGTCATCGCCACCGCCATTGCGTAGGTTCCGGTCTCGATGCGGTCGGGCAGAACCGCATGACGCGCACCATGTAATTTTGAAACACCCTCGACGATAATGCGCGAAGTGCCTGCGCCGCTGATCTTTGCGCCCATCTTGTTGAGGCAGTCCGCCACGTCGCCGATCTCGGGCTCTTGCGCGGCATTTTCGATCACCGTAGTTCCGTTGGCGAGTGCCGCAGCCATCAAGGCCGTATGGGTGCCGCCGACGGTGACCTTCGGAAAAACGATTTCGCCGCCGCGCAGACCTTTCCTGGCGCGTGCGATGACATAGCCGCCTTCGATCTCGATCTCCACGCCGAGTTTCTCGAGCGCCATGATCAGCAAATCGACCGGCCGCGTGCCGATCGCGCAACCGCCCGGCATCGACACCTTGGCTTCGCCCATGCGTGCAACGAGCGGCGCCACCACCCAGAAACTCGCGCGCATCTTGGACACGAGCTCGTAAGGCGCGGTGGTATCGACGATGTGCTTGGCCGAGATATGGATGGTGCGGCCATTGTTGAAATCGTCGCCCGCGCGTTTGCCGGCAATCATCACGTCGACGCCGTGATTGCCGAGGATGCGCTGGAGCTGGATGACATCGACCAGGCGCGGCACGTTCTCGAGGATCAACGTATCCTCGGTCAGCAGACTGGCGATCATCAGCGGCAGGGTCGCGTTCTTCGCGCCTGAAATCGGGATCGTGCCATTCAGGCGGTGCCCGCCGACTATGCGTATCCGATCCATGCCCGCCCCGCCCGCACCTAGTTGCTTTTACCGGTCTTCTACTGGTCTTGAGTCCGACTTATGGGCCGGCCTCGGCCCCTTGCAAAGCCTTACACCGGAAACCTAGCACCTTCGTCGCGGAATTGCGGCGAAAGTCCGGCTCCCTCAGCGAACGCGCCCGCCATCAGGCGCCTTAACCGACGTGTCCCTCCCCCGTTCCCGCGCTTTGCGTCGACGAAGGTTTTCGCGCAACGCCGCCGCCAGACGCGCCTCCCGGCCAGCCGGTTTGGGCGTCTTCGTGGTCTTTTCCTGGTCCTTGCCTAGGCGCGTCATGCGGGCATTTATCCGCCCGTCCTATCGTTTCGCAAGCCGCGCGATTGCCTTGCGCCACCGGGGGTCGTATGGCAGTTTCCGCCGCGTTCGCGCCGCGCCATTTTCCGTTGCGCATTTTCACGCTGCCGTAGCTCAGTGGTAGAGCACCCCCTTGGTAAGGGGGAGGTCGAGTGTTCAATCCACTCCGGCAGCACCATTTTTAACCCATCCCCATTTGTGATGTCCGCTTTCACCCCAAAAGCGGACATTCGAGGCCGCGATTGAAATGTCCGCTAAGTGCCAAAAGCAGACGAAATATCTCCGTCAACTGCGTTGGGAATGATGGCGGTTGGTATGGCTTATCCAGCTTCGTTTATTGATACCGAATTCCAATGCCTCGAGATGTTCAGTTTGATTTTCCCGCAGGCACTACCTTGATCCCGCGGGGCCCAGTGCGCTCGATGGTCGCCTGCAGAAAACCCGTGGTCTTGGCCTCATCGAGAAATCCGTTGACGTAAGCTAGCCGCCCTGCGTTCCCCTTTGGAACTACAACGCACTGGATGTTCGCCCCGTAGTATGTCTCCAGCACCCGTGAACCAGGGAGCCAATTCAAATAGCCCATAAGTGCCGGGCGAGTAGACGCAAAGGCATCTGCCTTTCCGGCGTGCAGCAGATCAAAAGCGGAATCTGGAGATTCGCCGTACACTAGTTCGGCGTGTTTTAACAATTTGCTTAGCGCCAGGGTCGAGAGGTGATCACGCACGGCAGCGATGCGAGCGCCCGGTCGATCTAAATCGGTGATGCTCCGAACTTGGGAATCAACCGGCACCAGAAACGTGAAGTCAAATTGCATGAAGGGCGTCGAGAGGTCGCCTGCTTCGGCACTGCGAGGCGCCAATGCTAGAAACACCGCGTCACATAGTCCCGCTTTGAGGCATTCAGCCGCTTTAACGGGCGTCGGATGTTCCGAAATGACAGCCTGCACCCCTATGCGCTTCGCTAGAGCGCGTGCGATCTCCGCCTGCACACCCTTCAGCTCGCCGGTTGTCGCATCTTTCACGTACTGCGGAGGGAACAACCCGACCCGAAACTGGCCAGCTTTCACAAGATCCTCTACCCGGGGATCCGGCGTCTGCTGTTGCGTTTGAGCTTCTGCTACGTGTCCAACGAACAACGCGTTCGCAAAGAAAACACCGGCGACAATGACACCCGCACGCGATGCGATAAGTCGAAACATGAACGCCCCCTCGTCCGATACTACAGATACCTTGCCATTACGGATGCTAGCCAAAAACCGACCACGGCCAACAGCAGAAGTTGCAAGTCACTCTCACGCGCAAGATACTTTTTGATCTAGATCAAACTCATCAAAGATTTCGCTTCGGGTCATTAGCGGACATGAACGCATGTCCGAGTGATGTCCGCTTCACCCCCAAAAGCGGACATTGGCTGGAAGTTCAATCGCGATTTGTGTCCTCTCAAAATCGAGAATTCTGTCCGTTTATGAAAGATCGACTAAGCCGCCGTTCGCGGCGCGGAGGGGCCCATTTGCGAATGCGCCCCCGCTGCCCGGTCTTGTCGCTGCGATAACTGGTCGAGTTTGTTGCAAATCCGGTCGAGTTCTTTTTGGTGCAAATGATAGATCGCCAAGATGATCGTGACGAAATAAATTATGGTTAGTAGCGGCACGAGACTTTCCATACGGATACTCCCCGGTTCGCCTTCCTGATCGAACCTTAGACCGACGCTTCAGATCACTGTGGTAATCGGCTCCGAAATCTTCTTAACCCTTATACCCACCATTTTAGGAATTAAGCTGCCGGACGCGGCAGCCAAAGCCCTGCCCCCACCGAATTACGGACAACCGCATTCGGTGGATAATCGCGCTTTGAACACAATCAGGACAAACGGCCGCCAAACGGTATCTCGGAAATAGCGCAAGGGGCACTTCGTAGAGAGTTCTGAGTATGTCACGCGTTCGCAATGAGTATCCCGACGGCACCAAATATATCGTCGAGGCGCATGGAGATATCGTCAAACGCTATGTCGAATACCCCAATGGTTGTCGAGTGGAGTTGAGCAATCGGAAAAGCCACCGCTGCTCGTTAGCTGACACCGTCGCCAGCATCGTTCCCGATCAGGTTGATGAAGGTGGAAAGTCACTCAAATTTGTGTCCGCAGTGCCGACAAACTAACGCGACGGCCTTTATCATCCGTTCGGCACATTCGCGTGTCCACTCTACCCCCAAAAGCGGACATAGAAACGGCTGAAAGAAAAAACTCCCGGGCGAGTTCGTATCCCGGGAGCGTTTGGCCATAAAAAAACTGACTAAGCAGCGATTGTTTTCCGGTCATTAGCGGACATTTCGCCCAGTCAACGGGATATCCGCTTTACCCCCGAAAGCAGACGCCCTTGGTAATGAGGCGGTCGAGTGTTCAATCCACTCCGGCAGCACCATTATTCACCCATCCCCATTTGTGATGTCCGCTTTCACCCCAAAAGCGGACATTCGTGGCCGCCATTGAAATGTCCGCTAAGTGCCATGAGCGGACGTCGTTGAAATGAAAGAGGCCGCCAACTGAAGTGGCCCGTGCAATCGCTTTAACACTTAAGCGTTTCAGACGGCTCTCCGGACGCGGGAACGGTGGCGAACGTACCGCACGCTTTGCAATGAAATACATTCATCCGTTGTGCCCCCGATTCCAAAGCGCTGTGCCAATCCATTACCTTCTGGCACTTAGGGCAGTCGGGGTCAGGAATTGTCGTTGATCGACTCATGCAATCCATCTTGTTGACCATTAGCGGGCATTGCGACAAGACCATGCGATGCCCGGCACAAAGCGGGCATCCATCGCGACGTGATAATTATGAATGTCGAGGTCGCCAACCGGAGCGACCTCGATCCCGTAACACCTTCAGTTCTTCGGCAAAACGTGGGGCGAGGAATGATGATGCGCTACGCACCATTCATTTCCGCGCTTGGTAACGAGCATGGTGAAGCGTGATGGGCCTGGCACCGGCTTGCCCTCGACCATCCGAGTAAACGTGTAAAAGCCGGTCACTACGACAGCACTATCATCGATTTTTATTGTGTGCCGTTCATCAATCGCATTCTTATTGCCAGTTCCTTTAGTCGGTGTGAAATACTTTATGATCGCTTGTGTCCCCTCGGAGATAACGGGGCTGACAGTTCCGAGGAGAATTGCATCCGGACAATAGTTCTTAGCAATTGTCTCTGGATCGTTGGTATTAAATGCAGCCGACCAACGATCCACTGCGGCATTCGCATCTTCTTCTTCTGTGCTAGCGACGGCTACAGCGGGCGACATTAACATCATTGCGATGAAAACCACCTGAGCAATTCGTGCCATTTTTTTCTCCTCAAGTTGCCGTCCGGGAAAAGATTGCTAGCATCGAGATCACATAAGTCCGTAAGTGCATTGATTTGAATCAATAACGCGCGTTGAATTATGTTGGCATCGGGCTTGAGATCGCGATGCGTGTCCTGCTCGAACGCTTTGCGTTCGTGCAGCTTTTCCAAAATGTCCGATTTGGGTCATTAGGGGACATTTCGCCCAGTCAACGGGATGTCCGCTTTATCCCCGAAAGCAGACGCCCTTGGTAAGGGGGAGTTCGAGTGTTCAATCCACTCCGGCAGCACCAGTCTTTCGTGGAAATGGATTCAGCGGCCTGATCAGCCTGCGGCCGCCAGCGGCTTGCGTCGCGGCCGACGCGGCGCACGCCCGCGACCAACGACCTCGGCATATTCACCGATCGGCTGCGGCCGGCCCACGATGTAGCCCTGAATTTCATTGCAGTGCTCGCTCGCCAGAAACCGACGCTGCTCCTCGGTCTCAACGCCCTCCGCCACCACCGGCAGATTGAGCCCGCGTCCGAGCGCGATCACCGCGCGGATGATGGTCGCCGCCTGCTGGCTGTGGCCGAGATTAGCAACGAAGGTCTGATCGATCTTGATCTTGTCGAAGGGGAACGACTGCAAATAAGACAGCGACGAATAGCCGGTGCCGAAATCGTCCATCGCAATGCGCACGCCGAGGCCTTTCAGGCGCCGCAGAACCGCCACGGCGCGCGTGAAGTCGCCAATCAGCACGCCCTCCGTGATTTCCAGTTCGAGGCGCGAGGGCGCAAGCCCGGTCTCCAGCAAAACCTGATGGACCAGACGCGGCAGATCGCCGTGCTGGAACTGGACCGGTGACAGATTGATCGCGATATGCAGCGGCCGCGGCCACGAGGCCGCCTCGCGGCAAGCCGTCCGCAGGATCCATTCGCCCATTGGGACAATGAGCCCGCTTTCTTCGGCGAGCGGTATAAAGGTGTCGGGCGGCACCAGCCCGTGGCGCGGATGATGCCAGCGCACCAGCGCTTCGAAGCCGGTGATATCGCCATCAATATGCGCCTGTGGTTGATAGTGGAGCGCCAGCTCGTCGTGCGCGCTGGCCGAGCGCAAATCCTGCTGGAGCGCGCGCCTCTCCCGCAGTTGCTTGTCCATCGACATTTCAAAGAATCGGATTGATCCGCGCATTTCAGCTTTGGCGCGAAATAGCGCGGCATCGGCGTTCGCGATGAGTGTCGCAACGTCGGTGCCGTCCTGCGGATAAATAGCAATGCCGATCGTCGCCCCAACATGCAATGCGTTGCCGTTGATTTCGATATCGGAATCAAGCGCCGCAGAAAGACGCTCGGCCATCGTCTCGACTGCCGCCGGCTGCATGCCGGCCGGCGTGATAACGGCGAATTCGTCGCCGCCAAGCCGCGCCAGGAAAGCGCCATGAGATACCGCGCCAAGGCGGCGTCCCACCTCACGCAGCAACGCGTCACCAACTGCGTGTCCGAACACGTCGTTGACGGCCTTGAACCGATCCAGATCCATACACAGCAAGGCAAAACTTTCACGTGATCCGGCCGCGAGACCGATCGTCGAGGCAATGCAATCATTGAATGCCGCACGGTTAGGCAGGTCCGTCAGCGGGTCGTGGCGAGCCATATGTTCAATGCGCTGCTCGTGGTGTTTTCGCTCGGTGAGGTCGTTAATCACGCTGATGAGATATTGTGGCGTTCCGTCGGCGGCCTTCACCGGCAGCCGCGTCGCCGTGACAATGCGCGTGCCATTGGCCGGCGTAGCCACCGCGTGTTCGTCCGAGAAACGCGACTTCCCCCGCCGCGATCAGCTTCTGGTCTTCGGCTTCGATCATTTTCCGCGCTGGATTGAGGCATGACATCGCCGGCGGTCCTGCCCAGCATGACGGCGCGGCCGACGCCGAGATATTTTTCGGCAGCACGGTTGATCAGCAGATAGCGCAAATCCGGAATGTTTTTCACAATAATCGGCGACGGCACGTGCTCGATGATCGTGTCCAGGAACGAGCGCGTGCGCTCAAGCTCGCGCTCGGCCCGGTTACGTTCGCTCATGTCCTCGTGCGTCGCGACCCAGCCGCCGTCTTTCATCGGCTGGTTGACGACCGCGATGGTGCGGCCATCCTTCAATTCAATGTTGAGGGTGAAAGCCTTCCGCTCTTTCAGCGCAGCGCGCAATTCCTGGTCGTAACGTGCCGGATCAAGCGGGAAAGTTCCCGCTGCAATGCGCGCATCAAGCAGATCGCGAATGGTGCATCCCCGCCAAATGTGGCGCGGATCGATGTTGTACATGTCCCGATAGCGTTCATTCCAGACTCCCAGCCGGTTCTGCGCATCGAACATGCACAAACCTTGATTCATATTGTTGAGCGCGACGTCGAGTTGCAGGTTCTGATCGCTCAGCTTTTGCCGGATGCGCGCCGACATCGCCCCGACCAGACACACGCCAAACACGCCGGCAACGGCGATAAAAGCGAAAAGGATTGATCCTGGCGGGACGGAAAAGACATAGATGGCTTCCGCCACCGCAAGCGCGGCAGCAATGGCCAGCGCGCCGACGAAACAATATTTTCGCCAGCCTCTATACGAGTTGAAATTTTTCAGCGCGCGAAACATGGATCCCGCATCCGGAGCGTTTGCGGCGCATTGGCCCGCGGCCACCAGGGTTTTCGCAATTCTGGCGGATCAAGTCTCTGACCGTATTAAATTTCAGCCGCGGTGATGGTTAACCGGCGTTAACACTACGCGCGCGTGAACAGGCCGCGCCGCAATTGAATTCTATTGAGACAAGCAATGATCAGCGCGGTTTCAAAAACGAAAAATCACAACCCTGATCGGCGCCCAGAATTTCCTGGGCATAAAGGCGGGCATAGCCGCGCGTGGGCGGCTGCTCAGACGGCTTGGATGCCGCCGCCCGGCGCTTGAGCTCGGCATCATCGACGGCAAGATCAATGCGCCGCTTGCTCACCGAGAGCCGGATTCGATCGCCTGTCCGAACCAACGCAAGCGGTCCCCCGGATGCGCTGTCCGGCGTTACGTGCAATACGATGGTACCGAACGCAGTTCCGCTCATGCGCGCATCGGACACACGCACCATGTCCTTGATGCCTTTGGTCGCAAGTTTTTTTGGAATCGGCAGATAACCCGCCTCCGGCATAGCCGAGGCCGAATGCGGACCGGCATTTTGCAGATACCAAAATGTCCTTGGCATCGACATCGAGCTTTGGATCGTCGACGCGAGCGGCAAGATCCTCGAGTGACGAGAAGACGACGGCCCGCCCCTCATGCTCGAACAGACTGGAATCGGCCGCCGACCGCTTGAGGATCGCTCCTTCGGGCGCCAAATTTCCGAACAGCGCCACCAGGCCTCCGTGCGGTTCGAGGGGCTTCTTGCGCTCCGCGATGATCGTCCGGTCAACCCACCCATCATCCTCGTGCGACAGTCGCTCTGCCGAGCGTCTCACCCGTTACAGTCAAGCAATCGAGGTGCAGCAGATCCTTGAGTTCGCGCAGCAACGCGCCGACGCCGCCAGCAGCGAAGAAGTCCTCCATGTAGCCATTACCGACCGGCTTCAGGTTCACCAACACCGGTGTCGTATCGGACAGCTCGTTGAGGCGTTGCAGCGACACCGGAATTCCCGCGCGGCCGGCAATCGCAGTGAGATGAATGATCGCGTTGGTCGACCCGCCAATAGCGAGCAGAACGCGCAACGCGTTCTCGACCGATTTCTGGTTCACAATGCGATCGGGCGTCAGATTCGAACCGATCAATTTGACCGCTGCAACGCCGGTGGCTTCCGCCGCGCGCAGGCGGTCGGCATGCACGGCGGGAATTGCCGCAGTCCCCGGCAGGATCATTCCGAGCGCTTCCGTGATGCAGGCCATCGTTGAAGCGGTTCCCATCACCGCGCAGGTGCCGGCGGTGGTGGCGAGCTTGCCCTCCACCTCGGAGATCTCCTCGTCATCGATCTTGCCGGCCCGATATTGCGCCCAGAAGCGCCGGCAGTCGGTGCAGGCGCCCAGCCGCTCGCCGCGATGACGTCCGGTCATCATGGGGCCGGCCACCAGCATGACCGACGGCTTGCCGGCCGACACCGCGCCCATGAGCTGGGCCGGCACCGTCTTGTCGCAGCCGCCCATCAGAACCACCGAGTCCATCGGCTGCGCGCGCACCATTTCTTCGGTGTCGATCGACATCAGATTTCGGAATTTCAGGCTCGTCGGATTGAGAAACACCTCCCCGAGCGAAATCGTAGGAAATTCGATCGGCAGCGCGCCTGCCGCCAGCACGCCGCGCTTCACCGCCTCCAGCAATTCAGGGAAATGGCGGTGGCAATTATTGAAGCCTGACGGCGTATACGCGATGCCGACCACAGGTTTGGCCAGCATCTCCTGGGAATAGCCCATCGACCGCGCGAAAGAGCGCCGCAGGTAGAGGGAGAAATCACGGTCGCCGTAGTTGGTAAGGCCGTTGGCGATACCGGTGGGTTTTTGGCTCATGCCGATGCTTTTTGCAGCCACGCGAGACCGGATGCAAGCCGCCGGGACCACGGATGCACGACGAATTGCCGCGAAAGGGCAGGAAAATGTCGTTTCGACCAGTCAATTCCGACCCGGTGAAACCAGACCGCGGCCACCAGCATGGTGAGGAACCAGGCCAGGAAATGATAGCGGGCGATCGCAGCGGTGTAGAACAGGGCCACAATGTGCTGTGCGAGCGTTGCGGCCCCGATCAGGCGCAGCCATGGATCGAATTGCCGACCTCGGACAACGACGTAGATAAGAATGACGACCCCCGCGGCATTCAGCGGGATCGTGGCATAAGATTCCGCCGGTCCGCTCAGCCATTGCCCAATCTGAAGAAGAAGACGCCTGAGGTGCTCGCCGTTCAGCGCAAGTGTCGCAAGTTCATGCGCGGCCGCGGCATAGGCCGACGGCGGCATCACAAGCACGGCCGAGTGCTCGGCATTGGCGCTGAACAGCACAAAGACATGGCCATACACCCAGTTGTGCGCCGCCATGGAAAATACCGGGAGAAACCCGATGCACAGGCCGGCAAGTCGCATCCACTGCCGCCAATAAAGCGCTGCGATGCCCGCGCCGCCGAGCAGAACGGCCGCGGCCGGCGCGACAATCGGTTTCATGAAAATTCCAAGCGCCAACAGCAAGGCGCCGAAGAAGGCGCGACGAAAATTTCGATTCACATCTGACCGCGAAGGCACGATCAACAAGATACCGGCGACGGACAGAATGTACGCGGCCGGATCCGCAAAGCCACGGGATGCCCATTGTTCGTATTGCACGAAGCTGGTGCCAAACAGAGTGCCGACGGGAATGGCGACGAAAAAGAGGATCAGCGTCAGCGACCAACGCTCGGGCAAGAAGCGGCGGAACAAGGCGTAGGCAAGAAAAGGAAACAAGAGAATTAGAGAGAGATAGCCAAGATAGCTCTCACCAAAGACAACATGTTCGAGCGCCCGGAAATATCGCAGCCCGGGACCGCCATAGTAAAAGACCTTTTCGCCGCCTTCCAACGCACCATAGAAATCGCCGGCCAGAAATTTCTGCAAGATCAGACGTCCAACCCCGTCGTAAAAAAGGCCGTCGTCGCCGCCATCGAATGGCCGAAGGCCGCCGAGGAAACTGGCGTCGTCCACCGCAATGACCAGTGCGGACAGGCCGACAATAATGAGTGGGACCAGCATTCGGCTTGTCCTGACCCGGACCAGAACGCCCATCAACGCGGCCACCGCTGCCAACAGCAAAATCCCGCGCGCAAAATTTTGCAGGCGCACGCTCCACGGCGGCGTCAAATGCATCGCAAGCGTATCCGGCTTGATGCCGACACCGACAATGCGTTTGCCAACGTCAGCGCGGCCGATGGTTCGGCAATTGTCTCCGGCGAGCGGCGTAAAATGCTGGTCTTCGCCTTCCCACATCACCTCGCCGCGCCAGCACAATTCGCCTCCGACGTAGGCCGCGGGCAGGCTGATGACCTCGAACCATGGCATTGTGAAATGCCAGCGATCCCAGCCCATCCAGAAGCGCCGGTCACGTTGCGCGCGGCGCACGTCGGTGTCGCCGGTCCAATTGTAGCGAAGCTCGTTGACAAACCCGACGCGCAGCCAAACGGGATTGGCAAAGTCGAGCGCGCTCACGGAGCGCGAATACTGTGGCGCGCGCCAAATGCCGTCCGCAGAAAAGGCGAACGGGGAATCAGGACGGCCGTCGTTTTGCCAGCAGCCGAATTCTTCCGGCTTGCACCGTTTGCCGGCCGGATATTGCGCATCGAACGCGGCCGCCAGACGTCGGTAGACGTCTTGCGTCAAGCCGCGTTCCAGCGCCGGGCTCGGCAAAAAGACATTGTGTCCCTCTTGAATGCGCGGCGGCGACAAAAGCGCTTGCCCCAATACGGCAATCGCCGCGATCGCAACGGCGGCCACCCATGCGCGACCCCAGGTGCGCACGTCGCCGCTGCAAATGACAATCGCCAGAATCACCAGCAGCGCGTAATCGGAAATATTGTTGATCGGCAGGCCGATCGCGACAATGCACAACACCAGCGCAGCCAGCTTGCGCCACCCGGAGCCTGGAACGTCCTCGTGCGGTGCGGTCATCGATCTCGTTCCGGCCCGGCGTCAATTCGCCCTTGCGTAGCATGTCGATTTGGCTCAAATCCATGCCGCACCTGACAAAATCCCTCTTTGGTGGCTTTGAGACCGTGATCCGTGTAGGCATCGTCGGCAGCAATTACGGACGCACCGTCCAACTGCCCGCATTCCGTGCCGACCCCCGCTGCGAGGTGATTGCGCTTGCCGGGAGCAATGCCGCGCGCACGGCTGAAATGGCCAAGGCCGAAGGCATCGCCAAAGGTTACGGCGACTGGCGCGCTTTGGTCGAAGACAATGACGTACAGGCTGTCGCCATCGCCACGTTGCCAAGCTTGCAGGCGCAGATTGCAATTCGCGCGCTGGAGCTCGGGAAGCCGGTGTTCGCCGAAAAACCGATGGCGAGCAATCTCGCCAATGCAAGCGCAATGCTGAAGCAGGCAACGTTGAGCAGCAAACCGACCATGATCGACTTTAATTTTCATCAGATCATGAGCTGGCAGCGCACCAAGACGATGCTCGATGCCAATGCAATAGGTGCGCTCCGCCATGTTGCCGTGCACTGGCACGTGGAGAGCCGGGCCATCCAACTCCGCATGCGCAGCTGGAAGACCTTGGGCGACGATGGCGGCGGCGTGCTCGGAAACTTCATTTCACATTGCTTTCACTATCTCGAGTGGTTCTGCGGGCCGATCAACGGACTTTCGGCGCGTGTGGCCGGATTACCGGATGACAGCGAGCTGGAAACGACCGTCGCGATGGCATTGCAATTCGCGAAAGGTCCATTGGCGAGTCTGTCGATGAGCTGCGCATCCTATCTCGGCATTGGACACCGCATCGAATTCTTCGGCGAGGACGGCACGCTCGTGCTGCACAATCCCGGCGCGGACTATATGCGCGGCTTCGAATTGTTTCATGCCAGGAGACCGTCGGCCTTCGAGCGTATTCCGGTCGAGGATCCGGTCGACGCAAAATATCCGGATGGCCGCATCGCGCCCGTGTCGCGGCTGGCCAAGATTTTCCTGGACGCGATCGAAATCGGGCTCTCCCGCTACCCCCGGGTTTGCCGAAGGCCATCGCGTGCAGGTGCTGATCGACGCGGCACGGCGCTCGCACCAGTCGGGCACGTGGATCGACGTCACGCAGGCAGGCGTCAAAAAGGGAGCCCGCACGTGAGCCGTATCCTCGTCACCGGCGGCAGCGGCTTCATCGGCTCCGGACTTGTGAAAGCGCTGGTTCACGCTGGCCATCGCGTGCGCGTGCTCGACGACAACTCACGCGGAAGTCCTCGACGGCTCAGCGACGTGACCAAGGATATCGAATTCATCGCTGGAGATATTCGCGACGCCACCGCAGTCAGCAAAGCTGTGCAAGGCATGGACGAAGTGCATCACCTCGCCTTCATCAATGGCACGGAATTCTTCTATAGCCAGCCGGACCTGGTGCTCGACGTCGGCGTGCGCGGAATGATCAATGTAATCGATGCCTGCCGCCAAAATAAAGTCGGCAACCTCATTCTCGCGTCGAGCTCCGAGGTCTATCAGACGCCTCCAAAAATCCCGACCGACGAGAGTGCGCCGCTCACCATCCCCGACCCGCTGAACCCGCGCTATTCCTACGGCGGCGGCAAGCTGATCAGCGAGCTGATGGCCATCAATTACGGCCGCAAATATTTCGAGCGCGTCCTGATTTTCCGCCCCCACAATGTCTACGGACCCGACATGGGATGGGAGCACGTGATTCCCCAGCTCGCCTTGCGCCTCGACGCGGCCTCAAAGAAACAGCCGGCCGGAACGATCCGGTTCGAAATCCAGGGAAGCGGGCAAGAAACGCGCAGCTTCTGCTTCATCGACGACCTAGTCGCCGGTGTCCTGGTGATGCGTGAAAAAGGCGAGCATCTCGGCATCTATCACATCGGCACTACGGAAGAAGTCAGCATCGCCGACGTTGCGCGCCGCGTGGCAGCGCAGGCCGGACGAGATATCGACCTGGTCGCCGGCAAGCCCGCACCTGGCGGTACAGCGCGCCGCTGCCCCGACATTTCGAAACTCGGCAAGCTGGGCTATAAGCCTCGCGTCACGCTGGACGTCGGTTTGAAGCCAACGCTCGACTGGTGCTGGCGCAACGTGCAGCTCGCGCCAAGCTGACGTCGAAGGAGATTACGAGCCTTGCGCCCCACCAAAGTCGCGCGCGCCGCCGGCACCGGCGCCAGCGTTCCGATCGAAAGCTGTCAGGTTTGCGGCCATGCGCCGCTCGATTACGTGCTTTCGCTTGGCTATATGCCGCCGGTCAACCAGATGGTTCCGGTCGGACAGGTGCCGCGCCAGCTCCCCTGGTTTCCGACTACGCTGCTGCATTGTCGCAATTGCGAGCTCGTCCAGCTCGGCCTCGCGGTCGACCCGGTCATCATCTTCCCGCCGGAATACCCCTACACCAGCGGCACGACCAAACTGCTGCGCGACAACTTCGCCGATCTGCAGCGCGAGAGCGCGGCGATGCTGGGCCTGGGAGGCCAGGACCTCGTCATCGATATCGGCTCGAACGACGGCACGCTGCTGTCGAATTTCCAGAAGGGCGGCCAGCGCGTGCTTGGCATTGAGCCGACCGACGTCGGTGATATCGCCAACCAGCGCGGAATTCCCACGATCAAGCGCTATTTCGGAACCGAAGTGGCGCGCGAGGTCAAACGCGAGTATGGGCCGGCCAGCGTCGTCACGGCCGCAAATTGTTTCGCCCATATCGAGGACGTTCACGCCATCGTCGACGGTGTCGTCGAGATGTTGAAGGACGACGGCGTGTTCGTCACAGAGTCGCACTATCTCATTCCCCTGCTCGAGACCCTGCAATACGACACCATTTATCACGAGCACCTGCGCTATTATTCGCTGACGAGCCTGAAGCATCTTTTCGAGATGCACGGTCTCGAGGTGTTTCACGCGCGGCCGATCCCGAGCCATGGCGGCTCGATCCGGGTCTACGCCGCACGTCACGGCGCTCACAGCGTCCAGGACGGCGTCAGGCGGATGCTGGCCGCCGAACCGCGCGGCGAAGCGATGGTTAAACGATTGGCGGCCTTCCGGCGCGACGTCATTCTTTCCAAACTTCGTTTGCTCTCGATGCTGCGCGACCTGAAGGAAAAAGGCGCGCGCGTCGCCGGCATCAGCGCCCCGTCGCGCGCGAGTACCCTGGTGAATTATGTCGGCCTGGATGAAGGCTTGATCGATTATGTCTGCGAGATCCCGGGCTCGCTGAAAATCGGCAAATACATGCCCGGCACACAGATTCCAGTGGTCGACGAAGCGAAATTGTTTTCTGACCAGCCGGACTGCGCGGTCATTTTCTCCTGGCACATCGCCGACGAACTGGCGCCCAAGCTCAAGGCCAAAGGGTTTCGCGGGCAGCTGATCACGCCGCTGCCGGTGCCGCGGGTGCTGTAGCGGTCATTTCGATGAATGGAAACGCCACGCAGGATAAGGGCAAGGAGGTCGCCTTCTTCGACGCCCATGCCGATAGCGACGAATACGATGTATTCGCGCCGCAGGCCAATGATCGTCTGATCTCGGCCTTCAAACGATTGAGCGGTTTGCCGGCCGGCGCATACGTTGCCGATCTCGGTTGCGGTTCGGGCGTGTTTACAGAATTGTTGCGACGCTCGGGTTATCAAAGCGTCGGTCTCGACATCAGTCCCAAACTGGTCGCGCTTGGACGTCGCAAGTATCCCGGCCTCGAACTCATCGAAGGTGACGCCGAAAATCTGCCATTCGAAACCGCAAGCCTCGATGGCGTGCTGTTGAGCGGACTGGTGCACCATTTTCCTGATCCGCGGCGACTGGCGGCTGAAGTCAAACGCGTGCTCAAGCCCGGCGGCCAATTCGTAGCCTTCGATCCCAACCGCATGAATCCGTTCATGTGGCTTTATCGCGACCGCTCCTCGCCTTTTTACAGTTCGGTGGGAGTGACGGAAAATGAGCGGCCAATTTTGGCGCGGCAGGTGGCCGATATTTTCCGCAATGAAGGATTCAACGTTCAGTCGGATTTTCTGGCGGGGCTTGCTTATCGCTATGTTGCTTCGCGGCGCACACGCGTGCTGCTGCCGATTTACAATTTCATCGACAATGTCCTGTTCAATCTGGCGATTTTAAAACCGTTCCGCCCCTTTGTGCTTACGAGCGGAGAGAAGCTGGCGTCATCCGGCCGGCCATGACTATGTTCAAAGGAAGCGATGTCGTCCAATGAACAACGCAACGCCGCGCCTGGACATCGTCATCCCGGTCTACAATGAGGGTGCCAATATTGTGCCAACGCTGCGCGCGCTGGCGCGCAACGTCGAAACTCCCAACCGGATCCTGATCTGTTACGACCGCGAAGACGATGACACGCTGCCGGCAATCAAGAACAGTCGCGAAAGTTTCGATAACCTGACCATCGAGTTTGTGCGTAACCGCGGCCGCGGCGCTCATGGCGCCGTGCTGACCGGATTCTCAGCCAGCACCGCTCCGTTCATTCTCGTATTCCCGGCGGATGACGACTTCAACGCCGGCATCATCGACTCGATGGTCGCGGAAGCCGCCAAGGGATGCGACATTGTTTGCGCCAGCCGGTTCATGGCTGGCGGAAGCATGGTTGGATGCCCTTGGCTAAAGGCAGTTCTGGTCCGGATCGCAAGTTTTACGCTTTACCATGTCGCGCGGCTGCCAACCCATGATGCGAGCAGCGGCTTTCGTCTTTTCTCACGCCGCGTATTGGACGCGATCGAGATCGAGTCCGAGCATGGCTTCTGCTACAGCATCGAGCTGCTCGTGAAGTGCCATCGGCTTCACTGGCGCGTTGGCGAGGTTCCGGCGCAATGGTTCGAGCGGACCCGCGGCGCCAGCCGCTTTCAGGTGATAAAGTGGCTTCCGGATTATTTGCGTTGGTATATTTACGCGTTTGCCACCACTTATTTTCGACGGCCGGCGGAAAGCGTGCGCCGTAAACACGCGGCCTGACACGGGACAATGAACATGGCAAAGGACGTGGCAAAGAACGTGGATTGGCCGAAGATCGTGAGCCGCCGCGCGACGCGCGTGTCGCCATGGGTGGAAATCATCGAGCGTGGGGTCGAGTTCACTCCCGGCGCGAAGCCCGACCTCTATTACGCCATCAGCCAAACGGACTATGTGGCCATCGTCGCACGGACGCCGGATGGGATGATCCCCATTGTGCGGCAATACCGGCCGGCGATTGAGAACTTCACATGGGAACTACCGGCTGGCATGCTTGATAAAGACGAGCAGCCGGTCGACTGTTGTCGCAGGGAGCTTCTGGAAGAGACTGGATTTCCTGCACAAAAGGTGCACGCGCTCGGCAATTATGCGCCCTGCACCGCGCGGCTATCGAACCAAATCCATACGTTCTTTGTCGAGACCGGACCACGCGCCAACCCACAGGCACCCGAGGCGGGTATTGAACTCAAACTGGTTTCACCTGGTGAATTGGCCACGCTTATTCTGACCAAAGAATTTGTGCTGCAATTGCATATTGGAGCCCTCATGCTCGCCGGCATGCATGACCATATTGATTTCACCCCCTTCCGCCAGGGCTCGTCCGTTACCTCCTCCGTTTGACGTTGGTCAATGCGCGGTTTTGGGATGTGACAAAACTCGCCTCGACAAATAGCCTGGAACCCTTCTAAATGATCACTGCGCGGGGCGGGAAAGACAAAATCATGGACTACAAGGGCCTTTTTACGTCAGCCCTAAACAGGTTGCGGGACGAGCGGCGCTATCGGGTATTCGCCGATCTCGAGCGCATTGCCGGCCGCTTCCCGCATGCCGTTTGGCATTCCCCGCACGGGCAGCGCGATGTCGTGATCTGGTGCTCGAACGATTACCTCGGGATGGCGCAGCATCCGAAGGTCATCGGCGCCATGGTCGAGGCTGCCGCACGCATGGGCACCGGGGCCGGCGGAACGCGCAATATTGCCGGCACCAATCATCCATTGGTCGAACTCGAGCGCGAGCTTGCGGACCTGCATGGAAAACCGGCGGCGTTGGTGTTTACCTCGGGCTATGTTTCAAACGAAACCGGTATCGCTACGATCGCCAAGCTCCTGCCGAACTGTCTCATCCTGTCCGACGCTCTCAACCACAATTCAATGATCGAGGGCGTACGTCAGTCCGGCTCCGAGAAGCAGATCTGGCGACATAACGACGTCGCCCATCTCGAGCAATTGCTGAAGGCTGCCGACCCTGCGCGGCCCAAACTGATCGTATTCGAGAGCCTCTACTCCATGGACGGCGACGTCGCACCGGTGCACGCGATCTGCGATCTTGCCGAGCGTTATGGCGCCATGACCTATTGCGATGAAGTGCACGCAGTCGGCATGTATGGGCCACGCGGCGGAGGTATTTGTGAACGCGACAACGCGATGGCTCGTGTCGATGTCATCGAGGGCACATTGGCCAAGGCCTTTGGTTGCCTTGGCGGCTACATTGCGGCCAGTGAAGAACTTGTCGATGCGGTACGCTCGTACGCTCCCGGGTTCATCTTCACGACTGCGCTGCCGCCAGCAATATGTGCAGCAGCCACTGCCGCCATCCGCCATCTAAAAACGTCGGGCTGGGAACGCGACCGCCATCAGGACCGCGCTGCCCGCGTGAAGGCGGTGCTCAACGCCGCCGGACTCCCGGTAATGCCGAGCACGACGCATATCGTGCCTGTACTGATTGGCGATGCGGAGAAGTGCAAGGCAGCCAGCGATGTGCTGCTGTCCGAGCATGGCATCTACATCCAGCCGATCAACTATCCGACTGTGCCGCGTGGAATGGAGCGTCTGCGCATTACGCCGTCGCCCTACCACGACGATGTGTTGATCGACGCGCTTGCAGAAGCGCTGGTGGATGTGTGGGAGCGACTTGGCCTGCCGCGACATCGGCAAGCGGCGGCGGCGGAATAAGCCGCAATCTCGGCGACATCAATCCTGGTATGGCGGCCGCTTCAACGGCCGCTTGGTCGGCTCATTCCCCATCTTCAAAGCGCGCGCGCTGCGTCGCGCCATCAACGGCATGGTGAGCGACACGAAAAAAATGCGCGTGAGATGATGTGCGCCGACGTAAACAGGATCGAGGTTGAGCGCCAGTGCCAACAGCATCATTGCATCGACCGAGCCAGGCGCGAAGGCAATCATTACCTCGGCGACACGCAGCGATAACAGGTTGATCAAAATAACTGCAAAAACAGCGGCAATTATCACCGCCACCGCAAACGAGCCGAAGGCGGCAGCGACAAAGTTCATCAACAGCCGAAGAGGCATATTTGCAAACCGCGATCCGGTGACCGCGCCCATGGCAACCATCGCTGTGTTCGCGACCCACCACGGCATGACTGCATGAATCAGCCCGCTGCCATGCAGCACTGCCGAGGTGAGCATCGCGCCGAATAGCAGACCACCGGGGAAGCGAAAGCGATAGGCAATCAATGCCGCGACACTGGAGGCCGCAACCAGGATCGCCAGTTCGTCGAGTGTGACCAGATTGAGCGCTACGGCCGGCCTCGGCGGGGCATGTCCAACCAGACCGAGCACCGACAATCCAGCCGGCAGGCCGACGGCAATAACGACCACGCGAATGCTCTGCACGATTGCGATCGCGCGCAGATCAGCGCCGAGTTCGGCACCGAGTGCCAACACCTGCGACATCCCGCCCGGTGCGGCCGCAAGATATGCGTCAACCTTATCCCACCGATGTACGAGGCGCAGATAACCAGCACCACCAATCGAGATAAAAGCCATCGCAAGCAGCAGCACGGCGATACTGAGCGGATAGGTCGCCATACCGTGCAGCGTTTCCGGCGTCACGACCGCGCCGAGCGATATGCCGATCAGCACAAAGATCGCTCGCATCATCAGCGTTGGAATCAGCATTGGCCGGCCCGCCAGCGAGGCCCCTGCGACAGCCAGGATCGAGCCAGACAGCCAGCCCGCCGGCACGCCGACCAGCCCTAGCGCGGCCCCGCCCGCTAGCGCGATGGCAAGCGTTTCGCCCAGGTGGCGCAGGATCGTTATGCGGCTATCGGCTAACGGCGCGGACAATGCCCAAGGCTCTCGATGGGCCAGGCGCACCCGCGTCCCGGCTCGATGGGCGCGATCAATGCCGCGCGCGGGCCGTCACGTCAAATATGCCAAAAGTGTATGGCGATCCGAAATCGTCAGGCAAACAGTCCCGGGGACGGCGCCATTGCGGGGCCAATGCCACTACTAAGCACAATGCGTACGAGATCGGCAGCATTGCGGGCGCCGATTTTCTCCATGACGCGCGCGCGATGCACCTCGATGGTGCGTGGGCTGATGCCGAGCCTGCGGCCGGCCTCTTTGTTAGAGGCGCCAGCTGCGATCTGAGCCAGCACCTCGCGTTCCCGCGGCGTCAGCAACGCCTGGCCGGGAAACTCGGTCCGCCAGCCGTTATCCCCATTGGGATATGCACTGCGTTTCCTGAAGGCGGAGATCGCACCGGCCACCCGTATGACAATCGAGCGGGCGTCGAATGGCTTGACGAGATAGTCGAACGCACCGCTCTTCACCGCCTCCACGGCGCAGCCAACATCGCCGTCTCCGGTAATGATAAATATTGGTGCAGGGTAATTTTGCGCATCGAGTTCTTTGAGCGCCGCGAGACCGGATTTATCGGGCAGGTGCAGATCGAGCAATATGCATGCGGGCGTGTGATTTCGTGCAGCCGCAAGAAAAGTCTCGGTGTCCACAAATCCGGTGACGCGGTAGCCGGCCAGCGTAAAAACAAGCGAGAGCGCGTCTCGCATCATGACGTCGTCGTCGACGACGAACAGCTCGTTTATCGATAAATCCTGCGAAGCCATAGGTTCCCGCCTCGGAGTTATGAAATCCATCGCTGTCAGATATTGTGCACTAATGCGGGCGGGATCGAGTTAAAAAATGTAAGCGGTACAATTGTTTATGGTATGATTGGATGGCAAAATGGTACTTCGGTGAGGCCGCACGTAGTTTTGAACTGCGCACGCAGCTAATTTGCCGCACCGGCCGCAGCCTGCCGCATCAGCGCCAGGTATTTCGAGGTGACGTAACTCGCTAAAGTGCCAATCGGACGTTGTCCCGATCTGGAGAGTACATGCTGCAAGGTTGGGTGGTCATCGTTGCCGCGCTTGCGTACATCGGGTTGCTATTCCTGGTGGCGAGTTATGGTGACCGCACCCGTGGACTCGGCCGCGAAGGGCGCACGCGGCTGCTGATCTATCCGTTGTCACTGGCCATCTATTGCACATCGTGGACGTTCTTCGGGTCGGTCGGTTTCGCTTCGCGCACCGGTTTTGACTTCCTCACGATTTATATCGGCCCCGCCCTTTTAATCGGCCTGTGCAGCCCGCTGCTGATGCGCGTTGTGCGGCTTGCGAAGACGCACAACATAACTTCGATCGCCGACTTCATCGCCGCGCGCTACGGCAAGGGCCAGGCTGTCGCAGCGACTGTCGCACTCATCGCGATTGTCGGCACCATTCCGTATATAGCACTGCAGCTCAAAGCAGTTTCATCGTCGCTGGAAACCATCCTTGCCCACATCACGCCGGCAACGGATGTCACCCGACCGCTGCTCGGCGACATCGCGCTCTTCGTGGCGCTTTCGATGGCAACATTCGCAGTGCTGTTTGGCACGCGTCATATTGATGCCACCGAACACCAGGACGGCCTGATGCTTGCCGTCGCCGCGGAATTGATCGTCAAACTGGTCGCGTTTCTCGCCGTCGGAATTTTCGTCACCTTCTGGATGTTTGACGGCCCGGTCGCATTATTCAACGAGGCGATGCAACGACCGGCCACGGCCGCCATCTTCAGCCGGGAGCCGCGTATCGATACGCTCGTGGCGATGACGCTATTATCATTCGTGGCATTTATTATGTTGCCGCGGCAATTCCATGTGGCCGTTGTCGAAAACAACAACGAAAACGAAATCAAGCGCGCAGTCTGGCTATATCCTGTCTATCTGGTGCTGATAAATTTGTTCGTGGTTCCGATTGCGCTCGCCGGCCTGCTGACATTTCCGACGGGTAGCGTGGACAGCGACATGTTTGTGTTGGCGCTACCACTGCAAAGCGGCTCCAATCTTTTCACAATCGTCGCTTTTGTCGGCGGGCTGTCCGCCGCCACTGCCATGGTGATCGTTGAATCGGTCGCCCTCTCGATCATGGTCTCGAACGATCTGATCATGCCGCTTGTCCTTCAGCGGCGCGAGGCTTTGATCAGCGGGCGCGAAAATGTCGGCTCTCTACTGTTGACGGTACGCCGGATTTCGATTTTTGCGATCCTGCTGCTCGCTTATGTCTACTACCGCTCGGCGGGGGAAGCGCAGCTCGCCTCGATCGGGTTGCTTTCCTTCGCCGCAATCGCGCAACTGGCGCCGGCCTTCTTCGGTGGCCTGCTGTGGCGACGCGCCACAGCGGCCGGTGCCATTGCCGGCATGACGGCTGGCTTTCTGGTTTGGGCCTATACGCTGCTCCTCCCGACACTTTCCGACATTGGCGTGATCGGGGAACGCATTCTCACCGACGGACCTGCCGGCCTGACAATGCTCCGTCCGCAGCATTTGTTTGGCCTCGACCTGCCGCCCCTTGTTCATGGCGTGGTGTGGAGCCTCTTGATTAATATCGCATGCTATATCGGCTTCTCATTTCGCCGCGCACCCTCGCCGATCGAGCGTCTCCAGGCGAACACGTTCGTACCTTCGGATCTCACACCGATTGCGCCCAGCTTCCGGCGTTGGCGGTCTTCCGTCACGGTGGAAGAACTCACAACCACTGTCGCGCGCTATCTCGGAGAGGATCGCACGCGCTCGGCTTTCGAAAGCTTTGCCGGCGCTCAACGTATCAATCTCGAGCCGAAGGACGAGGCCGATTTTCGGCTGGTGCGGCATGCCGAGCACATTCTCGCGTCTGCGATTGGTGGAGCATCTTCACGGTTAGTGCTCTCGCTCTTACTGCGGAAGCGCACGGTATCGACCAAGGCCGCGTTGAAGTTACTCGACGATGCCAACGCAGCGATCCAGTACAATCGTGAAATCCTGCAGACCGCGCTCGATCATGTGCGTCAAGGAATTGCGGTCTTCGACAAGGACCTTCAGCTCATCTGCTGGAACCGGCAGTTCGGTGAAATCCTCGACCTGCCGCCGAGTCTGATCCGGGTTGGGGTTGGGCTCCCAGATATTGTGCGCTTCAACAGCGGGCGCGGCGAAAGCTCAACCGACGGAACCGAGGATTTCGTCGGCGCGCAGCTTGAGCGTTACATTTCCGGTTGTGAGCCGTTCCTGGCCCGGTCCGCGCAAGGCGTGGTCATCGAGGTCCGCGCAAACCGCATGCCGGACGGCGGGATCGTCACCACGTTCACTGACATTACCGCCAGCGTTGAGGCCGCCGAGGCCCTCGAGCGGTCGAATGAAACTTTGGAACGGCGTGTGCGGGAACGAACTGAGGAATTGACTCGCCTCAACGCCGCACTTGCCCATGCCAAAGGCGAAGCTGAGGCGGCCAATATTTCCAAGACAAAGTTTCTTGCGGCGGCCAGCCACGATATTTTGCAGCCGCTTAACGCGGCGCGACTCTATGTCACCAGCCTTACTGAACGTGGGGGTCAAGACGATCGTCGGTTAGTCGACAACATCGATGCCTCACTCGAGGCGGTCGAGGAAATATTGGGCGCGTTGCTCGATATGTCCCGGCTCGACACGGGCGCGTTGCGGCCGGAATTCGCAAGTTTCCGTGTCGATGAATTGATGCGTCAGATTGAACTCGAATTTGCTCCGCTCGCGACGTCGAAGGGCCTCGATCTCATCATTGTGCCATGTACCCTGGTCGTGCGATCCGACCGGCGCCTGTTGCGCCGTTTGATCCAAAACCTCGTCTCCAACGCGATCAAATACACGCCAGAGGGCCGGGTCTTGATTGGCTGCCGGCGGCGGGGCGCCAACTTGCGGATCGACGTTTACGATACCGGAGTCGGCATTCCACAATCCAAATGGCGCGACATTTTTATCGAATTCCATCGCCTCGATCAGGGCGCGAAAATCGCGCGCGGGCTCGGCCTCGGACTTTCAATCGTCGAGCGCGTGGCTCGGGTGCTGGATTGTCCGATAGGGCTTAAATCGAAAAGCGGACAGGGCTCGCATTTTACAGTCTCAGTCCCGCTTTCGAATGAGGCACCCATTGAGCTGCTGGCCCGCGAGAGCGCCCGTGTCGACCCCAGCCAACTCGCCGGCATAACCGCACTCTGTGTCGACAACGAACCATCGGTTCTCGACGGTATGGAAACGTTACTGCGCGGATGGGGATGCGACGTGATCAAAGCGCCGGATCTTGCGTTCGCGTTGGCGGCGATCTCCGAAAGCGCGACAATGCCGAACGGGCTTCTCGTTGACTACCATCTCGATGTCGGCAACGGCATTGAGGCCATAGTTGCATTACGCCGTCGCTACGGCGATTTGCCTGCTATTCTTATTACTGCCGACCGCTCACCGGCCGTGCGGGAGCAAGCGCGTGAGGAGAGCGTGCAAGTCCTGCACAAGCCAATCAAACCTGCAGCGCTTCGCGCATTGCTTGCGCAATGGCGCGTGTTGCGAGTGGCTGCAGAATAGGAAAAACTAGTTTTCGGCGCCTACGCTCTGCGGCCATTGGCCGGCTTCGATCTTTGCAGCAGCGATCACGGCCTGCGTTCGGCTTTCAACGCCGAGTTTTTGAAGAATCGCGGACACGTGCGCCTTCACCGTCGCCTCCGATACTCCGAGCTGATAGGCGATCTGCTTGTTGAGAAGACCTTCTGACAGCATCATCAGCACGCGCACCTGCTGCGGTGTCAGCGTCGCCATGCGCGTCATGAGCTCGGCTGCTTCTGCATCAGACCCGGCCGCAAGATCGACATCGGGTGGTGTCCATACGCCGCCGCCGAGGATGCGCGAAATCGCCGCGCGCATCGCGTCGACGCCGAGTGTTTTTGGAATGAATCCGGAGGCGCCAAACTCCATACAGCGGCGTATGACTGCGGGATCGTCATTGGCCGAAACGACGATCACCGGCACACTCGGGTATTGAGCGCGCATATACATCAGGCCCGAAAAGCCGCGCGCGCCTGGCATCGTGAGGTCAAGTAACACCAGATCGACGTCGCTGCCGCGATCGAGCAGGCCGACGAGCTCATCGAAGGTGCCCGCTTCAGCAATATCCACTCGCTCGAGCAATCCTCCCACGGCCTCGCGCAAGGCGCCGCGAAACAGAGGATGATCATCGGCGATGACCAGCCGGTACTGGACGGTTTCAGTCAACCACAACTACCTTTCGACTGGATCGGACGGCCGCAGGTTACGGACAGATATAGTATCGCCGCCTCAATCGAAGCCAGCGCCATCATGCGCTGCTGTCTCAGCGGGCATCAATAGGCCGCGGGACAGTGGCTAAAATACCATTATTTTCAGCCATATAGCGACGTGCCGATATCATGCATTTCCGGGCGCGACGACATCACGCGCACGTTGGCAAGACCAAGACAATGCCGTCACTTTCTACTCCCGACGAACTGGAAAACGACTTCACGGCTATGCGGCCGGAGCCGGTGCTCGACAAGATAAATACCCTGCCAGGTACCGAGCGCGAGCTTGGTACCTGTCACGGGCACATGCAGCGATACGCCATTGAGCATTGCCTTCACATGCGCCGGCATGTCATCCGGACCTTCCACGTCATGAATCCAGGATGCGTTCTCCGGCGCCAGCCGATCGAGTGCCGCTGTCAGATCCGATTGCACGTCTGAGTCGGCGTTTTCCTGGATCGTCAACGAAGCTGAGGTGTGACGCAGGTACACCAACAAGGCGCCATCTGCGGCGCCGACCTGCTTGATGAAGCTTGTCGCATTTTCGGTAATATCGGTGAACCCGACGCCGGGTGTCTCGACACGCAATGTCGCCGTGGCAATCAGCTGTGGCACGACTTCAACGATGGCGGACATTCGACCCGGCATGGGCACAAACTGACGAACAGGGCCGCTCAACCCTTGCGCATCATGTCCTTCTGCACAGCGTTGATCATGTCGACAAAACGACGCCAGGTATCCTGGAAAAACGCACTGGCGCGCGCCATATCCTCGCGCGTCGGCAATTTAATAGTGACATCGCCACCTTTTTCACCCGGCGGCGCAAGATCCGCTGGCGGACGCGGCGGTGGCGGCTCTTTCAGAGCCACAATTTCTTTCTTCAGAGAAGACACCTCATCGCCCAAGCGGATAATTTCTGTTTGCAATTTCTTCACCGCCGCGACCCCGTCCTGCAGCGCGGCAATCTCCGATTCCAATTTCTTCAACGCTGCCACGTCGTCTTGCAAGCCAGCGACTTGGCTTTCCAGTACCGGATGGTTTTCCGACGCCGCTTGGCATGCCCAGCCATGACCCTCGGTGCTGCAAAAGGCAACTTGTCCGCTGTCGTTATCGAGCCGCAGGAATCCATTATTGACGCGGTTGAATGTGAAGCGGCCTGGCGGAACGGCCGGCAGATTTTCCTGCGACCCGTCGGGGATTTCACCGGGGGGCTGAGATTTGTTCTGTTCAGGCGCAGGCGGAGACGCCGCCTTCTCGCCTTCGACGTCGATTACCGTTTGCGTTGGCGCTGGGGCGGCGACACAGATCAGACTGATCGCCAGAACAAGCATCGAGACGCGCATGACGTTTTCCTTGAGCCCAATGCCGAGAATGCGCGACCCTAACATTGGATCTTCGCACGCAGAACCCGAGCTCCGTTTCCTACCAAAATTCATGCTGCAGCGCATGCCGGAAGCCTCTATCCGCCATCGAAAAATCTTCGGTTTATTCCCTAGTATCAAACACTTATGCCGCAGGGGCGGTTCCTTTGACTCGCATAAACGCGGTAAGTATGGTCCGCGCGGCTTTTAGGGCGGCGGGACACGCGAAACCTGAAGTCCACGCGAGTCGAAAGCATGGCTGACGGCACGCGCGGCAAAGGCAAAGAACCGTCGGACGACGAGGCTGCTCTCTCCGCGAGGCTCCAGCGGCTCGGCGAACGGCTCGCAACTGCGAACCGACTATCCGAAAACGGCTCCGGTCCTCGTTCGACCGCCGATGCTTCGGCGTTCGCCCGCGGTTTCCGGCTTTCGACAGAGCTGGTGGCGGGCGTACTCGTGGGTGCGGTGATCGGCTGGCTGCTCGACCGCTGGCTTGGCATCTCTCCTTGGGGGCTCATCGTGTTTCTGCTGCTCGGCTTCGCCGCCGGGGTACTCAACGTGATGCGCGCGGCAGGTGTCGTGCGCGACAGAAATCTGAACGATTAGCGATCATGGCCGTCGACCCTATCGAGCAATTCCAGATCCAAAGCCTGTTCCCGGTCGCAAAGATTGGTGGCACCGAAATCGTGTTCACCAATTCGGCCGCCTTCATGCTTGCTGCAGTGCTGGGTCTCACCTTCTTCTTGATCGGCGCGACTGCGAGCCGCGGCCTTATTCCCTCGCGGCTGCAATCGGCTGCGGAGATCGCCTACGAATTTGTGGCTACGACCGTGCGAAGTACCGCGGGCTCCGAAGGCATGAAGTTTTTCCCCTTCGTGTTTTCGCTTTTCATGTTCGTGCTGACGCTGAACATGATTGGCTTGATCCCCTACTCCTTCACGGTCACCAGCCACATCATCGTTACCGCAGCGCTCGCGCTAACGGTGTTCTTTACAGTGCTGATATACGGCCTCATACGGCATGGGTTTCACTTCTTCAATCTGTTCGTGCCGAAGGGCGTGCCGATTTACATTCTGCCGTTGATTGTTGCGATCGAGATTCTCTCGTTCGTGTCGCGGCCTATTTCACACAGCGTCCGTCTGTTCGCCAACATGCTGGCAGGCCACATTACGCTGCAGGTCTTCGCCAGCTTCATTATTCTGCTCGGCGCCGGGCTCGGCGTTGTCGGCTGGATCGGCGGCGTGCTTCCTTTCCTGATGATCGTCATTCTTTTTGCGCTGGAGACGCTGGTCGCGTTCCTGCAGGCCTACGTCTTCGCCATTCTCACGTGCATCTATCTTAATGATGCGATTCACCCGGGCCACTGACGGCCCCAACGGAAAAGCAGAACCAGAAGGAGCTTTGTTATGGATCCAGTGGCAGCAAAATATATCGGTGCGGGCATTGCCTGCATTGGCATGGGCGGCGCCGGCGTCGGCGTTGGCATTATTTTCGGCAATTATCTGGCAGCCGCGCTGCGCAATCCGTCTGCCGCGCAGGGCCAGTTCGGCAACCTGATCTTCGGGTTCGCTATCACCGAAGCGCTCGGCATTTTCTCCTTGCTGATCGCGCTGTTGCTGCTGTTCGCGCTCTGAGTTCAGGCGCGCACCGGAGCTGACGATGGCCGAGCCGGCACACACCACAAGCACCGCGCACACCGAGGGCGGGCATGGCGCTTTTCCGCCATTCCAGTCGCAGACCTTCGCGTCCCAGCTGGTCTGGCTCGCGATCGCCTTCGTGCTGCTCTATGTGCTGATGGCGAAGCTGGCGCTGCCGCGCGTCGGGGCAATCCTCGAGGGCCGGCGAAAGCACATCGAGGATGATATCGCCGAAGCCGGCACGCTGAAGACCAAATCCGACGAGGCCGCGGCCGCCTACGAAAAGGCTTTGGCCGATGCTCGTGGCCGCGCGCAGGCGATCGCCAATGAGACCCGCGAGCGCCAGGCCGCGGAGGCGGAAACCCGTCGCAGGGGCATCGAGGATCAACTCAACGTCAGACTGGCGGATGCGGAAAAGACTATCGCTGCCACCAAGCAGGCCGCCATGACAAACGTTCGCGGGATAGCCGAAGACGCCGCACGCGCCATTGTTGAGCGACTGACCGGCAGTGCGCCAACCGATAAAGCGGTGTCCGACGCGGTCGGCGCCGCACTCAAGCGCTAACGGAGACGGTTCGTGCACGAACTGATGCAAGAGGCCGAAACCTGGGTTGCGCTGGCCTTCCTCGTCTTTCTGGGCCTGCTCGGCTATCTCGGCGTGCACCGCATGCTCGGAAGGTCGCTGGATGACCGAGCCGCCCGCATCAAGGCCGAGCTTGATGAGGCCCGTCGGCTGAAGGATGAGGCCGCCCAGCTACTGGCCGAATATCAGCGCAGGCGGCAGGCTGCCGAAGGCGAGGCGCAGGACATCATTGCCGGTGCCAAGGCAGAAGCTGAGAGGCTGGCGATCGAGGCCAAGGCGAAGATTGAAGACTTTGTCGCTCGGCGCACGAAAATGGCCGAGACCAAGATTGCACAAGCCGAGGCGCAAGCTGCCGCCGACGTGCGTAGCGCCGCAGCCGAGGCCGCCGTTGCTGCCGCGGAGAAAATCCTCACGGCGGAAACGCAAGGGAAGCTGGCAGGCGAACTGATCGCCAAAGGCATTGAGGATGTCCGCAAGAAGCTCAACTAGCGCGCGGATCGGCTGTTTTCTCTGCAATCGTCAGTAGCGGCCGCATCCGGCACGCCATCATCCGAGCATTGCCGACGCCCGGAAGAGTTTTCCCCATTATTCATTTTGACCATGTGCAAAACCGCTGAAGCCGGAACAGCAATCATTGCGTGTTCCCGCCCCATCCCTATTCTCCGGCTGACTGATTCGTCAGCAGTGCGTGACGCGGCCGGAATTGCCGGCCGAGGCATCGGGGGCCTCCGTGGTCATGTTCGATTGCAACGGCGTACTGGTCGACAGTGAGCCGTTGGCGACTGCCATTGTATCCCAGGAGTTCATGCGCGCCGGCTTCCCGCTCACGCCGGAGGTTGTCGCACGCTATTTCACCGGCCGTCGTCCTGCCGACATGTTCGCCGAGGTCGAGGTCGCTGCCCGCCGTAAATTGCCACCGAATTTTGCCGGTACTGTCGCCAGCGTCATCTTGCGCCGGTTTCGCAGGGAGTTGCGCGCGACCCATCACGCGGAGTACGCACTGTCGTGGCTTCGCGGCCCGAAATGCGTAGCCTCATCGTCTTCGCACGAGCGCATCCGCGTCAGCCTTGAAAGCACGGGGCTGATCCGCTTCTTCGAACCCAATCTGTTTTCGGCGAGTGACGTCCGCAAGGGAAAGCCGGCGCCCGACCTGTTCCTGCACGTTGCCGCCAAGCTCCAGGTGAGCCCAAGCAAGTGCATCGTAGTCGAGGATTCGGCGGTAGGCGTCGCTGCCGGTGTGGCCGCCGGAATGACGGTGATCGGATTTGTCGGCGGCAGTCATGCCGGCAGCCAGCTCGACACTCTTCTGCGCGCAGCCGGCGCTCGTTCCGAGATCTCGGACCTGCGCGCGCTCAAGAGCGCGATCATCGATCTGCGCGGCTGGTAGCCTTCATTCAGCTTTGACGTGGCTTCGCAGCCGGTTTCGGCTTTGGCTTCGATTTGGGCGCGGGCTTTTTCTTTTCCTGCTGCGCACCAACAGGATCGAACCCGACATAAACCACATAAGAGTTGATGTCCGCGGCGCGCGTCGGCATCGGAAAAGAAACGTCAGGATCGACATGAGTAAACGGAACGCGATCCACCGCACTTGTAATACCAACTTCAATGCGCACGAATTTCGAGGCGATCGTTTTCGGATTGACGCCTTCCTGCACCACCGCGATGCGCAGCGGAATATCGACCGTGCCGGGGCCGCCGGCTGGGCCGGTAATGACTCGCCCCTCGATTCCCACTTTCATCGTCATGATGCCGGCACTTACGCGACACTCACGCGCGGTGCGAATGATCGTGCCTTGATACCGCAGGTCTAGCGCAGACGGCTCGCCCTCGCCCGGCTTGCTGCCAATCATAAGTGTCGCCGCGCCAGTCCGCACATCGACGGTCGGGCATTCGACGTCCGTGACGGACTCGCCGCCAGCCGCAGCATCACCGGTGGTCGCTTTCGACGATGTGCTGAAAAGATCCAGGGCAGACGTACTGAACAGATTGGTGGAACCGCACCCGGCAAGGAACAGAGTGCACCCCAACGCCGTTGCGAGCCCCCTACACGCCCGCATCTCTAACCCGTTTCGCACGCCAGCCATTTCTTTTCTCGCGTTTCTCAGAGCCGCTGCCCCCGCGCACTTGTTATAGCAAGTCAAGCGTGGCAACCCGAAGGCAGGCGTTCAACCGATGTCGTCCTTGATGCGCCCATAGAGCAAATGATCCTGCCAGACGCCGTTGATGCACAGATAGCCACGGGCATAGCCCTCGCGCTTGAAGCCGGTCTTTTCCAGCAGACGGATCGATGCCGTATTATTCGGGATGCAAGCCGCTTCGAGCCGATGAAGCCGCAGCGCAGTGAAACTATATGGAATTAAGGCGCGTACCGCTGCGGTCATATAGCCTTTTTTCGCAAACGGTGCGCCAATCCAGTATCCGATGCTTCCTGCCTGCGCCACGCCGCGACGGATGTTGGCAAGGGTAAGACCGCCAACCATCGCGTTATCGTCATTGCGAAAGATCAGAAAAGCATAGGCGGCGTCGCTGCGCTGATCTTCCGCATATCGCTTGAGCCGCCGGCGAAATGCGCTGCGCGTAAGATCGTCGGACGGCCAGGTTGGTTCCCAAGGGACCAGAAACTCTCGGCTGCTTTCGCGCAATGCCGACCATTCGGCGTAGTCGCCGCTGTGTGGCGCACGCAGGGTGACGCCAGAGCCGGCGATACCCGGTATCGTTTCGTTGAAGCTGACGGTCCGAAAGAACGCCATGGACTATATTGGCCGAGCGCCCGCGGGATCAGGCCGCGCGCCGAACGAGACTTTCGGCGATCGCAGCGGTGCTGGCAAGACCGCTTCCGGGCCCAAGCGCGGCGATCGCAGGCCTTGCGCGCCCTATCAGGGCCCGACCGGCAGCGCGCGCGCTTTCGACCGTGACGGCATCAACCTTCGCGACGATCTCCTCGAGCGGAATCGGACGCTCATAAGCCAGCATCTGCCGCGCGAGCTGGCCGACCCGCGCCTCGGAGCTTTCCAATGCCATCAATAGTCCTGCCTTCATTTGAGCTTTCGCCCGGTTCACTTCGGTATCGTTGAGCGTTTCAGTCGCATTGCCGATCTGATCGATCACCACGCGCATGAGCTCAGGCGCGTCGGATTCATCCGTGCCCGCATAAAGCCCGAACAATCCTGTGTCGGAATAGGGCATATGGAATGCCTGGATGGTGTAGCAAAGCCCACGCTTCTCGCGCACTTCCTGGAACAGACGCGAAGACATGCCGCCACCTAACACGCTTGTGAAGACCTGCAAGCTGTAGAGCTGCTCATCGCGAACCGGCACGCCCTGGAGCGCCATCGCAATATGCACTTGCTCAAGGTCGCGTGTTTCTACCCGGGTGCCGCCGCGGAATTGCGCCGGTTCCGGCGCTGGTGCCGCCGGACCCGCAAAGCTGGCGAAGCGCTTTTCGACATCGGCGACAATCGAGCGATGATCAATCGCCCCGGCAGCGGCCACAACCATGCCTGGGCCACGATAGTTGCGTAACAGGTAAGCGCGCAGGCGCGTCGCATTAAATGATCTAACCGTATCCGGCGTACCCAGGATAGAGCGGCCCACGGGCTGCATCGGAAACGCTGTTTCTTGCAGCCGATCGAACACGAGATCGTCAGGCGCATCCTCGGTGGCGCCGATTTCCTGCACAATTACATTTTGCTCGCGCCGTAATTCCTCTGCGTCAAATGTAGGGTCAGACAGAATATCGGACAGAACGTCGAGCGCTAACGGAACGTCGGCTTTGAGAACGCGTGCAAAATAGCCGGTCGATTCCACGCTCGTCGCAGCATTGAGATCGCCACCGACCGCTTCAATCGTTTCCGCGATCTGGCGCGCGCTACGGCGCTTGGTCCCCTTGAAGGCCATATGTTCAAGCAGATGAGAGATGCCGTGTTCATCGGGGTTTTCGTTGCGACTCCCCGAGCCGATCCAGACACCGAGTGAAGCGGTTTCCAGATGTGGCATTCGATCGGTCACCACCGAGAGACCGGAGGAAAGACGAGTCACTTCAACGCTCATGCCGCTGCTCCTTCACGCGCCGCCCGCGAGGCTGACACCACGAATTTCTCCACCGCTGCCTGGTTCGCCGGCAGCACGGTGACGCGCTCTTCCCGTTTTGGCAGATCGGCCAGCCACTCCGGCAGCGCCGGCACGACACCGCAAGCGGCTTTGACCGCATCAGGAAATTTCGCCGGATGCGCCGTCGACAACACCACCATCGGCACGGCGGGATCGCGTGTTTCCTTTTCGGCAACCGCCAGGGCAACTGCGGTATGGGGATCGACGCAATAATCGGCTTCGCGCATCCACGCACGGATCTCGGCTGCGGCCTCCTGCTCATCGGCGCGATCGGCAGTGAACAGCGCCCGCATCTCCTGCAGGGCGTGCGCCGAGACTGCGAAACGCCGCGATTGCGCGAGCGATCCCATTAGCGCGCGTATTGATTTGGCGTCGCGGCCATAGGCATCGAATAACAGACGCTCGAAATTCGAGGATATCTGGATGTCCATCGACGGCGAGGATGTTGCGACCACATCCCGGATCTCATAGATGCCGGTGGCGAACGTGCGGACAAGAATGTCATTAACGTTGGTCGCTATCACGAGGCGATCGATCGGCAACCCCATGCGCGACGCGACATAGCCTGCATATACGTCGCCGAAATTCCCTGTTGGCACAGTGAAGGCAATTTTCTGATGCGGCGAACCAAGCGCTACAGCCGCAGTAAAATAATAGACCGCTTGCGCCACGATGCGCGCCCAGTTGATGGAATTGACACCAGACAAACGTACCCGATCGCGGAAGGCGTGATGATTGAACATCGCCTTCACCAAGGCCTGACAATCGTCAAACGTTCCTTCGATCGCGACCGCATGAACGTTGGCATCGCGCACTGTCGTCATCATCCGCCGCTGCACTTCGGAGATACGGCCTTGCGGGAACAGCACCACAACGTCCACCTGCGCACGGCCACGAAAGGCCTCGATCGCCGCGCCGCCGGTATCGCCTGAAGTCGCAACCACAATTGTAGTCCGTTCGCCGCGCTGCTGCAGCACGTGATCCATCAGCCGCGCCAGCAGCTGCATCGCCAAATCCTTGAAGGCGAGCGTCGGCCCGTGGAAAAGCTCAAGCACGAACAAACTTGGATTTAATTGCGTGAGTGGCGAAACGGCCGGATGACGGAAGGTGCCATAGGCTTCGCGCGCCATGCGCGCGAGATCAGCCTCGGAAATTCCGTCTCCGACAAAGGGGCGAATAACCTCGACCGCCACTTCGGCATAAGGCTTTCCGGCGAAGCCTTCGATCGTCGCGCGGCTCAGCGAGGGCCATGTCTCGGGCACATAGAGTCCCCCGTCGCGGGCAAGGCCCGCGAGCATCACCTCGACAAAATCGAGCGAGGGAGCCTCGCCCCGGGTGGAGACGTAACGCATTGATTGGACAGCGTTCTTCTTCAGATTGAGCTGGTACGGGCACAGTAGCCCTGCCGGGCCACTTTCACAAGAAACCGTACTTAAACCGGACGCCAGAGTGGATCGGACCCGAATTTGTTTTCGCCTGACGTGCCCGGAATAAATCCGATGAGAAGAATAGTGATCGTGAAATAAACGCTGCCGGGTTTGAAGCCGACCATTTGAAAAGCGACGGCGATCGCCGGTACGGCCAGAGTCCACCAGCCCGACAGATTCAAGTCGTGTAGCCGTTTCACACAGATGGCCGTCAGCGGCCATATCAAAGCCAAGCCCGTCGTCGCCTCTGCCAACGTTATCGTCAATTCGAGTTCATCGCGATACCACGGTCGGCCTACCGGCCGCCGCATGAACAAGAAGAGGTCTTCCAATTTCCAATGCAAAAACATGAGGACGATAAGCACGCCGCAATAGCCAAGCCAGAACTCCTGGCGGCTGATACGGCCTCTCAAAGAACCAAAGTACCAGGCGAAATTGAGGATCATGGCGCCACGTTATAGGCGCGCGCGGTTAATCGTTACATTCCAGTTGTGATTAACGCGGTGTTACGCGCGGTGGCCAACGAGACGGCGCACGAGCCAGACGACGTAAACGCCGGCAAGCGCCAGCGCGAGACCAAACCATGTGATGGCATATTGCAGGTGGTCATCCGGCAAGCGCACTTCGAGCTTGCCAGGTTTTGGCCAGCCGCCAGCCGGCGTCGGCTCTTCCTGATCGATATAGAACGGTGCCGCGGTCGCCCACTTCTTGAAGTCAGCGATCGATTTGGAATCGCGAAGATACCAAATATTTTTTTTCGGATCGTCGGCTGGCGTGAACGCCCCTCGCGCCTCAGGCCAGCGCATGACACCGACGACATCGACAACGCCGTGCGGCGTACCCTCGCCGCGCTGCGCCGGATCCTTGTACTCGGGTGGCACAAAGCCGCGATTGACGAGGACGATGCTGCCGCCGGCAAGGCGCGCCGGCGCAAAGACCCAGTAACCTGGCCCCTTCACATCGGGACGTAAGGGCGAGCCGGCCGTGTAAACGAGTGCTTCCTCGCCGTCGAGAAATTCAGCCGGGAAAACAACACGACGAAATTCTTCGCCGTCTTGATGGAGCTGCAGCCAGCTCGAACGTGGCGGCAAATCCTGCGGTGTATGAGAAAGCCGCGCGTTGAGTCTTGCGATCAGATCTTCTTTCCAGACCTTGCGATCAAGCTGCCAGACGCCGAGGCCGCATAGGATGACGATCCCGACAAGCGCAAACACCGTCGCGTCAAGTACGGTCGAGCGGCGCTTGCGTGACGCCTTCCTCAAACTTCGCCCCGGCGTTCAAGACGGCCTTCCGCCGCCTTGTGATGGTACTGCAGCGCAATCAACAGACCTTTGATCAACCGAAGCGGAACAAGGGTCACGATCAGGATCAAAGGCAGCCACAGTGCGGCATGCAGCCAGTATGGTGGCTGATAAACCACTTCAGTAATCAGCGCCGCAAACACGACAATGGCCCCGCCAATCAGGATGACGAATACGGCCGGGCCGTCGCCAGCATCGGCGAAGCCGTAACTCAGTCCGCAACGCTCGCATGCCGGCCGCAGCGACAGGAACCCCTGAAACAGCCGGCCCTCGCCGCACCGCGGGCAGCGGCCGCGCAGGCCGCGGCCAATCGGCAGGTTGCTTGTCGATCCCTGGTCAGTCATGAATACATCTCACAACTAAAAAAGGGCGGCGCAGTGACGCCGCCCTTTTTCAATGGACCATTCGCATTGGTCATTCGGGGTGCGGCACGCCAGAACCCCAGACATATATGCAGGCGAACAGAAACAGCCATACCACGTCGACGAAGTGCCAGTACCAGGCGGCAAACTCAAAGCCGAGGTGCTGGTTCGGTGTGAAGTGGCCGGCCAGCGCACGCACCAGACAGACGATCAGGAAGATCGAGCCGATGATCACGTGCGCGCCATGGAAGCCCGTCGCCATGAAGAATGTGGCGCCGTAGATATTTCCGCTGAAGTGGAAGGCCGCGTGCGAATACTCGTAGGCCTGCACGCAGGTGAAGGTGAGGCCGAGCAGAATGGTGAGGATCAGGCCCCATTTCAGCCCCTGCCGGTCGTCTTCCAGCAGCGCATGGTGCGCCCAGGTCACCGTTGTGCCCGACGTAAGGAGGATGAGCGTGTTGAGCAGCGGCAGGTGCCAAGGATCAAACGTTTCGATCCCTTTCGGCGGCCACACGCCACCGGTCGCGGCAATGCGTGCAACGTCATGCACATCACCCGGAAACAGCGCGGTATTGAAATAGGCCCAGAACCACGCCACGAAGAACATCACTTCGGAAGCGATGAACAGGATCATTCCGTAGCGGTGCGAAATCTGCACAACGCGGGTGTGAAAGCCCTCGAATTGGGCTTCGCGGATGACGTCACGCCACCAGGCGACGAACGTATAGAGCACACCGAGAACGCCGAGGCCGAATACCAGTGGCGCCGCGGCATACATGTGATGCATCCAGCTGATGGCACCGACCGCCATAACAAAGGCGGATACCGCGCCGACTGCCGGCCATGGGCTCGGATCGACCAGGTGATAGTCGTGATGCTTGGCGTGAGCGTCGGCCATCGTCTTCGTCTCCGTTTAAAGTTGGCCCATGATCTGATCCGAAAACCGGTCTCCACTTTTCGGGATCATGGGCACTAAAGCTTGCTCGAATTCGTTTCCGGCGCCTCGGCGACCGGCCGCTCCGGCTCGCGCAGCCGGTAAAAGGTGTAGGACAGTGTGATGGTGTTGAGATCGTCCTGGTCGTGATCTTTCACGATCGACGGATCGACATAGAACACCACCGTCATCTCGCGCGTTTCGCCTGCCTTCAGACGCTGCTCGGTAAAGCAGAAGCAGTTGATCTTGTCGAAATAGGCGCCGACGGTCGGCGGTGAGACGTTGTAGGACGCTTGCCCCGCGACATCGCGCGCCGCTTCGTTGACGACTTTATAATGCACCGTCGCGACTTCCCCGACGCGAACCTGAATCTCATTCTGCTCCGGCTGGAATTTCCACGGCAAGCCGGGTGTGACATTCGAATCGAAACGGATCGTGAGCGTGCGGCCGAGAATGTGATCGGGCGCCCTTTCGGCAACCTGGGTGGTGCCACCGAAGCCGGTCGTCTTGCAAAACCAGGTGTAGAACGGAACCGCCGCATAGGCCGCGCCAACCATGCTGGCGACAAGCGCGCCGCAACAGGCGGCGACCAGGACGTCACGCCGCAGCGGTTTTTTTTCGTGATGGTGATTGGGTGCGGTCATTGCGTTTCGCTCAGATCGGCCGGACCAATACGCCCGGTCCTTTCACCAACGTCATGGCGTAGAACAGCACGACCAAGGCGGCGAGCGCCAAAGCGATCGCTATGGAGCGCGACCGACGCGCGCGCTTCTGGGCCTCGGTGAGAACGATGCCGTCGTCATCAGGTTCCTTGGTCATGGCGATCCCGACACTCACGCCGCCAACCGGGCGATCAGCCCGCCCCAACCGCGTTCCACCAGCAGAACTGCGAATAATAGAAACAGGTACAGAATCGAGAACGCAAAAAGTTTGCGGCTCGCGCTCTCGGCCGGCGGCCGTTCACGCAGCACCTGCCAGCCCAGTGCAATCATAATCGCACCGGCGCCTATTGCGGTTACTCCATAGAGCGCGCCCGTATAGCCGAACAGCCAGGGCGCAACGCCGAGCGGCACCAGGATCAGGGTATAAAGCAGAATTTGCCGCCGTGTGCTGACGTCGCCGGCAACCACGGGCAACATCGGGATGCCGGCGCGTGCGTAATCATCGGTGCGATAAAGCGCCAGCGCCCAGAAATGCGGCGGCGTCCAGAAGAAGATGATGAGAAACAGCAGCACAGGCTCGAGCGACAGCGAGCCGGTCGCGGCCGCCCAGCCGATCATTGGCGGGAAGGCGCCGGCAGCTCCACCGATGACGATGTTCTGCGGAGTCGAGCGCTTGAGCCAGACGGTATAGACAACGACGTAAAAGAAAATCGTGAAGGCAAGCAGTGCCGCGGCTGCCCAATTCACCAGCAGGCCGAGCACGACCACAGCGAACGAACCGAGGGTCAGTCCAAAAGCCAGCGCCTCGCCGGGACGCACGCGTCCCATTGGCACAGGACGACGGGCGGTGCGTGTCATGACGGCATCGATGTCAGCGTCGTACCACATGTTGAGTGCGCCGGCCGCGCCCGCACCGACTGCGATGCAGAGCAGCGCAGTAAATCCGGTGACCGGATGCAGCGAACCTGGAGCAACGGCAAGTCCCACCAGGGCGGTGAACACCACCAGCGACATCACGCGCGGCTTCATCAGGGCGATATAGTCGCCCACACTCGCCAGGCTCGGCTCGGCGATGCCGGAATCAGCGGCGAGACGACCGCGGACGTTTGCGCCTTCGCTGACGAGCGACATGGGGTTGTGCGGCTTTCCGCCCTATTTGATTCGCGGCAGCGTTTCGAACTGATGGAACGGCGGCGGCGACGACAGCGTCCATTCCAGCGTCGTCGCACCGGCGCCCCACGGATTATTGCCGGCAACCCGCTTCTTCGCGAACGCCTCGATGACGCCGATGAAGAAGATGACCACGCCCATGCCCGAAATGTAAGAGCCGTAGGACGAGATCATGTTCCAGCCATGGAACGCGTCCGGATAGTCGACATAGCGGCGCGGCATCCCGGCAAGGCCGAGGAAGTGCTGCGGGAAGAACACCAGATTCACGCCAATGAAGGTGACCCAGAAGTGCAGCTTGCCGATGGTCTCGTTGTACATGTAGCCGCTCATCTTCGGGAACCAATAGTACCAGCCGCCGAAGATGGCGAAGACTGCGCCAAGCGAGAGCACGTAGTGGAAATGCGCCACCACGTAATAAGTATCCTGCAGCACGCGGTCGACGCCGGCATTGGCGAGAACCACGCCGGTCACGCCGCCGACAGTGAACAGAAAGATGAAACCCAGCGCCCACAGCATGGGCGTGCGAAATTCGATTGAACCGCCCCACATCGTTGCGATCCAGGAAAAGATCTTCACGCCGGTCGGTACCGCAATCACCATGGTAGCGGCGATGAAATAGGCCTGCGCGCCGGTCGACATCCCGACCGTGTACATGTGATGGGCCCACACCACGAAGCCGATGCCACCGATTGCGACCATCGCGTAAGCCATGCCGAGATAACCGAAGACCGGTTTGCGGCTGAAGGTAGCGACGATCTGGCTGATCATGCCGAAGCCCGGCAGGATCAGGATGTACACCTCCGGATGGCCGAAGAACCAGAACAAATGCTGGTACAGGATCGGGTCACCGCCATTGTCACCGGAGAAGAACGTCGTCCCGAAATTGCGGTCGGTCAGCAGCATCGTGATCGCGCCGGCCAGAACGGGCAGCGCCAGCAACAGCAGGAAGACAGTTACCAGGATCGACCACACGAACAGCGGCATCTTGTGTAATGTCATGCCGGGCGCGCGCATGTTGAAGATTGTCGTGATGAAGTTGATCGCGCCGAGGATGGACGATGCACCGGCCAGATGCAGCGCCAGAATGCCGAAATCAACCGCAGGTCCCGGATGGCCGCTGGTCGATAGCGGCGCATATAACGTCCAACCGGCACCAATGCCGTTGGAGCCCGGCTCACCCTCGACGAACATCGACGTGATCAGCAACGCGAACGACGCCGGCAACAGCCAGAACGAGATGTTGTTCATGCGCGGGAAGGCCATGTCGGGCGCGCCGATCATCAGCGGCACAAACCAGTTGCCAAAGCCGCCGATCATCGCAGGCATCACCATGAAGAAGATCATGATCAGGCCGTGCGCCGTGACAAAAACGTTGAATTCGTGCGGCGTCGGAAAGATCTGAATGCCGGGGTTCTGCAACTCGAGCCGGATGCCGATCGAGAGAAGACCGCCGATCACGCCGGCGACCAGCGCGAACACAAGGTACATCGTTCCGATGTCCTTATGGTTGGTCGAATACACGAAACGCCGCCACCCTGTCGGATGGTGCTCGTGGGCCTCGTGTGCGCCGTGTGCAGCAGCCGTGTTGCTAGCCATCGTTATTGTCCTTCGACCTCGTCGTTGTCGCCCGCGTATTCGTCAGTTCGCGCTGTCCGCCGCAGCCACCGCAGTCGGATGGCTATCGTCGGTCGCGTATTTCTTTTTCGCTTGCTCGATCCATGCCGTGTAATCCTTGTCGCTCACGACACGCACCATGATCGGCATGAAGGCATGGTCCTTGCCACAGAGCTCGGAGCACTGGCCGTAATAGATGCCTTCGCGTTCCGCCTTGAACCACGTCTCATTGATACGGCCCGGGATCGCGTCAATCTTGATACCGAACGAAGGGACCGCGAATGAGTGGATGACGTCCGCGCCAGTGGTGAGTACGTGCACGACCTTGTTCACCGGCACGACCATTTCGTTATCAACTGCAAGCAAGCGCGGCTGACCGGGCTTGAGATCCTTGTCCTGCACCATCAGTGAGTCGAATTCGAATTTGCTGTCCGGATAGCTGTAGCTCCAGAACCACTGCTTGCCGGTCGCCTTAACCGTCACGTCCGCCTTCGGCGCGTTGAGCTGATAGAAGAGCAGACGGAACGAAGGCACCGCGATCGTCACCAGAATGAGAACCGGAACGACCGTCCAGATCACTTCGATGGTCGTGTTGTGGGTGGTGCGCGACGGCGTGGGATTGCTGCGCGCATTGAACTTCACCACCACGATGACCAGCAGCACCAGCACGAACACAACAATCGCAGTGATCGCCCAAACCAGAAAATTGTGGAACCAGATGATGTCGTCCATCACCGGCGTGGCGCCCTGCTGCATGCCGAGTTGCCACGGTTCGGGCTGACCAGTCGCGGCGAGCGCCACGCCTGTACCGAATACCGCCACGCTCGTGACGATGAATGCGATCAACCGCTTGAGCACCAGCATTGTCCAATGCGCTCCTTCGACGAGAAAAACGGCCTTGCCCAGGCCCCTTTTGCCGCCCACCACTGGCATGATGTTCGGCGCGGCCCCGCTGAGCACGGCATTTGCCACGGGCGTGGCAGCTTGGGCGGTGCGGCGGGACGGGGGGAAATCCCGGCCTCTCAAACCATAATTCCAGCCTTGCCGCAATGCACCTCATAGTCTGTTACATGCGACAAACGGCGTACCCAAAAATGCCTCCGCCGCCGCTTTTTTGGCCACAGCCCGAGCCAAGAGGGCCCGTCCCGCCAACGCCTTGCTTGACAAGGCCTGACCGGGCATAAGTCAACGAAGACGCCTAAAATGCCAAAGGAACGGCGATTCGCCAGCCCGCCGGCGGTGTAAGGGCTGCGATGACCCGGTGCCAAGGGATCGAATGATGGGAATTTTCGAGCAACGCAGGCTCATTTTTAGCGGCGCGAAGGGGCTCGCGCTGGCGGCGCTGGTTGCGGCGCTGGCGGCCACACCAGTCAACCGCGCGCTCGCACAGGGTGCCGTAAAGTCTGTGCATAAAGATTGGCAGATCCGCTGCGATACGCCGCCCGGTGCCAAGGCCGAGCAATGCGCGCTGATCCAGAGCGTGACGGCGGAAGACCGCGCCAATGTCGGTCTGACCGTGATCGTCCTCAAGACCGCCGATCAGAAAAGCCGCCTGATGCGCGTGGTCGCCCCGCTCGGCGTCCTGCTGCCGTCGGGCCTCGGCCTGAAGATCGACCAGGCCGATATCGGGCGAGCAGGGTTTGTCCGTTGCCTGCCGAATGGCTGCATCGCCGAAGTCATCATGGATGATGAACTGCTCAAGAAATTGCGCACCAGCAAAACGGCGACGTTCATTATCTTCCAAACTCCGGAGGAAGGCATCGGCTTCCCGATGAGCCTGGCCGGCTTCGGCGAAGGCTACGACAAGCTGCCGTA
>CAVYER010000021.1:0-136360 GCA_963767515.1 uncultured Alphaproteobacteria bacterium
ACAACACCCGGCAAAGATTTCGCGGCGCTGATATCGATAGTCTTGATTTTTGCGTGAGCGTGCGGCGACCGCACAAAAACGGCACGAGTTTCACCCGGCCGTACGACGTCATCGGTGTACTGGCCCTTTCCCGTGATGAAACGGAAGTCTTCCTTTCGGCGCACCGCCGCGCCGATACCCGTCGCGCTCATGGCGGTTTCCTCCCGTTAGCTCCTGGACGCTACTCGGCCGCCTGACGTGCGCCGCCTTTGGCCATGGCTTTCGCCCCAGCGGCAATCGCTTTGACGATGTTGTGGTAGCCGGTGCAGCGACAGATATTTCCGTCGAGCTGTTCACGGATTGTGTGCTCGTCGAGATCGTTGCCGCGACGGCGAACGATATCGAGCGCCGCCATGATCATTCCCGGCGTGCAGAAACCGCATTGCAGACCGTGGTGCTCGCGGAAGGCTTCCTGCATCGGATGCAGCGGGCCGTTCGGCTCAGCCAGGCCTTCGATCGTCGTGACCTTGGACCCCTCGCACTGGAGAGCCAGTGTCGTGCAGGACTTGGTCGCGATGCCGTCTATATGGACGACACAGGCGCCGCACTGCGACGTGTCGCAGCCGACATGCGTGCCGGTGAGGCGCAGATTTTCGCGCAGGAATTGCACAAGCAGGGTGCGCGCTTCGACATCGCCACTGACGGCTTTGCCATTCACCGTCATGGATACGGCAGGCATGACCTTCCTCCCAATTTGGGGCCAAAGGCCCTCTTTTTGCCCCGCCCGACCCAAACTTGGGCGGTTCGACTGCGGAATCGCGCCGATTTTGACCCGATCGCGCCTTGGAACACGAATAAGTCTGAACCCCGATTGTGGGTTGGGTCAAGGGATTCAAAAGACGAAAACGTCTTCAAGCTGCGGTGAGCGGGTCAGGCCGATGCCACGTTCGCAGCGAAATTCTTGAAGAAATCGTCGGCGATCTTCTTGGCGGCACCATTGACCAGCCGTTGTCCAAGCTGGGCGAGTTTGCCGCCGATCTGTGCCTCGACATTGTAGGTGAGCAAAGTCCCACCGTCCTTTTCGGTCAGCGCGACCGTGGCACCGCCCTTGGCGAAGCCCGCGACCCCGCCGTCGCCCTCGCCTGAAATCTTGTAGCCATTGGGTGGGTTAAGGTCGGTTAGATGAACCTTTCCTTTAAAACGCGCCTTCACCGGGCCGATCTTTGTCATGGCGACGGCCTGGAATTCAGTTTCCGAGGTCTTGTTGAGCTCCTCGCAGCCCGGAATACAGGCCTTCAGCACGTCCGCGTCATTGAGCTTCGCCCATACGACTTCACGGCTGGCCGGAAGCTGAACCTCACCCGTCATCGTCATCGCCATCGACGCATCTCCCTTACTTACGTCGGCCAGCCCTGGCCCGAATGACCCGACTTACCCTCCGAACGCGGCCATGAAAAGAGCTTTGCAGAGCGCGCGCGGCCCATTAAGGGTGTCGGCCACGCCACACCTTAGCAATCAGAACATTGCCTTACGGGAGGACTTTCATGCCGATGATCAACGCCGATGACGGCTGCCCGATCCATGTCGAGGTTGAGGGACGCGAGGAAGCGCGCCCGTGCTGATGCTATCAAACTCGCTCGGCACCAACCTGCACATGTGGGACGATCAGGCGCCCGAGTTCTCAAAGCACTTCCGTCTGGTGCGCTACGACCGCCGCGGCCACGGCAAATCCGGCACGCCGAAAGGGCCCCTACTCAATGGAGCGTTTCGGCCGCGACGTGATCGCCGTAGCGGACGCCCTCAAAGTCAAAAAATTCAACTGGTGCGGCCTGTCGATGGGCGGGATGGTCGGACAGTGGCTGGGAGCGAATGCGCCCGACCGCGTCGAGAAACTCGTCCTCTCCAACACCAATTTCAACTACGCCGACAAGACGCCGTGGAACGACCGGATCAAATTCGTGAAGGAAAAAGGTCTTGGCGAACTGGTGAACCCGAACATGGAGCGCTGGTTCACTAAAGATTTTCGCGATCGCGCACCACAGACCCTCGCGCGCATGAAGGAAATCTTCCTCGCCACCAGCCCAATCGGTTACGTCGCGAGTTGCGAAGCTATCCGCGACATGGACTTCACCGCCTCAAACCCGCGTATCAGCGCGCCGACTCTGGTGATCGTCGGTAAGCAGGACCCGGCAACCCCACCGGCCGCCGGCGAAACGATCGCCAAGCAGATCAAGGGTGCCAAAGTCGCAGCCCTTGATGCCGCGCATATTGCAAACATGGAACAGCCGAAACTCTACACCGAAACCGTACTCAACTTCCTCCATTCGTAGAGGCCGTCATGGACGAAAAGGAACGCCACGAACGCGGCATGACCCAGCGCCGCAAGGTTCTGGGCAATGAGTGGGTCGATCGCGCCAACGCAAAGAAGACGTCCTTTAACGCGGAATTCCAGGATTTCATCACCCGCGCCGCGTGGGGCGAGATCTGGACGCGCCCGCACTACGACGAGCGCACGCGGCGCATCCTGGTGATCGGCACAATGCTCGCCCTCGATAAATGGGAAGAGTTTCGCATGCACGTGCGCGCGGCCCTCACCGAAGGCGGCTTCACGCCCGACGACATCAAGGAAATCATTTTACAGCAGGCAATCTATTGCGGCGTGCCGGCAGCCAATCACGCCTTCAAGGAAGCTGCCGACGTGATCGGCGGCGTGAAGGCCAAATAGCCATCACGCGCCTGCCCGAAATGGCGGCAGAAAACTCAGCTGATGTTCAACGCCAGATCGTGAACCAGTTGGCTTTTTTCGGCGTGGCTGTGACCGTGGCGGATACTCCATCCGCGCGAATATAAACTCGCTCAACGATGCAGAGCCCCACGGCAAGCGCCGCAAACAGGAGCTGCAACGTGTGCTCACGCATCAGGTCGGTGCTGTGCGACCAGGCTGCTGGGCCAACTGACGCGATGCTGATCAACACAACCAGGATCAGGCCGGCTTCCAAAATCTCAGAGTCCGCCTGCCCGCGAGTCATGTGACGGAACCGATCCACGATGTGGTAGGCGCAGATGACGGCGACGGAGAGCTTGAGAGCTGCAAAAAAGGCGGCGAGCTTGATCAGCCCGATCGGTTCCAGGCCGAAAAGGCGGCCAATGCCGAAGATGTATTGCGAGCGCCAGGCATCGTCGAGGCCATAAGATGGCGATGCGAGAACGCGCAAGGCGTCATAACCCCAGAACAAGGTGAAATAGAGCGCAATCGCGACGATGATGGCCACGGTGGCTGTCGAGAGTTTTGGCACGGATTCCTCCTCACGCGTGGATCCATGCGTAAGCCCCTAAAATCTGAATTTCAAAAGAAACCGGAGCTTTACCTTACCGGTTAGGCGTTTAACCCCGCCCGGTTAACCAAGCTGGTTCTGAAAGTTCCGACTGGCCGCGGATCGCCGGCTAATGCAGCGCGCCGCACGCCAACCCGTGACGGCGTCTAGCCGCCGCGGCCGTCGCGAAATGCCTGCGGCGTCATGCCGGTCTGCTTGCGGAAAAATCGGGTGAAATGCGACGGATCGGAAAATGATAGATCATAGGCAATCTCATGAATTGCCTGGGTCGTAAAAACGAGTTGCCGTTTGGCCTCGGTCAGCACGCGCTGGCGGATCATGTGGCCAGCAGTGACTCCGGTGGCGCGCTTTACGTGATCGTTGAGCCGGTCCGCGGTCATTGCCAGTTTTTCGGAATAGAAGCTGATCAGTCTTTCCTTGCGAAAGTGCTCGTCCAGCAAGCGGCGCAATTCTTCCACCCGTGCGTCTTTGCGAGTAAGCGTCACGGCACCGGAGCGCGAGCGGCTCACCGCGAGCCGCACGACTTCGATTGCGATCAATGTCAACAGCCCGCGCATGGCAAGACGGAAACCCTCGCGCGCGAGTGACGCCTCTTCCTTAAGATCCGCGCATAGCGCCGACAAACGCCTGACTTCAGAGGCATCGGCGAGCGGCAGCAGCGGATCGGCGGCGACCATTTTCAAACGCGCCATCGCCTCACCAGACTGGTCGCCCAGTGCGTCCGCGACATCTTCGGTAAAGCTCACCACCCAACCATCAGTCACTTCGGGCTTGAAGCGAAAGCCATGGGCGGTCGTCGCCGGGACCAGGATCGCAGCCGGCGCCGAGAAGGACAGGGTCGCGGCTTCGAAACTCAGCTCGCCGCCACCCCTCTCGACCAGCAAAACCTGAAACAGGTTGCGATGACGGTGGGCGCGGATCGTCCAATCGTGGACCGACGAGCGTGAGGCGATCGTCTCGATGTGAATGAAATCAAATGCGGCATCGTCTGGCGGATCGCCATACAGATGAAAAAGCGGGAGCGCTGATACAGTCCCCATACGTCAAGCATATGCGACCAATTTTCAAACGCCAACGCCGGTACGTTGCGCAAAAATGGAAAACCCCACCGCGAGGTGGGGCTTTCTCAACATATCACTTTCGGATTAGCGGTCGTGCTGACCCTGCTGACCGCCTTGGCCGGGCCGCGGCGGTTGCTGCTGTTGCTGCTGACCAGGCTTCTGCTGTCCGCCACCTTGCTGCTGGCCACCTTGCTGCTGGCCACCTTGCTGCTGGCCGCCCTGCTGCTGCTGACCAGGCTTCTGGTTTGGATTCTGATTCATCGTACTTTCCTCTCCAACGTTGGTTCGAAGCGCCATCTCGATCGCTCGCGCCCCATGACAAGGGACAATGCGGGTCGGTTGCATTCGTTCCCGTTCACGGGCCGGCTCAACTTTGATGAAAATGTGTTCGGAACTTGCCCGTGTCGTTGTGAGTTTCCCATTCAGATAACGGAGGAGCGAACAATGGGACGCTATATGTTGCTGTGGCTGCTTGGAGTGCCAATTCCGATTCTCGTGTTGATCTGGTTATTCGGCGGCATGCACTAAAAATGGCAGACTCAAACCGCGGCAGCATGATCTAGCGGCGACCGCTTTGCGCAGATAAGCGCATATGCCGCAGACACCGTGCGTGGGGGACCTCTTCCGACATACAAACTTGGTAACACGGCGTCGTAGCGGCGTTGCCGCCTTTGCCATGCCCTGTTAAGCCTTACCACGAGGGGCCCAATAGTCGTCGGCCGGACGACTTCGGGAAGGCGCAGGGGACAGGATGGAAGTCTTCCTCCAGCAGTTGATTAACGGCATTACGCTTGGCTCGATCTACGGCCTGATCGCCATCGGGTACACCATGGTGTTCGGCATCATCGGCATGGTGAATTTTGCCCATGGCGATGTATTCATGGTGTCGGCCTTTATCGCCCTGGTCGCCTATTTGATTCTGGTGACCATGCTGGGCATCTCGTCGATCGCACTAACGCTGTTCATCGTACTGATCGCAGCGATGCTGTTCACATCGATGGTGAACTGGACAATCGAGCGGCTCGCATACCGGCCGCTGCGTGGTTCATTTCGGCTGGCGCCGCTGATCTCCGCCATTGGCATGTCGATCTTTTTGTCGAATTTCGTGCAGGTGACGCAAGGACCGCGCAACAAATCGATCCCGCCGATGGTGCAAGGCGACTTCGTGCTGTTTACGAAAAACGACTATGCTGTGACCCTGTCATACAAGCAGTTGATTATTTGGGGCGTCACCGCAGTTTTGCTCGCCTGCTTTTGGTATCTCGTCGCCAAGACGCCGCTCGGCCGTGCCCAACGCGCTTGCGAACAAGATCAAAAGATGGCCGCACTTGTTGGCGTCGATGTCGACAGAACCATTTCGATGACTTTCGTCATTGCTGCCGCGCTCGCCGCCGTAGCCGGGACGATGTACCTGATGTATTACGGCGTCGTCAGTTTTGCGGACGGCTTCGTTCCGGGCGTTAAGGCTTTCACCGCCGCAGTACTCGGAGGCATCGGATCGCTGCCGGGCGCGGTGATTGGCGGAATCCTGATCGGGCTGATCGAAACGCTTTGGTCGGCATATTTTTCAATTGACTACAAGGATGTCGCCGCATTTTCAGTTCTCGCGATCACCCTGATCTTCTTGCCGCAAGGTCTGTTTGGGCGGCCGGATGTCGAAAAGGTCTGATATGGCTGGCGTCGCGCAGGACCGGCGCGTCGATAAACTGCGCGCGTTGCGGGATGCGGGCATCACGGCCCTTCTCGCCTTCGGCCTGTTCCTGCCGCTCATCGGCTTCCAGACTGTAACAAACGTCCGCAATGATCTGATCCTGACGACGCGGTGGCCACTGTTATTTGCTGTCGTCGCGATCGTGGGCCTGGGCCGCCTCGGGTATTCGCTGTTAATTTTTCCGCGCCTCCATCAACGCGCGCCGAAGCCGGACATCGCCCGTCCGGCCTGGCGCGTCCGGGCGGGAAAATGGCTCATCCCGTTTGCGATCGGATTTGTCATTGCATATCCCGCGATCGTCATCGCCACCGCCGGCTTCGGTCGCGCGGTAAAGTGGATCGACAATTTCGGCATCCAGATCTTGATCTACGTGATGCTCGGCTGGGGCCTCAACATTGTTGTCGGCCTCGCCGGCTTGCTCGACCTGGGCTACGTCGCCTTCTATGCCGTAGGTTCCTATGCTTATGCGCTTCTCGCCAAAACCTTCGGCCTGTCGTTCTGGATACTCCTGCCACTCGCCGGCATTCTTGCCTCGTTTTGGGGAATCATCCTTGGCTTCCCGGTATTGCGCCTGCGTGGCGATTATCTTGCGATCGTCACCCTGGCATTCGGCGAAATTATCCGCATCGTCCTTATAAACTGGGTGGATCTGACCAACGGCTATGCCGGCATCAGCGGCATCCCGCGACCGACCTTCTTCGGAATCCCATTCACCGCGAATGATGACGGATTTGCTGCGGTATTTGGCCTGGAATTTTCCCCGCTCTACCGCACGATTTTTCTCTATTACCTGATCCTTGCACTCGCACTCCTCACCGCTTTCGTCACGACACGCCTGCGTCGACTGCCGGTCGGCCGCGCGTGGGAGGCTTTGCGCGAGGACGAAATCGCCTGCCGCTCCCTCGGCATCAACACCACCAATACAAAACTTACGGCCTTCGCAATGGGCGCGATGTTTGCCGGGTTTGCCGGATCGTTTTTCGCGGCGCGACAGGGTTTCATCTCGCCCGATTCGTTCACGTTTCTGGAATCTGCCACGATCCTGTCGATCGTCGTGCTTGGGGGCATGGGGAGCCAGATCGGAGTCGCCATTGCAGCCATTGCAATGATCGGCGGCACCGAGATCATGCGTGAGCTTGACTTCCTCAAGCTTATTTTCGGTTCAACTTTTGATCCGACCCAGTACCGCATGCTGCTATTCGGGTTAGCCATGGTGCTGATCATGATCTGGCGCCCGCGCGGCCTCATATCAACGCGCGAACCTTCCACCGTGTTGCACGAGCGCAAAGCCATCGCCGCCGACCTGATCAAGGAAGGGCGCGGCTGATGACAAGCACAGACAGGACATTGCTGCGGGTCGACCATTTGACAATGCGCTTCGGCGGCCTCGTTGCCGTCGACGATCTGTCATTTACCGCGCAGGATGGCGAAATTACCGCATTGATTGGCCCGAATGGAGCCGGCAAGACAACGGTCTTCAACTGCATCACCGGATTTTACAAGCCGAGCGAAGGCCGCCTGGCGCTGCGTCACGGCGATGCCGCGGTATGGGATGGGCTAGAGGCGCTGACCAATAGCGGCAAACGCAACCGCGCGCACTCCGATGGCGCTCTTTATCTGCTTGAACGCATGCCTGACTATCTTGTTGCGCAACAGGCGCGCGTCGCGCGGACATTCCAGAATATCAGGCTGTTTCCCGGAATGACGGCGCTGGAAAACCTTCTGGTCGCTCAACACAATACTCTTATGCTCGCGTCCGGCTACACGCTGCTTGGCGTCCTCGGCTTTCCATCCTATGCAAATGCCGAACGCGCGGCCGTCGACAAGGCGCGCGCCTGGCTCGACCGCGTCGGACTAACGCAACGCGCCGACGACGCCGCGGGCGAATTGCCCTATGGCGCGCAGCGCCGCCTCGAAATCGCCCGCGCCATGTGTACCGACCCGGCACTGCTTTGCCTCGACGAGCCGGCGGCGGGCCTCAACGCCCATGAAAGCGCCGAACTCAATGACCTGTTGCTGACGATCCGCAACGAATATCAGACTTCGATTTTATTGATAGAGCACGATATGTCGGTCGTGATGGAAATTTCCGATCAGGTGATCGTGCTCGACCATGGCATCAAGATCGCTGCCGGACCTCCGGCAACCGTTCGCGATGATCCAAAAGTGATCGCAGCCTATCTCGGCGTCGCCGACAAGGAAGTTGCAAAAGTCGAAGCGGAGGTCGGCCTATGACCGCGCCTTTGCTCGCCGTTCGCGATGTAAAAACGTTCTATGGCCGCGTGATGGCGCTCAAAGGCGTCGACATGGATGTCAACGACGGCGAGATCATAACCTTGATCGGCGCCAATGGCGCCGGAAAATCCACGTTGATGATGACGATTTGCGGAAATCCACGCGCGCGTTCTGGTTCGATTTTTTTCAATGGCCGCGACATCACACATCTGCCGACCCACGAAATAGCCCGGCTGAAACTTGCACAAGCACCCGAAGGCCGGCGCATCTTTTCGCGAATGACGGTGCTCGAAAACCTTCAGATGGGCGCAACAGTGTCCGATGCGAAAGAGTTCGATCGCGATCTTGACCGCGTCCTTGTGTTATTCCCAATACTGAAACAGCGACTCGGTCAGCGCGGCGGGACGCTTTCAGGCGGCGAACAGCAAATGCTTGCGATCGCGCGTGCGCTCATGAGCCGCCCACGCTTGCTCCTGCTCGACGAGCCCTCGCTCGGTCTTGCACCGCTCGTCGTGAAGCAGATTTTCGATGCCATCAAAACGCTGAATACCGAAAACGGTCTCACGGTGTTTCTTGTCGAGCAAAACGCCTATCATGCGCTCACATTGGCTCATCGTGGCTACGTCATGGTCAACGGCTTGATTACACTTTCGGGAACGGGCCGCGAATTACTGGAACGACCCGAAATCAAAGAGGCCTATCTCGAAGGTGGCCGGCATTGAACGAAGTTTCCACTGCCTTTTCGGTTCCTGAATTCCTCTACGAGGAGCACTCGTTCGGTGTATTCCTGCTGGTCACAATCGTTTTGGGCGGCGGGGCTGCCCTGCTTGCCGGTCGGGCAATCGCCACGACCTGGCGCCCGGAGTGGCAGATTGTCTCATATGGTCTCATACTCGCCGCCGCCGTACGATTCATTCATTTCAGCCTGTTCGGCGGGACCTTTCTCTCGCCCCACTATTATCTGATCGATGGTGCATTCTGCATCGCGTTCGGGTTCCTCGGTTTTAGGACGGCACGCGCGTCGCAGATGGCAAAACAGTATCGCTGGCTCAATGAATCCCACGGCCCGATGCGCTGGCGTCGAAAACTGGGGTGACGTAATATTGTCATTGGGCAGGTTTGCCGGTTTCAGCGGAGGGGAATAATCAGATGAACAGGATCACCACGCTCAGCGTCGCGTTGGGCATTGCGATGTCCGCGGCCGGCACAGCGGCAGCCGAAGTCAAAATTGCGGTCGGCGGTCCGATTACCGGGCCGAGCGCAGCGACCGGCGCTCAAATGAAGAACGGGGTGGACCAGGCAGCCGCCGACATCAATGCCGCGGGCGGCATTCTTGGCCAGAAAATCAGCGTCTCGTATGGCGACGACGTTTCCGATCCGAAGCAGGGCGTGTCGGTTGCGAACAAATTTTCGGCCGACGGCGTCAAATTCGTCATCGGGCACTACAACTCCGGCGTAACGATCCCTTCGTCGGAAGTTTATCAGGAAAACGGCATTCTGGAGATCACACCGGCATCGACCAACCCGACCGTTACCGAACGCAAGATGTGGAACATCTTCCGGGTCTGCGGACGCGACGACCAGCAAGGCCAGGTCGCTGGCGAATACATCGTCAAGCATTTCAAGGGCAAGAAAGTCGCGGTCGTCCACGACAAGACAACTTACGGCAAAGGCCTCGCAGATGAGACCCGCAAAGCGATGAGCAAAGGCGGGATGAAGGAAGTCCTCTACGAAGGCGTCAACACCGGCGAGAAGGACTATTCAGCACTCGTGTCCAAGATCAAACAATCCGGCGCTGACCTGATTTATTGGGGTGGCCTTTATACCGAAGGCGGGCTGATCGTGCGCCAGATGCGCGACCAGGGCGTCAAGGCGCCACTGATGGGCGGAGACGGTATCACCTCTGACGAATTCGCTTCGGTCGGGGGGCCCGGGGTCGAAGGCACGCTCATGACCTATGGTCCGGATCCACGCAACAAACCGGATGCCAAGAAAGTCGTGGAAGAATTCCGCGCCAAGAAATTCGAACCGGAAGCCTATACGCTCTATAGCTACGCGGGAGTCCAGATCATCAAGCAGGCGGCGGAGGCGGCGAAGTCTCTCGACCCCAAGAAAGTGGCGGAGAAAATGCACTCCGGCATGCAGTTCAAGACCGTGCTGGGTAATCTTGCCTTCAACAACAAAGGCGACATCACGAAACTCGATTACGTGATGTACATCTGGAAAAAGGACGCCACCGGCAAGATCAGTTACGTCGAGTGCCCGGGTTCCGACTGCTCAAAGGTAAAATAATTCGAGATGCGTTACGTTTCCAAAAAAGCCCGCTCGCCAGCGGGCTTTCTTTTTTCACCCAATCTTGCCCAGCGCGGGAAAGACATCGAGCAGCCACACGCTCACTTGAGTGAGGCTTCCGGTGAGAAATGCAATTCCCGTCAGAACCAGCAGCGCGCCCATCGCTTGTTCGACGCGATGGAGATAGTTGCGGAAGCGCGACAGAAACGCCGCGAACGGCTCAATTGCGAAGGCCGCAACAATGAATGGAATTCCGAGGCCAAGCGAATAGACCGCCAGCAGGCTCGCTCCTTTCGTTACCGTTTGTTCGGACGCGGCCACTGCCAGAATGGCGGCGAGGATCGGGCCAATGCACGGCGTCCAGCCAAAGGCGAAAGCCAGACCGATGACGTAGGCGCCCCACAGCCCGACCGGCTTTGCGACTTCGAGCCGCTTTTGTCGGTGCAACAGGGCGATCGGCGTCACACCAAGAAAGTGCAACCCCATAATGATAATGACGACGCCGGCAATCGTCGCCAGAGGACCTGAATAGGCCCGGATCAGCGCGCCGATGACGCTCGCGCTGGCGCCGAGCGCGACAAACACGGTGGAGAAACCGAGCACGAACAGGGCGGCAGCCGCGACCGTCTCGCGCTTGACCCTCGGTTCCGGCTCCTTGTCCGCGAAACGCTCAAGCGATGTCCCTGCCAAAAACACAAGATAGGGCGGCACCAGCGGGAGCACGCAGGGAGAGAGAAAACTGACCAGGCCGGCGATCAGGGCGGCCAGAAAGGTTACGTCACCGGTCATGGTGTCTCTAAAGTCATGGGGCCTCTAGATGCGATGCATTGCGTCCGCTTGCAAGCGCCGTTCGGCCGCTTCGCCGGAACGTGATTGGACGTGATAAGCTTGCCGACAAGGAGACACTATGCCGCGCAATCTCATCACAGATGTTTCAGGCCTTCGGGTCGGTCAGGCAAGCGACGCAAAGCTTGGTTCGGGCGTGACCACCATTGTGTTTGACGCCCCGGTTGTCGCCAGCGTGGACGTTCGCGGTGGCGGCCCTGGAACCCGCGAGACCGCCCTACTCGATCCTGCGCAGACTGTGGAGGGCATCGACGCCATTGTGCTGTCTGGAGGATCGGCGTTTGGCCTCGACGCTGCGTCGGGCGTGCAAGCCTGGCTGCGCGAACAAGGACGGGGATTTCGCATCCGTGATGCGGTCGTGCCGATCGTACCCGGCGCAATCATGTTCGACTTGCTCAACGGCGGTGACAAAAATTGGGGGCGCTATCCGCCCTACCGGGACCTCGGTTACCAGGCCGCACAGGGCGCCGGCAGTGACTTTAAGCTCGGAAGCACCGGTGCCGGGCTCGGCGCCACCACAGCGACGCTCAAAGGCGGCGTCGGCTCTGCATCCGCAACAACGCGCGACGGCATCACGATCGGCGCAATCGTTGTGGTCAACGCCGTAGGCACCACCACTATCGGCGAAGGACCGCATTTCTGGGCGGCACCATTCGAGCAGAACAAGGAATTTGGCGGGCGCGGCTGGCCGGCGCAAATCTTGTCCGGCGACCTCGCGATCCGTGCCAAAGGCGGTCCGCAGGAAAATACGACGATCGCGGTCATCGCAACCGATGCGAAATTGAACAAGGCACAATGCAATCGCCTCGCCGTCATGGCACAAGATGGACTTGCGCGCGCAATTTATCCCGTGCACACTCCGCTCGACGGCGACGTGGTATTCGGTGCCGCCACCGGCGCGAAGGCGCTCGCTGATCCGTTCTATGGCGCTCGCAGAACTCGGCATGGTCGCTGCCAATGTGATGGCGCGCGCAGTCGCTCGCGGCGTCTACGAAGCAACAGCACTGCCCTTCCCTAAGGCACTCCCGAGCTGGCGCGATCGCTTCGGCTAAAGTCGAACCGGAAGGTGGTTCGTGCGTTGTCGGAATATGCCATCGACCGCGATTGCAGAAATTAAATACGACGACGACCCGCGAACGGCTGGTTGTTACGTTCGTGACCGGACGAATCTACGAATATGTCGATGTTCCTGCCGAGGTCGCGGCATCGTTCCAGTCGACGTTCTCGAAAGGCACGTTCTTCAACAGCTATATCCGCGATCGCTACGATTTCCGCGAGCTCACGCTGGCGCGTTAGTTAAAGCGCTCCGCGCGATAGGGCGCTGGATCGCAAAACGGCGGCTCGCCCGCCATCATTTCGGCAATCATGCGCCCGGTCGCCGGGCCGAGCGTGAGACCCCAGTGAGCGTGGCCGATTGTCAGCCAGAGGCCGGGATGCCCCGGCGCGCGGCCGATCACGGGCCGCGAATCCGGAAAGCAGGGACGGCTCCCGAGCCAGGTCTTGTCGTCAGCGCGTTCACCCAACGGGAACAGTTCGCGCGCCGCGGGCAAAACGCGATCGAATTGCACGGGTGTCGGCGGCGCATCGCGCGCCGCAAATTCAACGCCGGTGGTCATTCGTATGCCCTGCTCCATCGGTGTGATCAGGTAGCCTGATTCAGCATCGAGAACCGGTCGCGACAGACCGGCATTGCCTTGTGCGCGGAAATGCCGGTGGTAGCCGCGCTTGATGGCAAGCGGAAGCTTCAGCCCCAAGGTCGCAAGCAAATCTGGCGCCCACGGACCCAGCGCAATCACACATTCCGGTGCATCGATCGAACCTTCGTCGGTCTCCACACGCCAGCGGTTGCCGGCGCGGTGCAGTGACCGCGCGTCACCAACAAGCGTGACGCCGCCGAGCGCGGCAAACCGCGCAGCGTAAGCCCGCGTCACGCCGAGCGGGTTGCTCACGCTCGCCGCCTGTGGCCAAAACACCGCGTTCGCAAATACCGGATTGAGTGCCGGCTCAAGCGCTTGCGCGCCAGCCATATCCAGCCTTTGGAGCGGCAGCCCGAATTTCGCGGCAACATCGAATTCCGCCGCCAAAGCTGCGAAGCTTTTTTCACCACGATAAATTTTCAGCCAGCCGGTCTTCCGCAAATAGCCGGTCGCGCCCGCTTCGGCCAACAATGTTTCATGCTCGGCGACCGCGCGCGCGTAGAGCGGACGGATCAACCGTGCCGTTTCAACCAGGCGATCTGGCTGAGATGCCGCCCGGAACGCCAAGCAGCCAAGGCATAACGTGCGGCAAGAATGACAAATGATAATTGGCCTCGCCCGCGCGCTTAAGCGCGATGCGCGCCAGCGCGCGGAAATTGGAAGCAAACGCCGGCGGGAATACCGTATTGCCTTCGATAATGCCGGCATTGCCATAGGAGGTCTGTTCGCCGAGGCCAGCCCGGTCAATCAGTGCCACCGAAAGCCCGCGTTTCGCGAGGTGGACCGCCACCGAAACGCCGACGATGCCTGCGCCAAGAACAATCGCATCAGTGCGCGCCATAATCGCCTTGGTCTCCTGCTTCGGTAGCCGCTGTCTTTTATATGGATCGTATCCGGCCCGCGCGCTATGACCCGCGCGGTGCCGGAGATACTTTGCCCATGCCGATTTTGAACGGGTTAGCCGCCGCATTGGCATGGCTCGGCCGGCAAGGCACGCGAGCCCTTGCCGCTTCTATTTTCCTCGGCCTCGCCGTCCCGCCCCTCGCCGCCTACGTCAAGCCATATCTCGGTGAGTCGGTGTTCGTGTTGCTGCTGTTCTCCTATCTCCGGACCGACCCCGCCGCGTTTAGCCGCCATCTCAGATCGCCGGGCCTGATCATTGTGGTCTCGCTCTGGGTTATGGTGGCGATACCATTGCTATTCGGAACGGTTTATGTGCTGTCAGGCATCCGCGAAGCGATGCCGGCGCTCTATACCATCATGGTCCTGCAGCTCGCGATTACGCCGATTACGTCCTCGGCGGCGTTTGCGGCGCTGATCGGTCTCGACGTAGCCCTTTCGCTTGCGGCGCTGATCGTCTGCAACGCGCTTTCACCGCTCACGAGCGTTGCGTTCAGCTACTTGTTTCTCGGCTCTTCGGCGTTCTCGCCACTCGAGCTCGGTATCAAACTGTTTCTTTTCTTTGGCGCTGCCGGAGCCTTGGCCTTCGCCATCCGCCGGTTCGCCGGCCAATCCTGGATCGAGCGCCAGAGCGAACATATTGATGGGCTCAACGTAGTCGCCGTCTTCTTGTTTGCCATTGCGGCGATGGACGGCGTACCGCGCCAAGTGATGGCCGATCCGCTGTTTGCGATTGAACTCGTCGCGTTCATCGTTGCTCTTACCTGCGCGCAGATCGGCCTTAGCGTGCTGGTATTCCGGCGTGCCGGGATCGATCGCGGCCTGGTTATCGGCCTGCTCTCCGGCTTCCGGAATATCGGCCTCGTGATGGCGACGCTGGGGGCATCGCTGCCTGATCTGGCCTGGTTCTACTTCGCCATGGCGCAAGTGCCGATCTATCTGATGCCCGCGATCTTGCGGCCGCTGGCGCGCAGGCTGGCGGAAAAGCGTTAACAGCGGAGCCGCTTTGCCGTGGCGAACATTGCCCGCTGTCGCGCCGCGTGATACCCGGTTGGCTTCTGGAGACCGGCAATGCGTCCGCTCATCATCGCACCGTCGATCCTGTCCGCTGACTTCGCCAAATTGGGCGAAGAAGTGCGCGCGGTTGAGGCCGCTGGCGCCGACTGGATCCATGTCGACGTGATGGATGGCCATTTTGTGCCCAATATTTCCATCGGCCCCGCCGTCGTGCAGGCACTGCGGCCGCTCACCAAGAAGACCCTCGACGTGCATTTAATGATCGCACCTTGCGATCCCTATCTCGAAGCCTTCGCCAAAGCCGGCTCCGACATCATCACGGTGCATGTTGAGGCCGGTCCGCATGTGCACCGTTCGCTGCAGGCCATCCGCGCGCTCGGCAAGAAGGCCGGTGTCACAATGAATCCGGCTACACCGGTTTCAAGCATTGAGCACGTCATCGACATGGTCGATCTTATTCTCATCATGTCGGTCAATCCGGGTTTCGGCGGCCAGGCGTTCATTTCGGCAGCGCTCGACAAGGTCCGGGAGGCGCGTGCGCTGGTCGGTGCGCGGCCGATTGATATCGAAATCGACGGTGGCATCACTCCGGAAAATGCCGCTCGCGTGGTGCAGGCGGGGGCCAATGTCCTGGTCGCCGGCTCCGCCGTGTTCAAAGGCGGCAATTACAAGGGAAATATTTCCGCAATCCGCAACGCTGCGGCATTGGCACGCGGGGAAGCGGCGTGACAATCGCTCGCTATTCCCGCCCGGAGATGGTTGCGATCTGGTCTCCGGAAACGAAATTCCGCATCTGGTTCGAGATCGAAGCGCACGCGGCCGAAGCCATGGCCAACCTCGGGATTATTCCGAAGGACGCCGCAAAGAAAATCTGGGAAAAGGGCAAAGCCGCCAAGTTCGACGTCGCGCGCATCGATGCGATCGAGGCGGAGGTGAAACACGACGTCATCGCCTTCCTCACGCATCTTTCCGAAATTATCGGGCCAGAAGCGCGTTTCGTTCACTCCGGCATGACTTCGTCGGACGTGCTCGACACCTGCTTCAATGTGCAGCTGGTGCGGGCCGCTGACATTCTGATCGCCGATATCGATGCTTTGCTCGTGGCGCTCAAGCGTCGCGCGTTCGAACACAAACTGACGCCAACCGTTGGCCGCTCGCATGGCATTCATGCCGAGCCGACAACTTTTGGTCTTAAACTCGCCTATGCCTATGCCGAATTCGCGCGGGCGCGGGATCGACTCGTTGCGGCGCGCAAGGACGTCGCGACGTGTGCCATTTCCGGTGCGGTTGGCACATTTGCGCAAGTCGATCCACGCGTCGAAGAGCATGTGGCAAAGGCGATGGGTCTGGCCGTGGAGCCAGTCTCGACGCAGATCATTCCGCGCGACCGGCACGCGATGTACTTTGCGACGCTCGGTGTCGTCGCCTCCTCGATCGAGCGGCTCGCAACCGAGATCCGGCACCTGCAACGCACGGAAGTGCTGGAAGCAGAGGAGTTCTTTTCCGAGAAGCAGAAGGGCTCCTCGGCGATGCCGCACAAGCGCAACCCAGTACTGTCCGAAAACGTCACCGGACTCGCCCGTATGGTGCGTGCCTACGCCCTGCCCGCCATGGAAAACGTCGCGCTCTGGCATGAGCGCGATATCTCACATTCGTCCGTCGAGCGCATGATCGGCCCGGACGCTACGGTGACACTCGATTTCGCGCTGGCGCGACTGGCATCCATCATCGACAAGCTCGTCATCTATCCGAGCGCCATGCAGAAGAACCTCGACAGACTCGGCGGGCTGATCCATTCGCAGCGGGTGCTGATTGCACTGACCCAGAAGGGCGTCCCGCGCGAGGACGCCTACCGCCTTGTGCAGCGCAATGCCATGAAGGTCTGGGGCGGCGAGAGCGATTTCCTGTCGCTTCTCAAGGGCGATAAGGACGTTCGGGCAAAGCTTTCCGACAAGGAGCTCGAGGCTAACTTCAACCTCGACCATCACTTTAAGCACGTCGATACGATCTTTAAGCGGGTGTTTGGCGCATGATCCCGAAAATTGGGAACCGGTTTTCGGACGAGATTATGCGCGGTCTAGAAGCCGCCTAACACCGTGCGCGACGCCACAGCCGAATTCGATTTTCTTGTGCTGCCCGGCTTGGGCAACTCCGGCGTCGATCATTGGCAATCATACTGGTGCCTCGCCTTTCGCAATGCCACACGCGTCCTGCAGGACGACTGGGACAAACCAACGCTGGCATCGTGGCTCAATCGGCTCGACGCCGTGCTTGGCGGCGGCACGCGCCCCGCAATCCTGGTCTGCCATAGCCTCTCCTGCTCGCTCGCCGCGCACTGGGCGACGCGCAACACGCCCGGCCGCGTGAAAGCGGCACTCCTGGTCGCGCCATCCGATCTCGAGCGACCCGACGCTCCTCCGGCGACGCGCGATTTCCTGCCGGTGCCGCAACAAAAATTTCCTGTTCCGACGCTGGTCGTTGCGTCGACGGACGATATTTTTGTGAAAACAGCACGGGCCCGCGAATTCGCCAAAGCCTGGGGCGCGGACTACTGCGAATTGCCGGAGCTCGGCCATATCAACACGGTGTCCCGGCTCGGTTACTGGCCTCAGGGCCTGCTTTTGCTCGGCCGCCTGATTGAACGTATCGAGACCTGACGTGCCGGACGCTCCCACCATCCTTGTGTTTGACTCAGGGCTCGGGGGCCTGACGGTCTTTCGCGAAGTCAAAGCAGCCCGGCCCGATGCGCGCTATATCTATTTGGCAGACGACGCCGGCTTTCCCTACGGGCGCCTGGATGAAGACAAACTGATCGAGCGCATTGTCGACGTACTCGGTCGAGCAATCGGCGAACACAAACCCGATCTGGTTGTTGTCGCCTGCAACACCGCCTCGACGCTTGCGCTCGGAGAACTACGCACACAGTTTCGTGTCCCGTTTGTTGGCACGGTGCCGGCAATCAAGCCCGCCTGCGCGCAGTCTGCGACCAAACGGGTTGCGGTCCTCGGCACACAGGCGACCGTCGGACGCGAATATACGCGTGCGCTGATCCGCGAATTTGCGTCCGGCTGCGATGTCCATCTGGTGGGCTCGCCACGGCTCGCCACTTATGCCGAGGCCGAACTTGCCGGCGCACCGGTCGCCGACCGGGCGATCGCAACAGAAATCGCCGGATGTTTCATCGAGAAAGACGGCCGGCGCACCGACACGATCGTGCTGGCCTGCACGCATTATCCGCTGCTGCTCGAACGTTTTCGCGCCACCGCGCCGTGGCCTGTAACCTGGCTCGATCCGGCGCCGGCGATTGCGCGGCGCGTCGCAGACCTGATGCGCGCGCGCACAGCGGGCGATCCCCCTCCGCCGCCGCACATCACCTTCACGTCCGGCCGCACACCTTCACCGCAATTGGCGAAGGCGCTCGCACGCTACGGCTTTTAGCCAAACAAGTGTGGCTGCACCTCAAGAAAGCCGCGCCAGATCATGTCGATCGCGACGTACAGGATGATCGCCAGCCCCACGTAAGCGATCCACCGGTGCCGATTGAGCAGCCTGGCGATAAAACTCGCGGCGAACCCCATCAGCACGATGGAAAGGCCGAGGCCGAACACCAGCGCTGCGGGATGTTCGCGCGCAGCGCCCGCCACCGCCAGCACATTATCGAGTGACATCGAAACGTCCGCCACGACGATTTGCCAAGCAGCCTGCGCAAAGGTCTTGCTTGGAACGTGCGCATCGCCCGCCTTGAGCGCCGCCTCGGTGATCCTCTGCGCCGGGGCCGCGCAGTTCGCGCCACATTTTCCAGCAGACCCAGAGCAGCAGGATCCCGCCCGCGAGCAGCAAACCGATGATCGCCAGCAATTCGACCGCCACCGCCGCAAAAGCGAGGCGCAGCACCGTGGCCGCAATGATGCCGACCAGAATGGCCCGTGCCCGGCTTTCCGCCGGCAAGCCGGCCGCGGCAAGACCGATGACGATGGCGTTATCGCCGGCTAACACCAAATCGATCGCCATCACCTGCAGGAAGGCGGCGGCCAAATCGGGTGTGAAAAAGGAAAGACTGTCCATGACGGGCCCCATATATTCGTCAGTCCGACATCGCAGCCATGTGGGCTGCCAGAGGGGCCCGGCCTGACCTTGTCACAATGGCCGCCAGGCGCTTCCCGGGCAAGAAAAACCGGCTGCGGCATATCAGGCCTAACCATAGCGGATTACCTGCCCCCAACCTGTTTGACAGGCCGGTGTGATGCCCCTAAAACCCGCGCGCCCGGTGGATTTTACATCCGCCGGGCGTTTCGCACCCGTGACAAGGCCTTACGCTTACGAGGCCATGTCTGTCGGTTCCGGCCCTGCCGGGACAGAGGAGGGCGCGATCCTCAGCAACAGCAAAGACAATCGAGGACGCGAATGACCAAGCGCATGGAATCCAAGTACAAGATCGACCGCCGGATGGGCGAGAACATCTGGGGTCGTCCGAAAAGCCCGGTCAACCGGCGCGAGTACGGCCCCGGCCAGCACGGCCAGCGCCGCAAGAGCAAGCTCTCCGACTACGGCGTGCAGCTCAAGGCCAAGCAGAAACTGCGCGGCTATTACGGAAACATTTCCGAACGCCAGTTCCGCGGCATCTATCAGGAAGCGCGGCGGCTGAAGGGCGACAGCGGCGCCCACATGATCGGCTTGCTGGAGCGCCGGCTCGACGCGCGTCATCTTCCGCGCCAAGTTTGTGCCGACCGTTTTCGCGGCCCGCCAGTTCATCAGCCACGGCCATATCCGCGTGAACGGCAAGCGCGTGACCATCCCCAGCTATCGGGTAAAGGTCGGCGAAGTCGTCGAAGTGAAGGAAAAGTCAAAGCAGCTGGCGCTGGTTCTGGAAGCCCAGGCTTTGGCCGAGCGCGATGTGCCGGACTACATCGAAGTCGACACGTCGAAACTGACGGCCAAGCTCTCACGCATTCCGGTGCTCACCGATGTGCCCTACGCGGTGCAAATGGAGCCGCACCTCGTGGTGGAATACTACTCGCGCTAATACGCGAATCAGCCCTTCCAGGCATCACCTCACGAGCCGGCGCAATGTCGCGCCGGCTGCCGGGAATTCCGGCGAAAACAGAAATTCGAAACTTTGTTGCACCGCGCGCTGTGCCAAATTCCGCGCGCCTGAAAAGTTATCCCCGACTAAAGTCGTCGTGCACAGCTTATTTTGTGGCAGCATTGCGACAATTTTCTACATTTAGTAGGCGAAAAGCGCTAATAACAACACGCGGTCCTCGAATCACAGGACATGCCTAGGGAGACTCCGCAATGAAAGGGATCGATACCATCAAGGAGTGGGTCGGGGCGTTGACGGAATTGGCGCTGATGCTGTTGGCATTGGCGATCGTGCTATCGCTGCTCGTCGGGGCGAACTTGCCGTTCTTTGGCTCCGTCACAGCGAACATCATGGCTTGGGTGAAAGACATGGGCGGGAACGGTCTCGTCGGTCTGATCACTCTCGGGATCGTCCTCTGGCTGTTCTCTGGCAGGAAAATGGCCTGACGCCCGAATGCGGCCAGCCTAATTGGTCGAGCTGACGCAATCAGGGTGGGGGGCGACGCTCCCCACCCATAAGGCTGTGTTGTCATCATGAGGTTCTGCCATGCGGAAATTCATGGCCAATGCGAAGCAGATTCTTGTGGGAATGCGTTGAACTCGGCTTCGTCGGCATCCTCGCGGTCATGCTGATCTACCTCATCCTCGGGCAAGGCTCCGGGGTGTTCGTGCTCTCGGTTGCCGATAACGTGACGAAATTCGCAAGCGCGGTACCGACACCGAGCCTGATCGGCTTGGCACTGGTTCTCGGCGTGATCTACCTGATCATGAACCGCACGAACCGCGCGCGTTAAGCCTGCAAACGGCCGACGGACGAAACCGCTCCGCGCGCGTGGCGCGCGGCGTGGCTTTGGCGTAAGACCCGGCGAGTGACGCAAATAGCCGGGCCGCCATTCGATGCCGAAGCTAAGCCGTCGTACGCTTCTCGCCGCCACCACTGCCAGCATCGCAACGCGTGCCCTGCCCGCCTTTGCGGCGACCCCTTATTCGTTCAGCCATGGCGCCTTTGACGTTGCCGTCGTCAGTGACGGCCATCTGGTGCTGCCGACGAGCTTCCTCGCACCTGACGCCCCGCCGGCCGAGCGCGACGCGCTGCTCAAGGCCGCCGGCGAAACCGGCGAGCAATATAACTCGCCGACCAATGTCACGCTGATCCGCACCGCCGACGACCTGATCCTGGTCGATATGGGCTCCGGTGACCGTTTCATGCCGAGCGCCGGCAAACTGTGGGACAATCTCAAGGCGGCCGGCATCGACAAGGGCAAGATCACCAAGGTGATCTTCACCCACGGCCATCCCGACCATCTCTGGGGCACCGTCGACGAGCTCGATGATCTCGTGACGCCGGACGCCACCTTCTTCGTCGCCAGCGGCGAATGGGATTTCTGGACCGGCGACAACGCAACGCGAGGCCTGCCGCCCGAGCGCGCGGGTTTCGTCACCGGCGCGCGGCGCAATTACGCGGCGATCAAGGACAAGGTGAAAATGGTGAAGCCTGGCGATGACGTCGTTGCCGGCCTGCGCCTGATCGATACGCCCGGCCACACGCAGGGCCACGTGTCACTGGAGCTTGCGGGCGCCGACGGTTTGCTCGTCGGTGGTGACGTGCTCACGCATCCGCTGATTTCGTTCCAGCATCCGGACTGGAGGCCGACCGCCGACCATGTGCCGGAGCAGGCGGTCGCCACGCGCGCGCAAACTGCTGGACCGGCTGGCCGCCGACCGCGCGAAGCTGATCGGCTTCCACCTGCCCTATCCCGGCATTGGAATCGTCGAACGGAAAGATCTGGCTTACCGCTTTGTGCCCATGCATGACTTTGGCCCGACCTTGATCTGGTCACGGCCTAATAAGGCGCGGGGATCGCCATTGTGACCAGCGCACCGGCGACCGGAAGCCAGGCGCTGCCACGCCGACGCCGGATTTACCGCGGCGATCGAGGACAAAACCGGCGATCGGCGCCACGACACAGCCAATCACAGCGGCAACGTAACCCGCTGCCGCCAGATTTCCGGCGTGTGTACTTTCAGGACCTGAGCCGAATATGAAACCTGAGACGGCGACGAGCAGCGCGGCAAGCGCAAGGTCGGCAATCGTTGCAACGACAAGCAGAACCGTCGCCACGGGCAGACGTCGCGTCAGGCGGTCTGGCTGACGGAGACGCCTTTGTCTTTCAGAGCCTGTTGCAATTCGCCGGCCTGAAACATCTCACGGATGATGTCGCAGCCGCCGACGAACTCACCCTTCACGTAAAGCTGCGGAATTGTCGGCCAGTTCGAATAGGTCTTGATGCCGTTCCGGATATCGTCGGACTCCAGCACGTTGATGCCTTTGTAGGCGACGCCGAGGTGATCGAGAATTTGCACGACCTGCCCGGAAAACCCGCACATCGGAAACTGCGGCGTGCCCTTCATGAACAGCACCACGTCGTTTGCCTTCACTTCATTGTCGATGAATTGCTCGATGCCCATGGAATTTCATCCTGTACAGCGGCGCAGCCGCCTCGATTACAGATATATGTACCCTAAAAGTTACCGCCAACCCAAGAGGACAATCACAAAAGGGATTGGGGATTCACCGGCTTTTCGGTGCGTAGAAGGTGCCCTCCACCTCGAAAATGTCGTCCTGGTTAAGCCTGGTAACCTCAAGGATGGTGCGCGGCGGATAGGGCCCGCCAGCCCAGAGCTGCTCCTGAACCTTGTTCACGAGCGGACGCAAGCGCCCCATGTCGGTCACGAAAACGGTCAGCCTGACGCAATCGGAAAGGCTGGCGCCCTCCGATTCAGCGATCGTCTTCATGTTCATGAAAGCCTGCCTGATCCGCGCTTCGTCGCCGGCAACGAGGCTGTTATTCGCCGGATCAATGCCGCGCATTCCGGCCACGAATATGAAATCGCCGGCGCGCGCGCCGAGGCTCCAGGTGCCGGTCGGCGCAATCGCGCCATGCGGAGAAAGAATACGGACGCCGCGTCCGGACGTCATCAAGGCGTGCCGGTCTGCAGCGCCAGCGCGTGCAGCACGCCGCCCATCTGGCCCTTGAGCGCTTCGTAGACCAGTTGATGCTGCTGCACCCGCGTCTTGCCTTTGAACGAAGCGGAGATGACCGTCGCGGCGTAATGATCGCCATCGCCGGCGAGATCGCGGATGCTCACTTGCGCGTCCGGAATGTGCGCCTTGATCAGCCGCTCGATTTCAACGGCGTCCATCGCCATCGGCGGGGGCCCTCGTCAATCGCTCACAGTTCGCCGGTCATATAGGCCGGCAGCCACGCTTCGAAACGCTCGCGCAGAATCGTGACTAGGATGGGACGCTCGCCCGGAAGCGTCAATGTGTCGCCGCCGGTCTTGCCGACCGTCCACACCGGCACGTTGGCCCCTCTGGCGCGATCCATGACGGCGTCCACCTTCGCCGCAGGCACCGTGACGAGATAGCGCGCCTGGTCTTCGCCGAACCAGTGAGCGTGCGCCGGGATGTCGGTCGGGGCGGCCACAAGCGTTGCGCCGATGCCGGACGCCATCGCCATCTCGGCAAGGCCGACCAGCAGCCCACCGTCGGAAAGATCGTGCACCGCCGTCGCCGTGCCATCGAGGATCAGCGCGCGCACGAAATCGCCGTTCTCGCGCTCCTCGGTGAGATCGACCGGCGGCGGGGCGCCCTCTTCCCGCCGGCACACGTCGCGCAAATACACCGACTGGCCGAGCCAGCCGGTCGTCTCGCCGACCAGCAGGATGGTCTCATCGGCGCGCTTGAATGCCAGCGTCGCAGATTTTGTAAAATCGTCGATGATGCCGACGCCTCCGATCGACGGCGTCGGCAAAATCGCACGTCCATTGGTCTCGTTGTAGAGCGAGACATTGCCGGACACGACGGGGAAGCTGAGCACTTTGCACGCTTCCGCAATGCCGCGGATGCAGCCGACAAATTGCCCCATGATCTCCGGCCGCTCCGGATTGCCGAAATTGAGATTGTCGGTGATCGCGAGCGGTTTCGCGCCGACGGCCGTCAAATTGCGCCAGCATTCCGCGACGGCCTGCTTGCCGCCCTCGAATGGATCGGCCTCGCAGTAGCGCGGCGTCACATCGGTTGTGAGCGCGAGCCCCTTTGGCCCCTCCTCGATGCGCACCACCGCGGCATCGCCGCCCGGCCTTTGCACCGTATTGCCGAGAATGACGTGATCGTATTGCTCCCACACCCAGCGCTTCGAACAGAGATCGGGCGACGCCAAAAGTCTTTCCAGCGCCTCGATAGTGCCGAGCGGCGCCTTGACGCTCTCGGCGTCGATTTCTTTCGGCTTTGCGGCGCTGACGAAGGGCCGCTTGTACTCCGGCGCCTGGTCGCCGAGCTCCTTGATCGGCAAGTCGGCCATGACGTCGCCGCCATGGCGCACGATGAACCGTTTGGTGGGCGTGGTCTCGCCGACCACCGCGAAATCGAGACCCCACTTGCGGAAGATCGCTTCGGCCTCTTGTTCTTTTTCGGGCTTGAGAACCATGAGCATGCGCTCCTGGCTCTCGGAGAGCATCATCTCGTAGGCGCTCATGCCCTCCTCGCGGCATGGCACCTTGTCGAGGTCGAGCGTGACACCGAGATCGCCTTTGGCGCCCATTTCCACGGCAGAGCACGTGAGCCCCGCCGCGCCCATGTCCTGAATGGCGATCACGCAGCCCTTCTGCATGATCTCGAGACAGGCCTCGAGCAGCAGCTTTTCAGAAAACGGATCGCCCACCTGCACGGTCGGGCGCTTGGCGTCTGAATCCTCATCGAACTCGGCTGAAGCCATCGACGCGCCGTGAATGCCGTCGCGGCCGGTCTTGGAGCCGAGATAGACGATCGGCATGCCGACGCCGGAGGCTGCCGCGTAGAAGATCTGGTCCTTGCGCGACGATCCCGACCGCCATCGCGTTGACCAGACAATTGCCGTCATAGCGCGCGTGGAAACGCACCGAGCCCCCGACCGTTGGCACGCCGAAGGAATTGCCATAGCCGCCGATGCCGGCGACCACGCCTGCCACCAGATGGCGCGTCTTGGGATGCGACGGTGCGCCGAACGACAGCGCATTCAGGCAGGCAATCGGCCGCGCGCCCATCGTGAAGACATCGCGCAATATGCCGCCGACGCCGGTCGCCGCGCCCTGATAGGGCTCGATATAGCTCGGGTGGTTGTGGCTCTCCATCTTGAACACGCAAGCCAGGCCGTCGCCGATATCGATAACGCCGGCATTCTCGCCCGGTCCCTGGATGACCCAGGGGCCCTTGGTCGGCAGCGTGCGCAGATGCACCTTGGATGACTTGTACGAGCAATGCTCGTTCCACATCGCCGAAAAGATGCCGAGTTCGGTGAGCGAAGGCTCGCGGCCGATCAGCTTCAGGATGCGGTCATATTCGTCGGGCTTGAGGCCGTGTTCGGCGATCAGCGCGGGCGTGATAGGTGTCGAATTGGGGATCACAGCCTATGCCGCTTGTCCGAGCGTCTCGACCAGCCCGGCAAACAGGCCGCGCCCGTCGGTCGGGCCGATCACGGCTTCGACGTGGTTTTCGGGATGCGGCATCATGCCGAGCACGTTGCCGCGTTCGTTGATGATGCCGGCAATGGCGTTGATGGCGCCGTTGTGGTTCCAGTTCGGGTCGATCATGCCATCGGGCGAGGAATAGCGGAATAGCACGCGCCCCTCGCCTTCCAGCCGCGCGATGGTTTCGCCGTCGGCGATGTAGTTGCCCTCGCCATGCGCGACCGGCACGCGCACCACCTGGCCGGCGTTGTAGCCGCGCGTGAACGGCGTGTCGGAGCGCTCGACGCGCAGATAGACGTCGCGGCAGATGAAGCGCAGGTTTTCATTGCGCATCAGCACGCCGGGCAGCAGGCCCGCCTCGCAGGCGATCTGGAAGCCGTTGCAGACGGCGAGCACCAGCCCACCTTTGCCCGCGTAGGAGCGCACCGCATCCATGATGGGACTGCGCGCCGCGATTGCACCGCAGCGCAGATAATCGCCATAGGAGAAGCCGCCGGGGATGACGACCAGATCGGTGCCGGCCGGAAGTTCCGGATCCGCGTGCCAGACCATCGCCGGCTCCCGCCCGGAGATCAGGCGGAGCGCGCGCGCCATGTCGCGCTCGCGATTGATGCCGGGAAAGACGATGACGGCGGCTTTCATCCCAGCACATCCACTTTGTAGTTTTCGATCACGGTATTCGCGAGCAGCTTGTCGGCGGCCTGCTTGAGCAGGGCCTCGGCCTTGGCGCGGTCGCCGCCTTCGATCTCGATGTCGAAGACCTTGCCCTGGCGCACGCTGGACACGCCGGCGAGGCCCAGCGAGCGCAGCGCGCCTTCGATGGCCTTACCCTGGGGGTCGAGGATGCCTGATTTCAAAGTAACGGTGACGCGGGCTTTCATAGCGGTTTTTCAGGCGAATCCGGTCTCGACGACCTGACCTAGCATCCGCCACCGGCCGCCTCAACCGTGCGAATGAGCACTACACAGGTCATCTCGCGCTGCCGGTTTTCAAGGTGGGTGGGCCCCGAAATGCCAGCCGCGTCATCCCCGGCGAAAGCGGGGATCCAGGCAATCCAACGTCGAGTTCTCCGCTCTGGATTCCCGCTTACGCGCGAAATGCGCGGAGTTGGTATGCGGCCTTCCGTCATGACGCATAGGCCCCGCTCAAACCCGCGCGCCCGCCAGTTCCTCCACCATGGCACTCAAGCGCAGCCGCTCGACCTTGCCATTGCCGTTGCGCGGCAGCTCGGTGACGCCGATGAAGCGAGCCGGCACATGCGTCTGGGCGAGCTTTTCCTGGCAGTGCTTGCGCAACGCCTCCTCGTCCGACATTCCGTTGTAGATAACGAGCGCCCAGACCTCGTCGATGCCCAATTCATTCGGCGCGGAGAAGGCCACCGCGTCGCGGACGCCGTAAAAACCCGTCAGCGCCTCCTCGATCATGCGCGGGCTGACCTTGTCGCCGCCGAGGTTCAGGATCTCTTTCTTCCGCCCGGTGATTGCCAGAAGCTTTTCCGCGGTCAGGTAGCCGATATCGCCGGTGTCGAAATATCCATCGTGGAATGGCTTGCGGCTGCTCATCGTCATCGAGATAACTGCCGACACTCACCGGCGTACGAACCCGAATTGAGCCCTCACGGCCATGCGGCAACGGCGCGCCTGCGTCATCGACGATCTGCACCGACACATCGGGTGCAACGTATCCCACGGCGCCGGCAACACCGGTCAGCGCATGGGCCGGCGCCGACGAGATCGTCGATGTCTCGGTCGTCCCGTAATAGAAAATGAGGTTCGAGCACATGCGCGCCCGCACCCGTTCCGACAAGGAATTCGGCAGCGGGCTTCCCGCCGAGATGATGACTTCGAAACCGCAGCGAAAGTCGCTGTTGGAATCATAGAAGTTCAGGAAGCCGCCGAGGCCGCCGGGCGATGCGATCAGCCCCTGCACCTTGTAAAGCTCGAACGTCTGCAAGGTTTCCATCGGCGACGCGCCGGGGAAGAACATCGTGCCACCGCGCGACAGCACGTAGAGGATGTGCCGGAACCCGCCGCTCGAGCCCATGCCGTAGTCGCTGAAAAACCGCGAGCAATCCGGAAATTTTTTCCCGTACACGTGATTGTAGCGCGCGAGCCGCGCCAGCTGGTTGTTGTGCGTGAACCCGACGGCTTTTGCTTCGCCCGTGGAGCCTGACGTCAGCGCGATACGGCAAATGTCGTTGCCGTTGCCGCGATACACGCGTTCCTCGACGGGCACGCCTTTGCCCGACATCCACGTCAGATCCACCGCGACGACTTTCGCATTGCTCTTTCCGTACGCCTGCGGCGTATCGGTGAGGATCACATCGACGCGCAGGCCGGGCGGAAATGTGTCGCCCACCGAAACCGTGGCGGCGCCGACATGCATCAGGCCCAACGCGAGCGCGGTGTGAAAGATGTAGTCCTTGACCTGGATCGCGACCACGTGTCCCGGCGCGATGCCATGATGAACGGCGCGGTGGCCGATATTGTGAATGAACCGCGCCAGCCGCGCGTAACTGATGAGGCCCAGCGCCGTTCCGGGCGCGCACAAAGCCGGCGCTGGCGGGTCGTGCCTGGCCTGAAAGAGAATTGGCTCGACGACGTTCATCCAAAATCCCGGCTGCCGCCGCGCGCAGCGTCGCGGCAGAAATGTTGCCGCTCCGCCACATACGCCGTTGGAAAAGCGCGCGCGTCGTCCGATCAGTGAGCTGACGCGCGCGTAAATAATGGCCGATCTGGTTTTAAACGCTATCGCTTTGCCTCAAACGACAATGGCCGGGACATAGGCGTGCGCAAGCACGCCGTTCTTCGAACGGCTATGCCCGGCCATCATGCAATTCAAACTATGCTTCGCCGTATCTCAGCCCTTCACCAGCACCGGTCCGGTGCCCTGCGGGCGCTCGCCTTCGCTCATGATGCCGAGGCGCTTGGCGACTTCGGTATAAGCCTCGAGCAAACCGCCGAGATCGCGGCGGAAGCGGTCCTTGTCGAGCTTGTCATTGGTCTTGATGTCCCACAGCCGGCAGCTGTCGGGCGAAATCTCGTCGGCCACGACGATGCGCATCACATCGTTTTCCCACAGCCGGCCGGTTTCCATCTTGAAGTCCACCAAACGGATGCCGACGCCGAGGAATAGCCCGGAGAGGAAGTCGTTGACGCGGATGGCCAGCGCCATGATGTCGTCGATTTCCTGCGGCGAAGCCCAGCCAAAGGCGGTGATGTGCTCTTCCGACACCATCGGATCGTTGAGCTTGTCGTTCTTGTAGTAGAACTCGATGATCGAACGCGGGAGTTGCGTGCCCTCTTCGATGCCGAGGCGCTGCGCCAGCGAGCCTGCGGCGACGTTACGCACCACGACCTCGAGCGGAATGATCTCCACTTCGCGGATCAGCTGCTCGCGCATATTGAGCCGGCGGATGAAGTGAGTCGGCACCCCGATGTCGTTCAGGTGCTGGAATACATATTCCGAGATCCGGTTGTTGAGGACGCCCTTACCTTCAATGACTTCGTGCTTTTTGGCGTTGAAGGCGGTTGCGTCGTCCTTGAAATGCTGAATCAGCGTTCCCGGCTCCGGGCCTTCATAAAGGACCTTCGCCTTGCCCTCGTAAATGCGGCGACGGCGGCTCATGGGAGTGTACCGTGATTTGTGAAAATCCATCGGATTGCCGTGGCTCCTTATTGTGCGACTTTGCAAGATCCGCGGCTGCGGGACCGGACTGGGAGCGCTGGCAGCGCCAGCAGTCCGAACACTGATTCAACCTAGCCGATCGCTACAGGCAGCACAATCACGCCACGCCCGTGTTTTCCACTCCGTATTTTCGCCGCAATAACGCTGCCCGTTGTTGCCTTGACGCTCCTACGGCGATATGCAAGGCGGCAATAAACGACAAGTACAAGCGATTTTAATGATCGCAGTTTCGAGGGCGGCATGACCACGACATTCGACAAGCGCGAAGAAGGCTTCGAGAAGAAATTCGCGCATGACGAGGAACTGCGCTTCAAGGCGATGGCCCGCCGCAACAAGCTGCTCGGGCTTTGGGCGGCCGGAGTGCTCGGCAAAAGCGGCGCCGACGCCGAAGCCTACGCCAAGGAGGTCGTTCTGGCCGATTTCGAGGAAGCCGGCGACAACGACGTCATGCGCAAGGTGCTCAAGGATCTGGAGCCGAAGGGCATCACCGAGCAGCAGGTGCGCGCGCAGATGACCGAACTGCTGGCGGCGGCGATCGAGCAGATCAAGAAGAGCGGCTAGACGCTGTCGTTCCGGGAAGGCGGGGACCCGTAAACGCAGGCCGTGCGATTGAGCCGAACCGTCACTGAATACTGGATCGTCCGCTTGCGCGGACGATGACAGTTGAGGGCCATTTCATGAGCACATCACCTTTCGCTCTCGCCAGGCGCTTGCGCGCGGGCGAAACGGTCTACGCCGCCTGGTGCATGATCGGCTCACCCATCGTTGCGGAAACGATCGCGCGTGAAGGTTTTGCCGCCGTCGTGCTCGACGCGCAGCATGGCCTGTGGGATGTCGCATCGCTGATCGCAGGCGTTGGCGGCGTCAATCATGCCGAGGCCGCGCCGATGGTGCGGGTGCCGCATGGCGATTTCGCGCTGGTGTCGCGCGCGCTCGACTTCGGCGCCGAGGCGATCATCGCGCCGATGATCAACAGCGCCGCCGATGCGCGCCACTTCGTGGCGGCCGCGAAATATCCGCCGCTCGGCGAGCGGAGCTGGGGCCCGATCCGCGCCATGCCGTTGCAAGGCCGCACCGCGCCCGTCGATTACATGCGTGAGGCCAACGAGGGCACGCTGACGCTCGCAATGATCGAAACCGCAACCGCGCTCGACAATGTCGACGCCATCGCGGCAACACCGGGCATCGATGCGCTGTTCGTCGGTCCCTATGACCTTTCTATCGCGCTGAGCGGCGGCACCGCGCAGGACGTGCATGCGCCCAAGGTCGAGCAGGCCATCGACAGGATCTGCGCCGCGGCAAAGAAGGCGGGCAAGATCCCCGGCATCTACTGCCGCGATGTTGCCGGCGCGCTGGCCATGGCCAAACGCGGCTTCCGTTTCATTGTCGCCGGCAACGACCAGACCACTTTGCGCGAGGCGACTGTGGCGCAATTGAAGGCGTTGAAGGGCTAAGCCGTCGTCCCCGCGAAGGCGGGGACCCAGTAACCCCTGCCGTCCGTATCACTAAGACCTGGACCTACTGGATCCCGGCTCTCGCTAACGCTCGGCCGGGATGACCGCAGTAAGGTTGCTCAACACGCCCCCCACATCCCTCTCCACCTCCACCGCCCTCACCTCGCACACGCGATATCCCCGCTCGGCCAGATAGATGCGCCGCTCGGCGCGCGTTCGCGCCGCCTCCTCGGGTTCGGCCGCCGGCACGAGGTCGATGACGCATTTGAGCGGGAATGAAACGAAATCGGCGATGTGCGGCCCGATCGGCACCTGCCGCTTGAAGCCGCGGCCGGCGAAGCGCCGGTCATTCACCAGCGCCTGCCACAGCATCGCGTTCGGCCTCGGTCGGATTGCGCCGCAGCAAGCGCGCAAGCCGCGCGCCGGCGTGCGCTCGCCCGGCACACGGCCACCGCCGGCAATGAGATCGCGCAGCTTCTGCGCCTCCCCCGCATCCAGCACGCCGCCGCGCGCAGGCCCTTTGCGCCCCTGCGCGATCGCATTGATCACGCCGTGCAGCGTGCGGATGTCCTGCTGGGTCGGCGCCATGCGCTGGAAAATATTGCGCAGGTTCACGCTCATGGTGCCGCGTTTTTCCTCGGGGCGGAAAAACTCGACCCGCTCCAGCTCGCGCTCGAGATCGGCGAAGAAAGCATCGAGTTGCTGCTTGGGCGCCGGCGGCGATTTTTCCGGCATGGAAAACGGCAATTCGCCGCCGCCCGCGCGTTTGAACCACTCATAGGCGACGACCACGACCGCCTGCGCCAGATTGAGCGAGGCAAAGGCCGGGTTGACCGGCAAAGTCACGATGCGGTCGGCGAGCGCGACCTCGTGGTTTTCAAGCCCGATGCGCTCCCGCCCGAACACAATGGCGACGCTTTCGCCGGCGGCCACCCGCGGCACCATTTCCGCCGCCGCGGTTTCCGCAGATACCACCGGCTTGGCCTGGTCGTGATTGCGCGCGGTGGTGGCGAGCACGAAGCTGCAATCGCCAATCGCGTCATTGAGGCTGTCAAAAAGCGCAGCGCCATCAAGGACGCGGTCGGCGCCGGCCGCCATCACCCGCGCCCGCTCGTTCGGCCAGCCCTGGAGCGGCTTGACCAGCCGCAGCCGCGAAAGCCCGAAATTCGCCATGGCGCGCGCCGCCGCGCCGATGTTCTCGCCGAGCTGCGGCTCGACCAGAACGACGATCGGCCCCGGCGTCTCGATCCAGCGCTTGGTCTTGTCGGTACCGGCACCCGGCATGCAATCCTCCCGCGCGCGGTATAGCCCGCAACACCAGCGCTCCAGGAAACAATACCGGAAATCGCCGCTTTCGCCGCCCGAAACGGGGTGCTATAGGGCGCGCGCCGGAAGCCTTTCCTTCCTGTCCGCGCAACTCTCAAAGGTTTTACCCGAAATGGCGAAGATCAAAGTCGCAAATCCCGTCGTCGAAATGGACGGCGACGAGATGACCCGCATTATCTGGCAGCTGATCAAAGACAAGCTGATCCACCCCTATCTCGACATCAACCTTCTCTACTACGACCTCAGCGTCCAGAAGCGCGACGAGACCGACGACCAGATCACCATCGACGCGGCCAACAAGACCAAGGAAGTCGGCGTCGCGGTGAAATGCGCCACCATCACCCCGGACGAAGCGCGGGTGAAGGAATTCAACCTCAAGAAGATGTGGCGTTCGCCCAACGGCACCATCCGCAACATCATCGGCGGCGTGATTTTCCGCGAGCCGATCATCTGCAAGAACGTTCCGCGCCTGGTGCCGGGCTGGACGCAACCGATCGTGATCGGGCGCCACGCCTACGGCGACCAATACCGCGCGACCGACATTCGCGTTCCGGAAAAGGCCAAGCTGACGCTGAGCTACGTCACGCCGGAGGGCAAGAAGGTCGAGCACGAAGTCTTCGAATTCCCGACTTCGGGCGTCGCGCTCGCCATGTACAACCTCGACGACTCGATCCGCGATTTCGCGCGCGCCTCGTTCAACTACGGGCTGATGCGCGGCTATCCGCGTGTACCTGTCGACCAAGAACACCATCCTCAAGGTCTATGACGGCCGCTTCAAGGATCTCTTCCAGGAGGTCTTCGACAAGGACTTCAAGGCGGAATTCGACAAGAGGAAGCTTATCTACGAACACCGCCTGATCGACGACATGGTGGCAGCCGCCATGAAATGGTCGGGCGGCTATGTCTGGGCCTGCAAGAACTACGACGGCGACGTGCAGTCGGACATCGTGGCGCAGGGCTTCGGCTCGCTCGGCCTGATGAGCTCGGTGCTGATGACGCCGGACGGCAAGATCGTGGAGTCGGAAGCCGCGCACGGCACGGTCACGCGTCACTACCGCGAGCATCAGAAGGGCAAGGAAACCTCGACCAACTCGGTGGCCTCGATCTTTGCCTGGACGCGCGGCCTCGCCCATCGTGCCAAGCTCGACAACAACCAGGCGCTGGCGAAATTCGCCGCTACGCTCGAGAAAGTCTGCGTCGACACGGTCCAGGCCGGCTTCATGACCAAGGACCTGGCGCTGCTTGTGGGCGCCGACCAGAAGTGGCTCTCCACCACCGGCTTCCTCGACAAGGTCGACGAGAACCTGAAGAAGGCGATGGGGCGTAGCGGCACTCTACCCAAACAGCTTGTCATCGCCGGGCTCGTCCCGGCGATCTCGCTTCGGAACGCACCGCCCTCCAATTGAATCGGGATGGCCGGGACAAGCCCGGCCATGACTTGCTAAAAATTGTTCTTCAAAAAGCTACTCGGTCTCTTGCACGGCGATATCGCTTTTGGCCGATACCCGCTTGCCGACGCGCTTCTCCACCACATCCTTGATGCGTTTGGCGATGCGCGGGTCGCGCCGCATCAGCGCATGCAGATCGTGCGCGTCGAGCACCAGCAAGATTGGTGCGGCTGAGCGCTATGACGGTCGCCGACCGCCGGGTGCGGCGCAGGACGGCCACCTCGCCGAAGAATTGACCGACGCCGAGACGCACCGGCTCCTTCTTGCCCTTGAACGCGATCTCGACCTCGCCGGCGGCGATAAAATACATCGAATGCGCGGCTTCGCCCTCGCGCACGATGACTTCACCGGGCTCGGCCACTTGCGCCCGCAACAATTCCATCACGTCGGAAATTTCCGCGGCATCGAGCTCGGCAAAGAGCGGCACCCGCGAAATCATGCCCCAGGTGACGATAAAATCGCGGCGGTGGATCTGTTCGGCAAAGGCGGTCGCGATAATGCCGACCGGCAGCGCCATCATCACCAGTCCTGCGAAGATCGTCCCGGTCGCGATCAGCTTGCCGAGCGCGGTCACCGGCACCACGTCGCCATAGCCGATCGTGCCGATGGTCACGATCGCCCACCACAGTGCTTCCGGGATTGTGCCGAGTTTCTCGGGCTGGACCTTGCCTTCCGCCAGATGCATCAGCGAGGCCGCAACAAGCGCGCTGCCGAGCGCGATGACCAGGCAGCCGAACAGCCCGCGCCGTTCGTTGTAGAGCACGTCGAGCAGCGAGCGCATGGCCGGCGAATAGCGCGCGATCTTGAAGAAGCGCACCATGCGGAACACCAGCACAAAACGGAAGTCGCTGGGCAGCACCATGGTGAACCAGAACGGCAGCACCGCAATGAGATCGATGATGCCGGCGGCGCTGAGCGCATATTTCATGCGCGCGCGCATATGCGGCAAATGCCGGTTCGGCCCGTGCTCGACGGCGGTCCAAAGCCGCAGGCCATATTCGATCGTGAATACGACCAGCGAAAAAAACTCGATCAGCGTGAAGATATTCGCGTAATGCGCCTCGTAGTCCGGAATCGATTGGAGCGCGACCGCGACCAAATTGACGATGATCAGAGCGACCAGAAGCCGGTCGACCCACCTGCTGATGCGGTCGCCGACCGGGCCCTGCTCGAGCACCTGATAAACGCGTCTGCGCAAATCCCTGAGGCGGTTGCGTGCCATGCCGCGGGTCACCCAGCTGGAATCGTGAGGATATTAATACACGGTCGTGCGGGCGCCGATTTGCGGCCGATCAACCACGCGCCGTGCGTCTAGTAAAGACGGACCGCGTAAATCGGCGGCAAATGCGCGTTGATTAGCTGCCATTTCTCTCCGGCATTGTCACTGACCCACAGGCTGCCGGTGGTCGAGCCCATGGCAAGCCGGGTCCCCGTATCATCGACATCGAGCCCGTGGCGGTAAACCAGGTCATAGGCGTCGCGCTGCGGCAATCCGTCCGCGAGGCTTTCCCAGGTCTTGCCGCCGTCGCGCGTGCGGGTCACGGCGAGCGCGCCGTCGCGCGGCACACGCAACTCGTCCTTGATGGCGGGCACGAACCAGGCCGTCTGCTGGTCCTTCGGGTGCGCGACCACCGCAAAACCGAAATCGTCGACGGGCAATTTGAGCTGCGTCCAGGTCGCGCCGGCGTCGGTCGAACGGAAGATGCCGCAATGATGCTGCATCCACATCGTGTCAGGCGCGGCCGCGCAGCGCGCAACCCGGTGCGGATCCTGACTTTCGCGCACGCCCGCCTGCTCCGGCGGCATATAGGTTGCCACCAGTCCCTCGCCGAGCAATGACCAGCTCTTGCCGCTGTCGCGCGTTTCCCAGACGCCGCCGCACGAGATCGCAACGAAAACCCGTGCGCGGGTCGCGCGGGTCCGACAAGATTGTGTGGATGCCGGCATCGTCGTAGCCGCCGCCAAACCACTTTGCACGCTCCGGCACATCCCAAAGCGACATCACCTGTTGCCACGTCTCGCCGCGATCGTCGGAAAAGAAAAGACCCGCCGGTAGCGCCCCGGCCCACAGCCGCCCGGCTTCATTCGCGCCTCCGGCTTCGAGCGTCCAGACCTGGAACAGCGCCGGCGCACCGGCGGCATCCGGTGCAAAGGCAGGCGCTGGCAATTCGGTCCATGATCTACCGCCATCATCGGAGCGGTGAAGCTTGCTGCCGAAATGCCCGTGCTTGAGCATGGCGTAAAGCGTGTCGTCGCGCTTGTCGTAAAGCGTTGCCGTCACCGCGACGCCTGGGAAGTCCGTGCGCGTGATCGTCCACCCGCCATTTTTTCGCGCGAATGAGATGAGGCCCTTGCGGGTCGCGACCAGCATGCGATCACTCATGTCAATTCGCTCCGGATCATGCGCTAGCCCCCCGACAAAGCCTGCATCACATAGAGTGTGGAATTCGGCACGAATAGTCTGGCTCAACGCCGCCTGATGCGGCAGCCGCACGCCGTCGGCGAAAATGCAGACGTGTTTTCGCAGCCGACCCTGCTCGTCGAGCACATAGCCGCGCACATGCGGACGTTCGCTGAACAGGACATCAAGCGCATCGCCGACCGTCGCGCCTGTGGCCTGCAACGGGCCATCCGGCACGACCTGACGTAGCCAGCTGGTGAAATGGACTTCGTGCCATCGACATCAACGTCATCGCCGAAATTCGCGACGCATCAATGGCGCGCAGCGGCTGTGACTAGATTAATTGCTCTGATGGACGTTGCCGATGCTGGCTGACACTGAGTTCGCCCCCAGCGCGGCTTCGATCGCCTTGAGCGCGTCTTCGGCCTTGGAACCTCGGGTCCGCCGGCCTGCGCCATGTCGGGGCGGCCACCGCCGCCCTTTCCTCCGAGCATTCGGAACGCCATTCTTGACGAGCTCGACGGCATTGAACGTCGTGGTCAGATCCTCGGTCACGCCGACGACAATGCCCGACCTTTCCGTCTTCGGCCTGGCCGACAATCGCGACCACGCCGGAGCCCAACCTGCTGTTTTCCCTCGTCCGCGAGGCTGCGCAGGTCCTTAAGACTCAATGCCCTGACACGGCGCGCGCCAGCAGCTTGACGCCATTGACCTGTCGCACGTCGGCGGCCTCGCCGCTGCGCCTTGCCGCCGCCGCCCATGGCCAGTTTCTTTTTGGCGTCGGACAGCTCGCGCTCGAGCTTTTTGCGCTCATCCATGAGCGCCCCGATACGTCCGGGCATCTCTTCAAGCGGCACTTTAAGCTCCGCAGCGGCCGCTTTAACGACTTGAAGCTGTTTATTAGCGGTCTTTCGGGCGGCTTTTCCGGTCAAAGCCTCGATCCGGCGCACGCCCGCCGCGACCCCCGCCTCGCCGACCACGGAAATAAGGCCGATATCCCCCGTCCGGCGCACATGGGTGCCGCCGCACAGTTCCACCGACCAGCCCAGAGTGTTGCCGCTGCCCTCGCCCATGGCCACCACGCGCACCTCGTCGCCGTACTTCTCGCCGAACAGTGCGCGCGCGCCTGACGCAATCGCATCGTCCTGCGCCATCAGGCGCGTGGTGACCGGCGCGTTCTGAAGAATGATGTCGTTGGCGATATCTTCGACGCGTTCGAGCTCGTCCGCGGAGATCGGCTTGGGATGCGAGAAGTCGAAGCGCAGCCGGTCGGGCGCAACCAGCGAACCCTTCTGAGCCACGTGATCGCCGAGTACCTGGCGCAGCGCTTCGTGCAGGAGATGCGTAGCGGAATGATTCTGGCGGATCGCGCCACGGCGGGCGTGATCGACGTCGAGCAGCAGCGGATCGCCGACCTTGAGCGCGCCTTGCTCGACCTTGACCAGATGCGCGATCATGTCGCCGGCTTTCTTCTGCGTGTCCGTAACCGTGAGCTTCACGCCCTCGCGCCGCATCTCGCCGGTGTCGCCGACCTGACCGCCGCTCTCGCCATAGAACGGAGTCTGGTTCATCACCACCGCGCCGGTGTCGCCTTTCTTGAGCTCTGAAACTTCCTTGCCGTCTTTCACCAACGCCGCGACCACGCCTTCGGCGCTCTCGGTCTCGTAGCCGAGAAATTCGGTCGCGCCGATCTTCTCGCGCAGGAAAACCAGACAGTTTCCTGCGCGGCCTCGCCCGAGCCGGCCCAGGACGCGCGCGCTTTCGCCCGCTGGCGCTCCATGGCGTCGTGAAGCTGGCAAGATCGACGCTGATGCCGCGCGCGCGCAGCGCATCTTGCGTCAGGTCGAGCGGGAAGCCGTAAGTGTCATAGAGCGTAAAGGCGGTGTCGCCGTCGAACATGGCGCCCTTTTTCAAGCCGGCACTTTTCTCGTCGAGGATGGCAAGGCCACGTTCGAGCGTGCGCCGGAAACGCGTTTCTTCCAGCTTGAGCGTCTCGGTGATCAAGGCCTCGGCACGCAGCAGTTCCGGATAGGCTTGTCCCATTTCGCGGGTCAGCGTGGGGACCAGTTTCCACATCAGCGGTTCTTTCGCGCCGAGCAATTCGGCATGGCGCATGGCCCGCCGCATGATGCGGCGGAGCACATAGCCGCGGCCTTCGTTCGAGGGCAGCACGCCATCGGCGATCAGGAAGGCCGATGCGCGCAGATGGTCGGCAATGACGCGGTGCGAGGCCTTGTGCGGTCCGTTCGGGGAAACCTTGGTCAAATCGGCGATGGTCTGGATCAGCGCGCGGAACAGATCGATGGCGTAGTTGTCGTGCGTGCCTTGCAGAACAGCCGCAATGCGTTCGAGCCCCATGCCGGTATCGATCGACGGCCGCGGCAGATCTACGCGCTTGCCGCCCTCGAGCTGCTCGTACTGCATGAATACGAGATTCCAGATTTCGATAAAGCGGTCGCCCTCGGAGTCGGCCGAGCCGGGCGGGCCGCCGGGAATCTTGTCGCCGTGATCGAAAAAGATTTCCGAGCACGGCCCGCACGGTCCGGTATCGCCCATGGCCCAGAAATTATCGGCGCCGGCAATGCGAATGATCTTGCTGTCGGGAAGCCCCGCAATCTTCTTCCACAGTTTGAAGGCGTCATCGTCGTCGATATAGACGGTGATCAAAAGCCGATCCTTGGGCAGCGCGAAGTCTTTAGTGATAAGTGTCCACGCCAGCTCGATCGCGCGATCCTTGAAATAATCTCCGAACGAAAAGTTGCCGAGCATCTCGAAGAAGGTGTGGTGGCGCGCGGTATAGCCGACATTGTCGAGATCGTTGTGTTTGCCGCCGGCGCGCACACATTTTTGCGCGCTCACGGCGCGCGAATAAGGCCGTTTCTCCAGACCGGTGAAGACATTCTTGAACTGCACCATGCCGGCATTGGTGAACATCAAGGTGGGATCATTGCGCGGCACCAGCGCCGAGGACGCCACGACCTGATGGTCGTTGCGGGCGAAGAAATCGAGGAAACTTTTGCGGATATCGTTGACGCCGCTCATTTTTGAAACGCTGTGGCCTCCAGCCTGCGAGGCCTAAATCCCCGTCCGGCTTGATGTTTTCAGGAGGCTATTTAGCGGCGGGGGTACCGAAAGTCCAGGAAGCGGCACCTGCGCGCAAAACAAGTCCCGCGGCCGGGCCGGGCGAGGCCGCTCTGGCGCCGAATTGCGCCGTCTCCGCAGACGGCGAGACGCCACTGGAAACGCGGACGACGACGTCCCAAAACGCTTTCGCCCCCGTCCTCGGTGGCGGCCGCTTTACGCAGCCGGGTGCCGACGGGGGCGAATGCCTGACGCATCACTGGATGATACGCGTCACCGAATGGTGCGGCGATATCACTGGCGCCGCCGCGCGCGCCTCACTCATTCCAGGCCATTAACGGCCGGTCTTCGTCTTACGCTTCGAGCTTTTCACCGCAGGCTCCAACGTTCGGTCTTTGGCCTTCGCAGCCGCAGCCTTTGCGTGATTTGCTCTTGGGACCTCTCCTTGGCGTCCCTTGTCCTTGCCTTTCTTGCCTTTCGCAGATCCGGCCTTCCTTGGTTTAGCGGCCTCTGGCGCTGCAATCGGCTCGGCAATCACTCTGCAACTTCGGACGGTGCTTCGGCAGATATCTTGGTACGGCTTGTGGGTCGGCTCGGGCGAGACAGGCATCGAACCTTCGAGTGCCTGCGCCGGCTCTTCGCTCTTGAAGGTTACGCCTTCCTCGCGAAGACCGGCTCCGGACGGCAGCGTCGAAACAACGCCGTCCGGCAGCCCATCATCCTTTCAAGCCTCTGCGGCCTCGTCGTCGTCATCCTTATCTTTGTCTTCCGGCTCGCCCGCCATGATCGCTTCGGCGATCAGTCCGGCGTTCTGGCGTACGGCGGCCTCGATCTTGGCAGCCATGTCGGGATTTTCCTTGAGGAATTGCTTGGCGTTCTCGCGGCCCTGGCCGATGCGCTGGCTGTCGTAGGAGAACCAGGCCCCGGATTTCTCGACAACGTTGGCCTTGACGCCGAGGTCGATCAACTCGCCGAGCTTGGACACGCCCTCGCCGTACATGATGTCGAATTCGACCTGCTTGAATGGCGGGGCCAGCTTGTTCTTGACCACCTTGACGCGGGTCTGATTGCCAATCACCTCGTCGCGTTCCTTGATGGCGCCGATGCGACGGATGTCGAGCCGCACCGAGGCGTAGAATTTCAGCGCATTGCCGCCCGATGTTGTCTCTGGCGAGCCATACATCACGCCGATTTTCATGCGGATCTGGTTGATGAAAATCACCATGGTGCGCGATTTCGAAATCGATGCGGTGAGCTTGCGCAGCGCCTGGCTCATCAGCCGCGCCTGACTGCCCGGCTGCACGTCGCCCATCTCGCCTTCGAGCTCGGAGCGCGGCACGAGCGCGGCCACAGAGTCGACCACCAGCACGTCGATTGCGCCAGAACGCACCAGCGTGTCGGCGATTTCCAGCGCCTGCTCGCCGGCATCCGGCTGCGAGATCAGAAGCTCATCGACATTCACGCCGAGCTTGCGGGCATAGATCGGATCAAGCGCGTGTTCGGCGTCGACAAAGGCGCAGATGCCGCCCTTCTTCTGTGCTTCCGCGATGGTGTGCAATGCGAGCGTGGTCTTGCCGGAAGATTCCGGCCCATAAATCTCCACCACCCGGCCGCGCGGCAGGCCGCCGATACCGAGCGCGATGTCGAGCCCGAGCGAGCCCGAGGAAATGGCTTCGATATCCATGGCCTTGTCGTTCTTGCCGAGCTTCATCACCGAGCCCTTGCCGAACTGGCGCTCAATCTGGCTCAGCGCGGCTGACAGGGCTTTCGACTTGTCCATGGATGGTCCTTCAACGAGACGCAGTGCAGGCTGACTCATAATTGAGCTCCTTATGGCCGGGATTCGACCCCCCGACAACGCAGCCCCTGCCGCACCGCCGGAATCGACTGAAGATAAACACTGTACCCTATTTGTTCTCCGTTCGCAATATGTTCTTTCTGACGCTCTGGTTGATTTTTCTCAAGGCCGTAGACGCCCGGTTGTGGCCCCATGCTGCCCATGTATGGTCGATCGTCGAAAATGGCTGAGCGTCTGCTGGCCCATGCCACCATGTGCCAGGAAGCAGCCAGCCTATCCTGGGACGAGGCGATTGCCGTTGAGCTTGAAAAGCTCGCCGAAGATTGCCGGCAGGCGGCGGCTGCGTGCGAGCCGGAACCGACTCGCACCACACCCACCCGCTGGAAGCACTAGACCTGCCGTGCTCGCCGCTGGCGCGAGCCACATCGGTATGCGGAACTTTGTTGTGAATTTTCAGCAACCTAATGCCTGACTCCGGGAACGCTTGTCCGCTTCTTGCGTTGCGCCTGTGTCAAAAGACATAGAGTTACAAAACTGAGCCAATGACACCTGCGACGCATTACCGGACACTTGCAGCGCAACTCCGCGCCCGGGCCAGGACCGAAGATAGCCGGCAACTGCGCGCGGAATGGGATCACCTGGCGCAATGCTACATCAGGCTCGCGGAGCAAGCTGACCGAAACTCTCAGACGGACGTGAGCTACGAACCCATCCTGCGAAATGGTTTCGGTGACTTCAGTGGCGAGCCGGCCTGACTTACGGCGTTGCGGTGAAAATTAGCGGCCGAGAAACTCGATTGGCAGGAACGAATTCAATAGGCCGCGGTTACGCTTACGGGCGTCGTGTACTCTGACATAGGTCGGGCAATGACTGCTGGGGATGACTATCGGGGCAAGGCCGTCGAATTCCGCGCAAAGGCGCAGGTTGAAAGCGACCCCAAGCGAAAAGCCGAATTTGAACACCTGGCGCGCGCCTATTTGCGATTGGCCGAGCAAGCGGAGCGCAACAGCCATCTGGACGTCACGTACGAAACGCCAGCCACCAAGGATGACGATCCGAAGCCCAAGCCCTAGCGAATTGCGGAGTGCACTTCATCTCACATCAAAGTGCAGCCGAAAAATTATCCTCGAAAAATTTTTCTGAATCGGACAAGCCATGATCGGCAAACGCGTGCAATTTCACGAGGAGACCTGGCAAGAACTTCAGGTGCTCGGCGCCGAGAGCATGAAGTCATTTCAGGAACTCGCCGACGAAGCTTTCAATGATCTATTGAAGAAGCATGGACGGCCGGCCAGTCTGAAGGAAGCCTTGCGTCGAAGCGCGGGCAATACCGCCAACGTCATTCAGCTCAAACGAAAATCGCCCCGCGCGCGACGGAAACGCTGACCCGCGCGGCACCTTATTTGCGGTATCGGGATGCCCGGATGGAAATTTAATGCGCCGCGGCCGGAACAACCAGGACTGATGGGCGTTCGGGAACGGCAACTGATCGGGAGGATGGCCATGACGCGTGCGTTCGTGACGAAGATCCTTTCGCTGGCGGCAGCGGTCACTTTATTGACCCTTTGCGTCCTGGTTGCTGTGCCAAAAAATGCGGGCGGAAAGCTTGGTCTGCAGCCGCACGCGGCGTCACTGCGGTAATTCGGTCCGCAGTCCGCAACATGCATCAGGACCCCAACCGCGAAGTGGCCCGTACAGGACTTCGCGGTCAGGTTGATAATTCCCGGCTACTAAGTGGGGTAGAGACCAAACGGACCAATGGACAGAACGGTGGCTCATATGAATATCGAGCACTATCGGCGGCTCCTCGCCGTCGAAACCGACGAGGCGCGGCGTCAGGTTCTGCAGCGCCTGCTGGCTGAGGAAGAGGCCAAAATCAGCGACTCCAAAACGCCCGGAAAAGCATAATGGCAACGTCTACCGCTTGTCGTGTCCACAGGGCGCCAATGGGTCGGTCGCACATCCAGCCGCTCCTTGGTGGACGCGTTTACCCAGCCGCTCTGAACACGCCGGCACGCAAAAACCAGCGCATGCTGGCCATCCTTGTCGATTACGGCAAGTTCCAGATCGCAATCGAACGGCGCATTCGAGGCAGTTTGCCACATCATTAAACTGTGAGCGGTGCTTCCGATTGCGCCTTGATCTAGATCAGTCGCCCGCACAAACCCGCGACAGGCTGCCGCAGCGCGATTGGCATTTGCCTTGATCTGGATCAAAGACCGAATCCTCAATTCTGCCGATCTTTTTCCAATGACAACGTCCCGCCGCCCCGCCATCCGCCATTGCCCGGTCTGCCGCATCGCGATGCAGGCCGCTAAGTCACGGGACAATCTCGACGATTTCGACCTGTTCAGGTGCCTCATCTGCGAGACCACAATCCATGAGCCGCAACCAGGCACGCGGTGGGCGCGGAGAGCGTCGGAAAAATAGCCGGCTCGACGTCAATTTTTTTGACCGAGTTGATCTCGCTCAAAAACTCAAATCGAGCGATTGATACCATTCAAATGAAATATGATGCGCTGCAAACGTACGGTTCTTTTGGCGGCGCGAGGGGAAATCATGCAGACCGCCGTTATCAAACGTTCGATCGTCCTCGATGGACACAAGACCAGCGTATCGCTGGAAAACGAATTCTGGCTTGGCTTGCGCGAGATCGCCGGGCGGGAAAATATCAGCTTGTCGACGCTCGTTGGAAAAATCGATCGCGAGCGCAATAGCTGCAACCTGTCGTCAGCCATACGCGTGCACGTGTTCAACTATTTTCGGGCACATATCGGCAAGCCGGAAAGCGGCCAAGGCCATCTCGGCGCTGACGTTCCACTGGCGGCACGCTCGGAATTGGTGTCCTGAGCGGTCGTCGCCCCAGCCCATGACGGCTGCGGTCGTGCTCGCAACCTCCGTCAGCATTTTCGGGGACATTTAGCGGTCTCGCGCGTTGTGGGAACACATCCGAAGTTCCGCGGATTTGCCATATTGCGGCGCAATATGCTATATTGCACTGCATTAGTTTGTTGAATGCCGCGAACGGCCGGGGGGACGCGGCGGAATGGAGTGTCATGTTGAAGGCGTTGAAGAAGTACACCGCGATCCCGGCGGTGAGATATTCGATCATAGCGGTGGCAAGTTTGCTCTGGCTGGTCGGCTTCGCCGATCAATTGCCCGATCTGACGCAGACCGCGAAATATGTCGGCATCTCATTGTTGATGGTGACGGTGGCGGCGATCGGCTGAGAGCGCCGGTCCCATCGGTCAGCCTGCATTGTGAGCGTGTCTAGTCGCGCTCGATGAACATCCACACCCCGCCGCTGCGTGACGATTGAACGCGAATCCGCAGCTCGCGTTTTGGATCCCCGAAATCGCCGGGCCAGCCAAATTCAAGGTCGACCGGACCTTGTTCCATAGCGCGCGTGACGCGGCCGCGGAAATTGTCGCTGCCCATGCAGGCCGATATATCGAACATGTTGCGGCCGACCGGACTTTCGCCGTACCCCGACAGACGCGCCTCGGTCGCGCTGTAGTAGAGAACGGTGCCTTCGCGGTTCAGCAGAATGACGCCGAAGGGAAGCTGGTCGATTTCGTATTGGTTGAGTGTCTCGATACGCTTGCCAAGATTTGGCGCGTTGAAGTCGATGTCGATATCAGGCATTCCGGATTTCATTCCCCAGTCTGTTCGCCGCGTTTGTTGTCGTTGGCGCCAACGTGAACGGCGGCGCGTGAGTCGGCAAGCGCGAAGCGCGCGAGCCTGTTTATCGATTTACTTTGCGTGCAAATGAATTGTCATCACCGGGCATAGCCGTCCGAAGGACGGCGTGCTTTCGCACGCCTATGTCCCGGTGATCTCGCTTATGGGCGCAGTGCCTCACTAAGCGAGATGGCCGGAACAAGTCCGGCCATGACAAGCAATCAATGATCGCGCGGGACTACCCCAAATTCAATTCCTTGAAGAAGTCATTGCCCTTGTCATCGATGACAATGAAGGCCGGAAAGTTTTCGACCTCGATCTTCCAGATCGCTTCCATGCCAAGCTCGGGATATTCCTGCACCTCGACTTTCTTAATGCAGTGCTCGGCCAAGTTCGCCGCGCTGCCGCCGATCGAGGCAAGATAAAAACCGCCGTGCTTCTTGCACGCATCACGCACTTGCGCCGAGCGGTTGCCCTTGGCGAGCGAGATCATCGAGCCGCCGGCCGCCTGGAACTGGTCGATATAGCTGTCCATCCGTCCAGCGGTGGTCGGGCCGAACGCGCCCGACGCATAGCCCGCCGGCGTCTTCGCAGGCCCCGCGTAATAGATCGGGTGGTTCTTGAAATAATCGGGCAGCCCCTTCCCGGCTTCCAGCCGCTCGCGCAATTTGGCATGCGCCAGATCGCGCGCGACGATCATGGTGCCGGTGAGCGAGAGCCGCGTTTTCACGGGATATTTCGACAGCTGCGCCAGAATTTCCTTCATCGGCTTGCGCAGGTCCACTTTAACCACCGCGCCGCCGAGTTTTTCCTGATCGACTTCCGGCAGATATTGCGCGGGATGATGCTCGAGTTCCTCGAGGAACACGCCATCCTTGGTGATCTTGCCGAGCGCCTGCCGGTCGGCGGCGCAGGAAACCCCAAGCCCGATCGGCAATGACGCACCGTGCCGCGGCAGACGGATCACGCGCACATCGTGGCAGAAATATTTGCCGCCGAACTGCGCGCCGACGCCGGTCGACTGCGTCATCGCCAACACTTCCTTCTCCATCTCGAGATCGCGGAAAGCGTGGCCATCCTCGCTGCCCTTGGTCGGCAATTCGTCGAGATATTTCGTCGAGGCGAGCTTCACGGTTTTCATCGTCAACTCGGCGCTCGTGCCGCCGATGACAATCGCAAGGTGATACGGCGGGCACGCCGCGGTGCCGAGCGTGAGCACCTTCTCCTTCAGGAAGGCCAGCATGCGGTCATGCGTCAAAATCGACGGCGTTGCCTGGAACAGAAACGCCTTGTTGGCCGAGCCGCCGCCTTTGGCGATGAACAGCAACTTGTAGGCGTCCTCGCCTTCCGAATAGATCTCGACCTGCGCCGGCATGTTCGACTTGGTGTTCTTTTCTTCGAACATGGAAATCGGCGCCAGCTGCGAATAGCGCAGATTGCGCCTGAGATATGCGTCGCGCGCGCCTTCCGCGAGCGCGGCCTCATCGTCGCCGGCGGTGAACACCATGCGGCCCTTCTTGCCCATGATGATCGCCGTGCCGGTGTCCTGGCACATCGGCAGCACGCCGCCGGCCGCGATGTTGGCGTTCTTGAGGAAATCGTAGGCGACGAACTTGTCGTTATCGGACGCTTCCGGATCGTCGAGGATCTTGCGCAGCTGCTTCAAGTGCGCCGGGCGCAGCAGATGATTGATGTCGGTGAACGCGGCCTCGCTGAGCGCGCGCAGCGCCTCGTGGCTGACGACCAGCATGTCCTTGCCCATCACCTTCTCGACCTTGACGCCGCCAATATCGAGCTTGCGATAGGGCGTCTTGTCGGGGCCGAGCGGGAACAACGGCGTGTGGTGATAGGGCGGGACGGCGGGAGGCGTGACAGGGGCGTTCATGGGAGCACCAAAATGCTGAAACTTACCGTACACTAAAGATAGTCTGCACACGCATAAGTTTTATCATTTATAACATAGCTCTGCCCTTCAGCTGGAACGGACCGCAATGACACTGCCGTCGGAAAGACCACTTGAAGAGACAATTGTTTCTACCGACAACGCGCAAACGACAATTCTTGGGCGACCGCAACGTCGTGTGTTGGATATTTTAGCAGTCATATTCTGGGCCTACGCAATTGTAAAACTGTTCGTTTTTGATTTCGATTTATATCTAGTCCACGCTTTCGCGCCGACGCTGCTCTGGGCGACGCAACTAAGGTTTGTTTTCGTTATTGGCGCCTTCGGCTTACTATTTTTGTTCTTCACAACTCAAACCATAGTCGCGTCCCTTGTCTATATCTTGTTGTACCCACTGATCGTCGTATTCTGGAAAGTCCCCGTATTTATATTCAAACAAAAAAGCTGGACTCTGGCTTTCGCCCTAGGAAATTCAGTAATTTCTATTTTCCGTAATCTGAAACGTTCGGCAATCAAAGCTGCGTTATTTTTTATCTCAGCTACCCTAATTTTTATTTCAACAAACATGTATGTCTTAGTCGGCGCCGGCTCGATAATTTTGGCACTTCTCGCACTAAGCTTTGCCGCTAGATTTATTTCTGTATTCCGGAGATCCAATTTGCTCGCGGTCTATATGATAATTTTGGATAAGTGGCGCGAAGAAATAGCAAAAAAAACACTCGATGATGACCTGAAAGACCTCCCGGTACGGGAGCTGACAAGCGACCAGCTAAAACTTTGGTCTGCAAGACTAGAAGCACGCGTTTTATTCAATCGTGTTTGTCTTTTTCTAGTTCGCAATCTTCGTCGATATCAAAAAAGTCGTCTCAACGTCGCCTCAGGCGTTTTCACGACACTTGCACTACTTACGATGACGGTCTTTTCATTCGCGATCATCAATCTTGCCACGTTCAGATTTGATGGTGGCTTATATGAAATAGCCAGAGAACCGACATTTTTTGACTTCTTTCACTATAGCTTTAAAACTTTTCTGTTCAGCTCAACGGAAGAGATCGAAGCAATTCGACCTCTTTCCCAGTCTCTTGCAATGGTCGAAAACTTTTTTGCTCTTTTCCTCGGAATTATATTTGCTTCATTGCTTATTTCAGTGCGGAGTCAGCGTTACTCGGACGATCTAGATCGGGCAATCATTATGATCGAGAAGCAAGGAAAGATCATGGAATTTCAGATTATTAAAGATTTCAAAATCAAGACTATCGACGAAGCAATGGCTGAATTAGACCGAGCGAAAGCTGGCATGATCAGCGTTCTGTATTGGTTTTCGAGGAATTTGAACTAGCAAGCGTAGGATGGGCAAAGGCGCGAATTGCTCGCCCTCACCCCACCACCTCCATCTCCCCCACCGCCTTCTTCGTCGGTTTCACCGTAATCTTCACGTCCTGCCCGAGCGCGGTGAGAAACTCCATCAACCGGCCGACCGAGAAATTGCCGGCGCGATTGCGCATCAGCGCGGAGACGTGCGGCTGCTTGATGCCGAGCACAACGCCCGCCTGCGCCTGCGTCAGCTTGCGCGCCTTGACGATGCGATAAATTTGCAGCGTCAACTGCGCTTTCAGCAACTCCTGCTCCGGATTTGGCAGTCCAAGGTCGGCAAACACGTTGCTGCTGCCGCGCTTGGCCTTTGCTATTTTGCCCATATCAGTTCTGCCTTTCTCTGAAATCCCGCTCCGCTTCCGCGAGGCGCTTCCGGATCAGATCAATGTCCTGTTTCGGCGTCTTGATGCCGCGCTTCGCTTTCTTCTGGAATACGTGCAGCACATAGATCGCGTCACCGAGTTGCGCCGTATACACCGCACGAAAAGTCCCGCTGCGGTCACGCTCGACAATTTCCATCACTTTCGTTCCCCCGAAGCCTTTGAGCGGCTTCGCCGCCGGATCGGTCGCGCCGTGCTGCGCGGTGTAAAGTGCCTGGCCGATGTTGCGCCGAACACCTTCCGGCATAGCACGCAGATCGCGACGGCTCGACCCGAGCCAAATGACACGCCGGAACACACCGCCGTCCATATGAATATACAAATACTCGTATAAATCGTCAATAGGTTGAGGAATTATTTTAATGCAACCTACTGCGCGTACGCCACCGGCACCTTTCCTTTCTCCCCAGCGATATCGTCGGAATTAGCGTTGGGCAGAAATTTGCGCCATGCTCCCCCAAACGCGAGACACAGGCGCCTCAAGACGCCACGCTCAGGGAGAACGCCAATGACAATCAAAACGTCGATCAAGCTCGCCTCGTCCCTCACCGGTTCCAGTCCTGCTCGCCCTGCTCGCGCAAGCCAACCCGGCGCACGCGCAATACACCGCCAAGGACTGGCCGGAGGGCGCGATGAAGCAGCGCTTCACCGAGACCTGCGGCCTCTGCCATGACATCAACCGCATCCGCGTCGGCTACACGCCGCAGGGCTGGCTCACGGTCGTGCGCATGATGCAGAACTTCGATGCGCCGGTCACCGCCGAAGAATGGCCGGCGATGACCGAATACCTCATGAAGAATTTCCCCGAGCGGCCGCGGCCGTCGGCCGTCATCATTGCCGGCCCGGTCAAGGCGCGCATCGATCTGTGGGACGTGCCGACGCAGGGCTCGCGCCCGCATGATCCGCGCGCCGCTAAGGACGGCTCGATCTGGTGGACGGGACAACTCGCCAACAAGCTCGGCCGCATCGATCCCAAGACCGGCGCCATCCGCGAATACACCCTGAAGTCGCCGCACACCGGCCCGCACGGGCTCGCCGAGGACAAGGACGGCAATATCTGGTTCACCGGCAATACGCTCGGCCTGATCGGCAAGCTCGATCCGAAGACCGGCATCACCACCGAATATCCGCTGCCCGACAAGTCGGCGAAGGACCCGCACACCATCAACATCGCGCCGGACGGCATGGTGTGGTTCACCGTGCAGGGCGCCAACATGGTCGGCCGGCTCAACCCGAAAAGCGGCGACATCAAGCTCGTCACCTCGCCGACCGAGAAGTCGCGGCCTTACGGACTGATGATCAATTCAAAGGGCGTGCCTTATATCGTCGAATTTGGCGCGCCGAAGATCGCCAGCATCGATCCGCAGAGCATGGCGTTCAAGGAATACAAACTGCCGAACGACGGCGCGCGTCCGCGCCGCCTCGCTTTCTCCGATGACGACACAATCTGGTACACGGATTTTGCGCGCGGCATGCTCGGGCGACTCGATCTCAAAACCGGCAACGTGAAGGAATGGCAATCGCCGAGCGGGCCGAAGTCCGAGCCCTATGGCATCGTCTTCACCAAAGGCGCGCTCTGGTACAACGAATCCGGCGCCAAGCCGAACACCATCGTGCGCTTCGATCCGGGATCGGAAAAATTCCAGAGCTGGGCGATCCCCGGCGGCGGCGACATCGTGCGCAACATGGATGTGACGCCGGACGGCAACCCGGTCACCGCCAACAGCCTGGCCAATCAGGTGGGGCTGGTGACGGTGGAGTGATCTCAATCCGCCTGATCCAGAGGAGGCCCGAAGGGCCGTCTCGAAGGATGAGGCGTCCCCCATGGTTCGAGACGCGCGGCTTCGCCGCGCTCCTCACCATGAGGCCCGAGAGCTAAACCACCCTCACCTTCCCGCTTCACCCATCCCGCACTCGAGCGCCTTGCGATCCCATTTCGCCAGATCTGCTGCGGCATCGTAGGTGCTTTGCAGAAATTCCATCAGCGCCGCATCGGGATCGCGCGCCGTACGCACGGCATCGTAAGGCAAGAGGAATTCGCCCAACTCCTTGCTGAATAAGGCCTGCGCGGGCTTTACCTTTGCCGCCGCAAAGCCCTCCGGCGCCGGATAGGCGTAGGAATAGAAAGCCGCATAGTCGATCGGGCCGCCGCCGCCTGGCCAGAAGCCGGCGCTCGAGACTCCTCGTGCGAATAGGCTTCCTGTGCAACGGCGTCCGGAAGATGCGGCACGCCGCCGGGATGGCGCGGCGCGAGGCGGCCGGAAAAACGCGTCACCGCCAGATCGAAGCTGCCCCAGAAGAAATGCACCGGACTCGCCTTGCCCAGAAAGCCGGTGCGAAAGCGGGCGAAAACATCACTCGCCGCCAGCAGCACGCGCCAGAAACGGTTGGCATAATCGGCGTCATAAGCCGCATGCTGCGTATCCTGCTCGAACGGAATGCAATCTGCGATCTCGCACGGCATGGTCGTGATGTCCACGTCGATACCCAATTCGCGCAGCGCAACCATCAGCGCTGCGAAGAATTCCGCGACGCTCATCGGCTTGAGCATGACCTGGCGGAAATGGCCTTCGGCTGTCCGCACCCAGAGAACATGATCGATGAAATCAAAATCGATCTGGAAACTGCTGCCACGCCATGGAATCGGCGAAGTGGTCAGCCCGCGCACCGTGACATAGAGCGCGACATGCCAGGAATGATTGAGCCAGGGTGACAGCGCCATACGGATCTTGCCGACGGCCTGCGTCCAGAGATGCAGCGTATCGCGCGCGTCTTTCCAGGCGGCATAGGGCAGTTCGGGCCAGCGCTCTTGATGGGGTGCCATAGGCCATCATGGAACGGTGGCGACACGGCTTCAAGCTGTCGCGTCACTTCCCGACGTGAAAGCGGAACACCGTCGCGAGCGTGATCCAGTTGGCGTTTTCGCCATAGATATTGCGGCCGTAAATCAGATCCATGTTGAAGTCATCGATCGGCCGCCAGCGCAACCCGACCTGAAAGCGTGGCTCGGTCACGCCAATGAGATCTTGCTGGGCGCCGAGCTGGCCGAACACTTCGGCGGTGAGCGTCCAGACATTGTCCGGCGTGCGCCAATCCACGCCCGCGCCGTAAGTGAGATAATGCCGGTCGGCGATGCGATCCCACTCCCAGCCGCCATTGAGATTGATGCGAACGACGTTCGACAACCGCAGCGTCGCCGGAATGGTGGCAAAGAGCGCGGTGTTCTGCTGCGCGGTAAAGTCATAAACGGCCGCGCCAGAGACTGCGACACCCCAGCTGCCGATCGCGGTCGGCACCAGGTTGGTCTTGAATTTCGGAATTGCGCCGCTCGACCAGTCCCCGTCAGCACGCGCACGGGCGAGCTGTGTACTCAGCTCCACCGGGCGAAACATATTGACCACGCAGGTTGGTGTGGTGGCCGCAAAAAAATCATGGTTGTCCGCGGCCGATATCCACGATTCAACCTTGCAGGCGCCGGGCTCGCTGACGTCGGCCGTGTCGACGGCATAGGCCGCGCCGGCCGCGCGGGCGTGGCCCGACCACGTTGCGGCAGCCGCTACCGCGGACACCAGGATAACGGCTCTCACCGAGCCCGCGAGCAAGGCCCACCCCCCAACATCCGGCCGAACCGACTCGCTTTGTTTTTATGAGGTTCCCGCGTGCAACGCCATTCCCCGTCGGCCAGAAAACAAAGAGGCCGCCAACCCCAGGCGGCCTCAAGTTACCCCAGTGACCGATTCCTCGACTTCGCAGCGCTTATCGTTCAATCCGGTTCGCGCGCGGTTGCCAGTCAGTTTTTCCTGACGGCAGGGAGGGTCGCGCTCGCCGGCATCGTCGGTCCATCCCCAAAAATTGGTGCACAGACGTCCCAAGGAGAAATCTACGCTGGACCCGGCACCGCGGAAATAATTTCCGCGATCTCGCCGCACGAATTTCCGGATGCGTGTTTTCGAAGTCACATATTCCCAAGCCGCAGGGAACTTTCGCCGACAGTCGTTGAACCGGCCATTCGCGGACAAGCATCTAATTACCGGCAAGCGTCCGGAAGATCCGTTTTTTGTGTCTACGCCGCTTTTTTTACGCGGGCGTTATTGACGCAACAAGGTGGATGACATCGACAATACCGACATCGACTCAAGGCGTATCCGCGCAGGGAAATGCCATGCGAGATTTCTTGTTCATGTTGGCCCCGGTCGCGCTCGTCATTTATTTTTTGATCTATCCGGACCAATTCAATGCATTGCTCGCCTGGGCCGGACAGTATCTGCACTAGAACAAACGCGCGTGGCCGCAACTTAGTGGCTGGAGCAAATTTGCATCAAAAGACTGCGGCAGGCTGGATCGACGCCGCGCTGCGGGCTTACTTATAGTCCTATCGCCCGGCGCACGTGCCCATATGTCCGACGTCGTGCGCGAAAACGACATTGACGCGCGACGTTTCATCTGTCATCCGCAGGGCATTCCTTCCTCATTGTCAGTTCATCAATGCCCCGAAGATCATTCCGCGTCGGCCGCTCGTTTACCGGCCTCGGCTTATTCGCGATCCGGCTCATCAAGAAGCACGAGAAAATTGCCGAATACAAAGGGCCGCGTGTCGGCGCCGAGGAAGCCGGGCGGCTTGAACGGCGCGGCAATCGCTACCTTTACGAGATCAATCCCCGCGTCACCATCGACGGCACACCGCGCAGCAATGTCGCGCGCTACGCCAATCATTCCTGCAACCCGAATGCAGAGACGTACACCTATGGCGGGCGTGTGTTCATCCGCGCGATGCGCAGCATCAAGCCGGACGAGGAAATCACCTACGATTACGGCACCGACTATCTCAAGTACGTCATCGGCCGCTCGCGCTGCCAATGCAGCCGTTGCCGCCGGCGACGGGCCCGCAAACAGCGGGAAATGCGCGCCTTGAACAAACGCCGGGCGGCCCGCCTCGTGCGCGAGCGCAGGCGGCGCCGGACAGGCAAGCGACGGACGAAATAATGCTAACCGCGCAGACGAGCGGGCGTTTACCGAGCAATCCTCCCATTCGATTTTGCCCCTGCCCGCCGATATTCGCCCGTGCTAGGCAGACACAGCAATTCGCCGGGGCCCTCCTTGACCTCCGAAAGTCTTGAGAAGCGCGCGAGCTTGCGCGCGGACCGCATCCCGCTCGGCATTTTGTTCATGCTGGGCGCGACAATCATGTTCGCGCTCTCCAGCGCGCTGTCGAAATGGCAGGTCGCGAGCTATTCCTTCGTTGAGGTCCTGTTTTTCCGTGCCGTTGCCTCGCTGGTCACCTGTGCGGCGCTGATCTTGCCGGGCATCGGCCTGGCAGTGCTGCGCACAAGGCGTTTGCGCGACCATTTTGGACGCAGCGCGACACAGGCCACCGCCCAAAGCCTCATCATCATTGCCTTCGGCTTGATGCCGCTGGCGGGCGCGGTGGCCATCAACTTTTCATCGCCGCTTTTTGCAACGCTGTTTGCCGCGCTGTGGCTGAAGGAAAAAATTGGTATCGCGCGCGGCTGCGCCCTGGTGGTGGGCTTTTTGGGCGTGGTGCTGGTGGCAGCGCCTGGCGCAGACAGCTTTCGCGCAGGCGCGCTGTTTGCACTCGCCAATGCGGTGCTGTTCGGCAGTGTCACCGCAGCCGTGCGCGGCATGACGACGACCGAGTCCGCCGAAACCCTGACCATGTACCAGATGATCTTCCTGACCCTGTTTTTCACGCTCGCTTTGCCATTCTTTTTCATCGCGCCGACGTCGACTGACGCGCTCGCCATGATCGGCAACGGCGTCATCAACGGGGTCGGCCAATATTGGTGGACGCGCGCATTGTCGTTGGCGCCGCCGTCGGCGGTCGGTCCATTTTACTATTTCTCGCTGGTGTGGTCGGCCGCGCTCGGTTTTGTTTTCTGGGGCGATGTGCCGACGCTCGCCCTGCTCGGCGGCTCCGCCGTCGTGGTGGGCTCCGGCCTGTTCCTGCTCTGGCACGAGACGGGTAGAAAGCCGCTGGCCGCCGACTAGGTCGCCGCGATCCATCACCGCTAATTCCAAGGGAGTAAGATCAATGAGTTTGAATATCCGACGCGTTGTCACCGGCCACGACGATCAGGGCCGCGCCAAGGTGCTGATCGACGAAACCGTGAAGAACGTGGTCTCGCAACGCCCGGGCGCGCTTTACAGTGTCATCTGGTCGAGCGACGGGTTCCCGGTGAATAATGACGGCGACGTGGACCCATCCGGGAAGAAGATCGGCACCACCATTGCCGGCGGAACGGTGTTCCGCATTGTCAGCTTTGGACCGGGCGTCGCGCCGCGCAATCACCGCACCGATTCGATCGACTACGCTGTGGTGATGTCAGGCGAGATCGACATGGACCTCGACGGCACCATCGTCCATCTGCAGGCCGGCGACGTGCTCGTGCAACGCGGCACCATCCACAATTGGATCAACACGGGCGATGAGCCATGCGTCATCGCCTTCACCTTGGTCTCGGCGAAGCCGGTGACCGCGGGCGGCAAGTCCCTTCCCGCGCAAGGGTAAAGCACGCCCGAGGCTGTCGTATCTGGACCACACCCTCAGCGTCATGCCCGGGCTTGACCCGGGCATCTATGATGTATGGCAACTCGTGGCAGCCTTACGAAGGTTTGATTTAGCGGACGCTCGTCATGGATTGCCGGGTCAAGCCCGGCAATGACAACGGAGAGGGCGGTGTTCGCGTGCCCTACCCATCCAGCTCCGGGTAGTGCCGGAATATCCCCGAACTCGTTGAAGGGGATGCGCCGCGCCGAGCCGAGATATTTCTTGATTCCGGGCCGCTGCGCGACCCGGTCTCGAATATCGACGATGCCCGGCACCTTGCGTTCAATGCCTTTGCTGGACTTCGGAAATGCGTAACGAAGCCCTTCGATCAGCTGAAACATCGACAAATCGACATAAGTCGCCTTGCGGCCAAGCAGGTATGGCCCCCCGCTCTTTTTCAGCACGGTCTCGAAGTAGCCGAGATATTTCGGCGCACGCTCGGCGATAAAATTCACGGTGAAGCGCTTGGCCTCCGGCTTGGCGTCCTCGTAGTAAAGCTCGCCGCCGAGCGGATGATGGGTATCGTGAATCTCCTTCACGAAGTCGGTCACCGTGAGCTGCAGCTGATGCAGCCAGAGCCGGCTCGCTTCATCGCGAGGGGCAAGTTTCAGACGCGGGCCGAGGTAAAACAGAACATTGGCGACCTGCGCAATCACCAGTTTCCCTGCTTTCAGGAACGGTGGTGCAAATGGCGGGCGTTTGTCGCGTCCGCCGTCCATCATCGCGAGCATTCGATTCATGCCGCCGGGCTTGCGCGCGACGTCGTCATAGGAGGCACCGGCATCTTCAAGCGCGAGCCGGATGAATTCGCCGCGGCCCTGGATCTCCGGCCAATAGAACAGCTGGTAGCGCATCGATCACTCCAATCGCAAACGGTGGTCCCAGAGAAGCCGAGCTTGTCCCGCCTCCCGGAACAACTGCAAGGGGGCAATTGGGTTTCACCAGACGCACGCACGTTCGGCGCCAGCCTATAAGAAACGCGGGCAACGTTTTCCACGTTGCCCGCGCTGAATTTGACGTCGCCGGTCAGTTGACTGCGAAGCAGTAAAGCAATCCGTCGCCACCTGTGCTGCGAAGATCGGCCTGCGAACAGCCGCCGTCCGGGCCCCGCGACGGATGCGACGAATTCCATGACTTGGACGCATCATCATCACGCAAACCCTGGCGGTCGTTATGGCCAAGCATCACCGACCCTTGCGTGCTGCTCGTGTAGTTCTTGCAGGTCATGTCCTTGTCCGGCGGAAAGGATTTGCCGTCCGCCGTCGAGCCCGTCAGAATGTCGTGCCGGTTCGGTGTATCGCCACGGCCATTGATCACATCGCCCTTTTCCGAAAGATTATTTTGCTTGCTGAGTTTGTTGTTGGCGCTGTGCAAATCATCGACGCTCGCGGCAACGACGACGCCTTTGGCATTCATCCAGGGACCTTTGCCGATACGGTCGCGCGCGTTCGCGGCACCGGCGCCTTGTGTCGACAAATAGGCGTGCCAGGTCTTGGCGCCAGCCCCCGCCGATTGCGCGAGGTCCTGGCAGTGCTTGTCTGCTCCGGCGAGACCACCGAGATCTGCGCCCTTACCGGGACCGGCACTCGTAACGAAGAACGTCATATTCGCCTGTTGCGCCCACGCAGGCGCGGCGCACAGAAACGCAAGACACGCCGCAACCGGCACGCCAATTCGAACGACCGTCATCTTATTACCTCCCGGCATTGACGAAGCCCGTCGCCCCGTCATCGGGATAGGCAACACCGGCCCTGAAATTCTATTCCGTGTTCACGCGGCGTTGATCGCGCAACTCAGCCGGGCTTTCCGGAATATTGCGCGTCAGTCACTGGCTCGAGCCAGGTAACATGCTCGCCGGCCTCAGCTTCCTGCATGGCGATATGTTCCATGCCGTGCACGGCCGTCGCGCCATGCCAGTGCTTCTCGCCGGGCGGGATCCAGATCGTATCGCCGGCACGGATTTCGCGCACCGGCCCACCCCAGGTTTGCACGCGGCCAATACCGGAGGTGACACAGAGTGTTTGTCCGAGCGGATGGGTATGCCAGGCGGTTCTGGCGCCCGGCTCGAAGCGAACCCATGCCGACCGAATGCGGGCGGGATCCGGCGCCTGGATGATGGGATCTTGCCACACCGTCCCGGTGAAACTGGGTGCGCCCATACGGCGCGACGGCCGTGATCCGCATGCAATGATGTCCATCTCAATCCTCCCTGAAACTGCAGTGCTCTGCCTGCTGGTACGACAGTCTAGCTTGGCGCAAATAAAAAAGCCCGGCGTCACCGCCGGGCCTCGACTTCAAAGCAAACGTTCGTGAGTATCAGACCGGCTGCAAATTGCCGGCGGCCTGCTTGCCACGCTCGGTCACGATTTCGAAGCTGATCTTCTGGCCCTCGTTCAGCGAGCGTAGTCCTGCACGCTCAACCGCAGTGATGTGCACGAACACATCCTTGGAGCCATCATCTGGTTGAATGAAGCCGAAGCCTTTTTGGGTATTGAAAAATTTCACAGTTCCGACAGGCATCAAGAGTTTCCTTTCACGCTTCCTGTTGAACGCCCACGCGTTCATCGCGTCGGCGGTCACAAGCCAAGTTTTGGATTTCACTTGAGGCGCAGCCCAAAACCGGGAGCGTGGCAGCAAGATGAGGCCGAAAACCAGGTTGCGGGCGGCGACATAGACGAATTTCGCTGCAACGTCAACGGTTCACCGCCCCATCGCCGATGTCAGATAACGTTTTATGAATTCGTAATAGCAATTCTTTAGTGTTGCAGCCGGCTTCGGCGCGAGCCTTAACGGATTGTGAAAAGGCGGCGCGTTGGCCGAATGTGGCTGTGGCGAGAGAACATGCGCGGAGACAAACGAAAAGCAAGGCGCCATCGAATGCGCGTCGACGCGCGGCTGGTGCTCGACAGCGGAGAACTGTGCGACTGCGCTTTGTCGGACGTCTCGGACAGAGGCGCTCGTATCAATGTCCACGATTCAGAAATAATTCCCGAAAATTTTCTGTTGTTGCTGGCGGGAAACGGCGCGGCGCGGCGGCAGTGCCGCGTGATATGGCGCAAGCCTCAGCAGCTCGGTGTGAAATTTGAAAACTGGCTTGACGAGCGGGTGCGGGCGACGCGTGCGCCAAAAAATGACGCGAGCGGCAATGCGTCAGCTAAAAAGGCGGAGCCAGCCGCAAGCGACGCCTGATCGGAGCCGTCAGGACTGCTGTATCGCTGACAATACCCAATTGCCGCCGCGAGCGCGCATGAAAGTCCACAGCTCGGTGACCTCACTGGGCGCGCCACCTTCAACGGTTCGTCCGCTCGCTCGCTCGACCATTTGATCGACAAGAGAAAACCGCATGGCGAGCGTCGCATAGTCGACCGAGCCTTCGCGCCAGGCTTCCGCGAGGTCGCCCTGCTCGAGCCTTACGTTGGTAATCTTGTTGATGACACCACGGCTCGCATTTTCGGAGAGTTGCTCGGAAAAGTAAGAAAGCATTTCCGGCGTCACTTTTGCGCGCAGGGCGTTGAGATCCTCGGCTGAATACGCGGCCTGCACTTCGCCTAGCAAGCGTTCGAACGAGTCATAGTCCGATTTACCGATCGAGAGCGGCTGCGCCGACGGGACCGCATGGCCGCCAAACACGCCCCCGAGACGACTATAGGCGTGGCCAGTCGCCGGATGCGCGGCGGCAAAGGCCGGCTCATGGCGGCGCTGCCACCAGGCAAACAATAGACGCGCGACGATAACGACGAGCCCGATTTGCAGCATCAGGCCAAGCAGCGAGGCGAAGCCGCCCATGCCGCCAAAGAAACCATGACCAAACAGAAGTCCAAAAAGACCTGCACCGAGGAAGCCGGCAGCAAGGCCGCCAAAAAGCCCCCCGCCGAACAGACCGGGTCGCGATGCCTGGCCGAACGTGCCCGCACTTCCCGGCTGGGTCATGCTGCGCTGAATCGGGCTGGCTGTATTGGGTGCGGTACTTGTTGCGGGCGGCGCGGAGAACGTCCGCATGCCACGGCTTCCGCCGGAGAAGCCGCCGCCGGCGCGTGCATTCGCATCGGCCGCAAAATAGCACCAACACGGTCGCAATCGCGGCAATCGCGACCATAAGACGGCGGCAAGTCATTTGTGTCCTCCCGGCAAGTCGGCGCCAGGACAATAGGCATGCGCGGAACAATTTGTAAGGGGCGGGCATGCGCCGCAACGACGCGCCAAACGGACAAACTCGCCTCAAATCACGCAAATTGCCTCGATCACGCAGATATTATGAGGAGCGCGGAACAGACGGCCTCTTCCCGTTGTTGGCTGACGTGGTGATCAAGGACGTTTTCCCATGAAAGGCCTGACAGCCATCGCGTTGCTTTGCGCACTCGGATCGGTGGCGGCCGCAAAGCCCGCACCCGTCGAAAGCGCGGGGCCAGCCATTGCGCTCAATGATGCAGACATCAACATCGGCCCATCCGGCGCCGTGCGGGAGCGTGAATATTTTCAGGCGCCGCAAGCGCAATTCAATGCCGGCGGCTTTGTTTGCCGTCTGCCGATGATCGTGTTCGACAAAACGCGCCTCGCCTCGTCGTGTCGTTGACAGGCTATCGGTTGAGCAAAGCGCAGGCGCGGGAACCAAGCGAGCATCAAACCGTTATTTTGCCGAACGCTTGCCCGCGACGAACGCGGCCATGTACTCGGCTGTAACACCAACTGATGGGGCGCAAAAATGCTCGGTACAATTCTCGTTATTCTACTGATCCTGGCGCTGGTCGGCGCATTCCCGCGCTGGGGCTACAGTTCCGGTTGGGGTTACGGCCCCTCCGGCATCGTCGGCGTGTTGTTGATTGTGGTGTTGGTCCTGGCGTTGACGGGTCGCGTCTAGGCCCGCTTACTGGACAATAGTCTTCTTCACTTCGGCGACCAGTTGCTTCAGCGTAAACGGCTTGGCCAGGAACGCGTACTGTTCCTGGTCAGGCAGGTTCTTGCTGAAGGCCTCTTCGGCGTAGCCGGAAACGAAAATAATTTTTACGTTCGGGTCGCGCCGGCGCAGCTCCTTGAGCAGCGTCGGCCCATCCATTTCCGGCATCACCACGTCTGACACCACAAGATCGACGTGGCCGTGTTTGTCGAAAGCCTCGATCGCCTCAACGCCATTGCCGGCTTCCAGTACCGTGTAGCCGCGCGACGATAGTCCACGTGCGTTGAGCGCGCGCAATCCTTCCTCGTCTTCGACCAGCAGGATCGTGCCCTGCCCGGTCAGGTCGGCAGCGGCGGCACGAGCCATCGTATCCGCAGCAGACAGGGCGCCGGCAATTGCCGGCGCGTCCATCGCAGGAATTTGTGCGAGCGCCTCTTCGGCACCAGGAATATGCCGGGGCAGGAAGATACGAAAAGATGTCCGTCCCGGTTCGGAGTCGGCGTAGATGAACCCGCCGGTCTGTTTCACAATTCCGTACACTGTGGAAAGTCCAAGCCCGGTTCCCTTGCCGACGTCCTTGGTTGTGAAAAACGGCTCGAAGATCTTGTCGATGATGTCGGAAGGAATTCCGGTCCCGGTGTCACTGACCTCGACCAGCACGTAGTCGGCTTTGGGCATGCCTTTGTAGGCGAATTTTGCGCACTCTTCGGCCGATACGTTGGTTGTGCGCACAGTGAGCTTGCCGCCATCCGGCATGGCATCGCGGGCATTGACCGCCAGGTTCACGATCACCTGTTCGAACTGCGAAATGTCGACCTTCACCGGCCAAAGGTCGCGCCCGTGCACGATATCCAGGGAAACTTTCTCGCCGATGAGCCGCTTGAGCAGCATGCCGAGATCGCTCAAGGTTTCAGCGAGATCGAGCACTTGCGGGCGCAAGGTCTGCTTGCGCGAAAATGCCAATAGCTGCCGCACAAGAGCGGCCGCGCGATTGGCGTTTTGCTTGATCTGCATAATGTCCTTGAAGGACGGATCAGTCGGTTTGTGCGCGTTCAGCAAAAAGTCGGTCGCCATCATGATGGCGGAGAGAACATTGTTGAAATCGTGGGCAATGCCGCCCGCCAGCTGACCGACGGACTCCATTTTCTGTTGTTGCTGGACGCGGTTTTCAAGCGTGCGCTGCGCAGTGGTCTCCAGTGCGTAAACGATCGCGGCCTCGCCGTCGCGGTCCTCTTCCTCGACCGCAATGACGAAGAAGTTGGCCCAACGGTCAGCACTTCCAGTCAACGGAGCTTCAACCGGCGCAATATCGCTCTGTCCTTCTGCGGCCTTTCGGATTGCCGCTTCGAGCACAGGTCGATCGCGTTCGACGATGACCGAAAGGATCGAGCGGTCGTTGTTCTTGAGCAAACCCTCGAAGGCGCTGGCGAAGCGCGCATTGCTGCGTGCGATGCGGCCGGTTTTGTCGACCGTGGCAATCGCCATTGGCGTGTTCTGGAAGAAACGCATGAAGCGCACTTCCGCAGCGCGTTGCGGGTCGCTGCCTTCATCTTTTGCACGGTTGAGAACGAGCGTGCGCGAGGTGCCGGGCGTCCCATCGGCACCGAATGCGACCTTGTGGAACAGACGCACCGGGACCGGTTTGCCGCCACGGGTCTTGAGATCGAGATCAAGGACTTCTGTCTTCACTTCACCCGGCGCCGCGCTGAATGTTGTCAGGAGTGCCGCACCTTCACCCGCGACGATATCGCCAAGCTTAAGTGACCCGGCGCCCACTTGCGCGAGGTCATGATCGAGCCAGGCCGCAAGAGTGGCGTTCAGATAAACGATGTCGCCAGCGGCATCGACAGAGAAAAAGCCAGCCGGCGCGTGATCGAGATAGTCGATGGCGTGCTGCAGCTCCTGGAATACGTTTTCCTGCCGCTCGCGGTCGCGCGTAACATCGGCGATCGACCACACCGTCAGCCGCGCATCGCGTCGATTTTCGCCGAGCGGACGCACACGCATGCGCAGCCAACGGCCGCTCTCTCCGGCCGCGCCGGTAATTCGAACTTCCTCTTGCAGCCGGCGGCCTTCACGTGCGGCCTTGAGAAGGCGATAGATCGATTCGGAAACGTCCGGATCGCCAATGAAGACCCGTTCGATCGGCCGCACATCATGGATATCGGTCACACCAATGAGATCGAGGTATGTTGCGTTGGCATAAAGCACGCGGCCCGACTGGTCCGTGACCAGGATGCCGTCGAAGGCGCCGTCGACGACGGCTTTGAGCAAGTGGATTGCCTTGCTCCCGGCCTGCAAACCTCATAATTCCCGAAGCTGTCGCAAACAGGGCAAAAACCCCGATGGTTCCCAGCGCGGCCAATAACGTCAGTACGTAGGCTTCCACGTAGTCGCGGCCGACATAGATCAGGCCGCCAGCGGCGCCAACCAGGGCCCCTGCCACCAGCAGCACCTTGCTGATCGACCCGGCGGGCGCATCCTGGCTTTTGTCAAAAGCCTTGCGTTCGTGCCCTTCGGCACGGTCGCGCGCTTGCGTCGGCGCTGCCGGATCGTGACTTGCCATAGACCCTGAGTGCCTTAAGGCGCCCTATCGGCGCAAGTGCCGGCCTCGGAGAATTCCGGCCATTGGATAATTGGTCCTTGTCATCGCCTGGCCGACATCATACGGCGCAGCCGCATGACATAGCCAATCACCTCGGCGACGGCCTTATAGTGCTCGGGCGGGATTTGCTGGTCAATTTGAACCGTAGCGTGGAGTGCGCGGGCAAGCGGCGGATTCTCGACGATCGGAACCGAGTGCTTACCGGCAACCTCCCTGATTTTCAGCGCGATGGAATCGACGCCTTTGGCCACGCAAATCGGTGCATCCATCCCGCGTTCGTACTCAAGTGCGATCGCGTAGTGGGTCGGGTTTGTGATGACCACCGTAGCTTTCGGGACCGCAGCCATCATGCGCCGGCGCATGCGGATCTGGCGCACCTGCTTCATCCTGCCTTTGATGGCCGGATCGCCTTCGGTCTGTTTGAACTCTTCCTTCAATTCCCGCAGCGACATTTTCTGGCGCTCGTACCATTGCCGGTACTGAAAGAGGTAATCGGCAGCAGCCACGACCGCGAGCATGGCAACACACGGAACCGAGCAGCTTGAGCGCCAGGGACAGGGATAGCGGCATAATGACTGACGGATCGCTGCGCGTGAGCGCTTCGAGCCGTCCGCGCTCCGGCCACATCAGCGCGGTGAGCACACTGCCGACCAGCACAGAGCTTGATGAGTCCCTTGCCGAGATTGGCAAGTGCCTGCTTGGAAAACAGCCGCTTGGCCCCGGCCGCTGGAGATATTTTGGAAAGCTTTGGCGCCAGCGCTTCGAAGGACCATACAAGACGATGCTGGATGATGTTGCCGCCGAGCGCGGCCAGCAACAAAATCAGGAAGGGAATAGCCACGGCCGCGATCATCTCGCTGCCTATTTTCTGAAATAGCCGCGGCAAGGCAGGACCGTCGACGCTGATGTCGTAGGAATTTGCGATGAGCCCGCGCATCGTCGTGGTCAGATCTTTTCCCATCGTGCCGGAAAACGCCATCAGCACGAGCGCGGCGCCGGCAATCACGAACCAGGTATTGACCTCCTGGCTCTTGACCACATCGCCGCGCTTGAGAGCTTCCTCAAGACGCTTTTGGGTCGGTTCTTCTGTTTTATCGGTATCGCCGGTCTCTTCCGCCATGCACGCTCCCGTTCAGCTGTGCGGCGCAAGTTCGGCCAAGGACGCCTTCGAGATAACCAACAAACGTTCCCATCATCGCCCCGATGACCAACAGGAGCAGCAGCAATCCGAGCAGAATTGACAGCGGAAGACCGATGAAAAAGACCTGCATTTGCGGCATGAGCCGTGACAAAACGCCCAGTCCGAAATTGAACAGCAGACCAAAGACCAGAAACGGCGCCGAAAGCTGAATCCCGATGCGAAATGCGGTGGCGATCATACGCGTCACGTGTTGCGCGGCGTCGCCCATCAGCGGCAGCTCGCCGGGCTGGAAAATCGTATAGCTGTCATTCATTGCAGCAATGACGAGATGATGCAGGTCGGTGGCAAACACCAGTGCGACCCCAAGGAGCGTCAAAAAATTTCCGACGAGGAGACCCTGCTGGTTCTGCGTCGGATCGACGGCGGTGACGAAGCCCAAACCCAGTTGCTGGGCAACGACGGAACCCGTGATTTGCAGCGCTGAAACCGCCAACCGCGCGGTGAGACCGAGGACCGCGCCGATGATCAAGCTCCTGAAACAGCAATACGAGCACCGGTCCGAAGGTCTTGAGATCGACTACATATGCCTTCTGGTGGGCGGGAAGCAGGATGGCGGTGAGCGCCAGCGCGATCGTGAGACGCACGCGCGACGGCACGCTCAACTCGCCCACTCCGGGCATCAGCATGACCATTGCGCCAACGCGCGCGAAGGTCAGCATGAAAGCGGTCGCGAGGGCCGGCAAAAATGAAATATCGATCCGCATCGGCCCTGTCCGCGGTTAGCCGCTCACAATACGCGCGGCAATCCGCAACATTTCCGCGTGCATCTTTTCGGCCATGAACGGCAGCGCGATGAGCAAGAAATGAAGATCGCCAAAATTTTTGGCACGAAGGCGATCGTCATTTCCTGGATTTGCGTGAGGGCTTGCAATAGCGAAATGGCGACGCCGACGGCAAGCCCGACCAGCATCACCGGGCTGGCGACAACGATGAGCGTGTAGATTGCGTCACGGGAAACGTCGAGAACTTCGGGACCGGTCATGACCTTGCAATACCTAGATCGGCATTTTCATGATGTCTTCGTAGGCCGCAATGACGCGGTCGCGGACGGCGACGACAGCATCGATTGCAACTTCAGTCTCGGAAACCGCCGTGACGACATCGACGATATTGGCTTTCCCGTTGGCCGCTGCGCGGGTCTGCGCATCGGACTTGCGGCCCATTTCGGCGACCGAACCGATTGCCTCCTTGAGCACCGAAGCGAAGCTCCCCTCGCCGTTGGCATCGGCGGCGGGCTGGCGAACAAGACCAACAGAGGACGCGTCGGATGCAATGCGTGCGACGCTGGCATAGGCGCTGGCTGCGGCGAGCGGTGAGGCCATGGTGATTTACGCCTTTCAGGCTTTGAGGATGTCGATGGTGCGTTGGATCATGCGCCGTGTGGCGCTGATGACATTGATATTGGCTTCGTAAGAACGTTGGGCATCGCGCATGTCCGTCATTTCCACCAATGGATTGACGTTTGGGTATTTGACGTTGCCATTGGTGTCGGCCGCGGGATGGCCGGGTTCGTATTTCAGACGAAATGCCGAGGTGTCGGTCTGCACTTTGCCGAGTTCGACCAATTGGGTGTCGAGCGAGCGGTCGAGTTCGCTGCGAAAAGTCGGAATCTTGCGGCGATAGGGATCCGCGCCCGCGCGTTTGCGGCGTTGAGTCGGCATTGGCGATGTTTTCCGAAATGACCCGCATTCGACCGGCCTGAGCGCGCAAGTCCGTGATGCCGCAATTGTGAGTGTCTTGATGAAATCCACCGTTGCCCTCCTGCGGCCGCGCCTAGCGTTTGCCGAGCGCGGTCTTGATGAGATTGAGACTGCGCGTGTAGAGCGCGGTCGCCGTCTGGAAATCCATTTGGTTGGCCGCAACCTTCATCATCTCTTCTTCGAGATTCACCGCGTTGCCGGCAGGACGAACTTCGAAATCGCGCGCGTTCGACGCGCGGTAAGGCGATTGGCTCAAGCCGACGCCCGCAAGATGTGACTATCAGCGGTGCGCGTCAGGGAAACGGCGGAAACCGTCCCAGGGCTGGCGAGCGGCGCTTCTTCGAATTTCAATGGCGCGAGATCGTGCGCGCGGTATTTCGGCGTATCTGAATTAGCGACGTTTTCGGCCAATACCCGCTGGCGGGCCTGCGCCCAGTCGAGTCGGGTGCGCAGCATCGACAAGATTGGAATGTCGGCAATGGCCATGGCCTGCTCCCCCAAAAGACGTCCTGAACCTCAGGACCGTCGCGCTAGGCAGACTTTGCCGGGTGTATGGTTAATGGCTGGTAAAAATGGGTAGCGGGGAACGAGATCGCTACTTGCGCCCATCTCAGCAGAAAAGGTCCATATTTGGCCCCGACTGCAAAATGCCACTTTATTTGTTAATGCTCTGTTAGTATTCAGGGCGGCAAATAGTGCCCAGTTGAGTTAACCATTCGGGCGATTCCCCCTCATCGGGGCAGCAGCACGAAGAACGGAGCGCTTTGATGTTCGAGAGCTTGTTCGGCTCGGAAATGCCGCTAGCCGCGCGCTTCTTCGTCGCCTTTCTGGTGGTGCTGGCGCTGATTGGCCTGACCGCCTGGCTGGTGCGCCGTTTCGGCGCAAACCGCCTCGGCAATGCCACACGTGGACGTCAACCGCGCCTGGCGGTGATCGATGCCGCGACCGTGGACGGACGTCGGCGCCTGGTGCTCATCCGCCGTGACAATATCGAGCACTTATTGATGATCGGCGGCCCCACCGATCTCGTCGTGGAACCGAATATCGTGCGCGCAGTCGGTGCACGCGAAGTTACACGCGAACCGTCGCGGGTCGCCACGCGAACCTGCCGTGCGCGCGACCGCGCAAATCGAAAATGGCTGGCCATTGCAGCCGGCGGGCGAGCCTGCGTCCACGCCGGCGCCCCGTCCCTATCGCTCAGCTGCAACTGAAGAGCCTTGGCTTGCGGCGGAGCCCGGCGCACGCGCGCGGCCTGCCGACAGCCTGACCGGTCTTGCCGCCGAATTATCGACGCGTCTCACGCCGCCCTGACGCCGGCGTGCCGGTCGCACGCAGCGAACCGGCGCCGCGCGTGCAAATAAACGAGCCTGCGGCCGCGCCGGCGCAGGCAGATCACAATCTCGCGGAGATGGCACAGCAGCTTGAAGCGGCGCTGCGCCGCGCGCCCTCACCGGAAGGCCGCCCGCCCGTGACCGATCCGCTCGCCACCACGCCAATGGCTGCGACAAAAGCTCCCGATTTATCGCGCGGCGCCCGCGCGCGAGCTTAAGGCCCGCGTCGAACCGAAGTTCGAGGCCAGGCCAGAACCCAAGTTCGACGTTAAGGCCGAGCCGCGTGCCGAACCTGCGGCAACGCCGGGAAAAAATCTCTACGAAAATCTCGAAGAGGAGATGGCCAGCTTGCTGGGCCGTCCGCCAGGAAAGACGTGATAGCCACTTCCGACCGCCGTGTCCGTCTTGTGACGGTGGTGGTCGGAGTAGCTGGGCTGATCCTCTCCGCGACGGCGCCAGCCGCCGCTCAGGACATCAGCGTCAATTTCGGACAAGGCAATGGCCTGACCGAGCGCGTGATCCAGATGATCGCGCTGCTGACGGTCCTGTCGCTCGCGCCGTCTATCCTCGTCATGATGACGTCATTCACCCGCATCGTCGTGGTGCTGTCGCTGCTGCGCACGGCGCTCGGCACCGCGACGGCGCCGCCCAACGCCGTGATCGTTTCACTCGCGCTGTTCCTGACGGCGTTCGTGATGGGGCCGGCACTTCAGCGCGCATACGATACCGGCATTCGGCCGCTGGTCGCCAACGAGATCACCGCCGAACAGGCCTTCGAGCGCGGCGCCCAGCCGCTGCGCGCTTTCATGCAGAAGAACGTGCGTGAGAAGGATCTGAAACTGTTTGTCGACATGGCAAAGGAAGCCGAGCCAGCCAAGCCGGAAGACCTCTCCTTGCGGGTGCTGGTTCCGGCATTCATGATTTCCGAACTCAAACGCGCATTTGAAATTGGCTTCCTGCTGTTCCTGCCGTTCCTGATCATCGACCTCGTGGTGGCATCGGTGTTGATGTCCATGGGCATGATGATGCTCCCGCCAGTGGTGGTGTCACTGCCGTTCAAGCTGATCTTCTTCGTTCTGGTCGACGGCTGGAGCCTGGTCGCGGGATCGCTTATCCAGAGCTATGGCGGATAGCCGTCAGCGGCCTGCCACTACCGCGCCCGCACGCCCATCCTTGGCAATCGCGGAATCGAACCGGTCGGCTCGGTGTCCGGCTTGACCGGTACGCCGGCCGGCGCTTTCGGCGGCAGCGGCGAGGATCCTGCATCGCGAATTGCAGGCCCATTCGGCGCCGCTTCGCCGGGCGGGGCTGCATTTGTCTGCGGTCCTTTGGCCTTATCGGGCGTCGATTCCGCGGCAGGCGCATTGCCGGCCGCGCCACCGGGCGAGATCGCGGATGATTCCGGATAGCGCGTGCGCAGATCGCGCAGGAATGCATCGAGTGTATCGACACTCGCCACCTTCTTGGCGACGGTCTGGAAGTCGGCACCGCTGGTCCCGATTGGCGCACTCACGATTTCGAATGCGCGGCGATCAGGTCCGTCGCTGAATTTGGCTCCGTATTTTTCGCGCAGGCGCGCTAACCCGATTGTTTCTTCACCGAGCGCATATCCGATCGATGCGCGCAGAATGTCGGCTCTTTCGGTATCGTTCAAAGGGGCAAATTCGCGCCAGCGCTCTCCGTAAAGCAGCTCGATTTGCTCGCCGGCTTCCCGCCAGCGCTTTGCGGCCCACAGAATATCCGAACGGAGCCGTATTGCTTCGTGGCTGTTGATATTTGTGATCAATTCAAGCGCCAGATCGTGGCGTCCAAGATTTGACATCGCGCGCGCCTCAAGCAGCAGGCGCTGGTCCCGCAAATCGTTCGACAGATCCGCAACGCGCGTCGCCTGCAAGGTTGCCAGCGCTCGGTCGGGCTTGCGGTTCATGAGATATACGACCGCAAGACGCGTCGCGACCTGTGCGCGCGCGCCGCCTTGCAGCCGATGGTCGACCTGGTGCTGAAGCAACTCGGCGGCCTGGTCGAGAAGATCGACGGATACCAGGCGATCGGCAAGCCGCCGGATCATCTCGTCGCCGCGTCGCCCGATCGGTGTCAATTCGCGGAAATCGTAGAAGAGGCCAAGCGCTTCGATGGGCGGCAGCGTCTCTCCCTTGCCGCCAAGAAAGAGGCTTTCAAACGTGGCGGCGGCCTCGTCCTGAATCTTGCGCGTCATGTCGGAATTGGGATGGGCGGTCAGCGCGGTCCGCATGACGTGGAACGCGTCGCGATAGCGGCTATCTTCGGTGTAGAGATGGGCAAGGAGCTTGAGGCCCTCGGTTTCGGTCTCGTCACCGCGCCAGACCGTGGTGAGCGTTTCGAGATCATTGATGACGTCCTTGCGCCCCATGCCGCCGGTCGCGAATGTGAGGACGGTTTCGCGTAAGCGCCCCTGTGCGGCGGCGCGCCGATCTCTCGACGTCGCGGCCATGCGATAGCTGATGAGCGCATCCTCATTGCGTCCCAGACCCTCATAAAGCCGGCCGATGAGAACATTGATCGTCGGCTCAAGTTCTGGCGGCACGCCGACGGTCTCGAATTCATTGGCGACCCGGGTCGCGTTGTTAAAGTCGCGCACCTCGACGGCCGAACGCAGCGCCTCCTTCAGCGCCATCCGCTGCAACTCGATCGGCAAGGCACCGATGGCCGCACCTACTGTTTTGAAAATGTCGCGTGCCTCGGCCCAGCGCCCCTGGCGGGCATAGGCGATCGCTCGCCAGATCGGGGCATCTTGCTGATTGCCAACCTGTGGCTTGCCCAATTCCTTGAGTGCATCGTCGGGACGATCGAGCATGACGTCGGCGACCGCAGTCAGCACGCTGCCTGTCACGTCATCGGATCCACGCTGATCGGAGAGCGCAACATCGAGCACGGCCTTGGCTTCCGGCGCCATGTCTTTCGCGAGATAGAAGCGCGCCAGATTGAGCCTCGCTTGCCGACGCTTGGTTAAAGGTGCCCCTGCGGCAATCCCGATCAACTCGGATTGTCGTTCATTGAAGGGCGAATCCCGGTCGAAGCCCCACAGTTGCGTGTCGAAGGTGTAGGCGCGAAAACTGATCGAGACTTGCTGCTGGCCGAGCGAGGTTGCCGACAATGAAAGCCCGTCTGGCCGGCTGATCGTGACCTTGTCCGCGCTCAGCTCCGCGGTAATGTCGTCGGCGATCGGCTGCACGACGACGCCATGCACCGATGGCAGCGCGCGCAGTTCGACAAAATCCTGCACTTTGAGGAACCCGCGTGCCGGCGCGAGCGCCGTAACCACCATCAACCGGTCACCGACGTCCGCATCCTTGATATTGTGAATTGCCCGCGGACCATCGAGCGGTATGGCGATGCTTGCGCGGTTCTTGCCGGCGACGCTGCGGGCAATGCCAAGCGGATGGGTCGGCGCCGTCGCGATATCGGCAATATTGACGATCCAGCTCGGGCCATCGGCTTCGACGCTGGCGGTGCGCGGCCTTGCATAGCTTCATGTGAACTATTGCTGCACCGTCTTCCGCGCGCTCGAACGATCGCCTCGCGCACGCCACTTTCATTGTCGTTGCGAAGCGCAGAGAGATCGATTGGCGCGGCGCTATCGAACACGAGCCACAATGTATCCGCGCGATAAAAGATCGCTGCCGGCGTCGCCACCGCAAACGGAAATTCGACGCGCATACTATTCCCCGATTGATGCACGCCGGCCACAACTGTCGCCTTTGGATTGGGTGCGGGCCGCTCGGCCTCGGCATTCGCGGCCGGCGCTGGAGGTGCTTTCGGCGGCTCGGCTGCGGCAGGAGCCGGCGCTGGCGCCGCAGGTGACGGCGGGGATGCAGGCGGCTCCACGACAGGCTGTGGCGTAGCATCAGCTGCCGCAGCGGCAGCTTTGTTCTCTGTTGGCGCGGGCTGTGCCGGCGGAGTGGCAGGCGGAGGCTCGGGAGCCGCAGCTTGCTGTTGCACGCGCCGGCGCAACAGAAGGGGCGTCCTGCGAATGCTCTGCACCTTTTGGTGTCGCAGGTGCCGGCGATGGCGCTGCTGAGGGCGCACCATCTGGCGGCGGTGCTGCTGCGTCTGCTTTCGCCGGCACGGCAGGTTTCGGAGCCGGCGTGATGGCATCCTTCGAGAGCATCGTTTGCGGCGGCGATATCGTTGGCGAGCCCTTTGAGGGCGCCGTTTGCTTGGCTGCATCGCCCGCTTCGGCCGCCTTCGGCTTGGCGCCGTCGAGGCCGATGTCGACTACGATATTGCGGTCCTCCCGGAACACTCGCACTTCCGGCGTGCCATTGAGCGCAAAAACGACTGCGACGGAATCGAGTTCGATCTCCGATTCAATCGACTTCAAGGTCGGCGGCAGCGAAGCCTTCGCGTCCGCCATATCCCAATTGACCTGCTGATCAAAATTAAGGGTGAGCCTGCCATCAGCGCGCTCCGGTACTACGTTCACCGTGCCCGGCATTGCGAACACGTAGCGGACGAAGGTCGGCTGGCTCGCGACTTTAACCCGGACGAGCGGCGGCTTTTTATTCTTCTCTGTCGGCTTGCTGCTTGATGCAATTGACGTTCGGCTTCGCGCGTACGCCGGACAAGCTCGTCGATCACCTCCTGCGGCAGGCCGGGCATCGGGCCCTTCCAGGTTTCCGGCAAGAGGTCGACATAAAGTCGCTCGGCTGCGGCGATCGTATTGACCTTAAGTTTGTGAGTCAGCGCTAAACGGATCGCACTGCCGTCGGGGTCGCGTCGCGCAGCACTGATGAATTCCGGTGCGTTGACACTGAGGCGTTCGACGGCAATCGCCACCGGTTTGTTGAAGCTGATGACGATGATCGCTCCGGAGACGCGCGCACTTGCCTCTACTGCTTCATCAAACTGAAACATCAGCCGCACAAAGCCGCCATCGACGACGGCCTTTACCTCGCCTTTGATCGGATCATCCGCGCGAGCTGCGCCGACGGAGGCGAGCACGAGCAAGGCAAGCAACGCCACGGATGCAAAGGCGCGAGCGCACGCAAATCCGGGCGTCGATCGCCCCGGACTGCACGCAAGCATCTGCCTCAGCTTGAATGGCAAAGCCGTCATAAGGCCGTTCCAGCCGGCTGGCCTGCCGGTCGCAATAGGGTAAGGACGGCCGTTTAATGTGGCGTTAACTGTAAGGAGAACTACAGGCTAAAGTGCGCAAAAGCCTTCAGTTTTTGGAGGTTTTGGAGGACGGGGAAGGAAATCCAGGCCCGATCGCGCAGGTGCGGCACGCGCGATATGTCCATCGCCTGCGCGAGCTTGCGAATGTAAAACAGCTCCTCCTTGGACTGCAGGTTGAAGCCTTCGAATTGCTGCTGACCGTCGCGCAGTTCGGCATCGGAAATTGCCTCGTTGAAGCGAGCCTTCCAGCCCGAGTCCTGCGGTGTCACGTCCAGCCCGGCCCCTTCACCAAACGGCACTTTTGTTCTGTCGCGAATGGCCGCAGGCAACTTGTCGGGATAGAGGTCATAAAGATCGCGCAGAGCTGCCTTCCCGCGGGGCTGACCGTCCACGTCGCGCACCAGCGCGGCCGCATCGACATTCAATGCATACTTGACGACCGACGGGTCAAGAAACGGCTCGCGGGTTTCCACCTGATGGCGCATCGAACAGCGATCGACACGCTGCAGGCTGACGCGGTGCATCAGGTCTAGGCATTCATCCCGCACGGGCCGGCCATCGGCATCGCTCTGATAAAAGGCCACTTCGAGCGGCGGATAACCGCAGAAGAGTTCGTCCGCCCCCTCCCCGCACAGCGCCACGCGGAAACCGTCGCGGTGCATTTTTTCAGCTGCAAGCAAAGAGCAGACGGCGCCTCGCACCAGATTTGGCTCGAAGGACTCAGTGATCTCAACAACATGCCCGATCGATGAAAATACTTCGTCGCTGTCCGGCTCGAATGGCACCATGCGCAGATCGAAGCCAGTCCGCTCGGCATATGCGGCGGCGTAAGGATAGTCCGGCGCGGTCTCTCCACCGACGAAATAACCTGGCGCTTCCGGACGGAATTGACGCGTGTAGTGAGCGATGAGCGTGCTGTCGATGCCGCCACTGAATAAAGTCGCGACTGGCAAGCCAGCGGGCAGCCGGGACCGCACGGCCTCCGACAATATACGGTCAAGCGTTTGCGGGTCGTGATGCACGGGGACGTCGGTGCGCGGATAGATCGGCGACTTGAAGCGCGCGCAGTTCTTGCGCGATAACGCATAGCCAGGCGGCAGCAGCATGACGTCGCCGACCGGCACGGTTCGCAAAAGCGGCCGCATCTCGGAGCAAAAAAGGAAACTGCTGCCAGACTGGATCACGTAGAGCGGCTTGACGCCGAACGGATCGCGGGCCGCGAGAAACTCTCCGTTGACCAGATCGACAGCGACAAAGGCATACATGCCGACGAGGCGCTCGAGCGCCCGATAGCCCCACACTTGCAAGGCATTCGCCAGGACTTCGGTGTCGGACTCGGTCCTGAATTCAACGCCGAGGTCGGCGAGCTCCTTCCGCAATTCAAGATAGTTGTAGATTTCACCGTTGAAGGCGACCGCAAGGCGCGCATTGAACGAAATCTGCGGCTGGACGCCGTGCTCGGCGTCCACGATCCGCAACCGGCGCGTGCCCATGGCGGTATCCTTGCGCAGCACCGCAACGGGGTCGGTGACGTCACCGCGATGTAAAATGCCTTCGATGAGGCGCTGAACCGAAATTTCCGCTTCGGGCCAATCGATGGCGACCGCGATCCCGCACATTCTACATTCCCTGTTGTTCGGACCGTCGATTAGTCGCACGCGGTCAGTTCGCGCTTGGATTGCCCTCGATCTTCGGCAGTTGATCGGGACTTTGCGTCTTCGGTTTTGCGGTCGCCCTGTTGGCGAGCTCGACGGTCAGGCGTTCGGCGTTGTCTGGCGTCATTTGCGCGAGGATTTCCGACATTTTTTGCGGTTTAATTTGCGTCGATACGTCCACCAGAATGTTCAGGTCGAGGCGGTCGAAGATTCTCGCAGCGTCTTTTGGCTTCATGTTCTCATACATGGAGACAATTCCTTTGAAGCGCTCGGCTTCCATCTTGTCGCGCGTTCCCATTGCCGTGTTGACGCGGCCTTCCGCGTCCTTGAGTTCGGAGACCTTGTCCTCCAGACGTTTCTCGGCCGCCTTGAGCAGGCTTTCGCGCATTTCCATTTCGCGGCTACGCGTGTCGAGTTCCTGCCGGCGGGTTTGCAGGCGTTCGAGAACCGCGCGTTCGCCGGGCGACGCGATGCGGCCCGGTTCAAGCGGAATTGCGGCTCCGGCGACTTCGAGTTTTGGCGCGTCCGGCGGCTTGTCAGTCACTTTGAGCGCGGGCTCACTCGGCTTTTCCTCAGCGCCGGTCGAACCGGTGATATCGCCGTTACGACCATCCTTGAAATTGAGAACATCTTGCGCCCAGGATTTTTTGGATCCCGGCATGCCCGATTTATCCAACCTGTCGGCGATTGTGGCCGTGGACGAATCCGGCGCGCCATCTTGCGTCGTGGCTTGCGTATCCGAATTGTAGCGCGCGCCCATCCGCTCAGCGAGCGTATAGCCGCCGTCGAAAACGAGGCCGGATACTTTGAGCGCGAGCAGGCTGATCGTGGCAAAAAGCACGATCGGAATGAGCCGCACGTCGCGCAGCATGCGGGTCATGCGGCTTGGCCGCCCAGGCGAGAGCGTGTGCGATCGGCGAAGGCCTGCGCAGCGGCCGCGACGGCTTTGGCGTCCTGCACCGGCGCAGGCTCGGCGGCCGGCCGTGTTACACCCGCAATCCTCACAAGCCGCGCCAGTAGTTGATTGCCTGCGGTAATGTGGAGGTCGAGCTCGGCGGCAAGATGCTCACCTCGCTCCAACCGCTCGCTCAAAGCATGCTCGCCTTCCTGCATGGTCGATTTCAAACCACCGATCGCACGGTCAGCAATCTCGGTGGCGGTGATCAATTCCGAAATTGTCGCACGCAGCGATCGCTCATCGGCTTTGAGCAATCGCAGCTGCTTGTTGAGCCGAACGCAATACAGGATCGTGAGCAGAAGCAGGATCGAGACCATGGTCTCGACCAGGAACCCGTAATGGTAGCTCACGGTACCTCCATTGGACTTGTTGTCTCGTCTGCTTTTTCGAACATGGCGAACGTGGTCCGCGGCTTGCGCAATGGCTTTGCGACACGCACAGCAACACGGTCGCCGACCCGTCCCATGCGGCCCTCGGTCAGCGTGATATCGCCGCAGCGGACTGTGACCATCGCGTCCGGCTTGAGTTCGAGCATCAGCGTGTCACCGACATTGAGCTCCATCATTCGGCGCAAAGGCAGCCGCGCCTCATACAGCACGGCGTCGACGCCTATCTGTGCCTGCCCGATTTCGGTCGCGAGATGGCCTTCCCAGATCGGATCACGGCCGAACTTTTCGCCCATGAACATCTGGAGCAGCACGGCGCGGATCGGCTCGATCGTCGCGTAAGGCAACAACAATTCGATCGTTCCGCCACGATCTTCCATATCGATGCGCAAACGCACCAAAATCGCAGCATTTGCTGGCCTGGAAATCGCGGCAAAGCGCGGATTGGTCTCGAGCCGGTCGATATTGAATTTGACCGGGGACAGCGGTTTGAAGGCGAGCTCGGCATCTGCCAGCACGACTTCAATCATGCGCTTGACGAGATTGGTCTCGATGGTGGTGTAGGGGCGCCCCTCGACCCGGATCGAGCTTTGTCCGCGACGGCCGCCGAGCAAAACGTCGATGATCGAATAGATCAGACTCGAATTGACTGTTGCGAGTCCGAAATTGTCCCATTCTTCCGCCTTGAACACGGCCAGAATTGCCGGCAGCGGAATTGAATTGAGGTAGTCACCGAAGCGCACCGACGTAATACGATCGAGCGAAACCTCGACGTTATCGGAAGTGAAGTTGCGCAAACTGGTCGTCATCAGCCGCACAAGGCGGTCGAAGACGATTTCCAGCATCGGCAAACGTTCGTACGAAACCATCGCCGAGTCGATGATCGCGCGTATGCCGGAATTGTCGTTGAGCGAAACATCAGCCAGGCTGAAGCCGAGCAGGCTGTCGATTTCTTCCTGATTGAGGATACGTTCCGCGCCGCCCTTGGCTGACTGCAGGCCACCGCTGTCGTCGACCATCGCGGCCCATTGCGCAGCGGCTTCGTCACTGCCGGGCGCAGCAGGAGTTTCCGCATTTGCGGGAGGCGCGCTTGAATCCGATTCCAGCGCCAGGCCCCATTCCGCGGCCAGTGCGTCTTGGTCGATTTGGTCTTTATTGGCCATTGTATAAAGCCACGAACCTTATTGTTATGGCGTCGTCACTGGACGACGATCTCCTTGAACAGAACGGCGGTGATGCGATTAGGCGCTACCGCGGCGTTGACGCGGCGCGTCAACTCTTCCTTGAGCCGATAAAGCCCGGCCGAGCCGTCAAGATCGGTCGGCCGCAGCTCGCGCAGATACACCTGGAACGCGTCCATAACTCTGGGCATCAGCGGCTGAATTTGCGGAACAAGGGTCGCGTCCGGGAGTTCGAGGACGATCTTGACCTTGAGATATTGAGTCCGGTCTCCCCCGGTGTTCGACAGGTTGACCAGGACGTCCGGCAAATCGACAAAGGTCGCCGGCTTGGCGACGACTTCCGGTTCCTTGTGGCTCGGGCCCTTAAAGAAAAAATAGGCGCCCCCGCCGCCGCCAACGAGAACCAGCAGACCCGCTCCGCCGATGATCATCCACTTCAGCGGAGGCAGCTTGAATTTCAAAAAAGCAAATTTCGACTTTGCTGCCGGCTGCTCGTTTTCACCTTCAGGCTTGTCGTCTTCTTCTTCTTCGACGTCCGCCTGTTTTGCCTTGGCTGCCATGAATGACCCCAGTTCGCGACGTCGGACGGGTCGGCATGTGGCGCCGTTCTGCCCAAAAATCGCGGCCGCGCGACACCGCGCGCCCCCTGAGATCGAAGGTAGGTCGGTATGGTTAACAGATACTTTCCGTCACGCCCCAGGCCGGAATCTTTTGCCGGGTTGACGCCCGAAGCGGTCCTTTTTGCCTTCGCCGAGAGTCCACGATTTTTATATAACTGATTGATTTTATTCAGTTTTATAAGTTGGCACGACGGCTGCAACCCTACGACCAGCCGCAGGCTTGGGAGAGCTTGCGCCATCGACGCGGACCAAGCTCGGCCTCGGGAGGGCCGAACTTGCTGAACTTCAAGGGGAGTTACCGATGCAGAATGCACTTCTGGTCGGACTGTCACGCCAGGTCGCGCTTGAGCGCGAGTTGGATGTAGTCGCGAACAACATCGCCAATATCAACACCTCCGGTTTCAAAACTGACGGAGCAGTGTTTGAGGAATTCATCAGCCCAACCGCGCGGGCGGAGAATTTCCTGACCGCCGATCAACGCGTGAGTTTCGTGCAGGACCGGGCGACCTGGATTGATCTGAGCCAGGGACCGCTCGAGCGGACCAACAATCCGCTGGATATTGCCGTCAATGGCAAAGGCTTCCTGGTTGTGCAGACGCCCGGCGGCGAGCGCTACACGCGCAACGGCGCGCTGCAAATCAATAACGTTGGCGAGCTCGTCACGAGCGAGGGGTATCAGGTGTTGGGCGAATCCGGCCCCATCACCTTTCAGCCAAAAGACCGCAACATCACAATCAGCGAAGACGGAACAATCAGCGCGCGCGAGGGCAATAATTCCCAAACCGAGTCTCAGCGCGGTCAATTGCGTCTGGTCTCGTTCGACCAGCCAGGCCGCCTGCAGAAGGACGGAAGCAGCACTTTCAAGGCACCGGCCAATGTCACGCCGCAAGCCGACAAGCTCTCAACTGTCATACAGGGCACGATCGAAAAATCCAATGTGCGCTCCGTGATGGAAATGACGCGCATGATCGAAGTGACGCGCAGCTACACCCAGATCGCTGCGCTTGTTGTCACAGCAAGCCGATTTACAGCGTACGGCGATCGAAAAGCTCGCTGACGTACCAAACTAGACGGTGGCAGCGGGAGAATAGTCAATGCGAGCACTTCATACCGCAGCGACCGGAATGATGGCCCAGGAACTTAACGTTCAGGTCATCTCCAACAATATCGCGAACATGCGGACGACAGGCTACAAGCGGCAGCGCGCGGAATTCCAGGATCTGATGTACGAACAGGTAACCCGCGTAGGCACGCAAACATCGTCGCAGGGCAACATCCTTCCCGCCGGCATCGAACTTGGCTCCGGCGTCAAAACCGTTGGCACGCCGCGGTTGATGAGCCAAGGCGAATTGACACAGACCAGCAAAGATTTCGACCTCGCCATCCGCGGCGAGGGTTTCTTCAAGATTCTGTTGCCCGACGGCCGCACCGCCTACACGCGCGATGGTTCGTTCGAACTCGACGCGCAAGGCCGGCTCGTGACCGCGCAAGGCAATCTTGTGCAGCCTGGCATCACCATTCCCCAGAATGCCACGGCCGTGACCGTCAATACACAAGGCCAGGTCTTCGTGACTGTGCCGGGATCCAATACGCCCAGCCAGGTTGGCCAACTTGAACTTTCGATTTTCGTGAACAAGGCCGGCCTGCAAAGCATGGGCGACAATCTCTATCTCGAGACACCCGCTTCGGGCGCGCCACAGAACGGCAATCCCAACACCGACGGCTTCGGCAATCTGCAGCAAGGCTTTCTCGAACAGGCCAATGTCGAGGCTGTCAGCGAGATATCCGATCTTATTGCCGCGCAACGTGCCTACGAGATGAACGCCAAAGTCATCACCGCCGCCGACCAAATGCTGTCCACGACCTCCAACCTGATGCGCTGAGGCTCCGCCATGATCCGCTCATTCCTTGTGGCATTCGCAACGCTCGCTGCAATAACCACAGCCGGACACGCCCAGATCGCCGCCCTGCCCAATCCGGAGCGGCCGAGCTTGAAGTCGGAAGCCATCATCAACGGCGATATCGTGCGCATCGGCGACCTCATCGATCACGCGGGAATTGTTGCCACTGTGCCAATTTTCCGCGCGCCCGATCTTGGCTACACGGGTTCCGTTTCGGCCGATACCGTTCTCGAGGCAGTCCGCAAGCATGCGCTCGTCGGGGTGGACGCCGGCGATGTACGCGACGTAGTCGTCACCCGGGCGAGCAGGACGATTCCGGCCAGCGCAATCGAAGACGCTATCACCCGCACATTGGCTGCGCGATATGATGTCGGATCGAGCAAAGACCTTGTTGTGAGCTTCGCGCGCGATATGCACGCGATATATGTCGAACCCTCGGCCAAGGGCGAACTACGAGTTACACATATCGACTACGATTTGCGCGGCGGCCGCTTCAACGCAACGATCGAGATCTCCGTCAATCGCCGGAAAACGGAACACTGTGCAAGTCTCCGGTCGCGCGGTGGCTACAATTGAGGTGGCGACCGCCGCACGAACACTCGAGCGCGGTGCCGTCCTCAAGGACGCCGACGTCATCATGGACAGGCGTCCGCGCGTGGACGTCGGTCGGGACGTCATCACGAAGCGCGAGCAGGCTGTGGGGCTTGCGGCACGCACCAGCCTGCAACCTGATCGTGCGATCAGGACCGTCGACCTGATGAAACCCGATCTGGTCCAGCGCAATGAAACAGTGACCCTGGTCTACGAAGTCCCCGGTGTCGTGCTCACCATCCGCGGCAAAGCCGCCGAGGGCGGAGCGGAGGGCGATGTCATCAATGTTCTCAACGAGCAGTCCAAGCGCACCGTTCAGGGGGTCATCATCGGACCCGGACGCGTGGCCATAAGCAACGGCTCGCCCCGTGTCGCCTCCAACGTTGCAACGAAACCGACCGTCAATGCAGAGGATCGCTAATGCACGTGCGCACGCGCATCGGACCTCCAGCAGTAAACAAAGCGTCGTCACTTCGATTCCCGATTCAGTTCAACCACGACACGGTTCCCGTGTGCTGCCAGTGAAAGCAAAGTCATGAAAGTCGTCACAGTTATGCGTCATGCGGTTCTGGCCGCACTCGCAAGCACTCTGCTCAACGGGTGCGCATACGTTGACCGGCTCAAATCAATAGGCCAGCAGCCGCCATTAACGTCGGTCGATAATCCGACCACGCGGCCGGGCTATAAACCTGTGCAAATGCCGATGCCGGCTGCGCAGCCTGCGGCCTACAATCCAAACTCATTGTGGCGGAACGGATCCCGGGCATTTTTCAAGGACCAGCGCGCGCATCAGATTGGCGATATTCTCACGGTGAAGGTCAACATCACCGACAAAGCCAATATCGACAACGAAACCAAGCGCAGCCGGGCGATGACGGAGGACTCAGGCATCACCAATTTCTTCGGCAAGCCCAAAGTGCCGATCATGAATACGCCGGTGCCAACGCGCATTTTCACCGCCGATTCCAACACGACGCAGGACGGGAAAGGTTCGGTCGATCGATCTGAAGATATAAAAACCAACGTCGCAGGCGTCGTGACGCAAGTTCTGCCAAATGGCAATTTGGTGGTTGAGGGGAAGCAGGAGATCCGTGTCAACTTCGAAGTGCGTGAGTTGATTGTAGCCGGCATCGTGCGGCCGGAAGATATCGAGAGTGACAACACCATCAATTCGACCAAGATCGCTCAGGCCCGTATCGCCTATGGCGGACGCGGTCAAATCACCGACATGCAGCAAAATCGTTACGGCGAACAATTCTTCGACGTTTTGCTGCCGTTCTAGTCAGTCGCGTGAGTGAGTTTTAGGCCTCCCGCGCCGTTTTCGCATCGCGCGAGCGTGACGGCGTCAACGACGCGGTCTCCGGCTGCTCCCCGGCCGGAGACCGCGTGATTTTTTAAGCCACGCAAAAAAATGCCCGGCGTTGAACCGGGCAAAGCAATCCAACGAATTGAATTTCGAAATTTCAATCGTCGCGGTAGACGCGCTCACGCCTTTCGTGCCGCTCTTGCGCTTCCACAGACAGCGTCGCGATCGGGCGCGCTTCCAGCCGGCGCAAAGAAATCGGCTCGCCAGTCTCCTCGCAGTAGCCATACGAGCCGTCATCGATCCGCGTGAGCGCTTCGTCGATCTTGGCGATCAATTTGCGCTGCCGGTCACGCGCGCGCAGCTCGATGGCGCGATCGGTCTCGGACGACGCGCGGTCAGCGAGGTCTGGATGATTCTGATTTTCTTCCTGGAGGTGCTGCAGTGTTTCCTTGGCTTCCTTGAGGATGTCTTCTCGCCACATGAGGAGCTTCGCGCGAAAATACTCGCGCTGGCGCTCGTTCATAAACGGCTCTTTATCGGACGGCCGATAGTTCTTGGTTTTGGCCAACATCCCACCTACTCCCTGTGGTTTCTTCTGTTTTTCGGCGCGGAGTGTCGCCCGCTCCGCGCGGCAGGCTTATATACGGCCACCAACCGGCGGACAACATCCAAGTAAGGCCAGGCACTTTTCGGAATTTAAATGACGGTTCAATGACTTCAGGGGAACTTGCGGTCCGGCCACCCAGGCCCTGGACCTAGCGAATACCGGCTTTGGCCAGCTCCACTGCGACGCGCAGATCGATCTCCCCAAGCACACCGTCAAGCCCGGGGTCGCCCGATGCATCGGTCAGCCCTTCCGAGGCGACCTTCAGGCGCGCCAACGTCGATTGGTCTACCGATCCGTCGAGCAGGCCAAGCTTGAGTTTGTCGAGCACATCAAGTGCGTTTCGACCCTTTGCGACCGCGCGTTTCTTGCGTTCAGCCGGGTTTTCTACGCCCTGGAGGGCAATCAGGGCGTCCAGTGTCGAGATCGACCGCAGCGTTGTCGCGGCCGGAGAGTTCGGCGTCGCCTCCTGCTCACTGACGGTGAAAGTGCCGCTTTCAGTGCGGCGGGCCGTCAATGGCGCTGCGGCCAATGCGGTTCCGTTCGGTCCATAGACGCGCATGCCGATTGTTCCCCACCGAAAATGGATCGGTCCCCGAATACCGTGAAGGGTGCGCTGGTATGGTTAATGCCCGGTAAAAGCCCGGCAGAATTTACCGCCCGCGGCGTTTCATGCCCCCTCACCGGTGCCTGCCTCGTTTCAACAAAATAGGAAAATGTCTGTACCGCCAATGTCTTCGGCGCCACGTCAGCGTTGGCACGCCGTTCGCATAGCCATTGCTGTCAACCGTCACATTGGGGAGCAGTGATGACGAGGACTTTGCAGGCCGCATGCCTTGCGGTGGTCTTGGCGCTGTTTGTTCCGGTTAGCGCCGGAGCGACCTCGCGCATCAAGGACCTCACGAATATCGAAGGCGTGCGACAAAACCAGTTGATCGGTTATGGCTTGGTCGTCGGGCTCAACGGCACCGGCGACACCCTCAACAATATTCCCTTCACCAAGCAGTCGCTCACCGCGATGCTCGAGCGGCTTGGCGTCAACATCCGCGGACAAACACTGCGTACCGGCAACGTCGCCGCCGTGATGGTGACGGCCAACCTGCCCGCTTTCGGTACGCAAGGCACCCGCATTGACGTGACGGCCTCTGCACTCGGCGACTCAAAGAGCCTGCAAGGCGGCACCCTTCTGGTGACGCCGCTGCTTGGCGCCGATGGAAACGTCTATGCGGTCGCCCAAGGGTCACTCGCGATCGGCGGGTTCCAGGCGGAGGGCGACGCTGCCAAAATCGTTCGCGGCGTCCCCACCGTCGGCCGTATCGCCAATGGCGCATTGATTGAGCGCGAGATCGAGTTCACCTTGAACCGCCTCAGCCAACTGCGCATGGCTCTCCGCAATCCCGACTTCACAACCGCCAAGCGTATTGCCGCAGCGATCAACGACTATATCGGCGCACCAACGGCCGAGCCGATGGATCCGTCCACCGTCGGCATCACGATCCCTCCAAATACCAGGGCAACGTCATCTCGTTGCTGACCGAAATCGAACAGCTGCAGATCGAGCCCGATCTTGGTGCCAAGATCGTTATCGACGAACGCTCCGGCATTATCGTGATGGGCCGCGACGTGCGCGTATCGATGGTCGCGGTGGCGCAAGGAAATCTGACGGTCAGCATCTCTGAAACACCGCAGGTCAGCCAACCGTCGCCATTCACGCGCGTGGGCGGCACCAGCGACAGTTGTCCCACGCACCCGGATCGGCGTGCAGGAAGACGGAAAGAAGATGGCCTTGGTCAAGGAGGGCGTTTCGCTGCAGCAGCTCGTCGACGGTCTGAATGCGCATGGGCATCGGTCCGCACGATCTGATCGCAATCCTGCAGGCCATCAAGGCCGCTGGCGCGATCCAGGCCGACATTGAGGTGATGTGATGTCGAGCGCATTCGCCCTTCCTGCCCCCGGCGCAACGCCGGTCGATCTGCTCAAAAACACAGGCACTGCGGCAGCCCCCGGCAAACTCAAAGGATTGGGACCGGCAAAGGCCCGCGCCGCCGCACGGGATTTTGAGGCGGTCTTTCTGAATTCCATGTTCCAGAACATGTTCACAGGCATCAGTGGCGAGGGCCCGTTCGGCGGAAGTGGCGCTGTTGGCGTATGGCGCTCGATGCTTACCGACGAATACTCGAAATCGTTCGCCAAAGCCGGCGGTATCGGCATTGCCGATCAGGTCTATCGCACGCTGATAGCGCAACAGGAGGCACGGCCATGACTTCACCGGCGGTCAGGACTCCTATTACCGATGTAAACGGGGCCGAGAAGGCAATCGCCAGCCTCGAAAGCGTCATGGATCGTCTGGAACAGACGGTCACGGAAGAGACCGCCCGCGTGCGCGCCGGACGACTCCGCCAGGCGGCAGAGTTGGACGAAGCTAAAATCGAATTCGCCCGCCTTTACATCAGTGAGAGCGACTACGTGAAGGCCGCCAGAAATGCCATTGCGCGGTTGGCGCCTGAAGCACTCGAACGCCTGCGCCGCCGGCATGACGCGTTCCAGGGATTGCTGCGGACAAATCTCACCGTCCTGGCTACTGCCCATGCCGTCTCGGAGGGCATCATCCGCGGCGTGTCAGGTGAACTGGCCCGCAAGCAAGCCCCTTCAACCTATGGCGCCTCCGGACGCGCGCAGGCGCCGAGCAGCAAAGCGAGTCCTCCGCTGGCAATCAGCCGAACGTTCTAGCCCTTCATTTTTCGAAAGCCGTGCGGCGATCGGGACGGCGCGCCTCGCGCCGCACGAATTTGGTCTACGCCGTAACCGAAATTTTCAGACCAGTGATTGTGTCGATCTCCGAGCCGTCGGGCATCGTGAGAATATTGTTTTTGGTGTCGAGATAGGCGCCATTCGCCATTTGAACGATCGACGAGGTATCGACAACTTTTGCCCCGGTCGTCGTATCGATTTGCGTCCCATCCGACATTGTCATCACGTTGCTGTTGGTATCAAGGGACGATCCGTTCGCAAAGAAAATGATCGGATCGAGCACGTTCTTCGGCTGAACGATCTGTTGTGACGCTGACAGCGCGTCCATCGCATCCTGCAACTTCTTCTGGTTTTGCTCCTGGGCATTCTGCGACGCCATCTGTGCAACCAGACTTGATTTGTTCGTCACGCTGTTTTGCGAAATCAGCGCCAACTGGTTCGAGGAGTTCTGACTGGACCCAAGAAATGAGGCGATGCTGCCATTGCCGCCGGAATTCTGGAGCATGCCGATAAGGCCGCCCTCATTCGCCTGATTCTGGATCGCGGTGATGGTATCGCCGAGCCAGCTCGCGGCCCCGCTCGCGCTGAAGAGCGCGCTATAGTTGACCGCGGATGGAGTGATGACTGACGTCATACCGGACTACACATTTTGCACTGCCTAACAATGCTCCGAAAAAATTAACAAAGTCTGGCCATTAACGATTTACTAACCAGGAAAATTCAGCGCGAGCGCTCTCATCGCTCACCGTTTTTGCGGCTGAACGGCGATCGGCGCATCAAGCAATATCTCATTAACTATGAACTTTTACGGGCCGTTTGGGGGGTCTATGCGATGAATTTGCCGATCCACTGGATCGACACGTGTGTAACTGCCAGTACGGCAAATAGACCAGAAAGGTACCTAAGATGTCTGACATCGTTCTATCCGCAGGCGTGCGGTCGAACCTGCTGCAGTTGCAGCAGACTTCGGACCTGATCACGCAGACGCAGACCCGGCTGGCGACCGGTAAGCGCGTCAACTCGGCCCTCGACAACGCCATCAACTTCTTCACCGCCCAGGGCCTCGACAATCGTGCCAACGACCTGAGCGGCCTTCTTGATACCATGTCCAATGGCATCAATACCATTCAGGCGGCGAACAATGGCATCACCGCAATCACCAAGCTGGTGCAGTCGGCGCAATCACTCGCCAGCCAGGCCAACCAGACGACCGATCCGACCGTGCGTGGCACTTTGGCCTCGCAGTTTGACACGCTCGTCAGCCAGATCGGGCAACTTGCCGGGGACTCAGGCTTCAACGGCATCAATTTGCTTGCCGGCAATACTCTGACCGTCACACTGGACGAAACGAACAGCTCGAGCACCACCGTGGTCGGCGTTGATTACACAACCCCGAGCGCGGCCAGCCCGGGCCTCGCCATCGATAGTGCAGTGAGCGCACATAACGCTTGGGCGAACACCGCCGACATCGTCGCTTCGCAGGGCGTTTTGACGACGGCGCTTACCACCCTGCGTTCAGAATCGCAGACTCTCAGCGCGAACTTGTCGGTCGTGCAGATCCGTCAGGATTTCACGAAGGCGACGATCAACACGCTGCAGACCGGTTCGGCGGCCCTCACTTTGGCCGACTTCGAACGAGGAAGGCGCCAACCTGCTCGCTTTGCAGACCCGCCAGCAGCTGTCGACCACAGCTCTGTCGTTGGCCTCGCAAGCCGACCAGAACGTGTTGCGCCTGTTCCAATAAGTCGGTCAGCGAAACAACAATGAAACGGCGGCCTTCGGGCCGCCGTTTTTTTTGCGCGCCGCATAATTGTAATTAATGAATTCTTAACCCGCCGCTTTAACTGTCTGTCAACCCTAACGTTTCATTATCAGCCACAAGCGATTTGGGCCAATGCAGGCAAGGAGTTTGCCATGAGTGACATTGTACTTTCGGCCGGTGTTCGTTCGAACCTTCTGCAATTGCAGCAGACGTCTGATTTGATCACGCAGACGCAAACCCGGCTCGCAACCGGCAAGCGCGTCAATTCGGCGCTCGATAACCCGATCAACTTTTTTACCGCCCAGGGCCTGTCTGTGCGCGCCAATGACCTCAACGCCCTCCTCGACGCGATGTCCTCGGGCATCAACACGATTCAGGCCGCCAATAACGGCATCTCGGCAATCACCAAGCTGGTACAGTCGGCCCAAGCGCTCGTCAGCCAGGCTCAACCAGACCGTCGACCCGACCGTACGCGCGACGCTGGCCAGCCAGTTCGATGCGCTGTTGCCCCAAATCGACCAACTCGCTGGCGACTCCGGCTTTAATGGCATCAACCTGCTCGGCGGCAACGATCTCACGATCACGATGAACGCCGACGGTACTTCGAACGTGGTGGTGACTTCTTTCAACGACACGACCGCAGGCGATCTGGCGATCGCCGGCTCGACGAACGCCTGGGCGAACAATTCCGATATAACCAACGCCGGCACCAACCTGAAGACGGCACTGACGACCCTGCGATCTCAGGCTCAGTCGCTGAGTTCAAATCTGTCAACGGTGCAGATCCGCCAGGATTTCACCAAGGCAATGATCAATACGCTCAATTCAGGCGCCGACAGCCTTACGCTTGCTGACAGCAACGAAGAAGGCGCCAATTTGCTCGCCTTGCAGACCCGCCAGCAGCTGTCGACCACAGCGCTGTCGCTGGCCTCGCAGGCCGATCAAAACGTCCTGCGGCTGTTCCAGTAATTGCATTCGCCTGACGTGGCCGAAGCGATCTGTCATGGCCGCGCCAGGCTCAAAAGGCGGCCGCAAGGAGCGGCACCAAATGGGTCTCAAAGTCGAGCTGAAAGCCGGCGAGCGCTTCATTCTCGGCGATTGCCTCGTCACCAACGGCAATCAGCGCACGCGGCTCCTGATCGAGGGCGACGCCCCGATCCTGCGCGAAAAAGACATCATGACCACGAAGCAGGCCGACACTCCGGCCAAGCGCATCTATCTCGCCGTCCAGCTGATGTATACCGCCCGCGATCCGCGCCTGCACCACGAAACGTATTTCATACTGATGCGCGAGCTCGTGCAGGCTGCGCCGAGCGCGTGGCCGCACATCGTCGCGGTAAGCAACCACATCCTGGCCGGTGAACTATACAAGGCGCTCAAGAGCGCAAAGGCCCTCATTGCCTACGAGAAGGAGCTGATCGACCATGCAACACGCGGCACAAACCTACGACGCGGTCGCCAAACAGACCGCAAAACCGCGTGAGGTCGAAGCGGACCTGCTTCTGACCGCCGCCAATCGTCTGCAGGCGATCCATGATGGCTGGGACGCCAAATGGCTCGAGCTGGACGCCGCGCTTATTTATAACCGGCGGCTTTGGTCGATATTCGTGAGCTCGGCCACGAGCCCCGACAATCCGCTGCCGCCCGGCATCCGGCAAAACGTCGCGAACCTCGGGATCTTCGTATTCAATCACACGCTGGAGATCCTCGCTAACCCACGGCCCGAAGGCCTCGGTTTGCTGATCAACATCAATCGTGAGTTGGCCGCCGGACTGCTCAGCCGCGCCTGAGTCACACTGCGAGCGCTTATAAAAAAACCGCGGCCTGGCCGCGGTTTTTTTATCTGGACGGGCTTTGCGCCCGCGAACTGCTGCTCGAACCGGCTACTTCAGATAGTTCACGAGGCTCGTCTGGAACAGCATCGAAGTGACCTGCATGGACGCCTGCATCCGCGTCTGGAGCGTGAGAAGCTGCGCGCCGACATCCTCGTTCGAGACGCCATCGATCTGCTGCAGAAAACTACTCAGGGTCGTGCTGGTCTGCTGGTGGCGGGACTTGGCCGCACTCAATGATGTCTGCGCGGTTGCGAGATCACTCTCGATATCCGTAATGGTCTGCGTGCCGGGCGCGCCCAGGTTGACCGTCAGGCGTTGATCAAGCGCGCTGCTCAGGCCCACACCGTTCGGATTTGACGGGGAAATTTGAACGGCCGCCAGCGTCGCGACGTTCTGGACCAGCGTACGAATGCCATCCTCGTTCGCACGGGCGCCATAGGAAACCGACAGCGACTGATCGATACGTGCCGTGGCGGTCGAACGTGCCGGATCGGTCCCAGGTTCACCCGTATACCAGATCACCGTATTCGCGGCAGTTCCTGGCACCATGCCGGTCGCCGCATAAAATGGCGGTGAGCCGCCGACGCGTTGCGGCGGGTTATTGGCATCCGCACTGAAGAAATCGTTGGACGCAGCAACCGCAGATGCCGCCGTCAGCGCTGTGCCGGCGAGCTTGCCGATCGCACCCGTAAGTGCCGTCTGGAAATTTGCGGCTGTGGTAGCGCCATCTGCGCCGATTGTGAATTGGTTGGCACCCGGCGGCGAATTGGTCGTCGCCGTCAAGCGTCAGATTCTCGCTGGTGCCATCGGGCAGATTGAACCGCAGAGTAACCGTTTCGCCCGGGTTCGGAGCGGTCGAGAAATCAATGCCCATCGACGCAGGCGAACCGCTTGGCGCGGTCACCGTGGCGCCAGCAACGTTGCTGGTGATTGACGCGAGCTTGAAACCGAACGGCGACATAGAATCCTCGGCCACCGCAACGGAAGTAGACGGTTGGCGCACTGATCGCCAGCCGGCCCAACCCATCGGCACCAAGATCCGCCTGATTGCGCTCGGCGATCAGCTGCCTGAGGCCCGCCTGCGCACCATTGCCGTTCAGGATATGATCCAGCGTTTCGACGGCGGGCTGATCGGTGGCACGTCCCGAAAACAAATAGCGATCGCCCGCCTGGGTATTCAGCAGCCCGAGCACTTGGTCGAGCGACGATTGTGCGGTCTGTTGCGCAATCGCCGCCCCACTGCCGTCGCTGACGCCGTTAGCCTGGACCATCGCGGATTTCACCGTGCTGCTGATGTCGGTCATATTGCTCAGCGCGGTGTTCATGAGATTGATGCGCGTCATCACATTGTCGATCGTGTCGTTGAAACCGCCGATCGCCGACATCTGCGCATTCAGGCTGACGGTGATGCCGCGATCGAGGCCGAGCCCGGCATAGGTGGCTGATTTCTGGCCGGTGCTGAGCTGGCGTTGCAGATCATCAAACTGCGCGCGCATCTGCGTCAGTTGCTGGATGGCGAGCTGCGATTGGGCACCGATCGATGAAACGCTCATACCATCCTCACATCTGGATCAGGGCGTCAAACATGTCCTTCACCACCGACAGCACGCGCGCGTTGGCGGAGTAGGAGTTTTGCAAAGTCAGCAGGTTCGCCATTTCCTGATCGACATTGACCCCGGACGTTTCGTTAAACCGCTGCTGCAACGAGTTGAGGACAACATCCTGGCCTTGTTTCAGGTTGTTGGCCGAGGTCGCGGCTTCGCCTTGCTGGCTGATGACCTGCCGGAGATATGTGGTGAGCGTGCCGGTAAACGGCGCGGCGGCTGTGCCAATGCCGGTGTTTGACGGAAACGTCAGCGATGCGCCGGTGAGCTGTTGCAATATGAAGTCGGGCCGCGTGCTGTCACCGGCGGCAGTACCAGGCGCGAAAATGACGAGGCTGGATGGATCGGCCGCAACCGCCGGGTTCACCCCGATGCGGCCGGCCAATCCGACGCTTTGCGAACCACGTCCGGTAATGGCCCCCGTGTAAGGGGTGGAACCGTCGGTAAACAACTGAAACTCGGCGGTGCCGCCGGCGAGACCGGTGGCGGTCGAAGTCGTCGATAGCTGAATTTACATCGACCGTGTTGCCGGCACCGTCATCGAGAACTTCGAGAGTCGTTCCCGCCGGATTTGAAGCCGTCATTCCGGTGCCGGCGAATGCGGCATTGATCTGCGCAACGACCGAGCCCATGCCGCCGGAGAAATCGATGCCGAATACCGTATCGTTTGGAGTGGCCGTCGCGGTGTTGGCGAGCGGCAGAGCCGACGGATCATCGACCCGCACCAGCGTTATGGTATGCGGCGTATTGGTCGCGGTGTCGGTGTAGTTGACCGTGATCGTGTTGCCTGGCAGACAAGCTGCCGACATCAACGTCAAATCCGTTTTGCGGCAGCGGAGAAACCGCGGTCCCGGCGGTTGTCTGGTCCGACAATGCGGACGCCATCCCTGCGGCAAGCGCATCGAGCTGGTTTTGCGCCTGGACAAGATCCTGGTCGCGCATCTGCAGATAGGCCGCGATCGTTCCGGAGCGAATTGCGTGGTCCTGGATCAAGTCAATCGGCGTACCGGACGGCGGGATAAGGGTGATCGTGCCAACACCGCGCAGCGTAGGATCTGCATTCCACTGAGACGCGGGCGTGATGGTGCCAACGGCGTCGAAACTCAATTGCGCCGCTTGCGCGCCCACAAGCTGGACGCCAGAATTTGTAAAGATATTGATCTGACTACGGTCGCCCTGAACGACGTTGATATCCATCAACTTCGATAGTTGGTCGATGTAGGAGTCGCGTTGATCCATGAAGTGCGGCGGTGGCGCTGTCACCCGGCGTCGAGCCCGCAATCTGCTGATTGAGTGCCGCAATCTGGGACATTGCCCCATTGGCCTGATTGACCGCATCGGCAATGCCAAGCTCCGCGTTGCCGCGCAAACTCTGGACGTTGGCGCTCAACTGATTGAGTTGCTGCGTTAACAGCTGCGCGCTGTTGACAACCGCACTGCGCGCGCCAGGGTCGTCCGGACTTGTCGAAAGCGCCTGGAGTGAGGAGGTGAAACTGTTGTAAACCGACTCCAGCGCGGTATCTGCTCCCGGTGTGCCGTAGATATTCTGTAGTTGCGAATACATATCCGCACGGGTGTCCGCATACGAGGCACCGGCATTTTCGACGCGCAGCTGCCTCTGCACATAGAGATCGATTTCACGCTGGATATCGCTGACGCGAACGCCGATGCTGGTATTGGCACCGGTCGCAATCTGATTGACGACCTTGCGGGTGTAACCCGGCGTATCGGCATTGGCGACGTTGGCCGCAACCATCGCGATATTGGCCTGCGTCACCTGCAGGCCGGAGAGCGCGGAATTGAGCGCTTGCGTCAGACTCATATGCCGATCTCACTCACTCGAGATGCACGATTTTGCCCGACGTTCACGCGGCCTACCGGATGACGTTCAACAGATCTTGCGACATTTGATTGGCCGTCGTGATCACCTTGGTGTTCGCCGAATAGGCTTGTTGCGTCACGATCAGCTTCGTGAATTCGGTCGCGATGTCGGTATTTGAGGCTTCCAGAGACTGTCCGATGATCTTGCCCGACGAACCTGCGATCGCGGGACCGGATTCATCCGTCAATTGATAGGCACCGCCGTCGAGAGCCTTCAGATTGTTCGGACTGTTAAAATGGACCAGCGGAACCTGCGCCAACGCAACGTTCTGTCCATTGGAGAAGTTGCCGATGATGTCGCCCGCGTCGCTGACCGCGATTGACTTCAGCTGACCGGCCGTGAACCCGTTCTGCTGCAAGTTATTGACGGTCGCCACGCCGCTGGTGTTGGCAAATTGCGTAATGCCGCCCGTGGGGCTGTTGATCGTAATATTGCCGAGCGACGTACCGTTGATGGTAACGCCCGGCAGCGTGAGATTGGTGATCGGCGGGTTAAGCTGGCCGGTTGCATCGAATACGAAGCTCTGGTTGGCATTTTGCCAGGCCACCTGCGCGGGGCCTGCCGTCGAGTTTGTCTGATAAAACAACTGCCAGGTATCCTGGCCGCCGGCGGCGACGCTGTCCGTCTTCGCCCAGCGCATTTGAAGGTTGGCCGGCGTACCAATTGCGTCATAGATCGTCACCGAACCGCCATCGATCGATTCATTGACGAAGGTCGATACGTCGCTGCCGACGACAGTTCCAGATCCGGCCATCGTCGGATCCGTACCGAAGTCGACCGGATTGAGGAGTTCGGAATTCGGCGTCGTCGGAATGAAAGCGTTCGTCGCCGGCTTTGACGGAAGATTTATCCCGTAGCCGATTGTGGTTGTGGCGCTTGCGGGCAAGAAATTGCCCTGGAATTGCAGCGGGGCGGCCACGCTGCCGACCGGATTGCCGGTCGTTGGGTCAATCGGAATGCCTTCGAGGAAATATCCGGCCCCGTTGACCAGATAGCCGTTCGCGTCCAGCTGGAAGTCACCCCGGCGCGTGTAACTGTCGATACCGCCAAAAAGCGGTTGATTTCCATTGAAACTCGTTGGCGCCTGCACGATGAAGTAGCCGTTGCCGTTCACCGCCATATCCGTGGTGGACGTGGTGCTCTGAATTGTGCCTTGCACATTGTTCGTTGCGCGTGAATTTGCAATCACGCCGCCGGCGATTTGATGCGTCGGCACCGAGTCTCCCGGAATGAGATCCGCAAAGTTGGTGTCGATGCCCTTGTAGGCAGTCGTCTGAGAGTTCGCGATGTTGCCGGAAATATTTTGCATGGCGAAGGATTGCGCCTGCAAACCACTCACTGCAGTCGTAAGAGCGTCGAACAAACCCATGACATCATCTCCGCAAACGAGACACGCGCCGCCGTGAGCGGGGCTCCCAAAACGAAATCTTGGGCTAGTCATCGCAATCGGCGTGCCAGAGATTTTATGTAGTAAAATCAATATGTTATACGTGAACGGCAGCCCCGCGGAGGTCGCGGGAACGGGTGCTTTCTTCCGCGCCCGGCAGTTTTTGCCGATCTGGAATTTCTGAAAGGCGAAAATTATTTCGGAACGCGGCACGCTCGCGCCGGAAAGTTCAGGATGATCCGGGCGCTTCCGGCAAGAACTTCATTGCGACCCCGTTCATGCAATAGCGCAAACCGGTCGGCGGCGGCCCATCATCGAAGACGTGACCGAGATGACCAAGGCAACGCGCGCAATGCACTTCCGTACGCGTCATGAAAAATGACCGGTCAGTCTTGGTTTCGACGGCATTGGATAGCGGCTGATAGAAGCTCGGCCAGCCGGTGCCGCTCTCGAATTTCGTATCGGACGAGAACAACGGCAAATCGCAGCCGGCACAGGCAAAAGTGCCCTTGCGCTTCTCCTTGTTCAACGGGCTGCTTCCGGCGCGTTCCGTGCCGTGCTGGCGCAGGATCATGTACTGGTTGGCGTTAAGGCGCTGACGCCAATCCATATCGGATAAATTACGAAAGTCGATCGTATCAGTCGCGGCCATAGTTTCCGTCCCGCCAAATTGGGCAGCGGCTGCAACCGCTGAAAGCGCTACGCCGGCAGTCAATAGGGTACGCCGATTCATCATGCCAATGACATAGACGATTTCCGCCCGATGGCCAGTCAACTTGCCATCACCTGCCGATCACGTTGATGCGAGGCAGTTCCAGCCCTTAGAGCCGGTCCGGGTTGATCGCGCGGCCTAGGCAACCGCCAGGCGCGCGACGCGCGGAAGGCCTTCCTTTTCGATCTCGGGCCACAGGCGACCATCAGGCGAGATCGGATAACAACGATGCCATTCTGCAAGCTTTTCCTTGTAGAGCAGCGAATAGGCATCGTCGGAAAGCGCTTCGATGTTCTCGAGGTCGAGCCCAAGACCGACCTCATGGTAGATGTCCAGATTGCGCAAATCGGGAACAGGCATTATTCCGCGCTTAAAGTCGCTCCACATCTGGCGATAGAGATCCTCAAGCGCAACGACAAGACGCGGGGTGTCAAAAAGAAGGCAACTGTCCCTGCCCGTCGACAAGCTTTGATTTTATCGCCGCGAACTTTTCCCGGTCGTGCGCCAACTCGATCGCTTTCGCGACATAGGCCTCCGGTGTCGGGCATGCGAGTTCTTCAAGGCCCGCCGCACGAACCACGGACGCGCAGACCCTGGCCGCAAACGTGCGTCCGGTGAACGTCACGATCGGCACACCCATCCAGAGCGAGTCCGCCGCCGTGGTGTGGGCGCCATAGGGACTGTTGTCGAGAAAAAGATCGGCAAGCGGATAACGCGCGAGATGTTCGGGATTGGGCAGCTTCGACGCAAACACGATGCGTTCGGGAGCAATTCCCGACGCGGCGGCCGCCTGGCGCAACCGCTCATTGGTCTCATCTGTAGCGCTGAGCAGCCAAAGCACGCTGTCCGGGACAGCGCCCAGAATCATCATCCAGCGCCGGAACGTCCGCGGCGTCGTCTTCTGCGAGCCATTGAGTGAGCAGAAGACAAAGGCGTTTTCCGGAAGCCCGACATCGGCGCGCGAGGGGCGTTGCGCGGCGACGACACGTTTGCGGTCATTCGGCTGGTAGCACGGCAGCCGCAACACCTTTTCCGAAAAATGAATTTCGTGTTCCGGCGGAATGATCGTGCTGTCCGCGATGATGTAGTGGTGATACGGCGTTCCCATCGTTCCGGGGAAGCCGAACCAGTTCACCGCGATCGGCGCCGGCCGTCGCGCAAAGACCTTGCTGCGTGCGTCTCTTGTGTAGCCGTTAAGGTCGAGGAGAATATCAATTCCGTCGGCGGAAATCTTTGCAGCCGCCTGATCGTCATCGAGGTTGCTGATGTCGATCCAGTGGTCGGCCGCCTGCATGATCCGCTGTTGCGTCGCGTCGGTCCGGTTGATGCCGCAATAATACGCGAAGACCTCGACGTTTTCGCGGTTGTGCTGCTCGATAACATCGGTCATCGCGAATCCGACGGCGTGTTCGCGAAAATCGGATGACACATAGCCTATGCGCAGCCTGGTCCGATCAGCACGGCCTGCCGGCGTATGCAGCATCGCCGGCGGCATGCCGACCGATTTCTTTCCGTATTGATATGCCGTTGCCAGCTGGAACATCGGATCGTCGGCAAGGCATTGCAGGGACAGTGACGATATTCCCGTCAACAGGTGTTTTCGACTGACACGATCCGACTCGGCGAGCACGGGCCATTTGCACTGCCGCTGGCGCAGAGAAATCCAGTGCTGCAGTGCCTTAGTCTGGTGCGGATTGATATCGAGACACTGCCTGAGGGCGTCTTCGGCCGGCGCATCATTGTTCGCGGCCTCCAGCACGCGAGCGATCTGCTCGAGCCCGGTGAGTTTATGCGCAACAGATTCGCCATTGACGGCCGAAAGATTCTGAACAAGTTTGAGCCATACTGTGACAGCCTCGCTGAGCTGTCCGCTGTCCTCGAACACGCGGCCGAGATTGATGTAACAGGGCTGAAAATCCGGCTTGATCCGGATGCACTCCTGGAACGCCATGATGGCGCCGGGCCGATCTCCGATGTCCGCCAACGCTACGCCATAGTTGAAATAGGCGGCGTGCAGCAGAAGATCATTTGAATTGTGTGCAATCCACGTCTTGTATAGATCGGCGGTCAGCTTTTTGTGACCCAAAGAATCAAGCTGCGCGGCGCAACCGATGACTTCGGCGATTGAAAGCTGACGACTTTTCGCCCGATTGAGCGCGTCGTTGAAAAGGTCTGTTGCGGCGTTCAAATCGGCGGGCGGTGACAGCATATTGACGTCCTATAAGCGTTGAAACTGCGAACGCGATGCGGCCATCAATGCTGGCCGCTCAAAACACGCGATACGCCACGCACTACAGTACGCCTTACTGCGGACCTGCCTGGGCTCCGGCGCCCGGAGCCCAAGTCAGAATGTATCAGACGCTCACTACCCGACGAGCGTGACCAAGGCATCCAACTGAGCGATCGACATTGCCGCGATCTGCGTCGGCGTAAATGCATTGCCCTGGGTCGTGCTCAAGGAACTGATCTCGGTCGTCGTCAGGCCGGCGATAGCCGCAACGCTGATCGCGGGTATGCCGGTCGTGCTGGTAATTGCGTCAAACCTGGCCGTCGACAGCGCGCCGATTTGCGTGCTGGTCAAGCCGCCAACCTGAGTGGCCGTGAGCGCACTGATCTCAGTCGTCGTCAATTGATTGAGATCCGCGGTCGACAATGCTGCGATCTGGGTCGAGGTCAGCGTCGAGACCTGCGTCGAGGTCAGGTTGCCGAACGCGGTGGTGGTCAGGCCGATCACCTGCGTGGTGGACAGCTTGGCGGCATTGAGCGCGTCAAGGTTGGTGGTGCCGATACCATTGAGCTGGGTGGTGGTGAGGCCCTGCACCGCGGTGGTGGTCAGCGCCCCGACCTGCGTCGTGGTCAACTTGTCGATCGTGGCGTTGGTCAGCCCGCTCACCTGCGTGCTCGACAGCTTGGCGGCATTGAGCGCGTCAAGGTTGGTGGTGCCGATACCGTTGAGCTGGGTGGTGGTGAGGCCCTGGACCTGCGTGGTGGTCAGGTTGCCGATCTCCGTGGTGCTCAGCTTGTCGATCACCGCGTTGGCCAGCCCGCCGATCTGCGTGGCGGTCAGCGCATTGGCCTGCGTCGTCGTCAGGTTCTGCAGCTCGGTCGAGGTCAGCTGACCGATATCGCCCGCCGTCAACTTGGCGATCTGGGTCGAGGTCAGCGTCGAGACCTGCGTCGAGGTCAGGTTGCCGAACGCGGTGGTGGTCAGGCCGATCACCTGCGTGGTGGACAGCTTGGCGGCATTGAGCGCGTCAAGGTTGGTGGTGCCGATACCATTGAGCTGGGTGGTGGTGAGGCCCTGCACCGCGGTGGTGGTCAGCGCCCCGACCTGCGTCGTGGTCAACTTGTCGATCGTGGCGTTGGTCAGCCCGCTCACCTGCGTGCTCGACAGCTTGGCGGCATTGAGCGCGTCAAGGTTGGTGGTGCCGATACCGTTGAGCTGGGTGGTGGTGAGGCCCTGGACCTGCGTGGTGGTCAGGTTGCCGATCTCCGTGGTGCTCAGCTTGTCGATCACCGCGTTGGCCAGCCCGCCGATCTGCGTGGCGGTCAGCGCATTGGCCTGCGTCGTCGTCAGGTTCTGCAGCTCGGTCGAGGTCAGCTGACCGATATCGCCCGCCGTCAACTTGGCGATCTGGGTCGAGGTCAGCGTCGAGATCTGCGTCGCGGTCAGGTTGCCGAACGCGGTGGTGGTCAGGCCGATCACCTGCGTGGTGGACAGCTTGGCGGCATTGAGCGCGTCAAGGTTGGTGGTGCCGATGCCATTGAGCTGGGTGGTGGTGAGGCCCTGCACCGCGGTGGTGGTCAGCGCCCCGACCTGCGTCGTGGTCAACTTGTCGATCGTGGCGTTGGTCAGCCCGCTCACCTGCGTGCTCGACAGCTTGGCGGCATTGAGCGCGTCAAGGTTGGTGGTGCCGATGCCGTTGAGCTGGGTGGTGGTGAGGCCCTGGACCTGCGTGGTGGTCAGGTTGCCGATCTCCGTGGTGCTCAGCTTGTCGATCACCGCGTTGGCCAGCCCGCCGATCTGCGTGGCGGTCAGCGCATTGGCCTGCGTCGTCGTCAGGTTCTGCAGCTCGGTCGAGGTCAGCTGACCGATATCGCCCGCCGTCAGCTTGGCGATCTGGGTCGAGGTCAGCGTCGAGATCTGCGTCGCGGTCAGGTTGCCGAACGCGGTGGTGGTCAGGCCGCTCACCTGCGTGGTGGACAGCTTGGCGGCATTGAGCGCGTCAAGGTTGGTGGTGCCGATCCGTTGAGCTGGGCCGTGGTGAGGCCCTGCACCGCGGTGGTCGTCAGCGCCCCGATCTGCGTCGTGGTCAGCTTGTCGATCGTGGCCGCTGGTCAGCCCGGCATCTGCGTGCTCGACAGCTTGGCGGCATTGAGCGCGTCAAGGTTGGTGGTGCCGATGCCGTTGAGCTGGGCGGTGGTGAGGCCCTGGACCTGCGTGGTGGTCAGGTTGCCGATCTCGGTGGTGCTCAGCTTGTCGATCACCGCGTTGGCCAGCCCGCCGATCTGCGTGGCGGTCAGCGCATTGGCCTGCGTCGTCGTCAGGTTCTGCAGCTCGGTCGAGCTCAGCTGACCGATCTCGCCCGCCGTCAGCTTGGCGATCTGGGTCGAGGTCAGCGTGGAGATCTGCGTCGCGGTCAGGTTGCCGAACGCGGTGGTGGTCAGGCCGCTCACCTGCGTGGTGGACAGCTTGGCGGCATTGAGCGCGTCAAGGTTGGTGGTGCCGATGGCGTTGAGCTGGGCCGTGGTGAAGCCCTGCACCGCGGTGGTCGTCAGCGCCCCGATCTGCGTCGCGGTCAGCTTGTCGATCGTGGCCGTCGGTCAGCCCGGCGATCTGCGTGCTCGACAGCTTGGCGGCATTGAGCGCGTCAAGGTTGGTGGTGCCGATGCCGTTGAGCTGGGCGGTGGTGAGGCCCTGGACCTGCGTGGTGGTCAGGTTGCCGATCTCGGTGGTGCTCAGCTTGTCGATCACCGCGTTGGCCAGCCCGCCGATCTGCGTGGCGGTCAGCGCATTGGCCTGCGTCGTCGTCAGGTTCTGCAGCTCGGTCGAGGTCAGCTGACCGATCTCGCCCGCCGTCAGCTTGGCGATCTGGGTCGAGGTCAGCGTCGAGATCTGCGTCGCGGTCAGGTTGCCGAACGCGGTGGTGGTCAGGCCGCTCACCTGCGTGGTGGACAGCTTGGCGGCATTGAGCGCGTCAAGGTTGGTGGTGCCGATAGCGTTGAGCTGGGTCGTGGTGAGGCCCTGCACCGCGGTGGTCGTCAGCGCCCCGATCTGCGTCGTGGTCAACTTGTCGATCGTGGCGCGGTCAGCCCGGCTCACTGCGTGCTCGACAGCTTGGCGGCATTGAGCGCGTCAAGGTTGGTGGTGCCGATGCCGTTGAGCTGGGCGGTGGTGAGGCCCTGGACCTGCGTGGTGGTCAGGTTGCCGATCTCGGTGGTGCTCAGCTTGTCGATCACCGCGTTGGCCAGCCCGCCGATCTGCGTGGCGGTCAGCGCATTGGCCTGCGTCGTCGTCAGGTTCTGCAGCTCGGTCGAGGTCAGCTGACCGATATCGCCCGCCGTCAACTTGGCGATCTGGGTCGAGGTCAGCGTCGAGATCTGCGTCGCGGTCAGGTTGCCGAACGCGGTGGTGGTCAGGCCGATCACCTGCGTGGTGGACAGCTTGGCGGCATTGAGCGCGTCAAGGTTGGTGGTGCCGATGCCATTGAGCTGGGTCGTGGTGAGGCCCTGCACCGCGGTGGTCGTCAGCGCCCCGATCTGCGTCGTGGTCAACTTGTCGATCGTGGCGTTGGTCAGCCCGCGCGATCTGCGTGCTCGACAGCTTGGCGGCATTGAGCGCGTCAAGGTTGGTGGTGCCGATGCCGTTGAGCTGGGTGGTGGTGAGGCCCTGGACCTGCGTGGTGGTCAGGTTGCCGATCTCCGTGGTGCTCAGCTTGTCGATCACCGCGTTGGCCAGCCCGCCGATCTGCGTGGCGGTCAGCGCATTGGCCTGCGTCGTCGTCAGGTTCTGCAGCTCGGTCGAGGTCAGCTGACCGATCTCGCCCGCCGTCAGCTTGGCGATCTGGGTCGAGGTCAGCGTCGAGATCTGCGTCGAGGTCAGGTTGCCGAACGCGGTGGTGGTCAGGCCGATCACCTGCGTGGTGGACAGCTTGGCGGCATTGAGCGCGTCAAGGTTGGTGGTGCCGATACCATTGAGCTGGGTGGTGGTGAGGCCCTGCACCGCGGTGGTGGTCAGCGCCCCGACCTGCGTCGTGGTCAACTTGTCGATCGTGGCGTTGGTCAGCCCGCGCACCTGCGTGCTCGACAGCTTGGCGGCATTGAGCGCGTCAAGGTTGGTGGTGCCGATGCCGTTGAGCTGGGTGGTGGTGAGGCCCTGGACCTGCGTGGTGGTCAGGTTGCCGATCTCCGTGGTGCTCAGCTTGTCGATCACCGCGTTGGCCAGCCCGCCGATCTGCGTGGCGGTCAGCGCATTGGCCTGCGTCGTCGTCAGGTTCTGCAGCTCGGTCGAGGTCAGCTGACCGATATCGCCCGCCGTCAGCTTGGCGATCTGGGTCGAGGTCAGCGTCGAGATCTGCGTCGAGGTCAGGTTGCCGAACGCGGTGGTGGTCAGGCCGATCACCTGCGTGGTGGACAGCTTGGCGGCATTGAGCGCGTCAAGGTTGGTGGTGCCGATACCATTGAGCTGGGTGGTGGTGAGGCCCTGCACCGCGGTGGTGGTCAGCGCCCCGACCTGCGTCGTGGTCAACTTGTCGATCGTGGCGGTGGTCAGCCCGCTCACCTGCGTGCTCGACAGCTTGGCGGCATTGAGCGCGTCAAGGTTGGTGGTGCCGATACCGTTGAGCTGGGTGGTGGTGAGGCCCTGGACCTGCGTGGTGGTCAGGTTGCCGATCTCCGTGGTGCTCAGCTTGTCGATCACCGCGTTGGCCAGCCCGCCGATCTGCGTGGCGGTCAGCGCATTGGCCTGCGTCGTCGTCAGGTTCTGCAGCTCGGTCGAGGTCAGCTGACCGATATCGCCCGCCGTCAACTTGGCGATCTGGGTCGAGGTCAGCGTCGAGATCTGCGTCGAGGTCAGGTTGCCGAACGCGGTGGTGGTCAGGCCGATCACCTGCGTGGTGGACAGCTTGGCGGCATTGAGCGCGTCAAGGTTGGTGGTGCCGATACCATTGAGCTGGGTGGTGGTGAGGCCCTGCACCGCGGTGGTGGTCAGCGCCCCGACCTGCGTCGTGGTCAACTTGTCGATCGTGGCGTTGGTCAGCCCGCTCACCTGCGTGCTCGACAGCTTGGCGGCATTGAGCGCGTCAAGGTTGGTGGTGCCGATACCGTTGAGCTGGGTGGTGGTGAGGCCCTGGACCTGCGTGGTGGTCAGGTTGCCGATCTCCGTGGTGCTCAGCTTGTCGATCACCGCGTTGGCCAGCCCGCCGATCTGCGTGGCGGTCAGCGCATTGGCCTGCGTCGTCGTCAGGTTCTGCAGCTCGGTCGAGGTCAGCGTGCCGATATCGGCAGCCGTAAGTTTGCTGACCTGCGTGGCCGTGAGGGCGCTGATTTGCGTATCGACAAACTGCTGAACCTGCAGGGCAAGCAATGCATTGATGATGCTGGGAGAAAGGGCGGCGACCTGGGTTGTAAAAAACGCCTTGATATCGGTCGAATTCAATACGTTGACTTGCGTGGCCGTCAGCGCAGCCACCTGCGACGTCGAAAGAGATTGAATATCAGTGGTGGTGAGGCCTTGTATTGCGGTGGTCGAAAGACCGGCAATTTGATTGGGCGTAAGCGCAGAAATAACAGTCATCGAAACGCACTCCTGTGCGACAAATCTTTCCTGCCGGCTCACCCATCGCGAATGGGTGACGAACGCCCGACCATGGCTTCACGCAGATTTGCACACACAAGTTAATCCTCTCTAACTCGTTTTAACTCGGTCGAGCCGGAGCGATGCATGTTAAGTCGTTTGTTAATCTCCCCTAATTTTTGCTTAGCGGTTGTCCCGAGTTTAGGGAGTCCCGCGCGCCGTGCGTCAACTTGCGCAATGAAAAGAATCATTTATCGCGCGCGAGGAGTCGCTGGCGACTTGCCGAACACCCGGCTAGCCTATGGATAAGACTGGAAGAGCCGCCATTGCGCGCGGCGAGTTCGGCAGGAAGTCGCGGAAAGGTTGTGCGATCCCGATTCACGTTGAGAATTTTCATGCGATTTGACGGCACCAAGGCCTATGTGGCGACCGACGACCTCAAGGTCGCGGTCAATGCTGCAATCACTCTCGAGCGCCCTTTGCTGGTCAAAGGCGAGCCCGGCACCGGCAAGACCGTGCTTGCGCTGGAAATCGCCAAGGCGATCGATGCGCCGCTCATCGAATGGCACGTCAAATCCACCACCAAGGCGCTGCAAGGTCTTTATGAGTACGACGCGGTGTCACGCCTGCGCGACAGCCAGCTTGGTGATGAGCGTGTCAAGGATATCCGCAACTACATCAAGCGCGGCAAGCTATGGGACGCGTTCGTGGCCGACGAGCGGCCGGTCTTGCTGATCGACGAGATCGATAAAGCCGACATCGAGTTTCCCAACGACCTGTTGCAGGAGCTCGATCGCATGGAATTCTATGTCTACGAGACAGGAGAGACAGTGAAGGCGCGCCGCCGGCCGATCGTCGTCATCACTTCGAACAATGAGAAAGAGCTGCCGGACGCCTTTTTGCGCCGCTGTTTTTTCCACTACATCCGATTTCCGGATGCCGAGACCATGCGCGCAATCATCGAAGTGCATTTTCCTGATATAAAACAAAGGCTTGTCGCGGAGGCCCTGCGGCTCTTCTACGAAATTCGTGAAGTGCCGGGCATGAAGAAAAAGCCTTCAACCTCGGAGCTCCTGGACTGGCTGAAGCTGCTGATGGTCGAAGACATCGGCCCGGAGACCTTGCGCGAACGCGACCCCAAGAAGCTTATTCCGCCGCTTCACGGCGCGCTGCTCAAGAATGAGCAAGATGTGCATTTGTTTGAGCGGCTGGCCTTCATGGCGCGCCGGGAAGGCCGGTAGACGTCTTTATAATCGGCGTCCGACCCACCGGGTTTATTGAACCGCCTCGGAATTCTTGCGCGATGTGCGCGCGTCCTTCCGTGCGCGCGCATTTGCGCGATAGCGCGCGACGTCCTGCTTGACGCGCTCGATCGGCCGCGACCCCCAATAAACGCCTTGCGCCAGAATGCGCCCAAGCATACCGCCGGCCCACACGAGCTCGTAGGGAGCGAACAGGCGCCAGGTCTGATCGCTTTCGACCACCCCGCGCGCAACCAGCTCGCCCGCCAGCGCGCTGGTATTGAGCCCGTGGCCGCCGAACCCGCTCGCGATCCAAACCCCGCGCTCAATCTCACCGATTTGAGGCATACGATGGACGGTGCGGCCGAGAGTCCCCCGCCATAGATGCGCGATCTCTATTTTTCCGAGATCGGGGAACGTTCGCCGGATATCATTGGCGAGGCCGCGCGCGACAAAACGGGGATTGGCCTCCCAGGCGCGCATGCGCCCTGACCACTGCAGACGGTCGCCTCCGACGATGCGGTAGTGATTGTCGGCACGATTGGTATCGCTGACCGCGCCGCGATAACGCACGACGTCGTGCAAGATCTCGCCGATCGGTTGGGTGACCATCACGTAGGTGGTGACCGGCAACAACGTCGCCGCAAGCTTCGGCATCAGTGCGCCAAGATGGATATTGCCGGTGAGCACGACCTGCGCGGCGCGCACACGGCCGGCGGGCGTGACGACGCGCTTGCGGACGCCGGCGGGATCAAGTGAAACCGCCGGCGTATCTTCGAATATCCGCGCGCCAGCCTTTTCTGCCAGCGCCGCCAGCCCAAGCGCATAGTTGTAGGGGTCGATATGGAAAGCCTGCCGGTAATGCACGGCATCGAAATAATGCGGGCTGTGCAATTGCTCGCGCACGCGCGCTGAGGGCCAGAACTCGACGTCGGCACCGAGCCAGCGCATGCGTTCGACCTCGGCACGCAACTCGCCTGTATTGTTTGTTTTCGAGACGTGCAGCCAGCCATTGATGAGGTCGACGCCGGGCATCTGGGTGTCCAGGATCGTCCGGCGGACATACTCAAGTCCCTGCTCAGACAACGCCCACAGTTGCTTGGCGTGGTCGAGGCCGACACGCTCGACGATGTTGTCGATATCTTCGGAAAACCCGGGCAACACAAAACCCAGATTGCGGCCTGACGCCGCCCAGGCGACCTGGCCTGCCTCGAGGACTGCAACCGACCAGCCTCGCTGGGCGACCTCACGCGCGACCGTGAGGCCTGCGAGCCCGGCGCCGATCACGCATACATCGACGTCGAGGTCGAGGTTCAGGCGCGGCCGATCGGGGCGAGCAACCGAGGTCGCCGCATACCAGCCCGCTTCCGTGTTGTCGCTTTCGCTCATTGGCTCCGTTACGCTATGTAATCTTGATGTGATCTTAGCGCTCTAGCCACGAGCGCATGTTAGACTGCGGCCGCCCGGCCGCCAAAATCCATAGCATGCCCATGCGCCGTCTTTTGCTTTTTCGCCATGCCAAGGCCGAACGCTCCGAACCCGGCATGGAGGACCGAAGCCGCAAGCTGGTCGAACGCGGCCGCAAAGATGCCGCCAGCATCGGCGCTTACATGGCGACCCACGCTCTCACCCCCGATCGGGTCATGACGTCCCCTGCGGCCCGCACACAGGAAACCTGGAAACTCGCCGCTGCCGCATTCAAACCGGCACCGGCCGCGTCGGCCGTCGAGCGGCTTTATGATGCAACGCCCCATGAAATCCTCGACGTCATCAAGCACGCCCCGGCGAACGCACACACCCTGCTCATTGTCGGCCATAACCCCGGGCTGCACGAACTCGCCCTCATGCTTGTCGCATCCGGCGACATCGAAACGCGTGAACAGATGCGCGAGAAACTACCGACTTCAGGCCTCCTCATCATCGATTTCGCCTTCGACGAATGGGCCAAGCTGCACCCGCAATCCGGTCGGCTCGAGCGCTTCATAACCCCGAAATCGCTGGGTGCCACGCCCAGTTGAGGCATCAGAACTCTCTCAACGCGCGCCCAAAAACATGTCATGATCCACACCTCACAGCGAAATGAGGGGCGCTGTCATGTACAACAAGATTCTGGTTCCGGTCGACCTCGCTGACACGGATCTGGCCAAGCCTGCTATCGCAACCGCGATCGAGATGGCACGGGCGTCGAGCGGATCTGTGCGTCTGGTGAATGTATTGGCGATGACGCCAGTGATGCTGGCGGAATATGTGCCGCCCGATTTCGACGTCCAGCAACGTCAATCGGCAGAGGAAGCGCTCGGCATCATTGCCCGGGAATGCGGTCTTGATGCCGCTCACGTTTCAGCAACCGTACGTCAAGGCGGCATCTACCACGAGGTGCTCGAGGAAGCGAAAGCGTTCAATGCCGACCTGATCGTGATGAGCTCACACCGGCCCGCAATGCGCACTTATTTTCTCGGCTCGAACGCAGGACACGTGGTGCGCTACGCCAAATGTTCGGTGCTGGTCGTGCGTAACTAGCGCGGCGAAAGGAAAAGAGGCCGCCCAGCGGGCGACCTCCTTCCAGTCAGATAACGTGTCCGAGCGATTAGCGCTGGCTTTCAATACCGAAGTCCTGGGTGCTGTAGGTCGCAACGCTGGCCGGCGCATACGCAAACGCCTCGGCAGCGGTGTGCGACTTCACACCGTTATGCTGGACCTGCTGCGCGGTAAAGGTGTTGCGCTCGAGCAGCGTGTCTTCCTCGCCGGCGGCAAATGCCGGGGCAATTACGGACAGCGACAGGATCGAGGCGGCAGCGAGCTTGGCGAGGGTCTTCATTGTTGTTCTCCGTGTCAGGCAAGAACCAGTTCTTGCTGGCCCGTCATCTGGACGGAAGGACCCTCACTCTCAATCCACGTTAACGTCACGGATTCCGGTGCTTCGTTCACGAACGCGGCATCGCGGCGTAAATCGAGAGAAAATATTTTTCGTATTCGAGCCAGGCGATAAAATTTTCCGCATAGGTGATCGATCCGCGAAAGATTTCGCCGACACAATGGCGCTCGCAGGACCCCATGCGGCGAGATCATTGCTGCACTTCAAAATCGCCGTGCTCATTTTGATGATTTAAGTGCGGAAAGCGCGCCGACGTTAATCGCCACCAACGCGCGATCGATGTCATCGGTGGTGAGGATGAATTACCGCACTCGGCTGTGCCGCCAATCGGAGGACGATAGGAATAAATCTCGGCAGGTCGCCCGGAACAACCGTTTCGGCCGGTTACGACGGTGGGTCCACCATGTGTATTACGTACACAAGTAGCGATCACGAGTGTTCCCAACGCCCGACGTATATAATATCGTAATCTCGAAATAGCGGCGGTTGGGGCTGTTTTGTGAGCGTTTGGGGTTGGAGGCGTCGTGATGGCGAAGCTGTCGGATATTTTTGGCCGAAAAGGCATTCCGGCCGGGGCCGACAGGCTGACGGGACGACCGCGAAACGGCAACGGCAACGACCACATCTCCATCGAAAGTCCCTCTGACGTCGGCTCGCGGATGGGCGAGGAGAACGAGGTCCTCCGCAACCTGCTGACCGATACCGGCCGCAAGATCAGCGAACTCGATGACCTCAAGGAGGCGTTCGACAAACTGGTCGCGCCTTTCAACAGCACATTGCGCGCGCTGGAGCAGGAAAAATCCCAGACGCTGAGCCTCTCGGGAATGCTGGCGGAAGCCCGCACGGCTTACGAGACGTTGCGCACCGAGTATTATCAGATCGAGAAAAAGGCGACGGCGATCGAAGCCGAGGCGGAAAAACTGCGCGAAGACCTTGAGTTATCGCGCGAATCCAACCGCGCATTGGAAAGCGCGCGCCTCGAGCTCACCGATGAGCTCAACGCGCGTCACGCTCAGATCAATGAGCTCGACCGTCAGTTGACCCACGAAACGACCCAGCGCCGGACAGTGAGTGAAGCCCGGCGTGCGTTACAGGACCAATACGACATCGGCGAAAAGCGCATCATCCAGCTCGAGGGCGAGCTTGCGGCGGCGCGCGAAAAGCTGGCCCTCCTGGAAGACGAGAAGCGCTCACTGCAGATTGCGGTCGATCACGCGCTCAACGAGACCGCGCGGCTGACGCGACGGCTGACCGAGAGCGAAAATACCTTGACCGCCACCCGTGCCCAACTCGGAAAGGTCGAAGCAAGCTTCGCGGAGGCCTATGCCGAGCGGGGGCGGCTGGGTGCGGCCCTTGATGAAGCCAAAGAGCAGCATCAGGCTGAACGCAACAGCCTGAACATGCGACTGGATGCGTTGCAATCACGCGCCGCGACCGCAGAGCGGCTACTTTCTGAGGCACGGCAGAATTTGATCTCCCGCACGGAAGAGGTGCGCGCTTTCGACCGGAAATCAGTCGAAGCCACGATTGCCCGCAACAATTCGGACAAGCGGCTCGCCCAGATCGAGGGGGTGCACGAAGCCCGGGAACGCCAGATCAAGGACCACGAACAGGCGCGCACCGCTCTCACCGAGCGCAATAATGCGCTGACCAAAACGCTCAAGGTGCGCGAAACAGCGGTGGCGCGGGCGGAAGAAAAGATCGCGGCGCTGACCGAGCGTAACGGTCACCTGGAAGCAGACATACAAGTAAGCCGCACGAACATCGAAAAGCGGGTCGAAGACCTCAATTCGGCACTCCAGCGCGAGCGCATGGAACGGGCCGTCGTCGAGGGCGCCCTGGAGGCGGCGCGCAAGGACAATTCCCGCCTGCAAAGCGAAGTTGGCGCATTGCGCTCGACGCTGCGTCGCGGGGTACCGCTCGACGATGCCCCGGTGCCGCCCGTTGAGGCCGCCAATGACGAAGCTCCGCCCAAGGGCAAGCAGGGCAGAACTATCGAGCCCTCCCCGGCTGAAGCCGCCGGCAAGGCGTAGTTCCGATCAATCGTCCGCGATAGACCCCAGCGCGGGGCGCTCAACAGCCGCCCATGCTGGTTACCTGACAATGGCGTTTCACAGCCCTATATGTCGTTGATGCGTGCGCTTCTCGTTATCGCACTGTTCGCCCTTCTCGCATTGGCGGTCTGGTTTGCCGCCGCCGCCTGGGAACACCTGGGCGGCGACGCAATTCCGTTCTACGGTTATGTAGCCATAGTCGGTGGCGTGTTGTTCTCGCTTCTCATTGGCGGCGGCCTCATGGCGCTCGTCTTCTACAGCAGCCGACATGGCTACGATGACCTGAGCGGCGGCGACAGCAAGTAGAATTGGCGGTCTCGCGGCACGATCCCCGATCACTTTCTCCGACGTATCGCGCGCGAGCGCGGGATAGGCTAAGTATGCGTGACTTCCTGCACCGGTATTGGGAAAGCCCATGAATAAAACTCTCGTTCAAGAGCAATTCGGCAAGACCGCAGCCAGCTATTTGACCAGCACGCCGCACGCGCTCGGCAAGAGCCTGGAGCGGCTCGTTGCCCTCACCTCACCGCAGAAAAGCTGGCATGCGCTCGATATTGCCACCGGGGGTGGTCATGTCGCCTATGCTTTCGCGCCGCACGTCGCGCGTGTTTGGGCGACGGACATCACCCAGGAAATGCTCGATATGGTGAAGGCCGAGGCCCACAAACGCGGCCTCGCCAATATCCGCACGGCTTATGCAAAAGCTGAGGCGCTACCGTTCGAAGATGGAAGCTTCGATCTGGTCACGTGTCGCATAGCGCCACATCACTTCGATTCAATTCCGGAATTCCTCAGCGAAGTGCATCGCGTGCTCAAACCGGGTGGCCTATTCGCCGTTGTCGACAATGTCGTTCCCGATGGCAACGTTGGCGATTACGTCAACGCCTTTGAAAGATTCCGCGACCCGAGCCATCTGCGCGCGTGGACCATGGGTGAATGGCGCGCCGCGCTGAAAGAGCACAAGTTTGCCATCACACACGAAGAACAGCTCTATAAAAAGATGGAATTCAAAAGCTGGGCCAGTCGTCACGACGACACGATGCAGGCATTGCTCCGCGCGATGCTTGCACAGGTTACACCGGAGGTGAAAGCGACGCTGGAACCGCAGGGCACCGGAGCGGACCTGACTTTTCGGCTTTGCGAGGGCCTGTTCATCAACACGCGCAGCTGAGCTGGATTGAAAAATAAAATGCCGATGCCAGCTGGCGTCGCCACTGGCGCCCGGCTGCGGGCGCCCCGCTTCGCCGCGACAGTCGAGCGGTAGACCGGTGCGGCGGCGAGTTATTCACAGACGCGCAACAAGCCTATGGACTCAGCCGCGTTTGTTATTCGCGGCCGGAATTCGATCAGCGCCCGCACAGGGCTCGGCGGCAAAAAACGCGGTGGATAGGCGCCCGCTTACCGCTACAACTATATGAGACATATTGTCTTTTTGCCAAAAATATCGGCGCGTTAACTTTTCATTTACCCTCCCGGATTCAGATTCCGTTAGGATCAGTTAACAAGTGATTCGGCGTCGCTTCGGCCGGGCGAATCGGCGTTAAGGGGATCACGCAATGAGCAAATTCGGGGGCTTTTTCTCCCGCAAGGCCGGGCTTTACGACAAATCAACTGAGGTCGCGGCGCCGGTCAGCGCGACGTCGAACGACAACCCACTCGAACTCGACGAAGAACTGTTCTCCGCGCTTGGTGCTCAGCTCGGCGGAGAGAACGAGTCATTGCGCAATCTCCTGCTCGACGCCAATGCCAAAATCGGCGAGCTCGACACCATCAAGAATGCAGTCGGCAAGCTGGTAGACCCGGTCAGCAAGGCGTTGCGCGCTTTCGAAACCGAGAAATCCGAAAAGATCAGCCTGCAGACGGTGCTCAACAATACGCGCACCGCCTATGGCAAGTTGCGCAACGAAGTCGCCGAGCTGGAAAAGAAGGCCAGCTTCTCAGAAAAAGAATGTCAGGCGCTGCGCCAGGAGCTCACCACAACCCAGCACCTCCTGCGCACACTGGAAGCCACCAAGGCTGAAATCGCCATCGATATTGCTGCTCGCCGCGCGCAAATTGTGGATCTGGAAGCCCGGCTTGCGCAGGAAACCGGCGAAGGCAAGGCATTGCGCGAGGAGAACCGCCGGCTCGACGAGCGCCTGTCCAACGCCGACAAGCGCATCGTTGCGCTTGAATCGGAGCTTAATGGTGCGCGCCAACGCCTCCTGATGATCGAGGACGAAAAGCGCTCGCAGCAAATCTCGCTCGACAAAATCAGTGCCGAAGCAGCTCGCGTGTCCCGCAAGCTCGCGGAGACCGAGGCCAGCCTGACGGCGACGCACGGCCGTCTGCGTCATGTCGAGGGTAATTTCGCCGAATTGAGCACCGAACGCGCCCGGCTCGCCAACGCGATTGAAGAAATCAACGAACGACACGAACACGAACTGACTACCCAGCGCATGCGGTTTGATGCCTTGCAGGCGCGCGCCGCGGCAAGCGAGAAGCTCCTCGGCGAAGCGCGTGAGCATTTGCTGGCGCGTGCTGACGAGATCCGTGTCTACGACCGACGCGCGGGCGAACTTGCGCAGGAGCGTGACGGCTTGCAGACACGCGTGTCCGAGCTCGAGGCGGAGCGGATCCAGCGCGAATCCCAGTTCACGGAAGTGGACCAGGCGCGCGCAACGCTCATGGAGCGGAGCGCCGCACTCACCCGCGCCTTTACCGCGAAAGACGCCGCGCTGGCGCGCGCGGAAGATACGATCGCAGCGCTCAACGAACAGATTGCCGCGATTGAATCGGCCCGAGCTGCCGAAAAACAGGCCTCGGAACAGCGCATCGAAGAACTTGGCGCCTCGCTGCGCCGCGAGCAGATGCAGTGTTCCGTTGTGGAAGGCGCTTTGGAGACAGCCCGCAGGGACTTCGCCCGCTTGATGCGCGAGGCCATGGCGCTGCAACGTGGTCAGGCGACGCCGGACGATCCGGCTCGCTTGCGTCCAGCCAACGCGGCCTGACACTCGATTTTGAAGTCATCTCGGAAGCGCCGGGCCTCGGGTCCGGCGCTTTTGCTTTGCGAGCGCCCTGAATGAGGGTCAGCCTTCCGGCGTCGGGGGCTCAACGCGGCTGACCTGGAATTCGCCGCAAGCGGTGCAGTTAAAGGTCAAAAGATCGACATTGTCCTCCACCGGGTGAGGCTCACTCCCCACCAGGCGCATCAGGCCGCCACACCTCTCACAGGGGAACGGTGCGAGGCTCTTACTTTCTTTGATTTCGATGGTTCTCATACCGTCACGCTAAACCCCTCAAAAACGGCGTCAATTCTGTTTCTTTGCAACCAATTCTTGCTCAAAACGGCATTTTGGAACCTTTTTGCGATGTGGCGGTTTATGAGCCGCTTGCCCTCTTATAGAGAAGTGAGTAAATTACTCATATGGCTGTATCGGCTAAAACCATTCATGGCGAGGAGAGGACCATGGTGAACGGGGCCAGTCGGGGTGAACGGCTTCAAATCATGTTGTCGGCAGAAGAACTGACGATTTTGGACGATTTCCGCTTCAGGAAGCGCATGCCGAGCCGAGCGGCAGCGATCCGGGAACTCCTGAAGCGTGGGCTCGCGGCGGAAGGCTTTGAGGCCGCAGCATTTCGCGCCAAGTCGGAAGAGTTCGGTGTCATCGGTGAGACACCAGCTCGCCAGGACGGCCAGGACAATCGGTAAGACAATCCGTACGGCTGCCTAGATTGGCCGCCGCGGGGCATTTGCACCGCGGCCGAACTTTTATTGCGAACACGGGAACGTTCGCGTCGGCGATTGATTTACCGCAAGGAAGTCATATGCCGGGCGTGATTACGGTGTCTTTGCATCATCCTGGCGGGGGCGAGAGTGTATGCCGTATCGCACCAATAACGATTTGCCGTCCCGCGTACGCAATCATTTGCCCGAGCACGCGCAGGACATCTACCGCGAAGCATTCAATCACGCTTATGCAGCCCATGCCGGAGAGCACGACCGGGAAATGCGCGCGCACATGATTGCGTGGTCGGCGGTCAAACATTCATACGTCAAAGCCGGAGACACTTGGGCTCCGCGCAGTCCATGACCACGTCCCTGTTCCTCGCTGATCGGAACCTGCCTCGCTACACGTCTTATCCGACCGCCCCGCATTTTTCCTCAACGGTCGGACCCAAGACCTACGGCGAATGGCTGGCCACGCTGCCGAGCGACGCGACCCTCTCGTTCTATATTCACATTCCGTTCTGCACCGAACTTTGCCTGTATTGCGGCTGCAATACGCGCGCGGTGCGCAAGCGCGAACCGATAGAAACCTACGCACAACGCATCATCGACGAAATTGCGCTACTGCGCGACATTGCGGGCCGCAGCCTTACGCATCTGCATTGGGGTGGCGGCACACCCTCAATTCTGGGCGCGCAATGGCTGGAAATAATTACCGCCAAATTGAGTTCCCTGCTCGATACGTCCGTGTTGAAAGAGCACGCGATCGAGCTTGACCCGCGCCGGATCGATCGGTCGCTTGTGCACGCGCTTCAGGCCATCGGTGTCACCCGGGCTAGTCTGGGCGTGCAGGATGTCTCACCGCACGTCCAGCGCGCCATCGGCCGCATCCAGCCGTTCGATCTCGTGCAACAGGCCGCCGACTGGCTGCGCGGCGTCGGAATCACCAATCTCAATGTTGACCTGATGTATGGGTTGCCGACGCAAACCGTGCGCGACGTCGCGCGCAGCGCCGAACTTGCCGCTTCGCTCGGGGCGCAGCGCCTCGCTTTGTTCGGCTATGCGCACGTACCGTGGTTCAAGCGGCATCAGCGGCTGATCGATGAGGCAGCTTTGCCGGGTTTGAGCGAGCGGCTCGAACAGGCGCAGGTAGCGGCTGAGACGCTGACTGGCCTCGGCTATCGGGCCATTGGCCTCGACCATTTCGCTTTGCCGCACGACGAGCTTGCAATCGCGGCCCGCGAAAAGCGCTTGCGTCGGAATTTTCAGGGCTACACCACCGACGAAGCGGAGGCGCTGATCGGCCTTGGCGCCAGCGCGATCGGCTGGCTGCCGCAGGGTTTTGTGCAAAATGCCTCAGACCTCGCCGGCTATTCGCGCGCTGTCAGCGCCGGACGCTTCGCCACGGTGAAGGGGCTCGCTCTTTCAGACAATGACCGCATGCATGGGGCCATTATTGAGCGGCTGATGTGCGATCTGGCGGTCGATCTCAAGGCCTTCGGCGGCAAGGAGCAATTCAGCGCGGAACTCGCAAGGCTTCGTCCCCTTTGCGAGCAGGGCTTGCTGGAGATTGACGGCAGCCATATCGCAATGACCGAACGCGGACGCCCGTACCTGCGTATTGCGGCGTCGGTTTTCGACGCCTACCTCGCAGCCGCCGAAAAGCGCCATTCGGTTGCGGTTTAGCCGACCTATTTGCCGGTTTTTACGGCCTTCAAGGTCGCCTGATTTGGGCAAAACGCCGGCGGCAAATCAAACGAGTTGGGTGCGCGCCTCAGCCAATCAACGCATACGACCGCGGTATCACATCGCTGACACGCCTCGATCGCCCGTGCGAGCTGTGACACTCCGTGGGGCCATGCCGCCGGAACCGTCGAGACGCCAATCCGCGCGGTCATCGCCGCCATGTTCGGCACATCGTCGGGACTCACTTTTTGCGGACCCGCGGCCTGGAATTTTGAAAACTGATCCATGATCGCATTTCTGGGCCAATACGGCATCTTCCGCATTGATCCAGCGCAACCGGATTTATTTACCGCACCAGTTCCCGCATCGCGCGATCCAATCCGTCCAACGTCAACGGATACATCCGCCCGCCCATGAGCTGGCGAACCATCGTGATCGAATGCGTGAAATCCCATTCGCGCTCGGGCACCGGATTGAGCCAAACTGCCGCCGGATAGGTGCGCGCCACGCGCTCAAGCCAAAGCGCGCCCGGTTCATCATTGTAATGTTCGACCGAGCCGCCCGCCGCCGTGATCTCGTAGGGCGACATCGAAGCGTCACCCACGAACACGACCTTGTAGTCGTGCGGATATGTGTGCAGCACATCCCAAGTCGGCGTCGTGGCCTGAAATCGGCGGCGATTCTCTTTCCACACGCGTTCGTAAAGACAATTGTGAAAGTAAAAATGCTCCATGTGCTTGAATTCGGAACGCGCGGCCGAAAACAATTCCTCGGTCGCCTTGATGTGCCAGTCCATCGAGCCGCCGATATCGAAGAAGAGGAGCACCTTCACGGCGTTGTGTCGCTCCGGCCGCATCAGGATGTCGAGATAGCCCTTGTGTGCGGTCCCTTTGATCGTGCCATCGAGATCCAGTTCTTCGGGCGCGCCGGTGCGCGCAAATTTGCGCAGGCGGCGTAGCGCAACCTTGATATTGCGCGTGCCCAGCTCGACCTCATCGTCGAGATCCTTGAACTCGCGCTTGTCCCACACCTTGACCGCGCGAAAATTGCGATTGCTGTCCTGACCGATGCGCACGCCTTCGGGATTGTAGCCATAGGCGCCATAGGGAGACGTGCCGGCGGTACCGATCCATTTCGAACCACCCTGGTGACGGCCCTTCTGCTCAGCCAGGCGCTGACGCAGCGTCTCCAGCAATTTGTCGAGACCGCCCATTGCCTCGATCTGCTTCTTTTCTTCTTCCGTGAGATATTTCTCGGCGAGCTTCTTCAGCCATTCAGCCGGAATATCGGCCTCGATGACGCTTTCGATACTTTCAAGTCCATTGAAGATATGGCCGAAGACACGATCGAACTTGTCGAGGTTGCGTTCGTCCTTCACCAAAGTCGCGCGCGCCAGGTAATAAAATTCCTCCACGCGGCGTGACGGGAGATCGACGTCCATCCCCTGCATCAGTGTCAGGTACTCGCGCAGGGTCACCGGTACCCCCGCGTCTTTGAGCTCAATGAAGAAGCTGATGAACATACGCGACAATTCGCCCTGGCCGGAGCGTCCGTCAAGCGCCCCCTGCCATCATGCCCGGGCTTGACCCGGGTATCCACGGACTAGGACAGTGCAGCAACAAGAACGGGGCGGCCGGGATGAACCTGGCCATGAGGAAGGCCGGGGGGTTCTGGAATGAGTACGCGCAACCGCGCCCCGTGGGCGCTTGCCGTCATATTGTCGATCGCGCTGCTCGTTGGCCCGGCGTTGTGGAACGGCTTCCCGCTTCTGCAATACGACACCGGTGGCTATCTCGCCCGCTGGTACGAGGGCTCGCTCGTGCCGAGCCGCGCGGTTGTTTACGGCCTGATGCTCAATGCCGGCGAACTGGCCTGGTTCTGGCCGGTTGTGCTCGTGCAAGCCGCGCTGACAGTCTGGGTCATTGCGCTCATGCTCCGTGCACACGGATTGGGTGGACGGCCGTGGCTCATGCTCGGTGTCGTCGCCGCGCTGACGGCGAACTCCACTCTGCCCTGGCTGACCTCGATCCTGCTCACCGATATCTTTGCCGGACTTGGCGTGCTCGCTCTTTATCTTCTGCTGTTGCGGCCCGGGCATTTTAGTCGCGGTGAGCGCTTTGCGCTGATCGCGCTGATTGCTGTCTGCGCAGCCACGCACAGCGCCACAATCGCCGTGCTTCTGGCATTGATCCTGGCCGGGGTAATGTTCTGGTTTGTCCAACCGCGACAACTGCCGCTCGCGCGTATCGGAAATGGGGTGCTCGCGCTCGCTCTTGGTTGCGTGCTCGTCTTCGCCGCGGATTTTGTGGTGGCGAAACGTTTGGCCTGGACGCCGGGTGGTTTCGCTTTGTCATTCGGACGCATGCTGCAAGACGGCATCGTCAATAAATATCTCGACGACCATTGTCCGAATCCGAAGTTGACGCTTTGCGCCTACAAGGACCAGCTTCCCAACGACGCCGATGTATGGTTCTGGGGCAGTCCTTTGTTTGACAAACTTGGACGCTTCGCGGGGCTTGGTCAGGAAATGGCGGAAATTGCCGTCGCCAGCGTCATCGACTACCCCGGCTTGCAACTCAAAACCGCGACGATCGCGACCGCTCGGCAACTCGTTGCGGTGCATACCGGCGAAGGCGTGCTCAATTCGATTTGGCACACTTACGGAACGATCCGCCGCTTCACGCCGCAACTTGTGGCGCCCATGGAGGCCGCGCGCCAGCAGCACGGCGCGATGCCTTTCACTGTGATCAACCAACTGGACTATCCGGTCGCATTGCTATCAATGGCGCTGCTTCCACTGATCGTGCTGCTCGCGTGGCGGCGGACAATCCCGCCCGCCTTCGGTGAATTCGCCGCTATATGTGCAATCGCTCTTCTCGCCAATGCGTTCGTTTGTGGTGCAATGTCTAATCCGCACGACCGCTATGGAGCGCGGTTGGTCTGGATCGCGGTCTTCGCCGTCACGGTCGCGCTTGTACCCTTCATCGATCGTCTTGGATCGCGGTCTGACATCGCCTAAGCTACGACCAACAATAATCCTGTCCTCGGGGGGCCGCGTGACTGCAAATCCACGAACCGTATTGCTGGCGATCTTGCTGGCTTGCAGCGCAACATCTGCGGGCTCAGCCGACCCCGCCGTGGATGCGGTCAAAAAGGAGCTCGTTCCGACCGGGACATTGCGTGTCGCGATTGCGGTCGCGCCTGCTCCTTCGGCGCTGTATGTCATCAAGGATGCAGCGACTGGCATTTTCCGCGGCGTCTCCGTCGACCTCGGTTCGGCGCTGGCAAAGAAACTCGGGGTGCCCGTGGAATTCCTGCCGCATCTAGCGTCGGGTGAAATCCAAAATGAGGCAGCAAGCGGCAAGTGGGATGTGACCTTCATGCCGGTCGACGAGGAGCGCAAGAAATTCGTCGACTTCGGGAATGCCTACCATCTGCTGCAGAGCACATATCTTGTGGCGCCTGGCTCCAAGCTTACGACAGTCGAGGAAGCCAATGCGCCAGGCGTACGAATCGGCGGCGTCGCCAATACAGCGACATTCCGCGCCGCGCAGCACACGGCGCCGAAGGCGACTTTTGTCACTGTGCCTGGCGTTGACGCCGCTGTCGCCGCCATGAAGGCCGGCGAAATCGATTGCATTGCGTTGTCGCGGGAGTCGCTATCCGGCCTGGCGGCGAAAATTCCGGGCTCGCGTGTTCTCGACGGCGGCTTTCTCAATTCCTCGACTGCCGTCGCGGTGCCGAAGGGCAAGCCCGCCGCGCTCGCTTATGTCAGCCAGTTCATTGAAGAGGCCAAGGCGTCCGGGCTGGTCCGCAAGGCTTTCGACGACATGAACCTCAAGACTTCGCAAGTGGCGCCGGCCGGGATGAAACCGTAAGCGCAGCGTGCTATTCGAGGATTAAAGCGGCGTTCGCCGCCTTGTTTTTTGGAGCGGACCGATGGCCGACGCAGCCGCATTGAAAGAACTCGCACCCACCGGAAAGCTGCGGCTCGCCATTGCCGTTTCCCCTTCGCCATCGGCGCAATTTGCGATCCAGGATGGCAACACCTATCGCGGGGTCGCCGTGACCCTCGGGCGCGCATTGGCGGCAAAACTCGGTGTGCCAATCGAGATCATCCCGCATCAGGCATCGGGCGAAATCCAGAATTCCGCTGCCAGCAATCGCTGGGACGTGGCCTTTCTTCCGGTCGATGACGAGCGCAAGAAATTCGTCGATTTCGGCAACGCCTACCACCTCCTGCAAAGTACCTTCCTGGTCGGATCCGGCTCCAAAATTCAATCGGTGAAGGATGCCGACGCCAAAGGCATCGGACTCGGTGGTGTCGCCAATACCGCAACGTTCCGCGCCGCCAAGAAGGCGACGCCCAACGCCACACATATCGATTTTACAGGTGTCGATGCCGCCGTGGCGGCGATGCGTGAAGGCAAGATTGAAGGCATCGCGCTCTCGCGGGAATCATTGTCCGGCCTTCTTGGCAAAATCACCGGCTCCCGCATCCTCGACGATGCATTTCTCAATTCCAGCACCGCCGTCTGCGTACCCAAGGGCAAGCCGGCTGCTCTGGCTTATGTGAGTGAATTTATCGAGGAAGCAAAAGCATCCGGTCTCGTGCGCAAGGCGCTGGATGAAATGGGGCTCAAATCGTCGCAGGTCGCCCCTGCGGGGATGAAACCTTAGGCGGCAGTCAGGCCTGCTTGTCTGGCGTCGTCACCGTCAAACCATCGAGCTCGTCGGTCACCTTGATCTGGCAGGAGAGCCGCGAGTTCGGCCGCACGTCATAGCCGAAGTCGAGCATGTCCTCTTCCATCGGCGACGGACCACCGACTTTTTCCCGCCAGGCTTCATCGATATAGACGTGACAAGTCGCGCAGGCGCACGCGCCGCCGCACTCCGCTTCGATGCCTGGAATATTGTTGCGGATCGCCGTTTCCATCACGGTCGAGCCAACCTCGGCTTCGACTGTGCGGGCGGCGCCGCTTGAGTCGCTAAATGTGATCTTCGGCATAAGGAAGGAAAGCAGGACTATAGATGTGACGGGCTTCTATATAGCTATTCGCGCGAAGGCGCCAACCCGTCAATGCGCGCGCAGCAGCCCTGCGATCTGAGCCCGGGCTTCCTCAACCGATCGCGCGAGTTCGGCGATTGCCAGACCGCATTCGCCAGGGGTGTGGCTTGCAGCCAGTTCCGCGGCAGCGGCAGCGCGGGCGACGCGGCCTGCACCGATCCCGGCGGCCGATCCCTTCAGCGTGTGCGCCAGTGTCGCGATCGCGGCCGGCTCGCTTGCGTTCATTCGTTCCATCAGTAGCTCGGCCTGCCGGTCGAACAACTGCAACACTTCTCGTTCCAGGCTTTGATCGCCGAATGTCATGCGCGAGAGATGGCTGCGGTCGATCGCGGCGTTGTCCGCCCGTTCGTCCGGCGCGCTTTCGAACGTCTTGACCGCGGCTTGCGCCATCTCGGCCTCCCAGTGCCTTTATTGTTGACGGGGATTTTGGCCTGATCGGGACCAAATCCAGGTAAACGGAGGGCGGCTGGATGCGCTGTTTTATCGGCCAATAGCGACGGTGGTTAAGGCGATGTAATCGCAAAGCCGCTGATTGAATTCGCACCACGCGTTTCGCCGCACCGCGGCCTCAATCTGGCAGCCAGGATCGGGCTGGCGGCGGGGCTGTGGACCGCGTTCACTATGGTTCGCAATCGGTTAACGATGATTAAAAAGTCCTTAACAGCGGTAGTTTCTTTCGCATTGCCAAGGCGATAGGATGACCCTCGGGCGATAGATCGGGGATGTTTGCAGCGCAGCGGGCGCGACGGCGCCAGGCTCGTGGCATGCCTCTCCTTGGCTATTGTGACGGTTCGGGCCGCGGCGGCAGTCCGGCGTAATGACGAGGCGACGACCGAAATGGCGAATACTCCACAGAAAACAAAAGACGCAACCGAAGAGGCGCTCACCGCCATCCAGGAGGCGCTCAGTATTCGCGCACCCGAACCGCACACCGGTGCGCCTTACGGCTCCGCCGCCGAGGCCGATGCGGCCAATCCGCCAGCGTCTGCGGCATCCTCCGATCTATTCCAGCAGGACGCATCGGCGCCCGGGTGGCCGGCGGGAGATACAACGCCGCGCCGGGCCGCCAACGATGATCGCGCCGGCATCGGCCAGATTCTGCAGGCGCTGCGCCACCGCACGGCGCGCGCGCCTTACGTCGCAGCTGCCATTGTCGGGTTTGTCTGGGTCGCCGGCGGCCTTGCCATCGCCACGCTCTACAGCAGCGAAATTCACACCGCGAGCGCGGGTACCGGCTTTGCAGCCATAGTCGCGCTCACCGCCGCGATTGTCGTGCCGGTCATCTTCTTCTTCCTGCTGGCTCATATGTTCAACCGCGCCCAGGACATGCGCGTGGTCGCCGAATCCATGGCCGAAGTGGCGATGCGGCTTGCCCAGCCGGAGACCGTTGCGCGCGAGTCGATCGTAACCGTCGGCCAGGCGATCCGCCGCGAGGTGGCCGCCATGGGCGACGGCGTCGAACGCGCGCTCGCCCGTGCGGCTGAGTTGGAAGCACTGGTCCACAATGAGGTGTCCGCGCTAGAGCGCGCCTACAACGATAACGAAGTCCGCATTCGCGACCTGCTCACCGAGTTGAGCAATCAGCGCGAGACTCTGGTCAATCAGGCCGAGCAGGTGCGCAACGCCATTGCCAGCGTCCACCTTGATCTTGCCCACGACATCACCTCGGTCGGCGATCTGGTCGCCGACAAGGTCAATGAAGTCGCGCAGCGCGTAACCCGGTCCCTCACCGAAAAAGGCGAACACATTACATTGGCGCTCGGGCATGCCGGCGATTCCATGATTGACGCCCTGAGCGAACGCGGTTCCACGCTGCTTGACCGCCTCGAGACAACAGGCGACCAGGCGACAACCGCGATTTCATCGGCCAGCGACCGGCTCTCCGCCAGCCTCAACTTCAAAACCGAGCATGTGCACGACGAGTTCGCCGATCTTGCAGCCCGGCTGCAGCAGATGATGAGCGCGCGCCTCGATCAGGTTGCACAGAGCTTTGCTCAGAAGTCATCGGTCACCATCGAGACCATGGCGAACCGATCGCAGCAATTCACCGACGCCATCACCGATTCGAGCGCGCGACTGGCCAAGTCGATCGCCTCCCGCGCCGACGAGGTCAATACGACCCTGCGCTCTACCGGCAACTCGCTCATTCTCGACCTGTCTTTGCGCGGCAACGACGTTGTCTCGAAACTCGAGCAAACCGGCACCCGCATCACGGACACCATCACGAACCGCAGCAATTCGGTGGCGGACACCTTCCGCGACAGTGCGGAATCGCTCGTCACCGCGCTCAACAGCCGCGGCGAAGCCGTCAAAGACATGCTGGCGGCGCGCCTGCAGGCCTTCGAGGAAATGTTCAATCAGGGCGGCACCGAAATCACCGAGAAGATCTCGCGCGACTCCAGCAACCTGGGTAACCTGATCACCCGCCACATCACCGAATTCGATCACACCGTGAAGAATTACGGTGGCGAACTGGTCGGACGCCTCGGACAACGCACACAGGAAGTCGCCGAGACGCTGCGCAATTATGTCGACACATTCGATCAACGCGTAACTGGCAGGACCGGCGAAATCTCCAACACGCTCGATCAGCGTCTGGCGCAATTCGAGTCCGTGCTGGGCTCGCGCGTGTCCGATCTTGCCAAGACGCTCGCCGAAGGCGGCAAGGACGTCGTTACCGCCCTCGACCAGCGCATCAACGAAGTGGCCGGCACAATCAATTCGCGCGGCGCCGAAGTCGCCGAAACGATCGGCGCCAAGATCGGCGAGATCGATCAGACTTTGGGCAAGCAGGCCCTGCAGGTCGCGAACAATCTCGACAGCCGCATCGGGCGCTTCGAGGACCTCCTCATCGGCCGCGCCGAGACCGTCACCACCCAGATCGAGACGCGCAGCAAGGCCGCGGCGGACGCCCTCAATGCCCGCCTGGAGCAGCTCAGCCAGGCGATCAAGGTCAATTCAGCCGAGGCCGAACGCTCGCTCGGCCAACTGGCGCTTTCCACGACCGAGGCCATCCGCACCAGCGCCGGCGATGCCGAGCGCACCCTCGTCGGGGTGAGCGAAGAAGTGGCCCGCAGCTTCGTCGGCAAGGCCGATGAAATCGCGACGGCCGTCAGCCGGCGTACCAATGAAATGACGACGGTCTTGTCCGAAAAGAGCGGAGGCGTTCTGGCCGCCATCACCGAAAAGGGCGAGCAGTTCACCCGCGATGTCACGAGCGCGACCGATCAGGCGGTCAAGGCAATCGAAGAAAGAGGCTTCGCCTTCACGCGCACGATGATGGACAACAGCAGCGAGATCTCCCGCATGATCAACAGTGCGGGCGAAGCGGCGACCAATACCGTGACCCGCACGATGAACGAACTGAGCGACACCGCACAAAAGGCGATCACGCAGTCGAAGGAGACCACGACCTCGACAGTCAAGGATATGCTGGAAACGCACACAATGCTGCGTGCCGACACCACCGCTTTGTTCGAGCGGCTGCGCGAAGCCAACATCATGTTGCAGGAAGTGCTCAGCGGCGCGCACGAAAACATGGGCGCGCTCGAAAACACCCTGATGCTGCGTGTTTCGGAATTCGTCACTGCGATGAACGAGGTGACGGCTTCAACCGGCGACGCCACCGGTCGCGTAGAGACGAACATCGCGAATTTCCGCGACATTACCACGCACGTCATCACCGATCTTGGCCAGCTTGCGCGGCAGTTTGATATCCACGGCCGCGACCTCGCCAAGGCGGTCGAGTCGATCGATCACAGCAATCAGCGCACCGAAGACAGCGTCAACGAGCGCCGCGTGCAACTCGATTCTCTGGTTGCGACCCTCGATATCCGCACTGAAGATCTCGAAAAACGTCTCAACCGGTTCTCAGGCCTGCTCGATGAATCTCTCGAAGCAGCCTCGACCCGCGCACGCGAAGTGGCCCGGCTGGTATCGGAGGCGAGCGCCGAAGGCACCCGCGCGATCAGCGAACAATATGAACGCGTGCGCGAAAATGCCGAGGACGAGCGCCAGCGCTCTGCCGCCGCAATGCGCGCGATTTACGAGCAAACTGCCGGCGACACGCATGAGCTGTTCCAGACCGCCAATGAACGCTTCGCCGAAGCGGTTCAGGGCATGAAGCAGATGGCCGCCGAAATGCAGCGCGAACTCGAAGCCACGCGTGGCGAGCTGCGTCGAGGCGTCTTCGAACTGCCGCAGGAAACGGCCGAAAGCGCCTCACAAATGCGTCGGGTTATCGTCGACCAGATCGAGGCTCTGGCCGAACTCAATCGCATTGTGGCCCGTCACGGCCGCAACCTCGATGCAGTCGAGCCCGTGCGCCGGACGCGCGAAGAGCCCGCGCTTGCCGTCGTCGGCGGCCGCAACGATCTGCCCCCGCGCAATGACATTACACCGCGCAATGAAATGCCCCCGCGGCCCGTGCAGCGCAGCGAACCCGCCAGTTTCGCACCGGCCGCGCGCCGCACCACCAGCGAGGTTCCTTCCTCGCCGACGCCGGCCGCGCCCGGCCGCGGCTGGCTGACCGATCTCCTCAACCGCGCGTCGCGTGACGAGAACGAGCCGCCAAGGGAAGCACAGCGAGACTCTCAACGAGAGGCTCAACGGGAGCCGCAACGGGAATTGCCGCGCGAGCCGGCGCCGCGCGAAATCGCCCGAGAGACCGCACCCCCGCGCGCGAGCGAAGACCGGCCGCCCCGGCATTCGATCGAATCGCTGGATTCACTTTCGGTCGACATCGCCCGCATGATCGACCACGACGCGGCTGCCGATCTGTGGGACCGCTACAAACGCGGTGAGCGCAATGTGTTCACGCGCCGGCTCTACACGTTGCAGGGCCAGCAGGCGTTTGACGATATTCGAAAGAAGTATCGCTCCGACCGGGAATTCAAGCAGACGGTCGACCGCTACATCAGCGAATTCGAACGCTTGCTCGACGAGGTTTCCCGCGACGACCGCGGCCAGGTGGTGGCGCGGACCTATCTGACGTCGGAAACCGGCAAGGTCTACACCATGCTGGCGCACGCAGCCGGCCGGTTCGATTAGCTACTTCTTTGAAGTCGCAATGAGTAAAATTTAGGCGGGCCTGGCAAACCAGACCCGCCGTTGCATTTAAGTGCGCCCAAAGCGAAATTTCAGTTTGCCTCTATCCGCCAACTGAAGGATAGTTACGGCACTGTCGCGTGGGGGCGACCAAAAACGAGAAAATGCTGAGGGGACTCTGCCGCCGTTTTTTTTGGGCGGCATGGAGGTGGAACTGGCGCTCATCCGCCGGACGATCACGGCTATTCTGGGAGGATTCAGCCATGCTCACGCGTGTAGTCTCGGTGCGTGCATTCCTTGCACGTGGCTTTGCTGTGGCGCTGTTTGTCGCGCTCACATTCGGACTAATCGGCTTTCCAAGTTCGCCCGCACGATCGGAGCCGAAAGACATTAAATGGGGCACTGGCCCGGTTGGATCCGTCGGCCACAAGGCGCTCGTGGTCTTGGCCGATCTTCTCAACAAGGAAATGCCCGATTACCGCATCAGCGTCTTACCGATGCCCGGCGCCGTGATGACGGTGAAGGGCTACGCCACCGACCAAATTGACGCGATGTACGCGTCCGATGACGCGCTGCGCGAATTCGCCGCCGATGCCGGTCGTTTCAAGGGCTTCAAGGCGACAATGCAGCGCCAGCCGGTGCAGTCAATGTGGATCTTCACGCTGGACACTGGCCTCGCGATCAAGGCCAGCAACGCCGACAAGATCAAGAAATGGGGCGATCTGACCGGCAAGAAGGTCTATACCGGGCCGCTGCCGTTCGACACGCGCCTTCACGTGGAGAACGCCCTGGCTGCGCTCGGCGTCAAGCACGTCTATACCCAGGTTGATCTGTCGACCGTGGGCTCGCAACTCAATTCCGGCTCGATCGAAGCCACGATCGTCTACTACACCGGCGGCACCGTGCCGGCGCCGTGGCTGTCGCAGGCCTCGCTGGCGGTGGACTGGGCCGGTCTCAACCCGAGCGCAGACGAACTCGCTACGCTGAAGAAGAAGGGGTTCGCCATCGAAGAGGTCGATGCCGCCAAGCTCGGTAATAAAGACATCCACGTCAAAAAACTGACGCTATCGCCGTTCTACTGGGGCTTCGACATCGGCATGAACATGCCGACCGACGACGTCTACAAGATGCTGACCACCGTCGACAAGAACGCCGACAATCTGGCCAAGCTCGACGGCGACTTCGCGCAAATCGCCGGCGGCAAGCTCGCCGACTTTCAGGTCAAGGCGTTGGAACAGACCTGGGACCTCATCCCGATCCACCCCGGCCTCGCGAAATTCCTGAAAGAAAAGGGCAAGTGGAACGCGAAATGGGACTCCAAAGTCGCCACGATGTGATCGCTTGACGAGGGGACCGGAGGCGGGTGCGGCGACGCGCCCGCCTTCGCGGCAGGATCACGACAAAAACAAGCAACAACGAAAAAAGCCAAGAAGTATCAAGTGGGATTTTGATTCAATCGGAATAATTCGTTTCACAGCTCATCCAGAGACGGGTCCAACATGACCGATACCATTGCCAAACGGCCGCCAAACATTGTCGACGTCATTTTTTACGCGGTGTCGATCCCGCTGTTCCTGGTGATCTTCTGGTACTACTGGACCGGCACGGGCGGACCCACGTTGCTCGCGATGACGCTGGTGCCCGTGGTCTATGTCATGTTCACGCTGCAGGCGCTGCGTGACAACGCCCTCTATCCGGCCCTGCCGCCGATCGCGAACTACGCGATCGCCTTCGCTTACTGCGCCTTCTCGTTCTACTGCGCCTACTACATGAACACCGAATACATGGCGCTCGGCCTCGAGCGCGCCGGAGCGTGGAACACCACGGACTTGATCATGGGCGGAGTGATGACGCTGCTGATCATGGAATACGCGCGCAAGCGCCACATGCCGTTGTTCATCCTCAATATCGTGCTCGTACTCTATGCCATCTACGGCAACTGGGTGCCGGGCATGTTCTATCACGCCGGCATGACCTGGGAGCGGCTCATCACGGCGAGCAGCGTCGAAGTGTCGACCGGAATCTTCTCACGCCTGCCGCAGGTCGCGCTCACCACCGTCGGCTCGTTCCTGCTGGTGTTGAGCCTGCTGCGCGGCTTCGGCTGCATCCAGTCGCTGCTGCGCGCCACCAAACGGGTGGCGTTTCGGTCCGCGCACGCCATTCCGCAATCGGCGGTAGTCGGTTCGATGTGCGTCGGCATGGTGAGCGGCTCGGGCGCGGCCAATGCTATCACCATCGGCTCGGCTACGATCCCGGCGATGATCGCCTCCAATATCCCGCCCGCGACCGCGGCGGCGATCGAAATCCGCCTCCTCACTCGGCGGCCAGTTGATGCCGCCGGTGATGGGCATTGCCGCCTTCCTGATGGCCGAATTCCTCGGCGTCGACTATTTCGACGTGGTGGCACGCGGCTGGGTGCCGGCGCTGATCTACTACGCGACGGTGTCCACCTCGGTCTATCTACTGGCGATCACCTTCCGCACGCGCGTCGTCATCACCAAATTCGACAGCCTGGCGTGGCGTGACGTGGTCAACCTCGTTGCTTTCGTAGTCACCGTCGGCGGCCTCGTCGCCCTGATGGCGATCCTCTTCCTCGCGCCGATGTTTGCCGCGCTCTACATGTTCTGCGTCGTCGGTACCGCGCTACTGGTGATCAATACCGCCGACCTGGTGCGGTTGCGGCAGTGGACCTTCGCCACGTTTATCAAGCCGGTCCGGATATTTCTCGATGCCTATATGGACATGGTCTGCGATCTGACGCTGCTGCTGGCAACCTTGTCGATCATGACGGCGGCGCTGGTGATCACCGGCGTGCCGACCAAGCTCGGCGCCCTGTTGATCGCGGCCGCGGGCGTCAATCTCGCCGCCATGGTGTTCATGGCCTTCATCTTCGGCTGCATCCTCGGAACCGGCCTGCCGCCGGCGCCGACCTACATCCTGGTCGCGATCGTGATCGCGCCGCCGATGATCCAGGCCGGCGTCAATCCGTGGGTGGTGCATTTCTTTGCCTTCTTCCTCGCCTGCTTCGGCGAGTTGACGCCTCCGACCTCGCTGGTCGCCGCCGTCACGGCCAAGATCGCCAACGCCAACTTCTATTCAGTGCTCAACCGGGCGATGCAAATTTGCATCTCCCTGTTCACGCTGATGGTGGCCGTGTTCGTTCACCCGGAGCTGGTGGTCAAGCCGGGCTTCGACCAGATCGGCGCCGCCTTCCTGGTCGGCATCGCGACCATCGGCCTTTCTTTCACCTTCCAGGCCAGATTTTCCGACAAACCAGCGGTCGATTGGACCGTCCGCGGCGTGAACGCGGCGTTCGCGCTGGTGGCGCTGTTCGTACCCAACTACACCATCGCTTCGGCGGCTTGCGTGCCGGTATTGCTGGCGATCGGCTACTGGGTGGTCTACCGGCGCAAAATCGAGGCCGGCGAGCCCGAGGTCGTGGAGCTCGACGCGAAGGCACTGGAGCCTGTGGCGGCCGGCAGCGGCGCACTGGGAACGATGAGCTAAACCTCGAGCTCCGCCGTAGATTTCGCCGGGTCAGGCCGTCGGCGCCACCTGCTTTTTCTCGCCCGCGCGTGACCTTTTGCCGTGGAAGTAGGCCTTCAGCCACGGGTGGTCGGAGGCCAGCATTGTATCCATGGTCCCGGCGGCGATCACTTTGTGGTCGGCCAGAACGGCGATGCGATCGCAAACCGTGTGCAGGCTGTCGAGGTCGTGGGTCACCATGAAGACGGTCAGGCCCAGCGTGCGCTGTAGCGTCGCGATCAAACTGTCGAAATCACCCGCTCCGATCGGGTCGAGACCTGACGTTGGTTCATCAAGAAAAACAATTTCCGGATCAAGCGCGAGTGCGCGCGCGAGCGCGACACGTTTGGTCATGCCGCCCGACAATTCCGACGGAAATTTCTGCAATACGCTCGCATCGAGGCCGACCATTTCAAGTTTAGCGATGGCGAGTTCATCCAGCAGCTGCTGCGACACCTGAAGATACTCGCGGATCGGAAACTGAAGATTTTCCCTGACCGTCAACGACGAAAAGAGGGCGCCCTGCTGAAACAGTACGCCCCAGCGCCGTTCGACCGCGTGTCGTTCCGCGTCTGAAGCCGCCGCAAGATCAATGCCGAACACCTTGATGGTCCCGCTTTTCTTCGGCAGCAGGCCGATGACGGTGCGCATCAGGACGGATTTTCCCGCGCCCGAGCCGCCGACGAAGCCGAGAATTTCGCCGCGATAGACATCGAGATCGACATGATCGAGCACGATGTGCTCGTCGAAGCCCACGACCAGATCGCGGACCTCGATCACCACCTCTTTGCCGTTGCCACCCGCCATCGTTCACATTCCGATCGAAGCAAAGAAAATGGCAAAACACCCGTCGAGCACGATCACCAGGAAAATCGACTCCACCACGGAGGCCGTCGTTTGCAGGCCGAGCGATTCCGCGCTGCCCTTCACCGCCAAGCCCTCGACGCATGCGACAGCGCCGATGACCAGCGCCATGAACGGCGCCTTGATCATCCCGACTTTGAACGTATCGAGGGAAATCGCCTCCTTCAGGCGCTGGATGTAAATGTCCGGGTCGATCCCGCCGTAGAGCCAGCACACGAGACCACCGCCATAGAGCGCGGCCATCGAACCCAGGAACGTGAGAATCGGCACGCCAATGATCAGTGCCACAATGCGCGGCAGGACCAGCACCTCGATCGGGTCAAAACCCATTGTACGAAGCGCGTCAATTTCCTCCCGCATCTTCATCGAGCCGAGCTCGGCGGTGTAGGCGCTGCCGGACCGGCCAGCCACCATGATGGTGACGATGAGCACCCCGATCTCGCGGAGCACCAGAATGCCGACCATGTCGACAACGTAGATATCGGCGCCAAACTTCCGGAAATGGAAGATGCCCTGCTGGGCAATGATGCAACCGATCAAGAAGGTGATGAGCATAATAATCGGCACCGCGCGCCAGCCGACATTGTCGAGCTGGTGCACCATCGACGTGAAACGAAATGAACGTGGGCGAGCCAGCACGCGCACGATTGCCACACTGAGTGCGCCGATCATGTTCACAAAGGCCGCAAACGAATGCCCAACTGAAACAAGGCTGAATCCTACAGAAGCGAGGAAATGCGCTACGCGACTGCCGTGAGCCGCGCTTTTCTCCTCCGGCTTGACGCCCCGGACCTCGTCGACCAGAGCGCGGTAGTCCTCCTTGAGCCCCGTGATCTGGGTTTCGCATCCGCGCGCGGAAAAGGCCCGCACCAGCCGTTCGAGCAGCCAGGCGCCGAACGTATCCAGCCGTTCGACGCGACCCATATCGATGTCGACGCGCGTGATCGTGCCCTCCCGCAGCGTTTCGCCGTCAATCAGGGCCTCCAGATTTCGGGCATTTTCTGCAATCCAGGCGCCGGCGGCTGCGATTTTGAGCTGCTCACCGTCCTTGATGCCTTCGAGCAACCGGTTGCTCATGCGCCAACCTCTGATTTTTACGCGATCAGCCCGCCAATGGGGATACTGCGGGCAAAGGTCATACTTGACCCAGCCATATGGACCTGTCGAGGGTTTGGCGGAACACTCCTCAACGCCGTTCGGCCAGACTCCTGGATTCGTCCGTGAATACGCCCTTAATGCTCACCCTCGCCGTCGAGCGCTGGCCGATCCTCGGCTCTTTTGCGATCAGCCGCGGCGCCAAGACGGAGGCCGCCGTCGTAGTTGCGGAACTCTCGGATGGCAGCGTGCGGGGCCGCGGAGAATGCGTGCCCTATGCACGCTATGGCGAAACCATCGAGGGCGTCATTGCCGCTCTCGAGGTGATGCGGCCGCAAATCCAACAGGGTCTTGATCGCACCGCCCTGCAAAGCGCGATGCCGGCCGGCGCCGCGCGCAATGCGCTCGATTGCGCCCTGTGGGATCTTGCGGCCAAACGCGCCGGACGGCCCGCGTATGAGCTTGCCGGGCTACCTGCGCCAGGACCGGTCACAACCGCCTACACTATATCGCTCGCCGAACCCGCGGTCATGGCGCAAGCCGCCGAACGCGCTGCACACCGTGCTTTGCTCAAGATCAAGCTCGGCGCCGACGACGACCCCGCACGCATTCGCGCCGTGCGTGCCGCGGCGCCGAAGGCGACGTTGATCGTCGACGCCAATGAGGGCTGGAACGAAAGCAATCTTGCGACAAATCTCGACGCCTGTGCACAGGCTGGCGTCGCGCTGGTGGAACAGCCCTTGCCGGACGGACGCGATGATGTTCTAGCTCGCATGAAGCGCCCGCTTCCCGTCTGCGCGGACGAAAGCGTTCACGATCGCGCCTCTGTTCCTGCGCTCGCGGAAAAATACGACGCCATCAACATCAAGCTCGACAAAGCCGGCGGGTTGACCGAAGCGCTGGCCATGCTCGCCGATGCGGAGCAGCGGAATTTCACAATCATGATCGGCTGCATGGTCGCAACATCGCTGGCGATGGCTCCCGCCATGCTGCTGGCGCAAAGGGCACGCTTCGTCGACCTCGACGGGCCGCTTTTGCTCAGCAAGGACCGTCCTGACGGGCTGCGCTACGTCGACAGTCTGGTGTATCCGCCGTCACCAGTGCTCTGGGGCTGACCCGAGTCGACGGAACTTACAACGACCTGCAACGAGGCCTGCGCTGTCCACAGCACCTTTACAGCGGGTTCCGTCAGCTGCCTGATTTCGTTCATGAAATGTGCCTTATTTTTAGTTGCGCCGGGCCAGTTTTAGTGAACCAAAGCTTTCCGTTTCCCGCTTGTTTGGCTTAGACTTCATCTAAGATCGCACCACCGCTTAAGGCAGGGCGACGATAACGGGACGGGGACATGCGAATTCGGGGACTCGTTTTCGGCGCGATTGTGACAACGCTCAGCGTGACGTCGGCGTCCGCAACGATGCGGATCTCGGAAGATCGCGGCGGTCAAATCGGCCACTATCTGCAGGCGTTCGCATCGTTGCGCTCGAGCGGCGAGAATGTCGTCGTCGATGGCAATTGTCTTTCAGCTTGCACGCTCGTGCTCGGCCTGGTGCCGCGCGAAAGAATCTGCGCCACGCAGCACGCACGCTTCGGCTTTCACGCGGCCTGGATGCCGGACAATAACGGCCGGCCGGTGACGAGCCCGCTCGGCACGCAAGCGCTTTGGGACATATACCCGCCGTCGGTGCGGCGATGGATCAGTAGCCACGGAGGATTGTCGCGCAAGATGATCTTCCTCGAGGGTCACGCGCTGGGCGGCATCGTGGCAAGCTGTGATCGGGACCCGCGTACCCAAACGCGCTCAGCGCAACGGCGCGTGCCGCATCCGGTGCGCTATGAGTCCGCAAGCGCCTCCAGCGAAGGCCACTAACGCCATCGCCATATAGGCGCGACTGCCGAAATCGTCGTACAGCAATCCGGACACGGCCGTCGCGGCGGCCATCGCCAGCCCGAGCGTAATCGCAAGATACCCTTGCGCGGTTGCCGCCTGACCGGGCGGCACACGGCGCATCAAAAACATCAGCGCGCCGAGGTGGGTCGCGCCAAATGACAACGCGTGCAGCACCTGCAGAAATGGCAACATGAACGCGGGAGGGTCGAGCGCCATCCCCACCCAGCGTATTACGGCGCCGCACGCACCCACCAACAGCAGCACAGTCGGTTCAAAGAATGGCGGCAGCCGCGCCTGCATCGCGAACAGCACGATCTCTGCCGACACGCCGAGCCCCCACAGTGCAGCGATAACGATGCCGTCGAAACCAGCAGCGCGCCACTGCACCGCCGAGAAGCCGTAGAAGAAAGCGTGACTCGCCTGGATGAGGCCTGCGGCCGCCAGCACCGCGATGAACGCCGGATCGCGCAATAATTGCTGCCGCGGTCGTGATGGCGCGTCAGGATCATGTGGCGGCGATGAAAGCGACGGTAGCGTCGAGGCGGCAAGCGCGAGCAGAACCGTCGCCGCCACCATCAGCCAGATGAGATCGCGCGCCGGCATGGCATCGGCTGCAAATCCGGCGGCGAAATTCCCGACGACATAGGCAAACGAACCCCACAGCCGCACCGGCCCGTAGGCTCGCCCGCGCGCCGAAAGGCCCTTGAGCGCATAGGTTTCGGAGAGCGGCATCACCGGCGTCGAAGCCAGTGACGTCAACGTATAGGCGATCAAAATTGCAATGGCGCCAGACGACAGACCGACCAAAGTGTAGCCGGCAACGCTCGCCACGCAGGCGAGCACCATGGCGGCCCGTATGGCGTCGCGCCGGTCGGCTGCGCGCGTCACGACCGGTATGGCCAGGACACGCGCCACCATCGGCACGGCGAGGACAATGCCGATCATCTTGGGGTCCAAACCCTTGGCCTTGAGCCAGACCGGGAAGAACGGCATCTGGATGCCGGGCAAAATAAACAATGCGGCATAGAAGGCCGCGAGGCGCGGCACGAAGCCCAAAAATGTCGCGCGTGCAGGCCGCATGGCGCCCGTTTGGCTCCACCTAAGGCATTGTCGGAACATCAACTTCCGGCCTTCACCGCGCCCGCGGGGGCGAAGCAGCGCTGGCCGAATCAAGCCACATGATTGATAAACGGCCCCGCAGGGATTGCACATGGCGACCGAGACCACGGCGCGGGCGGGCCAACCCGAGCCAGACGCGCCCGATGACGGCGACTACAAAGCATTCTGCGCGGCGCTGTCTGCGAGCGCGCGCGGCCGCGCCTTTCTCACAGAATATACCCGGCGAAATCGTAACGCCGATACCGAGCGGTTACTCGCTGCGATCACGCAATTGCAGCAAACCGTTGCGGCCAATACAGCGCCAAAAGTCACTGACACGATCAAATCGGAATTGCGCGCGCTGCTCGATGAGATTACCGCGGCACAAAGCGAGCTTGAGGCGAGCATCGTTACCACCAAAGCCACAAAGCTCGCGGAACTGGTCGCGCTGGTCGCGCGCCGCATCACCGCCATTGTGGCTTTAGCACAAGTGGAAAGTTCGCCGCCGGCCGAAGTCACCCAATCAAGTTTGCCGCAAGAATCAAAACAAGCATCAAAAGACGAACCAAAGGAACCCGTCGAGCGAGCGCATCTTGCCGTCGTGCCGACGCCCGAGCAGCCGGAATTGCCAATCCCCTCGCCGCTTTTCACACCGCTGCCGCCGATCACTCTTGTGCGCAGAGAGGCCATCATGGAGGAGGTGGCATTTGTCGGGCCGCCACCGCCCGTGCCGGACGTTAAACCGACGGCGATCAAAATCGACGTACTGAAAATCGAAGCAGCGATATCGCCGCCTGCGCCAACCGCCACGGTTACGAAACCGTCGAAACCAGCGGGTCCGCTGGCGTCGATCATGGCCATGAGCGAAGAAGAGCGCCTGGCGCTGTTTACGTAAGCGGCCGCACCATCACACCGCGGTGATCAGTCGCGCGAAGAGATCGGCATCGACATTGCCGCCCGAAAGAACGCCAACCACGATCCTGCCTTTGACCTCCAGCTTGCCTGCCAGCAAGGCCGCCAGACCGATGGCGCCGCCAGGCTCGACCACCAGCTTCAACTCATTGAATGCATAGCGGACCGCGCGCGCGACTTCGGCATCGCTGACGGTCGTGCCCTGCCCGATCAGATCGCGCGTGATGGGGAACGTCAGCTCGCCCGGCGTATTGCTCATCAACGCATCGCAAATTGTGCCACTCATGCGCGGATTGGCTTCACGTTTGCCGCTGGCGAACGAACGTATCGTGTCGTCAAAACCCTCGGGCTCGGCGACATAGAATTTTGCCGATGGAACCCGCGATTTCATGCCCAACGAGATCCCGGCTGCGAGCCCGCCGCCCGACGCTCCAATGACCACGATATCGGGCTTGAGCGAAAGCCGTGCCAGATCCTCGACAATTTCGGTGCCGATGGTGCCCTGCCCCGCAATGATGAGCGGGTCATCGTAAGGTGGCACCAGCGTCGCATTGCGCTCGGCCATGATTTTCTTGGCGATCGCGGCACGATCCTCCGAATTGCGATCGTAAGGCACGACCTCGGCGCCCAGCGCCAATGTGCGGTCGCGTTTCGCCTTTGGCGCATCGCTAGGCATCACGATCGCGGCCCGCATGCCAAGCAGGCGGGCGGCCGCCGCTACGCCCTGCGCATGATTGCCGCTGGAATAGGCCACGACCCCGGCGGCGCGCCGTTCCGGCGGGATCGAGGAAATCTTGTTGTAGGCACCGCGGAACTTGAAGGAACCGGTGCGTTGCAACGTTTCCGCCTTGAGGAAAACGCGCGCGCCGAGCGCTTCATCGAGCACCGGCGCATTGATCAGAGGCGTGCGCACCGCAACGCCCGCAAGCCGCTTTGCCGCCGCCTCGATGTCGGCTACCGTCGGGAGAATTGAGTTATCGATTGCGCCCATGGTGGCCAAGGCTAACGCCGCGACGCGCGCAACTGCAAGAGCGCTTAACCGCACAACGCGTTGGGGCCGGCCGTCTCTTCCAGCAAATGCTCCGGCCATGTCGAGGCGTGCGCACCGCAACGCCCGCAAGCCGCTTTGCCGCCGCCTCGATGTCGGCTACCGTTGGGAGAATTGAGTTATCGATTGCGCCCATGGTCGCCAAGGCTAACGCCGCGCCGCGCGCAACTGCAAGAGCGCTTAACCGCACAACGCGTTAGGGCCGGCCGTCTCTTTCAGCCAATATTCCGGCCCATGTCCGCTTTCGCGGGCAAAAGCTGACCTGACACTGCCTTTTCTGAATGTCCGCTAATGACCCAGAGCGGACATAGAACGGGCGTTGTTTGCGACGGACGTCAAAAGAGGATCGCCGGGTGCGCGCACCTGATTGGATTTCGGAATATCTACGAAGTTTCTTTAAGATTACCGTCTGATCTCGTTACCCAAACCAGAAACGACTGCAGTGAATGCTGCACGGTCACGAGAAACTTCGGACTGCGTCCGCGCCTGAAAGATCCCGCCAAAGTTTTAAAATGCCCTGGATTGCGATCCCGATCTCGTCAGGCTTTACGTCGCGGTGGAATGACCGGCGCAGCATCGTGAAATCGGTGCCGATCCGCGCCATATCCGAAAGCAGAAGTCGAAAAGGAACCGGAGAGCCGCCGTCGACGCGCGTGGCCCCGGCGACGCCAAATGGCAAGGAGCCGATCTGGCTGCGAATTCTGTCAACAGTGCCGTCAATCATTGGCTCGAAGAGATTCAGCCACCCCGCGAAATCATGAGATCATTCAATCCAACATAGACTCTGCTCAACGGCATTCGACCAATCTCTGAGGCACAATCCAGAATCTCCTTGGTTTCGATCATGATCCCGGATGGCAAACGTTCCGCGACCAAGGCGAGCAAGTCTTTGATTTCTGCGACTGTACACACCATCGGGAATAGCAGCTCGCCCGCGCCGCCCGCGATCGCTCGCTCAATGTCGAATTCGGTGCGGTCGTGCCACGAATTCGAGACGACAGATCGGCCGGATTTTGCTCTTGGCCGCAAAAGATGATAGGTCATCGAGAGAAGCGGCTGAAATATCGGTGTCGAATGTGCGCTGCCGATCACTTTTTCCGCGAGTTTCGACGTCGAAAATAAATCTGGAAACACCTTGGGCATGCGCCGCGCTGGCACGCACAGGATCAGTCTCAAACAAAACGAGGTCAATCGGTCGCGTTGGCAACAATATATGGTCCCAACTTGATTGGTGTATAATAATACTAAAGTGTATATAATTCACATTTATGAGTTCACGCGTTTGCATCGTAATGCCGTCGTACAATCACGCGGCCTTCGTGGGCGAGGCAATTCAAAGCATTCTCGACCAGTCATTCCAGGACTTCGAGATTGTCGTCACTGATGATGGATCGCGCGATGGAACGCCCGATGTCATCCGTAAATTTGTGGACCCACGAATTAAGTTAGAGGTCTTCCCGGAGAACCGCGGCGGCGTCGTAGCAGGCAATTCGGCGATCCGGCGTTCATCCGGGAAATATATCGCCCGATTAAATTCAGACGATTTCTTCCTGCCCGACAAGTTGGAAAGGCAAGTCGCATTTCTGGAGGCGAACCCTGATATTGGTGCTGTTTTTGGTATGCCGCATTTGATTGATGAGCGCGGCAAACCACTAGCTGATGGATATAGGGAGTTTACGTTCCCATTTTCCCATCCCCCGTCCAAGCCAGGGGAATGGCTTCGGCAATTCTTTCTATATGGAAACTGCCTTTGCTTCCCGACGGTAATGATACGGCGCTCGGTGCTGACGAGGCCGGGTTGTTGGATCCGCGGTTAGCGAACCTTCCCGACCTCGATATGTCGGTCAGACTCTGCATGAAGCATGACATCTATGTAATGCAAGCCGAACTGACCGCCTTCCGAAAACTTGACAATAACCGCAACATGGGTGCGCTGCGGCGCGACACCGCATTGCGCGCGGTGTTCGAATACTTTCAGGTCTTGAAGCACTATCGGCGATTAGATCCAGAATTCGCTTCGAAATTTTTGCGGGCGATATTGCCAAATGGGGCATCGATACGAACCGGCACTTCGGGGTTTGGCTCGGGGAACTCGCGCAATTCCGAGTTAACTTCACGCCATTCCGTTTCGACCTCACGTTTGCTATTTGCCTTAGATACGATGTTTGAAACGGCTGCGACGGCTGAAGACGAGTGGCGACGGCTGATTAATTGGACCGGAAAGGTCGATCCTTTCAATTTGATAGCCCACGCGCAATTGCACATACTTCAACGCCAGTTCGAGGATAAGCAGCGAGCGGCCGTTGTCGTACATAGCAACCCGGTGACAAGCGGCGACATCCGCCGCAATGCTTTGTGCCCCTGCGGCTCAGGCAAGAATACAAGCACGGTCATGGTTGCTTCGTTTGAGGCGATGCAGAGTTCGCTATTGGCACTTTGCAGACATTCTGCCGCTGCCGATCCATGTCCGCTTTCGGGGGTAAAGCGGGCATCGCAATTCGATGGCCGTCGGCCCGCCAATGACACAAAGCGGACATCAGAAGGTTTACAATTTGGTCGCCTGTCCAGAACAGGACGCGCGCTACCGATATTTCTACCGGCGCAGAAGTCTCCGGAGACGGTTCTGGCTTTGCCGGCGGCGGTCAGATTGGCTGCGATTACCAATTCAGCGGCGGATTTGTGGTCGGTATCCGCAACATGTTTGATGGGACAAGCAACGATAAGAGCGGAACATTCCCGGCAACTGCATTCGGAGGCACGCCAGCCGTTGCTAACTTCAACAATCAATGGTTCGACACCCTTACGGCGCGCCTTGGCTATGCAGTGATGCCCGCCTGGTTGCTCTACTTTCAGGGCGGCGGCGCATGGGCACATACAAGTACAGACGTAACGGTTGGTGGTGTCCAATTCGGCCAGACCTCGAACACCAGAACAGGCTGGACGATTGGCGGTGGTGTTGAATGGATGTTCGCCCCGCACTGGTCGGCGTTTCTGGAAGGAAATTACATGGACTTCGGCTCGAACTCTGGCAGCGTGACAGCGGGTGGCGTTATCTTCCCGGTCACGACCAAAGCGACCGAGACTACTGTTTTGGTTGGTGTGAACTACCGTTTCTTCTAGGCGTTACACGCCCGGTCTGAGCGGATACGCAAACTGACAAATTGGAAACCCCGGGCTGTTTGCCCGGGGTTTTTGTTCGCCGAGCGGCGATGCCTCGATTCTACTCGCGCACGCCGATGCCCGCCGTACTCCCGCTGTTCGCCACCGGCCTCGGCGTGTTGGTTCTCCTTGGTTGGCGCAGGAAGCGGAAGGCGATCTGATCCAATTAATTTCACAATACCAGCCACAAGAAGGTACCACCGATTGATAAACAGAAGTGCTCCCAGGACACTGCTGCCGAGAAGCAAATCTATGTGTTTGAGCCTTCGCGAAGCGCTTGCCATGTCACAATGTAGCGCCGAACCGTCTGTTCAGACGTGCAGTCCGAAGTAGCCCGCAACGAAGAGTACGACGACCACGACACCTATTATGTAAAAAATATTCTTCACCAACTCCCGATTGAGGCATCGGTGATTTCGATATCAAAAAACCGCGCTCTAATAAGAAAAGCTTCGGCGTTAAATTAGGTTCCAACTTTTACTCAAGTCATCCGCAATATCCGCTATTGCGGGGCAA
>CAVYER010000022.1:0-12249 GCA_963767515.1 uncultured Alphaproteobacteria bacterium
CGTCATCCAATCAGGTGACGCACAAAGAAAAAGAGCGTGGCAAGCAAGAGGTCGGATTCAGCGCGCGGCAGGGATTGGAACTCATGAAAAAATTTTTGCTGGCCACAGTATCGATGGTCGCGCTGACGAGCGTCACCCGTGCGGCTGATATGCCTCCGGCGATGCCGGCTAAAGGGCCGATGTACTCGCCGGTGCCGGTGGCGACGTGGAGCGGCGTCTATGTGGGCGTGCAAGGCGGCATAGCCAGCAACAAGACGTCGTTTAGTGACAGCGGTTTCATCAATAACGACGTCGTGACACACCTAGACGACCAAAAAGCAGGTGGCGCTGTTGGCGGACTGCTCGGATACAATTTACAGAACGGCCGCTTCGTTTATGGCATTGAAGGTGACTGGAGCTGGATCGGCGCAAAGAGTGACCGAGCCGGTGTAGCTTTCGACCTTGGCGGCGATCCTGTTTCAACGTCATACGACGTCAATTGGCTCGCGACCCTTCGGGGACGCGCAGGCCTAGCTTTCGATGCAACGCTGCTCTACTTCACCGGCGGCATCGCCTTCAGCCACGTCAAGAATAGCGTCGATTTAACTTCGGTGCCTCTCACCAACGTCCACACTTCGTTCGTCCAAAGTCAAACAAAGGTCGGCTGGACAGCGGGTGCTGGCATCGAGCACATGCTCTCTCAGCACTGGACCGCGCGCGCAGAATTTCGATACGTCGATCTCGGCAAGGCCAGCGTTAGCTGCGGCGTGTCGGGAGCTCCAGACTTCAATGGCTGCATCAGCAACGGCTACAGAGGCGAGTTCAGCAACCGGCTGATGTTGGGACTGATTGGACTGGCCTACAAGTTCTAGCGATAAGTTTTCAAGCGTCATGGCCGGGCTTGTCCCGGCCATCCACGACGACTTACTTGTTGAAAAGAAGTAAAGACGTAGATGCCCGGCACAAGGCCGGGCATGACGGAGTTTTTGTTTCGCGGCCGCCAATTCGGCCGGACAATCAGCCCTTCACCAGCACCGGTCCGGTGCCCTGCGGCCGCTCGCCTTCGCTCATGATGCCGAGGCGCTTGGCAACTTCGGTATAGGCCTCGAGCAAACCGCCGAGATCGCGGCGGAAGCGGTCCTTGTCGAGCTTGTCATTCGTCTTGATGTCCCACAGCCGGCAGCTGTCGGGCGAAATCTCGTCGGCCACGACGATGCGCATCACATCGTTTTCCCAGAGCCGGCCGGTTTCCATCTTGAAGTCCACTAAACGGATGCCGACGCCAAGGAACAGGCCTGAAAGGAAGTCGTTGACGCGGATGGCCAGCGCCATGATGTCGTCGATTTCCTGCGGTGAAGCCCAGCCGAATGCGGTGATGTGCTCTTCCGACACCATCGGATCGTTGAGTTTGTCGTTCTTGTAGTAGAACTCGATGATCGAGCGCGGGAGTTGCGTGCCCTCTTCGATGCCGAGGCGCTGCGCGAGGGAACCTGCGGCGACGTTACGCACCACAACCTCGAGCGGAATGATCTCCACTTCGCGGATCAACTGCTCGCGCATATTGAGCCGGCGAATGAAGTGAGTCGGCACCCCGATGTCGTTCAGGTGCTGGAATACGTATTCGGAGATCCGGTTGTTAAGGACGCCCTTACCTTCAATGACTTCGTGCTTCTTGGCGTTGAAGGCGGTTGCGTCGTCCTTGAAATGCTAAATCAGCGTTCCCGGCTCCGGGCCTTCATAAAGGACCTTCGCCTTGCCCTCATAAATGCGGCGACGGCGGCTCATGGGAGTGTACCGTGATTTGTGAAAATCCATCGGATTGCCGTGGCTCCTTATTGTGCGACTTTGCAAGATCCGCGGCTGCGGGACCGGACTGGGAGCGCTGGCAGCGCCAGCAGCCCGAACACAGATTCAACCTAGCCGATCGCTACAGGCAGCACAATCACGCCACGCCCGTGTTTTCCACTCCGTATTTTCGCCGCAAAAACGCTGCCCGTTGTTGCCTTGACGCTCCTGCGGCGATATGCAAGGCGGCAATGAGAGTATGCAAACGATTTTAAGTATCGCCCGCGCATGATCCCGAAAAGCTTGTCCTCAACTCGATCGGGGATGGGCACCGGTTTTCGGGTAAGATCATGTGCAATTCAAGTTGTTCAATGAGGCCGGTATGACCACGACATTCGACAAGCGCGAAGAAGGCTTCGAGAAGAAATTCGTGCATGACGAGGAACTTCGATTTAAAGCAATAGCCCGCCGCAACAAGCTGCTTGGGCTGTGGGCAGCCGGAATTCTCGGGAAATCGGGCGCCGACGCCGAAGCCTACGGCAAAGAGGTCGTTCTGGCCGAATTCGAGAAAGGCGGCGACGACGACGTCGTGCGCAAGGTACTCAAGGATCTGCAGCCGAAGGGCATCACCGAGCAGCAGGTGCGCGCGCAGATGACCGAACTGCTGGCGGCGGCGATCGAGCAGATCAAGAAGAGCGGTTAGCCTCTTTGTCATTCCGGGACGGCCCGAAGGGCCGGACCCGGAATCCAATTGCGCGCGACGAATTGTTTCTGGATTCCGGGTTCGCTCACTTCGTTCGCGCCCCGGAATGACGGTTGAGGGGCGACGATGACACAAACCTCGGCTTTCGCTCTCGCCAGGCGCTTGCGCGCGGGCGAAACGGTCTACGCTGCCTGGTGCATGATCGGCTCACCCATCGTTGCGGAAACGCTCGCGCGCGAAGGTTTTGCCGCCATCGTACTCGACGCGCAGCATGGGCTGTGGGATGTCGCCTCACTCATCGCCGGTGTCGGTGGAGTCAATCATGCCGAGGCCGCGCCGATGGTGCGGGTACCGCACGGCGATTTCGCGCTGGTGTCGCGCGCGCTCGACTTCGGCGCCGAGGCGATCATTGCGCCGATGATCAACAGCGCCGCCGATGCACGCCACTTTGTGGCGGCCGCGAAATATCCGCCGCTCGGCGAACGCAGCTGGGGTCCAATCCGTGCTATGCCGTTGCAAGGCCGCACCGCACCCGTCGACTATATGCGTGAGGCCAACGACGGCACGCTGACGCTCGCGATGATCGAAACCGCAACCGCGCTCGACAACGTCGACGCCATCGCAGCGACACCGGGCATCGATGCACTGTTTATTGGTCCCTATGACCTTTCTATAGCGCTCAGTGGCGGCGCCGCGCAGGACGTGCGTGCGCCCAAGGTCGAGCAGGCCATCGACAGGATATGCGCCGCGGCGAAGAAGGCGGGCAAGATTCCCGGAATCTACTGTCGCGATGTCGCCGGCGCGCTGGCGATGGCCAAACGCGGCTTCCGTTTCATTGTTGCGGGCAATGACCAGACCACTTTGCGCGAGGCGACTGTGGCGCAATTGAAGGCGTTGAAGGGGTAATTGGACCCACGCTCCGCTCATTCCCGCGCAAGCGGGAATCCAGGAGCCACACTATAAAGACTGAAAGACTGGGTCCCCGCCTTCGCGGGGACGAGCGGTTGATTTCAGTATTGGTCATGCCCGGGCTTGACCCGGGCATCCATGACGACGCGCCGGAAATACAAGCCTTACGGCTGAACCCGGTTTCAATTCATCATGGATTGCCGGGTCAAGCCCGGCAATGACGACGGAGAGGCCGAGACATGACGCTCAGAAAACGCAGGTAGCGAGACCATCCAGCACTTTCGCCACATCCTTCCCCACCTCCACCGCCCTCACCTCACACACGCGATATCCCCGCTCGGCCAGATAAGTGCGCCGCTCGGCACGCGTTCGCGCCGCCTCCTCAGGCTCGGCCGCCGGCACGAGGTCAATGACGCACTTGAGCGGGAATGAAACGAAATCAGCGATGTGCGGCCCGATCGGCACCTGCCGCTTGAAGCCCCGGCCGGCGAAACGCCGGTCATTCACCAGTGCCTGCCACAATATGCGTTCGGCTTCTGTCGGATTGCGCCGCAACAAGCGCGCGAGCCCGCGCGCCGGCGTGCGCTCGCCCGGCACACGGCCACCGCCGGCAATGAGATCGCGGAGCTTCTGAGCCTCTCCCGCATCCAACACGCCGCCGCGCGCAGGCCCTTTGCGCCCCTGTGCGATCGCATTCATCACCCCGTGCAGCGTGCGGATGTCCTGCTGCGTCGGCGCCATGCGCTGGAAAATATTGCGCAGGTTCACGCTCATGGTGCCGCGTTTTTCCTCGGGCCGGAAAAACTCGACACGCTCCAGCTCACGCTCGAGATCGGTAAAGAACGCATCGAGTTGCTGCTTGGGCGCCGGCGGTGATTTTTCCGGCATGGAAAATGGCAATTCGCCACCGCCCGCACGTTTGAACCATTCGTAGGCGACGACCACGACCGCCTGCGCCAGATTGAGCGAAGCAAAGGCCGGGTTGACCGGCAAAGTCACAATGCGATCGGCGAGCGCGACCTCGTGGTTTTCAAGTCCGATGCGCTCCCGCCCGAACACAATGGCGACGCTTTCGCCGGCGGCCACCCGCGGCACCATTTCCGACGCCGCGGTTTCCGCAGATACCACCGGCTTCGCCTGATCGTGATTGCGCGCGGTGGTGGCGAGCACAAAGTTGCAATCGCCAATCGCGTCATTGAGGCTGTCAAAAAGCGCAACGCTATCAAGGATGCGGTCGGCACCGGCCGCCATCACCCGCGCCCGCTCGTTTGGCCAGCCCTGGAGCGGCTTGACCAGCCGCAGCCGCGAAATCCCGAAATTGGCCATGGCGCGCGCCGCCGCACCGATGTTCTCGCCGAGCTGCGGCTCGACCAGAATGACGATTGGCCCCGGCGTCTCGATCCAGCGCTTGGTTTTGTCGGTACCGGCACCCGGCATGCAATCCTCCGCGCGCGCGGTATAGCCCGCACACCGCCTCCAGGAAACAATACCGGAAATCGCCGCTTTCGCCGCCCGAAACGGGGTGCTATAGGGCGCGCGCCGGAAGCCTTTCCTTCCTGTCCGCGCAACTCTCAAAGGTTTTACCCGCAATGGCGAAGATCAAAGTCGCAAATCCCGTCGTCGAAATGGACGGCGACGAGATGACCCGCATTATCTGGCAGCTGATCAAGGACAAGCTGATCCACCCCTATCTCGATATCAACCTCCTCTACTACGACCTCAGCGTCCAGAAGCGCGACGAGACCGACGATCAGATCACCATCGACGCGGCGAACAAGACCAAGGAGGTCGGCGTCGCAGTGAAATGCGCCACCATCACCCCGGACGAGGCGCGGGTGAAGGAATTCAACCTCAAGAAGATGTGGCGTTCGCCTAACGGCACAATCCGCAACATCATCGGCGGCGTGATTTTCCGCGAACCGATCATCTGCAAGAACGTTCCGCGCCTTGTGCCGGGCTGGACGCAGCCGATCGTGATCGGGCGCCACGCCTACGGCGACCAATACCGCGCGACCGATATTCGGGTACCGGAAAAGGCCAAGCTGACGTTGAGCTACGTCACGCCGGAAGGCAAGAAGGTCGAGCATGAAGTCTTTGAATTCCCGACTTCGGGCGTCGCGCTCGCAATGTACAATCTCGATGACTCGATCCGCGACTTCGCGCGCGCGTCGTTCAACTACGGCCTGTCGCGCGGCTATCCCGTGTACCTGTCGACCAAGAACACCATCCTCAAGGTCTATGACGGCCGCTTCAAGGATCTCTTCCAGGAGGTCTTCGACAAGGACTTCAAGGCGGAATTCGACAAGAGGAAGCTTATCTACGAACACCGTCTGATCGACGACATGGTGGCAGCCGCGATGAAGTGGTCCGGTGGCTATGTCTGGGCCTGCAAAAACTACGACGGCGACGTTCAGTCGGACATCGTGGCGCAGGGCTTCGGCTCGCTCGGCCTGATGAGCTCGGTGCTGATGACGCCTGACGGCAAGATCGTGGAGTCGGAAGCCGCGCACGGCACGGTCACGCGTCACTACCGCGAGCATCAGAAGGGCAAGGAGACCTCGACCAACTCGGTCGCCTCGATCTTTGCCTGGACGCGCGGCCTCGCCCATCGCGCCAAACTCGACAACAACCAGGCATTGGCGAAATTCGCCGCCACGCTCGAAAAAGTCTGCGTCGACACGGTTCAGGCAGGCTTCATGACCAAGGATCTGGCGCTGCTCGTTGGCGCGGACCAGAAGTGGCTCTCCACCACCGGCTTCCTCGACAAAGTGGACGAAAACCTGAAGAAGGCGATGGGCGCTTAGGCGTTCAGGCAAATCCCTGTCATGGCCGGGCTTGTCCCGGCCATCTCGCTTAGAGTGGCACGGCTATGCCACTTTAATCGGGATCGCCGGGACAAGCCCGGCGATGACAAGCTGAGGTCATGAGGCCGTGCAACGATGTTTGACCTGCTGCTCTTTGTTTTGCCTCTGTCGCTCGTCTTTCTTGCCATCCTTCTTGGCCTGACAATTGTCACCGCCTCTTGGCGTTGGGTGATGATATTTATCCTGCTGTTTGCCGCCATTCTGGCGTGGGCATGGATCGGTCACTCGATTGCAGCGCGGGCACCAGGCTACAAAGTAGGGCAAAATGAGGCTCTCTATGTCCTCAGCTTGACCATTGCCACTTACGCGTTCGGTATCGCCGTAACCATTTACGCTGCCGGGCTCGTCTGGTGGAAGTCGAAGGCTTAGGTGCCGCCGACCGACCTTACTTGATCTCTTCCACAACGATATCGCCCTTTGCCGACACGATCTCGCGGCCAACGCGCTTTTCCACCACGTCCTTGATGCGTGTGGCGATGCGTTGATCGCGTTGCATCAATGCGCGCAGGTCGTGCGCGTCGAGCACCAGTAGGTTGGTGCGGACGAGCGCGGTTGCAGTGGCAGATCGACGGGCGCGGCGCAGGACCGCCACCTCGCCGAAGAACTGGCCAGCGCCGAGACGCACGGGTTCCTTTTTACCCTTGATCACGATCTCGACCTCGCCGGAGGCGATGAAATACATCGAATGCGCGGGATCGCCCGCGCGCGTAATGATTTCGCCCGCTTCAGCCACCCGGGCGCGCAACAATTCCATGACATCTGAAATTTCCACGGCATCGAGCTCGGCAAACAACGGCACGCGCGAGATCATCCCCCAGGTGACGATGAACTCTCGACGATGAATCTGGTCGGCAAAGGCGGTAGCGATGATGCCGACCGGCAGCGCGATCATGATCATCCCAAGAAACACGCTTGCAATCGCAACCAATTTGCCGAGCACGGTTACCGGCACAACGTCGCCATAGCCGATGGTACTGAGCGTGACGATCGCCCACCATAACGCGTCCGGGATTGTACCGAGCTTGTCCGGTTGTACGTGGCGCTCCGCGAGATACATCAGCGCGGCCGCGACTAGCGCGGTGCCGATGAGGATCGCAAAGGAGCCGACCAGCGCCCGGCGCTCGCGGTACAGCACCTCTAGAAGCGAGCGCATGGCCGGCGAATAGCGCGCGATCTTGAGAAAGCGCACGATGCGGAACACCAGGATCACGCGCAGCTCACCCGGGACCAGCATGGCGAACCAGAATGGCAGCACCGCAATGAGGTCGACGATGCCGGCCGCGCTGAGCGCGTATTTCATGCGCGCGCGCATGGGCGGCAAATGCTGAATAGGACCGTGCTCGACCGCAGACCAAAGCCGCAAGCCGTATTCAGCCGTGAATACGACAAGCGAAAAATACTCTATGAGCGCGAAGATGTTCGCGTATTGCGCCGCATAGGCCGGTATCGATTCGAGCGCCACCGCGACCAAATTCACGATGATCAATGCGACCAGCGACCGGTCGACCCACCTGCTGAGGTGGTCGCCGACCGGTCCCTGCTCGAGCACCTGATAAATGCGTCTGCGCAAATCCCTGAGGCGGTAACGTGCCATGCCGCGGATCACCCTGCTGGAATCGTGAGGATATCAATACACGGTTGTGCTGGCGCCGATTTGCGGTCGATCAACCACGCGCCGTGCGTCTAGTAAAGACGGACCGCGTAAATCGGCGGCAAATGCGCGTTGATTAGCTGCCATTTCTCTCCGGCATTGTCACTGACCCAAAGGCTGCCGGTGGTCGAGCCCATCACAAGGCCGGTCCCCGTATTATCGACATCAAGCCCGTGGCGGTAAACCAGGTCATAGGCATCGCGCCGCGGCAAACCATCCGCGAGGCTTTCCCAGGTCTTGCCGCCATCGCGCGTGCGGGTCACGGCGAGCGCGCCGTCGCGCGGCACACGCAACTCGTCCTTGATGGCGGGGACGAACCAGGCCGTCTGCTGGTCCTTCGGGTGCGCGATCACTGCAAAGCCGAAATCGTCGACGGGCAATTTGAGCTGCGTCCAGGTCGCGCCGGCATCGGTCGAACGGAAGATGCCGCAATGATGCTGCATCCACATCGTGTCAGGCGCGGCGGTGCAGCGCGCAACCCGGTGCGGATCCTGACTTTCGCGCACCCCCGCCTGCTCCGGCGGCATATAGGTTGCCACCAATCCCTCGCCGAGCAATGACCAGCTCTTGCCGCTGTCGCGCGTTTCCCAGACGCCGCCGCACGAGATCGCAACAAAAACCCGTGCGGGATCACGCGGGTCCGACAAAATTGTGTGGATGCCTGCATCGTCGTAGCCGCCGCCAAACCACTTTGCACGTTCCGGCACATCCCAAAGTGACATCACCTGTTGCCACGTCTCACCGCGATCGTCGGAAAAGAAAAGACCCGCCGGTAGCGCCCCGGCCCACAGCCGCCCGACTTCATTCGCGCCTCCGGCTTCAAGCGTCCAGACCTGGAACAGCGCGGGCGCACCGGCGGCGTCCGATGCAAAGGCAGGCGCTGGCAATTCGGTCCATGATCGACCGCCATCATCGGAGCGGTGGAGCTTGCTGCCGAAATGCCCGTGCTTGAGCATGGCGTAAAGCGTGTCGTCGCGCTTGTCGTAAAGTGTTGCCGTTACCGCGACACCTGGGAAGTCCGTGCGCGTGATCGTCCACCCGCCATTTTTTCGCGCGAATGAGATGAGGCCCTTGCGGGTCGCGACCAGCATGCGATCACTCATGTCAATTCGCTCCGGATCATGGGCTAGCCCCCCGACAAAGCCTGCATCACATACAGTGTGGAATCGGCGCGAATGGTCTGGCTCAACGCCGCTTGATGCGGCAGCCGCACGCCGTCAGCGAAAATGCAGACATGTTTTCGCAGCCGACCCTGCTCGTCGATCACATAGCCGCGCACATGGGGGCGTTCGCTGAACAGGACCATCAAGCGCATCGCCGACCGTCGCGCCTGTGGCCTGCAACGGACCATCCGGCACAACTTGACGTAGCCAGCTGGTGAAATGGAATTCGGCCATCGACAACAATCCTAGCGCGAAATCGCGACGCATCAATGGCGGCGTCGTTTTGTAGAATTAATTGCTCTTGGAGGTTGCGCCACGGATGACTAGGCACTGACACCTAGCGTTGGCCTTTAATTATCGTCACACGCTTCTTCGATCGCCTTGGGGGTCGGTTGATCCCCCACCCTGCGCCATATCGGGTCGACCGCCGCCGCCTATCCACCGATCACTCCGCGCCATCCTGGACGATCTGAACAGCATTGAATTTGGGAGGTCCATCGGAAGTCACGCCCACAACAATGCCGGCCTTTCCGTCCTCGGCCAGGCCGACAATCGCGACACGCCGGATCCAACCGCCTTTTTCCATCATCTGCGATGCTGCGCAGATCGCTTAAGATCAATGCCTGACACGGCGCGTGCCAGCAGCTTGATGCCATTGACCTGCCGTCGATTTTTGTCGGACGGCTTCGCCGCCCGCCGCTGCCCCAGCGCCGCCCATCGCCAGTTTCTTTTTGGCGTCGGACAGCTCGCGCTCGAGCTTTTTGCGTTCATCCATGAGCGTCCCGATACGTCCGGGCATCTCTTCAAGTGGCACTTTAAGCTCCGCAGCGGCCGCTTTAACGACTTGAAGCTGTTTATTAGCGCTCTTTCGGGCGGCTTTTCCGGTCAAAGCCTCGATCCGGCGCACGCCCGCCGCGACCCCCGCCTCGCCGACCACGGAAATAAGGCCGATATCACCCGTCCGCCGCACATGGGTGCCGCCGCACAGCTCCACCGACCAGCCCAGAGTGTTGCCGCTGCCCTCGCCCATGGCCACCACGCGCACTTCATCACCGTACTTCTCGCCGAACAATGCGCGCGCGCCTGACGCAATCGCATCGTCCTGCGCCATGAGGCGCGTCGTGACCGGCGCGTTCTGAAGAATGATGTCGTTGGCAATATCCTCGACGCGTTCGAGCTCGTCCGCGGAGATCGGCTTGGGATGCGAGAAGTCGAAGCGCAGCCGGTCGGGCGCAACCAGCGAACCCTTCTGAGCCACGTGATCGCCGAGTACCTGGCGCAGCGCTTCGTGGAGGAGATGTGTAGCGGAATGATTCTGGCGGATCGCGCCACGACGGGCGTGATCGACGACGAGCAGCAGCGGATCTCCGACCTTGAGCGCGCCTTGCTCGACCTTGACCAGATGCGCGATCATGTCGCCGGCTTTCTTCTGCGTGTCCGTGACCGTGAGCTTCACACCCTCGCGGCGCATCTCACCGGTGTCTCCCACCTGACCGCCGCTCTCGCCATAGAACGGAGTCTGGTTCATCACGACCGCGCCGGTGTCGCCTTTCTTGAGCTCTGAAACTTCCTTGCCGTCTTTCACCAACGCCGCGACCACGCCTTCGGCGCTCTCCGTCTCGTAGCCGAGAAACTCGGTCGCGCCGATCTTCTCGCGCAAGGAAAACCAGACAGTTTCCTGCGCGGCCTCGCCCGAGCCGGCCCAGGACGCGCGCGCTTTCGCCCGCTGGCGCTCCATAGCGTCGGTGAAGCTGGCGAGATCGACGCTGATGCCGCGCGCGCGCAGCGCATCTTGCGTCAGGTCGAGCGGGAAGCCGTAAGTGTCATAGAGCGTAAAGGCGGTGTCGCCGTCGAACATGGCGCCCTGTTTCAAGCCGGCACTTTTCTCGTCGAGGATGGCAAGGCCACGTTCGAGCGTGCGCCGGAAACGCGTTTCTTCCAGTTTGAGGGTCTCGGTGATCAAGGCCTCGGCACGCAGCAGTTCCGGATAGGCTTGTCCCATTTCGCGGGTCAGCGTGGGCACCAGTTTCCACATCAGCGGTTCTTTCGCGCCGAGCAATTCGGCATGGCGCATGGCCCGCCGCATGATTCGGCGGAGCACATAGCCGCGGCCTTCGTTCGAGGGCAGCACGCCATCGGCGATCAGGAAGGCCGATGCGCGCAGATGGTCGGCAATGACGCGGTGCGAGGCCTTGTGCGGTCCGTTCGGGGAAACCTTGGTCAAATCGGCGATGGTCTGGATCAGCGCGCGGAACAGATCGATGCCGTAGTTGTCGTGCGTGCCTTGCAGAACAGCCGCAATGCGTTCGAGCCCCATGCCGGTATCGATCGACGGCCGCGGCAGATCTACGCGCTTGCCGCCCTCGAGCTGCTCGTACTGCATGAATACGAGATTCCAGATTTCGATAAAGCGGTCGCCCTCGGAGTCGGCCGAGCCGGGCGGGCCGCCGGGAATCCTGTCACCGTGATCGAAAAAGATTTCCGAGCACGGCCCGCACGGTCCGGTATCGCCCATGGCCCAGAAATTATCGGCGCCGGCAATGCGAATGATCTTGCTGTCGGGAAGCCCCGCAATCTTCTTCCACAGTTTGAAGGCGTCATCGTCGTCGATATAGACGGTGATCAAAAGCCGATCCTTGGGCAGCGCGAAGTCTTTAGTGATAAGTGTCCACGCCAGCTCGATCGCGCGATCCTTGAAATAATCTCCGAACGAAAAGTTGCCGAGCATCTCGAAGAAGGTGTGGTGGCGCGCGGTATAGCCGACATTGTCGAGATCGTTGTGTTTGCCGCCGGCGCGCACACATTTTTGCGCACTCACGGCGCGCCGATAAGGCCGTTTCTCCAGACCGGTGAAGACATTCTTGAACTGCACCATGCCGGCATTGGTGAACATCAAGGTGGGATCATTGCGCGGCACCAGCGCCGAGGACGCCACGACCTGATGGTCGTTGCGGGCGAAGAAATCGAGGAAACTTTTGCGGATATCGTTGACGCCGCTCATTTTTGAAACGCTGTGGCCTCCAGCCTGCGAGGCCTAAATCCCCGTCCGGCTTGATGTTTTCAGGAGGCTATTTAGCGGCGGGGGTATCGAGAGTCCAGAAAGGCACCTGCGGCATAACAAGTCCCGGCAAAACGCTTTCGCCCCCGTCCTCGGTGGCGGCCGCTTTACCCAGCCGGGTGCCGACGGGGGCGATG